>CAWGCC010000064.1:0-364897 GCA_963820965.1 uncultured beta proteobacterium | reverse complement strand
ACCTTGCCCACCGCGGCGGCGCCGGTCCTCGTGGCCACGGGTCTTGCCGTCCACGACGGGGTGTTCGCCCTGCTCCCCGCCTTGCTCGCCCTGCTCGCGGGCTGGCTGATCCAGGTGGGCGGGGTGCTGACGGACAACTACGAGAACCTGGTCCAGCAGCCCGAGGACCGCGAGCACCCCGAGCTGGTGCAGGCCCTGAAGCGCGGCACGCTGACGCTGTCCGCGCTCAAGGCGGCGATCGGCGCCTGCTATGGGCTCGCGTTGCTGGTCGGGGTCTGGCTGGTGTATCTGGCGGGGCCCTTCGTCGTCGTGATCGGGCTCGCCAGCATCGCCGCGAGCTGGCTCTATTCCGCCGGGCCGTGGCCCGCCGGCCGCCATGGTCTGGCCGACCCGCTGTTCTTCCTTTTCTTCGGCATCGTTTCGGTGGCCGGCGCCTACTACGTGCAGGCGCTGGCGCTTCCGGGAAGCGTGCTCGCGTTCGGCGTGCCGGTGGGCGCGCTGACGACCAACATCCTCATCATCGACGACATCCGCGACCGCGAGTACGACGCGGTCAAGGGCAAGCGCACCGTCGCCGTGCGCTTCGGCATCCGCTGGAGCCGCGCGGAGCTCACGGCGCTGCTGGTGCTCGCCTATCTCGCGCCGCTGTGGTTCTGGCCCGCGCTGGGCTTCAGCGCCTGGATCCTGCTGTCCTGGCTGACGCTGCCGTTCGCCGCGAGCCTTGCGCGCGCCGTGTGGACGCTCGATCGCTACCAGGACCTGGTGCCGATGACGCCCAGGGCGGGGCGGCTTCTCCTCGCGTATTGCGTGCTCCTCGCGGCGGGCGCGGCGCTGCCCGGCTGAAATGCTCCTGTTCGACCCGTTCGACCTGGGGCCGGTCCGCCTCGCCAACCGGATGGTCATGGCGTCGATGGGCCGCAACCGCGCCGACGCCGCCGGCGCGGCGCACGCGCTCACGGCGACCTACTACGCGCAGCGCGCGAGCGCCGGCCTCATCGTGACCGAGGCTTCTCCGGTCTGCGCGCAGGCGAGGACCAGTCCGGCGGCTCCGGGTATTTACGAGGCCGCGCATGTGGCGGGCTGGCGGCAGGTCACGCAGGCGGTCCACGCCGCGGGCGGCAGGATCTTCATCCAGCTCTGGCACGCCGGCAGCCGCGCGGCGGCGTGCGACGACATCCCCGCCGCGATCGCGCAGTTCGCCGCCGCGACCCGCAAGGCGATGCACGCGGGCTTCGACGGCGTCGAGCTGCACGCGGCGAACGGGTATCTCATCGACCAGTTCCTGCGCGACGGCACCAATGCGCGCAGCGACGCCTACGGCGGCTCGCTCGAGAACCGCGCCCGCCTGCTGCGCGAAGTGCTCGACGCGCTCGCGCGCGAGTGCGGCGAGGAGCGCGTCGGCGTGCGCCTTTCGCCGGTCAATCCGTGGAACGGGATGAGCGACAGCGCGCCGCAGCGCACCTTCGAGCACGCCGCCGCCATGCTCGGGACGCGCGCGCTAGCCTACCTGCACGTCGACGAGACCGGCGACGAGCGCTTCGACTGGCCGGCGTTTCGCCGCTGCTACCGCGGCGTGTACATCGCCAATGGCGGCTACGACCTCGGCCGCGCCGCCGCCGCGCTCGACCGCGGATACGCCGACCTCGTTTCGTTCGGTGTGCTGTATCTCGCCAACCCCGACCTGGTCGCGCGCTTTCGCGCCGGCGCGCCGCTCAACACGCCCGACCGATCCACTTTCTACGGCGGCGGCGAGCGCGGCTACACCGACTACCCCAGCCTTCGCGAATGACGCCTACACTGCGGGAAAGGGTCGACGGTCCACAAGCGGGCGAGCGAGCTGCTCGCCGACGGGGAGGTTGCGGGGAGGGTCGCCGAGATTCGGGCCAAGGCCCAGGAGCGGACTGAGATCACGCTCGAAAAGGTGCTCCGCGAGGCGGCGCGGATCGCGTTCTCGGACCCGCGAAGCCTCTTTCGCGAAGATGGCAGTCTCAAGCGGCTGCACGAGCTCGACGACGACACCGCTGCGGCAATAGCCAGCTTCGAGCTCGTCGAAGAGCGGAAGGGCCGCATGCCTATTGGGCACATGTGCCTCCGCTTTCACCAAATCATGCGGGAGATGGAGCCTGCGCCGTCCTTCGGCGTTCTTCGCCTCGAGCCAGCCTTTGCCGATCAGCACGACGACCGCGTCGCAGCCGCCGATGCGCTCGGCGATCGCTTGGGCGAACTTCGCGCCGGGCTCGATCGCGTCGATGTCCCGGAACACGCGGTCCTTGCCAAAGCGCTGGGTCAGTCGGTCGAACGGTCGCCCGGCCAGGTCCTGGCTATCCTCGCGGCGATAGCTGATGAAGATCCCAGACATGTCGAGCTATCGCGATCGGCCGTAAGTCATCGGGCAACGCGATTCAGAAGCCAAAAGTGTCGCAGAGAACGGAACAAGACGTACTCGGGCGCTCTTGGCGAAGGTGCCCGACTCCGCGAAGAAGGCGAAGGCGTTCGGGGATCGCATTTCGGAGGCGGCACAAGCTGCTGAGGATCATGCCCGAAGCGAGCGCATGATTTTCACGCTCGTGGACGAGAAGGCCGTTCCTGCCGAGAAGTGGGATGGTGCAATTGAGGGCTGGCGTGATTGGCACGGGGCCGCCGACGAGCTTGAAGGCGCGCGCCCCTACGCGGACGCCTTCGTCGTCAGCGGATTCAGCACTGCAAGCTCGAGCAGCGGGACGATCACTTATGCCTTGACGATGGACACGTCGTTCTTGGCGATCCCCGAGGGCCAGGAAGCCGCGAAGCTTTTTTCGAATGGCGCGCGCAGGAGGACGAGCGGATGTTCGAAGAAGTGTTCGCGCAACTCGACGCGTACTACGAGCGCAAGGACGCGACGTTTCAGTAAGTATCCCCCGGCAAAGCCGGGGGCTTTAATGTGTGAGCCGCTCAAAGCGGCTGGACGGGCCGCTAACGCGGCCCGCACTGATTGAGCCACCTGAAGGTGGCTCCCCTATTGCCACAGCCTGAGCTGATCCAACCGCTTGTCCTCTTCCTCCTGATTGCGGATGTACTCGCGGATCACCGCCTCGTCTCGGCCCACCGTCGATACGAAATATCCCCGCGCCCAAAAATTCTGTCCGACGAAGTTGCGCTTCCTCTCCCCGTACACCCGCGCCAGATGAATCGCGCTCTTCCCCTTGATGTACCCGATGACCTGCGACACCGCGTACTTCGGCGGAATCGAGATCATCATGTGCACGTGATCGGACATCAGATGCCCCTCCTCGATCCGGCTCTCCCTCTGCTCCGCCAACCGCCGGAACACCTCGCCAAGGTGCGCGCGCAACTGCCCGTACAGCGTCTTTCGGCGGTACTTGGGGATGAAGACCACGTGGTATTTGCACTCCCACTTCGTGTGGCTTAGGCTTTCGTACTCGTCCATCGTAGAACTCCCTTTCGTGTGCTTGGCGGCTCACGATTGGGAGTTTCCCCGATGGACCATCCCTTAAACGTCAAACTTCTACTGCCTCCCCGGCAGAGCCGGGGGGCCTCCCTTGGTAGCTAGGGACCTTTCGATGGGAAGTAGCACCCTCGGGCGCGGCCCCGAGTGTCGGCGCGGCGCGGCCCGCAGACCGGGGTCGCGGCGGGCGGCCGGCGGGCGCAGCGGGCGGTCGCTCGTGAATAACACCCGCGGCCGGCGACGCGTTACGCCGCGGGCGCCGGCAAACCCTCTCTATCTCACAGTCCCCGGTCCGTCATGAACTTCTCCCATGTCGTGAGGAACGTCTCCCATTCCGCGATCGCCTCGTCCGCGTCGTCGAGACGTAAGAAGAACTGGTGATCCGCCGCGGCCGTCTGGTCTTCGCCATCGAGAGCGTCGGCGTAACGCGAGCGCTCGCGCCGTGCCTTGTCGAGGATGTCGCGAGCGGTGCGGAAATGAAGGGCAGCGGTTTTCATGGCGAGAAAGTCTAGGCGCGCCCGCCCGTGACCCGTGAGGTCATTCCGCACACTTCACTGCGAACCGTTAGTTAATCGACGCAGCGGCGCGTCGCTTAAAACGACGCGGTCGGCGACGGAAAACGCTCCGCGCGCCGGCGCCCTTATCTCGCTCGATGAGAGGATCTATGCGCCGGGCAATCGTGCCGCTGCGCGTCGGCGCCGGAGCATGAAACCGAGCAGCCCCAATCCGGCCACCATCATTGCGTAGGTTTCAGGCTCCGGGACGGGCGTGAGCAGATAGGCGTGATTCTTCCCGTTGATGATGCCAAAGCCCACGATCTGGCCAACGTTGTTGATGTCGCGGGCCCAGACGAGCGTGGTGACCCCCTTGAGCGGATCGAGCGGATCAATCAGAGCGTTGAGGTCCTGCATGCCGCCGGCGGCTGTCCACAGGAAGGCGTGATCGCGCCCGGAGACTGTAGCGGAGCCCACCACCTGGCCGGCGTCGTTGATGCCCCACGCGTTGCTTTCGGGGGCGAAATCATCGCCATCTGGCAGAACGCCCAGGCTTTGCAGGCTACCACCGGTCCACAGCGCGGCGCGAGCCTCGGTGCCAAAGGCGATGGAGCCCACCACCTGGCCGGCGTTGTTGATGCCGGACGCTGCGCTCAGTCTAATGACATCAACTCCTTGGGGGAATTCGATGTCCTGGTCCAAGAACTGGCCGCCGCCGCCGGCTGTCCACCCGAAAGCAAAAGGGGTACCGTTAAGCCCCGCCGTGCCTACCACGTCGCCGGCGTCGTTGATGCTCCGGGCGTCGCTAAAGAATGTGTCCGGCGTGACCAGTTCCTGCATGCCGCCGCGGGCCGTCCAGCGGAAAGCCCGGGGTATCCCTGCTGGAAAGGGGTTACTCGAGCCCACTACTTGGCCGGCGTTGTTGACGCCGTAGGCGGCGCTGTGCGGGAACCCCGGCAGAGCGCCCAGGTTCTGCATGCCGCCGCCGGCTGTCCACAGGAAAGCACGGTTCCCCGCGGCGGCGCCGCTCTGGCCCACTGAACATCGACTCTTGGGGATCGACTCGACCGCGCATGCATTGTTCTCCGCTACTCGCGACGCTGCGCTTTCGACTCGACTTCCGAGGAATGATTCCGTGCGTTTTGCATCACGCTGCTAGGGGCTTGTCGTGCATGGTCGCGCAACTCTCGACGGGGAACGGGCATTTTAGGCGGCGGGCTTATCGTAGAGACGGTCGCGGTCGACCCGCTCGTCGAACAGTGCCAGAAGGCGCTCCCTCGCGGCCCCTATCGCCGCGGAGGCGAGTTCGGCCTGACGGGCAGCCTCTACCGGCCGGAGCCCGATCGCGGCATGACCGTCCGCATGTTGGGTAGGGACGACGATGCGGACGAGGCGTTGACAATAGTTCACCGAATGGCTCTCCGATCGACCGCAACCTTCCGCCTGAACCTGAGCTCGAATGAAAGCGGGAGTAGCGATGGCGGCGGCGGTTGTCGCGCTAGCGAGGAAGGAGCTGACTTGGCAGTCGCCAAGAGCCCGTCTAGCGGCCCGAGCGGCGCACCCATCGGCGCTGAATACCCACGTGCGGGCTCACTAGCCGCGCCTGGGCGCTGGAAGGGGACGCGACAACCCGCGACATTCTGGAGCTGAAGTTGAAAGACGTCGTGGTGATTGTGAGTTCGTTCATCGCCGGTCTTTTCTCTGGCCATCTCGCCGTGATCCTCGCATACCTGGTCTGGGGTCTCATTAAAGAGGGGTTCGGAAAGCCTAAACAGAGGTTGGATCCAGGGCTGGTCCTGTTCTGTGTCTTTGTAACCGCGTTGATCTGTCTCACCGCCTTTTTGTTTGAGAAGTGGCCGTTGCTTATCGGTGCGGCAATTACGTTCGCGTATGGATGTCCCGATTTACGGTGGGGCGAAGAAACCGCCGAGGTCGCGAAAAAGCGGCGCGAGCCGGCCGATTAGATGACGCGGCTGTCCCGGGCGATCGCGGCTCCTCGGGCGTTCTACGCGGCCTGGACGGGCGCCAAGCGCTCCAACTTGAATCGGCGCGGCCCGCGCCTCGTAGCCGCCACGGCGCGAATCCCCGCGCGGCAAGTAGGCAGCACCCTCCTCGGCAATCGTCCCTACGTCACGCGTCCCGCTTTGAGCGAAGCACCTTTGGGTTAGCAGCGCCCCCAATACGACGTCCACAGCCGAGACCAGTACCCTTCGCTCGCCCTCGCGTCGACCACCCCAACTGCCCGATCGTAGATGGTCGGGGCGCCGATCGGACCAGGCCGAAGCTTCTTCGCCTTCATGCGGTTCCGGTGCCATTCGTTGAACAGCGCTTCATTTTCTCCGACGGTAAGCCGTTGCGTCGCGCTTCGTCCGCCAGGTCGGGGCCGCGGTTCATCTGCTCCGCGTTTGAACGAAGCTCGTAGAGCGCCTCGATCTCGACCTTCACGCGCGATTTCCAGCCCCCGAGCTCCTTGAGCTCATCGGTCGACGTTCCCGCCTGCCGATGCCAGGAAGCCCAGGTGTGCCGCTTATGCCGACATCGGCATAATCCGGCACTCGGCATAGTGCCGGGTATCGTGAAAGCGGAAGTCCTCGAGCCCTGCCCGCTTCACTGCTTCGAGCCACGCCGTGTTGCAGACGCCCCGAGGAAGCATCGGGACAATAGCCGTTCGGCTAAGGACCCCGGGAGTCAACCGCCGCAACGGCCGGAGACGCGCCAAGAGCGTCCGTACACAGAGCTCGGCAATAGCGGCCGTTCGATGGCGCTCTCGGACCCGAAGCGGACACTCCGGCCATCTGGTAGCGACCTTGAGCGATCTGGCAAAAGCGGTCGGTCGCTGCACGCTGTCGTGCTTCCCGAGCTACGATTCCACCCCCCGCTAGAAATCAGACCAAAATACGATTCTCGGGCCGTTCGGCAAGCGCTATCGTGCTGGACAACTGACACGTCATCGGGGGTAACCCATGCGTCCGCAGGAAACCTACAACGATCAGATCGTGCGGCTGTTCCTGCTCGCCGCCGCGGTCTGGGGCATCGTCGGCATGGCGATCGGCGTGTACGCCGCCGCCGAAATGGTGTGGCCTTCGCTCAATTTCGGCGTGCCGTGGCTGACCTTCAGCCGGATTCGTCCCGACCACACGTTCGGCGTCATCTTCGCGTTCGGCGGATCGGCGCTGATGGGAACCTGCTACTACGTCGTGCAGCGAACCGGCCACACGCGGCTCGCGTTCTCCGCGCTCGCCAATTTCACGTTCTGGGGATGGCAGCTCGGCTGCATCCTGGCGATGGTGACCATGCCGCTCGGCATCACCCAAAGCAAGGAATACGCCGAGCCCGAGTGGTTCATCGATATCGCCGTCGCCGTGGTCTGGGTATCGTTCGGGATCGTATTCTTCGCGACGATCGCGCGCGGCGCATCCGCCACATCTATGTCTCCAACTGGTACTACGGCGCGCTCATCATCGCCGTGGGCCTGTTGCACATCGTCAACAACATCGCGTTGCCCGTGTCGCTGACCAAGTCCTATCCGGTGTACTCGGGCGCGGCCGACGCGATGGTGCAATGGTGGTACGGCCACAACGCGGTCGCGTTCTTCCTGACCGCGGGCTTCCTCGGAATGATGTACTACTTCGTTCCGCGCCAGGCGCAGCAGCCGCTGTGGAGCTACCGCTTCTCCATCGTCAATTTCTGGGCGCTGATATCGATCTACATGTGGGCGGGCCCGCACCATCTGATGTACACGGCGCTGCCCGACTGGGTGCAGTCGCTCGGGATGGCGTTCTCGCTGATCCTCCTGATGCCGAGCTTTGGCTCGGCGGCGAACGGCCTGTTGACGTTCAACGGCTCGTGGCATCTGCTCAGGACCGATCCCGCGGCGAAGTTCATGGTGCTGGCGCTCGTGTTCTACGCCGGGACGACGCTTCGAAGGCTCGATCATGGCGATCAAGACCGTCAACTCGTTCACGCACTACACCGAGTGGACGGTCGCGCACGTGCACTTCGGCGCGCTCGGCTGGGTGGCGATGATCACCATCGGTTCGCTCTACGCGATGGCGCCGCGCGCGCTCGGCCAGCCGGCCATGCACTCGCGCGCGGCGATGGAGCTGCACTTCTGGCTGCACACCACCGGCGTGCTGCTGTACATATTCTCCATGTGGATCGCCGGCATCACTCAGTTCCTGATGTGGCGCGCCACCAGTCCCGACGGCTCGCTGACCTATCCGTTCATCGACAGCCTGATCGCCATCAAAGGGTTGTACGTCGTGCGCTGGTTCGCCGGCGTCTCATTCTCTGGCCGGCATGGTGGTGATGGCGTGGAACCTCTGGCACACCGCTGCCGCGGCGCGCGCCCGGCTGATCAAGCCGATCCCGGTTCCCATTCCCGAGCCCGAGCCGCAGCAAGTGCCGACGCCGTTGCCGGCCTACGGCTGACGGGGAGCGCACCATGGCGCGCGGCTACAAGTACTTCGAAGCGATCGAGAAGAACGCCGCCCTGCTCGGCATCCTGACGTTCGTCGTGGTGTCGTTCGGCGGCCTGTCGGAAATCATGCCGCTGTTCATTCAGGCGCATGCGATCGGTCCGCCGCCGGGCGTTAAGCCGTACGATCCGCTGCGCCTCGCCGGCAAGGACATCTACGTGCGCGAGGGCTGTTACCTGTGCCACTCGCAGATGATTCGCGCGCTGCGCGCCGAAACGCAGCGCTACGGTCATTTCTCGGTGGCCTCCGAATCGGTGTACGACCGCCCGTTCCAGTGGGGCTCCAAGCGCACGGGCCCGGATCTCGCGCGCGATCGGCGGCAAGTATTCCGACGAGTGGCAGCGCCGGCATCTGCTCGATCCGCGTGCGTTCGTCCCCGATTCGAACATGCCGGCGTACCCGTGGCTCGCCGGTGCGAAGCTCGACGGCAACGACATCGCGGCGCGGATGCGCGCGCTGCGCACGCTGGGCGACCCGTACACCGACGCCGACATCGCCGCGGCGCCGAAAGCCGTCGCCGGCAAGACGGAGCTCGACGCGCTGGTCGCCTATCTGCAGGGCTGCTCGGCAGTCGCCAACGACCCGCCGCAAAGGAGCCTGCGAAATGAGTCCGGTCTGGGGACATATCGCCGGCATCGTCACGGTGATCGTGATGCTCGTGTTCATCGGCATCTGGGTGTGGGCGTGGCTTCCGCATCACAAGCGGACGTTCGACGCCCTCGCGACGCTGCCGATGGAAGACGGGAAGGACGAGCCATGAGCGAGTTCTGGTCGGGATGGGTGATCCTGCTCATCGTCTTCACGCTCGGCGCTTACGCTGTTCCTGTTCTCTGTGGGGACTGCGGGTCGACATCCCGACGCAGCCCGACGGCACGAGCGGACACGTGTGGGCGCACGGCGTGTTGCGCGAAGGCGTGCGGACGTCTGCCGACCTGGTGGATCGTGATCTCGGCGATCGGGATTCGTCGCGGCCTTCGCCTACCTTGCGCTGTATCCGGGCTTCGGTGCGTTCAAGGGCAGTTCTCGGCTGGACGTCGCACGACGAGCTCGCGCGCGACCAGGCCGCGAACCGTCAGCTCGAGGCGCCGTTGCGCGAGCGCGTCCGCGGCAAGATCGGTCGAGTCGATCGCCACCGACCCTGAGGCGTTGCGCGTGGGCGCAGATGCTGTTCGTCGAGAACTGCGCGGCATGCCACGGCCGCGACGCGCGCGGCAACGTCGCGCTCGGCGCTCCCGATCTCACCGACAGCGACTGGCTCTATGGCGGCGACGGCAAGTCGATCCTGACCAGCATCCTGGACGGACGCCGCGGCGTGATGCCGGCGTTCGCGGGCACTATTTCCGAAGATTCGATCCTCGATCTCGCCCACTACGTCGCGAGCCTCGTCGGGGAAGCCGCACGACTCCTTGCGCGCGCAGCTCGGCAAGCCGCTTTTCTCCACATTGCGCGCCGTGCCACGGTGCCGACGGCAAAGGCAACCCGGCGCTCGGCGCGCCGAACCTCACCGATGGCGTCTGGCTCTACGGCGGCATGCCGCGGGACATCGCCGAGACCATTCGTCAGCGGCCGCAACGGCGTGATGCCGGCGTGGCGCGACCGCCTGGGCGACGAGGACGCGTTCGCTCGTCGCCGCCTGGGTCTACGCGCAATCGCACTCGGCGACCGTCGCGCGCGATGACATGAACAGGGTCGCGCGATGCAGGCGCGTGGTTTCGGCAACCGGTCGTCTGGCTCGGCGCGCGATCTTGTCGCGTCGATCGTCGGATGCATCGTGACGATCGTGCTTGCGTGCGCGCCATGCCGACACGCCGGTCGAAACCGGCGGCGGCAACGTGCTGAAGGTCCCGCTTCGGCACTCCGCTGTCACGCCGCCTCCCGCGCAGGAAGATGAACGCCGAGAACGGCTGCTGGCATTGCGGCGAACCGCTGCCCGCCGATCCGCCGCAGGCGCGCGTCGCCGGCGTCGCGCATGCGGTGTGTTGCAACGGCTGCCGCGCGGTGGCCGAGTGGATCGGCGAACTCGGACTCGCCGACTACTATCGATTGCGCAGTGGATCGGCCGCTCGCGCGCCCGACCTCGGCGATTCGGCGAAGAGCGCCGCAGCCTTCCAGCGACCGGAGCTATCGCGCCACCTCGTGCGCCCCCTCGCCGACGGCAACAGCGAAGCGATCGTGCTGATCGACGGCATGCGCTGCGCCGCCTGCTGCTGGCTGATCGAGCGAACGCTCGGCCTGCTGCCGGGCGTCGCCGACGTCGGCGTGAACGCCGGCGCGCAGCGCGCGCGCATCGTGTACGACGGCAAGGCGGTCTCGCTCGCGCGTGATCGTCGATGCGCTCGCGCGCGTCGGCTATCGTGCGCTCCCGCTCGACCGCGCGGCGCTCGACGATACCCGGCGGCGCGAAACGCGCGACGCGCAAAAGCGCCTCGCCGTCGCCGGCTTCGGTGCGATGCAGGCGATGATGTACGCGAGCGCGCTGTGGTTCGGCGCGTTCGACGACGTCGACGTCGCGACGCGCGACTTCTTCCGCTGGCTGACGCTGCTCGCGCGACGCCGGTCGTGTTCTATGCGGCGGCGCCGTTCTTCGCCGGCGCGAGACGCCTCCTCGCAGCGCGCCGGCTCGGCATGGACGTGCCGGTGGCGCTGGCCGTCGCGCTGATCTACGCCGGAAGCGTCGTCGAGGTCGTCACCGGCGGCCCCGACGTCTGGTTCGAGTCGGTCAGCATGTTCGTGTTCTTCCTGTGCGTCGGCCGCTATCTCGAAATGCGCGCGCGCCACCGCGCCGGCGACCTGTCCGACGCGCTGGCGCGATTGACGCCGGTGTTCGCCGATCGCGTCGAGGCCGACGGATCGCTGCTGCGCGTGGGTGCGCTCGAGCTCGCGCCCGGCGATCGCGTGGTCGTCGCCGACGGCGGCAGCGTTCCGGCGGACGGCGTGCTCGAAAGCGCGCGAGTGCCGCGTCGACGAGGCGTTGCTCTGCGGCGAATCGGCGCCGCTCACAAGGCGCCGCGGCGAATCGCTGTGCGCCGGCAGCGTCGTCATGGGCACACCCGGCGACGTGCGCGTCACGCGTGTCGGCGCCGACACCGTCGTTGCAGGCATCGTCGCGCTGACCGCGCGCGCGGCGAGCACGCGGCCGCGGCTGGCGCGCGCCGGCGAGCGCGCAGCGGCGGGTTTCGTCGCCCGCGTGCTGGTGCTCGCGGTGTGCACGGCGATCGGCTGGGCGATCGTCGATCCCGACGCGCGCGTTCGCGGCGACGGTCGCGGTCCTCGTCGTAGCATGCCCCTGCGCGTTCGCGCTGGCGGCGCCGGCGGCGGTGACGCGCACGCTCGCGGTGCTCACGGGCCGCGGCGTGCTGGTGGTGCGTCCGGATGCGCTCGAAGATCTCGCCTCGGCAACGCACGTGCTGTTCGACAAGACCGGGACGCTGACCGAACCTTGGATCGCGCGGGATCGCACGGTGACGCTGCGCGACATCGATCGCGACGCCGCGCTCGCACTCGCCGCCGCGCTCGCGCAGGGAAGCCGCCATTCGCTCGCGCGCGCCTTCACGGCCGCAGCGCCAGCAGCGTTGCCCCCGGTCAACGCGCGCGAAAGCGTCGCGGGCCGCGGCATCGGCGGCGTCATTGACGGACGCCGCTATCGCCTCGGTCGAGCCGACTACGCGCTGGCGCGCGAGCAACAGGCGCCGGACCTCGACGACGCGGTGGTGCTCGCCGACGACGATGGCGCTATCGCCGCGTTCCACGTCGACGAGCGGCCGCGGCCGGGGACGCGCGCAGCGGTCGATGCGCTCGCTGCGCGCCGGTCTCAGCGTGGCGATCGCGAGCGGGGACGCGAAGGCAAAGGTCGCGTCGGTCGCCGCGCGCCTCGGTATCGCGACCTGGGCTGCGCGCCAGGCACCCGCGGACAAGCTCGCATGGCTCGCGTCGCTGCGCGCGACCGGCGCGCGCGTCGTCGTCGTCGGCGACGGCGTGAACGACGCCCCGATGCTCGCCGGCTGCCGACGTCGCCGTTGCCGTGGGCTCGGCCGCCGACGTGGCGCAGGCGGCGAGCGATATCGTGATCACCGGACAACTCGACGCGCTCGTCGACGCGCGAGCGCTCGCGCGGCAGATGCTGTCGATCCTGCGCCAGAACCGGCGCTGGGCGCTCGGCTACAACCTCGCCGCCGTCCCGCTCGCCGCGCTGGGCTTCGTGCCGCCGTGGCTCGCCGCGATCGGCATGTCGGCGAGCTCGCTCGGCGTGGTGTTGAACGCGCTGCGAATCGGCCGCACGACCCGAACGGACGAAGGCCATGAACGCGTGGCCGTGCAGCCCGAGACTATCCTTCACCGGCGCGCATCGGCATGAACAGCCTGGTGTTCCTGATTCCGCTGTCGATCCTGTTCCTCGTCGGCGCCGGCATCGCCTTGTTCTGGGCGATCGACCACGGGCAATTCGACGACATGGAAACACCGGGCCTTGCTGCCACTCTTCGACGCGGACGGGCAGCCGCCCGGCATCGCGCCAAGCGGCGCGTCGGCAGCCGATTCCGACGACAAGGCGCGGCCATTGCCATGACCGGTGGCCTCACGCTCGGCGCCGCTCTGATGCTCGGCTTCGCCGCGAGCGGGCACTGCCTCGCGATGTGCGGCGGCATTTCCGCGGCGCTCGGCATCGCCACGGCCAAACGCGCCGACGGGCGCCCGCAAGCGTCGCTGCTCGTCGCCTACCAAGCGGGGCGGATGCTCTCGTACGCGATCGCGGGTGGGCTGATCGGCGGCATGCTCGGGCTCATCGTGGGCTGGCTCGACGTCGACGCGGTGCGCCGGGGCCTGCGCGCACTGTCGGCGGTGGCGCTCGTCGCCGCAGCGCTGGTCGCGTTCGGCGTGCTGCGCGATCCGGGCTCGCGGATCGGCCGGCTGCTGTGGCCACGGCTCGCGCCGCTCGGCCGGCGGCTCCTGCCCGTGACGAGCGTCGCGCGCGCGATCGGCTTCGGCATGGTGTGGGGGTGGATGCCCTGCGGATTCGTCTATACGGTCATGGTGATCGCCGCGCTCGAGCAGGACGCGTTGCGCTCGGCGGCGACGATGCTCGCGTTCGGCATCGGCACGGCACCGGCGATGATCGCCGTCGCGTTCGGCGCGCGGCGCGGTGCGAGTCTCGCCGCCGGCAAGGCCGGCAGGCGCGTGGCCGGCGCGGTGCTGATCGGCAGCGCGGCGCTTACGCTGTTCGCGCCGCAGATCGTCGCCGCCGCGCCGTGGCTGCATCCCTGGATGCCCTACCTGTGCAGCGGTCGACGCGCGATGACGCTTTAAAAGCGCCCCGCAGTATTCGAATCCCGTGCGGGACGAAGGTCCGCTTCTGTTAAGGCTTGTCCAACACCTGCCCTCAGACCGCTGCCGTGCGCGGGTCAACCCCTTCGCACGGGCAGGTGTCGGACGACCCTGCCAGTCGTCTCTCCGGGATGTCGGTCGACCCGACATCCGGCGGCGCCGTGGAAACTGCGTGGCGCCCGTTCTCCTGCGCGATCGGGGTCCTCGAGGGACGTCCGATCGCCGATGACAGGCCGCGCGTCGTCGAGCGATGACGCGGCCAGGACTCAGGTGCTGCTACTTCTCGACGCTCCGGTCTCGCCGGGGCGCTCACCTCTAATGCGCGTATCGAGCGCCGCGCCTGGGTATCTCAACCCAGGGACCCGCGAGGGGCCTCGCGCGGAAAACACCCAAGCTGGCGTGAATCCCGTGCACTCAGGAGACATCTGAAGTCTAGCCGGGTCTTGGCCGAAGCAAACACCCGGAAAGCCCGGGTAAGTGCGGAGCTTTCCGGGGATCAGGCTCCCGGCCGCGCGGTTTCGGGCCGGTCAGTACTTGGGCTTCGACGCCTTCCTGGCTTTGGGCCCCGGACGCGCGTCGCGAGTCGTGGGCTTGCGCCGTTCTCGCTGTTCCTCGCCGTAGGGCGCGAAGGTGTGCCTGTCGCTCAGGAGCAGGTCCAGGAACTTCGGGTGAAGGAAGAGCTTTTCGCGACCGGCCATGACCTCCCGGAGCACACTGATCTCCGCGAGTGACTTGAGGTAGACCGAAGCGGTCTGGCGCTTGGCGATCCCGGCCGATACGACGTTCTGGATGCGGCAATAGGGCTGTATGAAGACGAGCTCGACAAGCTCCCGGCTGTAAAGCTTCGGGAGGCGCGCCCGGATGTACTCGGCGGCGGCTGCCATCAGCGCGCGGAGCGCCATGATCTTCTCGGTGGTCCAGGTCGCCGTCTCGCTGACGCCGCGGAGCACGTACCGGATCCACTCCTCCCAGGCCGCTTCACGGGTGACCGCCAGAAGCAGGCGGTAGTAGTCGGCGCGGTTACGGATGATGTAGCGCGAGAGGTAGAGCACCGGAAGGTCGAGCAGCCCCTGCTCGATGATCACCAGCTCGTTCAGGATCCGCCCGGTCCGGCCGTTGCCGTCGGTGAACGGGTGAATCGCCTCGAACTGGTAGTGAGCGGCGGCCATGCGGATCAGCGGGTCGATCGCCACCTGGTCATGGACGAACTTCTCCCAGTTGGCGAGCTTCTCTCGTAGCAGCGCTTCGCCGACGGGCGGTGTGTAGATGATCTCGCCGGTCGCCTGGTTCTTGAGGGCGGTCCCGGGTATGCGGCGGACCTCCACGTCGCGCCCCTGGATGATGGAGCAGATCTCGACGGCGGTAGCGGTGCTGAGCGGCCGGCGCTTCAGGAGTTCGGTCCCTCGACGAAGCGCGGTGCGGTAGCGCAGCGCTTCCCTGGTTGCCGGGTCGGCGGCACGCTCGCTGAGCTGGTCGTGCCTGAACAGCGCATCGGCGGTGGTGACGATGTTCTCGATCTCGGAGCTCGCTTGCGCCTCCATCAAAGGCAGCGTATTGATCAGCACTGCCTGATTGGGGATCAGGCCGCCGGCCTGTTTCAGGCCGGCGAGCGCCGCTCGGGCATCGATACACGCCCTGAGGATCGCCCGCGATTCGATGTCTGCCTTGGGAGGAAGGGGCGGCAGGGTGTTGTAGGGCCGGTTTGGTGCGAAGGCCGGCAAGCGGGGTGGCTCCGTCGTGTCGAGCGGATCGACATATCATCACAACATGTCGATACAATAAAGAAAAATCGACATGACCGGGGTACGCCCGAGACGCCTCGGCTAGAAGCCCCTCAGGCGGGCGCGCGATTCGCTGGCCCTTGGCTGCGTCGACGCAGCATCGGACGGCGACGGGCTCCACGACGCGTGGCCATTCCTAACGCCTCCACCAACCCTAGGTCGTCGAGCACCGAGGGGTGCAGGCGGTATGACAGCGCGTGCACGTCCTCGCTCAGCCGCACCAGGTCCTCGCGCAGCTGGCGCACGCCTTCGGGTGCGTCGGCAGCGCTTTCCATGCGTCCGGCGTCGATCGCGAGCCGCGCAAGCCGCTGCGTGAGGTCGTCGTGCAGTTCGCGTGCGAGGCGCCGGCGCTCGTCTTCGTGCGCGGTGAGCAGACTGCCGGCAAGCTGCTGGATCTCCCGATGGCTTACCTCGAGGGCGGCCCGGCTCTCGCGAAGCACGTCTTCGGCATTCCTGCGTTCGGTAATGTCGACGTCACAGCCGACGTAGCCCGCAAAACTACCGTCCGGCCCATATTTCGGAACGCCCGAGGCGAGCAGCCATCGATAGGCGCCGTCAGCACGGCGCACACGATATTCCATGAGGAATGGCGTGCGCGCCTCGAACGCCGGAACGTAGATGCCGGTACAGTAGTCCCGGTCTTCCGGATGGACAGCGTCCAACCAGCCCTCGTCCCGCAACTTTTCGATCGGCAGCCCTGTGAACTCGACGCAGTTGTGGTTGAGGTAGTCGAGCGTTGTGTCCGTTCGGGCCGTCCAGATCATGACGGGCGCGCGATCGATCGTGCGACGAAACCGCTCTTCGCCCTCCCGAAGGGTTCGCTCCGCACGCGCATGTCGCTTTCTCCGGATCAACAACGCGACCAGGGTCGCGGCCTGGATCGCGACGACGATCAGAAGGGCGCTGACGACGTATGTCATAGGCGATGGCGGCTCCCACCCGCTACCCACACCGGCACTCGAACAGTCGCGATCAACATGAACGCGGCGAGATACTCGAGCTGCGGATGGGCGTCCACCGGCCTACTCACTTCGAATACACGCTCACGGGTGTCGCGGCGGCGTGCGATGCGCCGTCGAGCATCGCGTTCCATACCGGACAGAGAGAGCGTGCGCCAGCAGGAGCAAAGTGGACGCCAGCCTAAGCGTCGTCATCTTGGGCTTCCCTCGATTTTTCGGACGGTTCGCTTGGCTCGCGAAGCGCAACGCGGACACCATCTTTGGGGGCTACCGCCGACCCCGCCAGTACCCAGGCCGTCTGCTCTGATGAGCGACAGCGACGACTACTATCGAATTTGGGTCTCGCCGGTAGACGATCGAGTACGGGAACCGGCTAACCAGCATCCGCCGCCTCGAGGGGCCCACCGGCGAACCAGCGTCCGGGTGGAGAACGTGACCTCGCCTGCGAACGCTTTGCCAAGGCCAGGATTCGGCGGAGTGCTGCTGGTGGGCCCTACCCCAGAGCGACGTGCGCGCCTGGGTAGATCCCGCTAGTTCCTTTGGAGCGCCCGCAGCGGCATGCAGGACCTGGGCACGCTGCCGGGAAAGAATTCCAGCATAGCCTTCAGCATCAACAACGCCGGCCAAGTCGCAGGTAGCAGTAAGTTTTTGGCTCTGTTGAAATTCGAGTGGGTGACCTACGGTGACATGGATGCTGGTTTCTACGAGTCCGCGGGCTTGCCCCCACCCCTATCCCCGCCCCCGGGGGCGGGTCAGTCCTCGCCGCCGGACGGGCTCGGGAGCCAGGCGCAGCAAGGCTTTGTCTGGCCCGATCCCTCAAGCGCTGGGGTGCATCACGCCGCGTCAAGGGTACGCTTCGCCGGGCGTCGCCCGCCCTTGACCCGGCCTGATCCACCCACTCGAAATTCAAGAGAGGCAAGTTTTTTGATCCTCGTCATTCGCAGTCCGAGCTAGAGCGGGCCTTCCTTTGGACAGCGCGCACCGGCATGCAAGACCTGGGTACGCTCCCCGGGGGAAATTTTAGCCAAGCCTTCGCCAACAACAACGCGGGCTATGTGGTGGGCGCGAGCGCTGACGCCACCGGGCGAAGTCGCGCTTTCATTTGGACAGACGGCGTTGGCATGCAGGACATCGGTCCTGGCAGAGCCAACGACATCAACGATTCAGGCCGAGTGGTGGGCACTAGTGGGCTGTTCTTCGGTCCGTTTGGTGCCATCGTGAGGGCCCGCGACGACTTAGAGAGGCCGCGCACCCTCCTCGATCCGCTGTCTTCGACTCCACCGCCCGTACCGGCCGCACATCGCTATTTGCTGCGTGCCTCGACCTGGGCGGCCAGTTCCCGAATCTTCTTCGCGACCTCGGCGGCTTCCTCACCCTTCCGCACCTCCACCACGCAGTACGCCTGCTTCCCGAACTTGAACCGGACCTGATATGTGATCCGCTCGGGCTGCGTCACCCTCACCCCCTCAAGTGCCATTTCCCTTCCTCTGGATCAGCTCTAGGCCCGCGTTCTTAGGGATCTTCACCCGCCTGCTCACCGAGGGCCAGAAGTTGGTGGACTTCACCGTGGCCATCATGAGCAACGTGAGCCAGGTCGTGGTGTCGGGACCGGCGTCACCGAAAGTCGCCAGCCTGGATGATCTCTCCGGCAAGGAATTCTTCGTGCGCAGGTCGTCGACCTATTACGACAGTGCAGGGCCAGATTCTCAGGCTCACGGAACGCGCCCCAGCCTCTCGACAGCACTGAGCGTCGGCGGATAGCGCCGCTGCGACACCGCACGGCGGCCGGGCGAGACGCTCAGGCTCTCACGCCCAGCAGCAGTCTCGTCCAGCCGCCGGCGAGCCACGTGTTCATCGCGCCGCCGACCAGGCACCAGACCACACCGATGGCCAGCAGGCGGAACCAGTCGAATCCGCGCCTGAGTGCGGAGGCGTGCGGCGGGAAGGCAGGGATATCGAAGCGCGCCGGATCGCCGGGCAGGTAGCGCACGTCGATCGGGCGGCGCGCGCGGCACGGTACGCGGATTTGGCGCTGGAGCAGCGCCGGCTCGAACGCCAGCTCGCAGTCGGCGCGTACCGCGTCGCGGAGATCGTCGACGCTGAAGAGCGCGTTGTAGCCGGCGAACACGGTCTCGCCCTGCGACACCTCGATCTCCCGTTCCGCCTGGTTGCCGATGGCGAAGCGGAAATGGTCCACCTCGTCCGGCGGATCGCCGGGAGTCTGCACGCGCCAGTGGGTCACGAACGCGGGCGCCGTGACGCCCTTCGTGGAGAGCGCGTCGCGGAGCGCCGCCGGCGCCTCTCCGTGCAGGCGCCCCCCGGTCGCGACGGCGACCGTCACGTACAGGATCGCCGCCGCGGGTGCCAGGACGTAGCCGCTCCTGGCGACGAGTCCCAAGTCGATGGCCGACGCAACTAGCTCTTCGCCGGATCGGACGCCGGCGGGGAGCGGGCGGCGAACCTCCACAGACTGATCGGCACCCTCATGGTCGGCACCATCGCGCCGATTCAGGGTGCGGCAGTCGCGCATGACGGCACGAAGACGCTGGTCATGCTGCAGCGCCGGCCTCGCGAAGCAATCCCCGCCTACCTGCCCACTTCGACCTCGCGATCGCCACCGCCGAATCCACCGGCGCGCGCGTCGACGAGGTCAATACCGCATCGTCCGGCCGGCGGTACGAGATCTGACAAGTCCAATCGCGGCGGCCGTCAATGCGGCCTCGGCATGACGCTTGGGTCATTAAGGCCGAATTTGATTTCCAATATCAGTCGGTCACCACCAACTGGAAGAACTCCCTTGTGAAAACAAGAAGTATCTTCCACAAACCCAACGCCAGCCTTTTCGTGGATTGTTACTATCTTTTCGTGACCGTAACATTCCATGATGTCTTGGTCGCTTGTCTCTCTGACGAGCGACCACTGATGCCTAAGCTTCTTTTTCGTATGGCTACCTTTGACGCAGACATGGGGACCATTGCGTGCCTCAACATCTTTGAGGTAGAACATAAATTTCAGGCAACTATAGTCATCCAGATCGTAATGAAACCGATAGAACCCTCGCATGCGACCTTCGGGTGCTGCTCCGGTGGCGAAAGTCCACCATATCCCACTTCCTAGAAGGACAGGCTCCGTCTCAAAATACAACGCTGCAATTTCCCATAGTTTTGGGTCTTGCTCTAGCTTTCGGACAGCCGGACAAAGGGATGCCGCCTCGAAGTTGCTGCCTAGTGTAAATTTCTTTCCGTATTTATTTTCTTGCATTTCTTTGTCAGCAAAAGAAAACCTGAACTGTGATTCCTTGTCGCCAAGATAAGTAGCATCGTTGGAGAAACACAGCATCTCCTGTAAGAGATGTTCAGGTAAGACTATGCCAACGTATAGTCCGTCCCTTTTCAGGGCTCCGACAACCTTCTCTGTTTCAAGGTCTTCCAAGACAGAACGTTCTTTTTCATAAGTTATTGTCGAAGGACGTTTGGAGAGACGCCGCACTAAGAAACGAACCGCGTGGATACGGCTAAACACAAACATTAGCGCCCATTTCGGCCGTCTTGCAGCTAATACCGCGTGCTGCAGAAATCGCCGCCTGAACTTTGGCCAGAGGCCTTCAGAAGCGATTTTTTGCGTCGCTGCATCCATTTTCAGAAGTGTTGAGTAGGGTCGATTCCCACAGCTCGGTGAATAAGGCGGTAGAAAGGCTTACCGCTTGCAGTTAACCAGTGGTTCGTTTTTCTCGCCAAGAGAGCGTGTGGACAAGTCGCGATCAGCGCAATCCACTATGACTAATACAAACGCACTAGCGAATGTTACAAACGTTGCCGGTCTCGGCTACACTCTGGACGGGTCGTTCGTTCGGGAGCGTTGCCATGAGGCCTCCGAGTCTGAATCTGGAAGATCCGGCCGCCAAGCGCCAGGAGTTGCTCGCCCTGGCCGAGCAGGTGCCCGGGGCGTGGATCGGGATGAAGATCGCCGCGCTGCTGCTGATCGTCGAGGGGCAGCGTCCGGGCTGGACCGCCGAGGTGCTGGGACTGACGCGCATGAGCCTGTGCCGCTGGATCCACGCGGTTAATGAGCACGGCGTCCAGAGCTTGGTGCCGCAGCCCAAGCCTGGGCGCCCGGCGACCATGACCCCCAAGATCCGCCGCGAGCTCGAAGCCCACCTCGAGCGCTCGCCGCAGGAGTTCGGGCTGAACCGGGTGCGCTGGGATGGACCGACGGTAGTCGTCCATCTGAAGCGCCGCTTTGGGGTGTCGCTGAAGGTCCGCCAGGCGCAGAACTGGATGCACCGGCTGGGCTACCGAATGAAGCGCGCCAGCCACGCCTACCTTCAGGCCCACGCCGAGGATGCCCGCCGGTTCCAGCGGGCTCTAAAAAAAACTCCGCAGCCTTAAGCCCGACGAGACCGTGGTGTTCCAAGACGAGACCGGCTTCAGCCTTCATCCGCGGCTCGGCTTCGGCTGGGCCCGCCGTGGGCAGCGCCTGCGCGTACCCACCACCAGCACCCATAACACCCGCCTCAACCTCTCGGGCTGGGTGGCGCCGCTGTTGGGCCGGTATGGCTTGGTACGCACCGAGCACGGCAACCGCGAGGGCTTCCTCGAGGTCCTGAGCCATCTGTATCGGCGTCTCCAGCACGACCGCATCACGCTGTACGTCGATGGCGCTGGCTGGCACAAGGGCGATCCGGTGCGCGAGTTTCTCCGCACCCACCCGCGGCTGCACCTGCGCTATCTGCCCCCCTACCAGCCCGCGCTCAACATGCAGGAGCGGGTCTGGCGGCGTGTGCGCTACGAGGCGACGGAACCCTGCGACGTTGTCCATTTTGCTGAAGGGCGGGGTCGAGGTCGAAGCTGCTGCGTGTGGTCGCGAGATCCCGTCGTGCCGATGATTGCCTCCGGAGCATGAAGCCGAGGAGCCCCAACCCGGCCACCATCATCGCGTAGGTTTCAGGCTCCGGGACCGGGGTGACCAGAAAGGCGTGACTCTTCCCACTGATGATGCCAAGTCCCACAATCTGCCCCAGGTTGTTGATGCCGCGGGCGTCGGCTAGCGTGGTGACCCCCTTGAGCGGATCGAGCGGATCGATCAGAGCGTTGAGGTCCTGCATGCCTCCGGCGGCGGTCCAAAGGAAGGCGTGATCGCCACTCACGAGCCGACCACCTGGCCGGCGTCGTTTATGTCGAAGGCGAGCTTCGGAATCGCGTCCCCGGCAGAGCGCCCAGGTTCTGCACGCCGCCGTCAGCGGTCCAAAGGACGGCGCTCCTCTGCCAAGCGGCCCATCCCGCCCACCACCTGGCCGGCGTTGTTGATGGCGGTGGCGAAGCCTGAAATCTACCCCGGGGGTCTCGCCAGGAGCTGGCCCTCGTCGCCGCTGACTGTCCACAGGAAAGCCTCAAAGACCGTAGACCCTATGAACCCTACCATCTGGCCGGTGTCGTTGATGCCGGAGGCCGAGCTGAAGATCGCCTCCCACAAGTTCCTTCACGCCACCGGCGGCTGTCCACCGGGAAGCCGAGGTGCCCCGCCAAAACTCTCGCCCACCACTTGGCCGGCGTTGTTGATGTCGAAGGCTGAGCTCGAACCGGTCCCCGGCAGAGCGCCCAGGTTCTGCATGCCGCCGGCGGCGGTCCATAGGAAAGCCCGGGTCCCGGCGGCGGCACCGCTCGAGCCCACCACCTGGCCGGAATTGTTGATGCCGAAGGCATGGCTGAAATCGCTTCCCCCGGGCAGATCGCCGAGGTTCTGCATGCCGCCGCCAGCGCTCCACAGGAAGGCACGACCCCCACTCTCGCCCACCACCTGGCCGGCATCGTTGATGCCGTAGGCTGCGCTGAAATCTCGTCTCCGGCAGAGCGCCCAGATCGGTGATGCGATACGGAACGACTGCTTGGGCGGGGAGGCTCGTCAGCAGCAAAGTACCTACCGCGAGAACGACGCGAGCACGACATGCCATGGCTGTTCTCCTCAGAGGAGCTTGCCAAGGAAGCAGACGGCACTGCCTTGCGGCCCGCCGGCAGCACCGGCCACGAAACCAATCTAAATCTACTCCGCGAAGCCACGCACCGCAAGGACGTTGGACCTGATGGCAGGACGGCCAGCCCGCTGCCGCCGCGGGAATGGCGGAAGCGGTAATGGATCGATCTACGATCCGGAGCGGGATTGACGAGCACTCCGGCGTCGGAGCATGAATCCGAGGAGCCCCAGCCCGGCCACCATCATCGCGTAGGTTTCGGGCTCAGGCACGACGCCGCTGAAACCGTCGAGGGTCACCCCTCGGAACAGCACACCCTCGATGTCGTTGCCGATCGAGTTGTCAAACGATACGACCAGGGAGTTTGCTCTCGAGTCGCTCTGGTTGCCACGGCCGACGAAGACGAAGAGGCTGTCTTGGCTGGACTGGAAGCCGCTGCCGCCTGGTGGGAATCCCTCGGCGAGCAAGCCCGCAAAGGCAGACGCAGACTCGAAGTCCGCCTGGGGACCGTTAAGGGTGGAGGCTTCCACGTTCGCGAGGGCCGAGAACGATACCTGCGTGTTGGCCGTGACGGTGAAAACGGAAAAACTGGCCGCGCGCGCGCCCGCGCTGTAGGAGGAGGCTAGCGTCCCTAGCGCGGAACCGGAGGTCGTCATTGAAGTGACGTTGGCCGGGCCCGTTCCAGTAACCGCGGCGCTCGCTGAACTCTGCGCGGTAGCCACGGTCAGGTCGAACGGGCCGGTACCCATGGCCGAGTTGGATCGGGAATTACCTTTATCGTCCTGCGCAGCGACGAAAGCAGTCGCCCTGGTAGGGCTCGCGGAACGTGATGCCCGGCGTGATGCCGTCGGCCGGGTTCAGATCGGACAGCGTGATCCTCATGTCCGACAGCGAGGCGCTGGAGAAACTGGCTGCCTGGACGGGCGCCACCGCGAGCGCGGCGACGACCGCGATAAGAGCGCTAAGCCGTGCTATGGTGAGCCCCCCTTTAAGGATGCCGACTAGGGATTGAGATGCTACGCTTTTCTTCGTCGGCCGAAGCCGCCCGACAGCCCCGGCCTCAAGGCGCGTCACCGCCCACTAACTCTTCCGCCCCGTCGCGGGCGTCTGCAGCCGCTCCACGAGCGCCGTCAGGACGAGCCTCGGCGTGATCGTCAGCGTCGCCAGCTCGAGCGCGCGCACGAGATCGCCGGCCGTCTCGACGATCGAGTTCAGGCGCCGGATCTCGGCGACCATCGCCCGCACCTCCTCGGTCGGGTAGCGGCGCTCGATGGAATCGAGTTGGCGCGGGGTATCCAAAGATCTGGCGGCACTGGCGAAGCACACAGCAGAACGGCTACTTGCTGCGAGTCTCGACCTGGGCGGCAAGTTCGCGCAGCTTCTTCGCGACGTCGTCGGCTTCCTCGCCGCGCCGAAGCTCGATCACGCAGTACGCCTGCTTGCCGAACTTGAGCCGGAGCTGGTAGCTGATCCGGTTCGGCTGAGTCACCCCCACGCCCTCAAGCTCCATGTTCCCTCCCCTACCGCAACCACTAAACGGCTCCTCTGTTTGCGAGGCGGTTGACCGCCGCGTTCACCTCTTGGTCGTCCCTCATCGCCTGACCAAGGCGGTCCGAACGCCTAGCCTCGCGCCGCACGGCAGACCACGCCGGTTCGTCGCCTGACGGAGGCCATGCGGGAATAGCTCTTTACGAGGCGCGCAGCATGGTTGCAGCCGCAGCGATTCTTGATCGGGCCGCGCGCAGGTCCGTGACCCGCCCTAAGACGCCTGGCTTTGCCAGAGACCCGTTCTCATCGCCATGCTGTCAGCACTGCTTTTGGCACTAAGATAAAGGGCACCGACGAAGCGGCGGTTCGTTTCGATTAGTGGCCACGAATTTACCAGGAAGGTTTCCATGGATCGCTACCTGCACCATGTCACGCTCACGACCGGGCACAGTCGCCGCTCGTGGCGGCATGAAGTTGACCCAACGATCATCGCGCGTCTCGCCGATCTCCTAGAGTGTGCGCGTCACGAGTCCAGGGCGTTGATTCCTTACCTCGTCCCACCATGCTGGCTTTACTTGGACGAAACCGCGTCTTGCGCGCTGATGACCGTGCGCTTAGAGGATGATGTTCCGCTGATCACATTGGTCGTCGCATCGCACGCCGTCTGCGGTGCGCAGTTGTGGCATCTATTGCACGAGACTGCACAGGGACCGCTTGCCACTCGTACCGAGGACCGGCCGAATGAGCCATGGTGCGGCGTCAGGATCGAGGTTGGAGCGTCGAGTGTGCCGCTCAAAACGATCGCCATGCTCGCCGACCTGGAGCGCTGCCTCGCCTGGGCGTGGTTGGAGCCGCGCTATGCCTCGCTCGAACCCGACCGCCCGGAGCGTTACGACCGGACCCCAGAGCCGGCTCCGGCCCTGCGTGGGTTACGGTCCTCCGCAAGCCCTAGCCTTGCCGATCAAGCATCCAGTACACAGGAGGCGTCGACGATGACAAAGCTCATTGCGAAAGCGAGCGATTTCATGCTCAGTCACCGCATTTCCTTTCAACGCACTACACTCTTGGGCGCATTCATTTTCACGCTTTTCTCACCGCCCGCGCGGTCCCACGGTGCGTTGGGCGAGATGGTCGAAATATCCGGTTTCGTATTACTTTGCGCTGCTGCGCTCGGGCAACTATGGTGCGTGGCGTTCACGGGCGAGATCACGAAAGGGAGTTTCCCCAAGGCTGGACCTTATTCCGTCGTACGTAACCCCCTCTACTTGTTCAACGTAATCGGCGCATTGGGAGTCGGCTTGGCAATGCTACAGCCGGCGCTTGCAGCAGTGCTCCCGGCGATCTTTGCGATCTACTACAGCGTAATAGTTCGACGCGAGGAACAGGTTCTGTTTGAGGTTTTCGGAGCCGTTTACCGCGGGTTTCAGCAAAGAACACCGCGCTGGATTCCAAGACTTTCTCAGTACGTCGAGCCTCCCGCGATAAGTATCGATCCGGTCCGGATCCGGCATGGCATAGTGAATTCGATGGGCTGGTTGTGGCTCTTCGGAGCTTGGGAAATGGTCGAACATATGCATGTAGCCATATAGCGCGGCTGGTGTGCGTGGTCAGTAGCCGTTGCCTCTGGTGACGGCGCGGGGGGTACAGAATATAGGCAGTAGTTGCCAGGGCCAGTTTGGCCTTCGCGTCAGAATGCTGGCCCGAGTTCGCTCCTCGGATCGGCCATGTTCGTTCCCGCTTCAACCGCCCAGTCCGCCGCCGGCCAGCCAAGCCTTGCCGCGGGCGTAGAGCTTGTCGACCTCCGGGCCGGTCAGCTGCGGCATGTCGAGCTTGACCTTGTAGCCGATCTGCGTCTGGATGTAGGCAAGATGCCGGTAGCCCTGCGGAAACTCGGCGAGCTTGGCCTGGTCGATCTCGAGCCTGGCGGCCGGGTCGACCGGGTCGATGCGATCCTTCTCGTAGATCGGCTGGCGTAGGACGACGCCCCAGCGCCCGTTGCGCTTCTCCACGAAGTCGTAGAAGCGGCCGGTGCAGACCACGTCGCACAGCACGCCCTGCACGTCGCCGCGCTGCGAGATGGTCATCTTGGTCTGCACGACGGCCCGGTCGCCGGCCAGGTCGATCGACGTGCCGCCGAGGAAGTGCAGGATGCTGACGCCCTTGGCCCACCCTTCCTTCGTCACCCGGATGAACTCCCTGGCCGGACCCTGGAACCAGGTGGCCATCATCACGCCGTCGTCGTGCCAGACGGTCGCGAAGCGCTCCCAGTCGCCGGCGTCCCGCCAAAGGGCCCAGTTCTCGATCAGGTCGCGAATGGCGAGGCGGTCGTGGATTTCTTGATCCATGATGTTTCCTTTCAGACGAGGTTGCCGCGGCGAGCGGACGGGCCGGGAACAACGACTTAGGTTAGCATCCGCCCGCTATTAATCCGCAAATCGAAGGTCCGGTCCCCACTCGGGAGCCAGGGCCCCTTCCCATTCAACCTATTCTCCTGGTGGCCGTCGAAACCCCGCGAACGTCCGCAATCCGCCGCACAGGCAGGCACCGCCTGGGCGCTCCTGCTTTCCTTCCTGCTCGGAGTGGCGGTGCTGATCCAGGGCAAGCCGTTCGCAAACATCGTCCACTCCGCCCTGTTTCTCATCTTGCTCATGGCAGTGGCGGTCTTTGCCGTCGACCTGCTCGCCTACAAGGTTCATCGCCGGGAGACGACCGGGCTTGATTTCTCGCGGTGGACGCCCTCGCTGGCGCGGACCGGCCTCAAGTACCTCGGCCTCCTCGGCTCCCTGGGATTTGTCGCCGCGCTGTACTGGCTCCTTCCCGAGTATCACGGCAGTTTCTACGACCGCTATTACCAGTTGCTGCGCATCATCCTGGTGCCCTGGCTGATCCTGGCCGTGCCCTATCTGTACCTGGTGGACGCTCGCATGAACGAGCCGCGGGACGGCTACTGGCAGATGGGGAAGCTGATGACCCTGCGGTTGCGGGAGGTCGATCGTGCCGTGGTGTGGAACCACTTCTGGGCTGGATCGTGAAGGGCTATTTCTTGCCGCTGATGTTCGTGTACGCATGCAACAACCTCGACAAGTTCACCCAGTACGACTTCAGCCGGCTGACGTCATTCCCGTACTACTTCGACTTCCTCATCGACTTCATGTACTTCGCGGACGTCGGCCTGGCGGCCATGGGCTACCTGATGACTCTGCGCTTGTGCGATACCCACTTGCGCTCCACCGAGCCGACTATGCTGGGGTGGATAGTGACTTTGGTCTGCTATCAACCCTTGTGGTCCATCGTCGGCAAGCAGTACCTCGACTATGAAACCGGCCACCCTTGGGGCGTGTGGCTTTGGAACATGCCCTTGCTCCACGGGGTTTGGGGTGGCGTCATCCTGTTGTTGGTGGCCGTTTATCTCTGGGCGACGGTGATCTTTGCTGCGCGGTTCTCCAATTTGACCCATCGCGGGATCATTACGAACGGTCCCTACCGCTTCACCAAGCACCCGGCTTATCTGGCGAAGAACCTGTCGTACTGGCTGATCTCAGTGCCGTTCCTGGTTCATGAGTCCTGGGGAGCGATGATCCGGGCCTGCCTCCTCCTGCTCTTGCTGAACGGGATCTACTACCTGCGTGCCCGGACCGAAGAAGCGCACCTGTCCCGCGATCCGGCCTATGTCCGCTACGCCCTCTGGATGGAAGCGCACGGGCCGCTGAGCGGCCTCGCCAGCCTGCCTTGCATGGGTTGGTTGAGATACAGGGCGCCGTCGAGCGCTCGCCGATTGGCTTGACGCTCCGTTGGGCGCACCACCTGCACCGCCAGCTCGCGGAGCTTTCCTGCCGCCTCCGCCCTCCGCGTCCTCGCCAAGCGCCCGTACTCGTCCACTCGGCCCGCGTCGCGAGATGGTGATCGCGCTGCCGGCCTGACGCTCCGCTTCGCGCCGAGATCGTTGGCAATCTGCACTGCCGCTTCGCGCAGCGTCGGCTTCGGAAGTGGCGGATGTGCTGGTTCCATCGAGTCTGCCTAGACCGTTCGGTTCATTGTCACTTCGGGTTGCGCGGAATATCGTGCTGCCGTCATGGAACCATGCAATGCAAAACGGATCGCGCGTTCGACCGGCCTGGTACGCCGCCTATGGCTCATCGCACTGTTCCTTCCCGCGGCATGCGCGGTCGACAGCCAGTACGTCGTCAACACGACCAGCGACTTGTCGGACGCCGATCCGGGCGACCGCGTGTGCGCGAGCCGGTCGAATCTCTGCTCGCTTCGCGCCGCCATCGAGGAAACGAACACGCATCCGTCGGGCGAACACGTGCGGATCGTGCTACCCGCCGATACTTATGAAGTGGATGGCGCGCTGGTCCTTACGCACGACAATGTGACCATACGGGGCGATGACCGGGACACGACGACCATTCGCCAGATCGCATCGGACGCACGGGTTCTGACGATCAGCGACCCGGGCGACATCGTGGTCGAGCGCGTGACATTGACCGGTGGCAGCTTGTCGACCGGCAGCTCGGGTGGCGCGGTCAGAATCGATGGCACCGGCTTCTACCGAGTCTGGCTTAGCCAGTGCCGCATCAGCGAGAATCGCGCGGGCTTTCTCGGGGGCGGCGTGTACGCCGAGGGAGAAGCCGGGATTCTCAATGTTCTCCACTGCATCGTGGAGAACAACGATTCGACCGGAGCCGGCTGTACCACCGGCGCGGGCGTAAGCGGCGGCGGAGGCGTGATGACGAATGGGCCGACGCTAAATCTGTTCGAAAGCGAAGTCCGCGACAATTGCGGCAGCAATGGCGGAGGCGTCCGAGTCGAAGGCGGTCTCAACCACTCGATCCTTCGATCGACGATCGCCGGCAACGGCTCTGCCACGCGCGCGGGAGGGCTTTACATCACGGGCGGAGCGGTAGGTCGAATCGAAGACAGCACCATCGCCGAGAATTCGGGACCCGAGGCGGGCGGCGTTCTTGTCAGCGGGGGAACAATGGAAATAAGGAGCGCCACGATCGTCGGCAACAGTAGCGTGGGTACAAGCTTTGGCCCGACGGGAGCGGGCGGTATCGGAGCCGCCGATGGCGCGCAGGTGTCGCTTCAAAACACCGTCATTGCGTCCAACAACGGCGTTCCGCTGGATTGCTCGGGGCAGTTCTTTTCGGGCGGGGGCAACTTCGTGGGCGAGCACGAGGACGGCCTGCGACATCGCCGCCCAGGCGACCGATGTGCTGGATGGAGGCAATCCCGAGCTAGGAGCGCTTTCTCCAGGGAGTGGACCCACGCGGACAATGTTGCCGGATGCCAACGGCCCGCTTGTCAACGCCGGGGTTCCCGGTTGCGATCCTGTCGATCAGCGGGAACAGACCGCGCCGGCCGGCGCCGCGTGCGACATCGGGGCCGTCGAAAGGCAATGAATGGCCCGCGGCCTTACTCCCGCGGCAGCTGGCCGAGTACGTTTCGCACCGGCACCGGCAGCCCTTCTCGCCTGAGGTGCTCGATCAATTTCTGTTCGTGGAGCGGCGCCCAGCCGTCCCAGTTTGCGTCCCAGCATTTCCGGCAGACGGTGATCCGGTAACGATCGATGTGCCTGCCGCCTTGGTGACCCGGGCCGGATTCAAACTGCGAGCCGCACAGCGGGCAAGTCATTTCGTGCCCTCCCCTTGCCGCTAACCTGCACTCTGCGCTCGGGCGGTTTTTGCGAGCAGCCGGCGGCGATGCAAGACGATGCCTCGAGCCTGGACGCGTGTCCCCGCGAACCTTGCAGCGATGCGGCGATAGCCGAGCCGGTCCACGGCGCCGCCGCCGCGCGCCATCTCCTCTTCGTACAGCCGGCGAATCAGCTCCACTTCCTGAGGCGTCAGCTGGGTGTACGGCGGGCGGTGCTGTGCGGGTTTGCGGGCGGTCATGGTTGTTCCTTCCGTCGGTCAAGTCGAAGGAGTGCCTACGCTACCGCAGCCGGTCCAGCCTGTCAATATTAACGCTTGTGCTTCAAACGCTTAAAGAGCTTGTTTGAGAACTTAGTTCATTGGGAACCGGGGCTACGACTGTGCGATTCGGGGTTCTACGCGCGAGCAATGGCGGAGTGGCACACCCTCGCAGCGGTACTCGTCGAGATCGGCGCGATCCCGATCGCGGATCGCTGCGCGCTCGAGCTCCGCCGAAACGTTGGCCACTGCAATGCGAGCTCGACTACTCAGGCGGGCTTGCGGCCCCAGACCTAGAAGAGCAGGTTCGAGAAGGTGAGCGTGTCCGGACGGTCGAGATGCGCCTCGAGGTCGGCCGTCATGGTGCTCATCTCATCTCGGCGTCCGGATGAGCCGCTCGGCAACCACACTTCAGCGACGATTCAGCCTGGACGGCTCGCGGTATCTCGCACGACGCGCTCGCCGTTTCTCGCCTAGCCAAGGCAAGAGCTTGAACCATTGGAGATCAGCCGGCAACGACGAAGCGATTAGCCAGATAACACGATCGTTCCTCGGCCATAGATCGCGTTGATCATGGGCTCGCAAGTGGCTTCCTCCGACATAGGCCAGCACGCGCGATGAATGCTGCCACTACGAAGCCGGAAGGAGCCAACGCCAGTAGCAACATTCCGTAGACGAGGAACGCAAATCAGCGTCCTTGGCAGTCTGCGGATGATACAGATATAGCGTGATCACCAACACAGCAACGGAGGCAAGCAGCCACAGGATTCTTCTCAGCCTCATGATCGCGTCGCTATTTGCTCGCACACTCGTTCTGGCATTGATGCAGCACGTCGTTCTGCACCATTCTTGACAATCGGTGCCGAAAGGGATGCCGTAGCGCGGTCGCTCCGGACTCCGGAGGCGGCCCTGGACGCATTTGTCGACGCACTCTCGATCGTCCTTCTTCGCGCACAAGTCCAGCCGGTTATAGGGATAGTAGTCCTGGCTAGGCTTGCCCCGACTGGAGAACGGATTGCCGGCTCTATCCTGGCCACCGCACTGATATCGCCATTGGGGTCGATGACGCATAGGTACTGGTGGTAGAACGGATTGCCCGGTATGTCGGCAACGCAGCGTTGACGACCGGTGTGGCCGCAGACCTGGAGCGGCCGCCTGCACATGTAAGTCGTTAGACCGAACGGATCCGTCTTGCTGACCGCCGTCGTTATCGGCGTAGCTGTACGGGTTCAATCCACCCGCTAGTCCGATCGGATCGCTCTGAACGTATCGTCCCGTCTGCCGATCATAGTCACGGAAGTAATTGTAGAAGAGCCCCGTCTCCCGATCGGAATACTGCCCCGCGAAGCGCAGAGGAAACTCGAACGCGCCCAGCCCGCTTGGGTTCTCGTCGGGCAGGTTGTTCCCGAACGGCTCTTGGTTCTCCCACTGCCAGACGAGTTGATTCGCGTGATTGAATATCGCCCTCGGGGTGTCCAAATGGTCCACGTGCACGTAGTAGAGCGTCGACTGACCCGCCTGCGCAGGTCCCTGACAAGCAACGTTGCCCGCGGTTACGGTGAAGTCTAGCTTGTTCCCCCGGGGCGGATAGGCCTTTCCGAACGTGAAGGTCACGGTGCCTTCAACGGCATAGCCATTCTGCAGCGAAGCGCCGGCATACACGCGGACCGCTTGCGAGTGCTCGTCGTTGCCAGCCGTGGCGAAGGTGTCCGAGACCGGCTGTCCGTCGATGCTCGCGATATGGACGCTGATGCGGTTGCCCGCGCCGATTCCGGCCGGTGACTTGACCGCGAATTTGAGCGCATTGCCCGCGTCCATGTCGCCGGTCCAAGTCAAAGCGAAGAGCTCGCTGGCGCCGTCGCGGACCGCGACGCGCGCGTTTCCCGCTCCATCATAGGTGAGTGTGAATTCGTAGGGTTTGCCCGATATCCAGTCGACGTCGGCGCGCGCGGATGCCTCGAAGTCGCGGGTGTTGGTGCCAAGACCCCACTCCCAGCCGCGCTCGCCCGGGCGACCGCTGTGCACCTCCATACGCTCGCGCCGGGCGAACGGAACGTAACTGTCGGAGCTGTCCAGTGTCGGAGTCGCTGGACAACCCCCGCCGCCCTGACTGTACGCGGCGACCGCCACGGGCTGATCGGCGAGCCAGAGATACTCGCGTAGCGGCACGCCGCTCGGAGAGGATTCCGCAATGAGCCTCCCTTCCTTGTCGTAGTGATAGACCATGTCGCCGAGGGTCGAGGTTTTCCTGGCGCGCTGCCCAAGGGCATTCACTTGGAAAATGGTGGAGCCCGCCGCGGTGTCTGCCGATGCGAGACGCCCGCGGGCGTCGTAGCCGAACGTGTTTATGCCTGCGCCGGTCATCGAGCCGTTGGGGTCGTGCGTGTAGGTCTTGGCACCCGAAGGCCCGCTGATGGAGACCAGGCGGTTGCTCGTCTCCGAATAGCTGTAGTTCTCGATGCTCGCTCCAGCGGTCCGCGATAGCCGATTGCCGACCGCGTCGAAGCTATAGGAGAAAGTCGACGCGCTGAGCACCGCGCTCGTCAAACGATCGAGCGCATCGTAGCCGTACGTCGCGATGCTCGCGGCTCCTTGCTCGGCGATCTGCGCAATGCGGCTCGCAGCATCGAAGGCGAGCATGTTGCTCTTCGACCCCAAGGTGTGCGCAGTGATGCGCCCGTCGAGATCGAATGCCCGAGCGTAGGACTGAAGGTTGCCAAACTGGAATGCTTTCGCGGGTCCGAACGGACGGTAGGCGACCTCCTGCAAGACGACCTGGGTCTGGTTGCCGGCGGAAGTCTCGATCCGGTTCACTCGACCGAGGCCATCGAAGGAGTAGTTCGTCGTGCGGCCGGAGGGGTACGTCATCGCACTCATGCGACCCGCGACATCGTAAGCATAGCTGGTCGTATGGGTCATTCCGCCGATCGTGCGCGTCTCGCTGGCGACCCTGCCCTTCTGGTCATAGACGTAACCGGTGGTCTGAACCACGGTCCCGGCGGCCGATGTCTCGGTGATGGAGGTCAGGCGCCCGAGACCGTTCATGCCTTCGTCGTAGCTGCGATCGATCTGACGAAGACTCGTCCCCGAGGCCTGGTTGTGGACGATGCGGATCAAGCGGTTCAGTGCATCGTACGTGTAGCTCGTCGATTGACCCTTCGCATCGACGGCGGTTACGACGTTCCCGGCCGCGTCGTGCGTGCGAGTCGTGTTGCCGCTGTCAGGGCTCGATTGCGCAGAGAGGTTCGCAAGACCGTCGAAGGTATAGCGGGTCGCGTTGCTCCGCGGATCGATAACCGAGGCCGACTGATCGAGGCCGTCGTAACCGAAGCGCGTCACCCCGTTCGCAGGGTCGGTGATCTGTTTCAGCCGGTTCAGCGCGTCGTAGGCATTCACCGTCAACCGGTTCAGGGGATTGCTGGTCGACGTGACGTTGCCCTGATTGTCGTAGCCGTAGCGGGTGACCTGGGCGGAAGGACTCGTACCGCCGATCTCCTGGTCCAGGCGATTCAGGCTCGAATAGATACGACTACGCGTCTGCGCCAGTTGGTTCAGCGGATCGAGAACGTCTTCCCGGATGCGGTTGCCCCTCGTATCGAGCGTGTAGACGATCCGATTGCCGAGCGAGTCGATCATTCCCGTGAGCCGGTGCGCCGCGTCGTATGTATAAGCGAGGTGGCTTCCATCGGGAAGGGTGATGCGCTTGAGTTGCCCGACGCCGTCGTGGTCGTAGGTCGTCAGCTCCCCGCCGACGTTGCGCGAGGCCAGCCGCTGGCGCGAGTCGTACGCCAGCGTCGTCAGGAGGCCGTTCGGATCGCGGATGCTCAACGGCTTGCCGTGTGCATCGTAGCTCGCGATCTGCGTCGCGTGCCCGAGAGCGTTCCTCACGGAGGCGACTTTGCCGCGCTTGCCGACGTCCGGGTCGTCGTTCGGATAGTAGCTATAGGTGGCAACGTCGGCGACGTCGGTCCGGGGACCATTCGCGGCCGCGACCTGGCCGTTCGCATTGTAGGTGAAGGTCCATGTGCGCGGTGCGCCTACCGCGGTGGCCGAGAACCCAGCAGACCCGTCGGCGTCACTCGTGGCCTGAACGCTCTTCGAGAGCAGGCTTCCGCGATTGCCAGGGTTCGAATCGTTCGGTTCCCCATAGAGATACGTCGTGACCCGCAGCGGTTCGGCTATCCGCAGGGGCAATCGCCACACCGGATGCCAGTCTGTCGTGATCGTTCGGCTCTCGGGGGTGCCTGCCACTTCGACGCGCCGAGTCTCGAGATCGGGACGACCCTGCGGATCGGCGCGTTCAAAGGTCGTCGTGTGACCGTTGTAGTCGGTGATCGAGCTCGAGTAGAGACCGGAGTACGACGTCGCCGGAGCATTGCCGCATGGGGCGTTCGCCGGTCCGGTGACGCCGGTCATCGTGACGATCTCGTTGGTGATCTGGTAGGCATGAGTCCGCGTCACATCGTGAGGATCGGTCACCTCCGCAGTTCCGCCCTCGAAGTCGTACGCGAATCGGTAGCGCTCGACGCCGCCCGCATGGGTCGATTCGACCACCCGCTCGTCGTCGTCGTAGCTCCATGTCGCGAACCGCTCGGCATTCTCGTCCGTCACGCCGGTGAGCGCGAATGGAAATCTCGCGTCTTCGTAGTGATACCGCCGCGTTGAACCGCCCGGATAGATCACCTCGACCAGGCGGTCGCGTAGTTGGTGAACGTCGTACGCATACCGGATCGTCTCCCCGCCGGGCTCCGTGACTTCCGCAACGCGGTCGCGCTGGTCATAAGCGAGGCGGAGCGTCCTGCCGAACGGATCGGTGATCGATTGCAGCCGTCCCACCCCATCGTAGGCGAGCGTCGTCGCTAGTCCCGATCGAGTGCGAATGCCCACGAGGCGCCCGGTGCCGTCGTACTGCTCGATCTCGTCGGCGTTGGCCGTTCTGAGCTCCCAGGCCGTCGTCTGGCTGCTGGTCCCCGATCGCGTGAGCACCTCGGCCGGGTTGGAGGGAGACTGGAACTGCGTAGCGGAAGCGGACGTCGAGACGTAGCGAAGTACCTTGCCATCCCAGGTCCGCGCGTAGACGGTGGCGATGCCCGCACCGGGCGGCGGCGGGCTTCCATCGGCCGCGACGATGCGCCGGTCGTAGGCGTGCTGCCACCGAACGCCGATGCCGCGCGCCAGCGTGCCGCCCGCGCTGTTGTAGACGCGGCGGAATGCGAGGGAGTTGGCGCCTGCGCCGAGGTAGTCGTTCTCGACTTGAAACTTGTTGCCCGTCCGTGGATTGACCGGGTTTGCCGAAGGGCAATAGCGCGGCTCTCCGGCGTTCGGTTCGATCGGCGGTGTCCCAGGTGCGACACACACCACGTGGCCGACGAAGGCATCTCTTGCCCCCGAGAGGCTCTGCAGCGATCTCCCGGAAGAACACGATGCCTCGAGAAGCACGGCGAGGTTCGTGATGCTGCCATCGCACGATCCGCATTTCAGGCTCTGGCCGCACACCAGCACCGGATGTCCGTTGCAGGCGCAGGTGGCTGCTTCGCCAGCCGAGCTGCTGACGCATCTCGCGTGGGGGAGACTCAGGCCCCCGAAGGGCGACCAGGTGTAGGGCAGAAACGAGCTCGGCGGTGCGGACCACGCAAGCGACGGTGCGAGCATCAGCCCGATGCCTGCCAGCATCGGAAGTCGGTGGACAACCATCAGACACCTCCCCTCGGGTGCGAGCCGATGCGCGCCCTCTGCCGATCGCGCGAGAGTCGCTCGGTCGAGGCACGATGCTCGTCATGCAGAGGGCTTCCACGCTCGCCGCGTGCGCAGCCCTAACTTCCAACTAGTCTCTCATTTCCTCTCATCATCGCAAAGCTGTCGCGGCGCAGGCCGAAGATCTCGGCTGCCTCATCAATCCGGAGGTGAGACGACGTAAGTTAATGATGGATCTGGCGAGCTCATGCTTACCGAGAGGACGTTGTTAGCGTGGCGCGGTCTGCAAACGATTGTGAAATCGGGTCGCGGGCCTGCCAGGACAGAGGAAGTTCGACGCGTCACTGCCGGCGCAAAGACGATCAACTGCAAACTTTAATGTCGTTACCTGTAACTTGAAGGTTCAAGGGCGCTCGGCCACAATCGACTGATTCGGTTTTCCGCCGGAATGGAAGCGAGTGGCTTAAGCACGGCTCCGGATGTCCGACGCAGCTCCTCCAAGACCGGCTACCGCGCGCGGGTCGACGCGCTGGGCGATCTATGGGATCTTTCTAGCGGTCACGCTCGCCGGTATTCGAGTTGCGGAGGAGCCCGACGGCCAGTCGGCCGTTCAGCCAAAGCCCTATCCGGCTGCTGATGCGCTGCCGGCAGAGCTGACCCGGATCCCGGAGTTAGAGCTGGAGCGACTGGCGCGCCGCCCGCAGCGCGAGACGGACGCGAATCTATTCGACACGCGCTCCTGGAAGGGCTTCGCGTCCGACGAGCCGCGCCGCGATTCGCCGCCTCCCCCGCCGCAGGCACCGCCGTTGCCGTTCACGTTCATGGGCAAGCTGGTCGATGAAGGCGGAATTGTGGTGTTCCTCACGAACGGCGCGCGCAACTGGATCGTGCGCGCCGGCGATACGATTGAGAGTCTCTATCGCGTGGAAGCCATCGGCGAGGAAAGGATGACGCTCATCTACCTCGCGCTGCAGACCCCTCAGGAACTCGCGATCGGCGAGAAGACGACGCTACCAGAGGCAGAGGCGCGCGCTGTGACGTCGACCGCGGAGGCGCTGCTGCCGGCCGATCCATCGCGGGCGAGCACCGCGTTATCGGGGGCGGTGCCGCTGCTCTTCGCGGCGCCCGCGCGCGTGGCGGCAGGAAACGAGCTGATTGTCAGCGTCGGGTTACCGCCGGGTGGCGATGCGCGTCATGCACGTGTCGTGCTCGCGTTCGATCCCAAGGTCCTCGCCGCGATCGGTGCTCCATCGGGCGACGCTGGGCGCGTCACAGTCCAGCTCATCGGCGCCGCCGCGCCGGTGGCGCAGCTGCGGTTTCGGGTGATCGCACGCCAGCCAACCACGACGCAGATCGGCATCGAAGAGGCCACTTCGACGGATTCGCGGGGCGCTAATCTACCCCTCGCGATGCCCGGCGGACACAGCGTCGCGATCGTGCGTCCGGGCGGGTGAGCAGTGGCGGATATCGCCCGCGAAGATCAGTTGCACAGCCCCAGTATCCGCTCCTCCGGCGTGCAGATCTTCGCGGGCTTAGCCGCCCGCGCCCGCATCGGCTTCCCGGCCACGCAATCGCGGATCTCTCTCGTGGTGGGCGGGTAGTAGATCCAGCCCGGACTGAGCTCGGGAAGGTTCAGGCTGACCTCGCGCCACTTCGGATGGCCCTCGGCCTGCAGCTTGGAGAAGTTCTGGCAGAGCGATCGTCCGAACCTGCTGAGCGAGGCGATCGTGCCCTGCATGTTGTAGTCGTAGGTGACCAGAAACGCGCCCACCGCGATCGTCGTGAAGTCCTCGGTCAGCAGGTTCGGATAGCTGCTGGCGCGGATGGTGGCGTACGTGTAGGTCGTCAGCGGGACCTTGCTCGAGGGATGGTTGGGATCGAACTTGAGCAGCTTGATGAACTTCTGCGCCTCGGGTTTCATGTTGGCGATCAGCGGCGATGGCTGTCCTGCCGCCACGACAACCACGTCCACCGACTTGTCGGTGATGAGCTTGACCAGCGCCTCCTCCATCGAGCTGAAGCTCGCATTCGCCTCGGGGATGGGGGCGTTGAACATCATCCGGTAGAGCGTATGCGCGATGAGCGCCGCGCCGCTTCCGAGCACGCCGCCGTTGATCTTCGCGTCCTTGATGTCGTGGAGGTAGTTCAGCCCGGAGTCGGCTCTCACGACGTAGTGGATCTCGGTGTTGTAGAGCGGGAGGATGACTCGAAGCGGGCGGATGATCGTGCCCGCCCCCGCATCGCCGTTGCGCGCCCTCTCGACGAAGGCCTGAAAGACGTCGGCCTGGACGATCGCGAACTTCACGCCGGGCTCGTAACGAAGCAGGTGGACGTTCGCGGCAGACCCGGCTGTCGGGAGGACCTCGAGATCGATGTCCGCGGGCGGGGCTACGAACTTGGCAAGATCGTTCCCGATCGCAAAATAGGTGCCGCGCTCCGAAGCGGTCACGATCTTGTAGCCAACCGACGCCGCCGCCGCGGCCCCGCTGCAAAGGCACAGCGCTGCGGCGAGGACCGCTCCCGTGAATTTCCATCCCATGCTATTCCCTCCGCTGAGTGGGCTCCGGCGTACACAACCCGAGCGATGCGACGACTTCCGTGCACGGCCCCAGCCGGGGCTGCTGCAGCTCGAACCCGAGCCCGGGTTCGGCCGCCCGCGGACGCGGGACGGCGGCAGGGGCGGCGGGCGCCGCGGTTGCCGACGAATCCCTTGCCTCCGTTTCCCCTCGTCCCTGCTCCATGGCCGCTCGGGACGAACGGGTAACCGGCGCAGTCACGGGCGGCCGCGGATCGCCGGGGATCACCGTCCCCGGACGCACTCCCGGAACGCTACTCTCGCGTGCAGCTGCCATCGGCTTGTTGTCCGCTGCAACGGCCGGCGTGATGGCACGGGTAACCGGAACCCCCGCGGGCAAACGGGCATCGTCGCGGACCACCGTGCCAGGACGCACTGCCGGGACGCTGCTCTCGGACGCGGCTGCGATCGGCTTTGTGTCCGCTGCAGCAACCGGCGTGACCGCGGTGGCAGCCGTGGATCCCGCCGCTGCTACGCCGGTCGCGCCCTTCCTGGGATCGACGGCGGTGTCGGCGTTGGCGTGGCCGTCGCGATCTCCTGCCTCGCCGGTCGCTACTGGGTCCTCCGGGAAATCGCCCACGGAGAGCTGGCGGTAGACGTCGTAAACGGACGCAGCGAGGGCCGCCAGTACCGCGATGCCGACGATCATAGTGGAGCGCCGGCGCCCCGCGTTCCGCGAAGCAACGCGCAGGTGGTGGGGCCGCAAGGCATCGGAGCCGGGCACGACGACCGCGCCACCCCGCGGGCCGTCGGCGCTATCGCGGTCAGCGCTGCCCGCTGCGAGGCCAGCATCGGAGCGCGCCAGAAGCTGCCGCAGCTCCTGCAAAGCCGCGACCGCCCGGGCATCGCTGTCAAGCCCGTCAGCCGTGAGCGAGTCCTTTAGGATGGGGTCCGGTCTAAGGCCGGTCTGCGCTCCGGATCCCGCAGCGTCCGCTCCGTCGACGTTGGGGAGCGACGGGGGAAACTCATCCGTGCGGCTGCTCTCCGGCAGCTCTGCTTCGCACTGATGGCAGACCGTCGCCGTTGCGTCGTTCACCGCACCGCAGCGCGGGCAGGGCGCGAGATGCAATGGCGCGCCGCAGGCGTTGCAGAACTTCGAGTCCAGCGGGTTGGCGCGCTGGCAGAACGGGCACTGGGCAGGACGCATAGGGTCGCAGCCGATCCTCCGGCTATGAGGTTTCATGGTAAGGCAAATCGGCAGGCCTCGGCACATGCCGAGGCCTTCGTTGACACATTCTTACATGAAGCGGCGGCACCCCATGGCGACCATCGCCGGGTGTCCTCGAGGGTCGAGGATGAGCCGACCCGCTGGGCCGGTCATCACCACCCCCTCGGTCCTGCTACGATCCGACCCACCTCCGCCACCCCTCCCGGGCGCGCGAGCTAGCACCAGCAGGCCGGGTCGACACTGCCCTCAGTGCGCCGGTCGCGGGAAGTCGTTGACATGAGACCTTGGAGCGTGTCCGCCCTCGCGCTTGCCCCGCTCGCCGCCGAGGCGCTCGCCGCATGACGCTGCCGGCCTTCACCGCCCGCCCCGAGATACGGGGCACCTTTGGCGTCGCGGCCTCGACGCACTGGCTGGCGACCGCGACCGCGATGCGAATGCTCGAACGGGGCGGCAACGCCTTCGACGCCGCAGTCGCGGCCGCATTCACGCTGCAGGTGGTGGAGCCGCATCTGAACGGTCCCGGCGGCGAGGTGCCGATCCTGCTCTGGAGCGAGCGGGAGAAGCGCGCCCGGGCCCTGTGCGGTCAGGGCGTAGCCCCGGCAAAGGCGACGATCGAGGCCTTCAACGCGCTCGGCCTCGAGCTCGTTCCGGGCACCGGCCTGCTCCCCGCAACGGTACCGGGTGCGTTCGACGCATGGATGCTGCTCCTCCGCGACTACGGCACCGTCCCCCTGCGCGAAGCGCTCGCGCCGGCGCTCGGCTATGCGGAGAGCGGCTATCCGCTCGTGCCGCGGATCGTCCAGGCGCTCGTCGCCGTCGCCCCGCTCTTCCGCGACCACTGGCCGAGCTCCGCCGCGATCTATCTCCCCGGCGGAAGCGTGCCGAGGCCGGCGGAGCTCTTTCGCAACCGCGCGCTCGCTGCGACCTATGCGCGCGTCCTGCGCGAGGCGGAGGCCGTCGGTGCCGATCGTGAGCGCCAGATCGAAGCGGCACGGGCCGCCTGGTACCGGGGATTCGTCGGCGAAGCGGTCGGCCGCTTCTACGGGGCGGCCGAGTTGATGGATTGCACCGGTACGCCGCACCGCGGCCTGCTCTCCGCCGACGACTTCGCCCGCTGGTCGGCTCACTACGAAGAGCCGCTCGCGCAAACCTATCGGGGCTACACGGTATTGAAGTGCGGTCCGTGGTGTCAGGGACTGGTGCTGCTCCAGCAGCTTGCGCTGCTCGAGCAGCTCGAGCTCGACGATCTAGGTCCGCTCGGCCCGGAGTTCGTCCACCTCGTCGCGGAGGCCGGGAAGCTGGCGTTCGCCGATCGCGACGCCTGGCTCGGCGATCCGAAGTTCGTCGACGTCCCGGTCGATGCGCTGCTCGCGAAGGAGTATGCCGCCGCCCGTGCGCGGCTGATCGGCGGACGGGCAAGCGACGAGGTCCGCCCCGGTTCCCCGGGGGGGCTTTCACCCCGGTTGCCCGGATTCGGGGAGGTCTCGGCGCGCCTGATGGCGCGCGCGAGCGCTGCGCTCGGCATCGGCGAGCCGACGTTCGCCGAGCTCGAGGGGGACACCTGCCACGTCGACGTGATCGACCGCTGGGGCAACATGGTGTCGGCGACGCCGTCCGGCGGGTGGCTGTCGTCGAGCCCGGTCGTGGCGGAGCTCGGGTTTTCGATCGGCACGCGGCTGCAGATGGCCTGGCTCGATCCCCGGCTGCCCGGCGCGCTCGCGCCCGGCAAGCGTCCGTCGACCACGCTCTCCCCGTCGCTCGCACTGCGCGACGGCGAGCCGTATCTCGCATTCGGCACGCCGGGGGGCGATCAGCAGGACCAGTGGCAGCTGCAGCTCTTCCTGCGCCACGTGCACCACGGGATGAACCTGCAACAGGGGATCGAGGCACCCGCGTGGCACATCAACCACTTCGTCTCGTCGTTCTGGCCGCGCAAGCTCGAGCGCAACCTCATCACGCTCGAGGGAAGGTTCGACGCGAAGACTGCCGAGGATCTCCGGCGTCGGGGGCACCGCGTCGTGATGGGCGAGCCGTGGTCGGAAGGCCGGCTCTCCGCGACATCGCGCGAGGCGTGTGACGGCGGGTTCTACCTGCGCGCCGGCGCGAATCCGCGCGGGATGCAGGGCTATGCGGCCGGCCGGTGACCTCTCCGCCGATTCGGGAAGCGGGCCGCGGCGAGGAAGGCGGCAAGTCGGCTGGTTGCTCGCTGGGCGCGCGGCCTGGTCGGCCCGATGAGCCGTGGCATTCTATCCGTCCATTCCCACGGCGGTCTTCCACCGCCGATGGACCCACCACCACTGCTCCGGATGCCGCAGGATCATCCGCTCGAGCGCCGCGTTGTACGCGCGCGTGTTGCGCTTGATCGCCTCGTTCACGTCGTCGGATTCGATCACGGCAAGCGGCTCCTCGAAACGCAGCACGTGATGCCCGTCAGGCTCCCGCCAGCTCGCCGCCGGCACGACGGGCGCGCCGGTGTTGAGCGCCAGGATCGCGAGGCTGCGGAACGTTCCGGCCGGGTGGCCGAAGAAGTCGACGACGACGCCGTCCTTCCGGCCGGCGTGCTGGTCGAATGGGAAGACGACGAGGTCGCCGGCGGCGAGCCGGTCGAGGATCGCCTCCAGGCCGCCGCGCTTGGGCAGCACGCCGAAGCCCGCTCGCACGAACCGGCGAGTGACCAGGGCGTCGAGCCAGCGGGGTTTGAAGGGGCGCCGCACGAAATAGAAACGCCCGCGAGCCTGCGGATAGCTGCCGAGCCCGGCCGCCGTCGCCACTTCCCAGTTGCCGAAGTGGCCCGTGAGGATGAGCACGCCTTTCCCCCGTGCGAGCCCGGACTCTAGCGCCGGGAGGTTTTCCACGCGCACCATGGCCGCGCGCTTCGCCACCGGGATCCAGGGAAACCAGAGGAACTCGAGCGCGAGCCGCCCGAGATGGCCGTAGTGAGCCTGGGCGAGCCGCGTGATCTCCTCGTCGGGGACTGCGTCGCCGTACACGCGCCGCAGGTTCTCCCGAATCACGCGGCGGCGGAAGGGCAGCAGGTGATAGAGCAGCTTTCCGACTGTCGACGGGCCGGCGCGCGCCGGTTCCGCGAGCGCGACCGCCGAAGCGCTTGTGCGGTCGTGGGTCAGCGAGAGCGAAATCGCCTTGACCCGGTAGCGGGCGAGAGCGTCGAGTGCCGCGGCGCTGCACACCACGCGCGGCGCCCCGTAGTTGTCGCGAGCAACCGCGAAATCGGGTGGCGCTAGCTTTCCGAGCGCCGTTTCGCGCGGGAAGAGCTTGAGACAGGCTTCCTTCGCGGCGAATCGCGCGGCGAGACTTGCCGCGCGACCCGGCCCCTCGCCCGCGTCACGCAACTCCTCGGCCGAGAAAAGCCGTACGAGATCGTCTGCCGGCGTCTCGCGCAAGAGCCGCTCCACGCGCGCGATCTCCACCGTGTCGATGCCGCAGCGACCCGCGGCGCCGGCGGCGTCAGGCATCCCGTCAGCCGGCGGCGGCGCGAACGGCGAGCGCGGCGTTCGTTCCGCCGAATCCGCGTGAGAGAACGAGTGCGATGTCGCTCCGGGGCGCCTGCGGCGCGGCCGAAACCGGCAGCCCGGCGCACGCGGGGTCCAGCCGGCTCAGGATCGCGATGCCCGGGACGGTCCGCTCCCGCAGGGCTGCGAGCGCCAGGACTGCTTCGATGATCCCCGACGCGGCGAGCAGGTGGCCGAACGCCCATTTGAACGCGGTGACCGGCGGGGGCGTGGGGTCGAACACCTCACGGATCGCCCGGGCCTCCGACACGTCACCCTGCCGCGTACCGTTGCCGTGGGCGACGATCATCCCGACATCGGCGGGACGCAGTCCCGCATCCGCGAGCGCAAGCAGAATCGCCCGTGCCAGGCCCTCGCCGTCGTCGCGAATCGGCAGCAGACCTTCCGCCTCGCTCGCGCACCCGCTGCCGAGGATCTCGCCAAGGACCTGGGCGCCGCGCTCCGCCGCCGAGCGCTCGGTCTCCACGACGAGCGCGGCGGCGCCCTCGCCCATCGCGCTGCCGCTCCGATCCGCGTCGAACGGGCGCAACGCGTCCTCCGTGAGCAGCCCGACGCCGTGGTAGTAGAGCACCATCTGCGGCTCGATCGACGCGTCGTGACCGACTGCGACAGCGCGTTCGCACTCGCGGGTCCGCAGCGCCTGCGCCGCCTCGATGATCGCGAGCGAGCCGCTAATGCTGTGGTTGGTGATGCAGGCGTTCGGTCCTTTCAGGCCATGCCGGATCCCGACGTGGCAGAGCACGTTGTTCGGCAGGGACCGCAGCAGCCACATCGGGTTCACCGTGGCGCCGAGTTCGGCTCCGAATGCCGGCAGGCTGCCCTTCGCAGCCGCGAGCAGCGGAAAGAAATCGTACTGGTTCTCGTAGGCCCCGCCGCCGGAGCCGGCGTAGATGCCGGTCGCGTCGTTGAAGCGCGCCGCGGCCTCCTCATCGAGCGTATCGCGATGCGCGGTGAGTCCGGCCGCGTCGATCGCCTGACCCGCCGCATAGATCCCGAAGACGTCGGTGCGCCGGATGAGCTTGAACAGCTTGCGGTCGTTCAGCAACGCGCCCGGGTTGAAGTCGCCGACTTCGGCCGCCGACCGCACCGGCCAGCGCGACGCGTCCCACTGCCCGATCGGCGCGATGGCCGAGCGGCCCGATTGGACAGCCGAGAGGATCTCGGCCGGCGTCTTGCCCGCGCCGCAGATCGCGGCGGTTCCGGTGACGACGATGCGCGGCATGACTGCGACCGGTACGCTAGCCGCCGGAAGCGGGCCGGCCGTCGACCTCTTCGGGGTTGCGCAGGGCGATGCAGCTGTTCGAGCCGCCGAAGCCGAGCGAGTTGGACATCGCGATCCGCACACGGCGCCGGCGAGGCTCGCCGCGCACGACGTCGACGTCGCAGTCCGGGTCGGGCTCGCGCAGGTTCGCGTTCACCGGCAGCATCCCGTGCCGGATCGCGAGCGCGCAGACCGCCGCCTCGACCGCGCCGGCGGCGGCGATGAGGTGCCCCATCACGCTCTTCGTCGAGCTGACCGCGACGCGCTTCGCGCCGCCGCCGAACACGGCGTTGACCGCCGCGCATTCGCTGCGGTCGTTCATGGGCGTCGAAGTGCCGTGCGCGTTCAGATAGTCCACGTCCTCGAGCCGCGCGCCGGCGTCGGTCAGCGCCTGCCTCATCGCCTGGATCGGCCCGTCGCCCGACGGATGCGAATCGGTGATGCGGTAGCTCGACAACGAGTTGCCATCGCCCGCGAGCTCGGCATAGATGTTCGCGCCGCGCCGGCGCGCCGATTCCCATTCCTCGAGGACGAGGAATCCGGCGCCCTCGCCGAGCACGAACCCGTTGCGGGTCGCGTCGAAGGGGCGGCTCGCACGCTCCGGCGTCTCGTTGTCGGGCGAGACCGCGCTCAGCAGGCAGAACCCGCCGAGGCCGACCGGGTTGATCATCGAGTCGAAACCGCCGGCGAGCACGCGATCGGCCGCGCCGCGCCGGATCAGCTTCATGGCCGTGCCGACCGCCTGCCCGCCGGATGCGCAAGCCGTGTGAACCGAGGTCGCGTAGCCGCGGATACCGAAGCGGCGGAGGAGCAGCGCCACACCGGCAGTCGACTGGCTGCGGCAGAAGACCATCGGGTCAGCCACCGAGCCCTCGCTGGGCACGAGCCGATCGGTGTCGAGCTCGCCGCCCGGTGCCGCGCGGCGCTGCACGTCGGCAAGATCCTCGTAAGTGACGCCCATCATGCCGGTGCCGACGACGCAGCCCCAGCGCGCTCGGTCGGCCTCAGTCGGGCGGATCCCTGCGTCGCGCACGGCCTGCTCGGCGGCCGCCAGCGCAAATCGATGCGAGCGATTCGCGAACTTGAGCAGCTTCCGGTCGTCGACCGCGTGATCGAGGTCGAAGCCCTTCACCTCAGCGGCGATCCTCACCGGGAAGCCACTGGCGTCGAACAGGCTGATCCGCGCGATGCCGCTCCGGCCCGCGAGCAGGGCGCTCCACGTCGTGGCGACGTCGAGGCCGACCGGCGTCACCAGACCCAACCCGGTGATCGCGACCCGGCGTCGGGGCTGCGTCATCGGCCCTCCTGCGACGCGATCTCGACCCGTCCGGTCGCGACCGGCTTCCCGTTCACCCGCGCGGCAAGACCCGCGGTAATGGTCGCGCCGGTCTGAGGCTGCAGCTCGACCCGGATCTCCACGGTCTCCCCGGGCGCGATGAAGGAGCGCATCTTTACATCGGTCACGCGCGACGGGGCGAGCTTCGCGCCCGCCGCGTCGCCGGCGACCTCGAGGGCGAGCGCGATCTGGCGGTCGAGCAGCAGCGTCCCGGGAAACACGGGGCGGCGCGGGAAATGATCACCGAAGAACGGCGCCGATTCGGGCACGCGCAGCGTCGCGACCAGCGACTTTCCCGGCACACGATCGATCACGGACACCTCGGGGTCGGGCAGGGCCCGGATGCGCGCGGCAGGCGCCCCGGGCCCGCGGAGCACTTCGAAATCCCCGCGCACCGCTTCCGGCGCGTCGAACTCTTCCATCGGCAGCATCGGTCCGACGCAATGCCGGAGCTCGAGCACGGTGCTTCCGTCAATGCGCGCGGACCCGCCGTATGCAACCGCGTCCTCGTCACAGGTCTCGAGCGCCACGGCGAGGTCAAGGACCTGCCCCGGCGTCGCCCCCCCGAAGAACAGCGTCTCGCCCGCGAGACCGGCGACGGGGCGGCGGCGGAAACCGAGCTGCGACATCGAGACCCAGGCCGCGAGCTGACCGATCGCTTCGGCCACAAGACACGCCGGAAAGCGCGATAGGTGCCGGGGAATCGCATAGCATCCCTCTGCGCGCGACCCCGGCTCCAGCCTCGTGATCCGATCGACGAACGAGAAGGCGCTGAACCGCTCGGCCATCCGCTCCTCGCAGGGCGCGCCTCAGCCGCCCGCCTGCGCTGCGCGCTGCGCGCGCACGACCACCTTGCAGAACGTCTCGGGCGTGAACAGTCGCGGGATGTCCGCGCTCTTCATCGGTGAGCCGAAGCGGTCGGCCGGCACCTCGCTCAGGAACTCCTTCAGCCGCTTCAGCCCGACCTCGGTCACGAGGCCTTTCTGCTCGAACTCCGCTTCGGGCAGGTCGCCGCGCGCATCCTCGACGATCTTGCCGCGCGGGATCTTGACGCCGAACGAGCGCTCGAGGCGGAACACGAGATCGAGGAAGTCGATCGACTCCGCGTCCAGACCCTCGATGAGCGGCACGTCGAGCTTGACCTGCGCTGCGTCGACGCCGAGCGCGTCGGCGATGATCTGGGCGACCTTCGGGTAGACCGCCGCGATCTCTTCCTTGGTGATCTCTTTTTGCGCCATCCCTGTCACTCCATCTTGAAGCCGCCGTCGACGCTGAGCACCTGGCCGGTGACGTAATCGGCGTATCTCGACGCGAGGAACCACACGGCATGCGCGACATCCCGCGGCTGGCCGAATCGCCGCAGCAGGATGCGCGCCTTGATCTCGTCGCCGGCGCGGTCGCGGACTTCCTGGGACATCTCGGTCTCGATGACGCCCGGGGCCACGCAGTTCACGGTGATCCGGCGCGGGGCAAGCTCAACCGCGAGCGCTCGCGTGAGCGCGTTGACCGCGCCCTTGCTGGCGGCGTAGTTGCTCTGGCCGCGCCCGCCCTTCTCACCGGAAACCGAGCTCACGTTGACGATCTTCCCGGCGCGACGGGAAATCATGTGGGGCACGACCGCGCGCGTCACGTTGAACACACCGCCCACGTTCGTGTCGAGCACGGTCTGCACGTCCTCGACCTCGAGCAGCGCGAGGAGGTTATCACGGATCACCCCCGCGTTGTTCACGAGGACGTCGATGCTCCCGCACCGTTCGACCACCCGTTCCACCGCTGCCGCGCAGGCCGCCGCGTCGGTGACGTCCACCTGCTCCGCAGCGATCCTCCGTCCTGCGGCCTCGCCGGCTTCGACCACCTCCGCCGCCGCGGTTGCGTTGCCGCGATAGAAGAACACGACCTCGGCGCCGTCCTCGGCGAAGATCTCGACGATGGCGCGCCCGATACCGCGGCTCCCGCCGGTCACGATGACGATCTTGCCCGCGAGTCCCGAGTCGTTCGGCATGCGTCGCCTCTACCCGGAGATCGCGAATCCGCCGTCGACGAACAGCGTGTGCCCGTTCACCATGCCGGCCTCCGGCAGGCAGAGAAGGTAAACCGCACCGGCGACGTCCTGCGGCGTGAGCGTCGGGCCGGCGGGCGTGCGATGGGCGAACGATGCGAGCAGCTCCTCGCGGTTGGGGAAGTACTGCAGGGCGTCGGTGTCGACGACGCCGGCGCTGACCGCGTTCACGCGGATTCCGCGGGGGCCGAGCTCCTGCGCGAGCGTGCGGACGAGCGATTCGAGCGCTGCCTTCGAGGCGCCGACGAAGCCGTAACCGGGCATCGCTCGCGCCGCGCCCAGGCTCGACATCGCGATGATCCGCCCGCCAGCCGGCATCATCGGCACCGCGCGCTGCGCGAGGAGGTTCAGCGCGAGCGCGTTGGTCTCCAAGCACCACCGCCAGTGCTTGAGGGCCATCTCCATCGCCGGCCGGAGCACGCCGCTCGCAGCGTTGCTCACGACGATGTCGAGACGATCGAAGTGCTTCTTCAGCTCGACGAAAAGCTCATCGACGCTCTCCGGCATCCCGACGCTCGCCTTGATCGCGACTGCGCGCCGGCCAAGCGCGCGGATCTCGGCGCACAAGGCTTCGGCCTCGTCGTGGCTGTTGTAGTAGTTCGCCGCCACGTCGCAGCCTGCGGCCGCGAGCTTCAGCGCGACCGCCCGGCCGATACCCCGCGCAGCGCCGGTGACGAGAGCGATCTTTCCGTCGAGCGGTTCCGGCATTCTCCTGACCCGTTCGCGCTATTGCGGCCGCACGAGCGCGCGCTTCGCGCGGATCAGCTGCTGGGCCTCGAGCGCCCAGTGCTTCTTGATGCTGAACCACACGTCGGCGGCCCAGAGCGCATTGTCGGTCGAATCCTGCCCTACCGGGACGCCGTTGATTTCTCCCGGCCGGTACGCATTGAGCCAGTCACGCATCGCCTGGTCGCGCGCGAGATGCGACGTTGCCGCGACCGTGACATGGGAGTACTCGGCGGGCAGCCGGACGTTCCGCACCCTGGCGGTCCCGTTGCTCCGGTAGTCGGACGCATCGCTGGAGAAATCCCACGCGAACATGTCGACCCCGAGGGCGTAGCCGGTGAACTCCTCCACGCTGTCCGGGATGGTCCGCAGCCTGCCCGCCATCATCCATTGGTTGGGCAGCAGCAATGCTGCGCCCCCGGCGCCCACGACCGAGACGTAGCCCACGCGCAGCCCGACGACCGGTCGCTCGCGCCCGGTGAGGGGATCGACGATGCTCGCCCGGTCCTCCGCCGAGTCGGTGAGCGGATTCCAGACCGGGACGCGATCGCCGAACGCACCGGCGAGTTCGTACAGGGTCTTCACCGCCTGGATGCCGCCCTGGCTGTGGCCGACGAGCATCGGCATCATTCCCTCCCGCTCGTAGTACCAGGCGACGGCGCCTGCGATCCGCGCGCTCGGCTCATACGGGCTGTGGGAGAGCCGGCCGTCCCCGGGATGTCTGATCTTCGCTTCCGGATAGCCCATGCCGATGAGGAACCGGGCGAACGACTCCATGACGAGGTGGACGGGGTAGATGCCGCCGTGCAGGCTGATGATCCGCGGCGTGGGACCGGCGGCGAGGACGGTGCGCACGTCCGCGTCGCTGATCCGTGCCGGGTCCAGCGCCAGGATCCGATCCTCGAGCACGGGGTCGACCGCCAGCGAACGCAGGACCGCCTGGTCCTGAAGGTCCCGCGGCGAGACATACCCGTGATCGCCGGTCGGCCGCGTCGCGCATCCTGCCGCGACCACCAGCAACAGGACCCCGAGAATGACACGGGCACGCGTCAATTTTCGTTCTCCTTCAGGCTCTCGATGCACCGGACGAATTCTTCCATCACCCCCTTCACCGCCGCTCCCGAGAATGCGGCCGGCCGATAGGACACGCCGACATGGAGGGCGTCGCGGGCGGTGGTCACGGCGAACACGAGCGGACACAATGGCCCGGTCGAGACGGCCCTGAGGTAATCCTCGGGTTCGATACCACTACCCCAAAGGGCGTCGACGTTCAGGGCCGTGAGACCGCCCCACGCCGGATAATACTTGGCGAAGAACCCGTGGCGCCGACCGACGGAAAGGAACGGCCACATCAGCGCGGTTGCCCCGAGGGCCATGATCGTCTGCAGATAGAGCTTCCGGCGCTTGATCCGTGTGGTCTCCCGATGCAGCTCCTGCACAAGCTGCCGCAAGGTCATGCCCTGAGGTACCGGATGGCTGACGCGAAAGGAAGCGAGGAACTGCCCGAATGCGTGCTGCGCGTCCGCGCCGAAGTCTTGCCTCGTGTTCACGATGGAAGCAACAGCGAGCTCGCGTCGCCGTGGTGCCCGGCGACGGTCGGACGCGAGCGGCGACAGCGCCTGCAACAGGCTTGCGAGCAGGACATCGTTGACCGTCGCGCCCCAGGTCTTGGCTGTCCCTCGGAGTGCAGCGAACTGGCCCGGTTCAAGGCGGAAATGGGCGAATTCGTTGCGCGGATCGTCGGGCGTGCGATATCTCGGTCGATAGGACCGGCGCGAGGCGGCGACGAGTCCGGGAAGGCTAAAAAGACCTTTCAGGAACGCCGCCGGGTGCCGCACGACGAGCGAGCGGTAGGTCGCCGGGTAGAGCTCCGGCACTGGTGCGCTCGCCCCGCCCGGCGCTCCGCCGGAGACACCCTCCGTGATCCCCCGCAACAGCAGCGCGATCGAGTCGCCCCCTGCGATGAAGTGATCGTAGGCGAGACCGAGATAGAAGGAGTCAGTGACGGGTACGGCGAAGAAGCGGAACGGGTTTGCCTGCGGATGGCGCCGGAACGGAATGTTGAGCTGCCGTTCTATCTCCGCGTGCAACGCGCCGACCGGGTCTTGCACGCCCGCCAGGACCGTCAGCATGACCTCGGCGCACCCTCCCTCGTATCGAAATCGGCGTTGCTTCGGGTCGAGCACGAGTCCCGTCAGTCCGGCCGCCTCGAGGCACCTGGCGATCTCCGGCGCGAGCTGGATTTCCGCGAAAGGCCGCCGGATCCGCACGACGTGCACGCCGAGGTACGGGTGAAGGTCGCTCCAGCGAAGCATCATCCGCTGGAACAGGTTGAGGCGCCCCCACATCCGGCCGTCTACGCCTACGGGCGTGTTTCGGCGACCCGCTTCTTCGCGCCGATCAGCCGCTGCGCCTCGAGGCACCAGTGCTTCTTCACGCTGTACCAGATGTCCGCCGCGTGGAGAAGGTTGCGCGTGTCGACCCCGTCGCCGGCGGGCAAGGAGGGCCGTTCGCCGCGCGGCGAGTAGCGGGCGATCCAGGCTCTGGTCACGGGGTCGGCTGCAAGATGGGCAGTCAGGGGCAGCGAGATATGGCCATATTCGGCCGGTAGCGTAACGGTGCGGACCGCGGCCGACCCGGTGGCCCGGTAGGGCTTGCTCTCCGCCGAACCGGGCACGGTGCCCGCCAGCGGATCCCATTCGATGAAGAAACCGGTGAACTCCTCGACGGTATCCGGAACGCTTCGCAACCTTGACAGCATCCCCCATTGGCCGAGCAGTACGCGCATCACGCTGCCGGTCGCCAGGGCAGCAGCGTAAGGCACCTTGAGGCCGACGACAGGCCGCTCGGCGCCGGTGATCGGATCGACGATCGCAACCCGGCCGTCCGGCTCGTCCGTCACCGGATTCCAGACCTCGAGCCGGTCGCCGGAGGCGCCGGCAAGGTCCTGCAGGATCTTGATCGTCAGCATGCCGCCTTGGCTGTGCCCGATCAGCATCGGCACCATGCCCTCCCTCTCGTAGTGCCATGCCAGCGATCCTGCAACCTGGCGGCTGTCGGTGAAGCTGGAGTAGGACAATGCCCCGTCGCGGGGGTTACGTACCCGCTCTACCGGATAGCCCATTGCCACCAGGAACTCGGCGAACGGCTTCATGGTCACGAGCGGGACGCTTCCGTGCAGGTTGATGATCCGCGGGGCCGGCGCGAGGGCGAGCGTTTCGCGCAGCTCCGCCTCCGAGATGCGTTCCGGATCGAGCGCGAGGAGCCGCGCCTCCGCGACGGGCTCGAGCGCGATCGCCCGGAGCACCGCGCCGCGCTCGACGGGCGCGGGGTTGGCCGCAGCCGGCGCCGTCGCGCCCGCGCAGGTCAGCGCTGCGGCGATCGCGGCCCAGCGGAGGGCACTCATCGCGTTCGATCTGCGCCTGCGGCGCCGCCGAGCCGCGGGAAGAACCGCCCGGTCCGGGCGCGATAGCGTTCGTAGTCCGAGCCGTGGACGCCGAGCAGAAACGCCTCCTCGTTCCGCGCCTTGACGACCATCAGGCAGACGTGCACCGCCGCGACGGCGACCATCGGGACCGTCGGGGCGACCAGGGTGGAGAGCGCCATGAGCGCGATGCTGAGCGCGTAGATCGGATGCCGGACGTACGCGTAGAGGCCACCGGTGACGAGCTCGGTCTTCTCGCCGGGCACGACGGCCATCCGCCAGCGAGAGCCCATTCGGAGCCAGCACTCGATCGATGCCGCGAGGCAGGCGACCGCGAGCGCCGCTGCCGCCCAGCGAAGGGCGCTCCAGGAGGGGTCGCGCGCGAACGCAGGCAGCGCCCACGGCGCGTCGCTCCGTGTCGCCGCGAGATACGGCAGCGTCATCCAGGCGACGACGAGCGGCACCCAGACGAGCCACATCATCCGCTCGAGCGGCTGTCCCGGGATGACGCCAGGCTGCTTCCGGGTCTTGCGCCGGACGCGGACGACCATGACGCCGACACAGAGCCAGTAGCTCCAGATCGTCGCCGCAAGGATTGCCGCCGGAAGGTCCTTCATCGAGCGCCATGCCCCTCGTGCGGTCGGCCGGACCCGCCCCGGGCCGCCGCCGCGGCGCGAAGTCTACCGTCCTTCGACCACGCTGAGGACGACTAGGCTGCGGCCCGTTGCGGGATTGCGAAGTCGCGCTCCATCTCGCGGCGGACCCGCACTGCCTCCGCCCCGGCGTCGATCTGCACGTCGCCCCAGCACACCGGCGAGCCCGCGGCGACCGCGTTGAGGAGCTGGACGTCATGTGCGAGCCCGAGCGGGAGCCCGCCCAGTCGGAGCGAATCCTCGGCCGGGACGAGTCTGCCGACCACCGTGTACCCCCCCTCCCCGTCGAGGCGCTCCCCGGGCTTCAGGTCGCGCTTCGCGGTTGCGACCACGTCGGCGCGAAAGGCGGTCGCGGAGCCGGTCGGCTCGCGGCGCAACCCTACCGACGCGACCGAGATGCCGACCTCGAGTCCGATCAGGTGCCAGCGCTTGTAGAGGCAGGCATATCGGCCGCTCGGGTCGGTCCGCACCCCGTACTCCGTGAAACAGCGGCGGATGTACTCGGTATCGCCCTCGAAAACGACCCAGACGCCAAACCGTATGTCGTAGGGAATCGCGCCGCCGTCGGGGGCGAGCGAGGACACGACTTCGACCTGGCCCTTGTGGTGGAGGCGGCCACCTTCCTCGCGCGGCCGCATGATCGCCGGCAAGTCGTCGATGCTCGCCGGCGGAAACTCGAGCCCCCATGGCGCCGGCGTGAGGCCCGTTGCGTTGCAGACGGCGGTGCTCTCGATCGCCGGCTTCGAGCCGTCGAGGAACGAGTTGAACATCTTCGGGTTGAGCCCGCCGACGCGCGCCTGCTCCGGCGTGAGCCCGTAGTACTCCCACACCGTGTCCGGCGTCGATTGCGCGTAGTGCGGAAGCCATTTGTGACCGCGTCCCGCGGCGACGACGTTGAACCCTGCGGTGCGCGCCCAATCGACGAGATCGCAGATGAGCGCCGGCTGGTCGCCGTACGCGAGGCTGTAGACGACGCCGGCCTCGCGCCCCTTGCGCGCCAGCAGCGGACCGCACAACGCGTCGGCCTCGACCGTGACCATCACGACATGCTTGCCGTGCCTGAACGCGACGAGCGCATGCGTCACGGCCGCGATGGGGTTGCCCGTGGCCTCGACGACGATGTCGATCTGCGGATGCGCGACGAGCGCTTCCCAGTCGTCGCCGATGTGCGTGAGGCCGCGCGCGAACGCCGCATCGAGCGACGGCGCGGCGTGCGCGTCCGGCTTCCAGCCGACCCGCTCGAGGTTCGCGCGCGCGTTCTCCGGCGAGACGTCGGCAATGCCCGCGAGGTGCACGCCCGGAGTGTTCGGGATCTGGGCGAGGTACATCGCGCCGAACTTGCCCGCGCCGATCAGCCCGACGCGCAGCGGCTTGCCTTCTGCCGCGCGCTCCGTGAGCTTGGCATAGAGGTTCATCGCAGCGTCTCCGGCCCTACGCCGCGAGCGGCATCGGCTTCAGCGCGTCCTCGGGCGTGCCGTCCTTCCACGGCAGCTCGACTTCATAGTGGCGCAGCAGGCAATCGTCGGGGAGAGGCGTGATCGGCGTGAAGTCGCGATGCGCGATGTAGGCCGGGCGCTTGAAGCGCCGGATGTGGTTGGAGACCGCGCACAGGCTCAAGTACACGTTCCATCTGTCCCACGGCGAGAGGTTCGCGGTGGAGGCGTGCACGAGGCACCCGTGGAACACGATCATCGATCCGGCCGGGCCCTTCGGGGCCACCAGGCCGCCGCGTTCGACCAGTTTGCGGATGGTGTCGTGATTGATCGTCCAGAGCGGATAGCTCGTGGTCGTCGTGTCATGTTCGGCCTCGACCACGCCGAGCTTGTGGCTGCCCGGGATGAACATGAGCGGCCCGTTGAACTCGTTCACCTCGTTGAGGAAGATCGCGATGTTCATCGCGCGCGGCTCGGGCATCAGGTCGTCCGCCTGCCAGGTGCCGTAGTCCTGGTGCCACTGCCACAGATCGCCGTCGAACGCGACCTTGCCGTTGATCTTGAACTGGTGCATGTAAACATCCTCGCCGAACAGCTGCTTCACCGGCTCGATCATGCGCGGGTGGCGGCCGAGCCGCGCGAAGACCGGGCTGTACATGTGCGCCGCGAAGTTCGTGCGCACGGCGTCGCTGTCCTTCTCGCGGACGTTCTCGGGGCGGTGCTGCGCGAAGAGCGGCGGAACCGCGTCCGTCAGCGTCTTGATCTCGCTATCGGCGAAGAGGCTCGGGAAGAAGAGATAGCCGTCGCGCTCGAACTGCTGAAGCTGCTCCTGGGTGAGTTTCATGATGTCTCCTCCTCTGTTGGAGTGCGTCGCTTCGGGACGTCACGAGACTTACCGCGCGGGTGAGACCCGCGGCGGATCGACGATCTGGAAGAAAACCTCGTCGTGCCGCACCATCCCGAGCTCGAAGCGGGCCCGCTCTTCGACCGCTTCGAGGCCCTGCTTCAGGTCCCGCACTTCGGCATCGAGCGCGGCGTTCCGTCCGTGGAGCGCTTCGTTCCTCGCCTTCTGCGCGCTGAGCTGCCGGTCGTGCTCCCAAACCCGCGCCCAGCCGCCCTTGCCCAGCCAGAGCGGATACTGGATCGCGAGCAGCAGAGCGGCGAGCGTGAGGGCAAGTGCACGCATCTAGCGAAGCTGATAGAAGGCATCCCGCCCGGGATAGCTCACCTCGTCGCCGAGATCCTCCTCGATCCGCAGCAGCTGGTTGTACTTCGCCACCCGGTCCGATCGCGACAGCGACCCGGTCTTGATCTGGAGAGCATTGGTGCCGACCGCGATGTCGGCGATGGTCGTGTCCTCGGTCTCGCCGGAGCGGTGCGAGATCACGGCGGTGTATCCCGACCGCTTGGCAAGCTCGATCGCCGCGAACGTCTCCGTGAGCGTGCCGATCTGGTTGACCTTGATCAGGATCGAGTTGGCGACACCGAGCTTGACCCCTTCCTTGAGCAGGCGCGTGTTGGTGACGAAGAGATCGTCGCCCACCAGTTGCACCCGCTTCCCGAGCGTCTGCGTGAGCACCTGCCAGCCGTCCCAGTCCGACTCCGCCATGCCGTCTTCGATGCTGACGATCGGGAAGCGGTCGGCGAGCGTCTTGAGGTAGTCGGCAAACTCCTTCGACGAGAGCTCGAGCTGCTCCGAGGCGAGGCGGTACTTGCCGCGCTCGTGGAACTCCGAGCTCGCGCAGTCGAGTCCGAGCGCGACGTCTCCGCCGGGCATGTAGCCCGCCGACTCGATCGCCTGCATGATCAGCTCGAGCGCCGCGGCGTTCGACGGCAGGTTCGGCGCGAACCCGCCCTCGTCGCCGACGGTGGTCGAGAGCCCCTTCCCGTCGAGCAGCTTTCTGAGCGAATGGAAGATCTCGGCGCCACAGCGCAGCGCCTCGCGGAAGCTCTGGGCGCCGATCGGAATGATCATGAATTCCTGGACGTCGAGGCTGTTGTTCGCGTGCGCGCCGCCGTTGACCACGTTCATCATCGGCACCGGCATCTGCATCGCGCCCGAGCCGCCGAAGTAGCGGTAGAGCGGCAGCCCCGACTCCTCGGCCGCCGCCCTGGCGACCGCCATCGACACCGCGAGCAGCGCGTTCGCGCCGAGCCGCGCCTTGTTCTCGGTCCCGTCGAGGTCGATCAGCGTCCGGTCGATGAAGCTCTGCTCCGAGGCGTCGAGTCCCATGATGGACTCGGAGATCTCGGTGTTGATGTGCTCGACCGCCTTGAGCACGCCCTTGCCGCCGTAGCGGGTCTTGTCGCCGTCGCGCAACTCGAGCGCCTCGCGCGAGCCGGTCGAGGCGCCCGACGGTACCGCTGCGCGCCCGATCACGCCCGATTCGAGCAGCACGTCGGCCTCCACCGTGGGATTGCCCCGCGAATCGAGGATCTCCCGCGCCACGACGTCGACGATCGAGCTCATCCCGTGCTCACCTTGCCGTCGTGCGCACGTTGCCCTTCCTCGCACCCGCCCGCGCTTCCCTCAAAGCGATTGCTCCGCGAATCCGCGCCGTTTCACTACCGCGTCGAGCTCCATCAGCGTCGCGAGCAGCGGCTTCATCAGCTTCAGCGGCCACGCGTTCGGGCCGTCGGACAGAGCCTTGGCGGGGTCCGGGTGCGTCTCCATGAACAACCCGGCGATCCCGGTCGCCACCGCCGCGCGCGCGAGCACCGGGACGAACTCCCGTTGCCCGCCGCTCGAGGTGCCCTGCCCGCCCGGGAGCTGCACCGAGTGGGTCGCGTCGAACACGACCGGGCAGCCCGTATCGCGCATGATCGAGAGCGATCGCATGTCGGAGACCAGGTTGTTGTAGCCGAACGACACGCCGCGCTCACAAACGAGGATGTTGTCGGCCGCAGCGGGATCGCCCGGATGGGCCGCGCGCGCCGCGTCCTTCGCCTTGTCCACGACGTTCTTCATGTCGCCGGGCGCGAGGAACTGGCCCTTCTTGATGTTCACCGGCCGGCCCGCGCCGGCGACGGCGTGAATGAAGTCGGTCTGCCGGCAGAGGAACGCCGGCGTCTGCAGTACGTCGACCGCCGATGCGACCTGCGGCACTTCCTCGATCTCGTGGACGTCGGTGAGGACGGGAACGCCGATCTTCCTCTTCACGTCGGCGAGGATCTCGAGGCCCTGGTCCATCCCGAGGCCGCGGAACGATTTCCCCGAGCTGCGGTTCGCCTTGTCGTAGGACGACTTGTAGATGAACGGGATGCCGAGCTCGCGGCAGATCTCCTTCAATTCGCCCGCAGTGTCCAGCGCAAGCTGGCGCGACTCGACGACGCAGGGACCGGCGATGAGGAACAGGGGTTTCTCGAGGCCGACCTCGAACCCGCAAAGGTTCATCGGACGTCGTACCTTGTCGGTCGGCCCGAGCGTCCTCGGGGTCGCATCCCCGATGAATCGGGGCCCCTGCTCCACCCTCCGACGCTCACCTCGAACCCGCAAAGGTTCATCGGACGTCGTACCTTGTCGGTCGGCCCGAGCGTCCTCGGGGTCGCATCCCCGATGAATCGGGGCCCCTGCTCCACCCTCCGACGCTCACCTCGAACCGCAGAGCTTCATGCGGCGGCCACGGCCGGCTTCGCCTGCTCGGCCCGGTGGGCGATCGCCGCCTCGACGAAGCTCTTGAACAGCGGATGACCGGTGCGCGGCGTCGACGTGAACTCGGGATGGAACTGGCAGCCGACGAACCAGGGATGATCCGGCAGTTCGATCAGCTCGCACAGGGACTCGGCCTTCGTCCGCGCCGCCACCTTCAGACCCGCCGCCTCGAGCCGCGGCAGGTAATGGTTGTTGACCTCGTAGCGATGGCGATGGCGCTCATTGACGACGTCGGTCTTGTAGATCCGGTGCACCAGCGTTCCCGGCACCACGTCCGCGGGCTGCGCGCCGAGACGCATCGTGCCGCCGAGGTCGGAGCGCTCGTCCCGCCGCTCGACTCTGCCGTCGGCACTCATCCACTCGGTGATCAGCGCAATCACGGGATGCGGCGTCGCGGGATCGAACTCGGTGCTGTTGGCGCCCTCGAGCCCGGCCTTGTGGCGGGCGAACTCGATCACGGCGAGCTGCATCCCCAGACAGATGCCGAGATACGGGATCCGCTGCTCGCGCGCGTACTGGATCGCCCGGATCTTGCCTTCGACACCGCGCTTGCCGAATCCGCCGGGGACGAGGATCGCGTCCGCGCCCTTGAGCGCGCCCACGCCGTCGCGCTCGATCGACTCCGAGTCGATGTAGCGGATGTCGATCTTGCTCCGGGTATGGATGCCGGCGTGGATCAGCGCCTCGCTCAGCGACTTGTAGGACTCGGTGAGATCGACGTACTTGCCCACGAGCGCGATGGTGACCTGATGCTGCGGATGCTCGAGCGCGTACACGAGCTTGTCCCAGGGCGACAGATCCGCCGGCCGCGCCAGGATGTCGAGCTTGTGGCAGACGATCTCGTCGAGCATCTGCTGGTGGAGCATGCTTGGGATCTTGTAGATCGAGTCGGCGTCCCAGACCGAGATCACCGCCTCGACGGCGACGTTCGTGAAGAGGGCGATTTTGCGCCGCTCCTCGTCCGGAACCGGCTTCTCGCAGCGGCAGAGCAGCGCGTCGGCCTGGATCCCGATCTCCCGCAGCTCCTTCACCGAGTGCTGCGTCGGCTTGGTCTTGATCTCGCCGGCCGACTTGATGTACGGCACCAGCGTGAGGTGGATGTAGCAGGTGTTCCGCTGGCCGAGCTCGAGCCGCATCTGGCGCACGGCTTCGAGGAACGGCAGCGACTCGATGTCGCCGACCGTGCCGCCGATCTCGACGATCGCGACGTCGGCGCCCTGTGCGCCGCGCGCGATGAAGCTCTTGATCTCGTCGGTGATGTGCGGAATGACCTGCACGGTCCGGCCGAGATAATCACCCCGACGCTCTTTCTTGATTACGCTCTCGTAGATCTGACCGGTGGTGAAGTTGTTCCACCGCTTCATCCTGGCGCTCTGGAAGCGCTCGTAGTGACCGAGATCCAGGTCGGTCTCGGCGCCGTCCTCGGTGACGAACACCTCCCCGTGCTGGAAGGGGCTCATCGTGCCCGGGTCGACGTTGATGTAGGGATCCAGCTTGAGGAGGGTGACCTTGATGCCGCGGGATTCGAGGATCGCGGCGAGGGAGGCGGCGGCTATGCCCTTCCCCAGCGAGGAAACGACCCCGCCCGAAACGAACACGTACTTGGTCATCGAGGAACCGGGAATCGGGTTGGTGGATCATAGCCCAATTCCCTCGGCCCCTCAATGCAGCCGTGCGCGAAAAGTGCGTTGATGCATGCGTTCGCGCTTGAGCGATGCGGCGGTGATCACGTCGCGCGCGGGGTTCAGCGTCCGCGCTTCGATGCCAAGATCCGGCGGTGCCGAGGACCGATTGCGGCCAGCCTTCCCGCCTGGCCCGCACCGGTACGCCGGGCCACCGTCGAGCGTCGCGCCGCCTGACCCGCAGAGTTGCGCGTCGAGCAGGTTGCCCGCGATCCTCCGTCGCGCGAGGTTCCCGTTGGTCTGGGCCCGTGTCATCGAGCGCGCTGGCGAGCGCACCGAGATCGAATCACTCGACTCCCGCCCGGACAGCAGAAAGCCGACCCCGAACGTGAAATCATTCCTTCCGGGCTATCGAGATCCCGAGGCGTCGATGCGTCGGACGAGCTCGGTCGACGATTCGACGAGGCGACCCGCTGCTCCGCTGGAGCGACTCGCGAATCAGCCGTCGAGGCGCGCCCGCCTTGGGGATCGCGGGCAACTTCCTCACCGGGGAGGAGCAAAGGCGTAAGCTCCACGTACGCTTGAGACCGCGAGTCGCCTCGGGAAAACCGCATGACCATCGCGAGAACGATCGGCGCGCCGCGCGGCGCGGGGATCATCCATCCGGCGCCCGGCGTCGGGCGGCACGCCGACGCCGGGTGTGCCGCCTGCGCCTGCGGACGCCTCGAGCTGCCGATGATCCGGTGATGATCCAGGTCGGCGCGGCGCCGCTCGAGCTAGCGCATCTGCGCGCGATCGCGCGGGAGGGAGCGCCGATCGCCCTTGCGCAAGCGGCGCGCGCCGCGGTCGTCGACTCGGCGCGCGCAGTCGAGCGCATCATCGCCAGCGGAAACCCGGCCTACGGCATCAACACCGGCTTCGGGCGGCTGTCGCAAACGCGGATCGCCGCCGGCGACCTCGAACAGTTGCAGACCAACATCGTCCTGTCCCACGCCGCGGGAACAGGGCCGCTGCTCGACGACGCGACGGTGCGTCTCATCCTGGCGCTCAAGGTCGCGAGCCTCGGTCGGGGCGCATCGGGCGTGCGGCCCGAGCTCGTCGAGCTTCTCGTCGCACTCTACCGACGAGGCATTCATCCCCTCATCCCCGCCAAGGGCTCGGTCGGTGCCTCGGGGGATCTCGCACCCCTCGCGCATCTGGCGCTCGCGTTGCTCGGCATCGGCGCAGTGCGGGTCGGCGAGCGAACGGTCGCCGCGCGCGATGCGCTTGCGAGCGCCGGGCTCGCGCCGCTCAAGCTCGCGCCGAAGGAAGGTCTCGCGCTGCTGAACGGCACGCAGGTATCCACCGCGCTCGGATTGATGGGGCTCTTCGCCGCCGAGGACGCGTTCGCGGCCGCGGTCGTCGCGGGTAGCATGTCGGTGGACGCTGCTGCCGGGAGCGACACGCCCTTCGATCCGCGCATTCATGCCCTGCGGGGCCATTCCGGCCAGTGCGACGTGGCCGCGCGCTATCTCGCGCTGCTCGCCGACAGCGAGATCCGGCGCTCGCATCTGGAGAACGACCCGCGCGTACAGGACCCCTACAGCCTGCGCTGCCAGCCGCAGGTGATGGGGGCGTGTCTCGACCACATCCGCTTCGCCGCCCGCGCTTTCGAGATCGAGGCGAATGGCGTCACCGACAACCCGCTCGTGTTCGCCGATTCGGGGGAGGTGCTGTCGGGCGGGAATTTTCACGCCGAGCCGGTCGCGCTCGCGGCCGACGCGCTCGCGGTCGCGATCGCCGAGATCGGCGCGCTCGCGGAGCGTCGCATCGCGCTCCTCATCGACACGACGCTCTCCGGACTCCCGCCCTTTCTTGTCGAGCACGGCGGGGTCAACTCCGGCTTCATGGTGGCGCAGGTGACTGCCGCCGCGCTCGCGAGCGAGAACAAGGCGCTCGCGCACCCGGCGAGCGTCGACAGCCTGCCGACCTCGGCGAACCAGGAAGACCACGTCAGCATGGCGACGTTCGCCGCCCGGCGGCTCGGCGAGATGGCGACCAACACCGCCGGGATCGTCGCGATCGAGCTGCTCGCTGCGGCGCAGGGCATCGACTTCCGCGCCCCGCTCGCGACCTCGCCGCGCCTCCGGGACGCGCACGCGCTCATCCGCGGCGAAGTCGGCTTCTACGACCACGACCGCTACTTCGCGCCCGACATCGACGCGATCCGGCGGCTCGTCGAAGCCGGCGCGTTCCATCGTTTCGTCCCGGCGCTTCTGCCCTCGATGCCGGACGCGGGCTGATGGACCTCTTCGGCTTCCGCCGCGGGACGAGCCCCCTGCTCGTCTCGGTGCCCCACGCCGGCACCTACTCCCGCCCGCGCTTCGCGCCAGACTCGCCGACGCGGCGATCGCCCTGCCCGACGCCGACGCACGGGTGGTTTGCGCTCATCGCTTGAGCGAGCACCGCAGATTCGGCGACCTCCCGGATCGCGAGGTGGCAGCTCGTGCCCGCCTCGATCGTCCCGTGCGTACCGGCGAGCCCGAGCGCCCGACTACAGCGCGACGCGGAACTCGCAACCGGTCTTGGCCGTGACGTCTCCCAGCGTCACGCCGGGATGCAGTTCCGTCAGCACGAGGCCTTTCCCCGGCTCCACCTCGAACACGCAGAGGTCGGTGATGATCAGGTTCACGACACCCTTGCCGGTCACCGGCAAGGTGCAGGCCTTGAGGATCTTCGGCGTGCCGTCCTTGGCGGTGTGCTCCATCACGACGATCACGCGCCTCACGCCCGACACGAGGTCCATGGCGCCGCCCGGACCTTTCACCATCTTGCCCGGCACCATCCAGTTCGCGAGATCCCCGTTCGCCGCCACTTCCAGTGCGCCGAGAATGGACAGGTCGATGTGCCCCCCGCGGATCATCGCGAACGAGTCGGCGCTGGAGAAGAAGCTCGAGCCGGGGATCGTCGTGATGGTTTGCTTGCCCGCGTTGATGAGGTCCGGGTCCACCCTGTCCTCGGCCGGAAAGGGTCCGATGCCGAGCAAGCCGTTCTCCGACTGGAGCGTCACGTTGACGTTGGCGGGAATGTGGTTGGCCACCAGCGTCGGAATGCCGATGCCGAGATTCACGTAGTAGCCGTCGCGCAGCTCCCGTGCGGCGCGCTTGGCCATGAGATCGCGGATCGGCGACTCCTTCTTCGAGGCGGCAGCGCCCGAAACGGTGCGGAACTCGATGCGCTTCTCGTAGCGCGGGCCCTTGATGATCCGATCCACGTAGATGCCGGGAAGATGGATCTGGTCCGGGTCGAGCTCGCCGACCTCCACCAGTTCCTCCACCTCGGCGACGGTCACCTTGCCGCAGGCGGCGATCATCGGGTTGAAGTTGCGCGCCGTCATGCGGAACGCCAGGTTGCCGGACTTGTCGCCCTTCCATGCCTTGACGATGGACAGATCGGCGCGAATCGCCTCTTCCAACACGTACTCCTTGCCGTCGAAGGTCTTGGTCTCCTTGCCCTCGGCGAGCTTCGTGCCGAAGGCCGTACGGGTGTAGAAGCCGGGAATCCCGGCGCCGCCGGCGCGCAGTTTCTCGGCCAGCGTACCCTGCGGCGTCAGCTGCAGTTCGAGCTCCCCTGCCAGGACCTGGCGCTCGAACTCCTTGTTCTCGCCGACATACGAGGCGATCACTTTCGCGACTTGCCGGGTCTTGAGCAGTAGACCCATGCCGAAATCGTCCACCCCGGCGTTGTTGCCGACGATCGTCAGGCCCTTGACGCCGCTATCCACCAATGCCTGGATCAGATTCTCGGGGATGCCGCAGAGTCCGAATCCGCCGGCGGCAATCGTGATGTCGTCGCGCACGAGCCCTTGCAGAGCGGCGGTGGCGGTCGGATAAACTTTCTGCACTTGGAGATCTCCTGCGTCGAGAAGGGCGCTCATTATAATTGCCCCGTTCTTTCCGCCCGGCGCCCACCTGGAGAACGAAGATCGTGGAACGCGAGTCGATGCAGTATGACGTGGTGATCGTCGGCGGCGGCCCGTCGGGCCTCGCCTGTGCGATCCGCCTGAAGCAGCTCGCGCAGGCCGCCGGGCGCGAAGTATCGGTCTGCGTCCTCGAGAAGGGGTCCGAGATCGGCGCGCACATCCTGTCGGGCGCCGTGCTCGATCCGCGGGCGCTCGCCGAGCTCTTCCCGAACTGGAAGGAGCTCGGCGCGCCGCTCAATACGCCGGCGGCCGAGGACCGGTTCCTCTTCCTGACCTCGTCGAAAGCCTGGCGGCTGCCGACGCCGCCGCAGATGGCGAACCACGGCAACTACATCATCAGCCTCGGCAATCTCTGCCGCTGGTTCGGCACCCAGGCCGAGGCGCTCGGCGTCGAGATCTATCCGGGCTTTGCCGCCGCCGAAGTGCTGTACGACGAGAACGGTCGCGTTCGCGGCGTCGCCACCGGGGACATGGGCATCGCGAAGGACGGTTCGAAGACGGACGCCTTCCAGCCCGGTATCGAGCTCCACGCGCGGCAGACCGTGTTCGCCGAAGGCTGTCGCGGCTCGCTTACCAAGACGCTGTTCGAGCGTTTTCCGCTTCGCGACGGGGTCGATCCGCAGACCTATGGCCTCGGAATCAAGGAGCTATGGGAAGTCGACCCGGCGAAGCACCGGCCCGGGCTCGTCATTCATACGACCGGCTGGCCGCTCGACTGGAAGACCTACGGCGGGTCGTTCCTCTATCACCTCGAAGGGAACCAGGTTGCGGTCGGGTTCGTCGTCGGGCTCGACTACGAGAACCCGTACCTCTCCCCGTACGAGGAATTCCAGCGCTTCAAGACGCATCCCGAGATCCGGGGTTTCTTCGAGGGCGGACGGCGGATCGGCTACGGTGCGCGCGCGATCACCGAAGGCGGGTTTCAGTCCCTGCCGAAGCTCACGTTCCCCGGCGGTCTCCTCATCGGCGACACCGCGGGCTTCCTAAACGTGCCCAAGATCAAGGGTTCGCATACCGCGATGAAGTCGGGGATGACTGCGGCAGAGGCCCTGTTCGAGGCGCTCGCCGATGACAAGGTCATCGAGGTCAAGTCTTACCCGGAGCGGCTCAAGCAGACCTGGGTCTGGGACGAGCTGTACCGCGTGCGCAACATCCGCCCGTCTTTCCGCTGGGGGTTGTGGGGCGGTATCGCGTACTCGGCGATCGACACCTATGTGTTCCAGGGCAAGGCGCCGTGGACGCTTCGCAACCACGCCGATCATACGGCGCTCAAGCCGGCGAGCGAGTTCCGCGCGATCGCGTACGACAAGCCCGACGGCAAGCTCACCTTCGACCGGCTGTCCTCGGTGTTCATCTCGAACACCAACCACGAGGAGGATCAGCCATCCCATTTGCAGCTCAAGGACCCCTCTATCCCGGTCAAGGTGAATCTCGCCACCTACGACGCCCCCGAGCAGCGGTATTGCCCTGCGGGCGTCTACGAGATCGTGCGCGACGCCGACGGCTCCAATCCCCGGCTGCAGATCAACGCCCAGAACTGCGTCCACTGCAAGACATGCGACATCAAGGATCCGCTCCAGAACATCAACTGGGTGGTGCCGCAGGGCGGCGGCGGGCCGAATTATCCCAATATGTAAACGCTTGAGTTCGTGTTTTACGTGAGATTACTCGCATAAATATATGAATAAACAGAGTTAAATATTCCAAAACGCGCGGATGCGCGTGCTCGCGCGGCACATGGGGTACCGCACGCCAAAGGCGCGACCATGCGACGCGTCGTGAAGGATCTGGACGATGAGTTGGGCGCGTTCGCCGGTGCTCCGGGCGCGCCGTTCCCGGCGACCGAAGCCTTAGCGGATTCGGCTCGGCCCTCGCGAAAGCGCTAGAACTGCTCCTCGGCGAGCGCGAGCACGCCTGGCGCGCCCTCGACGATCGCGTCGCGCAGGCCGCCGGCCTGGGAGAGGAAATAGTCGCCGAAGAACCGCGCAGTGGCGATCTTCGCCTTCAGGAACCCCGCATCGCCCTCGCCCCGCGCGAGCAGCGCCTGCGCGGCGCGCGCGGCGCGCCACTCATCCGAGCTCCTTGGCGAGCTCGGGCACGATCTTGAAGAGGTCGCCGACGACACCGTAGTCGGCCACCTGGAAGATCGGCGCTTCCTCGTCCTTGTTGATCGCGACGATCACCCGGCTGTCCTTCATTCCCGCAAGATGCTGGATCGCACCGGAGATTCCGACCGCGATATAGAGATCGGGGGCGACGATCTTGCCTGTCTGTCCCACCTGCCAGTCATTGGGCACGAACCCCGCATCCACCGCCGCCCGGCTCGCCCCCATTGCGGCGTTCAGCCTGTCGGCGATCGGCTCGAGGATCTTGAAGTTCTCCCCCGAGCCCATCCCGCGACCACCGGAGATGATCACCCGCGCAGCCGTCAGCTCCGGCCGCTCGCTCTTCGTGATCTCGCGCCCGACCAGGCTCGAAAGCCCGGTGTCGGTGCCGCCGGGAACGGGCTCGATCGGCGCCGACCCGCCCGTTGCCGGAACGGCATCGAAGCCGGTCGATCGCACCGTGATCACCTTGATCGGGTCCTTCGACTGCACGGTCGCGAGCGCATTGCCCGCATAGATCGGCCGCACGAAGGTATCGGGGCTCTTCACCGCGCTGATCTCGGACACCTGAGCGACGTCGAGCAGCGCGGCCGCCCGCGGCATAAAGTTCTTGCCGAAGGTGGTCGCCGGGGCCAGCACGTGGCTGTAGTCCTTCGCGAGCCCGGTGACGAGCGCCGCGAGGTTCTCCGCCAGCTGGTCCTTGTACTGGGCCGAATCGGCAAGCAGCACTTTAGCGACGCCGTGGACCTCGCTCGCAGCCTGTGCCACGGGCTGGCAGTTCTGCCCGGCGACAAGGACGTGGACATCGCCTCCGATCTGCTTCGCCGCGCCCAGCGTGTGCAGCGTCGAGGGCTTCAGGTGAGCGTTATCGTGCTCGGCAATGACGAGAATGGGCATGGGTGACTCCTACTGGACCCCGGCGCTCGCCGGCGGCTGCTGGATCCCGGCGTGCGCCGGGATGATCTCGTTTCGCGCGGTTATTCCCCGCCTCACGAGATCACCTTCGCTTCGTTCTTGAGCTTCTCCACCAGCGTTTTCGCATCCGGAACCTTGATGCCGCTCTTGCGCTTCGCCGGTTCCTCGACCCTCAGGGTGGCGATCCGCGGCGCGACGTCGATGCCGAGCGCATCGGGTTTGAGCGTCTCGAGCGGCTTCTTCTTCGCCTTCATGATGTTGGGCAGCGTGACATAGCGCGGCTCGTTCAGCCGCAGATCGGTCGTGACCACGGCGGGCAGCTTGATCGCCACCGTCTCGAGGCCGCCGTCGACCTCGCGCGTCACCTGCGCACCGCCGCCTTCGACCTTCACCTTCGAGGCGAAGGTCGCTTGCGGCCAGTTGAGCAGCGCCGCCAGCATCTGTCCCGTCTGGTTGTTGTCGTCGTCGATGGCCTGCTTGCCCATGATCACGAGTTGCGGGCTCTCCTTCGCGACGATCGCCTTAAGCAGCTTGGCCACGGCGAGCGGTTGCAGGTCGGCGTCGGTCTCGACGAGGATGGCGCGGTCGGCCCCGAGCGCAAGCGCCGTCCGCAACGTCTCCTGGCAGGCCTGGAGGCCGCACGAGACCGCCACGATCTCGGTGGCCGCGCCCGCTTCCTTCAGCCGCACTGCCTCCTCGACGGCGATTTCGTCGAACGGATTCATCGCCATCTTGACGTTCGCGAGCTCGACGCCGCTGCCATCGGCCTTGACGCGCACCTTGACGTTCGCATCGACGACGCGCTTGATCGGTACCAGGACTTTCATCGGGGGACCTCCCGGGAGGGGACTTTCAATTCTAGCCGAAAGGACGAGCCCGCTTGCGCCCCCGGACCGCGATCCTTACCCTTGCCGCCACAAGGAGGACCTCATGGACCGCCCCCTCTCGCACATCCGCGTCCTCGACCTCACCCGCGTCCTCGCCGGCCCGTGGGCGGCGCAGAATCTCGCCGACCTCGGCGCCGAGGTGATCAAGCTGGAGCGCCCCGGGACCGGCGACGACACGCGCACCTGGGGCCCGCCGTGGCTGAAGGACAAGGACGGCGTCGACACGCGGGAAGCCGCGTACTTTCTCTCGGTCAACCGCGGCAAGAAGTCGGTGACCGTCGACCTCTCGAAGCCCGCCGGCCAGCGGCTCGTACGGGCGCTGGCGGCGAAGAGCGACGTGCTGATCGAGAACTACAAGGTGGGCGACCTCGCCCGCCACGGTCTTGCCTACGGCGACCTGCGCGAGGTGAACCCGCGCATCATCTACTGCTCGGTCACCGGCTTCGGTCAGGACGGCCCGTACGCGCGGCGTCCCGGCTACGACTTCATCTTCCAGGGCATGTGCGGTCTGATGAGCATCACGGGCGAGCGCGACGATCTGCCCGGCGGCGGTCCGCAGAAGGTCGGCATCGCCGTCACCGACGTGCTGACCGGCATGTACGCCAGCCTCGCAGTGACCGCCGCAATCGGCTACCGGCAGCTTACCGGGACCGGACAGTACATCGACATGGCGCTCCTCGATACGCTCGTGGCCTTCAACGCGAACCAGATCCTCAACTACTGGTGCTCGGGCGAGATCCCGAAGCGCTACGGCAATGCGCACGCGAACGTCGTCCCCTATGAGGTGTTTCCGTCGGCCGACGGCCACATCATCCTCGCGATCGGCAACGATACGCAGTTCGCGAGCTTCTGCCGCGTCGCCGGCCGCCCGGAGCTCGCGGCGGATCCGCGCTTCAAGACCAACCCCGAGCGCGTCAGGCATCGCCCCATCCTCGTGCCCATCGTCCAGGAGATCGTCAAGCAGCGGGCGAGCCGCGACTGGATCGCGAGCCTCGAGGCCGCAAGCGTGCCCTGCGGGCCGATCAACGACATGCAGGCAGTCTTCGAGAACCCGCAGGTCCGGCATCGCGGCCTGCGCGTCGAGATCCCGCATCCGGCCGGCGTCACCTGCCCGACCGTCGCGAGCCCGATGCGATTCTCGGCGACGCCGGTCGATCACGGCGTGCCGCCGCCGCGGCTCGGCGAGCACACGCGCGAGGTGCTGGGAAGCGTGCTCGGGCTGGGGGATGCGGAGATCGACGCGCTCGCGGAGGAGGGCGTCATCTAGGAGGGCTGGCGGCGCGCGCCGTTCTCGCGCATCATTCGCGCCGGCCGGGGCGAGGGCGCCGCGGCATGACGATCCTCCAGGACGATGAGCCTCCCCGACTTCCAGTTCGACCCCGAGTCGGCGCGCTTCGGCGCATCCCGCTCCCAGAAACGCGTCGAGGACGTGCGCCTCGTCGCCGGCCGCGGCCTCTTCAGCGACGACCGCACGCTCCCCGGGGAGGCGTGGCTCGTCGTCGTCCGGTCGCCACACGCGCACGCGCGGATCAACGCGATCGACTATTCCACGGCCAAGGCCTCGCCCGGCGTGGTCGCGATCTGGTCGATGGCCGACCTCAAGGCCGAGGGCGTCGGTGCGATCCCCCACCCACCCCTCTTCACGCGCGCCGACGGCTCGCCGATGGCGATCGCGCCGCGGTATCCGCTCGCGGACGACGCGGTGCGCTATGTCGGGCAACCGGTCGTGGCCGTCGTTGCCGGGACGCGCCGCCAGGCACAGGACGCTGCGGAGCAGGTGGCAGTCGAATACGAGACGCTGCCGAACGTCACCGACGCGCGGCGTGCGGTGGAACCCGGTGCACCCAACCTCTGGCGCGACGCGCCCGACAATGTGTGCGCCGAGTCGCGCGTCGGCGACCCGACCGCGGTCGACGCCGCGCTCGCGAAGGCAGCGCATGTCGTCGAGATCGCCCTCCACAACCAGCGGCTCTGCGCCTTCCCCCTCGAACCGCGCGCCGCGATCGCCGCGCACGCCGGCGGCCGCACCACGCTCTACACGCAGACCCAGCAGCCGACGGCGACGCGCGACCTGCTCGGTGCGACCTTCGGGACCAAGCCGGACGCGTTTCGCGTCGTGAACGGCGACATCGGCGGCGGCTTCGGCATGAAGACGGGGCTCATGCCCGAGGACGCGCTGATCTGCCACGCCGCACGCAAGCTCGGGCGGCCGGTGCGGTGGCGCGCCGACCGCAGCGAGGATTTCCTCGCCGCGCACATGGGCCGCGACCAGCACTTCGCGGCGACGCTCGCGCTCGATGCCGAAGGCCGGATACTCGGTCTGCGCACGCGGGTACTCGGCAACTTCGGTGCCTACGCGGTCGGCTCGACGGCGATGATCCCGCTCATGGTGGGTCCCAAGGTCGTGCCGTCCATTTACCGGGTTCCGGCACTCGATCTCCACATCCGCGGCGTCACGACGAACACGATGTCGACCGGCGCCTACCGCGGCGCGGGACGGCCGGAGTCGATCTATCTGATGGAGCGCCTGCTCGACAAAGCCGGGCGCGCCACCGGCCTCGGACCGGTCGAGATCCGGCGACGCAACTTCATCCCGCCCGAGGCAATGCCTCACCGGACCGAGGTCGGCGAAGTGTACGACTCCGGCGAGTTCGCGAAGATCCTCGACCAGGTGCTCGTGCGCGCCGACTGGGACGGCTTCCCGCAGCGGAGAGCGGCATCGGCGCGCCGGGGAAGGCTGCGCGGACGCGGCCTCTCGACCTACCTGGAGTGGACCGGCGCACTGCTGACCGAGACGGCCGACATCCGCATCGGCGCCGACGGCACGGTTACCGTCTTTTCCGGGACGCAGGCGATGGGGCAGGGACTGGAGACCACCTACATCCAGCTCGTCGCCGAAGTGCTCGAGATCGACGACTCGCACATCCGCGTCGTCCAGGGCGACACCGACCAGGCGAACGGCGTGGGCAGCGTCGGCTCGCGTTCGGCGTTCATCGGCGGCTCCGCGATCGTGCTGGCGGGGCGCAAGGCGCGCGACGACGGCAGGAACCTCGCCGCGCACGCGCTCGAAGCGGCGGCTGCCGATGTCGAGTACGTCGCCGGACGGTTCCGGATCGCGGGCACCGATCGCGCGATCGATCTCTTCGAGCTCGCCGGCCGGCAGCCCGGGAAGCACATCCGCGTGTCGGCGACCTCGAATCCGTCCGGGCCGTCCTGGCCGAATGGCGCGCAGGTGTGCGAGGTCGAGATCGACCCGGAGACCGGTGTCGTCGAAGTCGTGCGCCACACGAGCGTCGACGACATCGGCCGCATCATCAATCACACCATCGTCGAGGGACAGATCCACGGCGGCATCGCGCAGGGTGTCGGGCAGGCGCTCTACGAGGGCGTGGTGTACGACCCGGAGAGCGGCCAGCTCCTCACCGGCTCGCTGATGGACTACGGTGTCCCGCGTGCCGATCAGCTTCCGACACCCGACTGCGGCTTCGACGAGAGCATCCCCTGCCGGACCAACCTGCTTGGTGTGAAAGGGTGCGGCGAGATCGGCACCATCGGCGCGGTGCCGGCCACGGTGCACGCAGTGCTCGACGCGCTCGGCGTCGAGCACCTCGAGATGCCGCTCACCGCGGAGAAGGTCTGGCGAGCGCTCGGCCGCTAGCGGTTCTTCCAGTCCGGCGGACGCTTGGCGAGGAAAGCGTCGATCCCTTCGGCCGCGTCCCCGAGCATCATATTGCACGCCATGCCTTCGGAGGCGAGCGCGTAGGCGTCGGCGATGCTCTTCTCCACCTGCTCGTAGAAGAATTGCTTCCCGAGCTTCACCACGGCCGGGCTGTGCGACGCGACCTTGCGCGCCAGCGCCGCGACCGCTGGATCGAGCTCGGCGAGCGGGACGACGCGGTTGACGAGACCCCACCGCTCGGCATTGGCCGCATCGATCAGGTCGCCCGTGAAGAGCATCTCGAGCGCGTGTTTGCGCGAGAGGTTCCGCGCGACGCCGACGCCCGGCGTAGTGCAGAAGATCCCGCTCTTGATGCCGGGCAGCGCGAACTGCGCGACGTCGGCTGCGACCGCGAGATCGCACATCGAGACCAGCTGGCAGCCCGCCGCGACCGCCACCCCCTGCACCCGCGCGATCACCGGCTGCGGGAGCCGGACGAGCGTCAGCATCATCCGGCTGCACCGCTCGAACAGATCCGACTGCCACCGCTTCTCGGGATGCGTGCGCATCTCGCGCAGGTCGTGCCCGGCGCAGAAATGCTTGCCGGCCCCGGCGAGGATCACCGCGCGGATCGACGCGTCCGCCGCGACCCGCTCGAGCTCGCCCTGCAGCGCCGCGAGCATTGCGCTCGAGAGAGGATTGAGCCGGTCGCCGCGATTCAGCGTCAGCGTGGCGATGCCGTCGGCGTCGTTTCGCAGGACGTAGGGGGTCTCGACTTCCGTCGTAGACGGCGCGTTCATCGCGCGTGCTCCTTCACTCGATCGCGGTGGCCGATCTCGCCTGCTGGCGCAGCGCGAACTTCTGGATCTTGCCGGTGGACGTCTTCGGGAGCGGGCCGAACAGCACCGCCCGCGGGGCCTTGAACCGCGCGAGATGCGCCCGGCAATGCTCGATGATCTCCTCCGCCGTCGCGCTTGACCCGGGCTTCAGTTCGATGAACGCGCATGGCGTCTCGCCCCACTTCGGATCGGGCTTCGCCACCACCGCCGCCGCCAGCACCGCCGGGTGACGGTACAGCACGTCCTCGACCTCGAGCGACGAGATGTTCTCGCCGCCCGAGATGATGATGTCTTTCGCGCGATCCTTGATCTTGATATAGCCGTCGGGCTGCAGCACCGCGAGGTCGCCGGAGTGGAACCAGCCGCCGGCGAACGCCTCCGCGGTCGCCTTCGGGTTCTTGAGGTACCCCTTCATGGTGATGTTGCCGCGGAACATGATCTCGCCCATGGTCTCGCCGTCGGCCGGCACCCGCTTCATCGTCCCCGGGTCCATCACCGTGCAGCCTTCCTCGAGGACGTAGCGCACGCCCTGGCGGCCGTTGCGCTCGGCGCGGTCGCGCACGTCGAGCGCATCCCATTCCTCGTGCTTCGCGCAGACCGTCGCCGGCCCGTACACCTCGGTAAGCCCGTACACGTGCGTAAGATCGAAGCCGATCCGCTCCATACCTTCGATCATCGCCTGCGGCGGGGCAGCGCCGGCGACGAACGCCGACACCTTGTGCGTGATGCCCTCGCGGAGCCTCGGGTCCGCGTTGATCAGCGAGCTGTGGACGATCGGCGCGCCGCAATAGTGCGTGACGCGGTGCTCCTTGATCAGCCGGAAGATCGGTGCCGGCTCCACCTTGCGCAGACAGACGCTGGTGCCCGCGTTCGCCGCCATGCTCCAGGGAAAGCACCAGCCGTTGCAATGGAACATCGGCAGCGTCCACAGGTAGACCGCGTGCCGCGGCATACCCCAGGTGAGCAGATTGCCCACGCCATTCAGGTAGGCGCCGCGGTGCGAATAGACGACGCCCTTCGGGTTGCCGGTCGTGCCCGAGGTGTAGTTGAGCGAGATCGCCTGCCACTCGTCCGCCGGCGGCTGCCACGCGAAATCGGGATCGCCCTCGGCGAGGAACGCCTCGTAGTCGATGCGCCCGAGCCGCTCGCCGGGGCCCGAGTACTCGGGATCGTCGACGTCGATCAGGATCGGCTTCTGGTCGACTTTATCGAGCGCCTGGGCGATCGTGCCCGAGAACTCACGGTCGGTGACGAGCACCTTCGCTTCGCCGTGGTTCAGCATGAACGCGATCGCGTCGGCGTCGAGCCGGGTGTTGAGGGTGTTCAGCACCGCCCCGATCATCGGCACCCCGAAGTGACACTCGTACATCTCCGGCGTGTTGGACAGCATCGCCGCGACGGTGTCGCCGGGGCCGATGGCGCGCTTCGTGAGCGCGGAAGCGAGTCGCAGGCAGCGCGTGTACGTCTCCCTCCAGGTGAACCGCCGCGCGCCGTGGATCACGGCGGGGCGATCCGCGTACACCGACGCGCTCCACTCGATGAACGTCAGCGGCGTGAGCGGCGCATGGTTGGCGGGGTTCCGGTCGAGGTCGGACTCGTAGGGATTGGACGGTGCCATACCTCACCTCCTCGTAGCGTCAGCAGTATATGTCAGGCGACCGCCGCGTCCTCGTCCCAGACCAGCCTGCCCTTCGTCTCGTTCGCGATCGACTGGAGCAGGCGCGCGTGCTCGGCGTACTCCTCGGCGCTCGCACGGAGGACCAAGATCGCCGGACGGTCGCCGGCCACGCCCGCCGCGACGATCAGCATCGCGGCCGGGGCCTCGAGCTCGATCGCGAGGCTCTCCTGTCCGCGGGTCATCGCGAGATAGACTTCGGCGAGGAGCCGCGCATCGAGCGCCGCTCCATGAAGCGTGCGATGCGAGTTGTCGATCTGATAGCGCTCGCAGAGCGCGTCGAGCGAGTTCCGCTTCCCAGGGTGCAGCTCGCGCGCGGTGGCGAGCGTGTCGACGACGCCAGCGACGTGGTTGCCGATCGGCTCGAGCCCGAGGTGCTCCAGCTCGACGTTCAGGAACTCCACGTCGAACGCGGCGTTGTGGATCACCAGCTCCGCGCCGCGGACGTAGTCCAGGAGCTCCGGGACCACTTCGGCGAAGCGCGGCTTGTCCTGCAGGAACTCGTTGGTGATGCCGTGCACCCGCAGTGCACCCTCCTCCACCGCACGCTCGGGGTTCACGTAGCGGTGAAAGTCGTTGCCGGTGAACCGCCGGGCGACGAGCTCGACGCAGCCGATCTCGATGACCCGGTCGCCGAGCCGCGCGTTGAGTCCGGTGGTCTCGGTGTCGAGAATGACTTGCCTCACGTCTTACGCCTGACGCGCCGTCGAAAGCCGTCGTACGAACGAGCGGACGAGGCGAGGGGTGGGGACCCTTCCCTTCCCAGTCCCCTTGCATGTCCCCCGTGCACCCGTCTCACGTGAAGCTCTCGGGTTGGCCGGTAGGCTCATGCTTCGCTCGGCCGGGCCGCTGCCAGCTCCGCCTCCTCGACGGACCGGTGGCGGCGGGCGATCAGGCTGTAGACCGTCGGGACGACGAAGAGGGTCAGCATCGTCCCGAGCAGGATCCCGCCCACGATGACCCAGCCGATCGGCTGGCGGCTCTCCGCGCCGGCGCCCCGCGCGAGGGCGAGCGGAATCGCGCCGAGCACCATCGCCCCGGTGGTCATCAGGATCGGACGCAGCCGCAGCACCGCCGCCTCGACGACCGCCTCGCGCACCGACCGGCCCTTCTCCTGGAGCTGGTTCGAGAACTCCACGATCAGGATGCCGTGCTTGGTGATCAGGCCGACCAGCGTGACGAGACCGATCTGGCTGTAGACGTTGAGCGTCCCGCCCGACAGCTTCAGCGCGAGCAGCGCGCCGGTCATCGACAGCGGCACCGTCAGCATGATGATGAACGGGTCGCGGAAGCTCTCGAACTGCGCCGACAGCACGAGATAGATGAACGCGAGCGCGAGAACGAACGTGAAGTACAGGCTCCCGGTCGAAACGCGGAACTCGCGCGAGATGCCGTTGTAGTCGAGCGCGTAGCCGGGAGGTAGCTGCCTGCGCGCCGTCTCCTCGATCGCGTGCAGCGCATCGCCGATCGCATAGTCGGGCGCGAGGTTGGCGGTGATCGTTGCGGAACGCCGCTGACCGAAGTGGTTCAGCTCGCGCGGCGCGACGCCCTCGCGCACCGACAGAGGTTCGCCAGCGGCACCATCGCCTCGCTCCGCCCGCGCACGAAGATGTCGGAGATGTCGTTCGGTCGCGTCCGGTCCGCGAGCGCCATCTGCACGATCACGTCGTACTGCTCGCCGTTCTGCTTGAAGCGCGTCACCTGCCGGCCGCCGAGCATCGTCTCCAGGTGCGGCCGACGGTCTCGACCTGCACGCCGGCATCGGCCGCGCGGTCGCGGTCGACCTGGACCTGCAGCTCGGGCTTGTTCAGCTTGAGGTCGGTCTCGACGTTGATCAGGCCGCGGTTCTTCGCCAGCTCGGCGACCAGTCCGTTCGTGACCCGGTCGAGATCCTCGTAGTTCGACGAAGTGACGATCACCACTTCGATCGGCTTCGCGCGCGGGCTCTGTCCGAGCGACTGCGGCAAGCTCGGAAACGCGAGCACGCCCGGCAGGGCGCCCAGCTTCGGTCCGAGCTCGCCGGCCACGGCCTGCGCCTTGCGGTCCCGATCGTCCCAGTCCTTGAGGCCGGCGAACGACACTGCCCTGCGATACGTGGGGGAACCCGGCCACGACGAAATAACGCGTGACGTCGGCGGTGCCCTCGAGGATCTTCTCGAGCCGCACTGCGTAACCGTCGGTGTACTGGATCGTCGCGCCCTCGGGCGCGACGAAGATCGACAGCACCACGCCCCGATCCTCGGTCGGCGCGAGCTCCTGCTTGAGCGAGCCGAAGAGCAGCACGATCGCGGTCGTCGGGATCACGAAGGCGACTCCCAGCACCAGCGCGCGGTGCCGCAGCGCCCACCCGAGCGCGCTCCGATACCCGCCGGTCAGGCCGACGATTCCGCCCTCGATCCAGTTGTACAGTCGTCCGTGGCGCTCGGTGCGGCGCAGGAGCTTCGAGCACATCATCGGCGACAGCGTGAGCGCGACGAATCCGGAAACCAAAACCGCGCCGGCAAGCGTCAGCGCGAACTCGATGAAGAGCTTGCCGGTACGTCCGGTCATGAACGCGACCGGGGCGTAGACCGATGCCAGCGTCAGGGTCATCGCGACCACCGCGAAGCCGATCTCCTTCGACCCGAGGAGCGCCGCCTTGAACGGCGGCATGCCCTCCTCGATGTGCCGCCAGATGTTCTCCAGCATCACGATGGCGTCGTCGACCACCAGCCCGATCGCCAGCACGAGCGCGAGCAGCGTCAGCGTGTTGATGCTGAAGCCGAGGAGGTACATCAGCGCGAACGCGCCGACGAGCGACACGGGGATCGTGACCAGCGGCACGATCGTCGCCCGCACCGACCGCAGGAACACGAAGATCACCAGCGCCACCAGCGCGATCGCCTCGAGGATGGTGCGGGCGACGGCCTTGATCGAGCGATCGATGAAGACCGACGAATCGTAGGCGATGTTCACCGCCACGCCCTCGGGCAGATCGGCGGTGATGCGCGGCAATTCCTCGCGGATCGCCTTGGAGAGCTCGAGCGGGTTCGCGGTCGCCTGCTTGATGACGCCGAGCGCGACCGCCGGCCGCCCGTTGAAGCGCACCACGGAGCGCTCGTCGAGCGCCGCCACCTCGACCCGCCCGAGGTCGCTGATCCGCACCGGGTAGCCGTTCACGTACCGCACCACGACGCGCTCGAACTGCTGCCGGGGTCACGAGGTCGGTCTCGGCGACGACCGAGAACTCGCGCGCGCGGCTCTCGATGCGTCCGGCCGGCACCTCGACGTTCTGCCGCAGCAGCGCGTCCTCGACGTCCTGCGGCGTAAGCCGGTAGGCGCCGAGCTTGTTGCGATCGAGCCAGATCCGCATCGAATAGCGTCGCTCGCCGAACACCCGCACGTCCGCCGCGCCTGGCAGCGTCTGCAGGCGTGTCTTGACGAGGCGGCTCGCGATGTCGGTCACCTCGAGCGGCGACAGGCGATCGCTCGAGAACGCGAGCCAGATGATCGGGTTCGCGTCCGCTTCCACCTTCGCGATCACCGGCTCGTCGATGTCCACCGGCAATTTGCCGCGGGTGCGGGCGACGCGGTCGCGCACGTCGCTCGCAGCCGCGTCGGGGTTGCGTTCCAGTCGGAACTTGACCGTGATCTGGCTGTTCTCGGCGCGACTGATCGAGGTCAGGACGTCGACGCCCTCGATGCCGGCGAGCGAATCCTCGAGCGGCTTGCTCACGCGCGACTCGATGACGTCCGCGCTCGCGCCACGGTATTTCGTCTCGACAGTGACCACCGGCTCGTCGATCTTCGGATACTCGCGCACCGGCAGGCGCTGATAGCTGACGATGCCGATGAGGATGACAACGAGGCTCATCACCGTGGCCAGCACCGGCCGGCGGATCGAGAGGTCGGAAAGGACCATGTGGGGGAGCGGGTCAGGAGCCCGCTTTGGCCGCTTTCTCGGAGCCGGCGGTCGCCGGTGCGCCGGAGGGCGCCCCGGCGCGCACGGTCGCGCCTTCGCGCAGCTTGATCTGGCCCGCGGTCACGATGACGTCGTTCAGTTGCAGGCCCTCGGTCACTTCAACTTGCGAGCCGCGGCGCAGGCCCGTCTTCACCTTCACCCGCGTCGCCTTGCCGTCCACGATCTTGTAGACGTACTGATCGGTGCCGGAGGGCATCAATGCCTCCTCGGGCACGGTGAGGGCGTTCGCGCGCTCAGCGATGATGAGACGGGTGCGCACGAACATGCCCGGCCGCAGCTGACCTTCGGTGTTCTTCAGCCGCGCGCGCAGGATCACCGCGCGGCCGTTCTGGTCGATCAGCGGATCGATCGCGTCCAGCGTGGCAGCGTAGGTCCGGTTCGGCATCGCATCGCTCGCGACCTCGACCGTCTGTCCGCGCTTCAGGTCGGCGAGCATCACCTCCGGCAACCGGAAGTCGACCTTGAGCGCGGAGATGTCCTCGAGCGAGACGAGATCCTGCCCTTCCTTCACGTAGTCGCCGACGCTCACCTGGCGGATGCCGATGACACCCGAGAACGGCGCGCGGATCTGCGTCTTCGCGAGGCGCGCCTCCGCGAGCGCGACGTTCGCCTGGCCGACGCGCAGCGCGTTGAGCGACTGGTCTTTCGCGTTCGCGCTGACGAACTTCTCGCGCTCGAGCTCGGTCGTGCGGTTGAAGTTGGTCTCGGCGAGCGCCAGGTTCGCCCGCGCCTGCTGCACCTCCGCCGCGTACACCGACGCGTCGAGCGCGACGAGCAGCTGGCCTTTCGCGACCTGGCTGCCCTCGGCAAACCCGATCTCGCTGATGCGGCCGGAAATCTCCGGCCGCACAACGACTGACTCGTTCGAGCGCAGCGTCCCGATCGCGACCACGTCCTCCTGCAGCCGCGCGGACTTCACCGGTGCCGTCTCGACCGTGACCGGCGGCCCGTCGCCGGGCCCAGTCGCCGCGACCGGTCCCGGCGGGCCGCTCTTGAGTATCTCGCCCTGCGCCGCGCCCGTTGTACGGTTCGAGTAGTACGCGTAGGCGCCGAGCGCGACGAGGCCCGCGAGCGGACCGGCGATGAACAGGACCTTTCGCAAGGGCATCTTCGCTTGACTCGGGGAGTGAACGAAGGTTCCGCTACGCCTGGATCGAGGCCGCCCCGCGGTTTGCCAGCGCGTCGGCGCGCTCGTTCTCCGGATGGCCCGCGTGACCGCGCACCCAGTGCCAGCGGATCTCGTGCTGGCGCGCGAGCCCGTCGAGCTCGCGCCACAGGTCGGCGTTCTTCACCGGCTTGCGGTCGGCGGTCTTCCAGCCGCGCCGCTTCCACGCGGCGAGCCACTCGGTGATGCCCTTCATCACGTATTCCGAATCGGTGTAGACCTCGACCTCGGCGGGACGCCTGAGCGCTTCGAGCGCGCGGATCACCGCGGTCAGCTCCATGCGGTTGTTGGTGGTGGAAGGCTCGCCGCCGTAGAGCTCGCGCTCGTGCTCGCCCGAGCGGAGCAGCGCGCCCCAGCCGCCCCGGCCGGGGTTGCCCTTGCACGCGCCGTCGGTATAGATGCGGACGATGTCACCCACCGGCCCGCTGCGTGCCCTTTCCGCCGCCGGCGATCAACCGCAGCCGGGCGGGCTGACGGCGTCGGCCCGAGTCGGCGGGCACCGTCGCCGGTTCGCGTCGCGCCACCGGCGCGAGCGCCCTGGCCGTGGTGCGACCGTTCTTCCAGTTGGGCGTGACGAGCCGCATGCCGCGCACGCGCTTCACGGCGCGCACCACGTACACACCGCCGCAGATCGGCCACCACCGGTCCCCGGCCTTCTCCATGAAGGCAAAACGCTGCAGCCACCGCGTCTGGCTGAAAGGCGGCGCATAGCAGCCGAAGCGTCCGCCGTTCAGCTCGAAGCCGAGCAGCTTCAGCCAGTCACGCAGCCGCAGCAGTCCAATGAAGTCGCCGCACCACGGGGGCTCGGGCCGCTTGCGGCCGATCCAGCGCTTGAGCCCCCACAGGCTGAGCGGGTTGAAGCCGGCGATCACGATCTGCCCCTCCGGCATCAGCACCCGCTCGGCCTCGCGCAGGATCTGGTGCGGGTCCTCGCTGAACTCGAGCACGTGCGGCAGCACGACGAGGTCCATGCTGTGCGTCGCGAGCGGCAGATGGCGCGAATCGGCGACGACACCGCAGCCGGGCTCGACGCTCACGCAGAAGCGGTACGAGATGCGGTTGCTGCGGAGGAAATCGATCGACGGCAGGCCGATCTGCGCCGCGTTGAAGCCGAAAGCATCCTCGACTGCGCTGTCGAACTGCGCGCGCTCCCACTCGAGGACGTAGGCGCCCTTCGGCGTTTCGTACCACGCGGCGAGCGCTGATTTTTGCGGCGCAGCTGACAACGATCGCTCCATGCTCGAACTCGTGCTCCTGCGGGCATCCACGGCCCGCTTTGCGTGTCGGTCGCCGCCTATTATGGCGAAAAACCGGTTCCGACCGGGCCTGTGTCGGAGTAACGACGCATCAGGCGGGGCGCGGCGCCTCTTGCGCTGCTGCTGGCACCACCTTGTTCCTGCGGGCCAAGCCGTTTTCCTTGACCCTCCGCGCGGGTGACCCGTAGTATTCCGCCGGATCTACGGGGGGTTAGTGAGGGCGACCAGAAGAAGAAAGCTGCTCGTCGCGGCATGGCTCTTCGTGGCCAGCCTGCCCGCGTTCGCGGTCGACCCGCTCCTTCACGACGACCCCGCCTTCGCCACCCCGCCTCCGGCTTCGCCGCTGCTCGGAATCGAGCCGGCCGACAGCACCGCGGGCGTGGAGGTGCGCGACGTCACGGACCTTGGCCCGAAGCCCGCTGCGGCAGACGCGCCCGGCGACCTCTGGGTGCGCATCCGCAGCGGCTTCGCGATCCCCGAGCTCGTGAGTCCGACCGTCGTGCAGCGACAAGCGTGGTACGCGCAGCGTCCCGAGCAGCTGCGGATCTTCGTCGATCGCAGCCGCCGCTACCTGTTCCACATCGTCGAGGCGCTCGAGCGGCGCGGGATGCCGACCGAGCTCGCGCTGCTGCCAATGGTCGAGAGCGCGTACAACCCGCTGGCATACTCGCGCGCGCACGCCTCGGGGCTCTGGCAGTTCATCCCGTCGACCGGCCGGAACTACAACCTCGACCAGAACTTCTGGTACGACGCGCGGCGCGACATCCTCGCCTCCACCAATGCCGCGCTCGACTACCTGCAGTCGCTGTACGAGATGTTCGGCGACTGGCATCTCGCGCTCGCGGCGTACAACATGGGCGAGAACGGCGTGCAGCGTGCAATCGACCGCAACCGCGCGCAGGGCAAGGCGATCGACTACCAGGCGATCCAGATGCCGCGCGAGACGCGCGCCTACGTGCCCTCGTTCCAGGCGCTGAAGAACATCGTCGCGAACCCTGCCGTCGCCGGCATCCAGCTCGACCCGATCCCGAACGCGCCCTACTTCGTCACCGTGACGCTGACGCGCGACGTCGATCTGCGCGTCGCCGCGAAGCTCGCCGAGATGCCGGTGGAGGAACTGGTCGCGCTGAATCCGGGGCACAACCGCCCCGTCGTCGCCGCGGAGCACGCGCCCCAGCTCATTCTGCCCACCGACCGCGCGGAAGCGTTCATCCAGAACCTCGAGCGGCACGACAAGCCGCTCTCGTCCTGGCAGATCCATACGTTCCAGACGGGCGACAAGCTCGACAAGCTTGCCGCCGCGCATGGCCTCAGCCTGGAGCGCCTGAAGGCGATCAACGGCATCGGACCGCGGGGCAGAGTCGTGGTCGGCCAGCAGCTCGTGCTGCCGCAGAAAGGCTCGTCGGCGGGCTCGGAGCCGCTGCCGTTCACGCCGAGCGGCGCGGCGCGCACGGCGAGCTACGTCGTCAAGCGCGGCGACACCTGGGCAGGAATCGCCGCCGCGTTCGGCGTCGTGATCGCCGACCTGAGACGCGTCAACGAAGGCGCTCAGCTCGTCCCCGGCGAGTTGCTCGTGGTCGAGATGAAGCCGAAGAAGGTCGTCACGAAGCGGGCGAAGCCGGTCGCTAAGAACGCGCGGCCGGTCCCCGGCCGCGCGACCGTGAGGAGCGCGCCGGCGCGGCCCGCCGCCCCGGCGCAGGTCGGCCGTCCGTCCCCGGCGCCCTGACGCCGATTTCCTAGGTTCGTACGGCTCCGCCGGCGAGGAAGCAACTCACCGCATGCGTGTGCGAGAGCGGCACCGCGGCGGGATACTCGCGCTTGCAGCGCATCATCGCATGCGGGCACCGTGGGTGGAAGTGACAGCCGGACGGCGGCGCCGACGGCGACGGCAACTCCCCCTTGACGTGCAGCCGCGCGCCGGCGCCGTCGATCGTCGGCACCGCCGCGAGCAACGCCTGGGTGTACGGATGCTGTGGCGCTCCCAGCACCTCGCGGACCGTTCCGCGCTCGACGATCCGCCCCAGATACATCACCGCAATCTCGTCGGCGAGATACTCGACGACCGCGAGGTTGTGCGTGATGAAGAGATAGGCCAGCCCCAGATCGCGTTGCAGGCGCTTGAGCAGGTTGAGGATCTGCGCCTGGACGGAGACGTCGAGCGCGCTCGTCGGCTCGTCGCACACGACGAGCTTGGGGTTGACGGTGAGCGCCCGTGCGATCGCGATCCGCTGGCGCTGCCCGCCCGAGAACTCGTGCGGGTAGCGGAGGGCCGCCTGCGCCGGCAACCCGACCTGGCCGAGCAGCTCGACGATGCGCCGGTCCCGCTCGGCGCGCGACGCGAGGACGCCCAGCGAAGCCATCCCCTCCATGAGGATGTCATTCACCCGCAGTCGCGGGTTGAGCGATGCGTACGGATCCTGGAACACGATCTGGAAGTCGGCCCGCCGCCGCCGCAACGCTTCGCCCCGGAGCCGCGTCAGCGCCGCGCCGTCGAACGTCACGTCCCCGGCGGTCGGACGGATGAGTTGCAGGATGCTCTTCCCCGCCGTGGTCTTCCCGCAGCCCGATTCGCCGACGAGCGCGAGCGTGCGCCCGGGCGCGATCGCGAGCGAGACGCCGTCCACCGCCCGCACGTGCCCCACCGTCCGTTTGAGGACGCCGCGCCGGATCGGGAAGTGGACCTTCAGGTCGCTGACCTCGAGCAGCGCCCGCGGCTCGCCGCCGGTCTCCGCCGGCATCACCGCTGGCGCCGGCGCGACCGCGATGGGCCCGGCCCGTGCGGTCTCGCGCAGATGACAACGGACGAAATGGCCGTCGCCGATGCGCGTCCAGTCGGGCACCTCGGTGCGGCAGCGTTCGAATGCATGTTCGCAGCGGTCCGCGAACCGGCAGCCGCGGAACTCGCCTGACAGCGCCGGCACCTGGCCGGGAATGACTTCGAGCTCCACACCGCGCTTGCCGGTGTCCGGCAGCGCCGCGAAGAGCTTCCGCGAGTACGGATGCTGCGGCGCCCGGAAGAACGGGTCACGCTCCGCGATCTCCACGATCTGCCCCGCGTACATCACCGCGACCCGATGCGCCATGCCGGAGACGACCCCGAGATCGTGGGTGATGAGGAGGATCGACATCCCCCGCTGCGCCTGAAGCGAGCGCAGAAGGTCCAGCACCTGCGCCTGGATCGTGACGTCCAGGGCGGTCGTCGGCTCGTCGGCGACGAGGAGATCCGGCTCGCCGGCGAGCGCAAGCGCGATCATCACCCGCTGCTTCATGCCGCCCGAGAGTTGGAACGGATAGTCGTCGACGCGGCGCGCGCTATCAGCGATCCCGACAGCGTCGAGCAGCTCGATCGCGCGCGCCCGCGCCGCCGCCCCGCGCATGCCGCCGTGGCGGGCGAGCACTTCCGCGATCTGCCTGCCGACTGTGAGCACCGGATTCAGGCTGGTCGCCGGCTCCTGGAAGATCATCGCCAGGCGCCGCCCGCGCACGTCGCGCATGCGTGCCTCGGGCAGCGCGAGCAGTTCGATGCCGTCCAGCTGGACGCTGCCCGAGGCAATCCGGCCGGTCTCCGGCAGCAGCCGCAGCAGCGTCAGCGCGGTCATGCTCTTGCCGCAACCCGACTCGCCGACGATCGCAAATGTCTCGCCCCGCGGAATCTCGAGGTCCACGCCGTCGAGCGCGCGCACGACCCCGCCGCTCGATTCGAGCACCGTGCTCAGATCGCGCGCGTCGAGCAGATTCGCGCTCATGCCGCGGCGCGCGCGCCGACGGCGACGCGCGGGTCGAAGCCGTCCCGGACGGCATCGGCGAAGAGATTGGCAGCGAGCACCAGCACGAACATGAACGCGAACGCCGCCGCGAGCGTCCACCACACCATCGGCTCGCGCGCCATCTCGAGCCGAGCGGCGTTGATCATCGTGCCGAAGCTGGTCGTGGAAGGATCGACCCCGACGCCGACGTACGACAGCACCGCCTCGGCGAGCACGAGGCCGGAGAAGTCCATCACCAGCGCGATCAGCACGATATGCATGACGTTGGGCAGGATATGGCGCGTGATCACGCGCCCGTGCCGCACGCCGAATGCGTGCGCCGCCTGGATGTACTCGAGCTCCGAGAGCTTGAGCGCCTCGCCGCGCAGGAGCCGGGCGAGTCCAGTCCAGGTCGTCAGCCCGAGAATCACGCAGAGCAGCAGCAACCGGAAATCGGCGCGCTGTGCGGTGGTCGGGAAGAGCTCCGGGTTCTTGTCGATGTGGACTTGCATGATCAGCACCGCCGCGGCGATCAGGAGCACGCCGGGTATGGAGTTGATCGTCGTATAGACGTACTGGATCAGGTCGTCGATCCAACCTCTGAAGTAGCCCGCCATGATCCCGAGAAGGATCGCGAAGGGAAGCATCACCAGCGTGGTCAGCGTGCCGATCACCAGACCGGTCCGGATGCTCTTGAGCGAGAGGTAGAGGACGTCCTGCCCGACCTTGTCGGTGCCCAGCACGTGATACTTCGTCGCCAGCAGCGCGACCGGGACCGCGATCAGCGCGAGCGCGAGGACGGCGAGGTAGACGACAAGCCACGGCACCTCGGTCTGCCGCCGCCTGACGGCGCCCCACATCGCGCCTACGTGAACGCCGTGCCGGCGGGCGAGCCCGGCGGTTGCGAGCCAAACCGCCAGGCACCACCCCACAAGCGCGAGCGCGATCCCATGCAACACGGTCACCGCGACGTCCCGTACGTGATCCGCTTCGTCCGCGAGATGCGCGCCGCCGTGTCGCAGCCGCTGGAACTCGCGCACGACGCCGCCGCCGGGGAGCTCGGTGGTCTCCCTCGCATGCGACCGGGTCGCGAGCGGCGCCGAATAGGTCCGCTCGGTCCGCGTCCTCAGCGGCATGACCAGTGTGTCGAGGACGCTCAAGACCTCGACCCCGTAGACCGGCGCACCCTGGTGGTCCCGCTGCTCGAGCTGCGGCCGGAAGTGGAGCGAGTCGAGCAGGCCGACCGCGACGAACGCGAGCAGGATGACGAGCGCCGACATGCCGGTCGCGCTACGCGTCACGCGCCGCCACGGCGCGGCGAGGTGCACGTGACGGCGCACGTAAGCGATATAGCCGATCGCCACCGCCACGAGCAGCCAGATCGCGTAGTCGGTCGCCAATACGACCGGCATCACTCGAACCTGACCCGCGGGTCGACGAGCGTATACGAGATGTCGGCGAGCAGGTAGCCGAGGATCGTAAGCGCCGACCCGAGAAACACCATCGACCGCACCACGGCAAAGTCCTGTGCCTGGATCGCGTCGATCGTGTAGCTGCCCAGCCCCGGTATCCCGAAGAACGATTCCGCGAGCAGGCTGCCGAGAAACAGCTTCGGGATCGCAGCGACCACCCCGGTGAGAATCGGGATCGACCCGTTCTTGAGCACGTGCCCGAACAGCACCGCCGTCTCGGCGAGCCCCTTCGCTCGGGCGGTGCGGACGTAGTCCTTGCCCATCTCTTCCAGAAAGAACGTGCGATAGAGGCGCACGCCTTCGCCGAAGCCGCCGACCAGCGCGATCGCGACCGGCAGGAGCAGGAACTTCACCGCGTCGGGCCCGGGCTGGTAGCCGGATATCGGCACCAGACTCCACAGCTTGCTCACGAGATACTGCCCGCCGATGATGTAGAACAGCGTCGAGATCGACATCATCGCGACGCACAGGACCACGCCCCAGAAGTCGAGATAGGTCGCGCGGAAGAACGCCAACGCAAGCGCGAACGAGACGTATACCGCCAGCCCCACGAGGAACGACGGGATCGCGAGCGCGAGGCTCGCCCACATCCGCGTGCGGATCTCGTGCCCGATGCTGCGCCCGTCGTCGGCGTTGCCGAAGTCGAACGCGAAGAGCTTCGCCGATTTCTCGAAGAAAATCGTGTTGGTGAACCGCGCCGCACCCTCCGCGCCGCCGTTCCACAGCAGCGGCCGGTCGTAGCCGCGCTCGGCCTTCCACTTCTCGATCGCATCGGGCGTCACGCGCTTCGCGCCGAGCTGCATCCGCGCCATGTCGTCCGGCGTGTTGACGACGAAGAAGAGCCCGAAGGTGACGAGATTCACCCCGATCAGGATCGGGATCGCGTAGAGGAACCGCCGGACGATGTAGGCGAGCATCGCCTCAGGCGGGCCGCGCGGCTGCCCGCTCGCGGCGGCGATACGAGAGCACAGCCGGAACCGCGCTTACGGCCAGCGCGAGCAGCGCGACCCAGATCGGCCACAGGTCGGGGCGATTCCACTCGGCGCGCTTCTCCTCGCGCATGACCGTGTCGACGCGATAGAACTTGAGCCCGTTCCGCGCCATCTGGTTCGGCTTGACGTTCGTCACCCATGCATGGGCGAGGCCGTAGTCCTTGGGATGGAAGCCCCACACCCACGGCGCATCCGCGCGCGCGACCTCCACCATCCGGTCGATGATCGCCTGGCGCTCGGGGCCGTTCGGGATGTTCTTCATGCGCTCGAACAGACGGTCGTACTCCGGGTTCTGGTAGTTCGCGGTGTTCTCGCCGCCAGTCTTCGCGCGCGCCTGCGGGCCGTTCAGCAGGAACATGAAGTTCTCGGGGTCCGGGTAGTCGGCGTTCCAACCGAGGAAGAAGAGCTGGGTGTTACCGCCGCGGACCTTCTCCTGGAACCGGTTCCAGTCGCTGGTGCGCAGCTCGAGCTGGATGTTCAGCTTCTCGAACTGCCGGCGGTACCAGTCGAGCCGCGGCTTGTCGCCGGGGCCGCGCTGGACCGTGTCGAGGTAGAGCACGAGCGGCTGCCCGGTCTTCGCATCCCGCCCGTCCGGATAGCCGGCTTCCGCGAGCAGCCGCTTCGCGGCCTCGATCGGCTTGCGCGCCGGCCGCCCGTTCACCCAGTCGTACACGACCGGGTTCACGCCCGCCTCGCCCTCCCGGTAACCGAAGATCCCCGGCGGGATCGGGCCCATGCCCGGAATGCCGCGGCCGTTCTGGAAGATCGAGATGAACTCCTCCCAGTCGACCGCGATCGAGATCGCGTGGCGGAGCTTGCGCGCGCGATCGGACAGCCCGCCGACCACCGGGTCGAGGAAGTTGAATGCCAGGTAGAACGTGCTCGTACCCACCGAGGTCCGCAGCCAGATGCCACGCTCCTGCATCTCGGGCGAGAGACTCGCTTCGCCTTCGAGGTCGATGCGCACCGCCTGGTCGAAGTTGTCGGAGCTGATTCCGGACTGGTCGTAGTAGCCCTGCAGGAACTTGTTCCAGTAGGGAATGACTTCCTTCTCGCGCGTGAAGACGATGCGGTCGACGAACGGCGCGATCTTTCCGGCGTCTGCGAGCAGTCCCGCTTCGCGATCGCCCGGTTCGCCCTCCGACGGGTACGGCTCGCCGCGGAAATAGGGATTCCGCTCGAGCACCATTCGGGCGTTCGGGTTGTTCTCCGTGAGCATGTAGGGCCCGGTGCCGACCGGCCACCAGTCGAGCGTGAGATTGCGGCCGTCGCTCATCCCGCGCTGCGAATAGAACCGGTCGGCTTCCACCGGCATCGGCGCAAAGAACGGCATCGCGAGCCAGTACACGAACTGCGGGTACTGGCCCCTGATCCGCACGCGGTAGGCATAGCGGTCCACGACCTCGACGCCGCTCAGCGGGAACTGCCGCAGGTCGATCCACGGCGGGCTCTTGTCGCCCTTGCCGAACCGCGCCTCGTGCGCCTTCAGGAGACGCTGGTTCTCGGTCTTGAGCGCGTCCGAGAGCTCCTTCAGCCCGATCACGTACTCGCTCATATGACCGAAGATCGGCGAGTTCACCCGCGGATGCGCGAGCCGTTTGATCTGGTACACGTAATCCTCGGCGGTGAGCTCGCGCGTGCCGGTCCGCGGGAAGTCGGCGAGCGTGAACTTGCGCTTGATCTCGTCCTCGGACAGATCGAGATAGAGGGGCTTTCCGCCGGCGTCGACGGCGAAGGCAGGATGCGGTTGGTAGCGGATGCCCGGCCGGATCCGGATCTCGTACTCGGTGAACGCCACCGCCGACGCCGGGGAGTCGGACGGAAGCTCGCGTCCCGACGCATCGAGTTGTCGCGCCTGCGGTACCTCGAGCGCTGCCTGCGGGATCAGCTCGTAGGGCCGCTTGAGGTAGTGATACTGGAGCGGCGGCTCGTAGACCTGCTGGATGAAGCCCCACTCGTCGGAGGTGTACGAACGCGCGGGATCGAGCGTCTTCGGCCGGTCGATGAACGAGCTGTAGAGGAAGTTCTTCCCGCGATCGGCGGCCGGGATAGGGATCGTTCCATTCGCTGCCGCAGCCGGCGACCGCGACCGCTGCGGCGAAGACGGCAATGGAGAGCGAGGCGCGCGTTCGCATCGCGCCGGAGTGTAGCCGACCCGCCACGCAGCGTCTCCGCTCGATGCTTACCCTATAATCGCGTGCCTGCGGAGGCGTCATGGGTTTTCTCGACAGCAAGCGTATCCTCATCACCGGCGTCCTCAGCAATCGTTCCATCGCCTGCGGCATCGCTCGATCCTGCCGCCGCGAAGGCGCGGAGCTCGCGTTCACCTACCAGAACGACCGCTTCAGGGATCGTGTCGCCGACATCGCCGCGGAGCTGGCAAGCGACATCGTCCTGCCGTGCGACGTGGCGAGCGACGAGGAGATCGAGCGGCTCTTCGGTGCGCTGCGCGAACGCTGGGACGGGCTCGACGGCCTGGTGCACGCCATCGCGTACGCGCCGCGCGAAGCGATCGCGGGCGACTTCTTAGAGGGGCTCTCGCGCGAAGCGTTCCGCATCGCCCACGAGGTATCGAGCTACAGCTTTCCCGCGCTCGCCCGCGGCGCCGCCCCGATGATGCAGGGGCGGAAGGGCGCGCTCCTCACGCTCACCTATCTCGGCGCGGACCGGGTCGTTCCCAACTACAACACGATGGGCCTCGCGAAGGCAAGCCTGGAGGCTGCCGTGCGCTACCTCGCCGCGAGCCTCGGGCCCAGGGGCATTCGCGTGAACGGCATCTCGGCGGGGCCGATCAAGACGCTCGCGGCAAGCGGCATCGCGGGGTTTGGGAAGATCCTCAAGTTCGTCGAGGCGCAGGCGCCGCTGCGGCGAAACGTCACCCTGGAGGACGTCGGCAACGTCGCCGCGTTCCTGCTCTCGGACCTGGCGGCCGGCGTCACCGGCGAGATCACCTACGTCGACTGCGGCTTCAACACCGTCGCCAGCGGAATGACCGGCGACGCCGAATGAGGGGCGGTGCTCAACGTTCCTTGTTCAGGTTCGCCTCGTGGATCTCGATCTTCGCGCGGCTGCGCAAGGCGTCGATGAACGCCTGATAGCTGTCCCGAGCTTCCTGGCGCGAAAGACCGGCGTCGATCGCGCGCAGCTTGGCGTCGTCCATGGCTCGCGCCTCCGTCACCCGCGACACGCGGTAGAGGCCGTACCCCGTGGGCGGCAGGTCGACCCCCACGTAGGCCGGTAGCTTCGACGGATCGACCCGGAAGACGGGCGCAACCGCGCGCGGGTCGATCCCGGCTGGATTCTCGCGACTCACAGTTCGCGCGAGACCCCAGTTCGTAGCAACGCTCTCCCCGGCCTGCAGCTTCGCCAGTCGCTCCACGCCCGCGGCCCGCGCAAGCTTCAGCGCCTCGTCCGCCGTGAGCTGCTTGGCGATGCCCGCGCGCACTTCGTCGAGCGGCCGCAGGGCCGCGGGCTTGTGCTCGAGCACTCGTGCGACGATGATCCTTCCCGGCGCAACCTCCACCGCCTCGGTATTGCGCTTGCTGCGGAGCGCGTCGTCGCCGAAAAGCGCCGCCACGAGCTTGGGGCTGTTGAGCGGCTGCGGCGCGGCCCCGCGCGCGAACCAGCCGGTCGTCTCGATCTTGACCTTGAAGCGCTCGGCGAGCGGAGCGAGGCCGTCAGGCTGCTCGTAGGCGAGGTCGCGGAACGCTTCGGCGAGCTCGGGGAACTTCCTCTGCGCCCGTTCGCGCCGCAGATCGCGCTCGATCCCGGCCCGCGCAGCCTCGAAGTCCTTCGCGTCGCCGGGTGCGGTCACCAGGATGTGGCTCGCGCGGCGCTCCTCGCCCTTCCCGCCTTCGCTCTTGCGGATACCGGTGACCTTGATCACGTGGAACCCGAACTCGGTCTCGACCACGGGGCTGAGCTCGTTCTCGCGGAGCTTGAAGACCGTCTCCTCGAACGGCTTCACCATGGCGCCGCGGCCGAACCAGCCGAGGTCGCCGCCCTGCGCGGCCGAACCGGGATCCTGCGAGCTCGCCTTGGCGAGCTCGGCGAAGCGCGCCGGGTCCTTGCGCGCCTCCGCGAGCACCCCCTCGATGCGCTTGCGCGCCTCGAGCCGCTCGCGGCGCTTCGGCGCCACGTTCGCCTCGTACCACGACTTGATCTCGTCGGCGCCGACCGGCTCACCCGCCACGACCGCGTCGAGCGTCAGCTGCGCGTATTCGGCACGGATCTGCTCGGGCGTCTCGAACTCCTTCGGATGCGCCTTGTAGTACGCCTCGACCGCGTCGGGCGCAAGCTTCACTTGCCTGACGAACTGGCTCGCCGTCAGGATCGAATCGGCCACCTCGCGGCTCTCACCGCGGAGCGCGGCGATCCGCTGCGCGGTCGTCTTCGCGACCAGCCCCGAGTCGACCAGCCCGGCGGAGAGCTGGCGCATGACGAGATCGCTGCGGAGCTGCGCTTCGAATTGCTCCTCGCTCATGTTCTGGCCGCGGATCAGCGCCTGGTACCGGCTGCGCGAGAACTTGCCGTCCTCCTGGAATGCGGGCTCGGTCGCGATCAGCTCCCGCAGATGGTCGTCGGTGGCAATCATCTGGTTGCCCGCGACGTAGAGACCGAGGACCCGCCGTGCCACGAGATTTTCGAGCAGCTGCTTCCGGGCCTCGGGCGTGTCGAGCAGCGCCGGATCGAAGTTGCGCCCGAGCGCGGCGCGCAGCTGGTCCCGTTGCTGATCGAGCGCACGCCCGAACTCGGCGGCGGAGATCGCGCTGCCGTTCACCGCTGCGAGATCGGCGGTCCCGGTGAACCCATCGAACGACTGGATGCCGAAGAATGCGAACGGCGGGATCAGGATGAGGGCAAGCAGGACCTGCAGCAGCCGCTTGTGTTTGCCTATGAATTCAAACATGGTGTTCTCTCCGGCGCACCGGCCGGTCCAGTAAAAAGGGCGAACCTAGGTTCGCCCTTCGGAGAATCTGGCGGAGTGGACGGGACTCGAACCCGCGACCCCCGGCGTGACAGGCCGGTATTCTAACCAACTGAACTACCACTCCGTGTCGCCCCGCGCTCCGGCGAGCATGGTGGGTGCTGACGGGATCGAACCGCCGACATTCGCCTTGTAAGGGCGACGCTCTACCAGCTGAGCTAAGCACCCCTGCCCGGAACCGGCTCCCGGCCTCCGGGAAGGGGCGTCAGTTTAGCGCATCCTTCAGCGCTTTTCCAGGGCGGAACTTGGGCACGCGCGCCGCCTGGATCCTGATCGGCGCCTGCGTCCGTGGGTCGCGGCCGGTTCGCGCCTGGCGCTTGCCCACGTAGAAGGTGCCGAACCCCACCAGCGTCACCATGTTGTCCTTCTTCAGCGCCATCTTGATGCTCGCCACCGTGGCATCGAGCGCGCGTTGCGCCGCCGCCTTGGAGATGTCCGCGGATTTGGCGATGTGATCGATCATCTCGGTCTTGTTCACTACGAGTCCCTTCTATCTCGCGCGCCGTCGGCGCACGGCAACGTAGGGTTGACGAGGACAGCCCGCGCGCCGGATGCGCGGCCGTAAATCGAAGAACCAACGATTCTTTATAGCAACGCGTCTTTCGCGGTGTCAAGGCGGAACTCGCCTTCGCGCACCGCCGCGCACGGGCACGCTAGCTTAGCTAAGCTAGTGCGTGACGACGCTGGTCGCGGGCTTTTCCTCGGGGACGGGCGGTACCGCGGGCGGCTCCTCGGCCTGCGCGCGCGGCGCGGGCTTGCGCTCGAGCGCGACGTCGAGCACCTGGTCGATCCACTTCACCGGAATGATATCCAGCCGGTTCTTGATGTTGTCCGGGATCTCGACCAGGTCCTTCACGTTTTCCTCGGGGATCAGCACGGTCTTGATCTGGCCCCGATGCGCGGCGAGCAGCTTTTCCTTGAGGCCGCCGATCACCAGCACCTCGCCGCGCAGCGTGATCTCGCCGGTCATCGCGACGTCAGCACGCACCGGGACGCCGGTCAGGGACGACACCATCGCCGTGCAGATGCCGATCCCGGCGCTCGGTCCGTCCTTCGGCGTCGCGCCTTCGGGCAAGTGGATGTGAATGTCGTTCTTCTGGAACACGTCTTCGGGCACGCCGAGCCGCGGCGCGCGGCTGCGCACGACCGTGAGCGCGGCCTGGATCGACTCCTGCATGACCTCGCCCAGCTTGCCGGTGGTGATCGTCTTCGCCTTACCGGGCATCACCGCGACCTCGATCGTGAGCAGCTCGCCGCCCACCTCGGTCCACGCGAGGCCGGTGACCTGGCCGACCTGATTCTGCTTTTCGGCAATGCCGAAGGTGTAGCGCCGCACCCCGGCGAACTTGTCGAGGTTGCGGGCGGTGACGGTGATCTTCCTCTCGCTCGGCTTGGTGAGCAGGCTCTTGACCGTCTTGCGGCAGATCTTCGACAGCTCGCGCTCGAGGTTCCGTACCCCGGCCTCGCGCGTGTAGTAGCGGATGATGTCGCGGATCGCGCTTTCGGTCACCGCCAGCTCTTCGGCCTTCAGCCCGTTGTTCTTGCGCTGCTTGGGCAGCAGGTAGCGGACGGCGATATTGATCTTCTCGTCCTCGGTGTAGCCGGAAAGCCTGATCACTTCCATCCGGTCGAGGAGCGCCGGCGGGATATTGAGCGTGTTCGCGGTCGCCACGAACATCACTTCCGACAGGTCGTACTCGACCTCGACGTAGTGGTCGACGAAAGTGTGGTTCTGCTCCGGATCCAGCACCTCCAGCAGCGCCGACGAGGGGTCGCCGCGGAAGTCCATGCCCATCTTGTCGACCTCGTCGAGCAGGAACAGCGGATTCTTCACGCCGACCTTCGCCATGTTCTGCAGGATCTTCCCCGGCATCGAGCCGATGTAAGTGCGGCGGTGGCCGCGGATCTCGGCCTCGTCGCGCACGCCGCCGAGCGACATGCGAATGAACTTGCGGTTCGTCGCATGCGCGATCGACTTGCCGACCGAGGTCTTGCCGACGCCCGGAGCGCCGACGAGGCACAGGATCGGCGCCTTCATGCGGTCGACGCGACTCTGGACCGCGAGGTACTCGAGGATGCGCTCCTTCACCTTCTCGAGCCCGTAGTGATCGGCGTTGAGGACCTTCTCCGCCGCCGGGATGTCCTTGGATATCTTGCTCTTCTTCTTCCACGGCAGGTTGACGAGCGTCTCGAGGTAGTTGCGCACCACCGTAGCCTCGGCCGACATCGGCGACATCAGCCGCAGCTTCTTCAGCTCGTTCTCCGCTTTCAGCCGCGCGTCCTTCGGCATGCGCGCGGCCTTGATCCGCTTCTCCATCTCCTCGAGGTCGGCGCCCTCCTCGCCCTCGCCGAGCTCCTTCTGGATCGCCTTCACCTGCTCGTTCAGGTAGTACTCGCGCTGGCTCTTCTCCATCTGGCGCTTGACGCGGCCGCGGATGCGCTTCTCCACCTGCAGGATGTCGATCTCCGCCTCGAGCTGGGCGAGCAGGCTCTCGAGCCGCTGCTTGACGTTGAACATCTCGAGCACTTTCTGCTTCTGCTCGAGCTTGAGCGGCAGGTGCGCCGCAACGGTGTCGGCGAGGCGGCCAGGCTCCTCGATGCCGGCGAGCGAGGTGAGGATCTCCGGCGGGATCTTCTTGTTGAGCTTGACGTACTGGTCGAACTGCGCGATCAGGGCCCGGCGCATCGCCTCGACCTCGGTCGTATCCACCGGATCCGGCGCGACCGGCGCGGCGAGCGCCGAGTAGTGGGTTCGCTGGTCGGTGATGTCCTGGATGCGGGCGCGCTGGTTGCCCTCGACCAGCACCTTCACCGTACCGTCGGGCAGCTTCAGCATCTGCAGGATGTTCGAGATGCAACCGATCTCGTACATGTCCTCGGGAGCCGGCTCGTCCTTCGCCGCCGATTTCTGCGCGACGAGCAGGATGCTCTTGCCGGCCTCCATCGCGATCTCCATCGCCTTGATCGACTTGGGGCGGCCGACGAAGAGCGGGATGACCATGTGGGGAAAGACCACTACGTCCCTGAGGGGAAGGAGCGGGAACTGCGCGGGGAGGTTGGAGAGCTCGTTGGCGGACATCGCGTCACCCCTGGTGAGGGTCATGTGGGAAAGTGGAGGCGGCGCCCCCGCGATTCAAGCGGCGCGGGCCGGTCCCGCGGCCGGCCCGGCGCGTACTGCAGCAGTCAGTGGGACCCGGCAACCTTCGGCTGGTCCGAGTAGATGAGCAGCGGCTTGCCGTCGCCGAGGATCGTAGGCTCGTCGACCACGACCTTGCTCACGTTCTCGAGCGTAGGCAGCTCGAACATGATGTCGAGCAGCACCTGCTCGAGGATGGAGCGCAGGCCGCGCGCGCCGGTCTTGCGGGCGAGCGCCTTGTGGGCAATCGCCGTCAGGCCGCCGGAGCGTACCTCGAGATCGACGCCCTCCATCCCGAACAGCCTGTGGTACTGCTTGATGAGCGCGTTCTTCGGCTCGGTCAGGATGCGGATCAGCGCGTTCTCGTCCAGCTCCTCGAGCGTCGCGACCACCGGCAGGCGGCCGACGAACTCCGGGATCAGGCCGTACTTGATCAGGTCCTCGGGCTCGACTCCCTTGAGCGTATCGCTGATGTCCTTCGCGTTCTTGAGGCTGCGCACCTCGGCGCCGAAGCCGATGCCGGTGCGCTCCGAGCGCTGCCGGATGATCTTCTCCAGCCCGTCGAACGCGCCGCCGCAGACGAAGAGGATGTTCGTCGTGTCGACCTGGACGAAGTCCTGGTTCGGATGCTTGCGACCGCCCTGCGGCGGGACCGATGCGATCGTCCCTTCGATCAGCTTGAGGAGCGCCTGCTGCACGCCTTCGCCCGAGACGTCGCGCGTGATCGACGGGTTGTCGCTCTTGCGGGAGATCTTGTCGATCTCGTCGATGTAGACGATGCCGCGCTTCGCCTTGTCGACGTCGTAGTCGCAGTTCTGCAGCAGCTTCTGGATGATGTTCTCGACGTCCTCGCCGACGTAGCCGGCCTCGGTGAGCGTCGTAGCGTCGGCGATCACGAACGGCACGTTCAAGAGCCGGGCGAGCGTCTGCGCGAGCAGCGTCTTCCCGGACCCGGTGGGGCCGACGAGCAGGATGTTCGATTTCGCCAGCTCGACCTCGTCGTTCTTCGACAGGTGCTTGAGCCGCTTGTAGTGGTTGTAGACGGCGACCGACAGGATCTTCTTCGCCTGCTCCTGGCCGATCACGTACTCGTCGAGGATCTGGCAGATCTCCTTCGGCGTCGGCAGGTCCGACCGGGCCGGGCGGCCGCCCTTGTCGCTGGCGCTCTCCTCGCGGATGATGTCGTTGCAGAGCTCGATGCATTCGTCGCAGATGAAGACCGACGGACCCGCGATCAGCTTGCGGACCTCGTGCTGGCTCTTCCCGCAGAACGAGCAGTAGAGGAGCTTTTCGCTCCCGCTCTTGTCGGACATCCCCGCCATGCTGGCTCAACCCACCGTGGCTTCGTTGCGCGAAGTCAGGATCCGATCGAGCAAACCATACTGCATCGCCTCCACCGCCGATAGGAAATTGTCCCGATCGGTGTCCCGGGCGATGCGGTCGATCGTCTGGCCGCTGTGCTTCGCCATGATCTCGTTCAGCTTGGCGCGGAGAAACAGGATCTCCTTCGCGTGGATCTCGACGTCGGACGCCTGTCCCTGGAAACCGCCCATGGGCTGATGGATCATCACCCGCGAGTTCGGCAGGCAATAGCGCTTGCCTTTCGCTCCGGCCGACAGCAGCAGGGCGCCCATGCTCGCGGCCTGCCCGATGCACAGCGTGGACACGTCCGGCTTGATGAACTGCATCGTGTCGTAGATCGCGAGCCCCGCGGAGACCGAGCCGCCGGGCGAGTTGACGTAAAACGAGATGTCCTTGTCCGGGTTCTCCGACTCGAGGAAAAGGAGCTGCGCGACGATCAGGTTCGCCGAGATCTCGTTGACGGGACCGACCAGGAAGACGACGCGCTCCTTCAGCAGCCGCGAGTAGATGTCATAGGCGCGCTCGCCCCGCCCGCTCTGCTCGATCACCATCGGGATCAACCCGAGCCCTTGCGGCTCCGACATCCCGCCATGCGACATCATCGTCCCGACCCTCATGCTGCCCGCCCCATCAGTTCGTCGAACGCCACCGGCTTGTCCACGACCCGCGCCTGCTTGAGGACCCAGTCGATCACGTTCTCCTCGACCGCGAGGCCTTCGAACTCGGCGAGCCGGTCCGGTTGAGTGTAGAACCATTTTACCACCTCGGTCGGCTGCTCATAGCTGTCGGCGTGCTCCTCGACGAGCTTTCTCACCTGCTCCGGCTTGGCCGCCAGGTCGGATCGTTTCACCACCTCGGCCACGATGAGTCCGAGCGCGACCCGGCGTTTCGCCTGGTCCTCGAAGAGCTGCGGATCGATCGGCACGTTCTCCATTTTCAGGCCGCGCGCCTGCAGGTCCGCACGGGCGCCGGCGACGAGCCGTTCGGTCTCCGTGTCGACCAGCGACTTCGGCAGGTCCACCCTCGTGGTCTCGAGCAGCGCCTGCATGACCTTGGCCTTGAGTTCGGCGCCGAGCCGCTTCTTCACCTCGCGCTCGACGTTCGCCTTGACCTCGGCCCGCATCTTGACGAGATCGCCGTCGGCAACGCCGAGCGCGCGGGCGAAGTCGGCGTCCACATCCGGCAGCTTCGGCGCCTCGACCTTCTTCAGCGTGATCGCGAAGCTCGCGGTCTTGCCGGCGAGATCCTTCGACTGATACTCCGCCGGGAACTTCACCGGCACGGTCTTCGACTCGCCCGCCGCCAAACCGTTCACTCCGGCCTCGAAGTCGGGCAGCATGCGGCCCTCCCCGAGGACGAACGCGTGATCCGCTCCCATGCCGCCGGCGAACTCGATGCCGTCGACAGTGCCCGCGAAATCGACCGTTACCCGGTCTCCGCTCGTCGCCGGGCGGTCGGCCTGCTCGTAGCGGATACGCTGCTTGCGCAGGACTTCGATGGTCTTGTCCACCTCGGCGTCGCCCACGGCGAGCGCGGGCCGCTCGATCGTGACGGCGGCGAAGTCGCCCGGCGCGATGTCGGGATAGACCTCGAAGGTTGCGCTGAACTGCAGCTCGCCCTCGGGCGCGCCCTCGTTGCGCTCGATGCGCGGATAGCCGGCGACGCGCAGCTTCTGATCGCGGACCGCGTCGGAGAACGACCTCTGCACCGCGTCGCCGATCACTTCCGAGCGGACCTGCGGGCCATAGGTCTTCTCCACCAGCTTCAACGGCACCTTTCCCGGGCGGAACCCGGCCATCCGGATCGTGCGCGCGAGCCGCTTGAGGCGTTCGCCGACCTGGCGGTCGATGTCGGCGACCGGTACCGCCATCACCAGGCGGCGTTCCAACTGTCCGAGGTTTTCGATTGAGTTTGGCATGACCTTGGTCCGAGGACGATGCGCGGTCAGACGACGGTGGTGCGAAGGCCGGGACTCGAACCCGGATGCCTTTCGGCGCTGGAACCTAAATCCAGTGCGTCTACCAATTCCGCCACCTTCGCGGCCGGGCGGATGCTGTCGGTCGAGAGTTTACCGGACCGGCCCTATACTGTCAGCCGAAACCGTCCGATCCCGTTGAAAAAGCAAGCGAATGTCAGTCGGCCACTACGAGAACTTCCCGGTCGCATCGTGGCTGTTGCCGCGCGCTTTGCGACCGGCAGTCGCCGCGATCTACTGGTTCGCGCGCACCGCCGACGACTTCGCCGACGAAGGTGACGTGCCGTCGGACGAGCGGCTCGCGCGCCTCGCTGCCTACCGCGCCGACCTCGGTCGGATCGCGGCGGGCCACGAGCCGGAGTCGTCGCTATTGATACGTCTGGCCGCAGTGGTGCGGATGCATGCGCTGCCGCTCGAACCGTTTCACGACCTGCTCGATGCGTTCAGCCAGGACGTCGTCAAGACGCGCTATGCGTCTTTCGGCGAGGTGCTCGACTACTGCCGCCGTTCGGCCAACCCCGTCGGCCTGCTGATGCTCCACCTGTTCGGCGCTGCCGACGCGGAGAACGTCCGCCGGTCGGACGCGATTTGCACCGGGCTGCAACTCGCGAATTTCTGGCAAGACATCGCCGTGGACTGGGCGAAGGGCCGCGTGTATCTGCCGCAGGACGACCTTGTCCGGTTCGGCGCAACTGACGCGCAAATCGCCGCTGCGCGCGTCGATGAGGCCTGGCGCGGGCTGATGGCATTCCAGGTCGCCCGCACGCGGTCGATGCTGGAATCCGGCGCTCCGCTCGCCCGCGCACTGCCCGGCCGCATCGGCTGGGAGCTGCGACTGGTCGTGCAAGGAGGCTTGCGGATCCTCGAGCGGATCGACCGCGCCGGCGGCGACGTGTTCCGGCGCCGGCCGGTGCTGCGGGCGCCCGATTGGCCGGTGATGTGCTGGCGGGCGGCGGTGACCTGATGTCCCCGGACGAGTATTGTCAGCAGAAGGCGGCGGCGAGCGGATCGAGCTTCTACTACTCGTTCCTGTTTCTGCCGGCCGAGCGGCGGCGTGCCATCACCGCGCTCTACGCCTTCTGCCGCGAGGTCGACGACGTCGTCGACGAGTGCGCCGACCCGGGCGTCGCCGCCGCGAAGCTCGCGTGGTGGCGGAGCGAAGTCGCCGCGCTCTTCGCCGGCACACCACAGCATCCGGTGACGCGCGCGCTGGCGCCGGCGGTCGACCGCTTCGGCGTCACGCAGGCGCGCCTCGACGAGATCATCGACGGAATGGCGATGGATCTGCACCACGCGCGCTATCCCGACTTCGCCGGCCTCGAGCGCTACTGTTACCACGTGGCGGGCGTGGTCGGGCTGCTCGCGGCCGGGATCTTCGGTTATGCGAACTCGCAGACGCTGAAGTACGCCGAGACCCTGGGCACGGCGTTCCAGCTCACCAACATCATCCGCGACGTCGGCGAGGACGCGCGCAAGAACCGGATCTACCTGCCGCAGGACGAGCTGGCGCGCTTCGGCGTGCCGGCCGCCGACATTCTCGGCGGACGACGGACCGAAGGCTTCAGCCGCCTGATCGCGTTCCAGATCGAGCGCGCGAAGAGCTACTACGACCGCGCCCTTGCGCTCCTGCCGAACGAGGACCGCAAGCCGCAGCGGCCCGGGCTCGTCATGGCGGCCATCTACCGGACGCTGCTCGAGGAGATCCGGCGCGACGCCTCGCAGGTGCTCGCGCACCGCGTCGCGCTCACGCCGATCCGCAAGCTCTGGATCGCCTGGCGAACGTGGGTCGCCGCGTAGCGGTCATCGGCGCCGGCTGGTCCGGCCTCGCCGCTGCGGTCACCCTCGCCGGGCGCGGCGTGCCAGTCACCGTTCTGGAGGCCTCCCGCAGCCTGGGCGGCCGCGCGCGGCGCGTGACAATCGATGGCATCGACCTCGACAACGGCCAGCACATCCTCGTCGGCGCCTACGGCGAGACGCTGCGGCTGATGCGGCTCGTCGGAGCCGACCCCGACCGCCTCCTGGTGCGGGTACCGCTCGAGCTCCGCTACGCCTCGGGATTCCAGTTCCGCGCGCCGCCGTTTCCCGCACCTCTCCATCTGCTGGCCGGGCTCTTCCTGGCGTCAGGGCTGACCGCGGGCGAGCGACTTCGCGCCGCGCGCTTCGTGGCGGGTCTGCGTCGCAACCGCTTCAAGCTCGACGAGGACGAAAGCGTCGAGCGGCTGCTCGCCCGCCACGGCCAGACCGGTGTGCTCCGCGATCGGCTGTGGGTCCCGCTCTGCGTGTCGGCGTTGAATACGCCGCCAGAGCGCGCCTCGGCGCGCGTGTTCGCGAACGTCCTTCGCGACACGCTGGGCGGGACTCGCGCGGCGAGCGACCTGCTGCTGCCGAAGTCGGACCTCGGTGCGCTCTTCCCGACGCCGGCAGCGGCGTTCGTGGGTGCGCACGACGGCGAGATCCGCCTTGGCGCGGCGGTGCGCGGTATCGCTCGCGACGGCCCCCGGTTCCGTCTCGACGCCGACGCGAGCGCGTTCAGCCACATCGTCGTCGCCTGTTCGCCTCAGCACGCTCCGGCGCTCCTCGCGGGTCTCCCCGAGCTCGCCGGGCTCGCCGCGCGGGTCGCCAAGATCGAGCACGAGCCGATCTACACCTGCTACCTGCAATATCCGGAAACCGTGACGCTGGCGTTTCCGATGCTCGGATTCAGCGGCGGCCTGCTGCAATGGGCGTTCGATCGGGGAGCGCTTTCGGGATACACGGGGCTCATCGCCGCCGTGCTGAGCGCGTCCGGAGGGCACGAGGCGTTCACGCACACCGACCTCGCGGCCGCCATTCACACGGAGCTCGCAGCCGCGATGCCGGGCTTGCCGGCGCCGCTCTGGCATCGGGTGATCGCGGAGCGACGGGCGACTTTCAGCTGCCGGCCCGGGCTCCTCCGCCCGGAGAACACAACGCCCGTGCGCGGGCTGGTGCTCGCGGGCGACTACACCGTCAGCGACTATCCGGCCACGCTGGAAGCGGCCATCCGGAGCGGCGTCGCCGCCGCGGACCTCGTGTCAGCCTAGCTCGGCAATCGCATCCGCGAGACGTTCGACGGCGACCACCTCGATTTCTTCGACCGGATGTTTCGGCGCGTTCGCGCGCGGGATGAGCGCGCGGCGAAAACCGAGCTTCGCCGCCTCGCGCAGCCGTTCCTGGCCGCGCGGCGCGGGGCGCACCTCGCCGGCGAGGCCCAGCTCGCCGAACACGACGAGCTTCTCGGGCAACGGGCGGTTGCGGAAACTCGATAGCACAGCGAGCAGCACCGCAAGGTCGGCTGCCGGTTCGCCGATGCGCACGCCGCCGACGGCATTCACGAACACGTCCTGGTCGTGAACCGCCACGCCGGCGTGCCGGTGAAGCACCGCGAGCAGCATCGCGAGCCGACTCTGGTCCAGTCCCTGGGCAAGGCGGCGTGGCGTCATGCCCTGGGCGCCGTCGACCAGCGCCTGCACCTCCACGAGCAGTGGCCGCGTCCCTTCGCTGGTCACCAGGATGCAGGAGCCGGGCACCGGCTCACGGTGCTGCGAGAGAAACAGCGCGGACGGGTTGCTCACGCCGCGCAGGCCGCGCTCGGTCATCGCGAATACGCCGAGCTCGTTGACCGGGCCGAAGCGGTTCTTGAACGCGCGGATCAGGCGAAAGCTCGAATGCGGGTCGCCCTCGAAGTAGAGCACCGTGTCGACGATGTGCTCGAGGACGCGCGGTCCGGCGAGCGCGCCCTCCTTGGTGACGTGGCCGACGAAGATCAGCGCGATCCCGTGGCTCTTGGCGATGCGCGTGAGCTGGGCGGCGCACTCCCGCACCTGCGCCACCGAGCCCGGCGCGGACTGCAGCGCCTCCGAGTGGAGCGTCTGGATCGAGTCGATGACCGCGACCTCGGGCCGCTCGGTCTCGAGCGTCGCGGCGATCCGCTCGAGCTGGATCTCGGGGAGGAGCGCGACCGCTCCGGTGTCCACCTGCAGCCGCTGCGCGCGCAGCGCTACCTGGTCGGCCGATTCCTCGCCCGAGACGTAGATCGCCTTGCGGGCCGCGCTCATCCACGCGAGCGCCTGCAGCAGCAGCGTCGACTTGCCGATTCCCGGATCGCCGCCGATGAGCACCACCTGTCCCGCGATCAGCCCGCCGCCGAGCGCCCGGTCGAGCTCGGCGACGCCGGTCGGCATGCGGGCCGCCTCCTTCGCAGGGATGCGCCCGAGCGGCGTCAGCGCGGACGGCTTCGCAACGCCGGCGTAACGATGCCGCCCGATCCGCTCCGCGACCGCTTCTACCAGCGTGTTCCACGCGCCGCAGTGCGGGCACTGGCCCTGCCACTTGGTGGACTGGCCGCCGCACTCGTTGCAGGCGTAGCTGGATTTCGCGCGCGTCGCCATCCTCAACCGCGATCGACCTGCGGCACCCGTGCCGCCATCGCACAGAGCAGCTCGTAGCTCAGCGTCCCCGCTGCGGCGGCGACCTCGTCACACGACAGGCCCTCGCCCCAGAGCGTGACCGTCGACCCGACGGCCGCCCCCGGCACCGGATCGAGATCGACGGTGAGCATGTCCATCGAGACCCGCCCGAGGATGCGCGTGCGGATCCCGTTCACGAGGACCGGCGCGCCGTTCGGTGCGTGGCGCGGATAGCCGTCGGCGTACCCGCAGGCGACCACGCCGAGTCGCATCGGCCGGTCGGCGACGAACGCGCCCCCGTAGCCGACGCGGTCGCCCGGCCGGAGCTCGCGGACGGCGATCAGGTCCGCGGCGAGGGTCATTACCGGCTTCAGGCCGAGTGCCGCCGCGGACTCGTCGGCGAAAGGTGAGCAGCCGTAGAGCATGATTCCGGGCCGCACCCAGTCGAAGTGAGTCTCCGGGTAGCGCAGGATCGCGGCCGAGTTCGCGAGGCTCCGCGGCGCCTCGATCCGCGCCGCCGCGGCCTCGAAGCGACGCAGCTCCTCGGCGACGCCGGTGCCGTCGGCATCGGCGAAGTGCGTCATCAGCGTGATCCCGGCGACCGCCGGCGAGCGCGCGAGCCGTTCGAACACCTGGCGGTAGCGCGCGGGCGTGAATCCGAGCCGGTTCATCCCGGAGTTCAGCTTGAGGTACACCGGCACGCGCGCCGGCAGCCGTACCGCCTCGAGCGCCGCGATCTGTTCGTCGTCGTGGACGACGATCGAAAGCCCGTGCTCCGCGACGACCTGGAGGTCGTCGGGTTCAAAGGTACCCTCGAGGAGCAAGATGGGCTTCGCCACTCCCGCATCGCGCAAGGCCACCGCGTCGTTCAGGTCGAGCAGCGCGAAGCCGTCGGCCGCTTCGAGCGCCCGGACGGCGCGTGCCAGCCCGTGGCCGTAGGCGTTCGCCTTCACCACCGCCCAGGTGCGGGCGTGCGGTGCCCGTGCGCGCGTGAGCGCGAGATTTTCGCGGAACGCCGCGAGATCGAAAATGGCGCGGATCGGACGGGGCAAACCCGGTCAATTCCCCTTCCGGAGCTTCGAGAGCCAGTGCTCCATCTGCTTTCCGGCTGCTTCGCGCCCGCCCAGGCCGAAGGACAGCGCGACCGCGACCGCGATCGCGCCGAGCGTGAGGCCGAAGGCCAGGTTCACGATGTCGTCGGCGATCCCCATCGCGCGGAGACCCATCGCGATGACGAGACCGAGGATCGCGATCCGCGCGATGCGCGCAAGGCCGGTGGTGTGCTCACCGCTCGCCTTGTCGATCGCCTCGTAGACGAGGTTTGCGAGCCAGAAGCCGATCACGAGAATCGCGCCGCCGAGCAGCACGTCGCCGCCGAACTTGATGAACATCGTCACGACGTCGCGCACTTGGGTGAAGTCGAGCCGGTTCGCCGCCTCGACGGTGGCGAAGAGCATCGCGAAGAACAGCACGATGGCGCCGACCAGCGTCGACGGCTTGAGGTTGCCGGTGAACGCCTCCTTGAAGCCTAGCTTCTGCGGCAGCGTGTCGACGCCCAGGCTCGCGAGCAGCCGCGCGAGCAGCCCGGACGCGAACTTCGCGACGTACCAGGTGATGACCAGAATAAGCGTCGCCGCGACGATGTCGGGCACCGCGGCGAGGAATCTCTGCAACATGTCGCTCGCCGGCCGCGAGATCGCGTCGATCTGGAGCGCGTCAAGCGCGGCGATCAGCGACGGCACGAACACGAAGATGAAAACGATCGTGCCGGCCACGCGCGAGAGCTTCACGGTCTCGGCGAGCCCGATCGTCCCGCCGAGTGAGTCGGCGCCGGCAGCGGCGAGCAGGTTCGTCACCAGGCCCCGCAGCACCTTCGCGAGGAGCCAGCCGACGAAGCCGATGATCGAGGCGCCGACGATGTTCGGCACCATCGCGAGCAGCTTCGCGAGCATCAGCTGCACCGGCTCGAGGAGACCGTGCAACGCGTACGCCGAGAGGATGCTCGGGACGAAGAGCAGGATCACGAGCCAGAAGAGCACGTTCGCGACCGTCTTGCTCATCGGCTCCATCCCCGCTTCCTTGGAGAGCCTTTCGTCGAGGGTCGTGGCCGCGAGCAGCTTGTTCACCGCCGCGCGGATCAGGGTGGCGATGAGCCACGCGACGAGCGCGAGGATCGTGCCCGCGACGAGCCGCGGCAGGTAGCCGATGATCTGGCTGACGAGCTGCGCGAACGGATTGGAGATCACGTCGAGATGCAGCGAGTCGAACACCGCGACCAGGGTGATGAGGATGATCACCCAGAACACGCCGACCGCGATTCCCCACTCGACGGCCACCTTCTGGCCGGTGCTTTCCTCGATGCGCGCATTCACCCTGAGCAGCGCGAGCAGCCGGCGGGTGCCCGCGCGAGCGGTCACCGCGATCAACCAGCCAACGATGAGGACGCCGAGCGCCCCGAAAATTCCGGGCAGCTGCGTACCCAAGTTGCTCTGCAACGAGCTAGCGAGCGTAGACAGGTCCATCTTGCCTCCCCACGACAGTCGGACTGGTCACGTGTGCGGCCCCGGCCGCCGTCCCGACACCAGGATCATGATGATGGTACGCGGGTCAGGCCGCCGCGTCCCTCAACCGGGTCTTCGCGAACTCGACGAAGGTATTCACCAGACGCGAGCGGAACTTCTCCTTCGGATAGACGAGCGACAGCGCGCGCATCAGCCGCGGGGCGAGCGGCATCACGACGAGATCGCCGAGCTTCTGCTCCTTCGCCACCGTCGCCTTCGACAGGATCGCGAACCCGAGGCCCGTCCCGACGACGCCCTTCAGCGCCTCCGGGCTGCCGAGTTCCATGACCACGTTCAGTTCGGTCGGCGCGATGCCCGCCTTCCGGAAGTAGAGGTCGGTGAACTCGCGCGTCCCCGAGCCCGTCTCGCGGCTCACGTACGGGTAAGGCACCAGCTGCTTCGGCGCCACCGACTTCAGCCTCGCGAGCGGATGGGCCGGGGCGACGATGACCTGCAGCTCGTCCTCGCAGCAGACCTCGGTGAGCAGGGCCGGCAGGTGCGACGGCGCCTCGATCAGGCCGAGGTCGAGCGTATGCTCCGCAACGCGGTTCTCGATCGTCTCGGAGTTGGCGACCGTGAGCTTCGGCTGGACGTCGGGATGCCGGGACTTGAACTCGCCGAGCACCTGCGGCAGCAGGAACTCGGCGATCGTCGTGCTGGCGCCGATGAGCAACGGCCCCGAGAGCCGGCCGGTCATCTCGCGGAGCCGGGTCTCGAGCTCTGCCGACAACGCGAGGATCCGTTCGGCGTACTCGAGCACCACCTCGCCGGCTGGAGTGAGCGAAATCTTGCCGTGCCCGCGCTCGAACAGGCGCGCGTTGAGGTGTTCCTCGAGCTGCTTGATCTGGAAGGTGACCGCCGGCTGGGTCATGAACAGCGTCTCGGCCGCCTTCGTGAAGCTCATCTGCTTCGCGACGGCGTGAAACACCTGGAGCCTGCGATCCGCCATGGCGGGCAAAATGCGTGTGCTATTCTCCGCGCCGCTATTCAACCATAAAATCGGCCATGGACCAAACTTATGGCGCTTCGGCCGGCGCCGCCGGAGGTACGGCAGCGGCGCGTGTCCCCGGCAGGACTCCCGCCGGCCAGCCCGCCGGGCCGTCCAGATCACCGCTTCTCGCGAACGGTCCGCCCCGATGACGCGCGGGTTCTACATCATCATGGCGGCGCAGTTCTTCTCGTCGCTCGCCGACAACGCGCTCCTGATCGCCGCGATCCAGCTCCTCACCCAGCTCAACGGGCCGGCGTGGATGGTGCCGCTCCTCAAGTTCTTCTTCACCATCTCGTACGTGGTACTCGCGGCCTTCGTCGGCGCCTTCGCCGACTCGATGCCGAAAGGCCGGGTGATGTTCTTCACCAACGCGATCAAGGTCGCGGGCTGCCTGATGATGCTGTTCTACGCCGCGCTCACGCCGCCCAGCACCCCCGAATACCTGACCATCCTGATTGCCTACGCCGTCGTCGGCCTCGGCGCCGCCGCGTACTCGCCGGCCAAGTACGGCATCCTCACCGAGCTCCTGCCGGCGCATCGGCTCGTCGCCGCCAACGGCTGGATCGAAGGCCTCACCGTCGGCTCGATCATTCTCGGGACACTGGTCGGCGGCGCGCTGGTGAGCGAGACCGTCTCCCGCGCGCTGCTCGGTCTCGACCTTCCGCGCATCGAGACCGGCATCGACACGCCCGGCGAGGCGGCGATAGGGATCATTCTGTTCAGCTACGTGATCGCCGCCGTCTTCAATCTGTACATCCCCGATACCGGCGTCGACCACCACCTCCCCAAGAAGAACCCGGTCTACCTGATCCACGACTTCTACCACTGCTGCCGGCTCCTGTGGCGCGACAAGCTCGGGCAGATCTCGCTCGCGACGACCACGTTGTTCTGGGGCGCCGGGGCGACGCTGCAGTTCATCGTGCTCGAGTGGGCGCGGGCGGCGCTCGACTACCCGCTGTCCAAGGCAACGGCGCTCCAGGGCATCACGGCGGTCGGCATCGCCGTCGGCGCGGTCGCCGCTGCGAAGTTCGTATCGCTGAAGCGTGCGGTGGACGTGTTGCCGGTCGGGATCGCGATGGGGCTGCTCGTGATCCTGATGAACTTCGTGCGCGACCTGTGGCTCGCGATCCCGCTGATGATCGCGATCGGCGGGCTCGCGGGGTTCTTTGTCGTGCCGATGAACGCGCTGCTCCAGCACCGCGGCCACATCCTGATGGGCGCCGGGCACTCGATCGCGGTCCAGAACTTCAACGAGAATCTGTCGATCCTGATCATGCTCGGGCTCTACGCGGGCATGATCAAGACGGACATCTCGATCTACACGATCATCGTGATCTTCGGCCTGTTCGTAAGCGGCTCGATGGTGCTCGTGCGCCGCCGGCATTTCTACAATCAGCGTCAGGGCGACTCGCTGCAGCTCGTTGGCATGGACAAGCCCGGGGCGCCGCACGGTTGACTTCACCGCGGCCGCCCCCATCTCTCCGCGACCGACGCTCTGTCTCCGGAGATCCCATGGGCGCGACCCCCACATTCCTGCTCGACGAAGGCGCCGGCGCGGTACCCGCCGGCCCACCCGGCGAAGGCGATGCCGGGCTCCTCGATGCCTACTCGCGCGCGGTGGTCGCCGCGGCGGAGCGGGTCGGGCCGGCCGTCGTGCACCTGGAGGTCGAAAGCCCCCGCCGCGGCCGCGAGCAACGCGGGGCGGGTTCCGGCTTCGTGTTCACGCCGGACGGCCTGATCCTCACCAACAGTCACGTCGTGCACGGCGCCCGCTCGGTGCGTGCGAGCTTCGCGGACGGGACGGGCTACGACGCCGACGTGATCGGCGACGACCCGGACACCGACGTCGCGGTGATCCGCATCGGCGCGAGCGCCCTGCCGGCGGCGGCGCTCGGCTCGTCGCGCGCATTGCGGGTCGGCCAGCTCGCGATCGCGATCGGCAACCCCTACGGCTTCCAGCACACGGTGACCACGGGCGTGGTGAGCGCGCTCGGCAGGAGCCTCCGCGCCTACAACGGCCGGCTGATCGACGACGTCGTCCAGACCGACGCCGCGCTCAACCCGGGGAACTCCGGCGGTCCGCTGGTGGATTCCCGGGGCGAGGTGATCGGGGTGAACACCGCGATCATCCCGATGGCGCAGGGCATCTGCTTTGCGACCGCCATCGACACCGTGCGGTGGGTCGTCACGCAGCTGCTGCGCGACGGCAAGGTGCGTCGCGGTTACCTGGGGTTCGCCGGGGCGAACGTGCCGGTCGCACGCCGCGTCGCGCGCTACCATGACCTTGCGGCTGACCGGGCAGTACGCGTCGAGTCGGTCGAGCGCGGCGGTCCGGGCGCGATCGCGGGGCTGGAGCCTGGCGACCTGATCGTCGCCTACGACGGAAAACCGGTCGGGGGGATCGACGATCTCCACCGCCTGCTCACCGCCGAGCGGATCGCAAGGCCGGTAACGATGCTGGTGCTCAGACGCACGCGCAAGCTCGAGCTCACGGTGACCGCTGCGGAGCGGCCGGTAGCCGGCTAGTGTCGTGGGCGCCGGGCACTTGCCGGGCGCAAGACACCTTCGCACTCCGGTTCGCGAAGTCACCTTCGGAACACGGCTCCCTCAACAGAGGACGATCGGCTGGTTCGACAGCTCGTCGGGATTCTGGTCCCGCGGCGGATAGTGCGTTGCCAGCAGGTCGCTGATCGCTCGCACGCCGGTGATGACGCCCTGCTCGAACCCCCCGGCGGCGAACTCGCGCTGCATCGCCCCGCAGATCGCCTCCCACGCCGCCTCGCCGACTCGCGCGTGGATCCCGCGATCGGCCACGATCTCGACCCGCTTGTCGGCGAGGAGAAGGTAGACGAGCACGCCGGCGTTCTGCTCGGTGTCCCAGATGCGCAACCGGCTGAACAGCTCGATCGCGCGATCGCGTGCCGAGATCCCGCGCACCAGGTCGGAGAACGGCAGCGCGGATTCGACCGCAAACCGCAACTCGCCGTCGTGCCGCCGCTCCTGCTCCGCGATCGCATTCTCGATCGCCTTCATCGTGCGCGGCGGAAAAGCGTAGCGCACCGACCAGTGATCGGAGAGAACGTGCCGGAGAAAGCGCGCGATGCCCATCTAATCGCCCCAGCTCCCCGACGCGCCTCCGCCGCCGAACCCACCGCCGCCGCCCGACCACCCGCCGCCGCTACCGCCGCGCGACCACCCGCCGCCGCCCCCGCCGCCCCAGCCACCGCCCGAGCCGCCGCCGATCCACGGACCACCGCCCCACCCGCCGCGCCGGCCGCCCGCGAGCGCGCCGCCGACGCTGCCGAGCACGAGAGTCAGGAAGAACGCGAGGATCCCCGCGGCGACGGCCGCGATGATCGTACCGGCGAGCGCGAGGGCGATGAACCCGGCGACGCCGCCGGTCGCCGCCGAACCAAAGAAGCGCCCCAGCAACTTCGTCAGGATCCCGCCCACGACGACGATCACGACGAGGAGGATCACGAGCAGCGCCTGCAGGTCCGCCCCCTCCCCCGGCTGTTGCGCGCCGCGCCCGGGCGGGGGCGGCAGCTTTTCGCCGTCGATGAGCCTCATCAGCTGCTCGGTACCGGCGCGCAAGCCGCCGTAGAAATCGCCGTCGACGAAATGCGGCGCCATGGTCTCGCGGATCACGCGTCGCGCGACGATGTCGGGAATCGCGCCCTCCAGACCGTACCCGACCTCGATCCGCAGCTTGTGATCGTTCTTGGCGACGACGACGATCAGGCCGTCGTCGACCTTCTTGCGCCCGACCTTCCACTGGTCGGCAACCCGGATCGAGTACTGCTCGATCGCTTCGGGGCGCGTCGTCGGTACCATGAGGACGGCGATCTGGCTGCCCTTGCGCGCCTCGAAGTCGGCGAGCAGGCGCTCGAGGTTCGTGATCTGGACGGCAGTGAGGCTTCCCGTGAGGTCCGTCACGCGTCCCTTCAGCGGCGGGACCGGGACCAGGTCCTGCGCCCACGCGGTCCCGAGCAGCGTCAAGAGCAGCAGGAGACCGGCGATGAACGCCGACCAGTGCCGTTCAGCGCGGGCCATGGGCAAGCCGAGCGTGGGGGGCTGACGCACGAGCACCTATGGACGCCGGATCATCGGCGTTCATCGGCCTCCAGGAGTGGTTACTTCTTCTCGGCCGGTTTGCCGAAATCGACCTTCGGCGCGGTCGAGACGTCGCGCTCGCTCTCGACCGTGAAGTTGGGCTTGGTCTTGTAGCCGAACACCATCGCGGTCAGGTTCACCGGGAACTCGCGCACGAGCACGTTGTAGTCCTGCACCGTCTTGATGTAGCGGTTGCGCGCCACGGCGATGCGGTTCTCGGTGCCCTCGAGCTGCGCCTGCAGGTCGCGGAAGTTCTGGTCCGACTTGAGCTCCGGATACTTCTCGACCACGACCAGCAGCCTGGACAGCGCACTCGACAGGTCGCCTTGGGCCTGCTGGAAACGCTGCAGCGCGGCCGGGTCGTTCAGCGTCTCGGGCGTCACCTGCACCTGGCCCACCCGCGCCCGCGCCTCGGTCACGCGCGTCAGCACCTCCTGCTCCTGCTGCGCGTAGCCTTTCACCGTGGCGACGAGGTTCGGGATCAGGTCGGCGCGTCGCTGGTACTGGTTGGTAACCTCGGACCAGGCGGCGGTCACTCCCTCGTCCTTCTGCTGGATCTCGTTGTAGCCGCAGCCGGAGAGCGCAAGCACGGTGAAGAGAATCCATGGTTTCTTCATGTATCGTCCTCCTGCGGGTTGAGGCGTCATCAAGATTGCGGCGCGGCCGCGACCTTCAAGTCGCGCAGCGTCGCACGGGCAAAGCAGAGATCCTCCCAGGCCTTGGCCTTGTCCGGGAGGTTCCGGAGCAGATAGGCCGGGTGGTAGCTCACGATCGTCGTCACGCCCTGATAGCGGAAGAGCTTGCCCCGCAGGCTCGCGATGCTCGCCTCGGTGTTGAGCAGGAGCTGCGCCGCGGCGCGGCCCATGGCGAGGATGAGCTTCGGCCGGAGCAGCTCGATCTGCCGGACGAGATGCGGGCTGCACTGCGCGACCTCGAAGGGCTCCGGATTCCGGTTGCCGGGCGGTCGGCATTTGAGCACGTTCGCGATGTAGACGTTCTCGCCCCGGCGCAAGCCCACCGCCGCGAGCATGCTGTCGAGCAGCCGCCCCGCCTGCCCGACGAAGGGCTCGCCGCGCGCGTCCTCCTCGGCGCCGGGCGCCTCGCCGACGATCATCCACTCGGCTCGCTCGTCGCCCACGCCGAACACCGTGTTGGTTCGAGTCCTGCACAGCCCGCAGGCTTCGCAGGCCGCGACCGCTGTTCTCAGCGCGGGCCAGTCCATGCGGGCGATGCGCGCTGCGCGGTCGTCGAGCTCGAGCACGGCGGAATCGCCGGCCTGCAGCGCCGGCGGGCTCGCATCCGCGAACCCGGCGGCGGCCACGAGCGCGGAGGCTGCACGGCCGCGGAGCCGCCACCGCGGGCGGACACCGAGCTCGGCGAGGATCCGGTCGCGACGCGCGCTCACAGCGCGAGGCTGAGCACGAGCGCGTCCTCCCGCCCGTGGCGGGCGGGATAGTAGCCCTTCCGCACGCCTACCTGCTCGAAGCCGTAGCGCAGATAGAGGCGCCGCGCCGCGGGGTTCGATGGCCGCACCTCGAGAAAGATTGCGCGCGCCTGATAGCCGCGCGCAACGCGGAGAAGATGCTCGAGCAGCCGCGCGCCGTGGCCGCGCCGCTGTACCGGCGCGGCGATGCTCAGGTTCAGCAGATGCGCTTCGTTCGCGCCGAGCATCATCACCGCGTAGCCGACCAGCCCGTCCGCCGAGTGGCAGCCCCAGCAGCTATAGCCTGCCGTCAGCGAATCGCGGAAGTTGCCGAAGCTCCACGGAAACTCGTAGATCGTGCCCTCGATCGCCACGACGGCGTCGAGATCGCGCTCGGCGAGCGGCTGGATCCAGGGCCCAGGGCGCAGGACGGCGCTCATCGCTCGCTCGTCTTCAGCGCGACGCGGTCGCGGAGGTAGAGCGGCAGCGCGTCAACCGCGCGCCTACCCTCGCCGGCCGCAAGCCGCGGCGTGGCGAGGCGCGCGACCGCCCCCGCCGACGGGAAGACGCCGGGAACGATAGCGACGAGGTGGTGACCATGGCGCGACGCGAGCGACTCGCGGTAGACCGCGAAGCCCACTCCGCATCCGGTCCAGTCGTTGCCCTCGGGAAGCGGCACCGCATCGGGACGATGCAAGCCTGGGGGAATCACTTCAAGGAGACGGCGGTGCTGTTTTTCGTAGGCGGCATGATACACCTCGCCCATGCGCGCATCGAGGCAAGTCACGACGCGTGGTGCGGCCACGGCTTCCGCGATTGCGGCGAGCGTACCGACGCCGATGACGGGCAATCCGTGCGCGGCTGCGAGTCCCTGCGCGACGCCGCACGCGATCCGCAGACCGGTGAACGAGCCGGGTCCCGCGCCATAGGCGATCCCATCCAGATCGCCGAGGCGCAGGCCGGCGCGCACGAGCAGCGCGTCGATCTCGCCGAGGATCAGCTCGGCGTGGCGCTGTCCGGCCTCCAGCGTACGCTCGGCAATGACGCCTGCAACGCTGACGGCGAGCGACAGCCGTTCGGTCGCGGTCTCGATGGCGAGGAGCTTCATCGGTGCAATTTTAGCGGGACCAGGACGCGCTACACTTAACGGCGGACATGGGGAGGAAACGAGATGACGCTGCCCCTCGCGGGCTGCAAGGCGTTCGTGACCGGCGGCGCGAGCGGGATCGGGCGCGCGACGGCGCGTCGGCTGATTGCCGATGGCGCGACGGTCGTGATCGCCGATGCGGATGCCCGCGGGCTCGAGCGCGTTGCGGGCGAGCTCGGCCGCAGCGCTTCCGGGCTCGTCCTCGACGTAACCGACTGGAACCAAGTCTTCCACCAGACCCGCGAGGCCGTGAACCGGATGGGTGGCCTCGACATCCTCGTCACAAGTGCCGGCGTGAGCCACCAGGACACCGCGTGGGACACGAGCCTCGAGGACTGGCAGCGGGTGGTCGGCGTCAACCTCACCGGCACGTTTCTGTGCGTGAAGGCGGCGGCGCCGGTCATGATCCGGCACAAGCGCGGGCGCATCGTGATGCTCGCGTCCATCACCGGCTCGCACGTCTGGTCGGGACGCGCGGCGTACGCGGCGTCGAAAGGCGGCGTGCTGGCGCTGGCGAAGTCGTGCGCCGCCGATCTCGCCGCGCACGGCATCACGGTGAACTCGGTCTCGCCGGGCCCGATCGCAACGCCGCAGACGGCGGGCCTGCACTCGCAGGTCATCCGCGAGAAGGTGGAGAGCCAGACCCCGATGGGCCGGTACGGCACGCCGGAGGAAGTCGCCGACGCGATCGCCTTTCTCTGCTCGGCGGACGCGCGCTTCGTCACCGGCCACGATCTGCGGGTCGACGGCGGCCTCACCTCGACCGTCATCCGCTACGACCTCGACCCGAACCCGAAGGAAACCGGATGAATACCGCTGCCCAGGGCATGCGCGTCCTCGTGACCGCGGGCGCGGCCGGCATCGGCCGCGCGATCGCGCAGACTTTCCTCGAGCACGGTGCGCGCGTGCACATCTGCGACTTGGATACCACCGCCCTGGGAGTGGCGAAGCAGGCGCTCCGCGCAGCAACGCAAACCGTGGCCGATGTGGCGAGCGTCGCCGACGTCGATCGCCTCTTCGGCGACGTGCAGCGCTCGCTCGGCGGACTCGACGTGCTGGTCAACAACGCGGGTATCGCCGGACCGACCGGCAAGGTCGAGGACCTCAGACCGGAGGACTGGGACCGTTGCATCGCGGTCGACCTCAACGGGATGTTCTATTGCACTCGCCGGGCGATGCCGCTGATCAAGGCCGCGGGCGGAGGCAGCATCATCAACCTGTCGTCGGTCGCCGGGCGGCTCGGCTTCCCGATGCGGACGCCCTACGCGGCGGCGAAATGGGCGGTCGTTGGCTTCACCAAGAGCCTGGCGATCGAGGCCGGTCCCGACAAGGTGCGGGTGAATTGCATCCAGCCCGGCAACGTCGAGGGCGAGCGGATCGACCGCGTGATCGCGGCCAAGGCGAGCGCGCTCGGAATCGCGCCCGAGGAGATGAAGGACCGCCTGCTCGACACTGTCAGCCTGCGGACGTTCGTGAGCCCGCAGGACATCGCCAACATGGCGCTCTTTCTCGCGACCGATGCCGGCAAGCACATCACCGGCCAGGCGCTCTCGGTCTGCGGCGACGTCCAGCGGACGGTCTGAGAAGGATACGGAGGAGGACAGCATGGCAGCGACACAGAAGAAGGTCATCATCACCTGCGCGGTCACCGGCTCGATTCACACGCCGACGATGTCGGCGCATCTCCCGGTGACGCCGCGCGAGATCGCCGACGAGTCGATCGCTGCGGCGAAGGCCGGTGCGGCAATCATCCACCTGCACGCTCGCGATCCGAAGGACGGTCGACCGACGCCCGATCCGAAGGTGTTCCTGGAGTTCCTGCCCGCGATCAAGCACGCCACCGACGCAGTGATCAACATCACCACCGGCGGTGGCCACAACATGACCGTGCAGGAGCGACTCGCCGCGCCGCTCGCGACCAGGCCCGAGATGTGCTCGTGCAACATGGGCTCGATGAACTTCGGTCTCTTCCCGATGCTCGGGAGGTACAAGGAGTTCAAGTACGAGTGGGAGCCGAAGTACCTGGAGGCAAGCAGGGATTTCATCTTCCGGAACACCTTCAAGGACATCGAGTACATATTCAAGGCGCTGGGCGAAGGCTGCGGCACGCGGTTCGAGTTCGAGTGCTACGACGTGGGCCATCTCTACAACCTCGCCCATTTCCTCGAGCGCGGGCTGGCGAAGCCCCCGCTCTTCGTCCAGACGATCTTCGGAATCCTCGGCGGCATCGGCGCCGACACCGAGAACCTCGCGCACATGAAGCGGATCGCCGACAAGCTGTTCGGCGATCAGTACTGCTGGTCGGTCCTCGGCGCCGGGCGGCACCAGATGGGGCTCCTCACCGTCGGTGCGCAGATGGGGGCCAACGTCCGCGTAGGCCTCGAGGACAGCCTCTATCTCGGCAAGGGCAAGCTTGCCGAGTCGAACGCGGATCAGGTGCGCAAGATCCGCCGGATCCTGGAGGAGCTCTCGCTCGAGGTCGCGAGCCCCGAAGAGGCGCGAGCCATGCTCGCCCTGAAGGGCAAGGACAACGTCGGGTTCTGACGTCCGGCCCACCGTCGACGTTGTCTCCCGAGCTCGTCTCCAGTCCGTGGTTCTACGCCGCCGCGGTGGTGGCGGTCATCCTCTCCGGCATCTCGAAGGGCGGGCTCGGCGCGGCCGGCGGGCTCATGGTCCCGATCATGTCACTCACCATCTCGCCGGTGCAGGCGGCGGCGATCGCGCTCCCGATCCTGCTCGCGATGGACGTCGTCGGCGTCTACGCGTACCGCAAGGACTGGGACCGCCGCCTCACCGCGCTTCTCCTGCCTGCCGGCGTCCTCGGCCTGGCGCTCGGGTGGCTCACCTTCCGCTACCTCAACGACAACTGGATCCGGACCCTGCTCGGTTGCATCTCGTGCGGCTTCGTCGCCTACAGCGTGCTCCGGCATCCACCGGCTCCCGCGACCCCCAACCTGCTGAAAGGCTACGTGTGTGGCGCCGCGGCGGGATTCACGAGCTTCGTCGCCCACGCCGGCGGACCGCCTTTCGCCATCTACCTGCTGCCGCTGCGCCTCGCGACGGCGGTGTACGTCGGAACCACCGTCGTCTACTTCACTGTGATCAACGCGCTGAAAGTCGTGCCCTATGCGCAACTCGGGCTGTTCGACGCGCGCAATCTCTGGACGGCGGCGGTGTTGCTGCCGGTGGCGATCGGGGGGATCCTCCTCGGGCTCTGGCTGCGGCGACGGATGAGCCCGAAGTGGTTTTACCGGTTTGCCTACTCGCTCTTGTTCGCAACCGGGTCGAAGCTGCTGTTCGACGGGCTACGCGGGCTCGCGGCTTCTTAGGCGCGCACGAAGTCGGTTGCTGCGCCCCGCGGAGTGGTGGCGGTCAGCGCTGCGGCGGACGGCGGTCGCGATATACGTCGCGGCCGTAATCGCCGATGTCGCGTCGGAGTTGCCGGCGCTCTTCCGGCGACATTTGCCCACGGCGGGGATCCTGCGCGTCGCGGTCGCCGCGGAAGTCGCGCGCCGGCTCGCGCTGCGGCGGCATCGGCTGCATCGGTCGCGTCGGGGGGGCCATGTCGCGGCGACCGCCGCCGGGACCTGGCGGCTGGGCGTGAGCGTGCCACGCCGCCGCGAGCAGCATAGCGATGCCCGCCATTATCACCAGCCGCTTCATCTGTAGCCTAGTCTCGCCGAAGTGGGTTCTCGTCGCAGACATTCCGACTCGCCGCGTTCAGGTCCTGACGAGTTTCTTGCGCTCGACCCTTCCAAGCATACCGTCGGTTGTAGGGACGCTCCTCATGACGGATCGAGCGCTCCTCGGCGTGCAAGCTCCGTGCCTCGTCCGCTGAGCACACTATGGAAGCAGTGTGTAAGCAGACTGTGTGACTCGCGGTGGAGTTTGTAACAGCCTGTTTCGGCACCCCTTCCGCCGAAACCGGGCGTTACCAATTCCTCACCAGGCCGCGCCACGCCCGCTACCATAGCGGCCATGGCTGAAGCGAAGACCAAGATCCTCGTCGTCGACGACGACCTGCGCCTGCGCGACCTGCTCAACCGGTATCTCACCGAACAGGGGTTCGTCGTGCGCACGGTGTCGGATGCGCACGGTATGGACAAGCTGTTGGCGCACGAGCGGTTCGATCTGATGGTGCTCGATCTGATGCTCCCCGGCGAGGACGGCCTCTCGATCTGCCGGCGGCTGCGCGGCACCCGGAACGAGATCCCGATCGTGATGCTCACCGCGAAAGGCGAAGACGTCGATCGCATCGTCGGACTGGAGATGGGCTCGGACGACTACCTGCCCAAGCCCTTCAACCCTCGCGAGCTGGTCGCGCGGATCAACGCGGTGCTCCGCCGGCGCGCCGCGCCGCTGCCGCCGGGAGCGCCTTCGCCCGACGCCGAATCGGTGAGCTTTGGCGGCATGACGGTAAACCTCGCCACCCGTACGCTCGCCCGGGGCGGGGAGACGGTGGCGCTCACGACCGGCGAGTTCGCGCTGCTCAAGGTGCTCGTCACACACCCGCGCGTGCCGCTCTCGCGCGACAAGCTGATGGAGCTCGCGCGCGGGCGCGAGTACGAGGTGTTCGACCGCGCGATCGACGTGCAGGTGTCCCGGCTGCGCAAGCTCGTCGAGCCCGACCCCTCGAACCCGACCTTCATCCAGACCGTCTGGGGCTTCGGATATGTCTTCGTGCCGGACGGCACGAAGACGTGATCTTTCCGCGCACCCTCCTCTGGCGCACGTTCCTGCTGATCGCGGCGCTGATCCTCGCCTCGGTCGCGGCCTACTTCGAGATCTTCCGCACCTACGAGCGCGAACCCCGCGCGCAGCAGGTCGCGCAAATGGTGGTGAGCGTCGTGAATCTCACCCGCGCGGCGCTTGTTTCGGCTCGCCCCGACCTGCGCCGCGAGCTGCTGATCGACCTCGCGGAGCGCGAGGGAATCCGCGTCTACCCGGCTGAAGCCGACGAGCGTCTCACCGGGCCTCCCGAGGACCGTCCGGTGATGCAGCTGGTGGTCACCGAGATCCGACGCCAGCTCGGCGACGAGACCCGCGTTGCGTTCGAGCGCGACGGCATCGAGGCATTCTGGGTCAGCTTCCGGATCGAGGAGGACGAGTACTGGGTGATGCTGCCGCGCGAGCGGGTGGAGCGGCGGCTGGCGCTGCAATGGCTCGGCTGGGCGATGCTGACCGCGCTGCTGGCGCTCATCGGCGCGTTCCTGGTCGTCTTCCGCGTGCGGCGGCCGCTTGCCGCGCTGACCCGCGCCGCGGCCGATATCGGCCGCGGCCGCATTCCGTCGCCGCTCGAGGAATCCGGTCCGTCCGAGATCCAGACGGTGTCCCGCGCGTTCAACCAGATGGCACGCGACCTCGCGCGGCTGGAGGACGACCGCGCCTTGATCCTTGCTGGCGTGTCGCACGATCTTCGCACGCCGCTCGCGCGCCTGCGTCTCGGGCTCGAGATGGCCGGCGCCGATCCGCAGCTCAAGAGCGGCATGACGGCGGACATCGACGACATCGACCGGATCATCGGGCAGTTCCTCGATTTTGCGCGCGCGGCCGGCGGCGAGCCGGCGGCCGCAGTCGACCTCGCCGCGCTCGCTCGCGAGCTCGCTGCGCGCTACCGGGAGACCGGACACGAGCTGGGGGACCAGATCGCAGAGGTGCCCGAGCTCGCGCTGCGGCCGCTCGCGGTGCGGCGACTCATCTCCAACCTGCTCGATAACGCGTTCCGCTATGGCGAGAAGGACGTCGCCTTGCGGGTCGTCCCGTATGCCGGCGGCGCCGCGCTAGAGGTGCTCGACCGGGGCCCGGGCATCCCGACGGGCGAGGTCGAGCGCCTCAAGCAGCCCTTCACCCGGAGCGAGACCGCGCGCAGCGGCAAGGGCGGCTCGGGCCTCGGGCTCGCGATCGTCGACCGCATCGCCCGCATGCACGGAGGCAGCTTGGAGCTGCTGTCGCGCGAAGGAGGTGGGCTCCTGGCGCGGGTGGTCTTCCCGCGCAATCAGCCCCAGCGCGCCACGACCAGGTAGTCACTTCCGGCCGGTCGCATCACCGATCGCGCCAGGACGAAGTCCCTCACCTGCCAATGGATCGGCTCGAGCGCGGGCATGGCGCAGTCGGCGCGCACCTTCCGGACGAGCGTAATGTGCGGAACGAACGGCTTCTGGTCGAACGCGAATCGTGCGTCGGCAAGCGCTCCGCGCAACCCGCCGACGAGCGTCTCCAACGCTTGGGGAGGCTCTTTCGCGCCGGCCCAGGCGATCCGGTTGTGCTTCCAGAAGCCCGCTCCGTCGAAGACGAGCTCGAAGGGGCGGATCGGCACACCCGCCGCCGCGACGCTCAGCTCGCCGAGACGGGCGGGATCGCAGTCGCCGAGAAACGCGAGCGTCAGGTGGATGGAGTCGGCGCGGGTCGCCCGGCCGCCCGCTACCCGCTGGATCGCCAGCGACGAGCGGGCGAGCGCCGCGCGCGCGGCGTTGTCCGGCCACAGCGCAAAAAAGAGCCGCAGCGGTCGTTCTGCAGGTGTCACGCCCGGTCGAGCAGCGCCACCGCCTCGGCGGCGATGCCTTCGCCGCGGCCGGTGAAGCCGAGCCGTTCGGTGGTCTTCGCCTTGACGTTCACCCGATCGCCTGCGACGCCCAGATCGGACGCGATGTTGGCCGTCATCGCGGGAATGTGGGGCGCCATGCGCGGCGCCTGGGCGATGATCGTGGCATCGACGTTGACCACCGCATAGCCCGCCGCTCGGACGCGAGTCATAGCGTCCCGCAGGAGCCGGCGGCTGTCGGAATCGCGATAGGCCGGATCGGTATCCGGAAAGTGGCGCCCGATGTCGCCCAGGCCAGCCGCCCCGAGCAGCGCGTCCGTGATCGCGTGCAGCAGCACATCGGCGTCCGAATGGCCGGCGAGCCCGTTCTCGAACGGGATCTCGACGCCCCCGACGATGAGCTTCCGTCCCGGCACGAGCGCGTGGACGTCGAAGCCCTGGCCGATTCTCATCCGCCGGCCCGCAGGAAGTCCGCGGCGATCGCGGCGTCGCCCGGGAAAGTCACTTTCAGGTTGCGGACGCTTCCCGGAACGAGCCGCGGCTTCAGGCCCAGCGCCTCGACCGCCGATGCTTCGTCCGTCACCTCGCTCGCGGCGCCGATCGCGCGGAGCAGCGTCCCGAGGCGGAACATCTGGGGCGTCTGCGCGAGCCAGAGGCCCGCGCGCGGTTCCGTTGCCGAAATGCGGTCCGCACCGTCGGCGCGCTTGAGCGTGTCGCCAAGCGGCACGGCGAGGATTCCGCCGACGTCGTCGCCCCGCACGGTTTCAATCAGCCGGTCGAGGTCATCGCGCGCAAGACACGGGCGCGCCGCGTCGTGCACCAGCACCCAGTCCTCCGGGTCGACGACGTTCGCCATCGCGATCAGGCCGTTCAGCACGCTATCGCGCCGGCTCGCGCCGCCGCACCACAGCGGTGCCAGCCGGTCGCCGAATGCGCTCCAGTCGTACGTGCCCCACCGCTCATCGTCGGGCGCGACCACGACAAATGCGAGATCGATCGCGGGATGCGCGAGCAGCGCGCCCGCCGCATGCGCCACCATCGGACGCCCGGCGAGCTCGAGATACTGCTTCGGTGCGTCACCCGCGAGGCGCGCGCCGTGACCGGCGGCCGGGATCAGTCCGACGCAGCGCGCAGCCATGGAATCACCGGGATCGCCTCCATATCACCCCGTATAATAGCGACCGGCCGCGTTGGAGTGGACGCCGCGAAGCGGATCCCGTTCCAACGCGGCCCGCTGTTTGCAGCGTGCTTGATGCAGGGTGTTCTGCAGGATTTGTCGTGCCCGAGGTTTTGACCGCCGCTCCTTCAGTGACGCGGACGCGCTTCGGCAAGCTCGCCGGCTCGTCCGATGCGCTCGCGCTCGGCCGCTTCGCGCACGCTCGCCGGCCGTTGGCGGTCATATGCGCCTCCGCGCTCGAGGCCCAGCGTCTGCGGGATGAGATCGCGTGGTTCGCGCCCGAGCTGCGCGTCGCGCTCCTGCCCGACTGGGAGACGCTGCCCTACGACAGCTTCTCGCCGCACCACGATCTCGTGTCGGAGCGGCTCGCGACGCTCTACCGGATCACGACCGGCGACTGCGACGTCGCGATCGTGCCGGCGTCGACCGCCCTGCAGCGCATCGCGCCGCCCTCATACCTCGCCGGCTACACGTTCTTCATCAAGCAGGGCACCCGCCTCGACGCAGTGCGCCTCCGCGTCCAGCTCGCGACCGCAGGCTACAGCCATGTGACGCAGGTCGTCGCGCCGGGCGAGTACTGCATCCGCGGCGGGCTGATCGACCTCTTCCCGATGGGCAGCGCGCTCCCCTACCGCATCGACCTCGCCGACGACGAGGTCGACACGCTTCGCACGTTCGACGTCGACACGCAGCGCACCGTGTACAAGGTCAACGAGGTGCGCCTCCTGCCGGCCCGCGAGTTCCCGCTCGACGACGCCGCGCGCCAGCGCTTCCGCGCCCGGTTCCGCGAGGCGTTCGAGGGCGACCCGTCGAAGTCGCCGATCTACAAGGACGTCTCGAGCGGCGTCGCGCCGGCCGGGATCGAGTACTACCTGCCGCTCTTCTTCGACGGCACGGGCACGCTGTTCGATTACCTGCCGCCGGAAACAGTGCTCGTCACCCACCACGACGTGCACGCCGCGATCGAGGAATTCTGGCGCGACGCGCAGTCGCGCTACCGCCTCCTGCAGGGGGACCGGACGCGCCCGCTGCTCCCCCCCGGGGATCTCTTCCTCTCCGCGGAGCAGTTCTTCCTCGCGGCGAAACCGTTCGACCGCCTCGACCTGCACGCGCCGCAGCTCGCCCGCGATGACGCCGACCGGCTCGCAACCGAGCCGCTTCCGCCCGTGGCCGTGGAGCGGCGCGCGGCCGATCCGCTGCACCCGCTGAAGCGCTTCCTCGACGCGACGTCGTCGCGGGTGCTGCTCGTCGCCGATTCGCCGGGACGGCGTGAGACGATGACCGACTATCTCGCGCAGTACGGCCTGCAGCCGAGACCATGTGCATCGTTCGCCGAGTTCCTCGCCGCGGACGAGCGTCTGATGCTCGGCGTCGCGCCGCTCGCCGAGGGGTTCGCGGTCGCTCCCGGCGAGGCGTGGGATTCGCTCGGGCTGTCGACGGGCTTTGCGATCGTCACCGAGAACGAGCTGTATGCCGGCACCGCCCGCGCACGCGGTCGGCGCGACCAGGCGAGACGCTCTTCGATCGAGGGGATGCTCCGCGACCTCTCGGAGCTCGCGATCGGCGACCCGGTGGTGCACGAAACCCACGGCATCGGTCGCTACCGCGGCCTGCTGAGTCTCGATCTAGGGGAAGGCGCCACCGAGTTCTTGCAGCTCGAGTATGCCGACGCGGACAAGCTCTACGTCCCGGTCGCGCAGCTGCACACGATCGGCCGGTACTCCGGCGGGCCGCCGGAGCAGGCCCCGCTCCACAAGCTCGGCGGCGCCGAATGGGACCGGGCGAAGCGCAAGGCGGCGCGCCAGGTGCGCGACACGGCGGCCGAGCTGCTCGCGCTCTACGCCCAGCGTTCGGCGCGGCAGGGCCGCAAGTTCGAGGTGAAGCCGCACGACCTCGATGCGTTCGCGGAAGGTTTCGGTTTCGAGGAGACGCCCGACCAGGCAGGGGCGATCGAAGCGGTGGTCTTCGATATGACCAGCGGCAAGCCGATGGACCGGCTCGTCTGCGGCGACGTCGGCTTCGGCAAGACCGAGGTGGCGCTGCGCGCCGCGTTCGTCGCGGTCGCCGACGGCCAGCAGGTCGCAGTGCTCACGCCGACGACGCTGCTCGCCGAGCAGCACTTCGGCACGTTCTCCGACCGCTTCGCCGGCTGGCCGATCCGGATTGCGGAGCTGTCGCGCTTTCGCACCGGCACCGAGCAGACCGAGGCGCTCAAGGGCCTCGCCGACGGCCGCATCGACGTCGTGATCGGCACCCACAAGCTGCTCTCGCGCGATGTGAAGTTCAAACGGCTCGGGCTCGTGATCGTGGACGAAGAGCACCGCTTCGGCGTGCGCCAGAAGGAACGCCTGAAGCAGCTCCGAGCCGAGGTCGACGTCCTGACGCTCACCGCCACGCCGATTCCGCGCACGCTCGCGATGTCCCTCGAGGGCTTGCGCGACCTGTCGGTGATCGCGACCGCGCCCGAGCGCAGACTGGCGATCAAGACCTTCGTAGCCCAGCGCTCCGAGGGCCTCGTCCGCGAAGCGGCCCTGCGCGAGCTCAAGCGCGGCGGGCAGATCTACTTCGTGCACAACGACGTCGAGTCGATCGAAGCGGAGGAGGCGCGGCTCGCGGCGCTCGTCCCCGAGGCACGCATCGTCGTCGCGCACGGCCAGATGCGCGAGCGCGACCTCGAGCGCGTGATGCGCGACTTCGTGCAGCAGCGGACGAACCTGCTCGTCTGCTCCACCATCATCGAGACCGGGATCGACATCCCGACCGCGAACACGATCGTTATCGACCGGGCCGACCGGTTCGGACTGGCGCAGCTGCACCAGTTGCGTGGCCGTGTGGGCCGGTCGCACCACCAGGCCTACGCCTATCTGCTGACGCCGCCCGAGGAAGCGCTCTCCGCGAACGCGAAGAAGCGCCTCGAGGCGATCCAGATGATGGAGGATCTCGGCTCGGGGTTCTATCTCGCCATGCAGGACCTCGAGATCCGCGGCGCCGGCGAAGTGCTCGGCGAGTCGCAGAGCGGCCAGATGCAGGAGATCGGGTTCAATCTGTACAACGACATGCTCGCGCACGCAGTGCGCAGCCTGAAGGCCGGTCGCGAGCCGGATCTCACGCAACCGCTCGGCGTAACGACCGAGATCAACCTCCATACGCCTGCCCTGCTGCCGGCCGGCTACTGCTCCGACGTGCACGAGCGGCTGGTGCTCTACAAGCGGCTTGCTAACTGCGACACGGAAGAGGCGCTCACCGCGATGCACGAGGAGTTGGTCGATCGGTTCGGTCCGCTACCGGAGGCCGCGCAGGCGCTCGTCGAAAGCCACCGGTTGCGGATCCTGGCGCATCCGCTGGGCATTGCCCGCATCGATGCGCCGGCCGACCACGTCCAGATCCAGTTCGGGCCCAATCCGGCAATCGACGCAGCGCGCGTGGTTGACTTGGTGTCGAAGAGCCGCGGCTGGAGGCTGGCGGGCCCGACGAAGCTGCGGGCGCCGGTCGCCGCTCCGACGCTCAAGGAGCGCGCGCTGGCGGTGCGGCGGATGTTGGAGTTGCTAGCCGGCCCCCGCCAGTAAGCAGCGTTACGGGTTGCTGTCGCCAGCCGAGAAGCTGCGCTGGCCGGTAGAGAGATTGCGCGCGCCCCGCACCGGCTGGCCACGCGTCGGATACGTGACGATGCCGGGGACGTAGCCCGGCACCCGGGTGCTCGACATCCCCGGCGGCACGCCCATGATGGCGGTGCCCCGCGGATCGTTGACGAACGCCGTGCCCCGGGGATCGTCGACTGAGCCAGGGCTGCCGAAGATCGTGTTGGCCCGGTCGGCCGGCTCGCCCACCGCCTGGACCGCCTCCGGCTGGCGTGCCGGAACGCTCGCGGTCGGGACGACGGGCGCAGGCGCAGGAGTCGCCGACGGGGTCAATGGCGCGCTCCCGCGCTCGATCACCGTTTCGACCGGCGGCGGCAGCGCCAGCGCGCGGCGCACCTCCGCCGCGCGCTGCTCGATGGTCTGCCCTTGCGCAGCGGAAACGCCAATCGCGAGGACAATCGCCGCCGGTAGCCTCATGCTTCGCATCCTAGGCGCAACGCCTGGCTGCGGACAAGCCGGACCGGGCGCCGGGCGCGCACTACTTGTCCGCGACCTTGCGCAGACGCGTCGGATCGAAGCGCTCGACGACCGCCCGCTCCGCCTCGGCGTCCGCCGCCTGGAGCGCTTCTAGCCTGGCGATCACGTCCGCAAGGCACCGCTCGAGCTCGGCCGTGTGGTCGGTCAGACCGCGGATCGCCTGCGCGACCGGATCGTCGTCGCTGCTCGTGAGCCCGTAGGCCGAGAATCCGAGCCGCTCGGCGTGCGCCTCGCGTACCTGCGCGTGGCGATCCTCGATGATCTTGGCCGGGATGCCCACGGCGGTCGCGCCGGGCGGTACGTCCTTCACGACCACCGCGTTCGACCCCACCTTAGCCCCGTCGCCAACGACGAGCGGCCCGAGGATCTTCGCGCCGGCGCCGACAACGACGTTGCGGCCGAGGGTGGGATGGCGCTTGCCCTTGTTCCAGCTCGTCCCGCCGAGCGTCACACCGTGATAGAGCGTGGTGTCCTCGCCGATTTCGGCCGTCTCGCCGATCACGACACCCATCCCGTGGTCGATGAACACGCGGCGGCCGATCGTCGCCCCGGGGTGGATCTCGATGCCGGTGATCCACCGCGAGAAGTGCGAGACGAGCCGCGCGAGCCAGCGGAAGCCCGCCCCCCACAGCGCGTGGGCGAAACGATGGATGAGCAGCGCATGAAACCCGGGGTAACACGTAATGACCTCCCAGGCGGACCGGGCCGCCGGGTCGCGGTCGAACACGCTGGCGATGTCTTCGCGGATGCGGGCGAACATGTCGATCCTGTGCCGTTCACTGCCTCGGGGGATCTACAAGGGGACACCATCCCCGCTTGTCTCTCTAACCAAGGCGTTACGAGGATTATCTGAAACCCGAGCGTTCTGGTCAACTATTATTCACGACTACCTTCGCCATCCCAGGACGAAAGGATTCCCCGAAGAATGTTGACTTCCTCCTTCTCCAGGCGGCCGCGGCTGAAGATCCGGCGCAGCCGCTCCATCAACCGCCGCGGGCTCGCCGGGTCCAGAAAACCGCTCGCCACGAGGTTGCGCTCGAGGTGCGCATAGAAACCCTCGATCTCCTCGAAGGTCGCCGCCTCGAAACGGTCGTTCGTCACGGGCGCCGGCCCGAGCGCCGCGACGCGCGCCTCGTAGGCGAGGACCTGCACCGCCGCGGCGAGATTGAGGGAGGAATACGCCGGATCGGTGGCGATGTGCGCGACCATCCGACACCTGAGCACCTCTTCGTTCGCGAGCCCGGACATCTCCGTCCCGAACACGAGCGCGACCTCGCCGCCTGCGCCTGCCTCAGCGACCGCGAGCTCGGCCGCCGCGCGCGCATCGACCGCGCTCGGCGATAGCTCGCGGCGGCGCGCGGTCAGCGCGATCGCGAGCGTCGTCCCGTCAAGCGCCTCGTCGAGCGACGCGCACACTTCGGCCCGCGCGAGCAGATCGTCCGCGCCTGTTGCCATCGCGCTGGCCTGCGGGTCGGGGAAATGTCGCGGCTCGACCAGCACGAGCCGCGCGAGCCCCATCGTCTTCATGGCGCGCGCCGCGCCGCCGATGTTGCCGGGATGCGTCGTGCGCACGAGCACCACGCGCACGCGCGTGAGGCGTCCGAGCCCGTCGTCTCGATTCGCTAGAATCGCGCCTTCGCTCGTCACCTCGCGCCCACTCCCCGCCGATGCACTCGCTCCATCCGATGCTCAATATGGCCGTCAAGGCGGCGCGGCGCGCCGGCGCGATCATCAACCGCGCCGCGCGCGACCTCGACGGGCTCGCCGTCACCGCCAAGCGCAAGAACGACTTCGTGACCGAGACCGACCGCGCGGCCGAGGACGCGGTGATCGAGACGCTCAAGAAAGCTTACCCCGACCATGCGTTCCTCGCGGAGGAGTCGGGCGCCGCCGGCCGGTCCGAGTACACCTGGATTATCGACCCGCTCGACGGCACGACCAACTTCATCCACGGTTTCCCGCAGTACGCGGTCTCGATCGCCCTCCGCCACCGCGGGACGGTCACCCAGGCCGTGGTCTACGACCCGACGCGGAACGAGCTCTTCACCGCGACCCGCGGTCGCGGCGCGTTCCTGGACGACCGGCGTCTCCGGGTCGGGAAGCGCGCGAGCATCGCCGAGGCGCTGATCGGCACCGGCTTCCCGTTCAAGGAGCTCGCGCACCTCGACGAGTTCCTGCGGACGTTCAGAGCGGTGACGGAGCACGCCGCCGGCGTGCGGCGGGCGGGCGCCGCCGCGCTCGATCTCGCGTACGTCGCGGCGGGCCGGCTCGACGGGTTCTGGGAGACCGGGCTCGCGCCCTGGGATACGGCCGCCGGGAGCCTGCTCATCATCGAAGCCGGCGGGCTGATCAGCGACTACGAGGGCGAAGGCAACTACCTCGATTCGGGCCAGGTGGTGTGCGGCTCGCCGAAGGTGTTCGTCCAGCTGCTGCAGCTCGTCAGGGCGGGGCGTAGCGGCGTAGTCCGTTGAAAAACTCGATCCCGGGTGCAGGTCGAGTGAGGCGATCGTGCAAGGATCGATCGCCTGCTTCGGTACGTACTCGGTCAACGAGGCCGAGAAGATTCCTACCCCCCAGGTCAAGGGGAGTACGTTGGCGAATCCGATTGGCGGGGGCGAGCTGAAGAGTGTCGTCATCTCTCACGTTAGACGAAGTGAAGTTCGCGAACCCCAGAACTCCCTTCGGTACTACGCCAGAGTTGAGCTGGAGGCGGGGTTTCATGGTTCCCTGCCTATTTGTTTGAAACAGTAGGGTGGGGTCTGGCCCCACCCTACGCACCACGGCACTGCGATCAGTAGGCCGCGGCGTACGCCGCCTTGATCTGGTCCCGCAACGGGTCGGCGCCATAGGTGAATCCGTCGCCGTCGACCCATTCGGCGTCACCGTTGATCATGATGACGATACCGTCACCGGTGCGACGATCGATCTTGAAGTAGGTGCGCGAACCTGGTTGCGTGCCGCCGTGCTCGACGGTGCGCGGATAGCCGTCCGGTTCGATCGTCGTGGAGAGTTCGACGCCCAGTCCGGACCAATTGCCGTCGGACAGCACCCTGCGGTACTGGCCCGCCACACACGTCTCCGTCGCGGTACCGAGATCGATCGTGAGCTCGAGGCCTTTGACGTTGACGGTGCTCGTCCCCAGATCGATCGTCTTCGTTGCACCCGGATTGGAACAGGGCCCGAACGAGGACTCCCCGCTCGCGGCCGGCGTCAGGATGGCGTTGACGTCCGACTGCTGCATGACGCGGCGGCCGCTGTGAGTGACCCCGCCGTTGGCGAGCGCAACCACCAGCTCCGCATACTCACGGGCGTTTGCCAGCAGGCCACCCGCGGCTTTGACGGTGGTTTGCAAGATGCCGGAGCCGCAGGTCACGCAGCTATAGGGCCGGGCAAGGTTGGTCATCGACGTCTGCGCGGTCTCGAAGGTGCTCAGCGACAAGCCCCCGGCGTCGAGGACGTTCTGCTTGAGATAGTCCTTGAACGAGAGCGGCGACGCGAGCTGGAGGATGTGCTCGGCCACGATGAACGCGCCGCCCGAGTACTCGATCTTTGTCTTCGGCGGGTGAATCGACTCGATCCCGTCGGTGAAGTACCCGTTATGCCCGCCCGTGCCCATGAATACGTCGACCATCGTGGGGACGTCGCCGGGTGGAAACGCGCCGATGGAGTGAGTATTCAGGCCTGCGGTATGGTTGAGCAGCCGACGCACCGGCATTGCCTGCGGGTAACCCGCGGCACCGCCGCTGAACTTTTCATCCACCCAGTCCGCCAGCAAGCTGTTCGGATAGGCATCGGCGTAGGACTGCACGGTGCGGTCGAGGTCGACGACCTTCTGGCGGTCGGCGATCACCAGTCCGATCGAGCTGACGAATTTCGACAGCGAGGCCGCCGGGTAGATCGTATTCGCCGTGGTGCGCCGGGCCGCCGCGCGATCCTGGCAGCCGTACCAGTGGTGCTGCGTGATGGCCCCGTTCTCGATGATCACGACCGAAGCGCCGCCGACGTGGTGGTACTCGACCTGGCTCTGGATCGTCAGGCCCTTGTTGCCTTTCGGCCCGACGAGACTCTTGGCGAACGCAGCGTAAGTCGCATCGGAGGGGGACGTGGTGCCGTGGAAGTTGCAGGCGGCCGTGTTCCGCGCGTCCGGGTGGGCCGGGATGAGGTCGTCAGGGATGTTGGGCGTCCCGGCGTTGTCGCCTTGTTCGTTGCCGCCTTTCCCGGGCTCATCGACGGGAACCAATTTGGCATGGATCGGCGTGGCGGTGGCGAGAAAAAGCGCAGCGACTGCGAGTGCGATCGTCGGTTTCATGAGAGTTCTCCTTCGAATCAAGATGAGTGTGCCGGTCGCCGCAAAGCGAAGCGCGGTCCATCCACCGGCTCCTGTGCGGTCGAGGGTCGCGGTTGCTCGCCTCTCCTGCACTCTTGATTCCCCGCCAGGCGGCAGAAGGTTCTACGTTCAGGGAAACTTTGTGTCGCGGGCAGGCATGCCGTCACCGGTCTGCTTGCCGGGCCGTGCGCCCGCCCGCGGCGCGGCCCCTACGGAACGACGAAGCGGAACTGGCGATAGTTGTTCTGCATGTTCGTCTCGTCCGAGTACGACGTCGCGTTCGCGTTGAGCTGCACGATGTAGTCGCGGCCGGCGACGAACGTGAACGGCACGCTAGCCGTCGCCGCTGCCCCCGGCGCCAGTGGTGCCGCCGGGAAGCTCGTCGCGTTGAAGAGGTACGTGGCGTACGCCCCCGCGTCGATCGGCCTCGACAGCACAGTCGACCACGCCTCTGCACGGTCGCTGCCGTCCTGCTGTCGAAGTTCTGGATGCGGTACACGATCTGGCGGGAACCCGCGGTGCTGGTCTGGCGCGAGCCCGAGCCGAACGGCGACTCGGCGAGCGTGCCGACGCAGTCGGTGCACACCGCGATCTTCGCGCCGGTGAAGCCGACGTCGCGTCTGCACGCCGCCGACGGCGTCAGAGTGCCGGGCGTGAGCGGGCACCAGGGACGGCGGGCCTGCTCGGCGAGGTGCTGCACGCTGGCGACGAAGCCTTGCAAGCTTTCGTCGAGGAAGACCTGCGCGCTCGGGTGGAACCCGTTCGAGCTGTCGGTCGGGCTGTATTGATACGGCGGGGCGTAGTAGTCAATTTTTTCCTCCTCATCCTCCTTCGGCGGCAACTCCATCAGCAGCGCGACGGCGCCGCGCCGCGTGCCCACGTCGGGCTCCAAGGGCGTGTCGGACGGATCGGCCATCCACGCGGGAAACTGGCCCAGGCCGCCGCCGGTCGCGGCCTCCTTGCCCCCCGTGAGCGGTAGCGAGGGAACCTCGGCGTTCCAGAGGTTGATCACGTTGTCGCGAATCGCGCTTGAGCGACTCGGTGCGGATGCCCATCGACTGGCCGTTGGAGTGGACCGAGAGCGACATCGAGATCATCCGGTTGTCGACGAAGCGCCGCAGGATCTGCGCCTCGCGCGCCTGGAAGGGTGCGTAGCCGCGGAAATCGTTCGCTCTTGCACGACGATTGCGGCGTCGCTCCATCCGGTGGAGAAGCTCCGGGCGACGTCGATCCCGACGGCTGTACCCGATGCGTTGTCGCACGCGACACCTGCGCGTTGGGGCGCCAGCCGCCGCCGTCGCTCGGGTCCATACACCGTGCTGGTCCAGTACTTGTTCGGGTCGCCGCCCTCGGTGTCGTCCCACGCGCGCCCGTCGGGGTTGACCATCGGGATCACATAGATGTCCGCGTTCGCGAGGATGTCGTTGATGCGGACCGGATCGAGCAGGAAGCCGAGCGCAAACACCTGCAGATACTTCAGGCACAGCTCGGGGCCGGCCCATTCCCGCGCGTGCATGCCGCATTCGATCAGCAGCGCGGGCTTGTCGGCCATGCTGGCCTCGGCCTCGGTGCCGTAAAGGTTGGGCGTGGCGGCGATGTGAACCGCGCGTACGGGCCGGCCGTTCGCGGTCGTCCCGATGTCGCGGACCTGCATCCGGCCGCCCGCGACGCCGTCGAACCGGAGCACGGCGGCGTCCATCGCCTCCACGTCGTGGTAGGTCGCTGGCTGCGCTGAGGCGGGAGATATCGCGACCGCCATCCCCACGCTGAGGCCAAAGATCTTCAGTGATGTAACGATCGCATTGCGGTTCAGAAACAGTGCTTGAAATCCGGCAATGCTTCTTGCCCCGCTGGATAGGAAAGTCGACCGGCGGGGGGGCTGTTCGCTGATGCTGGCCATGAAAGCTTCTCCTTCCAATCACGATGAGTGTGCCGGTCCTCGCAACGGGAAAGAGCGGTCCATCTACCGGCTGCCCGTGCGGTCGAGGGTCGCAGTTGCTCGCCTCTCTGCGCTCTTGATTCCCGCCAAGCGGCAAAAGGTTCTACGTTCAAAGGAACTTTGCATCGCGGCAAGGTGCGGTCTTGCTCGCCGCGATGCGATGCGAGACACCCGTTTGTCGTAGACCTAATGCCTTATCCACGAACTACGGCTCTCACTTATAGTTCTTCTCGCCTTGCCCGATCTCCATTGACCCTCGCGCCGGCCGTCGTGACGTTGGGCTCCTGCATCAGCGACGATTTGGCGAGCTTCGCGCGACGCGGCAAGCCAAGAGAATGTGAGCCATCGATGAACCTTTCTCCCGTCATCGGAAATCACCCGACAAGGGATCGCAAGCAATCCGGAAGGCGAACACGTGGGAGGACCTCCGCTGGCTCTGCATGGAACAACCCTCACCCGGGTGAGCGAAGCGGCAGCATGGGCCGGTATGGGAAATCGGCCTGAAGTACATGTCGCGTCGCCGCGCGGAGGCGGCAAGGATTTGCGCCCCGATCATGGAGTGCGGCCGTTGCGTGAAGGCGGCGGCATGCGAGGGTTGGAGGGCGGGCATGCGCCGACCTCCGGCCGCTCCTCCGAGGAGGAGGACCTCAAGCTGATTCGTGCGATCTCGCAGGGAGATCGCCGCGGACTCGAGACGCTCTATTACCGCTACGCACCTCGTCTGGGTCGCTATCTCTTCAGGTTGCTGAAGCAACGTGAAGCCGTCGAGGAGGCGATCAACGACGTGATGATGGTCGTTTGGCAGAGCGCGGCGCGCTTCGAGGCGACTTCGCGCCTGTCGACGTGGCTCTTTGGCATTGCCCACAACAAGGCTCTCAAAGCCCTCGCGCGGTCTTCGGCCCGCGGGCGCGAGGTGCCGCTCGACATCGACGACGCCGGCGACGACGACGGTCCCGCGGACCCGGTGAACCCCGAACGGACGCTGATCGGCAGACAGCTCGGGCAAGCGCTTGCATCGGCCTTGGACGAGTTATCCGCCGAGCATCGGGCGGTGATCGAATTGGCCTTCTGCGAAGATTGCTCTTATCAGGAGATCGCGGCGATCACCGACTCGCCTGTGAATACCGTGAAAACCAGGATGTTTCATGCCCGCAAGCGCTTGGCCCAGCTCCTCGAGGCGCGGGGGATAGAACACTAGGAGGACGATCATGGCGCCAACGAACAACACGAAGAACACCATGAATCCGCTTGGGAGCTGCTGCCGTGGTACGTCAACGGCAGTCTGAACGCGGACGAAGCCGTGCCGGTCGAACGCCATCTCGCGAACTGTCCGGCGTGCCGACAAGAGGTCGAGCGATGCCGCAATCTCGCCGTGGTCACCAGGTCAAGCAGGCTGGAAAAGCGGCAAGGTTGGGCGCCGTCGCCGAGGCACTTCGGGCAGATCCTGGCGCAGGTGGATGCCGCGGAGACCGCGCCCTCCACGGGTCGCCCGAGCCTTGCTCACAGATTGCGTTCATGGCTGCTCGAGACGCCGACTCCGATGCGCTGGGCGTTCGCTTTCCAGGCGGCTCTGATCGTTGCACTCACCGGCGTACTGCTCGCGCCCGCGCCACCTGATGCGCCCTACGAAACGCTGTCGCGAACCGCTGGATCGGCCGCAAACGAACGAGTCAGATTGCGCATGGTTTTTGCCGAGGAAGCCACGGAGAAAGAGCTGCGCGATCTGCTCCACGACATCGACGCGACGATCGTTGATGGACCGACACCTCAAGGGATATATACCGTGCAGCTTTCGGTCGCGGCGTCCGCAAGCGCCGAGCAGATCAGCGCAAAGGTGGCTCGGCATCCGAAGGTGCGCTTCGCTGCCGTCGTCGCTCCGGGAGGCGCGCAATGAGGCGGTCTCTCGGCCAGGCGGCGCTGGTGGGCGCGCTACTTGCGCTAGCCGGTTGCGCCTCGGTCGATCCGCAAGCACCTCTTGCGAGACCCGCAGACGAAGCGCCTGAAGTGCCCAAACAGCTGCAGTCGCGCCAGATCATCATTACCCTGGCCGACGATACGCCGGAGCGCTGGGCGGCTGTTGCGCAAGCGCTGGCAAGCGAATACGGGCTGCAACAGAGAGGCAGCTTTCCGTTGAGTTCGATCGGCGTTCAATGCGTGGTCTTGCAGGTCCCGCCGGAACGCCCGATCGCCGACTTGATCGATGCATTGCGGGCCGATCCGCGGGTCGAATCGGCGCAACAGAATCAGATCTTCGCCGGTTTGCAGGAGAAGCAGCGTGATTCAAATATCGCGCTTTCCTACGGTCCGAGGCTTGTCGCAGCGGACGCGGCGCATCGCACGAGCAAGGGCAGAGGCATCAGGGTTGCCGTGGTCGACACCGGCGTTGACATGGCCCATCCCGAACTGCGCGGGCGCATAGCGAAGACGCAGAACTTCGTGGACGGCGGCGAGCACGACTTTGCCCGCGACCGCCACGGCACCGCCGTTGCCGGCGTCATCGCCGCCCGTGCGGATGACGGCAGCGGATTTTCCGGCATCGCACCCGAAACCGAGGTCGTTGCGGTCAAGGCGTGCTGGTACCCGGAGCGCGTAAGTGGAAAAGCGCTATGCAGCAGCTGGACGCTCGCGAAGGGGATCGACTTCTCCATCAACATGGGAGCGCGAGTGCTGAATCTGAGTCTTGCCGGTCCGCCCGATCCGCTCTTGGCGAGGCTCATCGCGGCCGCTCACAATCAGGGCATGACCATCGTCGCGGCGACCGCGGAGAGCGGCAATGGCCCCGGGTTTCCTGCTTCGCTGCGGTCGGTCATCGCGGTCGTTGCCAGCGATGCCCATGGACGGATCGCGCAGCGCGTTTCGGGCGGGTCCACCCCTGCAATTGCGGCGCCCGGAATAGACATACTCACCATCGCTCCGCGCGAGAGCTATGATCTTGTGTCCGGGAGCTCGTTCGCCGCCGCGCATGTCACCGGCGTAGTCGCCTTGCTCCTCGAGCAGCACCCCGAGTTGGCGCCGGGCGACGTACTGGAGCTGCTGAAGACCACGGCCCGCCCGATGCAAGGCATGGCGCCCGGCCGAGTCGCCGGGGTCGTCGATGCCTGCGCGGCGCTCGGCAGACTGCTGGAAAGACCGAGCTGCCCGTAGGATCCGCTCCTGCACCGAGGGATCCTGCGGGCGGTCGTGGCGCGCCCGGCTCGATACCGCGGGTGACGATGAACGGCTGCTTACATTGCGTGTCGGAGCAGGATGGCGACTTCATCCACGAGAATCATCTCCGTCGACGCCGAAGGCAACGTCCAATCGGCCGAGGCGGCGGGCACCCGCGAGACGCGCGAGCGCCTCGCGCGGCTCGCATGGCTCCTGGACAGCTCGATCCGCATTCCCGGCACCCGGTTCACGGTGGGCCTCGATGCGCTGATCGGCGTCTTTCCGTTCATCGGCGACCTGATCGGGGTGCTGCTCTCGAGCTACATCCTCAGCGAGGCCGCGCGCCTCGGCGCACCGAAACTCGTGCTGACCCGGATGGCGTTCAACGTCGGCCTGGAAGGGCTGGTCGGGATCATTCCCTTCGCCGGCGATGCGTTCGACGCCGTCTTCAAGGCGAACCAGCGCAACGTGCAGCTGCTGAACGGCTGGCTCGACCAGCCGGAGAAGGCCGAGCGCGTCAGCCGGGCGTTCGGCATCGCGCTCGTGCTCGGCGTGGTTCTTTTCCTGCTGCTGCTGGCGGGCTTGGCCGTGCTGCTGGCGCGCTGGATCTGGTCGTCGTTCTAGCGACGGCGAAGATCGGTGTCTGGTACTGATTTCCGGGAGATGGCGCCGTCTGGGTCGGAAGAAAGCTGTACGAGTTTCTACGCAACTGGATAGGAGCACCGCGACATGCATCAGCGTCAACAGCAGGGCAACCAACAGCAAGAACTAGGGCGCCGGCAACAGCAGAGTGAGCAAGACGCTCCGCAAGAGTTCGTGCCGTTTCAGCGGGATACTGAGTCTCACGAACAAAGGCTACGTCGACAGGTACGGGAGGACGAGGAGAGGGGGAAGCAACAGTCGTAGCCGTTAGCTCGCTCGCTGCACCACCATGGGCCGCCATAGGCGCGGCCCCTCGTTTCCGTCTCGAGCCGGCGACCAGGCCGCCGCATCGGCGCCGGGCGCTGGGCGGCTGCACCCTGGCCATCCGGTGCAGGTAGCCGTGTTCCGCGATCCGCCCGCGGGTTGCGGTGAGGGCTACCCGGCTAGCGCGACCTTCTCGCGGGTAGCGGACACACCTTCGCCCGGCCCTGCTCGGACTGACCTTTCAGTTGGCGTTTGATTCGGGCGAAAGTCTTTTCGAGATCTGTATGCGTAGCGGACGTGTACTTGAATTCAGGGGAGAGGCAGGACGTGTGTCCCTTGGCTAAAGTCTTCATCGTCAGAGTATCCGAGAGGCTGTCTCCAAACTCTAACGCCTCCCGGTGCTCGGGATTGCAAACTTGTGCAAACACGTCCGCAGGCGAGGCCGGTGACGTATCGTGAACTTTCGTTATGGCGGCGGTTGCAGCCACATCGCCCGCACCGGGAGTGGCAGAGTGCGAGAGGTATACGCGACCACCTGTTCTCATGTTCAAATTTCGACGCGATAAGCAAACGGAGATCTCCTGGACGCGGCGATCGCAAGATTTGCTGATGACCGCGGACATCGACGCGAAGCTGCCTGAGAGACCGTCCTTGGAAGGCTACAAGATCGACGTGCTCTCGTTTGATTCGGTAGTGCACTTGTTCAAGAGATTCGCAAAGTACCGCGCCTGATTCGCTAGTGCGGCGTCGGGCAGGCGGTCCGCGCGAGGGCGCTACTCCTGGTCCGCGCCCTGTTTCACTCTCGCGCCAACGCGCAGGCTGAAGTGAAGAGGGACGCGAGCCTCTCGAGCCGAGCCATTCCGCAAGCACGCCCGTCGTTTCATCAACGCAAGGTCCACCCGATGCGGCTCAGCATCGGCTGTCTTCGTAACAAGACCCTCCCCCTTTGTCATTCGAGCCTCGCGAACGCCTGCTGCTGTAGGCGCATCGGCGCGCCGCTGCCTTCGCGAACGCCATGCGCGGCGCCGAGCCGCACATCCTGGCCACACGCGGAGCGTGATCGGCGATCGCTTCGCAGAATCGACCACGTGGCGCGGGCTGACTTCGCGGCGGCACGCAGCCCGCACTTTGGCAGGACGTCATGCCGTAACATCCGCTCCTGCTCGTCTCCTTTCGCCAGCCCCGCTGTGTGCAATCGGAACTAGTCCTCGAGCAGTTGCCGCACCGTATGCGCTGGAGCACGCGCGAGCACCGGCGCGTGCTGTTTGGGCGCGCCGCGCGGATCGTCGCGGACCTTCTTTTCGGTCCCGCACGCCTCGCGCGGCTCAGCGAGCGTCGTGCGCGGAAACGCGCCGAGCGTGATCTGCCCGCGCGTGCGCTTGCGCGGGCGCAGCGGCGCTGCGTTCGGACCGGCGCCGGGCATCGCGAGCGAGCGGCGTCCGAAGCACTTGGTGTCGGTCAAGGCGGCTGCCTAGTGGCGCTCGCAATCGAGCGCGGTGAGGATCTTCGTCATCGGCCGGTGGCTCCAAATACTGCTTCGCGACCTGCCCCAGTTCCATCCCCAAACCCGCCGGCTTGGGGCAGACGCGCGTGGAATGTGGCACGAACACGCCAGGACATATTCGTATAATCTTATCAACAAGTTAGTCAAGTTATCCTGGAAAGAACGTGAAGTCTGACGAGGGTTCGACGGAGCGGCACACCCCGATGATGCAGCAGTACCTGAGCCTCAAGGCCAGGCATCCGGACATGCTGCTCTTCTACCGCATGGGCGACTTCTACGAGCTGTTCTATGACGATGCCGCAAAAGCCTCGCGGCTCCTCGATCTAACGCTCACGACTCGCGGCGCGTCGGCCGGCGCGCCGATCAGGATGGCCGGCGTGCCGTGGCAATCCATCGAATCGTATCTCGCGAAGCTCGTCAAGCTCGGCGAGTCGGCAGCGATCTGCGAGCAGATCGGCGATCCGGCGATGTCCAAGGGGCCGGTCGAGCGCGCGGTGACGCGCATCGTCACCCCGGGCACGCTGACCGACAGCGCGCTCCTCGACGAGAAGGCCGACAACATCCTCCTCGCGATGCACCCCGAGCGCCAGCTCGCCGGCCTTGCGTGGCTCAACCTGGCAAGCGGCGAGTTCCGCGTCGCGGAGGTGCCGGTGCGCCGGCTCGCCGACGAGCTCCAGCGCATCGCCCCGGCAGAGGTGCTCGTCGCCGAGGCCGGCGGTCTGGAACCGGCGGGGAGCGTCGGCGCCGTCACGCGCCTGCCGCAGTGGCAGTTCGATCGGGACGGGGCCGAGCGCCTGCTTGCCGAGCACTTCGGCGTGGCCGGGCTCGCCGGCTTCGGGTGCGAGGATCTGCGGCCCGCGATCGGCGCAGCCGGCGCGCTGCTCGCCTACGCGCGGCGGACGCAGTCCCAGGCGCTCAGCCATGTCGTCGCACTCGTGCCGGAGCGCGACGGGCTCTACATGAGGATGGATGCCGCCACCCGCCGCAACCTCGAGCTGACGGAGACGCTGCGCGGCGCCCCGGCGCCGACCTTGATGAGCCTCGTCGACCGGTGCGCCACCGGCATGGGCAGTCGGCTCCTCCGGCATTGGCTGCACCACCCGCTTCGCGATCGCGCCATCGTGAGCGCCCGCCAGGAAGCCGTCGAGCAGCTCCGGGGCGAATCGGGGGACGGGCCGCATCGGGCACTCCAGGCCGGGCTGCGCCACGTCGCGGACATCGAGCGCATCGCCGGGCGGATCGCACTTCGAACCGCGCGCCCCCGCGATCTCTCGAGCCTGCGCGACTCACTCGCTCGCATGTCGGAAATCCAGCGAGTTCTGGGCGGAGCCGACTCGCCGCGGCTGGTCGAGTTGGCGGCCGCGCTCGATCCGCCCTCCGATTGCCTCACCCTTCTCCGGCGGGCGATCGCCGCGGAACCTGGGGCAATGGTTCGCGACGGCGGCGTGATCGCCGTCGGCTACGACGCGGCGCTCGACGAGCTGAATGCGCTGCAGTCGAACGCCGGCGAATTCCTCGTCGCGCTGGAGGCGCGCGAGCGCGAGCGGACCGGCATCCCGAACCTGCGGGTCGAATACAACCGCGTCCATGGGTTCTACATCGAGGTGACGAACGCCCACGCCGGAAAGGTCCCCGACGACTATCGCCGGCGGCAGACGCTCAAGAATGCCGAGCGGTACATCACCCCGGAGCTGAAGACGTTCGAGGATAAGGCGCTCTCCGCTCGGGAACGCGCGCTCGCGCTCGAGAAGCGCCTCTACGACGAGTTGCTCGCGGCGCTCGCGCCCGAAGCGCCGCGCCTCCAGTCGCTGGCGCGCGCAGTCGCCGAGCTCGATCTTCTCGCGACGTTCGCCGCCGTTGCTCTCGAGCGCGACTGGGTTCGCCCGGTGTTCATGTCCGAGCTCGCGATCGAGATCGAGGCCGGGCGGCATCCGGTCGTCGAGGCCGAGGTCGCGCCGTTCATTGCCAACGACACGCGGCTCTCGCCCACGCGGCGGCTCCTCCTGATCACCGGCCCGAACATGGGCGGCAAGTCGACGTACATGCGTCAGGTCGCGCTGATCGTGCTCCTCGCGCACACCGGCAGCTTCGTCCCGGCGCGCGCTGCGCGCATCGGCCCGGTCGACCAGCTCTTCACCCGCATCGGTGCCGCCGATGACCTCGCCGGGGGACGCTCCACGTTCATGGTCGAGATGACCGAGAGCGCGAGCATCCTGCACAACGCGACCGAGGCGAGCCTGGTGCTGATGGACGAGGTCGGACGGGGCACCTCCACGTTCGACGGTCTTGCGCTCGCCTGGGCGATCGCCCGGCACCTCGTCGAGCGAACCCAAGCCTACACTCTGTTCGCAACTCACTACTTCGAGCTGACGAGGCTTGCCCAGGAGTACCGCGAAGTCTGCAACGTCCATCTGGACGCGGTCGAGCACAAGGACAAGATCGTGTTTCTGCACGCGCTCGAGGAGGGACCGGCGAGCCAGAGCTACGGGCTCCAGGTCGCCGCGCTCGCCGGAGTCCCGCCCCCAGTCATTCGCGCGGCGCGGCGCCACCTGCAGGAGCTCGAGCATCGCGCGCTCGATCGCGACGGGCAGCCGGACCTCTTCGTGGCCCCGCCGGCGCCCGACCCGCCGCGCCATCCCGCGCTTGATCTCCTCGAGTCGGTCGACCCGGACGCGCTGACGCCGCGCGAGGCGCTCGAGCTCGTCTATCGGCTGCGGAGACTGTGAGAGCGCTCGCGGGGCTCGCGCTGTGGCTCGCGGCGTCCGTCGCCGGCGCGCAGGTTCCGTTCGCGTTCGGCGTCTTCGGCGACACGCCGTACCACCTGCTCGAGGTGCCGGCCGTCGCGCAGATGCTGCGCGACATGGATCGCGCGGGCATGGCGTTCGTCGTCAACGTGGGGGACATCAAGCGCGCAACCGAGCCGTGCAGCAGCGAGGTCCTGCGGGAACGGTACGCACTGCTCGACGCTTCCCCGCGGCCGCTCATCTTCACGCCGGGCGACAACGAGTGGACGGACTGCCATGGCGAAGCGGCCGGCGCCTACGACCCGCGCGAGCGTCTGGACGCGCTGCGCGCGCTCTTCTTCGGCGACGACGAGAGCCTCGGCCGCACCAAGCTTCGTCTCGCGCGGCAAAGCGACGATCACCGCTTCCGGCCCTACCGCGAGAACGCCCGTTGGATCGCGGGCAGCATCGTGTTCGCGACCTTCAACGTGCCGGGCAGCAACAACAACCTCGGGAATGGCACGGCGCCGGACGCGGAAACCGCCCGGCGCATGAGCAGGAACTTCGCGGAGCATGCCGCGCGCATGAGCGCGAACTTCGCGTGGCTCGCCGAGGCGGTCGCGCTGGCGCGACAGCCGGCGATGCGGGGCCTCGCCGTCTTCGCGCATGGCGATCCGACGTTTGGCGCGGAGCCGGGCCGGGGCGACGGCTACGAGGGCTGGCGCCAGGCGTTGCGGTTGCACGCCGCTTCGCTCGGCAAGCCGATGCTGTTGATCCACGGCGACGGGCACCGCTACCGCATCGACCAGCCGCTGACCGACCCGCTAACGTTCGACCGCCTGACGAACTTCACCCGGGTCGAGGTGTTCGGCTCGCCGACGGTGAACTGGGTTCGGGTCGACGTGCTGCCGGAAAGCGAGCGGGTGTTCGTCGTTGCTCCCGGTCAGGCGACACCCTGATCTCACGCCGCCGCACGCTGCGCGATATACGCCTTCACTGCTTCGACGTCCGGGTCGATCACCTCGAACCGCTGCGGGTCCGACTCGAGCCCGTCATAGGCCGGTGGTCGCGGCGGCGCGCGCCCGAGCGCTTCGCGGATCGTCGCGTCGAACTTCGCCGGCAGCGCCGTCTCGAGACAGACGAGCGGAACCCCGGCCTCGCGGCAGGCGAGTCCGGCGTTGATGCCGTCGGCGGTGTGCGGGTCCACGACCAAGCCGTAGCGGCGGTCGATCTCGCGGATCGCCGCGAGCCGGTCAGCATGGGAGCTCCGGGCCGACACGAACCCGAAGTCGCGGACGCGCGCGAAGTGCCTCGTGCCGGAGAGGTCGAACTCGCCCGCCGCATCGAGCTCCCGCCATAGCGCGGCGACCGTCCGTGGATCGCGCCCGACGAGGTCGAATACGAAGCGCTCGAAGTTGGACGCCTTCGAGATGTCCATCGACGGGCTCGAGGTCGCGAACACGTCCGCGCTCCGTCGGCCGCCGTAGCGCCCGGTGCGGAAGAACTCGTCGAGGACGTCGTTCTCGTTGGTGGCAACGACGAGACGCCGGATCGGGAGCCCCATCATCCGCGCCACGTGCCCGGCGCACACGTTGCCGAAGTTGCCTGTAGGCACCGCGAACGACACCTCGTCGTCGTCGCCGCGCGTAACCGCGAGGTAAGCCTTGAAGTAGTACACCACCTGCGCCAGGACCCGGGCCCAGTTGATCGAGTTCACCGTGCCGATGCGGTAGCGGGCCTTGAACTCGGCGTCGCCCGAGACGCGCTTTACGATGTCCTGACAGTCGTCGAACACGCCGCGCACCGCCAGGTTGAACACGCTCGGATCGACGAGCGAGTACATCTGCGCCGTCTGGAACGGGCTCATCCTGCCGTGCGGCGAGAGCATGAAGACGCGGATGCCCTGCCGCCCTCGCATCGCGTACTCCGCGGCCGAGCCGGTGTCGCCGGAGGTCGCGCCCAGGATGTTGAGCGTCTCACGGCGGCGCGCGAGCACATGCTCGAACAGTCCCCCGAGGAGCTGCATCGCGATGTCCTTGAACGCCAGTGTCGGGCCGTTCGAGAGCCCGAGGAGATGCAGCCCCGGCTCGAGCGTCCTCACCGGCGTGATCTCGTCGGAGCCGAAGACCTGCGCCGTGTAGGTACGGTCGACGATGCCCTTCAGCTCCGCGCGCGGGATGTCGCCGATAAAGGGCGCGAGGATCTCGAGCGCGAGCTCGCGGTAGCCGAGCCCCCGCCAGGCGGCGAGCGTCGCGCGGTCGACGCGCGGATAGCGCTCCGGCGTCGTCAGCCCGCCATCGGGCGCAAGTCCTTCGAGGAGGATGTCGGTGAACGCGGTCGGCGCCATGCCGCCGCGGGTGCTGACATACCGCACGGGCCCGGATGCACTCAGTTCCGCCCGAGCTCCTCGAGCCGGATCCGGGTCACGCTCCCGGCGACGACCGGAAGCCGCTCGATCGCGGCGATCGCGGCGTTCAGGTTCCGTTCCTGGGTCTCGTGAGTGAGCATGATGATGTCCACCTGCTCCTCGCCCTCTCCCGGTTCGCGCTGGATCATCGCGTCGATCGAGATCGTCCGGTCGGCGAGGATGCGCGTGATGTCGGCCAGCACGCCCGGCTTGTCCGCGACGCGCATGCGCAAGTAGTACGACGTCGTCACCTCGTCCATCGGCAGGATGCGCGTCGCGGCGAGCCGATCGGGCTGGAACGCGAGGTGGGGCACGCGATGCCCCGGGTCCGCGGTGTGAAGGCGGGTCACGTCGACGAGGTCGGCGACGACGGCGCTCGCCGTCGGCTCCGCACCCGCGCCGGCGCCGTAGTAGAGCGTCGGTCCGACCGCATCGCCCTTCACCAGGATCGCGTTCATCACTCCCTCGACGTTCGCGATCAGGCGACGCGCCGGCACGAGCGTCGGATGCACGCGCAGCTCGATGCCCTGCTTGGTGAGCTTGGTAATGCCGAGCAGCTTGATCCGGTAGCCGAGGCTCTCGGCGTAGCGGATGTCCTCGCGTTCGAGCTTCGAGATGCCTTCGGTGTAGGCCCTGTCGAACTGCATCGGAATGCCGAAGGCGATGGCCGCGAGGATCGTCAGCTTGTGGGCGGCGTCGATGCCTTCGATATCGAACGTGGGATCCGCTTCGGCGTAGCCGCGCGCCTGGGCTTCCTTCAGCACTTCGCCAAACGCGAGGCCCTTCTCGCGCATCTCCGACAGGATGAAGTTCGAAGTGCCGTTGATGATTCCGGCGATCCACTCGATCCGGTTCGCGGTCAGACCCTCGCGCAGTGCCTTGATGATCGGCACCCCGCCCGCGACCGCCCCTTCGAACGCGATCATCACGCCCTGCTTCTGGGCGGCGGCGAAGATCTCGTTGCCGTGGACCGCGAGCATCGCCTTGTTTGCGGTGACCACGTGCTTGCCGTTCGCGATCGCCTTGAGCACGAGCTCTTTCGCGACGGTGGACCCGCCGATCAGCTCGACGACGATGTCGACGTCCGGATCGGTGACGACCGCGTTGCCGTCGGCGACGACCTTCGCCTGGCCCGCAGTCAGCCTCTTCGCCTTCTCGACATCCTTGTCGCCGACCATCGCGATCCGGATCTCGCGCCCGGCGCGGCGCTGGATCTCCTCGCGGTTGCGGGCGAGCACGCTCCAGGTGCCCCCGCCCACGGTGCCGATGCCGAGCAGCCCGACGTTGATCGGCTTCATGCGAGCGGCTTCTTGAAGTTGAACGAGGTGATGAACATGCCTTCGCGGAAATAGAACCTGTGTGCCCGGTGGCGGTGGGTGCCGGAGTCGAGCACGAGGTTCGCGCAGCCGGCGTCCCTGGCGACCTGTTCGAGATGCGCCATCAACGTGTGACCGACGCCGCGCGAGCGCTCCGTGTCGTCGGTGACGAGGTCGTCCACGTAGAGGAAGACGTCGGCGAACGTGTTCTCGCTGATCCGGTAGACGGCGACCCCGACCACGCCCTCGCCTTCGGTCGCGACGCACATCCGCCCTCCCCCGGCAAAGACGCGCGCAAGCTTGCCGGCGTAGTCCGCGGGCAATGCCGTCCGCAAGCTGCGGTGAACGCGCTCGGCGCGAGCGAGCCACTGCGGCTCGACGACCGCGCCGCGGTCGTCGGTCACGGCGATGACGCGAAAGGTCATGCCGCGCGCGTCGCCTGGAGAAGACCGTCCTTGCGGAACATCTCCTTGATGCCGCGGATCGCCTGGCGGGTGCGGTTCTCGTTCTCGATCAGCGCGAAGCGCACGTGCGCGTCGCCGTAGTCGCCGAAGCCGACCCCCGGCGATACCGCGACCTTCGCCTCGTTGAGGAGCTTCTTCGCGAACTCGAGCGAGCCCGCCGCCCGGTAGGCCTCCGGGATCTCGGCCCACACGTACATCGTCGCCTTCGGCACGTCGACCATCCAGCCGGTCTCGTGCAGCCCCTTCACCATGACGTCGCGGCGCTTGCGATACTTGAGAGCGGTCTCCTCGACGCACGCCTGCGGCCCCTCCAGCGCGACGATCGAGGCGACCTGGATCGGCGTGAACGTGCCGTAGTCGTGGTAGCTCTTGATCCGCGCGAGCGCCTTAACGAGATCGGGGTTCCCGACCATGAACCCGATCCGCCAGCCGGCCATGTTGTAGCTCTTCGACATCGTGAAGAACTCCACCGCTACGTCGCGCGCGCCCGGGACCTGCATGATCGACGGCGCCTGGTAGCCGTCGAACACGATGTCGGCGTAGGCGAGATCGTGCGCCACGAGGATGTCGTGCTGCCGCGCGAGCCTCACGATGCGCTCGAAGAACCCGAGATCGACGCATTGCGTGGTCGGATTCGACGGAAAGTTGATGATCAGCATCTTCGGCTTGGGGAACGATTCCCTGATCGCGCGCTCGAGCTCGTCGAAGAAGTCGACGTCCGGCGTCATCCGCACGTGTCGGATGTCCGCGCCGGCGATCACCGGTCCGTAGATGTGGATCGGATAGCTCGGGTTCGGCACCAGCACGATGTCGCCGCGCTCGAGCGTCGCGAGCGCCAGGTGCGCGATCCCCTCCTTGGAGCCGATCGTGACGATCGCCTCGCTGTCGGCATCCAGCTCGACGCCGTAGCGGCGCTCGTACCAGGTGCAGATCGCCCGCCGCAGCCGCGGAATGCCCCGCGAAACGGAGTAGCCGTGCGTGTCGGAGCGCTGCACACTCTCGATCAGCTTCTCGACGATGTGCCTGGGCGTGGCGCCGTCGGGATTGCCCATGCTCATGTCGACGATGTCCTCGCCGCGCTTGCGCGCCGCCTGTTTCAGCTCGGCGGTGATGTTGAAGACGTACGGCGGGAGCCGCCGAATGCGGGGGAAATCCTTCATGGTCCGGGAGCTCGAGTGATTGCAGTCGAGGAAGCTATAATGGTAGCGGTCCTAACCCCTTACGGCAATTCGAGTTTTTCGTTGAAGCTGCATCCTGCCGCTGTCTCGGCCAGAAACACGTTCACCGGCTACGGCCCGGGCTTCGTGACCGTCAACGGCACACGGTTCGCGACCAGCGTCGTCGTGCTCCCCCAGCGGATCGTCACCGATTGGGCGGCAACCACCTTCGAGGCGCTGGAGGCAGCCCACTTCGCTGCGCTCGCGATGCTCGATGCCGATATCGTCCTTCTCGGCACCGGCGCGTCGATCCGGTTTCCGCGGCCCGAGATCGCGCGCCCGCTCGTCGAGGCGCGGATCGGCCTCGAGGTGATGGACGTGCAGGCCGCGTGCCGCACTTACAACATCCTGGTGGCCGAGGAGCGAAAGGTGGCTGCGGCGCTGCTCCTCGGCTGACCCGTCGCGGATCCGACTCGCAACTCACGGAGCTCTGATGACTGCCGTCAGCCTCGCGCTCATCCTCGCCGCGGTGTTCCTCGGGGCCGCCGGGCAGCTCCTCCTCAAGGCGGGCACCAACGCCATCGGCGCGTTCGCGTTCGATGCGCCGGGACTTGCATCGGCGGGAATGCGCCTTGCGGTCGAGCCGCGCGTTCTCGCCGGCGTTGTGGCCTACGCCGTGAGCCTGCTCGCATGGGTGCTCGCCCTCTCGCGCGTGCCGGTGAGCGTCGCGTACCCGATGGTGTCCCTCGGCTACGTGCTCACTGTTCTCGCGGCGTGGTGGTGGTTGGGTGAGTCGCTGACGGCGCAGCGGCTCGCGGGCGTAGGGCTCATCGTGATCGGCGTCCTGCTCGTGGCGCGGAGCTAGCACCCGATGAAGCTCGGGTTGCGGATCGTGGCGGCCGGCGTCCGCGGTGCGCGCGATCACGCGCCGCGCCTCGCCGAGCTGCTCGCGCGGCGCGAAGCCGGCGCTACCTTCTACTTCAACCTGGGACCGGGGCGCCGGCTGCGCTGGCTCCCCGCCCGGGAGATAGGGCGACGCGCGGAGGCCGCCATGAAGCGCCTCCGTGACACCGGCTTCGAGGTCGGCCTGTACGGTTGGGACACCGCGCGCTGGGTGACGCACGTCGGGCCCGGGAACGACGCCTGGATCGAGCAGGCCATGCGCCGGGCGTGCGATCGTTTCGAGATCATCTTCGGCGAGCGCCCCCGCACGCACGCCGCGCCCGGGTGGCGCACGAGCCGGCACGCCCTGCGCCTCACCCAGCGGCTCGGCTTCCACTACTGCTCGGACACCCTCGGACGAACGCCTTACATCCCCATCTGTGAAGGGGAACTCATCGCTTGCCCCCAGTTGCCGACGACGCTGGCGACGATGGAAGAGCTGCTCGCCCGCGACGGCCTGACGCCGGCCACAGTGCACCACGAGATCCTCAGGCTGAGCGCGGACGCGCCGCCCGCGGGACACGTCTTCAGCGTCGAGGCGGATCGGGGGGTGTCGCGCCTGGCGCCGGTGCTCGAGCGGCTGATCGACGGCTGGCGCATCCTCGGGTACGAGATCTGCAGCCTGCGCACGCTCGCCGAGAGTCTCGAGCCCAAGGCGCTCGCGCACCACGTGATCGAGCGGCAAACGCGTCCCGGCCGGACCGCGAACGTGACCGTCCAGGGGCGGGAGTTCCTGGCGGGAGATGACGAGGTTGCACACGCGACGGAATCCCGCAACAATGCGGTCGCGACGGCCGCCGACCAACGATAGTGGCGAATCAGACGGTGAAGGACTTCTCGCTGCCCATGACGGGCGGCGGCACGTTCCGCCTCGCAGGGTCGGACGCCAAGGCCCTGGTCCTCTACTTCTACCCGAAGGACAACACGCCCGGCTGCACGACCGAAGGCCTGCAGTTCCGCGAGCTGCACAAGGAGTTCAAGAAGGCGGGGGTAGAGGTATACGGCGTCTCGCGCGACAGCCTGAAATCGCACGAGACCTTCAAGGCCAAGATGGACTTCCCGTTCGAGCTGCTGTCGGACGAGGAGGAGAAGGTCTGCCAGCAGTTCGGCGTCATCAAGATGAAGAACATGTACGGCCGGCAGGTGCGCGGCATCGAGCGCTCGACCTTCGTGCTCGATGGGGCGCGGGTGATTCGCCGCGAATGGCGCGGCGTCAAGGTCCCGGGACACGCCAAAGAGGTACTCGACTTTGTCAAGACACTCTGAGCCGCATCTCCGCACCGATCCCGCCCCCGCCCGTGCCGCGGAGCCCGCGAAGAAGACGCGGGAGAAGCCGCGCCTCCCGAAGACCAAGCTTTTCGTCCTCGACACCAATGTGCTGATGCACGATCCGACGAGCCTGTTCCGGTTCGAGGAGCACGACGTGTTCCTGCCGATGCAGACGCTCGAGGAGCTCGACGACCACAAGAAAGGCATCTCCGAAGTGGCCCGGAACGCCCGCCAGGCGAGTCGGTACCTCGACGAGATCGTGAGCAAGACGAGCGGACGGATTCAGGCCGGCATCACGCTCGCGCGGTACGATGCGGACACGGCGACCGGTCGGCTCTTCCTCCAGACCGAGGCGATGAACGGCAGCCTTCCGGCGAGCCTCGCCACTCACAAGGCCGACAACAAGGTCCTGGGCGTCGTGACCGCGCTAGTCGAGCGGCACCCGGAGCGGGAGGTGATCCTCGTCTCCAAAGACATCAACATGCGCATCAAGGCGCATGCGCTGGGGCTCGCCGCCGAGGACTACTTCAACGACAAGGTTCTCGAGGACACCGACGTCCTCTACACCGGCGCGCGCGAGCTCGGCGCAGACTTCTGGGACCTGCATGGCAAGGACATGGAATCGTGGAAGAAGGACGGGCGCACCTACTATCGCATCCGCGGTCCGCTGTGCCAGGAGCTGATGCTGAACGAGTTCGTGTACCAGGAGGGCGACCGGCCGCTGCACGCGATCGTAAAGGAGGTATCGGGCGCGACCGCGGTGCTCGAGACCGTGCGCGACTACACGCATGCGAAGAACTCGGTCTGGGGCATCACCGCGCGCAATCGCGAGCAGAACTTCGCGCTCAATCTGCTGATGAGCCCCGACATCGACTTCGTGACGCTGCTCGGGCAGGCGGGCACCGGCAAGACGCTGCTCACGCTCGCGGCGGGGCTGATGCAGACCCTGGAGGTGAAGCACTACAGCGAGATCATCATGACACGAGTCACCGTGCCCCTGGGCGAGGACATCGGTTTCCTCCCGGGGACCGAGGAAGAGAAGATGGGCCCGTGGATGGGCGCCCTCGAGGACAATCTCGACGTGCTCAATAGCACCGATGAGGAGGCGGGCGAGTGGGGGCGCGCCGCCACCAGAGACCTGATCCGGTCGCGGATAAGGATCAAGTCGCTCAACTTCATGCGCGGCCGCACCTTCATCAACAAATACCTCATCATCGACGAGGCACAGAACCTCACGCCGAAGCAGATGAAGACGCTGATCACCCGCGCCGGCCCCGGGACGAAGGTGGCTTGCCTCGGCAACATCGCCCAGATCGACACGCCCTACCTCACGGAGGGGAGCTCCGGCCTCACCTACGCGGTCGACCGGTTCAAGGGCTGGTCGCACTCCGGTCACATCACGCTCCAACGCGGCGAGCGCTCCCGCCTCGCCGATCACGCTGCCGACGTCCTGTAGGCCGGTGCGGTCTACCGGCGCCGGGATTCGCGGCGCCGTCATCGATGTCCGCACAGCAACTTTCGCCTGTTCCCGGGAATCTTTTTGCGGCAGTGACTTGACGGCGAATTCCCTGATTGCGTATAAAGAGTCCTTCCTAACGAGATGATTTCATTAGAACCGTTCGCATGGGCTCGACGATCCGTTTCGGTATGGATATTCCGGCAACGGTGGCGGGCCGCGAGTGTTCCGGCGAGGTCGGCAGCCGGCTCGAGTTCGGGTTTCCCGACCGGGCCACCAGGCCTGCGGACACGCCCTTCTTCAGCACCAGCGCGATGATGAAATTCTGAATCGACCCCGGGAGCCGGGGAGTTTCTCTTTCAAACCCGGCCCCGGCCGGGTTTTTTCTTTCCCCCGCAGGCCGGATCGCGTTCGAGCCGCGATGTTGGCGCATCCCACCGGCGCCGCTGGACCCGGCCGGATGCGAAGGCGGGCAGCCGTCACGTCCGGCCGCGTCGAGGCGGTCGAGCAACCGGCTCAATAGCTGCCCGGCGCCGCGTAATTCTCGAACCGGGTGTATTGCCCGAGGAAGGTCAGGGGCACGTCGCCGATCGGGCCATTGCGCTGTTTGCCGACGATGATCTCGGCCTTGCCCGGCTCGGCGGTGTCGCGATTGTAGACCACGTCGCGGTAGATGAAGAGGATGAGGTCGGCGTCCTGCTCGAGCGCGCCGGACTCGCGCAGGTCCGACATGATCGGCCGCTTGTCGGGCCGCTGGTCGACGCTGCGGTTGAGCTGCGACAGCGCGACGACCGGCACGCCGAGCTCCTTCGCGAGCGCCTTCAGGCTGCGCGAAATCTCGGAGAGCTCGGTCGCGCGATTCTCTTCGCGCTTGCCCGCGGTCACCATGAGCTGGAGGTAGTCGACGACGACCATCCCGAGCTTGCCGTACTGCCGGGCAAGCCGCCGCGCCCGCGAGCGCAGCTCGAGCGGGTTGAGCGAGCCGGTCTCGTCGATGTGGATCGGCGCCTCGTGCAGCTTGCCCAGCGCGTCGGCAAGCTTGCTCCAGTCTTCGTCGGTGAGCTTGCCGGTGCGCAGCTTGTGCTGGTCGATGCGCGCCCTCGAGCCGAGCATCCGTGCCGCGATCTGCGTCCCCGACATCTCCATGCTGAACACCGCTACCGGGCGCTTCTCGGCGACCGCGACGTGCTCTGCGATGTTCAGCGCGAACGCCGTCTTGCCCATGCTGGGGCGGCCGGCGACGATGATGAGGTCGCCCTCCTGCAGTCCGGAGGTCATCTGATCGAGCTGCTGGAACCCGGTCGGCACGCCGGTGATGTCGCTCGGGTTTTCACGGCTATAGAGGAAATCGACCCGCTCCATCACCTGCGAGAGCAGCTGGTGGATGTCGTGGAAACCGGCGCGGCCCCGGTTGCCGGCCTCCGCGATCCGGAACACCTTCGACTCGGCTTCGTCGAGCAGCTGCCCGACTTCCTTGCCCGACGGGCTCAAGGCGCTGTCGGCGATCTCCGCGCCGACGGCCACGAGCTTCCGCATCACCGCGCGCTCGCGGACGATCTCCGCGTAGCGCCGGATGTTGTGCGCGGACGGCGTGTTCTGGGCGAGCGTGCCGAGGTAGGTCAGGCCGCCCGTCCGGTCCTTGTCCTCGCTCGCCTCGATCGACTCGGCGACGGTGACCACGTCGGCCGGCCGGCCCTGCTCGATCAGGCGTGCGACGTGACGGTAGATGCGCCGATGATCGTCGCGGTAGAAGTCGTCGAGCGAGATGATGTCGCCGATCTTGTCCCACGCGCCGTTGTCGAGGAGCAGACCGCCGAGCACCGACTGCTCGGCCTCGATCGAATGGGGCGGCACCCGCAGCGTCACGAGCTGGGAATCGGCGGGAGCCTGGGTGAGGGTTTGCGCCATTCGCGGGTGCGAGAATCGCGCGATGATTCTACGCGCGCGGGACGCTGTCAGGAAGCAGCGAAACCGCCGCTGCCCCGGAGCTCAGCCGCCCTGCTCGCCGAGCACGGACACCGTGATGTGGACCACGACGTCGCCGTGCAGCGCAACGGCGACCTGATGGTCGCCGATCGCCTTCAACGGACCCTGCGGCAGCCGGATCGCGGCACGCTCGACCGCGTGACCGAGCGCCTGCAACGCTTCGGCGATGTCGTAGGTGGTCACCGACCCGAACAGTCGCCCGTCGACGCCAGCCTTGCGCGTGACCTGGATCATCAGTCCGTCGAGCTTCGCGCCGCGCTCCTGCGCCGCCCCGAGCGCGTCGGCCTGCGCCTTCTCCAGGTCCCCCCGCCGGGACTCGAACTCGGCCAGATTCTCGGGCGTAGCGCGCTTCGCCTTGCCTTGCGGGATCAGGTAGTTGCGCGCGAACCCGTCCTTCACCTTGACGACGTCGCCGAGGCCGCCCAGGTTGATGATCTTCTCCAGCAGAATCACTTGCATCGCCGGCTCCGTCCTTAGTGCAGATCGGTGTACGGCAGCAGCGCCAGGAAGCGCGCGCGCTTGATCGCCTCCGACAGCTGGCGCTGGTAGCCGGCCTTGGTGCCGGTGATGCGCGCCGGAATGATCCTGCCGTTCTCGTTGATGAAGTCCTTCAGGACGTCGACGTCCTTGTAGTCGATCCACGTCACCTTCTCGGCGGTGAACCGGCAGAACTTGCGCCGTTTGAACAGCTGGCGCGAACCGCCGCGCTCGCGGCCGCGGCCGTCCTTGCGGCCGTCCTTGCCTTTGCGGCCGCCGCTACGGCCTCTGCTGGGTGGGGGCATCACTTGACTCCTTCCAAAAATTCGATCTCGTTGACGTGCAGCACCAGCTGGCGGCTATGCCGGCTCTTCGGTGCGACAAACCCGCCGAGCTTCAACCCGATCCCGAGCGGCGCCGCGGCGACCGCCTTCGCCTCGGCCTCGAACGCGACGCACGTCACCTCGATCCTTACCTCGCGGTCTGCGCCGGCTTCGGGCTGCCGGGATTCGTGCTCGACGCTGAAGCTCAATACCGGCACGCCCGCCGGCGTGTAGCGCACCGCGTCTCGCGCGGCGAGCCGGCCGGCCAACGTCAGTTCGTTGGTCGTTATCCGGCTGCTCCGATCCAAATCCGGCCCGCGCCCTGCGTCAGGCCGGCACTTCCGCCGGCTTTGCGCTTTCCTTGCTGCTTTCCGGATGCAGGACCGACTTCGACTTCTCTTCCTTCATCATCGGCGAGGGCGTCGTCACCGGCCCTTGTCATCTTGACGATGAGGTGGCGCAGCACGGCGTCGCTGAACTTGAACGCGTGCTCGAGCTCGCCGAGCGTCTCGCCGTCGCACTCGATGTTCATGAGCACGTAGTGCGCCTTGTGGATCTTCTCGATGGGATAGGCGAGCTGGCGGCGGCCCCAGTCCTCGAGGCGGTGGATCTTGCCGCTGCGCGCGAGCCGACCGTGGTACGGTAGCGCTCGATCATCGCCGGGACCTGCTCGCTCTGGTCCGGATGGACGATGAAGACGATTTCGTAATGCCGCATGCTGGCGGATCTCCTTATGGTTGATCGGGCCCCCGCTCGATTCCGGGTTGATCCCGTTTGGCCGCCCGGTATGCGGAACCGGTGCGGCAAGGAAGCGCGGGAGTATAGTCGAACGGGCTCCGCGTGCGCAACAAAATCAGCGACTTGGCTTCGCGGCGGCGCCACGCTGGCGCCGCGACTCGTACAGGCAGATCGCGGCCGCGACGCCTACGTTCAGGCTGCCGACCTGCCCGAGCATGGGGATGCGGACGAGACGGTCGCACCGCTCGCGCGTGAGGCGCCGCATTCCCTCCCCCTCCGAACCCAGCACCCAGGCGACCGACGCCGGAAGATCGACGGCAAACAGGTCGTCGGGTCCTTCGCCGGCAGCTCCGACGACCCATACGCCCCGCGCCTTCAATGCGTCGAGCGTCCGCGCAAGGTTGGTCACTGCGACGAACGGCACCGACTCGGCCGCGCCGCTCGCCACCTTGGTTACCGCCGGGGAGAGCCCGGCGCTCCGGTCTTTCGGCGCGATCACCGCATGTGCGCCCGCCGCGTCGGCGACGCGCAGGCAGGCCCCGAGGTTCTGCGGGTCGGTCACGCCGTCGAGCACCAGGAGCAGCGGCGGCTCCCTGACGCGGTCAAGAATCTCGTCGAGATCGACCCGCTCGTCGCGCGGGCGAACCCGGGCGACGATCCCCTGGTGCCGACCTCCGCCATAGAAGCCATCGAGCCGCCGCGGTGGGACGCGGATCACCCGCACGCCGCGCGCCTCTGCGGCCGCGAGCGCGTCCCCGATCCGCGCGTCGTGACGCGTCTCGTCCGCGAGGATCTCAAGCACCGACTCCGGATCGGCGCGCAGGCGCGCGAGCACCGCGTGGAACCCGATCAGCACCCGCGCCTCCTTCATGCCAGCGCGAAATCGATGCGCGCAAGCTCCAGGTCGACTCGCACGACGCGCACGCGCACGCGGTCGCCGATCCTGAACTGGCGGCGGGTGCGGTCACCGCGCAGCAGATGTCCGACGGGGTCGAACTGGAAGTAGTCGTTGCCGAGCTCAGAAATGTGCACCAGTCCTTCGACATAGACGTCGTCGAGCGCGACGAATATGCCGAAGCTCGTCACTGCGCTGATGCTGCCCCAGAATTCGTCGCCGACGCGGTCGCGCATGTAGTAGCACTTGAGCCACGCCTGGACGTCGCGCGAGGCGTCGTCGGCCCGGCGCTCTGTTCTCGAGCAATGCAGCCCGAGCGCCGCCCAGTCCCCGGGGTCGTACGCGCGGCCCTCGAGGGCCGCCTTGATGGAGCGGTGAATGACGAGATCGGGGTAGCGGCGGATCGGCGACGTGAAGTGCGTGTACGCCTCGTAGGCGAGGCCGAAATGCCCGACATTCTCCGGGCTGTACATCGCCTGCTTCAGCGACCGTAGCAGCACGGTCTGGAGAAGCTGGACGTCGGGACGCGCCTTCACGCTCTCCAGCAGCCGGGCGTAGTCCTTCGCGTGCGGCGAGTCACCGCCGCTCAGCGACAGCCCGAAGCTCCTGAGGAAGCCGCGCAGCGCTTCCAGTTTCTCCGGCGTAGGTCCCTCGTGCACGCGATAGAGCGCCTTGTGGCCGCTGCGGTGCAGGAAGTCGGACGCGCAGACGTTGGCCGCAAGCATGCACTCCTCGATCAGCCGGTGGGCGTCGTTGCGCGGCCGGGGCACGATGCGCGCGATCTTGCCGTGATCGTCGAACTCGATCTCGGTCTCCAGCGTCTCGAAGTCGATCGCGCCGCGGCGGCCGCGCGCGTGAAGCAGTGCGCGGAAGACTTCGTCCAGCGTCTGCAGGCGCTCGCGGAGCGGCGCGACGGCCGGCTCGATCTGCGCCGGCGTCTCGTATAGCGCGCGTGCCACCTGGGTATAAGTGAGCCGCGCGTGCGAACGGATCGCCGCCGGATAGAACTCGTACCGCGTCAGCTCGCCCCGGGCGCCGACCGCGATGTCGCACACCACCGCGAGTCGGTCCTCCGCCGGGTTGAGCGAGCACAACCCGTTCGAGAGCTTCTCGGGCAGCATCGGGATTACCCGCCGCGGGAAGTACACCGAATTGCCGCGCGTGCGCGCGTCATCGTCGAGCGCGTCGCGCGAGGTGACGTAGTGGCTCACGTCGGCGATCGCCACCAGTAGGCGAAAGCCCTTGCCAGCGGGCTCGCAGTAGACCGCATCGTCGAAATCTTTCGCCGACTCGCCGTCGATCGTGACGAACGGCAGCGCGCGAAGATCCTTGCGACCCTTCAGGTCGGCGGCCCGCACCACGCGCGGCAGCCGCGCGGCGAGCAGCTTCGCGGCCGGCGAGAATTCGAACGGCAGCTCGTGCTTGCGGAGCGCGATCTCGATCTCCATGCCGGGATCGCCGAAATCACCGAGCACTTCGACGACACGGCCGATCGGCTGGGTTTGCAGCCCCGGCTGGACGACGATCTCGGCGGTGACGATCTGCCCGGGCTTAGCCCCGGCGGTCGCCCCGGGCTCGAGCAGGATGTCGTGGTGGATCCTGCGGTCCGCGGCGGCCACGAACGCGACGCCGCGCTCGGTATGCAGCCGGCCGACGACTCGGGCGTGCGCGCGCTCGACGACCTCGACGATGCGCCCTTCGCGGCGGCCGCGGCGGTCGACGCCGGCCGGGCGCACGAGCACGGTGTCCCCATGCATCACCTGGCGCATCTCGCCGGGCGCGAGATACAGGTCCGCGCTGCCGTCGTCGGGCACCACGAAACCGTACCCGTCGGGATGCGCTTCGATCCGCCCCCGCACGACGTCGACCTTGCCCGCGACGAGGATCGCGCCCTTGCGGTTGCGCAGGACCTGACCCTCGCGCTCCATCGCGGCGAGGCGTCGGGCAAAGGCTTCCGCCTCCTTGCGGCGTACGCCGAGAAGCTGCGCGAGCCGCCGCTCGTCGAGCGGGACCGCTTCCTCTTCCAGCGTCTGCAGGATGAGCTCGCGGCTAGGCAACGGCTCGGCGTAGCGCTCGGCTTCGCGCGCGCGCTGCGGATCGGCCGCCCGTCTCGCCGCCGGCGATCGCGGGGCGGCGCGGGCGCGACGGCGCTTAATTGAAGCGGGACCGCGATTCATCTAGAATCCGCGCCTCCTGCCGCCGTGGCGGAATTGGTAGACGCGCATGGTTCAGGTCCATGTGCCTGAAAGGGTGTGGGGGTTCGAGTCCCTCCGGCGGCACCAGCACTTCTCACCGGGCGCTCGCCTGCGTAACGCTCCGACCGAGCCAAGCTAGGCGGCCCGCGAGCGCAGATCGCCGGCCGTCATGGTGTCGTAGGACTCGAACGGCTGGTGAATCCACGGGCTTTCGGCGAGGTAGTCGGCGCAGTAATCGGGTTTCACCTTCGAGCTGGCCTTGTGCCACAGGACCGCGCTGCGGATCTCCTTCACGTTGAGATGACGTTCGGCGATGTGACGCGTCACCACCTCGAGCGTCACGCCGGAGTCCACGAGATCGTCGACGAGCAGCACCCGGTCGCCCAGCTCCGGCGTCATCATCGACATGTGCTCGGAGACCCTGATCTCGCCGCGCACCGTGCCGCCCTCGCTCACATAGGAGCTGGTGAAGATGATTGCCAGGGGCAGCTTGAAGATGCGCGACACGACGTCCCCTGCCCGCAGGCCGCCGCGGGCGATGCACACGACCTGGTTGAAGCGCCAGCCCGACTCGTGCACCTTCGCCACGAGACGCTCGATAGCCCGGTGGTAATCGGCCCAGCTCACGTAGAGGTCGCTCATCGTCGCGGGTCACGTCACTGAAACGGGTGGCGCCGGACGATCGTTTCCTCGCGGTCCGGTCCGGTCGAGATCATGTCGATCGTCACGCCGCAGATCGACTCGATGCGGTCGAGATACGCGCGCGCGCCCGGCGGCAGATCCTCGAGCCGCTTCACCCCGACGGTGCTTTCGCGCCACCCGGGCAGGTCCTCGTAGACGGGCTCGCAGCGCGCCGTGTCGTCCGCACCGGCGGGCAGGAGATCGCTGAACTCCCCGTCTATCGTATAGCCCACGCAGACCTTCAGCTCGTCCATGCCGTCCAGCACGTCGAGCTTGGTGACGCACAGCCCGGAAACGCCGTTGATCTGGATCGAGCGCTTGAGCGCCGCAGCGTCGAACCAGCCGCAACGGCGCGGCCGGCCGGTGGTCGCGCCGAACTCGTTCCCGCGCGCGCGGAGCCGTTCGCCGGTGTCGCCTTCCAGCTCGGTCGGGAATGGCCCCGACCCGACGCGCGTCGTGTAGGCCTTGGTGATGCCGAGCACGTAGTGGAGCATCTGCGGGCCAACGCCCGCCCCCGCGGCCGCCGCGCCGGCAACGCAATTGCTCGACGTGACGTACGGGTAGGTGCCGTGGTCGATGTCGAGGAGCGCGCCCTGCGCGCCTTCGAACAGCAAGTTCCTGCCGGCGCGACTGGCCTCGTAGAGCGCGCGCGGCACGTCGGTCACCATCGGCACGAGACGGGGGGCCATCGCAAGTGCTTCGTCGCGCGTGCAGACGAAGTCGACGGCCTGGGCGTTCAGCCGCCGCGTCAGCACGAAGTTGTGATAGTCGAGCAACTCCTCGAGCTTGGCGCTGAAACGATCGGGAACGAGGAGATCCTGCAGGCGGATCGCGCGGCGCGCGACCTTGTCCTCGTACGCGGGTCCGATGCCGCGGCCGGTCGTGCCTATCTTCGCTGCGCCCCGCGCCGCCTCCCGGGCGAGATCGAGCGCGGCATGGTAGGGGAGTATTAGCGGACAGGCCTCGGAGATCCTCACGCGCCCTGCGAGCTCGACCCCGGCGCGCTCGAGCTCGTCCATCTCCTCGAGCAGCGCGTGCGGCGAGAGGACGACGCCGTTGCCGATGTAGCAGCTAACCCCGGGGTGCAGGATCCCCGACGGGATGAGGTGCAGCACGGTCTTGCGCCCGCCGATCACGAGCGTGTGGCCAGCGTTGTGCCCCCCCTGGAAGCGCACGACGCCCTGCGCGTGCGGCGTGAGCCAGTCGACGACCTTCCCCTTTCCCTCGTCGCCCCACTGGGTGCCGATGACAACGACGTTCCTGGCCATCAGAGCTCTTCGACTTCCCACTCTCCGCCGCGTTGGATCAGCCGCCGGTCGCAGCCGAGCTCGCCGCGCGTCACATCATGGCCCGGGAGCTCCTGGACGACGACCTCGCCCGCACCGCGCAAGCTTTTGATTGCCTTTCGCAGGTCCGTCCCGCCGCCGTGCGGCGCGAGGATCGCGCCACGCCGCGATGGGCGTGGCGCAACGCGCACGAGCTCGCGGAGATCCAGCGAAAACCCGGTCGCGGGTCGTGCACGCCCGAACGCCTTGCCGACCTCGTCGTAGCGGCCGCCGCGCGCGATCGCGCTCGCGAGGCCGCTGCAGTACGCGGCAAACACTACGCCGCTATGGTAGCGATAGCCGCGCAGGTCCGCGAGATCGATCCCCATCGTGATGCCATTCTCTTGCACCAGCGCGGCAAGCTCCGCGAGCGCTGCAGCGACCTCGGGATAGGCCGGTAGCGAGGCGCCGCCACGCTGCAGCACCTCTGCGCCGCCGTAGAGCTCCGGCAGGAGACGCAGCGCGTCGCGGGTCGCGGCCGGCAGCCCCGTGGTCAGCGTGTCGAGGCCCGGCCGGTCCTTCGCGAGCAACGCTTCCAGGAGCTCGGATTCGAGCTCCGCGTCGACGCCGCCGCGCCGCGCAATCGCGCGGAACACCCCGACGTGGCCGATATCGAGCCGCACGTCGGCGACGTCGCACGCAGCGAGCGCCGAGCGGAGGAGCCGCTGGATCTCGACGTCGCTCTCGATCCCGGCGTGCCCGTAGATCTCGGCGCCGATCTGCAGCGGCTCGCGCGTCGCCGTCAGGGTGCGCGGACGGGTGTGCAGCACGGTCCCGCAGTAGCAAAACCGCGCTACGCCTTCGAGGTTCAGCAGGTGCGCGTCGATGCGCGCGACCTGCGGCGTCATGTCCGCGCGCAGGCCCATCGTGCGGCCCGACATCTGGTCGATCAGCTTGAACGTGCGCAGGTCCAGGTCGTGGCCGGTGCCGGTGAGGAGCGACTCGATGTACTCGAGCATCGGCGGCAGCACGAGCTCGTAGCCGTGGACGCGGAACAGCTCGAGCAGCCGGCCGCGGTAGGTCTCGATCGCCCGCGCCTCGTCGGGCAGGATGTCCTCGACGAACTCGGGGAGGAGCCAGGCGCGCATGACGGTGCGCCCGTCAGGCGCGGGCGAGCGAGATGAGCACGATCCCGGCGAGCATCGACGCTAGGCCAAAGAACCGGATCTGGCCGTCGCTGAACTGCAGGATGCGCCGGAACATGTCGCGCCACGCGCGCGGCGCGAGGAACGGCAGCGCGCCCTCGATCACGAACATCAGCCCGACCGCCATCAGGACCGTCGTAATCACTTGCCGGCCGGTCGGGTCGCGCCGGGGTTCCTGAAGTACCTGAAGAAGTCGGAGCTCGGATCGAGGACCAGCACGTCGGAGCGGCTGCGGAAGCTCGCCCGATACGCTTCGAGGCTGCGGTAGAACGCGTAGAACTCGGCGTTCTCGCTATAGGCCTTGGCGTAGATCGCCGCGGCCTTCGCGTCGCCCTCCCCCTTCGCGTGCTGGGCGTCGCGATAGGCTTCGGCGATGATCACCTCGCGGTCCTTGTCGGCCTCGGCGCGGATCTTCTCGGCGTCGGAGGCGCCCTGCGACCGCAGCTGGGCCGCCACCGCACGGCGCTCGGCCTCCATGCGGCGGTACACCGACTCGCTCACGTCCTGCGGCAACTCGACACGCTTCAGCCGCACGTCGACGATCTGGATGCCGAAGGGCTTCGCGTCCTGCAGCACCTTGTCGCGCACGACCTGCATGATCCTGTCGCGCTCGCCGGACACGACGTCCTGGACGTTGCGCTTGCCGATCTCCTCGCGCAGCACCGAGTTGATGACCTGCGTGAGACGCGAGCGCGCGCGCGCCTCGTCGCCGTTCATCGTGATGTAGTACTGGCGCACGTCCTCGATCCGCCACTTCACGAACGAATCGACCAGCAGGTTCTTCTTCTCGGAGGTGACGAAGCGTTCGGTGTCCGGCTCGTCGATGGTCAGGATGCGCTTGTCGAAGTAGCGCACGTTCTGGATCAGCGGCCACTTCGCGCGCAGCCCCGGCTCGGTGATTACCTCCTTGATCTCGCCGAGCTGGAAGACGATCGCGTTCTCGCGCTGGTCCACGATGAAGAGCGCGAGGCTCGCGAGCACCGCGAGGGCGAGGACCGTCCCGATGAACGCGCCCAGGCCGAGCCTCATGGCCGCCCTTCCCGCTCGCGCGAGCGCAACGCCTCGCGCGAGCGCCCGGTCGTCTCCGGCGCTGGCGCGGCGTCGGCGGTCGACGGCTTGCCCGTCCCCATGACGTCGGGCAGCCCGGCGGCCGACATCTGCACGATCTTGTCGAGCGGCAGGAACAGCAGGTTCCCGCCCGCCTTGGCGTCGATCATGACCTTGCTCGTGCTCGTCATGATCTGCTGCACCGTTTCGAGATACATCCGCTCGCGCGTCACCGCCGGGGCCCGGCTGTACTCCACGAGGACCTGCTTGAACCGTGAAGATTCGCCGTCCGCCGCGGCGACCACGCGCTGACGGTAGCCGCTCGCCTCCTCGAGCAGGCGAGCGGCGGCGCCGCGCGCCTTGGGCACGACGTCGTTGTAGTACGCCTGGCCTTCGTTCTTCGCCCGCTCCTGGTCCTGCTTTGCCTTGACCGCGTCATCGAACGCGGCCTGGACCTGCTCGGGGGGCTGGGCGTTCTGCATGGTGACCTTGCTGATCAGCACCCCGGTCTGATAGCGGTCGAGGATGTCCTGCATCAGCTTCTCGGCGCGGGCGGCGATCTCCTCGCGGCCCTCGTAGAGCACGAAGTCCATGCTCGACTTGCCGACGATCTCGCGGAACGCGGTTTCGGCCACCTGCATCACGGTCTCGTCCGGCCGCCGGACGTTGAACAGGTAATCTTCGGGGTCCTTGATCGTGTACTGCACCGCGAACTGGATGTCGACGATGTTCTCGTCGTCGGTGAGCATCAGCGCCTCGCGCAGCACCTTCGACTTGACGTTGTTGCGGTAGCCGACCTCGATGGTCCGCACCTGGCTGATGTTGACGACCTCCTGCGACTGGATCGGGTACGGCCACCGCCACCGCAGGCCAGGCTCCGTCGTCTGCGAGTACTTCCCGAACGTGAGCACGACGCCGCGCTGGCTCGCATCGACGATGTAGAACCCGCTCGCGAGCCAGACCACGAGGATGAGGAAGATGAGCAACCCCGCGCCGCCGCCGAGCTGGCGGAAGTTCGGCGGCTCGCCGCCCGAGGCGCCGCCGCGCCGGCCGAAGATCGCGGCGAGGCGCTGGTTGAAGTTGCGCCACAGCTCGTCGAGATCCGGTGGGCCCTGGTTCCCGCCCCCGCCCCCGCCGCCGCGGCGGCCCCACTGCGGATCGTTAAGTGACATGAACGTCGATCGTGTCGGCTGGGGTCGTTGCCCGTCGGGATTCGGTTTTCGCGGCTGCCGCCTCGGCGAGCGCCTGGCGTAGATCGTCGAGTCCGGCGCTCGTTCGGGCGCTCATTCGGACGCGCGCGATGTTACCACACTCGTCCCTGTCGATTCCCGGCCCGACGCCATTGAGATCGATCTTGTTCCAGACGATAAGCTGCGGAATCGCGTCGGCGCCGATCTCCGCCAGAACCTTGTTGACCTCGTCGATCTGCCGGTCGCGACTCGGGCTCGATGCGTCGACGACGTGCAGCAGCAGGTCGGCGTGCACCGTCTCCTCGAGCGTCGCCCGGAACGCCGCCACCAGGGTGTGCGGCAGTCCGCGGATGAAGCCGACCGTGTCCGACAAGGTGATCGTGCCGAGCGAAGGCAGGAACAACCGCCGCGTCGTCGTGTCGAGGGTTGCGAACAGCTGGTCGGCCGCGTACGCGCCGGCGCGGGTCAGTGCGTTGAACAGCGTCGACTTGCCGGCGTTCGTGTAGCCGACGATCGAGACCGCGAGCACCTCGCCGCGCATGCGCGCCCGGCGCTGCACCGTGCGCTGCCGGCCGAGCTTCGCCAGGCGCTCCTTCAGCACCCGTACCCGCCGACCGATGAGCCGCCGGTCGGTCTCGAGCTGCGTCTCGCCCGGCCCGCGCAGCCCGATCCCGCCCTTCTGGCGTTCGAGGTGCGTCCAGCCGCGGACGAGCCGCGTCGCGAGATGCTGGAGCTGGGCGAGCTCGACCTGCACCTTGCCCTCGTGCGAGCTCGCGCGCTGGGCGAAGATGTCGAGGATCAGCGTGGTGCGATCGACGACGCGACACTCGAGGCGCCGCTCGAGATTGCGCTGCTGCGCCGGCGAAAGCTCGTGGTTGAAGATCACCAGCGTCGCACCGGTCTCGGCGCGCATCCGCGCCACCTCGTCGACCTTGCCCGAGCCCGCGAACAGCGCCGGATCAGGTCGCGTGCGCCGCCCCTCTACGACCGCGAGAACCCGGACACCGGCGCTGGTCGCGAGCAGCCGCAGCTCGTCGCGGCTCCCGGCGTGGTCATCCCGGCCGAAGTCGAGCGCGACGAGCACCGCGCCACCCGGCCGAACGCCGTTCACGCGGCCGCTGCTCAGGCGAGGCGCGTTCCCCGCCACTACCCGCGGAACATCAGGAGTCGCCGCCGTGGTCCAGGCTGAGGTTGACCGGACGCGAGGGGACCACGGTGGAGATCGCGTGCTTGTACACCATCTGGGTCACGGTGTTCTTGAGCAAGACAACGTATTGGTCGAACGACTCGATCTGCCCCTGGAGCTTGATCCCGTTGACGAGATAGATCGACACCGGGATGTGCTCCTTGCGCAGCGTGTTCAGGAAGGGGTCTTGTAGGAGTTGTCCCTTGTTGCTCATGGCCGCTCCGGCGTTTGTTATCAGCGGTTACTTTAGCGCGTTTCGGGGGCCGCCGCCATCGCACACCCCCTCGCCCGTTGGGACTATTCCCGCACGAAAGGGTTCCGCCCGGTGCGAAACTCGATGCGCAGCGGCGTGCCGGCGAGGCCGAACGCCTTGCGGAAGACGCCCTCGAGGTAGCGGCGATAGCTCGCCGGGACCGCGCGGAGCGCCGTGCCGTGCACCACGATGATCGGCGGGTTGCTTCCGCCCTGGTGCGCGTAGCGCAGCTTCGGCCGCACTAGGCCGGCGCGCGGTGGTGCCTGCCGGGCCACTGCGTCTATCAGCGTCCGCGTGAGACGCGGCGTCGGGAGCTTCGCCATTGCCGCCCGGTACGCCTCGTCGACCGAAGCCATCAGCGAACGCAGGCCCTCGCCGGCGAGCGCCGAGACGAAGTGGACACGGGCGAAGGCGAGAAATGCGAGCTTGCGTTCGATCGCGCGCTTCGCGTTCTCGCGCGCGTACGCGTCGAGGCCGTCCCACTTGTTCGCCGCGACGACGAGCGCGCGTCCGCGCTCGAGAACGTACCCGGCGAGATGCGCGTCCTGATCGGCGATACCCTCGGCAGCGTCGACGACCAGTATCGCTACGTTCGCGCGGTCGATCGCCTGCATCGTCTTGACGATGGAGAATTTCTCGATTGTCTCGAACACCCGCCCGCGCCTTCGCACGCCCGCGGTGTCGACCAGGACGTAGCGCCGGCCGTCGCGCTCGAACGGCACCTCGATCGCATCGCGCGTCGTGCCCGGGGAATCGAACACGATCATGCGGTCCTCGCCGAGCAGGCGGTTCACCAGCGTCGACTTGCCCACGTTCGGCCGCCCGACGACGGCGACCCGGGGCACGTTGCCGGCGGGATCCCCTTCGGCCTCTGGGTCGGCCGGATAGTCCGCCAGCATCGCGTCCATGAGCGCGCCCACGCCATCGCCGTGCGCCGCGGAGATCGCATGTGGCGTGCCGAGTCCCAGCTCATGGAACTCCGCGGTGGCGATCGGGGCGTCGAGCCCTTCGGCCTTGTTCGCCACCAGCCATACCGCGGCGCGCGCCTTCCGCAGCTCGTTCGCGATGCGTCGGTCCTGCGGCGTCACGCCGTCGCGCGCGTCGGCGAGGAAGATGACCGCGTCGGCCTCGGCGATCGCGGCTGCGGTCTGCCTTGCCATCTCCCCGAGGAGCCCCTCCTTCGCCACCGGCTCGAGCCCGCCCGTATCGACGACGTAGTACGGCCGGTCCCCAAGGCGGCCGTCGCCATAGTGGCGGTCGCGGGTGAGGCCCGGCGCGTCCGCGACCAGCGCATTCCGCGACCGCGTGAGACGGTTGAAAAGGGTCGACTTGCCGACGTTCGGCCGGCCCACGATGACGATGGTGGGTTTCACTGCTGCCAGCGCGCGATCATTGCGCCGTGGTTGCGGTCAACGCGTGGCGAGCGCGTAGACGGTCCCACCCGAAGTCTGCACGAGAAAGCCGTTCGCGAGCGGCACCGGCGCGGCGCGCACCGGCGAGCCATCGGTCGCGATGCGGCCGACGAACGCGCCGCTGTCCTGTGCGAGAAGATGGACGTATCCCTGCACGTCGCCGACCGCGATCTCGGCGCCAACCGGGAGAGGCGCGGAGAGATTGCGGTTCGCGAGCCGATCCTGGCGCCAGAGGCTGCGGCCGGTCGTGCGCTCGAGCGCCGAGACGGCGCCGCGGTCCTCGCTCACATATACGTACCGGGCATCGACGCCGAGCCCGCTCGACGATGACATGTCGCGTCCCCAGATCTGGTTGCCGTTCCCGAGGTCGAAGCACGCGACACGACCTTGGAACGCAACGGCGCAGGTCTCGCGCTCCCCGACCCAGGGCAGCCCGATCACGTCCGTCACCCGCTCGAGCTCCGTCGTGCCCTTCGGGATCGACACCGTACCCTCCCAGCGCAAGCCGCCGTTAGCGAGCGCGAGCGCGACAAGCTTGCCCCCCGAGAAGCCGGCGAAGACGTAGCCGCCGCGCACCACGAGCCCGGCGGGGTTGCGTACTGCGAGCGCCGGCGCGGCGCGCTGATAGAGCCAGCGCCGCCGTCCGTCGCGCGTGTCGAGCGCGAAGATCCGGCTGTCGGCGCTCCGGACGACGACCACATCCCCCGCAATCTCCGGCGGCGCCAGCACCTCGCTCGACACGCGCGCTCGCCACAGCGTCCGCCCGTCCGAGTCGAGCGCGATCACCTCGCCCTCGGTCGAGCCGACGACGACCAGCTTTCCGTCGCTGCCGACGCCGCCCGACAGCGTGCTCGGGAGCTTGACTTGCCAGATCTGCTTGCCGGTGGCCGCATCGAGGCGCGTCACCAGCCCTTCGGCGCCGGCGGCGAACACGCTGCCGCCCGCAACCGCAGGAGTGAACGCGGCGTCGCGCGCGCGCCCGACGGATGCCTGCCACAGCACGCGCGCCGGCACCGGGCTGCGGATGTCGGCGAGCGGCGCCGGTGCCGGCGGCGCGGAGCGGGTGAACCACTCCACCGGGTTCCAGCTCATGCTCCCGCAGCCGGCGAGCGCGAGGGCGAGGAACGGCGGGAGCAGCCAGCGCAGGGTCGCGCCGCCCGTTCGCGTCATTTCTCGCCGAGCCCGTCGAGCTTGAGCTGGATGAGCTCCCGCGCCGCATCGTCGCCGGGCTTCAGCTTGGCGAGCGCCGACCGGTAGGCGGCCTTCGCCTCCGCGGGCTTGCCTTGCGCGACGAGGACGTCGCCCCGCACATCCTCGAACAGCGGCTCGAACGCCGGCTCGAGCTTGACGGCAAGCACTTTGAGCGCTTCGTCATGCGCTCTCTCGTCGATGAGGACGTTGGCGAGCCGCAACCGCGCAACCGCCTGCACACCCGGATCGCGCGCGTTCTCGACGGCCCAGGCAAGCTGCGCGCGCGCGGTCTTGAGATCTCCGGCGGCGAAATGAGCCTTGGCCGAGATCAGGGCACCGAGCGGCGCATACACCGAGCGCGGGTACTGTTCGATCAAGGTACCGCTGAGGTCGCGCACCTTCTTGCCGTCGTTCCCCGACACGGCCTTCTGCAGCTCGCCGTAGACGGCGCTCGCCTGCGTCGACTGCGAGCCCTGGTACCAGTGCCAGGTCCGGTAGCCGGCGAAGATCGCAACCGCGGCCGCAACGGCCAGCACGATCAGATTGCTGTACTGCTTCCAGAATGCCTTCAGCTCGGCGAGCTGTTCCTGTTCTTCGAGGTCGTAGGTGCTCATTCGCTTTCGTCCGGGTAGATCATGTCGGTCAGTGCGGCCGGGAGCCGCTCGAGCGGCACGCGAACCTGGCCGCGGTCCGCTCGCAGCGGTTTTGCGCTCGCCTCGCCCGCGGCAGCCTCGTCGTCGCCGACGATCACCGCCACTTCGGCGCCGCTTGCGTCTGCGCGCTTCATCTGCGATTTGAAGCTGCCTGCGCCGCAGTGCTGGACCACCGAGAAGCCGTGATCCCGGAGCCGCTCGGCAACGGTGAACGCGAACCTGTCGGCCGCCTCGCCCTGGTGCACGAGGTAGACGTCATACGTCTCGGCCGCTGACGGCTTCGCGGCGTCCTTGACGAGCGCGATCAACCGCTCGACGCCCATCGCGAACCCGGCCGCCGCCGAGGGCTTGCCGCCGAGCTGCACGAAGAGCCCGTCGTAGCGGCCGCCGCCGCAGACGGTGCCTTGCGCGCCGAGCCGGTCGGAGATCCACTCGAACACGGTGCAGTTGTAGTAGTCGAGCCCGCGGACCAGCCGGTGGTCGATCGTGTACGGGATCGCGGCATCTTTCAGCACGGCTTGGACGCCGTCGAAGTGCTTGAGCGACGCGTCACCAAGGTAGTCGAGGAGCTTCGGAGCACCCGCGACGACCGCTTGCAGCGCCGCGCTCTTGGTGTCGAGCACGCGCAGCGGGTTGGTGACGAGACGCCGGCGCGAATCCTCGTCGAGGTCGGCCTCGTGCCGCCTGAGATAACCGACGAGCGCCTCGCGGTGGGCGCCCCGCTCCTCGAGGCTGCCGAGCGAGTTGAGGTGGAGCCGGATGCCTTCGAGGCCGAGGTCGTCCCAGAGCCGCGCGCACATCAGGATGAGCTCGGCATCGACGTCGGGCCCGGGAACGCCGAGCGCCTCCGCGCCCACCTGGTGGAACTGCCGGTAGCGCCCCTTCTGCGGCCGCTCGTGCCGGTACATCGGCCCCATGTACCAGAGCCGCTGCGGCCCGCCGTAGAGAAGCGAGTGCTCGATGGTGGCGCGCACGGTGGACGCGGTCGCCTCGGGACGGAGCGTCAGATGCTCGCCGTTCAGCTCGTCGACGAAGCTGTACATCTCCTTCTCGACGATATCGGTCGCCTCGCCGATCGCGCGGCGGAAGAGTGCCGTGTGCTCGAGGAGCGGCGTGCGGATGTTGCGGTAGCCGTAGCTCCGCGCCCAGGAGCGCACCGTTTCCTCGAAGCGCTCCCAAAGTTCGGCCTCGTCGGGGAGGATGTCGTTCATCCCCCGCACCGCCTGGATGGTCTGGGTCATGGGCTCGCGGGCCGTTCTACGCGACGGCCTTGGTGGTCTTTTCGTGGTCCGCAGCCTCGCGCCGCCCCTTGCCGCCGGGGCCATAGGTCGTGCGCACGTAGTCCTCGACGATGCGCTGGAAGTCCTCGGCGATCGACTCGCCCTTCAACGTCACGGTCTTGACGCCGTCGACGTAGACCGGCGCGACCGGCCGCTCACCCGACCCGGGCAGGCTGATGCCGATGTTCGCGTGCTTCGACTCGCCCGGCCCGTTCACCACGCAGCCCATCACGGCGACATGCATCCCCTCGACGCCGGGATACCCTTCGCGCCACGCCGGCATCTGCGCGCGGAGATAGCCCTGGATCTTCGCCGCGAGCTCCTGGAAGAAGGTGCTCGTCGTCCTGCCGCACCCCGGGCAGGCGATCACGAGGGGTGCGAACGAACGCAGGCCCATCGTCTGCAGCAGCTCCTGCGCCACCAGGACTTCCCGCGTGCGGTCGCCGCCCGGCTCCGGCGTGAGCGAAACTCGAATCGTGTCGCCGATCCCCTCCTGGAGCAGCACGGCCATCGCCGCGGTCGACGCGACGATCCCTTTGGAGCCCATCCCCGCCTCGGTGAGCCCGACGTGCAGCGGATAGTCGCAGCGACGCGCGAGCTCGCGGTATATGGCAATCAGGTCCTGGACGCCGCTAACCTTGCACGACAGGACGATCCGGTCTCCGGGGAGTCCGATCTCCTCCGCGCGAGCCGCGCTTTCGATCGCCGAGGTGATGAGCGCCTCGCGCATCACGGCGTCGGCATCGAGCGGCTCGGGTCGCGCGGCGTTCTCGTCCATCAGCCGCGCCAGCAGCTCCTGGTCGAGGCTGCCCCAGTTGACGCCGATCCGCACCGGTTTCGCGTGGCGGCACGCGATTTCGATCATGGTCGCGAACTGCTCGTCGCGTTTCGCGCCGCGTCCGACGTTGCCGGGATTGATGCGGTACTTCGCGAGCGCCACAGCACAGCCGGGAAACTCGGTGAGTAGCTTGTGGCCGTTGAAGTGAAAATCCCCCACGAGCGGGACATCGCAGCCCCAGGCGTCGAGCTGCGAGCGGATCGCGGGCACCGCCGCCGCGGCCGCCGCCGTGTTGACCGTCACCCGCACTGCCTCCGACCCCGCGCGGGCGAGTTCGAGCACCTGCCGGGCGGTCGCCACCGGGTCCGCGGTGTCGGTATTGGTCATCGACTGCACCATGATCGGCGCATCGCCCCCGAGCGGAACGTGCGCGATCCACACCTTGCGCGAGCCGCGGCGCTTCACTGCGTCACTTGAGGGTCAGACGCGCGACGTCGGTGCGCGTGAACGGCGCCAGGTCGACGTCGGAGTCGTTGTAGCGCAGCTTCACGCCGCTGGCGGCGCCGATGACGAGCGCGAACGGCCCCTCGCCAACGACGTTCCGCCGGGTGCCGGGCGGATTGAGCTGGGAAAAAACGACTCGGCCGTCCGCGTCCTTGATCTCGACCCACGACTCGCGGTCGAACACGAGCTCGATGCGTTTCGCGCTCAGCACGGTCTCCTGCTGGACGACGGCCGGGCGCCGCTGCTCGGGCAGTGCGATCTGCGTCGGGATCGGCGCCAGGGCCTGGGTCGCGACAGGTTCGGGCGCTCGGAGCGCCGCCGGCCTTTGCCCGGCAGCGGCCACGTCCGGTGTGCCGGGACGCAGGACCCATTCGACGATCACGCTCACGACCGCGATCACGACGATTGCCGACAGCAGGACGTAGACGAACGAGCCCCGGCGGGTCACGCGCGGGAACGGTACCTCTATCCTGTCTGGCAGCATCGTCACCGGCCCGGCATCGAGATGCTGACGCAGCGCGTCGAGCACCGGACCGGGATCGATGCCAACGAGTCGCGCATAGTTGCGGATCATCCCGCGCACAATGGAAGGATCCGGCAGCGCGTCGTATCGGTCAGCCTCCAGCGCCTCGAACTGCCGCGCCGAGAACTTGAGCCGCGACGCGACCTCGGCAATGGTCATCCCGCGCGCCTGACGCGCGGCGGCGAGCAGCGCGCCCGGGCGCTGAGGCTCGTCCGCTTGCGCCGGGGTAGCGGAATCGCTCATCGTCAATCGAAGTCCCCGCGCAGCAGCGACTGGTACTCGCTCGAGTTGCTGTAGCGACGGCGCAGCTGCGTCGCGAGACTGGCCTCGGCGAGCCGGTCGCCGAGCTTGCGCTCGATCCGGAGCGCGAGCCACAGCGATTCGGGCGACGGCTCGGGGAGCATCTTGTTGTAGCGACCGACGAGCTCCTTCGCCTGGACGTACTGGCCGCGGCGATACAGGTGCTCCGCGTAGGGCATCATCGCCTGGATGGTATTGGGGTCGAGGCGCAGCGCTCGTTCGAGGTATTGCGCCGATTCCGCGGGATTGCGCTTCTGCAGGCACCGGCCCATCGCCGCGTACGACTTCGACGGCGTGGCGTATAGCGGATTCTTGATCGCGTTCATGAACCACTGCACCGACTGCTCCTCCTTTCCCGTCTGACACAGGAACCAGCCGTAGTTGTGGTTGAGATCCGGGTCCTGCGGGGCGAGCTTGAGGCCGCGTTGGAAGCTCGCGTCCGCCGCGGCGTCGTCCTTGAGCTCCATGCTGATCAGGCCTTGGACGTTATACGCCGGCGGATAGTTCGGGTCGGCGGCGAGCGCGATGCGGGCCTCTTCGAGCGCGACCCCGAGGTTGCCGAGCTCGTAGTAGGCCCCGGCGAGATCGGTGTGCGCTTTCGCACGGGTGCGGCCGTCCTTGACGTCCCCGATGACCGGGCCGTAACCGGGATCGGTCGGCTGCACTCGTTCCACCTGGGTCTCGGCCCGGTTTGCGCAGCCGGTGGCGAGAATCGCGGCGATCGCGGCAAGCGAAACCGCGCGAAGCATGGTGCTCATTGGGTTGCCCTCGCTGGTCGCGCGCCCGCCCGCCTCGTCCGGTCCTGCACGCGGCCCGCGAGCTGGCCGCAGGCGGCGTCGATGTCGTCGCCGCGCGTGCGGCGTGTCGTGCAGACGATGCCGGCGGCGAGCAGTCGGTCGGCGAAGCGGCGGATTGCGCCGGGCGACGAGCGCCGGAAACCCGAGCGCGGAAAAGGGTTGAAGGGAATGAGGTTGAACTTGCAGGGTACGTCGGCGACCAGGTCGACGAGCGCGCGCGCGTGCGCGTCGCCGTCATTGACTCCATCCAGCATGACGTACTCGAAGGTGATGAAGTCGCGCGGGCTGCGCTCGAGGTAGCGGCGGCAGGCGGCGAGCAGCGCCTGGAGGGGGTACTTCTCGTTCACCGGGACGAGCCGGCTGCGCAGCGCATCGTCGGGGGCGTGCAGGCTCACCGCGAGCGCGACCGGGCATTCGTCGCGAAGGCGATCCATCATCGGCACGATGCCCACGGTCGAGAGCGTTACCCGGCGGCGCGACAGCCCGTACGCGCGATCGTCCAGCATCAGGCGGAGCGCCGGGACGACGTTGTCGAAGTTGAGCAGCGGCTCCCCCATGCCCATCAGCACGACATTGCTGATGATGCGATTGCCGCCGGGGGCAGCACCCAGCGCCCGGTTCGCATGCCAGAGCTGGCCTACGATCTCGGCGGTGGTGAGGTTGCGGTTGAACCCCTGCCGGCCGGTCGAGCAGAACTGGCAGGCCATCGTGCAGCCCGCCTGGCTCGAAACGCACAACGTGCCGCGGTTCGCTTCCGGAATGAACACCGTCTCGACCGCGTTGCAGTTGCCTACGTCGAGCAGCCATTTCCGGGTGCCATCGCCGGCCACGGTGTCGCTCATCGTCGGCGGCGGCACGACCTCGGCGGCCGCCGCGAGCATCTCGCGCAGGCCCTTGGCGAGGTCGCTCATGCGCCCGAAGTCGGACTCGCCGAACTGGTGCACCCAGCGCAGAACCTGCTGCACCCGAAAGGGCTTCTCGCCGCGCTCGGCGAAGAAGCCGGCAAGCGCGTCGGCGTCGAGTCCGAGAAGATTGACTTTCATCCGTGCCGCCGGCACTAGCGCGAGTGGATCTCGCCGCTCGGGAAGAAGAACGCGATCTCGGTGAGCGCGGTGTCCACGCCGTCCGAGCCGTGCACGGCGTTCGCGTCGATCGACTCCGCGAAGTCGGCGCGAATCGTGCCCTTCGCCGCCTTTTTCGGGTCGGTTGCGCCCATCAGCTCGCGGTTCTTCGCGATCGCGTTCTCGCCTTCGAGCACTTGCACCATGACCGGCCCGGTGGTCATGAATTTCACGAGGTCGCGAAAGAACGGGCGCTCGCGGTGGACCTCGTAGAAACCCTCCGCCTGGTTCTGCGAGAGCCACATCATCCGGGCCGCGACCACCTTCAGCCCGGCCGCCTCGAGGCGCGCGTAGATCTGCCCGATCACGTTCTTCGCCACTGCGTCCGGCTTGATGATGGATAGCGTACGTTCTACCGCCATTGGTTCCCCCAGGTATCGTGGCGTTCGAGAAGTTGTGAATAACTTGTTATTTTAACATCGCTTTCGCGGACTTCGGCAGTTTGAGCCGGTCGGGTGCCCACGATATCGCCCAGCCGGGCTCGCCGGGCGCGGCCGCGGCCGCGACGGCGACTCCGATTCCCGGAACGGCAACGAGTTTTCCTGCGCAATAGAGGAGCGGGAGACGCGCGCGCTCCCACGGCGGCACGCCGCGCTCCTGGAGCAGTGCTTTCAGCTGCCGACGGGGGCGCCGGCGATCCGGCCGGAACTGCTCCCCGCCGGTCCGCAGCCTGACCTCGAGCCGGTGGGGGACGAGAGCGCGGGCGGCAACACCGGCCCCGACGGCGGCTTTGAACCTGAGCGTGCCGCCGAGTTCAGGCAACGCCCAGGCCGAGCGGCCATCCCAGCGCGCGCGGAAGCCGCGGGGTGGCGGCGTCCAACCTGGGACGATCCAGATCGCGTCCCGGTAGCGCCTCACTTCCGCGCCGTCGAGCGGCAAACGGACTGTTGCATCGCCTCGCGCGGTGGCAAGCTGACGCAGCATCTCGTCGAGGCGGGGCGCGTCCGGGGTAGTCAAGCCCGCCTCCGCGATCGCCCACCGAAGCAGGTTCTTGGCTCGCGCACGCGGCAGTCGGGCGAGCGCTGCCGCGCTCAGTCGACTGTCCCGCACCGCGTCGCCCGCGTCGAGCGCCGCCAGCGCGCGCGCCAACTCGTGCGCCTCGGCGAGATGTGCCGCGCTTCGCGCCAGGTTCGCCGCCGCCGCGTCGTTCAGGTCGGCGAGGAGCGGCATCACTCGCCGGCGAACGAAGTTCCGCGCGTACCGCTCGTCCGCGTTCGACTCGTCCTCGACCCACTGGAGGCCCCGTTGGCGCGCGTACCCCTCGAGCTCGGCGCGCGACGCGCCGAGGAACGGACGCACTAGAATCGGGCCGCGCCTCCCGGCGGGACGCGAGGGCGCCATGCCCGCAAGACCGGCGACCCCGGCGCCCCGCACGAGCTGCAGCAGCACCGTCTCCGCCTGGTCGTCCCGATGCTGCGCCAGCGCCAGGAAATCGGTCCGCGCGCGCTCGAACGCCGCGTACCGTGCCGCACGCGCCGCGCCTTCCACGCCGAGCCGGCGGAAAGGCGCGATATCCACCGTCCTGACCGTGCACTTCAGATCGTAGCGACGGGCCGCGGCGCGCGCGAAACGCGCCCATGCTTCGGCGTTCGGGCTGATCCGGTGATTGACGTGGAGGCAGTCGAGCGCAAAGGTATACGACGGCGCGAGGCCTGCCAGGATGTCGAGCGCCGCGATCGAATCGACGCCGCCCGAGAGCGCGAGCGTCAGCTTCGCGCCGCTCGGGACGTGGCGGCAGAGCTCCGCGGCGACGCGCTCGGCGAGCTCACTTCGTGGCCGCTTCCTTGAACCTGCCATGGCCCATCAGCCGCTCGAAGCGCGCCTCGGCGACCTCCGCCGGGCTCTTGTCCGCGAGGCCACGCAGCGCGTCGTGCAGCGCCTTCTTCAAGCTCTGCGCCGCGGCGGCATGGTCACGATGTGCGCCGCCCGGCGGCTCGTTCACGATCCTGTCGATCAGGCCGAGCGTCTTCAGCCGGTTGGCGGTGATGCCCAGCGTCTCGGCTGCTTCCGGCGCCATCTCCGCGTTCTTCCACAGGATGGAGGCGCAGCCCTCGGGTGAGATCACCGAGTAGGTGGCGTATTGCAACATCATGACGGTGTCGCCGACTGCGATCGCCAGCGCGCCGCCCGAGCCGCCCTCGCCGATGATGGTGCAAACGACCGGCACCTTCAGCTCCGCGAGCACGTACAGGCTCCGGCCGATCGCCTCGGCCTGGCCGCGCTCCTCCGCGCCGATCCCGGGATAGGCGCCCGGCGTGTCGACGAACGTCAGCACAGGGAGCCCGAACTTCTCGGCGAGTCGCATGAAGCGCATCGCCTTGCGATAGCCTTCCGGGCGGGGCATGCCGAAGTTGCGAGCAAGCTTCTCCTTGGTGTCGCGCCCCTTCTGGTGGCCGATCACCATCACCGCCTGGCCGTTGAAGCGCGCGAGCCCGCCGACGATCGAGAGATCGTCGGCAAACGAGCGATCTCCATGGAGCTCCTCGAAGTCGGAGAAAAGCGCGCCGACGTAGTCCAGCGTGTACGGGCGCTGCGGATGGCGCGCCACCTGCGCAACCTGCCAAGGGGTCAGCTTCGAGTAGATCTCCTTTGTGAGCGCCTGGCTCTTTTTCTGCAGGCGCGTGATCTCCTCGGAGATGTCGACGGCGGAATCGTCCTGGACGAAACGCAGCTCGTCGATCCGCGCCTCCAGCTCGGCGATCGGCTGCTCGAAGTCGAGAAAAGCGGCTTTCATGGCGGCGCCCGGATTCTAAACCACTGCCGGGTGGCCTCAGTACTCCACCGGCACCGGCTCGAGGCTCCGCCACAGGTACCATGTCGCCACCGAGCGCCAGGGCGCCCACCCGGCGCCGAGCACGCGGAGGTCGTCAGCGCCCACGTCCGCCCCATCGAAATAGTGGCGGCTCGCCGCGCGCCGCAGGCCGAGATCGTCGACCGGCAGCACGTCTGGACGGAGCAAACTGAATAGCAGGAACATCTCGGCCGTCCAACGCCCGATGCCGCGCACCTCGACGAGCTCGCCGATCACCGCCTCGTCGTCCATATCCGGCCAGCGGTGCACCTGGATCGTGCCATCGACGAAATGGCGCGCCAGATCGCGGAGGTACTCGCTCTTGCGCGCCGAGAGCCCGCACGAACGCAGGCGGTGAAGGCGGACTGCCAGGACCGCTTCCGGCGCGACGGCCGGCACGGTCGCCGCGAGCCGGTTCCAGACGCTCTGCGCCGCTTTCACCGAGATCTGCTGCCCGACGATCGAGCGCGCGAGCGTCTGGAACGGGTCGCCGCGGCTTTGCAGCGCGATGCGCGGGCGATCGCGCATGATCTGCGCGAGCACCGGGTCCCGGCGCGCGAGCGCGCGCTTTGCCCGTACCCAGTATTCAGGCGCGGCGGTCACGATGGCGAGGCGAGCGGCAGATTGAGGAGCAGATTCTGCGGCTTCATGCGGACGACGTTCTCCTCGTCCATCGCCAGCGCGAGATACACCGGCCTGCCGGCGACGTCCGGACGCAGGACGGCCGGGTCGGCGAAGTCCATCCGGAACAGCGCGAGCAGGCGCGCCAGCCGGCCCGGCTCGACCTCTTCGCCGCGCCACAGGTCGTTCAGGACTGACGTAGCCTCGGCGTCGAGACCGACGTGCCAGACCCACTGCGCGTCCTGGATCTGCCGCAGCGGCGTGACGGTGAGGTCGATGTCGAGGAAGTGCCGCACCCAGCGCGCGATCACGCGACCCAGCGCCGCAATACCGGCGCGCCCGTAGTTCACGTTGAAGACGAGATCATGCCGCTGGTCGCGCAGCCAATAGAGCGCGCCGTTGTCCGCATCGAGCACATCGAGATTCACCGCCTTCACCGGCGTCTGCGCTTCGACGATCAGGCGGCCGAGGCTGCCATAATTGCCCCCGGAAGCGTGCATCTCCACCGTCTCGAGGTCGGCGAGCAGGATCCGCCCCTCGTCGATGCTCGCCTTCTGCTCGCGATAATAGAGCTCGGCGGCGCGCGCCTCGAGCGGATCGTCGACGCCGTCGAGGACGTTGCGCAGGATGATCTGCACCAGCTGATCGATGAAGAGCGGCGGGGTGCGGACGTCGGCGTCGAAGAGGCCGCGGTAGCAGGCCTCGAGCGAGTCGGTGCCGAGCAGACGCGCGCGAAAGTCGAGCCAGACTCCCAGGTTGGCGCGCGCGTCGGCGTCCTCGACGGCCTCGAGTTCGCCGGCGGCAACCGGGCGGCGCGGCTCGCCGAGCAACCGGTCGTGCAGGGCGATCTCGCCGGGCCCCGATTCCTCCACCGGACGGAGCTCGGGTCGCAGCAAGTAGGCGCGCAGGAAGTCGTCGGTGACGCGCAGGCGCCCTGCGCCGTTCCGCTCCAGCAGATGGAAGCCGGAATTGCGCCAGAAATCCTGGACCATGCGGTGCGCCGCGGGACGAGCCCGCCGCGCTAACGGGTCGCGAGGGCCAGATCGAACACGCGGCTGTGCGACGAGACGTGCTGGAGCAGAAGCTCCATCTGGTCGGACAGGATCTTGCGGTTCGTGAGGATCAGGTACTCGGCCTTGTTCGGCACGTACGGCGCGTACAGGAGCTGCAGGCCGGCTTCTTCCGGCGAGTGATTGCGCTTGACGCCGTTGCAGTGGCGGCAGGCGGTCACGACGTTCATCCACGAGTCCCGGCCGCCGCGCGACATCGGCAGGATGTGGTCCCGTGTCAGCCGCAGGAACGAGAACTCGCCGCCGCAGTACGCGCAGACATGCCGATCGCGACGAAAGAGCTCCCGGTTGTTGAGCGGCGGGACCTGGTTGAAGCCCTTCATCGCCATCGCCTTGCCCTTGATCGCGATGATGGAGTGCCCGGTAATGCTCGAGCGCTCGCCGGTGAGGCGCGAGATACCGCCGTGCGCGGTAAACGCGACCTCCCCAAGGGTCCAGGCGACGAGGTTCTTGGCGTAGTAGAAGCACGCCTGCTGCCACGGGACCCAGCGGTGCGGGACCCCGTGCGAGTCGAGCGTGAGGATGAGCGGTGCTTCCATCGGCGGCAGACGGTGGCTGCGGCCGATTGTGCCTGAAGAATCAGGCGACTGGCTACCCCCTGATACCCGTCGCACGAACAAGGGAAGACTGCCCTTGCATACCCGTCATGCCGGAACAAGGCGGCCAAGGCCCCCTTGCAAATCCCGGCGTTGGCCGGTCGCTAGTACAGCGCCGAGCCGAGCTTTCGACGGTACTCGGCTACGAGGTCCGGGTCGTCCGCGGCCAGGCCAAAGACTTCGAGGATCGCCTTGCGCGCCTGCTCGCGGCGGTCGCCTCGGTCACGCCGCACGACGTCGACCAACTCGTCGAGCGCCGCGCGGTACCCTCCGTCGGCGACGAGACGTTCGGCGTAGGCAAGGCGAGCGTCGAGATTCTCGGGTTGCGCATCGACGCGCGCCTTGAGTGTCGCCGCCTCCGGCAGGCTTGCGCGCTTCCGCTCGAGCGCGATCCTCGTGAGCAGGCTTGCGCCACGACCCTCGCGCCGACCCTCCGGGATCGCCGCGAGCTCGCGCTCGGCACCCGCGAGATCCCGCCGCGCGGCCAGCAACTCGGCGAGATCGATACGCGCCGCGTCGTTGCCGGGGTCGATCGCGATCGCCTCCCGCAGCTTCGCCTCGGCGGCGTCGAACTCGCCTTGGGCGACTTCGCCCTGCGCGCTACGCCGCAGCACCTCGCTCGGCGATGGCACGAGCGACTCGAGGAACCGTCGCACCGCCGACTCGGGCTGCGCGCCCGTGAACTCGCTTGCGAGATTGCCGTCGACAAACGCCTTCACGTTCGGGATTCCGCGGACGTTGTAGCGCGCGGCGATCTCGGGGTTCTCGTCCGTGTTGACCTTCGCCAGCAGGAACTTGCCTTCAAATTCGGCGACGAGCTTCTCGAGCACGGGTTTGAGCGCCCGGCACGGTCCGCACCAGGGCGCCCAGAAATCAACCACCACCGGAATCCGTTTCGAGGCCTCGAGGACGTCGCGGTCGAAATCGGCGGTGGTCGAGTCGAAGGAATGCGCGCTCATAATTGGTGATCGTACGGCCGACCCGTAGAGAGCGTCACTTGGCGTTATCGACCTTGCTGTCCTCTTCTTTCGCGGCTTCCAGCGCCTCGGGTTCCAGCAGCTCGGCACTGTGGTTGAACTTGAGGAAAACGCCCCATGCGGCGAGCAGCGCCGCGGCCATCAAACCGATCGTCGCCGCGTAGGGAAGATTCGACGGATCGTCGCGGCTGAAGCGGAACGCGGCGACCAGCGTTTCGATCGCCAGCGCCACGACCAGCACGACGAGGAACCGCGACAGGAATCGGCGCACGCGCGACGGTGCACTCATGTGGACTTCGCGCTGAATCTCTTCCTCGACGATCGTTTGCCCGAGCTCGAGGGCGGCCACGGCGATGACCAGCAGCGCGATGCCGTTCAGCACCCCGTCGATCCGCCTCTCCACGCCGCGGTCCGTGAATGGAGAGACGGCCTCCCACAGTTCATACCCTGCGAACACGAGCAGCGTGAATCCACTGAGGATGAAGAGCACGCTGACCACGAGATGACCCGCAGGGAACAGCTTCAACAGGAGCTTCATCGGAGTCTCCTCGCGGGGGGGCGGTCGGGAGCCTCAACTGTACCCGAGCCATCCGATGACGACGAGCAGCGCGCGTCACGCCGAGACAGTTCGGGAGCGAATCGCGGCGAACGCGAGTTAGAGTTCGAGCAACACTGCCTCTCGCGGTTGACCGCTCTAATACCCCTCTAACAACTAACGTTTCCGCCACTCCCACGGCGGAACGGGAGCATCGTCTACCCACAGCCCCCGCTTGCGCAGGCGGGGGTTCTTCCTCCTCGCTCTTGTAGCGTCCGCGGTCCTCGGCCGACTGCTCGTCGGCATCACGGCTGAACCACCAAGCTAGACCAACGCTGACCTGCGCGAGGCCGACGTCGAGCGTCTTGCCGCAGCGCGGGCAGTCGAGTGGCTGAACCCACACCTTGCACACCTCACGCCCGAAACGATCTTTCTTATGACACTCGATCCGGCGTCCTTTCCGTGGACCATCTGTGCAAGGCTCTGGGGTGATCGCTCTCCGAACGCTTGACCCTTTTCCGGCGCATCGATGCCGGCAATCCGAATCTTGTGCTGGTTCTTCGCGTCCAGGACCGTAATTGTGTCGCCGTCGGATATGCCGACGACGCGACCCTTCACGATCCGTTCGGCGCCTCGGGCGCTACCGATGGAGACGCGTTCTGCAAGCCGCTATTGCCGGAACCCTATGAGCCGGTCTTCCCGAACATCGGGCATTGCTTGTCCTGCGCGCGCTCGAGCGTCTAGATGATTCGGCGACCGTCCAGGAGTGGCGCTGCGAAGTTTCTGCCTCCGGCAGAGCAGCGACTTTCTCGTAGCGGTGAGCGTGAGGGCGGTGATACCAGTATCAGAGAGCGTTCCGACTTACTCTTCTCATCGTTGAGAACCGTAGCTTCTGGATTCGCGCCACCCTTTGTGCCTCAATTCGCGCCTGATTCCAGCCCAATGCCAACGCCACTCGTGGTCGATCAGCATGCAGAGAATGTGGAGCAGCGTGCGTTTGGTCATAGCTGTTATTCCTCTGTTCGGCCGCGAGCGAAGCCCCCAGCCATGATCCCGTGGGCGATTCTTAGCCGCGGGTGCCGGGCAGCCGACTGGCTAGCGCCTATGCTCGTGCGTAGCGAACACACCTTCGCCTGATCCTTGTCCAACTGCCCCCTTAGTTGGCGTCGGATCCGCGCAAAAGTCTTTCCCAAGTCCGTCTGTGTAGCGGACGTGTACATGAATTCCGCGGAGAGGCAGGACATGTGTCCCTTGGGTAGAGTCTTTTGCATTGGCAGAGTCCGTGAGAGGCTGTCCCTTAACTCTAACGCTTCGCAGTGCTCGGTATTGCAAACTTGCGCAACACGTCCATAGTGCGCCGGCACGCCCACGAACGGGCAGCCGCAAAACGAAGCATGGTGAACTTCCGTCACAGCGGCGGCTGCATGCACATCGCCCTCACCGCGGAGATGGCAGCCTTCGGTTGACGTGCTTTCGCTTGATTCGGTAGCGCACTTGCGCAGGGAACGTCGCAAAGTACCGTGACCCATCCGCCGCGCGGAGCTCACGGGAACCCTAACTAGCCTGATCGGTCGCTTGAGGTTCGAGTCGGCAATCTGCGCCTCATCGCCTCTCCGGCCACCTAACAAACCCTTTTCGCATTAGAAGCGCCCGCTATAAGCGGGCGGTGCCATTTTTCTGGCGCATCGTCCCTCCGTAGTGCCGCACCGTCCACGCCTACGCGACCGCTCACCGCGTGCGGACAATTTGTAACAGTCTGGGAACGACCTATCGTATAGGGTAACCCCGAGGGGAGAGTTCTGTGATGAAGAGAAAGCGCCAGTGGCTCGGACTGCGGGTGTGGATCGCCAACACGGACGGGAAGAAGCACGACGGAACGTTATGGTGGATCGATGAGACCAGCGTGGTGATTCGCGAGAACGGCGTGGCCGGACTGTTGGTATTGCCTAAAACGGCGGAAGGGTCCCATTGGGGGTTTGCCGACGACCGTAGCCGCGTTTAGGTGATCTTCTCCTCCAACCACCAGTAGATACGACCCACAAGGAGGGTTTGTGACGAAGAGGCGCTTGGTGGAGACCGATAGGTTTCGGGCAATCGGGACCGACGGACGTACATACGTTGTGATCGAGGAGATCGAGGAGGTCGAGTTTCAGACCCTTCAAGGGGAGACCCGCGTAGCGCGAGGCCTGAGGCAATACCGGCTTGAGGACGGGCACCCGGTAAACGTGCGTCCTAGTGGCGGATTTGACATCGTGGGTCGTGGAGTGACGGTGACGCGAGTCTAAGGGGCGGCCGACGGTCCTCGCGTCCCACTTGGGTTTCGTATCTCGACCCCACTTTTTGGGGTCCTCGTTATGCATTCTCTCCATAGCCTTCGCAGTATCGGGATGTTTTTCGATCACGTGCTTGGTCATGGTTTCATCATTGCGTCCCAGGTCGGCGCTGATAGCTCTTGATCGCAAGGTCCACCAAGTTCGCGGCAAGTCATAACTTTCATGCGAAACACTCCATTTCACGTGAGCACAGTGGACAGCGCAGCAATCGGCGTACCCCGCCGCCAGAGACACGGCAGCGCGGTGATCCGGTTGCGTTTCGCGCGGCCCGTTGTGCCGCGGCTGGGGATCACGCTCTGAAATCGTGAGCGAAACTCCCCGTCGGTCGGTGAAGAGCATTGCGGAGCTGGAAACACTCGCCGATGCGGAGCGCTACCTGCGCGATGTGGGCGGATTGTCTCGCTCTCACGCCGTGGCATTCGTCTCGCGTGTGCGGCGGATCGCGGTGGGGAGACGTCGGTTCTCGCTATTCCGGCGGTTGCGGTTGTGGCTAGCGCCTGCGCGGGTCGGCGGCGGGCCCGCGGCCGTAAGGCGCAGTTCTCATGAATAGCACGCCACTCGCCGCGAAGGCGTTACCGGTGCCGTGGCTCTGACGCCGAGGAAAGGATGAGGATGCAACTCGAAGGCGTAGGCGTCACCAACCGAGCTGACCCGGACCGTTCCAGATCAGGCTCAAGTTCAGGAGATACGGCGGGGCGAGGAGGCGGCCGAGGTCGCGAAGAAGTTACGCGAGCTGACCGATCAAAGTGGCGCGGCTCAAGGAGTAGCCCGCCGGCTCGACCCGCTGGGTGAACCGACGCCGTCCAACGTCATTTTTTGCCCTCCGCTGTCGGCAATCTGGCAGAGCCACGGCGCTTTTGCTGGACGCTCGACCATCGCGACGCCCCTGGTCGGAGTGTATTTGCTCGCGGGACGGGCCAGCTCGCGGTGTAGCTTTTGATATAACAAAGAAAAAGGGGACCGAAGTCCCCTATGAAAATTACTTTCACCCCAAAGGAGGAGGAAAAAGGCGAAAGCTGTCCTACTCGTAGCAGGAGCCGTGCCAGCCTTGCAGGCACGCGATCAAGAGGCGCACTCCGTGACACCACGGCTCAAAGCCCGAGATAAGCCTGCCGCACCCGGTCATTGGCGAGCAGCTCGGCGCCGGTCCCCTGCATCACAACGTGCCCGTTCTCGAGCACGTATGCGCGCTGCGCGAGCTTGAGCGAGACCGCGACGTTCTGCTCGACGAGGACGATCGTCAGGCCCCGCTCGTGCAGCATGCGAACGGTCTGAAACACCTCCTGCACGATGGTCGGCGCGAGTCCGAGCGAGGGCTCATCGAACATGACCAGTTCCGGCCGTCCCATCAGGCACCGCCCGATCGCAAGCATTTGTTGCTCGCCGCCGGAAAGCGTCCCCGCGACCTGCTGCCTGCGCTCGGCCAGCCGCGGAAAGAGGGCGTACACCTCGCCCAGTGTCTGATTCGTTCGTCCCCGCGCCCGCGGCAGCATCGCCCCCATCGCCAGGTTCTCGAGCACCGTGAGCGAAGGAAACACCTGGCGTCCCTCGGCAACCTGCCCGATGCCGAGTTCGCACGTCGCATACGAGTCGAGCCCGGTCACGTCGCGGCCCCGAAACCGGATGCGGCCGGCCCGCGGCGTCTCGATACCGGCGATCGCACGGATGAGAGACGTTTTTCCCGCGCCGTTCGCGCCGACGATCGCCACGATCTCGCCCGCGGGCACCTCGAGCGCGACGCCGGCAAGCGCCTGCGCATCGCCGTAGTAGAGATCCAGGCCGTCGACGGCGAGCAGCGGCGCTGGCACGCTCATATCACGGTCTCCTCGCCGAGATAGCATTGGAGCACCGCCGCGTTCCGCACGACCTCCTCCGGCGCGCCGCGCGCGAGGACCTCACCGTGATGCAGCACCACGAGCTCCCGGGCGAGCGCCATGACCGCGCGCATGACGTGCTCGATCAAGAGCACCGTCAGCCCGTCGCCGCGATTGATGTCCCGGAACGCCGCAACCATCTGGTCGCACTCGGTCGGCCGGAGCCCCGCCATCACCTCGTCCAGCAGCAACAGCCGCGGCCGCGTGGCGAGCGCGCGGGCGACCTCGAGCCGCTTGCGGTCCGGAAGCGTCAGCGCTGACGCAGGCAGATCACGCTTCGCTCCGAGGCCGAGCTGGTCCAAGATCTGCGCCGCCGACTGCCGCGCTGCGGCCACGCCGGACGTCCGCTTGAGTGCGCCGACGATGACGTTGTCGAGCACGCTCAAACCCGCGAACGGCCGCACGATCTGGAATGTTCGGCCGATCCCGGCGGCGCACACCTGGTCGGGGCGCAGGCCGTCGATGCGGCGGCCCTCGAAGCGAATCTCGCCGCCGTCCGGCCCGAACACGCCGGCCACCATGTTGAACGTCGTCGTCTTGCCCGCCCCGTTGGGTCCGATCAGCCCGACGATGGCGCCCTCGCCCACGTCGAACGACACGCGCGAGACCGCACGCAGCCCGCGGAAGGATTTCGAGACCTCGCGAACCTCGAGCAGCGCCACGCTCAGGCCCGTCGCTCGAGACCCAGCTTCTTCGCGACCGCCGGCCATATGCCGTGCGGGAGGAACATCACGACCACGAGCAGTACCAGGCCGTAGAACACCTGCTTCACGCCCGGGATCTCGATGCCGAGCACGGCGAGCAGCTCGGTGATCCCGTCGGCGAGGATCGCGAGCATGGCCGCGCCCAGCACCGGCCCGAACAGCGTGCCGACGCCGCCGATCACCGGCCCGAGGATGATCTCGATGGAGCGGCCGATGTTGAAGATCTGCTCGGGAAAGAGATTGTTGTAGTAGAACGCGAAGAACACGCCCGCGACCGCCGTCATCGCCGAGCTGATCACCACCGCGAGCATCTTCCAGCGGAAGGTGTTGATGCCGAGCGACTGGGCCGCCTGCTCGTCCTCGCGGATCGCCTGCCAGTAGTAGCCGGCGCGGCTCCTGAGGAGCCACGCGCAAAGTGCAAGCGCGGCCGCCGTGAGGGCGAGCATCAGATAGTAGAACATCGCCGGTGGTCCGCGCAGGTTTGCGAGGTCCAGCTGCTCGCGCTGCGCAACCTTGATGAACAGTCCGCCCGGCCCGCCGAGCCACGCGATGTGATCGAAGCCGATGCGCGTGAACTCGGCGAACGCGATCGTGAGCAGCGCGAAATAGACGCCGGAGATCCCGAACCGGAAGGCGAGGAAGCCGATCGCCGCCCCGAGCGCCAGGCACAGCGCGATCGCGAGCCAGATCCCGGCCCACGGGCCGATCCCGTAGTGGAAGAAGAGTCCGGCGGCGGCGTACGCTCCGACCCCGACGTAGAGCGAATGCCCGAGCGAGAGCTGCCCCGCAAATCCCATCATCACGTTCCACGCCTGGCCGGCGTACGCGAAGAAGAGGATCAGCGTCGCCACCGACAGGATGTAGCTGTTCGCCACAGCCGGCAGCGCCAGCAGCGTCACGGCGAGGATTCCCAGCAGGACGCCGGCGCGCCGGTTCACGACCGCTTCCCGAGCAGACCCTGCGGGCGAAAGAGCAGCACGAGGATCAGCAACGCGAAGCTGATCATGCTCTTCGCCGACGGTGCGATGAAGAGCCCCGCGAGCGCTTCGGACACGCCGATCAGGACGCCGCCGAGAAGCGCCCCGCCCATCGACCCGAGGCCGCCGACGATCACGATCACGAACGCGAGCAGCGTGTACGCGGGTCCGAGGACCGGGGTTACGTCGACGAGGAGGCACATCACGCACCCGGCGACGGCGACGCACGCGGCGCCGAGACCGAACGTGAACGCGTAGTAGCGCTTCACGTCGAGGCCCACCACCTTGGCGCCGAGATAGTTGTCTGCGCATGCGCGGATCGCCGTGCCGGTGCGCGTGAACCTGAAGAATGCGAACAGCAGTCCCGACGTCACGCAGGCCACGATCGCGCCGTACAGTTTGCCGCGATCGAGCAGGAGCGGGCCGAGCTCGATCGACTCCAGCAGGTAGTCGAGCTGGACGTTGCGCGCGCTCGGGCCGAAGATCATGAGCAGCGCGTTGACCATGATGATCGCGACCGCGACGAGCAGCATGAACTGCGAGTGCTCGGGCCGGGTGATGAACGGGTTGATGAGCGCCGCCTGCAGCGCGTACCCGAAGACGAAGAACGCGATCGCCACCGGCACGACCGCGAGGAACGGGTCGAGCCCGAGCGCGGCGAAGAGCACGACGGTCGCGTACATGGCGATCGTCATCATCTCGCCGTGCGCGAAGTTCACTACCCGCACGACGCCGAAGATCACCGACAGCCCGAGCGCCATCAGCCCGTAGACCAGGCCGGTGAGGACGCCGGCGAGAGCGAGATTCGCGACGTTGACCGGGTCCATGAGGGGCCGGCCCTCCCCGAGCGCGAGCTACGCCGGCCTGTAATCGGGCACCGGGAACACCGGCTTCGTCTCGGCGGCGCTCGCCGGCAGCACGACGGTCGGGCTCAGGTTCAGGTTCTGGATGCACGCGGAGGCGTTGCCCTCGACCTGGCCCTTCGCGTTGAACTTGATCGGGCCGCCCAGCATCACCCGCGAGGTGATGTTCGTCTGCCTGATCGCGTCGGTCAGCACCTTCGGGTCGGTCGACTTCGCCCGTCGGAAAGCGTCCGCGGCGATGAGGATTGCCTCGAACGTGAAGCCGACGTTGAGGGCATGGAACTTCAGGGAGTCGTTCGGGTTCTGCTTCTTGAACGCCGCCTCGACGGTCTTCGTGAGCGGCGCCTTCGGATCGTACCAGGGCACGTTGGAGATGCAGTACTCGGAGAGCTTGCCGAGGGCCTTGTAGAACTGCTCCTCGTACATCCCCGGCGAGCCCGGACTAACCACGCCCATCGGGTTCCACCGCTGCTTCACCATCTCGCGGCGCAGAATGATCGCGTCGTTGAGTCGGGAGACGAGCAGCAGGAAATCGGCCTTCGCCGCCCTCGCCTTCGAGACCTCGACGGTCAGGTCCTTGCTCGCGGGGTCGTAGGAAATCGTCTCCACGATCTTGAACGGGAGCTGGGTGAGGCGCGGCAGGATCGCCTGGATCGCCCGCGTGTTCGCCTGCCCGAAGGTATCGTTGACGTGCATGTACACCGCCGTGCGCGGCACGGTGCTGGTCGCGCGGAACAGGTCGCCGATCAGCGCGAGGCCGTTGGTGACGAGTTCGGGAGCGGTGGGGAAGTTGCGGAACACGTAGCCGTAGCCCTGCTCGGTGATCTGGGGCGCAGCGGCGATGTTGATCACGAACGGCACGCCGCGCTGCTCGGCGACCTGCGCGATCGCGGAGGCGGCGCCCGAGTCGAACGGGCCGACGAGCACGTTCGCGCCTTCCTGGATCAGGCGCTCGGCGCGGGTGCGCGCGGTGTCGACGTTGGTCTCGGTGTCGGCGTTCATCAACTCGACGTTCACCCCGAGCAGCCCCTTGATCACGCCGGGCGCGAGGTCGGCGCCCTTCTGGCACGACTGGCCGATGAATCCCTGGAAGCCCGAGCGCGGCAGCAGGATTCCGACCTTGAGCGTGGACGCCTGTCCGCAGACGATCGCCGGAAAGCCGAGACTCGACAGGGCTGCGGACGCGGCGGCGGCCTGCAGCATCCGGCGGCGCTTGGGTGCCCGGACAGTCTGGCTGGTGCGCATGGACTTCGCTCCTCGGATGAGACGCTACAACACGGGCACGCGGCGATCGTTCTGCCGTCGCCCGCTCGAAGACGGGGCCGCCGGCCGGCGCGGATTGTCCCATCGGCGGCCGGGGCGACGCAAACGCGCGCGTTCCTATAATGCCGCCATGGACTGGCTGCACAGCATCGCGCTCGGCGCGGGATTGGCCTGGGCGAGCGGCATCCGCCTCTACGCGGTGCTATTCATCGCCGGCGTGATGGCCCGTTTCGGCTATCTGACCCTGCCCCCGGCGCTCGAGGTGCTCCAGCATCCGCTCGTGCTCGCCGCCTCGGGGGTCATGGCGCTCGGCGAGTTCGTGGCCGACAAGGTGCCGGCCTTCGACAGCGTCTGGGACGCGGTGCACACGTTTATCCGGGTACCGGCGGGCGCCGTGCTCGCGGCCGCCGCGCTCGGTCAGACAGATCCGGTCTGGGTCATGGTGGCGGCGATCCTCGGCGGGGCGATCGCCTCGGGGGCGCATCTGACCAAGTCGGGCGCGCGGGCGGTGATCAACACGTCGCCGGAACCGTTCTCGAACTGGGCGGCGTCGTTGGCGGAGGACCTGCTGGTGCCGGCCGGCTTCCTCGCGGCGATCAAGGCGCCGGTCGTGTTCCTGGTGCTGCTGGCTGCGTTCCTGATCGCCGCGGCGTGGCTCGTGCCGAAGCTCCTCCGGGCGATGAAGCGGCTGCTCGGCAGACTTGCGGGCGGACCGCGCGAGGCGGGCTAGTGGTCTTCCAGCCGCGGGGTCCAGCTCTCGCCGAGGTCGCCCGTGTCGGGATCGACCCAACCGGAGACGCTGATCTCGGCCTCCATTTCGTCCAGCGTGTTCTCGACATCGAGATCCTCGACCTCGCCGCCGGATTCCATGTCCGCTTCGGCTTCGGCGCGGGTGGGAAACGGACCGTACTCCTCGCCGGTCCCTTCCGACTGCCAGTAGAACCCGTCGGGGCGCTCGATGATGCAGGTCTTCTCGAAGTCCCGCGGCGGCTCGGGAATCGCTCGGCCCATGGCTCTCGCTCCTTGAATCCGCGCCCGGCGGACCCATGTCCCCTGTCCGGACGCGATCGACGTCAGGTACGGCGCTTGCGGGAATTCTGACCCCGGCCGACGCCGTCCGCAACCGGAAAATCGCGCTCCGCATCGCGCAATCGCTTTTCACCCTCCATGGAACGACAAACACAGATCAACCTCTGGTACTTCGTCCTCGCGGCCCTCGCCGTGATGTGGCTCCACAGCGTGTGGGTCGAGATGCGCACCGTCGAGCCGATCACCTACAGCGAGTTCGTCGACTACCTCAAGCAGGGCAAGATCGAGGAGGTTGTCGTCCGCGAAAATGCCGTCGAGGGCAAGTTCAAGGAGCCTCTGGGCGACAAGCGCACCCGCTTCGTCGCGGTGCGCGTGGACCCGGAGTTCGCAAAGGAGCTCGAGCAGTACGGCGTCAAGTTCAGCGGGGCGCTCGAGAGCACGTTTCTGCGCGACATCCTCGGGTTCGTGCTGCCGGCGGTGGTCTTTTTCGGCCTGTGGTGGTTCGTCATGCGCAAGTTCGCCGAGAAACAGGGCATGGGCGGCGGCTTCCTGTCGATCGGAAAGAGCAAGGCGAAGATCTACATGGAAAAGGACGTCAAGGTGACGTTCGCGGACGTCGCCGGCGTCGACGAGGCGAAGGAGGAGCTGCAGGAAATCGTCGAGTTCCTCAAGAACCCGAAGGAATACGGCCGCCTCGGCGGGCGGCTCCCGAAGGGAATCCTGCTCGTCGGCCCGCCCGGCACCGGCAAGACGCTGCTCGCCCGCGCGGTCGCCGGGGAGTCGGGGGTGCCGTTCCTGTCGATCAACGGCTCGGAGTTCGTCGAGATGTTCGTCGGCGTCGGCGCGGCGCGGGTCCGCGACCTTTTCGAGCAGGCGCGCAAGCTCGCGCCGGCGATCATCTTCATCGACGAGCTGGACGCGCTCGGGCGCGCTCGCGGCGCGTACGGCGTCGGCGGTCACGACGAGAAGGAGCAGACCCTGAACCAGCTCCTAGTCGAGCTCGACGGCTTCGACTCCTCGAGCGGGCTGATCCTGATCGGTGCGACCAACCGGCCCGAGATCCTCGATCCGGCGCTGCTGCGCGCCGGCCGGTTCGACCGGCAGGTGCTCGTCGACCGCCCGGACAAGAAGGGCCGGATCGAGATCCTGCAGGTGCACCTCAAGAAGGTGAAGCTCGCGGACGACGTCGATCCCGAGAAGATCGCCGCGCTCACACCCGGCTTCTCCGGGGCCGATCTGGCGAACCTGGTGAATGAGGCCGCCCTCCTCGCCACGCGCCGGGGCGCAGCGGCCGTCGCATTGAAGGATTTCAACGACGGCATCGAGCGCATCGTGGCCGGGCTGGAGAAGAAGAACCGCGTCCTCAACGAGAAGGAGCGGCGCACCGTCGCCTATCACGAGATGGGGCACGCGCTCGTGGCGATGACGCTGCCCGGCGCCGATCCGGTGCACAAGATCTCCATCATCCCGCGCGGCATCGGCGCGCTGGGCTACACCATCCAGCGCCCGCTCGAGGATCGGTTCCTCATGACGACCACCGAGCTCGAGAACAAGATGGCGGTGCTGCTCGGCGGGCGCGCCGCGGAGCACGTCGTCTTCGACGAGATCTCCACCGGCGCGGCCGACGACCTGCAGAAGGTCGCCAATATCGCGCGCAGCATGGTGATGCGCTTCGGCATGGTCGAGAAGCTCGGCCCGGTCGCGTACGAGACCGAGCAGAGCCCGTTTCTCGCGCTGCCGGGCGGCGCGGTGAAGAGTCGGGAGTACAGCGAGGAGACGGCGCGCGAGATCGACGCCGCGGTCAAGGGTCTCGTCGACCGCGCGTTGGCCAAGGCGATCGGAATCCTCAACGACAGGCGCCCCATCCTCGAGCGGGGCGCGCAACTGCTGCTGCAGAAAGAGACGCTGAACGAGGACGAGCTGAAGGCGTTACAGGCCACCCCGGCAACGACTGCCGCCGCCCCGTTGCCCGCCTAGATCTGGATCGCCCCGATCCGGTTGTGGATCGCGCGCAGGACCGATAGCGCGGCGAGCGTGGAAGTCTTCGGGTTGTCGGCGAGCGGCTTGTTCTCGATCTCGACGCGAAGCCGCCCGAACCCGCCCTCGGCCTCGATGATGTGCACGTTGCCCGGCGCCTCGGGGTCGGCGTTCAGCGACACCTCGGTCCGGTCGAACCCGAGCCCCGCGAGAGCGATCGTCGCCGCGACGTTGGCGTTCTGCGGAAAAAGCCGCGCCGCATCGCCGGCATTTCCGGCGTAGAACTCGGTCGAGGTGGTGAGCGAGCCGAGGTCGCACATCTTCTCCGCCGGCGTATCCACCCACGCGAGCGGCAGCTTGCGCGACGTGTAGCGCACGCGCTCGAGCCCGCCGTGGCGCGCCGCCGCGAGCCCGTCGATGCCGGCGAGTGCGCCGGCCGGGATCAGCACCTTGCCGATGTGGGTCCGGCTCGCCCGCTCGAGCCGGCGGAGCAGATAAGCGTCGGTCAGCGCGCCGACCGACGTGACGAGGAAATCCGCCCCGCTCGTCAGGCACGTCTCGCCGTACTCGGCTACCGCCGCGTGGCCGGCGCACTCGACCGCGAGCTCCGGAATATCGGTGAGCTTCTCGAACTGGTCGACCACCTGCACTTCTCCCCGTGCCACATCTTCGAGGCGCGCCTTGACCTCGCGCACGTACTGGCTGCGCACGAGAATCGACAGCCGCACGCGGTTTGCCTCGTTCTGCAGCGCGTGGGCGACGTGGCGGCCGATGCCGCCCATGCCGATCAGCAGGATATGTCGCATGACTCCCTCCGCAAGCAGTCACTCTATCGGGGTCTGGTCCGTCCGAACAGCCGCGCCGCATGGACCCTGTCCGGCGGCGCGGGCGAGTGTGCACGAAATGGACCGCTTGACAGTGTTCGATGCGCGAAGCGCGTCTACGAGTTCGCGTTCGCCATGCAACCGCTGAAGGTCCAGGGCGGCTCGGGCTCGACGGTTGCGCCGGTCGCGATCAGATAGCCGGCGGCGTGCGCGGCGCGCGGCTCAGGACGTCGCGCGTCGCGCCGACGCCGGGCGCGAGCGGGCGATCGCGTCGTTCAGGCGCGGCATCACCTGCTCGGCGAGGAGTTGCATCGACCGCTTCCCGAGCGCGGGATCGATCCAATCGTGACACGCGTACACCAGCGTGCCGAAATCCCCGATCTGTTCCCGGAACGCCAGCAGCTGATCGACCACGCGGTCCACCGTGCCGGCGATCACCAGCTTGTTGGTGATGTACTCCGGCGTGATCTTCTCGTCGGGCTCGCTCTGGTCGAGCTTGAAGAGGTTCGAGCGGCCGAACGTCACGAGCTTGCGCACGAGCTGCTTGAAGTAGAAATGGTACGGACCCTCGGCCGAAAGCCCGTAGCGCCTGGCTGTCGCCTCGTCATCGGCGACGAAGATCGACTTGGCGACCCGCCACTCCGCCGGGTCGGCCTGCCTGCCGGCCGCCAGGCGGCCTTCGACGTAGCGCGGCCAGTGGCTCGCCACCCATTCCGGCAGCAGGAAGTTCGCCGAGATCGGCTGCCACCCGCGTTTGGCCGCTTCGGTCACGCCCTTCGAGTGCGGCGCCACCGCGGTGACGACGATCGGCGGGTGCGGCTGCTGGTAGGGCTTAAGGATCGCGCCCTGTCCGATCTCGATGATCTTGGTCTTGTCGGTGGTGACGCTGAAGTACTGCCCGGAGAGGTTGTACGGCGGCTCCCCCTTCCAGATGTCGAGGACCATGTTGATCGACTCGAGAAAGATCGCGTTGCGGTCCTTCTGGTAGTTGCCGAACACCTCGGCATCCGACATCAGCCCCCCCGGGCTGATGCCCATGATGAAGCGGCCTTTCAGCATGTGGTCGAGCATCGCCACTTGCGCCGCGACCGCGGCCGGGTGGGTGTTCGGCATGTTGATCGTGCCGCTGCCGAGGACGATGTTCTTCGTGTCGTGCGCGACGCTCGCTAGGAACATCAGGCACGAGGTCACGTTCTCGGCGAGGTCGGTGACGTGCTCGCCGACGTAGGCTTCGGCGAAGCCCAGGCGGTCGGCGAGCAGGATCGCCTCGCGGTCCTCGGCGAGCGTCTCCGCGGGCGGCCGCGACGGCGGGTGCAGCGGCATCATGAACATCGCTAGCTTCATCGAACGTCCTCCGGCGCGATCGGGAGATTCACCGGCCGCCGCAGGCGCGCCGAGAGATCGAACGCCTTCGTGAGCATCAGCCTGCTGTGGCCGTCGGCCGCGGTCGCGTGCTGCGTGGACAGACCGAGGGCGAGGCGGTTGAGCCACGATTCGGTCTCGTCCCGCATCGGCCCGCGCAGCTCGCCGAGCGCGATATCGCCGGGCGGATAGCTGGTGAGGAAATCGACCCGTCGCGACTGATCGGGCGCATAGCCTTCCGCCTGCGACTTCGCCGTCGCCAGCACGATGTCGCGATGCGTGTCGTCGATGGTCAGCACCCCGTCGGTGCCGACGATCCCGACCTCGAGGCTGTAGACCGCGCCCGGCCAGACGACCGGCAGGGCCCAGGAGATGGCCGAATGGTAGAGCGCACCGTCGGCGAACGCGATCGTCCCCACCGTCGCGTCGATGCCGCGGCACGCCGGCCCCAGCGCCTTGTCGACCGAACGCGCGTAGATCTCGACGGCCGTGTTTCCCTCCATCATCCACATGACGATGTCGAGCGCGTGCGTGCCCGAGATCACCATCGGCGAGATGCGGCTGGGGTCGCTCGTCCGCTTGTAGTTGTCCAGCGCGACCAGCCGGTTCATGAACGCGCGCGAGGTGACGAGCGAGACGTCGCCGAGGCTCCCGGTGCGGACCTTCTCCTTCGCCACCAGCCAGCGCCTCCGGAACCGCTGCGTGTACCCGACCACCGCATCGACACCGGCCTCGCGGATCGCCGTCAGCACCTGCGCCGACTCGGCGAGCTCGGTGGCGAGCGGCTTCTCGATGAAGAGCGCGAGCTTCCGCTCGAGCGCCGCCAGGATCGGCGCGACGTGCAGATGCTCGTCCGTGGCGATGATCGCGGCTGTCGCCTCCGGCCGCGCGAGCAGCTCGCGATGATCGCCGGTAACGAAATCGGCCCCGATCCGCTCGGCGACGAGCTGCGCCCGTGCCGGGTTCTTCTCCGCGAGCCCGATCCAGTCGACCTGGGCGTGACGCTTGGCGATCTCGCCGCGGATCAGGCCGATCCGGCCGCCGCCGACGATCGCAAGGCCGATCCGCCGGGGATTCTTCCGCGGCATGTCCCTCAGGCCGCCGCGCGCTTCGCCGGCGCTCCGGCGAGCGGCAGATCGACCGGCACGTTGCGCTCGGCCGAGAGGTCGGCCGCCATGTAGACCTCCATCACCATCCGCGCGTGCTCGGGGGTCACCACCAGCGGGCGGTCGTAGGCGACCGCCTCGATGAAGTGGGCGGTTTCGGCCGCCATAGGTCCGGCGTAGACGTGCTCGACCGACTCGCCTGGCATGGTCGACATCGGCAGCTGCATGCCCGTCTTCATCGTGTTCAGGACGACGTCCTTGTGGCCGTCGTCGATGAGAAGCGCGCCCTCCGTCCCGAGGAACTCGATCCAGGTGGTCGAGAAGTTGGGATAGCCGGGCGGCAGGCTCCAGCCACCGCCGACCACGAACGCGAGGCCGCTGTCCATCGTCACCGTGATCCACTGGCAGTCGGGGATCGCCGCGCCCGTCGTCGCCTGCATCGCGCCGAAGGCGAGCTGCGAGTACACCCGCACCGGCTTCGCCGGCTCCAGGCACCAGAGCACGAAGTCGAGATCGTGGGTCGACTCCATGGCCGCCGGCGAGAGCTTCGACCGGCCGGTGATCTTCGTCCCGAGGCCGCGGGTGATGTGACGGCTCACGAGGGCGCTCACCGGCCTGCCGATGGTGCCGTCGCGCACGCACTGCTTCACGTACGCGTACTTCGGATTGAAGCGCTGCGAGTAGCCGATCGTGAACTTGAGCCTGCTCCGCCGCGCAGCCGCGATGAGCTCGTCGGCCTCGGCGAGCTCGATCGCGATCGGCTTCTCGAGCAGCACGTGTTTTCCCGCGGCGAGCGCGTCGCGCGCCATCGGGAAATGGGTCGACTCGGGCGTCGCCGAGATCATGATCGCGTCGATGCCGTCGAGGCGGAGCAGCTCCCGGTAGTCGGCGGTCGCGGTCTTCGCTCCGGTCTTGGCCGCGATCTCGCGCAACCGCTCGGGTCGCGTCTCCGCGACGTGCAGGTTCTCCACGAGCGGATGACAGGCGCAGGTCTCCGCGCGGATGCCGCCGCACCAGCCGGTGCCGATGATTCCCACGCCGATTCTCTTCATTCCGCCTCCGGCAGGTCGCGGATGTCCGCACCGCGATGGAATCATACGGGCAAACCGCGCACAAATGCGTCCGGGTTATCATCGCCATGCCCGCCTTGCATGGCTCGCAGCGCTGTGGACATCCGGACCATGAAGTGTTTTGTGCAGGTCGCCGACCGCGGCAGCATCACACACGCGGCCGACGACCTCGGGATCACCCAGCCCGCGCTCACCCGCCGCATCCTCCAGCTCGAGACCGAGCTCGGCGTCGGCCTGCTCGAACGGCGGCCGCGCGGCATCCGGCTGACCGGAGCAGGGCGCGAGCTGCTCGAGCACGCGCGGCGGATCCTGCGCGAGGTCGCGCTCGCGGAGACGCAGGTCAGGCGCGCCCGAAGCGCAGTGCGCGGCCGGGTCGTGCTCGGCACCTCGCCGACGCTCGCGCCGCTGCTCCTGCCGGGCTGCGTCACGCGGGCCCGGACCGAGTGCCCGTCGGTGACGCTCAAGGTCGTGGAGGAGTTCAGCTCGCAGCTCTTCGACGGCCTCCTGAGCGCGAAAGTCGACGTGGCCGTGCTCACCAATCCGCCGCACTCACGCAGCCTCGCGACGTCGCCGCTCCTCGCCGAGCCGATCGTCGTGTTCGCTGGCGCCGCAGAGCGCGGCATGAAGCGCGGCTACAGCCTGACCGAGCTGGGCCGGACCCCGGTGATCGTGACCTCCGCGATCCGCGCACTCGTCGACCGGCAGCTGGCGCGGTTCGGCGCTCAGCTCGCGATCGAGGCCGAGATCGATTCGATCGAAGCGATCCGACGCATGGTCCTCGCCGGCGCCGGCATCACCGTGCTGCCGGTCTCGACGTTCCACGACGACATCGTGGCCGGCCGCTGCGCGGCCTATCCGATCGAAGATGCGAACCTGCACCGCATGCTCGTCCTCGCCCACGCCGGTCCGCCGCAGGGCGGTGCAGCGGTGGACGAGGTGTTGCGTTTGGTGCGGACCGAGATCGACCGGCTGGCCCAGCGCGAGGTCTTCAACCTGCCCGCGCCGGCGCGCGAGCGCAAGCGCACAAGCCGCCGCTAGACGCTACCGGTCCGGGATCACCGGGAGCAGCAGATACGACGCCCGGCTCCCGCCGGTATGGATCGTGTTGATTCCCGAGTTGTAATCCGCCGCGTAGTGGGTGTAGGGTGCAGCGCCCATCCCGTCGCGCGGCTGAATGTCGATCCGGATGCGATGCCCGGTCGCGAACACCATCGACGTCGGCCAGATCTCCACGTCCATCCGCACGACCTCCCCGTTCGCGAGCCATTGGCGGGTCGCGTGCCGGTGATACGGCCGGAACGGGGTCGAAAACTTCTCGTCCAGCGCGCGGTGCGAGGCCCGCAGCCAGCCTTTGGCGACCGGCACTGGCTGTCCCTGCTGCCCCATCTCGAACACGTCCCTGCCGTCGCGGTCGATGTTGCGGATCGTCGCGAAAACGTCCATGTCCTCGGTCGTGCTCGCGACCCACAGCACGAGCACCACGGGACCCGTCACTTCGATCGCCTCGCGCAGCGGCGCGGTCTCGAACGACGCGCCCATGCGCGGCAGGCTGCCGGCAAGCGCGGTAGAGGTCCACGAGGCGGTCGCCACGCCGGCCTTCGTCAAGCCGCTCGCGGGATACGAGACCGAGCCGCCCTTGCGCGGCGCCTCGGTCGCGAGCACGCCTTCGACCTCGCTTCCCGGGCGTGGGCGTTCGGGCCGCAGATAGAACTTCGTCCAGCGCGTCCGGCGGAGCGGCCACTCGTCCTCGGATCGCCACGCGGCGTTGCCGTGGCCGCCCTTGCGGATGAGGAGCTTCACCGGCGGCTCGCGCATGATCCCGGTGTCGATACCCTTCAGCCAGTGATCGAGGAAGCGGAGCTGATCGTGCCGCCCCTCCTCCGTGTAGAAACCGTGGTAATGCGTGCCGGCGTGGATGCGCAGTTTCTTCCGCCGCGACGCCGCGCGCATGTAGCCCTCGGTGTTGCCCCGCAGGTGTAGTCCCATCCCGCTCCAGTTGCCGGCGCTGTAGAGCGGATAGTCGACGTTGTCCCAGATCGGCCGGCGCCCGTGGTACCAGTCGCTGTCGAGACTGTGCCGCATGTACTCCCACACCCACGGTGTCGCGAAGGCGTCGGGCGCGGTCGCCTGCGGCCGGCCGAGCAGGTGATGCGCCATGTGGTTGTGGTACCAGTTGACGACGAATCCGAACGAGAAGACCCCGCCGTGATAGCCGAAGTCGCGGTACATGTCGGCGGCGCCTTCCCACGGAATCATCGCCGCGAGCGACGGCGGCTTGAGGCTCGCGACCAGCCACTGCGTCATCGCGAAGTAGGAGATGCCGCTCAGCCCGACGCGGCCGTTGCACCACGGCTGGCGCGCCGACCACTCGATCGCATCGTAGAAATCCCGCGCTTCGCCGGGCGAGAACGGATCGGTGCGGCCGGGCGACTTGCCGGTGCCGCGACTGTCGACCCGCAGCGCGGCGTACCCGCGCGGCACCCACCACAGCGGGTTCACCGTCTCCCAGTTCATGTAGGGGTTGGGCGCTTCTTCGAGGTCGGCGGGCGGCACCCACAGCTTGTCCTTCTGGTACGCGCCGACATTTAGGATGACCGGGAACCTGCCGCCCGACTTCGGCCGGAAGAGATCCGCCGCGAGCCGTGCGCCGTCGCGCATCGGGATCGCGAGGTCCTTCTCGATGGTCAGGTCGTACCGCGGCTGGGAGAGCCGGGCCGTGCGCTTCGCCACGAGCGCGCGCCGTCAGTCGACCTTGATCTTGCTCTCGCGCACGACCTCCGCCCACTCGCGCGTTTCCTTCTGCACGAGCGCGCTGAACTCCTCGGGCGAGGCCGACAGCGCAACGGTCATCATCTGCTTCGCCAGCATCTCCTTCATCTCCGGCTGCGACAGCGTTTTCGCGACCGCGGCATACAGCTTGTCGACGACCGGTTTCGGCGTCGCCACCGGCGCGAACAGTCCTTGCCAGGCGTTGGTGCCGATGCCCGGATAGCCCTGCTCCGCCATGGTCGCCACGTCGGGCAGCTCCGCGAGACGCACCGGCGCGGTGGTCGCGATCGCCTTCAGCTTGCCCGAGCGCACCTGCGGGAGCGACGACGCAAGGTTGATGAACGCGAGCTGGGTCTCGCCGGCCATCAGGCTGGGAAGCATCTGCCCGGCGCCGCCCTTGTACGGCACGTGCGTCAAGGTGATTCCCGCCGCCTTCTCCAGCCGCACCATGTCGAGATGCGGATACGTGCCGAGCCCGGCCGAGGCGTAGTTGAGCTTGCCCGGGTTCTGCTTCGCCTCCGCGACCATCTCCGCCACCGATCCGGCCGGAAACGCAGGTGTCACGACGATGATGTGCGGGATCTCGACGAGCTTGGTGATGCCGACGAGATCGCGGGACGGTTTCGTCTGCAGCGTCTGCGCGAACGTCGTCTCGTTGATCGCGTTGGTCGACACGTTGCCGCAGAGCAGCGTGTAGCCGTCCGGCGGCGCTTTCGCCGCCGCCTCGAGCGCAACGTTCCCCGACGCCCCTGCGCGGTTCTCGACTACGACGCTCTGCCCGAGCGCGTCGGTCAGCTTCGCTGCGACGTGCCGGGCGATGATGTCGGTGGCGCCCCCGGGGGCATAAGGCACCAGGACCTTCACCGGCCGGGCCGGATACTCGGCGGGCGACTGTGCAGTCGACCCGACCGGCAACGCAGCGAGCGCTGCTGCAGCAACGATCCCGATCGAGGTCGCGAACGTCTTCATGGTCCCCTCCTTCTCCTCAAGCCTCCTATCAGGATAGCCCGCGACTCGAAAGCGCACAAACGGCATAGCCGCGCGGCATGCGAGTCATGGAGAAGCAGCATGGATCACGCGATCGCCGTGTTTGTGCGCGCGGCGCAGAGCCGCTAACATCCGCCCGCCTCGGTTCACACTCGGAGCCTCCCGATGACCGCTCGAGACCCGCGCCGCGTGCGCACCGTCGACATCCACGCCCACTGGTATCCGGCCGACTGGCTGCGTCTCTTCGAGCGCGACGGCGCCGGCGAGGGCGCGAAACTGGATCGCCCGGGCAAGGGCTACGCGCTCCGCACCGAGCGGCTCGCGAACGCGTTCACGGAAGACTTCGTCGACCTGGACCGCCGGCTCGCGGCGATGGACCGGGCCGGCGTCGACGTTCATGCGCTTTCTCTCACGACGCCCATGGTCTACTGGGCGTCGCCTGCGCTCGGGCTCGCGCTCGCGCAGGCGTTCAACGACGCCGCCTCGGCAGCCCACGCGCGGCACCCGACGCGCTTCGTCGGACTTGCGATGCTGCCGATGCAGGCGCCGGAGCTCGCGTTGAAGGAGCTCGAGCGCGCGTCGAAGCTGCCCGGCATGCGCGGCATGTACCTCGCCACGAACGTCAACGGCGTGGAGCTCGACGACCAGCGGTTCTGGGACGTCTACGCGAAGTCGGAGGCGCTCGGCTGGCCGGTCTTCCTGCATCCGGTCGATACGATCGGGCGCGACCGGACGGGCAACTACTACCTCCGCAACCTCCTCGGCAACCCCTACGACACCGGCGTTGCCGCCGCGTCGCTGATCTTCGGCGGCGTGCTCGATGCGTTCCCGCAGCTGGAGGTGAACCTGCCGCATGCCGGCGGCGCGTTCCCGGGGCTGATCGGCCGGCTCGACCACGGGACCAAGGTGCGGCCGGAGCTCAAGCACATGAAGCGGCTGCCGAGCGAGTACCTGCGCCGGTTCACCTACGACACGATCGGCCACGACGACCGGATCAACCTGAACCTGGTCCGCCTCGTCGGCGCCGACCGGGTCGTCCTCGGCAGCGACTACTGCTTCGACATGGGGCTCGCGGATCCGGTCGGCACGGTACAGCGGCTCGAAGCGGTGCCGCCCGCCGAGCGCGAGCTCATTCTCGGGAAGACGGCGGCGAAGCTGCTGCGCCTGGAGTAACTCGCCCGGTCACTCGCTCGAGTACGGCGCGCGCATCGGCGGCATCGTCGCCGCGCCAGGCGAGGTGCTGGTCCGGCCGGACGAGCGCGAAGTCGGCGCCGTACAGCTCGCGCAACTCGCTTGTCGCGGGTTCGCGCGACAGGTCGAGCTCGGCGAGGGGGATCGCCAGCGCCTGCGCCACCTCGACAAACCTGGACGCGTCCGCGGCGGCGAACCGGACCAGCGTGAAGTCGCGGCCGAGGCGATCGTAAAGAGAGGAGCCGTCAGCGAGCCACGCGTGCGGCGCCCGGCCGCCCGGGACGCCCGACGGCACGTAGCGGTTGATCTCGTCAGGTGGCGGCGCCGCGTCGGCAAGCACGATCGGCGAGGCATCGTAGCGAATGCCGAAGGTGACGCCCGGGATGTTGAACTCGCGCCGGGCGTGGTCGAGGAGGTACGCGCCCGCCTCGGCGCGCACGCGGTCGCCTTCCGGACCGGACGCCTCGATCGCCTCGTGCGCAGTGTAGCGGCCGATGCTGTCGGCGAAGCCGCGTGCGATCGCGGTGTTCCGCTGCGCCGCCGGCCGGCGCTCCGATTCGTACGTCGCGAGCAGCGCCGGACCGCCCCAGCCCTGCAGCACCGCCGCAAGCTTCCAGCCGAGGTTCACCGCGTCCTCGACCGCGGTGTTGTAGCCGAGCCCGCCGGTCGGCGTGAAGAGGTGGGCGGCGTCGCCGCCGATGAAGGCGCGGACGGCCCCGAACCGCTCGGCGACCAGCGTGTAGCCGGCGTTCCACGTCGCGCAGAAGAGCACCTCGATCGGGAGCTCCGCACCGAGCGCCTGGCGGAGATAGACGGTGCCCGCCTCGGGCCGCGCGGCGAAGTCCTCCTCGCCGGGGCGGATCTGGGTATGGAAGGCGAACCGCTCGCTCCCGTCGAGCGCGGCCATGAAGCCCCGCCGCTCGCGGTTGAATGCCCAGTACATCCAGGCCCGCTCGTGCGGGATCAACCGGTAGAGATCCGGCGCGCGGAGATAGGTTGCGTGCATCCGCCCGCCCAGAAAATCGCGCACCACCCCGCTCTCGCCGGCGTAGTCGATCTCCAGCGCGCGGCGCACGAGGCTCCGCGGGCCGTCGGCGCCGACGAGGTAGTCCCCGCGCCACGATTCCCGCGCGCCGGGGTCGGCGGGCTCCGCGTGCGCGATCGCGCCGTCCGCCGACAGCTCGACCCGTGTCACCGTCCAGCCGAAGCGGAGCGTCACCGACGGGTAGCTCGCGGCCGCACGCTTGAGCACCTGCTCGATGTAGAGCTGCGAGCAGCGATGCGGCAGCTCGGGCGTGCTCCACGATCCGGTCGACGCCCGCGCGATCTCGGCGGTGCGCGCCGATGCCGGCTGCCGGAAGCGCGCAAGCTCGTACCCGGTGTAGCGGGTGAAGTACGCGATATCGGTCGGATAGTCGCCGGGCAGGCCCTGGCGCCGGACCTCGGCGGCGATGCCGAGCCGACGGAAGTGCTCCATCGTCCGCGCCTGCGTCGCGTTCGCCTGCGGATGGGGTGTCGTGTCCGGCCGGTCGTTGAACACGACGCAGCCGACGCCGCGCCGGCCAAGCTCGATCGCGAGCACGAGCCCGCACGGCCCGCCGCCGACGATGAGCACCGGCGTGCGCCCGGGTCTCTCCGCGGCCATCGCCCGACGGCTCAGTCGGCCTTGATCTTCGCCTCGCGGACCACCTTGCCCCAGCGGTCGAGCTCCCGGCGCAGGATGCCCGCGAGCTCCGCGGGCCCGCCGGGCGTCGGCACGAGACCCTGCTTCGTGAGCGCCTCGCGCACGTCGGGCAACGCGAGCGTTTGCGCCACGTCCTGGTTGATCTTTGCGAGGATCTCCGGCGGCGTCCCGGCCGGCGCCCAGTAGCCGAACCAGAGGTCGGCCTCGATGCCCGGAAAGCCCTGCTCCGCGAACGTCGGCACGTCCGGCCAGAGCGGTGTGCGCGCGCCACTGACCACCCCGAGGACTCGCAGCTTGCCGGCGTCGACGTTCGACTTCGCCTGGTGCACCGGCAACAGCGACGCCTCGACCTGGCCGCCGAGGAGATCGGTGACCGCGCCCGCTGCGCCCTTGTACGGCACGTGCAAGAGGTCGGTGCCGGTCTGCAGCTTGAAGAGCTCCATCGCGACGTGCTGCGGCGTGCCGCTGCCGGGCGAGCTGTACCTGATCGCGCCCGGCTTCGCTTTCGCCAGCGCGACGAACTCCTGGGCGTTCTTCACCGGTACCGCGACATTCGTGACCAGCACGATGCTCCCGGTCGCGACGAGGCAGATCGGCGCAAAGCTCTTCACCGGGTCGAACGGCAGCGCCGGATACATCGCCGGCGTGATCGCGAGCGTCGTGACGTTCAGCATCAGCGTGTAGCCGTCCGGTGCGGCGTTCGCGACCGCCTCGGCGCCGATGTTCCCAGACGCGCCCGGACGGTTCTCGATGACCACCGGCTGCTTCCACCGCTCCGACAGCCTGGCGCCGATCGTGCGGGCGAGGAGATCGGGGCCCGTGCCCGGCGTGTACGGGACGATCGTCCGCACCGCGCGGTTCGGGTAGTCGGCGGCTGGGCTCTGCGCCACCGCGTTCCCCGCGAACGCCGCGGCGGCGAGAACGACGATCAAGTAATTTCTCATTTTCTCTCCTGGTCGGGCAGCTCGAACTTCAAGAGGCGCATCGCGTTGCCGAAGTAGATCTTGCGCTTGTCGTCCGCGGCGAGCTGGAGGTCCTCGATCGAGCGGATGCCTTCGCGGATGAACATCGGCCCGCCCTCCGGATCGAACGGGCAGTCGCTCGCGAACACGACCCGGTCCGCGCCGAAGAACGCGAGCCCGCAGGCGAGCGGTGCGGACGCCCCGCCGAGCACGGTGTCGCCGTAGAACATCCGAAAGTATTCGATCGGCGGCTTGGCGAGGTTCTTGAGCACCGCCGAGTAATCCTCGTCGGCGGAGCGCGAGCCGAGCTGCGCCCACAGCGTCTCCGCGCGGCCGGCGAAGTACGGGATCATCCCGCCGCAGTGGTGGGTGATGATCCGCATCTCCGGCAGCCGGGCGAGCAGCCCCGAGAAGACCATGCGTGCCATCGCGACGCTCGTCTCGTACGGCCAGCCGAGGACCTGCCAGATCTCGTACTTCGACTTCTGCTCGGTGCGGTAGTCGGCGAATGCGGCCGGCCGGGCAGGATGCATCCAGATCGGGACGTCGTGTTGGTTCGTCGCCCGCTCGAACACCGGGAAGAACGCCGGCTCGTCGAGCGGCCGCCCCGCCACGTTGGTGCAGATCTGGATGCCGCGCGCGCCAAGGCTCGCGATCGCGCGGTCCATTTCCGCGAGCGCCGCCGGCACGTTGTTCATCGGCAGCGACGCGACGAACGCCGGGAAGCGCTCCGGCCAGCGGCGGCAGATCTCCGCCATGCCGTCGTTCGCGACCCTGGCGAGCTCCGGCGCGAGCTCGGGCCCGCCGAGCGCCTCCGGCGGCGGCAGCGAGAGCGTCAGCACCTGCTGCACGTCCGGGAACTTCTCGGCGAGCATCGCGACCCGCGCCTCGATGTCCCACAGCATGCGCAGGTTCGACATGCGCTTCACCAGGCCAGCGTCCTTCGAGTGCTGCTTCATCAGCTCGAGATAAGGCGCCGGCATCACGTGGTTGAAGATGTCGATCTTCACTTGTAGCTCCGCTCCGCCATGCCGGGCGCAGATGGTAAGCCGCCCCGCGGCCTTCGGTTCGCGAGTTGGCTTGCTGCGGCGCAGGCGCACGTGGTGACGGAAGGTCGCCACGCGAGAGAAAGGCCGTCAGGCACCACTTGTAAATCTTGTAACAACTCGTTTCGGGCGGTGCACCGAATCGGGTTCCGGAGCATTATTGGCAGCATGAAGGTGCTGCACGCCGCCGTGGGAGCCGTGGCGTTGCTCGCGATGGTATTCGCGAGCGGAGCCGTGTTCGCCGGTGGCGGTGGCCGCGGTGGCGTCCGCGTGGGCGTCGTTGTCGGCGCCCCCGTCTGGGGCCCAGGTTGGGGCTGGCGGGGCGGTTGGGGCCCGGGTTGGGGCTGGGGCCCGGGTTGGGGTGCGGCTTGGGGTCCCGGTTGGGGTCCGGGCTGGGGACCCGGTTGGGGTCCCGGCTGGGGGCCCGGCGCGGTCGTCGTCGGAGTGCCTCAGACACCCGTATTCGTCGAGCGGAGCGACGTTGCGCCCGCGCCGGCGCCGCAGCAGTCCGCGCCGCAACAGCAGCAGCCCCAGCAGAGCTACTATTGGTACTACTGCCCGGCATCGAGGGCGTACTACCCGTACGTCAGGGAATGTGCCGGCGCCTGGGAGCGCGTCGCGCCCCAACCCCCGTCCTGAACATGCCGCGCCTAGCCAAGCGGCTCGCCCCCGCTGCCATGGTGCTGCTCGCCGCTTGCGCCACATTGCCGTCGGGCCCCGGCGTCCTTGTTCTCCCCGGCAGCACGAAGAGCTTCGATGACTTTCGGGCAGATGACGGGGTCTGCCGGCAATTTGCGAACGAGCAGATCGGCGGCACGACCCCGTCCCAGGCCGCAAGCACGTCCGGTGTCGGCGGCGCCGTCGTCGGCACAGCGGTCGGTGCGGCCGCCGGCGCAGCGATCGCCGGCAGCAGCGGCGCGGGCGTTGGCGCCGGCGTCGGCCTGCTCACCGGGACTGCGATCGGAGCGGGCTACGGGTACGACTCCGCGTGGGTGCTCCAGCGGCGTTACGACAACGCCTACCTGCAGTGCATGTACGCGAAGGGCAACAAGGTCCCGCTCTCGGCGGCTTACACCTCCCCGCGTGCGCAGGTAGGCGGCGCACCGTCGGGCTCTCCACCGAACTACCCCCCGCCCCCGCCGCCGAACCAGCCGCCGCCCCCGGCACGCTGACGACGCGGGCCCCTCGCAGCGTCACAGCTTGAGGATGCGCTCCACCGCGGCGACGTGTTCGGCCGCGCGCAGTTCGGCGCCGACCGAGTGCGAAGTAGCCTCTTCCAGAATCCGGTGGATCGACTTCAGGCTGCCTGCCAGCCACGCGCGCTTGGGGTTCTCCGCATACAGCGTGCGCTTCAGCGTCGTCAGCTCGTCGTGCAGCTCGCGCGCGAGCGGATCGTCGCTGCGCGCGCGGTTGAGCTGCTTGGAGAGCGCTTCGACGAGCCGCCGCGCCGCGTCTGGGTCGAGATCCGCATAGGGATCGGCCGCTTCCTGCCCGGGCGACTCCGGATCCGGCGCTGAGGGCTGTGGCGGGGCCGCTTCCTCCCCGGGCGATTCCGGATCCGGCGCTGAGGGCTGTGGCGGGGCCGCTTCCTCCCCGGGCGATTCCGGATCCGGCGCTGGGGGCTGTGGCGGGGCCGCTGTGCGCGCGGCGCGAGCGGGTGGCGGCGCGTCCGGCGGCTGAGCTTGCTCGGCGCTCGGCAGCTGGCTGGTCGGTCTCGCCGCGCGCGGCACTTCCCGCGCGGGCGGCGGAGACCGGGGTGCCGGACGGGACCGGGGCTCGGGTTCGACGCTCGCGCGCGGCCGCGGCGGGGACGACTTCTTCGCGGGCTCGGCGCGCCGCTCCGCCATCGGAGCAGGCTGCCGTTTCTCCACGGCGATCGGATACTTCTCCGCGTTCCTGGCGAGCTTCCGGCGGATCGCCTCGTCGAGATCGATCCCGAGCCGGTCGGCGAGATGCACCGCGTGCAGGATCGCGTCGGCGATCGCGTCGGCCGCTGCGTCCCTCTGCTCGGGGCGAGCACCTTGCCCGTCGTCGTCATTCGCCCACTTGAAAAGACTCAGCAGGGCACCGGACTCTGACGCGAGCGCCATGGCGAGGTTCTTGGGCGTATGCAGCGGGTCCAGGCCGCGGTCGACGACGAATGCGGCGAGCTCCCATTGCAGTGCCTTGATGTCCATACATCGCTCCCTGGCGCGGAGGGCGCCCAGTCCATGATGCCCGGTCCGGTGTCCGCCGCGCCAGTGAAGGATGCCCGCAGTCCGAACAAGAACCGGGGGATTGGGGGCCACGCACGGGCCCGGCGGGACAGCATTCCCGCCCGGTTCGGCCCCTGGATTCATCCTCCGCCGATCTCCCGCCAGCCGGCTAGCAGCGGGAAGTAGAGGCCCAGGCGGTGCGCGCCGCCGAGCGCCCGGGCGTAGTGCTCGAGCTGGGCCGAATGCCGGCTGCGCTCCTGGTCGAGGAAGCCCTCGGGATCCGCGCCTTCGTGCGCGCTCGTCTTGTAGTCGACGATCCAGCGCTCGCCCGACGCCGCCGTGAAGAGCCGGTCGATGACGAGGCGCTGGATCGCGCCGTCGGCGAACGCGGTCAATCGGTGTTCGGTGACGGCGTACGGATGCGGGCCGAGCACCCAGCGGCCGCGCGGGTCGCCGACCGCCGCACGCAGCGCGGCGAGCGCACGCCCGGCGGCAGCGTCGAGCTCGCCCGCGCGCACCCCGCGCCCGGCGAGCTCGTTGCGCACGCTCGCGCGGAGCCGTTCCACGCGCGCCCCGTCCCAGCCCTCGAGCCGATCGTCCGCGGCGTGCTGCAGCCACCGGTGCACCACGCTGCCGACGTGCCGCGCGGTCTCGCCCACCCACGAGTACTGGATCGTGTCGAGCGCGCGCAACGGTGCGGACGGCGCGTGCCATGCCGGCGCGGACGGCGGGTCCGGCAGTCGCCACCCCGCCGGGAGGCGCACGATGTCCTGCTGCAGGAGCGTCTGCGCGCCCGCGGCCGCGCGGACGGCCGCCGGCATCGCGGCGGCGGCCGCCTCGAACTGCGGCGCAACCGCGGGCCACAGCTTCTCGAGCAGCGTCCGCGCGCCGGGCGCCTGCGGCCTGCCGCTCGTCGCGTCGCGCTTCACCTCTCCCAGCAGATGCAACCGCTGGCGCGCGCGAGTAGCCGCAACGTACAGCAGGCGCACCGATTCGTGCGCTTCCCGCTCGGCCTCGATTTCCCGCAACCGCCGATACACCGCGTCGTCTTCGGCACCCGTCGCCTCGATCGGGCCGACCAACAGCTCCGCGCCCCCGTCACCCTCCCGCTCCGTCCACAGGAAGAGCCGCGCCTCCTCGCCGCGCGGCGGACGACCGAGGCCGGGCACGATCACGTGGTCGAACTCCAGGCCCTTCGCCTTGTGGATCGTCATGATCTGCACGTCGTTCGCGCCGGCGCGCACGTCGGGCAGCGCCCAGAGGGCCGCGATCCGCGCCTCGAACTGCGCGCGCTCGCGGAGCGCGCCGGCATCCTCGGCCTCCTCGAGCGCGTCGAGATAGACCCCGGCGTCCTCGAGCGCGGTCTCGTCCACGCACGCCGGCCCGCCGAGCGCGAGCCACGCCCCCTCCACCTGCTCGCGGAGGCCCGCGCGCAGCCGTCCGCCGACGAAACTCTCCAGCACTGCGCGCATGCGCGCGAGCCGCGCCTGGCCGTCGGCGCTGAGATGCGCGACTCTTGCCGCGTCGCTCATCAGCTCCCAGACCGTGCGCCCCTCCGTACCCTCGGCGAGCGCCGCGAGGTCGGCGAGCGTCAGTCCGCACCACGGCGCGCGCAGCACCGCGAGCCAGGCGAGGCGATCCGCCGGATGCGCTGCCGCCCGCGTGAGCGCGAGGAGATCCTGCACGACCGGGCGCAAACCCAGCCGCTCGATCTCGATCGCGCGGAAGCGGATCCCCGCCGCCCGCAGGCGCGGCACTACGCGCTCGAGATGACTGCGGTTCCGCACCAGCACGGCGAGCGTTGCCTCCGGCTCGTGCTGCCCGATGCCGGCGATCAGCTCGACGACGCGCGCTGCCTCGCCGTCGTGGTCGCCGTCGAAGAACGGATGCACTTCGACCGCCGCCCCGCGCCGCGGATGCACCGCGGCCGACCGCGCATACGGCACCGCGCCCGCGGCAGCATCCTCGTGCGCGGGCATCATCGGCGCGAACGCCGCGTTCACCCAGTCGACGATCCCGGCCTGCGACCGGAAGTTGGCGGACAGGCGCACGTGCTCGAGCTCGACCTCGCCGATGCGCCGGCTCGCCCAGGTGCGGAGGAACTCCCCGACCTCGGCCTCGCGGAACCGGTAGATCGACTGCATCGGGTCGCCGACCGCGAACAGCGTGCGGCCGTCCCCCGGCTGCCAGCCCGCGGTGAGCCGGGCAATCAGCTGGTACTGGCTGATCGACGTGTCCTGGAACTCGTCGACGAGCAGGTGCTGCACCCGGTAGTCGAGCGCGAGCGCGAGCTCGCTCGGTGCATCTTCCTCACCGAGCGCGCGCAGCGCCGCCTGCGCGACCTCGGTGAAGTCGACCCGCCCGTGCGTCGCGAAGACGACGCGCAACGAGGCGATCGCGTGCTTGAGCAGGTTCCCGATCGCCGCCAGCACGCGCCACTGTGCGTCGGTGTACGCCGCGGGCGGGAGGTCGCAGAGCGCGGCGAGCGCTGCGCGGAGCGCCTCGGCCTCCGGGCGCCCGGCGAGCGCCTGCGCTTCGGCCGACCGCTTGCGCCAGCCCCACTCTTTTGTCAGCAGCGACTGCGCGAGCGCCTGCCACGCGTCCGCTCCACCGGGTGAAGCGCCCGGGTACAGCGCGGCCGCGTGCGCGACCAGCCGCTCCTGCTCGTGCGCCAGCGCCGCCTCGAGCACCGCGCGATTGAGCTCGCCCCCGAACCGCACGACGTGCCTGATCCAGTGATCGCGTCGCTGCAGCATGCCGGCGAGCAGCGACTCGACCCGCGCGACGTCGTTGTCGAGATGCGCGAGCAGGCACTCGACGTCGGCGGCCACCGGCGCGCCCGACTCGACCAGCCCGACGGCGGCCTGCGCGGCCTCGAGGTACAGCTCGGACGCGTCCTCGACCGTCTGCGGCGACGCGCCGAACCCCGAGAGCACCGGCATCTGCCGCGCGAGCGCGGCGCAGAGCGCGTCGATCGTCTGGATGCGCAGCCGCGCCGGGTTGTCGTCGATGCGCCAGCCCTCCCGGCGGTCGCGCTCGGCGGCGGCGCGCGCGAGGGCGAGCGTCTGCGCCTCGTGCGGGCCGTCGGCACGCTTGCCGGCGCGCGCCGCCGCGAGCGCCGCGAGCACCCGGCTGCGCATCTCGCCGGCCGCCTTGATGGTGAAAGTGATCGCGACGATCTCCTCCGGCGACTCCACGGTGGCAAGCAGCGCGAGATAGCGCTGAATGAGCAGCTCGGTCTTGCCCGACCCGGCGGGCGCCTGGACGATGAACGACCGCGAGGTATCGAGCGCGCGTTCCCGCTCGCCGGCGTCCGGAATGATCGCGGCGGCCACCTAGTCTTCGTCCCCGACCGTCTCGCGCCGCTCGTGGATCCGGCAGAAGGGCTGGACGACGCACTCGCGGCACGTCAGCGAGCCCCTCTTCGGCGCGACGTCGGCCCGGCCCGATGCGAACTCGACCGCGAGCCGCTCGAGCTCGCCGCGCCAGAACGCGACCTGCGCGTCCCAGTCGGGCTGCGCCCCGCTCTGCCGCGCCGCCTGCGCCGGCGTGCCGACGCCGGGCAGCAGGCCCTCCGCGCGCGCGAGGCCGACGAACCTCATCTCGCCGGCGCGCACCTGCGCGAACGCCGCCGCGGCCGCACCGGGCTCCGCCGCGGTGGCGTAGAGCGGAAGCTGGGGCTCGTCCGGGCGCGGACGAAGGATCGAAGGCAACCCGGGCCGCGAAGTCTTGTAGTCGATCACGATGCGCTCGCCGGTCGCCGTCTCGTCGACCCGATCGGGACGGACGGTGAGCGCGAGCGGCCCGACGACGACCGAACGCCGGTCTTCGACGGGCAGCACCGCAAAGTCGTCGCGACCGCGCTCGACCTCGAGCCAGCCACGGGCGAGCCCGACGAGACGGTCGCGCTCGATCGTCGCAAAGCGCCCCCGCAGCGTGGTCGGACGCTTCGTGCGCGCCTGGGCGATGGCCTCGTCCGCAGCGCGAGTGAGCAAGGCGTCGAGCTCCGGCGCGGCGAGCGCGTCCAGCGCCTGCTTCGTCCCGAGCTTCCGCCAGACCGCTTCGAGCACACGGTGGACGAGCGTGCCGCGCTCCATCGCGTCGAGTCCCGCGTGTGGCGCCTCGATCGCGCCCGCCGCGAGTCGGCGCACCGCGAACGCGCGGAACGGGCACGCCGCCTGGTCCTTCAGGAGCGACGCGCCGCCGCGGGCCGAGCGTTCCGCGCCGAGCGCCGGCGCCATGGCGTCCGTGATGAGCTCGATAGCCGCGCTGCGGTGGATCGCCGCGCGCCAGGAACCGTAGTCGGGCAGCGCCAGCTCGGCCGCCGGAATCGGCTCGACGAGCGGGCTCGGGGCGAGATCGCGGTCCGCTTCGCGCAGGGGATGCGAGAGCACGACCTCGCCGCCGCCCGCGAGCCAGCCGACGGTGAGCCGCTGCGCGAACTCGAGCGTCGACGCCGGCGTCGCGTTCGGCACTCCGGTCGCGCGCTGGAGGCGCAACGGGATGAACGGGTTCGGGCGCGGCGGCGGCGGCCAGACCTCGTCGCTGAGGCCGCTCACCCAGAGATGGTCGAACGCCATTCCGGCGGCCTCCAGCACGCCGAGCACCTGGACCGGCACGTCCCGCGTCTCCGGCTGGAACAGCGTCTCCGCAGCCATGCGCCGGATCCGCCCGAGCGCCGCATCGAACCCCATCCGGGGCGCGACGCGCTCGAGCGTGGCGAGCCGCGCGAGCACCTCGTGCCACTTCTGCAGCGTCTGGTACTCGCTCGAGTCCAGGCCGCGCTCGCCGGGAAACCCGAGCGCCGTGAGCGCTTCTCCGAACGCGCGCGCCCAGTCGGCAGGCGACTGTGCGCCGACGAGCCGCTCCCGCCGGAACTCGGCGTAGGCGCGCAGCTTCTCGCCGAGCACCCCCGCGTCCGCGAGCATGCCCGCGAGCCGGTCGAGCGTGACGTCCGGCTCGGCGCGCCGGCGCAGCCAGGCATCGAGCCGCGCGCGTGCCTGGGCGTCGGTCTCCGCGAGCGCGAAGAACGGCGAGCGGATCACGCGGCTCGCCTGCTCGAACGCCGTCTCCCGGCCGGCGAGTTCGAGCGCGGCCAGTCCGTGCGCGACGAGCGGGAACCCGGCGAGCGGATCCCCGAGCGAAAGGTTGAACGGGACCACGCCGCCGGCACGGCCGGGGTCCATCACCTCGGCGAGCGCGCGGCGGAGCGCCCGTTTGTGCCGGTGGAGTTCGGGAACGACGATCGCGATGCGCGCGTCCGGGTTCGCCTCGAGCCGTGCCCGCGCCCAGCGCGCCGCGAGCTGGAACTCCGCGCGCGCATCGGTGCAGGCGACGCGCATGACCTGCGCCGCGCGCGGCGCCCGGCCGGCGCGCGCGAGCACCACGCCGCGCGCGGCGAGCGCTTCGAGGAGCGCGCCCTGTTGCGGCGTGATCACGTCGAACCCGTAGGCGACGACCAGCGCCGGCTTCCTCACCCGCGGTTCGTCGAGCAAGTCCGCCGCCACGCCAGCGAGCCGCGCCCGATCGGTGAAATGCTCGCGCCCGGTCCGCGTGCGGTACTCGCCCGCCCAGGCAGCGAACGCCATGGCGTCATCGCCGGCAAGCGCGCCGGGCAGTCCGTCGGCGAGGTCCCAGGCGTGAGCGAGCGCCCAGGCCTCGCGCGCGAGCGCCGCCGTCTCCGGGACGGCGAGGAGCGCGTCCCCGGCCCCCGAGTGGCGGATCACGTCCTCCCAGAGGCTCTGCTCCTGGTCGGAGCCGAGCAGGAGCGGCAGGCCGGCCGCGAGCTCGGAGTGAAGCGCGTCCTCGTAGAGGCGCTCGACGAACGCGGGGTACGGCAGGGCGTCTGCCGTTTCCCAGACGGTGAGGCCGGACGCTTGCTGCCTGCGGTCGAACTCCGCCGCGAGCGCTTGCGCCAAGCGCCGGTTGGGCGTGATAGCTGTGGTCCCGCCCGCCCGCCCGAGCGCAAGCCGGGCGAAGAGTTCGTCCCGCGAGAGCTCGAGGAGAGCGTCCGCCATCCCGCGGGATGATAGGTCAGCGTGCTGCGCGATTGGCGAGCGGCGGGTTGGATTCGAGCGCCGGCTCCGCGCCGAACGCGATGACGAAGAGAAATGCGAGTGCGCTCGCGATCGCAACCGCGCGATCGCCGAGCGAGCTGTGCCAGTTCATCGGGCTGCCCCCTGAGCGTTCATGCGCCCAGTATGCGGGGGGCAGTGGCTCAGGGGACGAGCCTGCGCTGGCCTATGGGTCGTATTGCTTGAGCGCAGCGGCGAGCTGCTCGCGCACGGTGTCGCGCAGGCTCGCCGGCTCGAGGACCTCGGCGTGGGGTCCGTGGCGCAGCACGTCCATCGCCAGCTCGCGCGGGTCGGAGAACGGCAGCTCGAGGACATAGCTCCCGTCGGGCTCGAACCGGCTCTCCTGCTGCGGGTGCCAGGCCTCGGCCGAAACCCACCGCGCGCGCTCGGCGGTGAACCTGAGCTTCGCCCACGTCGTCTTGCGGCCGGAGAAGATCCCGTAGCCGGAGGCGAGCACTTCATCGAGATCGCGCTCGGCAACGGCCTTCGTCTTGCGGTCGAGGAGCTGCGCCGACTGGATCGCGTCGACCGCGAAGCTCCGCAGGTCCTCGCGCAGATGGCACCAGGCGTCGCAGTACCAGTTCTCGCGGTAGTGCACGAGCCGCTGCGGGCTGATCTCGCGCTCGGTGCGCTCGTTCGTGCCCCGGCTCACGTAAGCGATATGCAGCCGCTGCCGGCCAAGCACGGCGCTGGCGACCAGCTCGAAATGCGGGAGCCCGACCTTGCGCGCACCGAGGTGGATGATCCGGATGCGCCGTTCGACCTCCTCGGCGCTGTGCTCCCCGGAGCCGAGCAGGCTCCGGAGTCGCGCGAGCAGCGGCTTGGTGTGCGGTTCGAGCAGTCCCGGCTGCAGGTTGGCGAGCAGGTGCTGCATCGTCAACAGCGCGCGGACCTCGGACGGGTTGAACCAGAGGCCCGGGAGCTGGTAGCGGTCCGCGTCGCCCCCGGTGAACCGGTAGCCGCCCGCGGCGCGATCCCACTCGATCGGCGCGTTGAGGCGATCCCGCATGTATTCGAGGTCGCGCTTGAACGTCGCGCGCGACACGCCGAGCGCGTCGATCAGCTCGCGCAGCTTCACCGTCCCGCGTGCGGCGAGGAGCTGGTGGATCTTGTAGAAACGTTCCGTGCGGTCCATCGAGCCAGCGCGAATGCCAACCGGTTCACGTTCCGGTGCAATTGCCGGGGGCGAACGCAAACGATTGTCACACGGCCAACTCCGACGCGCGTGCCGATGGCAATGTTCGCTTCGCAACACGGTTGTATCCCCTGCGGCAAGCGTTGGGCCGGCGAAAGCCGGCCTTTCTTTTTTCGCCGCGCGGAGCGCGCCGCGAAAAAAGAAAGCCCGGCTTTCGCCTTTCGGCCGCTCGTACGAACACGGGGAGATTCCCCTTGTATATCCCCCAACGAACAAGGGGCGGAGCCCCTTGTAGATGCCCAGTGACGGTTAGGCAACGAAGTCGCGGAGCAGGCGACCGGCGCGCGGCGGGTCTGGGATCGAGCCCCGATCGTCGACGACCCGTTCGCCGTTCACCCAGACGCCGTGGACGCCGACGGCCGGCGTGACGAGCCGCGGGGCGCCTGCCGGCAGATCGAAGACCCGTCGCTTCGGACCCCGCCCGACCGTCGCCGGGTCGAACAGCATCAGGTCCGCAGCGCAGCCCGTCTGCAGGCGGCCGCGGTCGCGGATGCCGAACACGCGCGCGGGCTCGCTCGTCAGCTTGCGCACACCCTCCTCCAGCGTGAGCGCCCCGCGCTCGCGCACCCAGTGGCCGAGCAGATGCAGGCCGAAGCCCGCGTCGTTGAAAAAGGTGAGATGCGCGCCGGCGTCCGAGAGCGACACCAGGCTGTGCGGATGCCGGATCAGGCGCCCGACCGCTTCCTCGTCGGAGTTGAGCAGCAGCGCAGCGAACACCGTCGCCAGATCGTCGGCGAGCGCGAGGTCGAGCAGCGCGTCGAGCGGATCCTTCCCCTGCGCGCGCCCGATATCGGCGAGCGAGGTGTTTTCGAGCGGGCGGTGCGCCGCGAGCGCGCTCTCGACGACGAAGACCTTCTCCCATTCGCCGCTGAAGAGCCGGAAGACCGCGGGCTGCGCGAGCTCGGCGCGGATCGCGTCGCGGAATCCCCGGTCGGCGATGACGCGCTTGAACGCCTCGCCCTTCTGCCCGAGTGCCGGCTTCCACGACGCGAGGCCCTCGAAGGGATACGGTGCCGCCAGCGTGAAATCCATCGTGAGCGGGCAGCACGAGATCGCGCCGACGAGCCGACGCCCGCGCGTGTTCGCCGCGCCGATCTCGTCCAAGTCCTGGAACACGACGTCCGGGCTCGCGCTGCTGTGAAGCAGCGCGGCGATGATCACCGGCCGGCCATTCCGCGCCGCGATCTCCTCGAGGAAGCCGACCTTGGTGTCCCCGCCCTTGGTCAGCATGAAGACGCCGGCGCTCGCGCGCAGCGCGCCGGTGAGCGCGAAGAGCTCCGCGTCGTCGGCGAGCCGCGACGGCATCGGCATGCCGCCATCGCCGTTGTGCGCCGGAGAAGTCGACGTGGCGAAGCCGATCGCGCCCGCCCGCATGCCCTCGGCGACGAGCGCGCGCATGGCCTCGACTTCGGTCGCCGTGGCCGCGCGGCGCGCCGCGTCGTCCCGCATGACAAAGGTGCGGACCGACGAGTGCCCCACGAAGGCGGCGAGGTTGAGCCCGGAGCCGTTCCGCTCCAGCATCGCCAGATATTCCGGCACGGTCTCGAAGTCCCAACGGATCCCGGTGCGCAGCGCCTCGAGCGACATCCCCTCGACGTTCGTCAGGTTGCGCATCGTGAGATCGCGATCGGCCGGCCGGCAGGGGGCGATCGTGAATCCGCAGTTGCCGATGATCGCTGTGGTCACCCCCACCGCGGTCGATGCGGCAAGGTCGGGGTCCCAGGTGACCTGCGCGTCGTAGTGGGTGTGGTTGTCGATGATGCCCGGCGCGAGCGCGAGACCCTGCGCGTCGAGCATCTGCCGCCCCGCGCCGACGTCGCCGCCGAGCGCGGCGATGCGCCCGCCGGCAACGGCGAGGCTGCCGAGTCGGGGCGCATTGCCCAGGCCGTCGACGAGCAGCGCGTTGCGGATCACGAGGTCGTGCACAGGTGGCGATCTTAAGCCAACTCGCGGCCCGTGCTTCGGTTACCCTTCGCGCTTCCCGATCCCGGAGGACCTGATGCCCCACGCGACCGCCGACGACGGCGTGAAGCTCTACTACGAGGAGGTCGGCAGCGGCGATACCGTCCTGTTCGTGCACGAGTTCGCCGGTGACCATCGCAGCTGGGAGCCGCAGATGCGGTTCTTCTCGCGCCGCTACCGGTGCGTCGCCTATAACGCCCGCGGCTATCCGCCGTCGGACGTCCCCGACGACGTCGAAAGCTATTCGCAGGCGCGGGCACGGGACGATGTCGTCGCGATCCTCGACCATCTCGAGGTCGACAGGGCGCACGTGGTCGGGCTGTCGATGGGCGGCTTCGCGACCCTGCACGTCGGTCTCGGGCATCCGCACCGCGCGCGTTCGCTCGTCGTCGCCGGCTGCGGCTACGGCGCGCAGCCCGGCGAGGAAGAGAAGTTCCGGGCCGAGTGCGAGGCGGCCGCGCAGGCGTTCGAGACGCAGGGCGCGGAAGCAACGGCCGCGAAATACGCCGCGGGCCCGGCCCGGGTGCGGTTCCAGCACAAGGACCCGCGCGGCTGGCGCGAGTTCGCCGACGCGTTGAAGGAGCACTCGGCCAAGGGCTCCGCCCTCACCTTGCGCGGCGTGCAGAAGCGGCGTCCCCTGCTCTTCCAGCTGGTCGACGGCATGAAGAAGATCGACGTGCCGACGCTCGTGATGACCGGCGACGAGGACGAGCCCTGCCTCGAAGCGAGCCTGCTCATCAAGCGATCGATCCCGACCGCGGGTCTCGCGATCCTCCCGTGCTCGGGGCACACGATCAACATCGAGGAGCCCGATGCGTTCAACCGGGCCGTCGCCGAGTTCCTCGCCGCGGTCGGGACCGGCCGCTGGCCGCGCCGCGATCCGCGGTCGATCCCCGGCGGAAGCATTCTCGGCTTCGGGAGATAGGACGGACGATGGACCTCAAGCTCGAGGGCAAGACCGTGCTCGTCACCGGCGGCTCGAAGGGGATCGGGCTCGCGTGCGCGCTCGAGTTCGCGCGCGAAGGCTGCAACCTCCACCTCGTCTCGCGCGACCAGGGGCGCCTCGAAGCCGCGCGCGAGCTGGTGCGCGCCGTGCGCGGCGTCGACGTGACGCTGCACGCTGCGGATCTCCGCGAAGCGGGCGCTGTCAACCGCATCGCGGAGGCCGCCGCCGGCGCCGACATCCTGGTGAACAACGCCGGCGATATCCCGGGCGGACCGATCGATCAGATCGACGAGGCGCGCTGGCGCCACGCGTGGGACCTGAAGGTGTTCGGCTACGTGAACATGACGCGCGAGATGATCGGCCACATGAAGCGTCGCGGCCGCGGCGTCATTGTCAACGTGATCGGAATGGCGGCCGAGAAGCCGAGCTGGGAGTACGTCTGCGGCGCGACCGCGAACGCGGGGCTGGGCGCGTTCACGAAGGCGCTTGGCCTCAAATCGCACGAGTTCGGTGTGCGCGTCGTCGCGGTTCATCCGCCGGCGACGCGCACCGACCGGATCACGACGCTCCTGAAGACGGTCGCGAAGAGCAAGTACGGCGACGAGTCGCGGGTGGACGACGTGCTGAGGGACGGCGCCTTCGGCCGAGTGATCGAACCGGGTCAGGTCGCCGACACGGTGGTCTATCTCGCCTCCGAGCGGGCGAGCCACCTCTCCGGGATCGTTCTGAACCTCGGCGCCTAGGTCAGCGCCCCCTGAAGTTGGGCGTCCGCTTCTCCATGAACGCGGTACGTCCTTCCTTGTAATCCTCGCTCGCCCAGCAGGCGTCGATCTGCCGCTGCAGCCCGTCGAGGTCGCGCGCCGCCGGATCCTTGAGCACCTCCCGGATCGCCGCCTTGGCCGAGATCAGCGACAGCGGCGCGTTCTCGCCCATGAGCGCGCAGTACGTTCCGACCTCGCGATCGAGATCGGCCGCGGGGATCACCCGGCTGACGAACCCCATCCGCAGCGCATCCCGGGCGTCGAACTTGCGCGCCGAGTAGAAGATGTCCGCGGTGTTCGCGGCGCCGAGCACCTGCACGAAGCGGCGCATCCCGGTGAAGCTGTAGCCGAGCCCGAGCCGCGCCGCCGGCATCCGGAACGCCGCGTCGTCGGCGGCGAAGCGGACGTCGCACGCAGCGGCGAGCCCGAGCCCGCCCCCCATGCAGATGCCGCGGATCTTCGCGATCACCGGCTTTGCCGACAGGATCGGCGCGAGGTAGGCCGCCTCGACCGCGCGGTTGTACTCCGCGCGGGCATCCTCGGTCGAGCGCGCCTCCTCGAACTGCGAGATGTCGGCGCCGGAGACGAAGGCCTTGTCGCCGTCGCCTGCAAGCACGACGACGCGAACCGCCGGGTCGGCGTCGAACGCGGCGAGCGCTTTCGGCAGGTCGCGCCACATGTCGAAGGTCATCGCGTTGTAGCGCGCCGGGTTGGAGAAGACGATCCAGCCGACCGCACCCTCGCGACGCTTGATGAGCTCTGCCACTGCCGGCCCTCTCTCAAGGCACGACGCGGACCGGCTTGCCGGCCGCGAATGCGTCGATCGCGTCGAACGCGTCGCCGAAGTAGTGCTCGTAAGTGTCCTTCTCGACGAACCCGATGTGCGGCAGGGCGAGCACGTTGGGCAGCCCGGCGAGCGGATGCCCCGCCTCGAGCACCGGTTCCTGCTCGTATACGTCGACCGCCGCATAGCCCGGCCGGCCCGCGTCGAGCGCCCGCTCGAGCGCGCCCGGTTCGATGAGCTCGGCGCGGCTCGTGTTCACGATCAGCGCGTCGGGGCGCATCGCCGCGAGATGCTCGAACCTGACGAGCGACCGCGTGGCGTCGTTCAGGCGCAGGTGCAGGGAGACGACGTCGCTCTCCGTGAACAACGCGGTCATCGATGCGATCCCGGTCAGTCCGGCGTCGCGCGCGCGCGCCAGCGTGCTCTCGCGGCCCCAGACGCTGACCTGCATGTCGAATGCGCCGGCGTACCGGGCGACGAGCTGCGCGATCTTGCCGAAGCCGACCAGCCCCAGCCGCCGACCGGCGAGCGTGCGCCCGAGGTAGCCCTGCCACTCGCCCTTGCGCATTCGCTCGGCCTCGGGAACGAGATGCCGCATCGCCGCGAGGATCATCGCCCAGGCCAGCTCGGCGGGCGCGGTCGGCGACCCGCCGCCCGCGCAGACCGTGACTCCCCGGCTGCGGCAGGCGGCGACATCGACGTGCGCGCCGATGCTGCCGGTCTGCACCAGCAGCTTCAGCCGCGGCAGCTGCGCAAGGAGGCTCGCCGTGACGCGCGTCCGTTCGCGGAGCAGCACGATCGCGTCGAAATGGGCGAGGCGCGCGGCTAGCTTCGCCTCGTCGCGCTCGGCGTCGGCGAACACCTCCACCGAGTGCTTCGATGCCGCCCTGACGAACGCGGCGAGCGTCGGCACCGCGCGCTGGTAGTCGTTGAGGACCGCGACCTTCATCGCTAGATCACCCGCCGCGTGCGCAGGCCCGCAATCTCGGCATCGCCGAGCCCGAGCTCGCGCAGCACCTCGTCGGTGTGCTCGCCGAGGGCCGGCGTCGCCGTCGCGAGCGTCGCCGGCGTGCGCGTGAGCCTCACTGCCTGGTTCACGAGACGGATATCGCCGAGCGTCGGATGGTTCACGCTCGCGGCCGCCTCGATGTGCTGCACCTGCGAGTCGGCGAAGACCTGGTCGACGCTGTAGATCGGGCCGCAGGGCACGCCGGCCTCGTTGAGGATCGCCGTCCACTCGGCTGTCGAGCGTGCCGCGAGCGCGGCGTTGAGCTCGGCGTTGAGCGCGGCCCGGTTCTGCGCGCGGTTCGGCTGGCCCGCGAAGTCGGGCCGGTCGACGAGATCGGTCCGCCCGATCGCCTCGCAGAGCCGCGTCCACATGCCGTCGCCCGACGCGCCGACGTTGAGATAGCCGTCGGCGGTCCGGTAGGCCGAGGTCGGCATGCTGGTCGGATGGTCGTTCCCGACCTGGTCCGGCACCTCGCCCTTCATCAGGTAGCGCGCGGCCTGGAAGTCCATCAGCGCAATCCCCGACTGCAGCAGGTTGGACTGCACCCACTGCCCCTGGTCGGAGTACTCGCGCTCGACGAGCGCGGTCAGGATCCCGAGCGCGGCGAAGAGGCCGGCGGTGACGTCGGCGATCGCCGCGCCGGTGCGCATCGGGCCCTGCCCCGGCGCGCCGGTCACCGACATCAGCCCGCTCATGCCTTGCGCGATCTGGTCGAAGCCGGGGCGGTCGCGATACGGGCCGTCCTGTCCGAAGCCCGAAATGCTCGCGAGAATGATCCGTGGATTGACCCGTCGCAGGGCGTCATAGTTGATGCCGAGGCGGTCCTTGACGTCGGGCCGGTAGTTCTCGACCACGACGTCGGCGTCGCGCGCCAGCTTCAGGAACAGCTCGCGACCCTCCGACGACTTGAGATTGAGCGTGATCGACCGCTTGTTCCGATGCAGGTTCTGGAAGTCGGGACCCTCGCGCGGGCCGCCCATGCTCTCGTTGGGGTCGACGCCCGGTGGCGACTCGATCTTGATCACGTCGGCGCCGAAGTCGGCGAGCTGCTTGACGCAGGTCGGACCGGCGCGGACCCGCGTGAGGTCGAGGACGCGGAAGCGCGAGAGCGCGGACGATGCGGGTCGGTGCGGCATTGGCGGCGAGTCGTTAGAATCGTCCCGAAGACTGGACCGCTGCATTATGGCGGCGCGCTCTCACCGCTGCAACAAGGACTGCGCCCTCGAGTGACCCCAGGCGACCTCGCTGAAAGCCGCACCGCTACGGCGGCGGACATGCACCTGTGGATCCACGGCGGGTTCGCCTTCGCCGAAGAGCACGACGTCGAGCGCAGGATCCCCGACACGCGGCGCTACCAGGTGGCGACGATCTCGACTAGCCCGGTGCTGTCCTGCATCGGCGAGGACGTGCTCGGGCTGCCGCGCCCGTATTGAAGGAGGAGCCGATGAAGCGACGCAACATTCTCAGGGCCCTGCTGGCCGTCCCGCTCGCTGCGCGTGCAGCCGGGCCGACCGACGCAAAGGGCGTCGAAGCGCTCCAGCGCGACTGGAAGACGCTCCTCGCCCAGAATGCCGACGTGACGCTGTCGACCGAGCCGTTGAAGCGGTCGAATGACGAGTGGCGGAAGGTCCTCACGCCGGCGCAGTACAACGTGCTGCGCGAGGAAGGCACGGAGCGCCCGGGGACGAGCCCGCTCAACGCCGAGAAGCGCCCCGGCGTGTTCGTCTGCGTCGGCTGCAGCCTGCCGCTCTTCACGTCGGCGATGAAATACGAGAGCGGCACCGGCTGGCCGAGCTTCTTCACGCTCATTCCCGGCGTCTTCGGCATCAAGCGCGACTTCAAGCTGATCTATCCTCGCACCGAGTATCACTGCATCCGCTGCGGCGGGCACCACGGACATCTGTTCGACGACGGCCCGAAGCCGACCGGGCTGCGCTACTGCAACAACGGCGTCGCGCTCCGCTTCATCCCCAAGACCGGCGCGGCATGATCGCGGCCGGCCGGCCCGTGACGCGGGCCGCGCCCGGCCTCGTCAGCTGCCCGCACGCGCTCGCTTCCGCAGCCCGGATGGCCGGAGCACGAGCTTCGTGTTGCCGCTGAGCAGGGGCGCTTCGAAAATGTAGGCTGGCGCGTGCGCAAGGACGGCTCCCAATTCTGGGCCAACGTGGTCATAACAGCCGTGCCGTTATGTGAACGGACAACCGCGCGGGTTCGCCAAAGTCGAGCCCCCATCCCCTCACTTGACTGCCGCCAACTTCGGATAACGCACAAGCAATGCGCGCAGCACGCCGTTGGTCCAACCGAATCCATCCTGTAGTGGATACTCGCCTCCGCCTGCTCCGCTAGTACCGGCGGCCGTAACGTCGTATTTCTCGACGAGCTTGCCGCTCGTTTCGAACACCGCGAGATTCTGCTTCACCCAACGCTGAGCGATTGTGTCGGCGAGTTCGTTGTTGCCGTAGCGTCTGAAACCCTCGATTGCCATCCATTGCAGCGGCGCCCAACCGTTGGGTGCATCCCATTGCTCGCCGGTAGTGTTCGCAGTCGTGACGAGACCATGAGCTCTTAGCAGTTGCGCGTTTACCGCCGCCGCGACTGCTCTGGCCTGCTCCTGGCTCGCAAGCCCGAAGAATAGCGGCGCAACCGTTGCGGCCGTTACTTGAGCGTCAGGACGTCGTTCGCGCCACAGATAATCGGTGAAAACGCCGGCATCCGGATTCCACAGATAACGATGAATGGCGGCCCGACGCGCCGCAGCTCGTGCACGAAATTCTTCCGCTCGTGCAGGGGAAGTGGTTTCGTAGGCACTCGCCAGCGTCTGCTCCAACTGATACAGCACGCTGTTCAGATCGACCGCGATCAGATCCACGGTGCGAATGCTGGCCAGCGTCTTGCCGTCGGCAAACCAGCGGGAACTGAAATCCCAGCCGCTCTCGGCTGCAGCGCGGAGATTGCGGTAGACCTCTTCCTTCGGGCGCTGCGTCGCATTCGCCGTGGCAATATCCTCGCGATAGGACTCCTCGCGAGGCGTCGCGCGATCGTCCCAATAGCGATTCAGCATCTCGTCGCGAGACAGTCGTACGACGCGACGATGCGCCTGTCCAACGCTCAGCCCTTCGCTGCCTGCCATCCAGAAGTCGTATTCCTTCTGAAGCGCCGCGCGATATCTGGAATAAGCGCCGCCGCCCTCGTGGTCGACCAGCAGCCCCACCATCAACGCAAAGAAAGGCGGTTGCGAGCGCCCCAGGTAATAACTGCGGTTGCCGTTCGGGATGTGGCCGTAGCGCTCGACCAGAAAGGCGAAGTTGTCGCACATCTGCCGCAGCAGCTCGTGCTGACCGCTCGCCTGCAGCCCGAGCATGGTGAAATAGGAATCCCAGTAGTACATCTCATTGAAGCGTCCGCCCGGCACGACGTAGCGATGCGGCAACGGCAATCGGCTCGAGTACTTCACCTCCTGTGCCGGCTCGCGCGTGAGTACCGGCCACAGGCGATCGATATGCGATCGCACATCCTGGCCTGGGATTGTGCGAAAGTCGGATGCACCGGGCGCCGGCACTCTGAATTCACGTACGACAAAAGCGTTCAGATCGAACGCTGGCTCGCGCCGCTCGCGTTGATAGCTGGCAACAATATCGCGCGGCTCGCGCTTTGCGACCGCGTCGACGAATGTCTTGTCGTCGGGAAAGACACGTGCCATCTGCACGTCGACAAAGAGATCGCCGTAGAGTTGCGCCGGCGTTGCCGGCCACTGCTGGGTCGGTGTGGAAACACAACCCGCAGCGGCGAGCAGCGCCGCAAGGGCGATGACCCGGAGGTCGCGAACTGCCATCGGTGTGAAACGACGCCGGCGAACGGTTTCTTTCATTGATTGATGTTACCCGCAAGAGCCTCTCACGCTTTCCGCTCCCGATGGGAGCGGAAAGGGTTCGTCGCCTATCCATGAAGGGATCGCCCGATTCGCAACGCAGTTGTGCCGGAGCAGCGGCGCCCGACTCGGCGCAACCCCACAGCGGGGCGTCTGGCCACCGTTGCCCCTCACCGATGGGGATGTTGATGTTGACGGCGCGTTTATTCTGTTGCGCAGCGCGTCGGGCGTTCCGCCGCCGCGCGCAGCTTAAAACTCAGGCGCTGAACGTCCGCTTAGGGGTAGATAGAAGGTTTCGAGACGCAGTCACGCCGATCGCACCGCGGCCAACGCGAACGCCCGCCGCCCGCAGCGCGTCAGCCGTCGGAGTCCAGCCGCTCCGCTAGCTCGACGAAGAACGCGAGGCTCTGCGGGTTCGCCATCGCATCCGCGCTCGCCACCTTCTCCACCGGCGCGCCCAGCAGGAGCTTGCGCACCGGCAACTCCATTTTCTTGCCGGTGAGCGTCCGCGGCACTTCCGCGATCGCATAGATCTCGTCGGGGACGTGCCGCGCTGAGGCGACGGTGCGGATGCGCTCCTTGATCCGGGCCTTCAGCGCGTCGTCGAGCTCGTACCCGGGGCGCAGCACGACGAAGAGCGGCAGGAACGATTTCCGGCCGAGGTACTCGAGGTCGACCACCAGGCTGTCGAGCACCTCGGGACACTCCTCCACCACGCGGTAGATCTCGGCGGTGCCCATGCGGATCCCGAAGCGGTTGATCGTCGTGTCGGAGCGGCCGTAGATCACCGATGTCCCGCGCGCGGTGAAACGGATCCAGTCGCCGTGCCGCCACTTGCCCGGATAGAGCTCGAAGTAGCTCTCGCGATAGCGGTGGCCACCGGGATCGTTCCAGAAGTAGAGCGGCATCGTCGGCATCGGCTCGGTCACCACGAGCTCGCCGACCTCGCCGACGAGCGGGCGCCCCGCGTCGTCGAAGGCTTCCACCGCGACGCCGAGGCAGCGGCACTGGATCTCGCCCGCCGTCACCGGCGCGAGCGACGAGCCGGCGACGAAGCCGCAGGCGATGTCGGTGCCGCCGCTGATCGATGCGAGCCAGAGGTCGCGCTTGACGCGCGCATAGACCCACTCGTACGCGTCGACCGTCAGCGGCGAACCCGTCGTGCTGATCACGCGGAGCCGCGAGAGGTCGGCGATCTTCGCCGGTTCGACGCCCGCCTTCATCGTCGCGCCGATGAGCGCAGCGCCGCAGCCAAAGTGGTCGGCGCGGGTCTCGGCGACGAGACGCCAGATCTCGCCCGCGTCGGGGTACGCGGGGTTGCCGTCGAACATCACGATGGTGCAGCCGCCGAGCAGCCCGCTCACGAGCAGCGTCCACACGATCCAGCCGGTGCTCGACACCCATAAGAAGCGGTCGCCGGCGCGCATGTCCTTGTGCAGCCGCAACGTCTTGAGGTGCTCGATCACGATGCCGCCGTGACCGTGCACGATCGCCTTCGGCACGCCGGTGGTGCCCGACGAATAGACGATCCACAGCGGATGGTCGAACGGCACCTGCTCGAAGGTGAGCCGCGCATCGTGCGCAACGACGCTCTCCCACGATGTAAGGTGTGACACGCCGTCGAGCCGCGCGCCCCGGTCGAGATACGGCAGCAACACCACGCTTTCGAGCGACGGGAGCGCATCGACGATCTCGGCAACGACCGTACGGCGGTCGTAGGGCTTGCCGCCGTAGCGGTATCCGTCGACGGCGAACAGCACCTTGGGCTCGATCTGTTTGAACCGGTCCACGACCGCGCCGGTGCCCATGTCGGGCGAGCAGCTCGACCAGACCGCGCCGAGACTCGTCACCGCGAGGAACGCCGCAACCGCCTCCGGGATGTTCGGCATGTAGGCGGCGACCCGATCGCCCGCCTGCACGCCCCGCTCGCGCAAGCTCGCCGCGATCGCGGCGACCTGCCGCTCGAGCGCCGCCCACGAAACCTCCGACGCGCCGCGCGTCTCGGAGCGCGCGACAATCGCGGGCCGGTCCGGGGCCGCATGCAGGAAGGCATGCTCGGCGTAATTGAGTCGCGCGCCCTCGAACCATTTCGCGCCGGGCATCTTCCGCTCGTCGAGCACCCGCGCGTACGGCGTGGACGCGCGGATCCCGACAAAATCCCACAGCGACGCCCAGAAGTCCTCGAGCCGCTCCACCGACCAGCGGTGCAGCGCCTGGTAGTCGTCGAAGCGAAGGCCTTTCGTGTCCGCGAGCCAGCGCATGTAGCGGGCGAGCTCGCTCGCTTCGGCCTGCGCGGGCGTCGGCGCCCAGAGAACGGTGCCTTCCGTTATCGTCATCAGTTGCCAACCGCAAGCCGGGGTATCCAGGTCGTCTTACGGGCCGCCCCGGAGGAACGCAAGCGCGCGGCAGGCTCAGCCGCCGTAGAGCTTGACGAGCGCGACGCCGTCGAGCTCGGAATGGCCGAGATGGACGAGCATCCGGTAGAGCGATAGCGCCTCGCCCATCATCGGCGTCGGCGCCTTCAGCAGACCGGCAAGCTCGTTCACCATCTCCAGGTCCTTGAGGAGCTGGCGCGCGTAGCCTTGCGGGGCGAAGTCGCGCTTCACCATCCGCGGATAGATCCGCTGCAGCAACGACCCGTCGGCGTGCCCGCCGCCGAGGCATTCGGGCAACCGCGACGCGTCGATCCCGGCGGCCTCGGCGAGCACCGCCGCCTCCGCCATCACCGCATAGCCGCAGCCGACGATGAGCTGGTTGAGCATCTTCGCGACCATCCCGCTGCCGGTCGGCCCCATGTGCGTGAACCGGCCCGCCACGTCGGCGAAGAACGGCTGCGCGCGTTCGATGTCGGCCGCATCCCCGCCCGCCATCACGGTGAGCGCGCCTGCCCCCGACGCCGGCGGTCCGCCGGAGACCGGGGCGTCGATCCAGCCCGCCCCGGTCTCGCCGCGCAGCTTTGCAGCGAACGCCTTGCACTTGTCGAGCTTGATGGTCGAAAAGTCGATCACGAGCTGGGGGGGCTGCACCGCCGACGCGACGCCGTTCTCGCCGAACACCGCCTGCTCCACCGCGTCGGTCGTCGGCAGGTTGAGGAGCACGAGATCCGCGCCGGCGGCCGTATCGGCAGGCGACCGCGCGGGCGTTGCGCCGGCGGCGCGCGCGGCCTCGACCTGCTGTTGGGCGATGTCGTACGCCCGGACAGCGTAGCCGAGCGACACGAGCCGTTTGGTCATCGGCAGGCCCATGAGACCGATGCCGACATAGCCGAGGCGGAGCTTGGCCGTCATTCGTCACTCCATGCCGTAAATGCGCACTGCATTGTCGTGGAAGAGCCCGCGCTGCTCGCCCGGCGTGAAATCCCGAACCATCTCCCGGAACCCCGAGAAGATGGCGTCGAAGGTGCCGCACAGCCCGTCCACCGGGAAATTGCTCGCGAACATGCAGCGATCCGTGCCGAAGAGATCGATCGTGGTCAGCACGATCTCCCGGTTGGTTGCTGCCGTCCACGCCTTCCCCGGAATGCCGAGGCCCGAAATCTTCGCCACCGCATTCGGGCACGCGGCGAGCGTTCCCATGGCATGCTTCCATCCGGCGATCCCCGCGGGGGTCCGGTCGGCCGGCAGTCCGGCGTGATTGAGGATGATTGTCGTTTGCGGAAAACGGGCTGCGAGCGCCGCCGCCTCGTGCAGGTGCCACCAGGGTGTCTGCAGGTCGAACCGCAGGCCGTGCCGGCCGAGGAGCGCGAAGCCCGCGCCCCAGCGCGGGTCGGTCATGCCGCCGGGTGCACCGCCGGCGGGCGAAAGGTTTGCGCGCGGCTTGTGACGAATACTGCGGACGAACGGGAAGGCCGCCTGGCGGTCGAGCACACTCGCGACGTCATCGCGGTCGAGCCACGCCTGGGCCACAGCGACTGTCGGAAAGTCGGTCTGCCGACGCAGCCTTTCGACGTAGTTCATCTCGCCGACCGGGTCGCGGGGGTCCCACTCCGTTTCGACGTAGACCGTAGCGATGATGCGGTGAGACGCGGCATCGGCTAAATAGTGGGAAGGCAGGTACGGCCGGCGCAGCGCGCGGTAATCGCCGTAGCGGAACGGGATCGGCGGCTCGTCGCAGAGCCACGGGTGGTAATTCACACTCGGGTCCCAGAAGTGCTGGTGGGCGTCGACGATCGGGAAGTCGGCGGGCATGGCGGCGAATTATCGGGCAGTGACCGAAGTCCCGCTCGCCGCACCGCCCAACGCCCTGTTTCTGCGGAGGAAGCCGCATTGACCGGGGGCGGGGAGATCTACCCGGTGCGGTTCTTGCGTAAGAATCGGACAGGCGCCGGCCCCGGAGCATCGCGCTTCGCGAAGCCCCCGCGGCCGGACCGTGAGTGACCTTGCAGGAGGTTGACATGAAGCTGCGTCGTTTCTGTATGACCCTGGTGGGCAGTGTCGTGCTCGCGGCGGGTGCGCTCTCCGGCGCCCACGCCGCGGACCTCGACGAGCCCGTTGTTCTCGTCGCCAAGCCCGAGCTCGGGGAGTTCTACCGCAGCACGGTGCTGTTCGTCCGGCCGATGGGCAGCGGCCGTCACGTCGGCTTCATCATCAACCGACCGACGCCGATGACGCTCGGCAAGCTTTTCCCCGAGCACGCGCCGTCCCAGAAGGTGACGAACCCGGTCCTGCTCGGCGGCCCGATGAACGTCGACAGCGTGTTCGCGGTGGTGCACCGGCAGGCGGTGCCGGGCGATCGCTCGATCCCGCTGACTTCCGACATGTCCCTCGCATTCGACGTCGAAACCGTCGACCGGATCATCGAGCAGGACGGCAACGCGGCGCGCTTCTTTGTCGGCCTGGTTCTGTGGCAGCCCGGCGAGCTCGAGCAGGAGCTGCAACGCGACTTCTGGTTCGTGATGAACAACGACTCCGACCTCGTCTTCCGAAAGCACACCGACGGGCTCTGGGAAGAGCTCGTGCAACGCTCGCGCAACGCGCTGTAGCATCCTCACTCCGGTCCCCGGGAGGTCGTGCCCCGGGGACCGTCCCATCCGATGGCGGCAAAACGGCCTATTTCGCGCCGTCCATCTCCTTGAACGCCTCGCGCGCGAGCGCGAACGACGCCATGCCGACCGGCACGCCGCCGTAGACCGCGGCCTGCAGCAGCACCTCCGTGATCTCCTCCTTGGTGCAGCCGTTGCGGAGCGCCCCCTTCACGTGCGACTTGAACTCGTTCGGCCGGTTGAGCACCGCCAGCATTGCGAGGTTCAGCATGCTGCGGGTCTTCCGCGGCAGTCCCGGCCGGTTCCAGAGCCAGCCCCAGCAGTACTCGGTCACCAGCTCCTGCATGGGCAGGTTGAACGCGTCGGCCTCCTTGAAAGCGCGCTCGGTGTGCTCGACGCCCACCACTTCCTGCCGCGCTTTGAGTCCCTTCTCGAACAGCTCGCCGGGCATCTTGCGTCTCCTTTCGTCGTGGCGCCAGCCGCGGCGAGTATACGTGCGCGTCGACGCTCCGGTCGAAGACCACGGCCCATCGCGGACGTCGACGAGGCGCGCATCGGCATCGAAGCGGCGATCTTCGTCGAGATGGCGTCGCGTGGCGGGGTGCAGAGGCATGGCGCGGTGCGCGCCGCACCAGGGAATCAACGCGGTAGCTCGCGCACGTTCCGGTCGGGGGCGCATCGTGCTACCGTTCGCGGTGGGCAGAAACAGTGCCGAACCTTCGCGCGTAAACCCGATCGGAAGCTAGATGAGGAAGACAACGCTGTACAGCAGTTCCAGCCGCGCGCTCCCGTCCGGCCGGCCGCGACCGGCCACCCCGGCACCCCGGACGGGGGCAACCCCAGCCGCCTCCGCGGCCGTGCCGGTGGCCGCCAAACCCGGACGCAAGCTTTCCCCGCGCGCAGAGCGCGTGCTCCTGATTGCGGCCGGCGCGACGGTCGCGCTGCTCGCCGCCCTGGTGCTCGGGCGGACGGGGCCGCCCCCGCAGACGATCACGCAGCAGGACATCGACGCGGCCGTCCGTCACACCCTGGAGACGAAACCCCTGCCGTCGGTAGCGGCAAGGGCGGCCGAAGCCGTGCGCCCCTCCGTCGTGCGCGTGCGCGGGATCGCGGAAGACCCCGACGGATACGGCGACGCGGAACGCGGCGTCGGCACCGGAGTGGTCATCGTCGACAAGGGGCTCATCCTCACTAACCTCCACGTCGTGGCCGGCGCGAGCCAGGTGACCGTGACCTTCTCCGACGGGCTCGAGTCCGAGGCAACGGTGGTCTCCCTCCAGCCGGAGAACGATCTCGCGGTGCTCCAGGCGAAAAAGGTCCCGGACGATCTCGCCCCCGCTACCCTGCGCTCGACCAAGGACCTCGCGCCGGGCGACGAAGTCGTCGCGGTGGGTTTCCCCTTCGGCATCGGCCCCTCGGTGTCGTCGGGCGTCGTCTCCGGCCTGAAGCGCGAGTTCCGCTCGCCCGAAGGCAAGCGCGTGCTGACGAACCTCATCCAGTTCGACGCGGCGGCGAACCCGGGCAGCTCCGGCGGGCCGCTCGTGACCGCGGACGGTGCGGTCGTCGGGATCGTCACCGCGATCCTCAACCCCTCCGAGCAGCGCGTGTTCGTCGGCATCGGATTCGCGGTGCCGATCGAGAACGCCGCATCCGCAGTCGGGATGCATCCTTTCTAACGCAGCAGGCAGGAGACTCATGGAGAAGAACGAAGCGGGCCGCGGCCAGATCGCGGCGTCGATGGAGCGCATCCTCTACGAGGTCAAGAAAATCGTCGTCGGCCAGGATCACTTCCTCGAGCGCGTGCTCGTGGCGATCCTCGCGCAGGGGCATCTGCTCGTCGAGGGCGTTCCGGGGCTCGCGAAGACCCTGACCGTCAAGACGCTGGCCGCCACGATCCGCGGGACGTTCCGGCGCATCCAGTTCACCCCGGATCTCGTGCCGGCGGACCTGGTGGGCACGCGCATCTACAACCAGAAGACCGGCGAGTTCACCACCTCGCTCGGCCCGGTGTTCACCAACCTGCTGCTCGCCGACGAGATCAACCGCGCGCCGGCGAAGGTGCAGAGCGCGCTGCTCGAGGTGATGCAGGAGCGCCAGGTCACGATCGCCGGGGAGACCCACAAGGTTCCCGATCCGTTCCTGGTGATGGCGACGCAGAACCCGATCGAGACCGAGGGCACCTACCCGCTGCCCGAGGCGCAGGTCGACCGGTTCATGATGAAGGTGCTGGTCGGCTATCCGAGCGAGGAAGAGGAGTTCGTCATCGTCGAGCGGGTCACCGGCGCCGCGACCGCGATCGGCGCCGTCGCGACGACCGAGCAGCTCTCCGCGCTCCAGCGGGAGTGCCGGACCGGCTACGTGGATCCCTCGCTCACCCAGTACGCGGTGCGGCTCGCCAATGCGACGCGCGATCCGGCCCGCTTCGGCATCCCCGACCTGGCAAAGTACCTGTCGTACGGGGCGAGCCCGCGCGCGTCGATCCATCTCATCGAGGGGGCGCGGGCGCTGGCGTTCCTCCGGGCGCGCGACTACGTCCTTCCCGAGGACGTGACCGACATGGCGCCCGACGTGTTGCGGCATCGCCTCGTGCTGACCTACGAAGCGCTCGCCGATGCAGTGACGCCGGACCAGATCATCCAGAAGGTGATGCAGCACGTCCCGGCGCCGGCGAAGCCGCTGGACACCCATGTCCAGGTCGCCGCAGCCAGCTGATCCGGCGAGCGGGGCGCAGCGCACCGCTTCTCCTCCCGCCGGAGCGCGGGCGTCCGGGCCGTCGCGTGCGGCGAACCCCGAGGCGATCCTGAAGCGCCTGGAGTGGACGGTGATCCGCCGCCTCGACGGGCTGCTCCACGGCGATTACCGCACGCTCTTCCGCGGCTTCGGGCTCGATCTCGCCGACCTGCGCGAGTACCAGTACCACGACGACGTCCGCCACATCGACTGGAACGTCACCGCGCGCCTGCAGACGCCGTACGTGCGCGAGTACCACGAGGACCGCGAGGTCAATGCGTGGTTTCTGCTCGATCTGAGCCCCTCGGTGGATTTCGGCTCGCAGGACGTGCGCAAGCGCGCGGTCTCCGCCGAGTTCGTCACCGTGCTGGCGCGGCTCCTCACCCGGCACGGCAACCGCGTCGGCGCGCTCTTCTACGGCGACCGCGTCGACACGGTGATCCAGGCCCGCAGCGGACGGCGCCATGTTCTCCACCTCCTCCACACGATGCTGTCGCGCCCCGCGCAAGCCCGCTCGGGGGCCACGAATCTGAAGGAGCTGCTGCAGACCGGCTTCCAGATGATGCCGCGTCGCTCGCTCGTCTTCGTCGTGTCGGACTTCATCAGCACGCCGGGATGGACCGAGCCGCTCGCGCTCCTCGCGCAACGGCATGAGATCGTCGCCGTCCGGCTCTACGATCCGCTCGAGATGGAGCTGCCCGACCTCGGGATGGTGGTGATCCAGGACGCGGAGACCGGCGAGCAGCTGTTCGTGGACACCCACGACCGTTTCTTCAGACGGCGCTTCGCCGCCGCGGCCGAGCGGCGCGAGAAGACGCTGCGGACCGCGTTCCGCGAGGCCGGCGTCGACGCGCTCGAGCTCGCCACCGACGACGAGATCGTCAACGCGATCCTCCGCTTCGCGGACCTGCGCAAGCGCCGCAGCCAGCTGGCGTCGGGCGGCATCCTGCCGCGGCACCTCGAAGCGACGCCATGACCTTCATCTGGCCGGAGCTGCTCTGGACGCTCGCCCTCGCGCCGGTGCTCGTCGCGCTGTATCTCTGGCTGCTGCGCCGGCGGAAAAAGGCCGCGCTGAGATATGCGAGCCTCACGATGGTCAGGGAGGCAATGGGGGCGGGCCAGACGTTCCGGCGTCACATCCCGCCGGTACTGTTCCTGCTCGCGCTCATCGCGATGATGGTCGCGATCGCGCGCCCCGCAGCGGTCGTCACCCTGCCCTCGCAGCACGACATGGTGATCCTCGCGATGGACGTCTCCGGCAGCATGCGCGCGAGCGACGTGCAGCCCAACCGGCTCGCGGCTGCGCAGGCCGCCGCGCGGGCGTTCGTCGCCGATCAGCCGCGGCATACGCGGATCGGCGTGGTGTCCTTTGCGGGCACCGCGGCCGTGGTGCAGGCGCCGACGCTGAGCCGCGAAGACGTGATCGCCGCCATCGACCGGTTCCAGCTGCAGCGCGGCACGGCGGTCGGCAGCGGGCTCCTGGTGTCGCTCAAGACCATCTTTCCGGATGTCGAGTTCGACCTGCGATCGTCGAACCCGCGCCGCGACCCGGCGGGCGAATCGAAGCGCGGCGCCCCGCTCGATCCGTCGCGCGAACCGGGGAAGGCGCCGCCCAAGCCGGTCCCGCCCGGGTCCTACGCTTCCGCGGTCATCATCCTCCTGACCGACGGGCAGACGACCGCCGGGCCCGATCCGATCGAGTCGGCCCGCATCGCCGCCGATCGCGGCGTTCGCGTCTACACGGTCGGCGTCGGCACGCCTGACGGCCAGGTCCTCGGTTTCGAGGGCTGGTCGTTCCGCGCGCGGCTCGACGAGGAAGCGCTCAAGACCATCGCCAACATCACGCGCGGCGAGTACTTCTACGCCGGCACCGCGACCGACCTGAAGAAGATCTATCAGAGCATGAACTCCCGGATCGTCATGGAGAAGAAGGAGACCGAGGTCACCGCGCTCTTCGCGGCGGGCGCGGCGCTCCTCGCGCTCCTGGCGGCGATGCTGTCGCTCCTCTGGTTCAACCGCATCCTGTAGGCCGGTGATCGAACGAATCGCCGAGCTCGTCAACGGCGACGCGGGCATCGTGCGGTGGGGCCGCCACATGAACGAGTCGTTCATGGTCGAGGTCGGCGAGCAGCAGTACCTCATCTCGGTGCGCGAAGGGCGCGTCGAGTCGGTCGCGAAAGGGCCGTTCGTGATGCGCTCATGGCGCTTCGCAATCCGCGCCAGGCGCGAGTGCTGGGAGAAGTTCTGGGAGCGCGTGCCCCCGCCCGGCTGGCACGACCTCTTCGCCCTGCTCCGGCGGGGAGACGTCGTCTTCGAAGGCGACCAGCGCGTGCTGATGGCTTACCTCCTGTACGTGAAGCTCCTGCTCGCCAGCCCGCGCAGGCTCGCGCGATGACCGCTCCCATCGAGCCGGTCACCGGCCGGTATGCGCACCTGGCGCTCGCCGGCAGGCCGCATCGCATCTACTTCGAAGAGGCGGGACGGGGCATCCCTCTCCTCTGCCTCCACACCGCGGGCTCCGACGGGCGCCAGTACCGCGCAGTGTTGAACGACCCCGCGATCACGGCGCACTATCGCGTCGTCGTCTTCGACATGCCGTGGCACGGGAAATCCTCGCCGCCTGCGGGCTGGCAGAAAGAGGAGTACCGCCTCAGCACCTCGTCCTACACCGAGCTCATCACGACTGTCGCGCAGGCGCTCGGCCTCGTGCGGCCGGTGGTGATGGGCTGCTCGATCGGCGGACGCATCGTCCTCAACCTCGCGCTCGAGCACGCCGAGAGCATGCGCGCGCTCGTCGGCCTGCAGGCGGCGGCATATGTCGAGCGCTACTACGAGCCGGCGTGGCTTGACCACGCGGAAGTGCACGGCGGCCAGGCGTGCGGCGCGATCGCCTACGGCCTGATGTCGCCGGTCAGCCCCGACGAGCACCGCTGGGAGACCGTCTGGCACTACATGCAGGGCGGCCCGGGCATCTTCAGCGGCGATCTCTTCTTCTATCAGGTGGACGGCGACCTCCGCGACCGCGTCGGCGCGATCGACACGAGCGTCTGCCCGCTCTACATGCTCACCGGCGAGTACGACTACTCGGCGTCGCCACGGGACACCGAGATGGCCGCTGCGCGCATTCGCGGCGCGAAAGTGATCATCATGAAGGGCCTCGGTCACTTCCCGATGAGCGAGAACCCGGAGGCTTTCCTCGGATATCTCCGTCCCGTTCTCGAGGAGATTCGCGCGACGACGAAGTGAGCTCGCAGCGGCAAGCGGCTGCCCCTCGGCACTCCGCAGGTCGCGAAATCGGCGCCGTTGATCCTCACGTAAGGCTTACGCGCCTCGGCAGCAGTTACCGGGCTGTCGTCCACAAGTAGCCCACATGTCTCCTCGCTGCGTCCACGGTACAGTGCGAAGGCCGGCCCCGGCCCGTGCACGGCACAACCTTGTCACGGCGGCGTCGGTGGCCGGCGGGTGCCCTTGGGCCGCGCCCTTCGTCACGGGTGGCTCGTGTGCGGCAAGTCGTGGGTTGACTTGCCGCCGCGAGCCGGGGCCCGTAGGCGGGCGTTTGCGGCCCAGGCACTTGCCGGGCTCCGACACCGCCGCACTCCAGCTCGCGAAGTCACATTCGGAACACGACACGAGCAGGTCACGCTCGTCCGCTCCGAAACGGACGCATAATCCAGCAACGCACGTGCCGCCCGGGTGCATGGGAATCGGATCGGCACGAAGTGTGCGAGGAGTCACCACGTGCCCATTGGATACGTGTGGCCATGACCAGCGCCGACCCGCCTGTCCTGACGGATCCTGACCGGGATCTCCTCCGCGAGAGCCCTCGGCCGCGCCCGCGCGCGACCGCACGAGTGGCTGCATGAGCACGGACCGGGTACTCGCCATGGTCCTCGCCGGCGGCGAGGGGACCCGGCTCACCCCCCTCACCGCGGTGCGCTCCAAGCCGGCGGTCCCGTTCGGCGCGCGCTACCGGATCATCGACTTCGTGCTCTCCAACCTGGTCAACTCGGAGATCTACTCGATCTACATACTGGTCCAGTACAAGTCGCAGCCGCTGATCGAGCACATCCGCAACGCCTGGGTGCTCGCCCCGATCCTGCCGCACCACTTCGTGACCGTCGTGCCGCCGCAGATGCAGGTCGGCCCGGAGTGGTTCCTGGGCACGGCCGACGCGGTCTACCAGAACCTCGAGCTCCTCCAGATTCACGCGCCCGCGCTCGTCGTGGTCTTCGGCGCCGACCACATCTACCGGATGGACGTGCGCGCGATGATCGAGTTCCATCGCGCGCGCCGCGCCGACATCACGGTCGCCGCGCTGCCGGTGCCGCTCGCCGCGGCGAGCGCCTTCGGCATCCTCGACTGCGACGCGGACGGCCGCATCCGCCGGTTCACCGAGAAGCCGCCCGACCCCGCGCCGATGCCGGGCGACCCGACCCGGGCGCTCGTGTCGATGGGGAACTACATCTTCGGCACCGACGTTCTGGTCGACGCGCTCCGCGAATCGCACGAACGCGGCGAGAAGGACTTCGGCCGCGACGTGCTGCCCAGGCTTGCGGCGACGCATCGCGTGTTCGCGTACGACTTCATGCAGAACCGGGTCCCCGGCGTGCGGCGCCAGGAGGAGCGCGCCTACTGGCGGGACGTCGGGACGGTCGACGCCTATTTCGACGCCAACATGGATACGCTGGGTCCGGCGCCGCGGTTCAACCTCTTCAACCCGAAGTGGCCGATCCGCTCGAGCAACTACCAGGGACCCGCGGCGCACATCCTCGAGGGCAACATCGAGCGCAGTCAGATCGGTCCCGGCACGCTGATCAGGGGCGGGACGATCCGCGAATCGGTGATCCGTCGCGAGGTCCTGATCGAGGAAGACGTCGTGCTGGACCGCTCCATCGTCATGGACTACTGCGTCATCCGCAGGGGCGCCCGCCTCCGCAACACGATCGTCGACCGCTACAACGCGATCGCGCCCGGCACTCGCATCGGCTACGAGCCCGACAACGATCAAGCCCGATACCACGTGACCGACGCCGGCGTAGTCGTCGTGCCGATGGCGCCGGTCCGCCCGGACGCGAAGCTGTACGAGTGACGCAACGTTCCCAACGCGGCGCATCGACCGTGGTGGCCACGTACAACATCCACCGCGCGATCGGCCGCGACGGCGTGTTCGATCCCGAGCGCGTGGCGGGCGTTCTGTCCGAGCTGGATGCGGAGGTCATCGCGCTGCAGGAGGTGCAGACGGGCGCGACGGGACGCAACCTCCTCCACCTCTTTCGCGACCGCCTCGGCACCGAGGCGATCCACGGCGTGACGATGCTGCGCAAGGACGCCGAGTTCGGCAACGTGCTCCTCACCCGCCATCCCGTGATCTCGGTCGCTCGCCTGGACCTCAGCGTGCCGCCGCACGAGCCGCGCGGCGCGCTCGACGTGCTGCTCGAATGCGGTAGCCGGCGGCTCCGCGTGCTCGCCACGCATCTCGGCCTGTGGCCCTACGAGCGGCGACGACAGGTCAGGCAGCTCCTCGGCGCGCTGAGCGACGACGATGTCCCGACCGTTCTCATGGGCGACCTCAACGAGTGGTTTCTCTGGGGTCGTCCGTTGCGCTGGCTGCACGTGCAGTTCAAGCGCACGCCGGCGCCGCCCACTTTCCCCTCGAGCCGCCCGCTGTTCGCGCTCGACCGCCTATGGGTTCGACCGCGCAATCTGCTGCAGCGACTCGCCGTGCATGCGAGCCCGCTCGCGCGCGTGGCCTCCGACCACCTGCCGCTGGTCGCGACGCTGGCGATGGGCCCCACCCTTTCCCCCGCTCCCTCGCCGGACCGGGTCGAGGCCAGGACGTAGACCGCCCGGGCCGTCGGCACGAAGGTCGCGTAGCAGCGTGACCGCCTGTTCCGTTGTCCGTTCAGTTCACGCTCAGCCGGTTCTCCACGGCCTTCACACCTTCGACCGATCGCGCGACTTTATTCGCGAGATCGACCTGCCCCTTGTCGGGGACCACGCCCTTCAGCACCACCTTACCCTGGAACGTTTCCACGTCCACGCCGCGACTCCTGATGTCCTTCTCGGCATGCAGCGCCGACTTGACCTTCGCGGTGATCGCGGCATCCTCGATGACCTGACCGGTTGTCTCGCCGCCTTCCTTGAGTGTCTCCTGCGCCTGGGCGGCCGCCTCTTTCGTCTCGCGCTTGATTTCGGCGCCAGCCTTGGTCGCCGCGTGCTTCGCCTCGTTCAACGCCTTCTGCGCATCCAGTTCCAGCTTTCTCCGCTCGGCGAGTTCGCAGCCGGCGAGCCCCGCTGCGGCGACGGCAATGGCGAGAACGGTACGGGCTTCGGGTTCGATCATGACGACCTTTCTTCGGACTGCGGTTTGCGAATCGCGCTCTGCACCACGCGGCTCAGACGCTCTTTCTCGCCGATCACTTTGCGCGCATAGCGCTTCTCTTCATCGTGCTGCCAGCCGGCATAGCGCTGCAGGGCAGCCTGGACACTTCCCGTCTGGCGCAGGTAATCCTTCAGGATCCGCGTGCCCACCAGCACGTTGACTCGAGGATCGTGGATTGCGCCCTCGCCGCCGTGCTCGGCAAGCTTGTCGCGATGAAAGCGGGGCACGATCTGCATCAGGCCGCGCGCGCCGAACCCGCTGCGCGCCGCCGGATCGAACCGCGACTCGACGCTCATGATCGCGAGCACGAGCAGCGGATCGACGTTGAACGCTTCGGCTGCGGCGTGCGCCTCGTCGACGAAGTTGCCCGTTTCTTCCGGCTCGCGTCGGTACCGGTCCGAGAGATAGTCCACCAGCGCGGTTCGCCGCGGATCGGGCGCCGGCGTTATCTCGACCGCTTCGATCGACGGGCCTTCCGCAGTTAGCGGACGGGCGGCGCCGAGGGCGAATAGCGCGCTTGCCGCCAGGATGCATGCAACAAACGCCTTCCGGCAAGCACCGTGCTTGGTCGAGTCCATGCCACGGACCTGCAATCGGCGTGCCCGGAGCCGTGCCGCGCGAATTCTGCCGGCCGATAGCAACTCGAGGAGAAGGCAAGTGCGGCGCCGGGCATACCAATTGCAGGCAGTCCTGAAGGCGGCGCACGCGCCGCCCAAGTCGCGGACAGAGCGTCTTTCGCTCGCCGCTTATCGCTGACGATCGCGGGGCGCCCGGTTGGCATCTCGCTTTAAACCACAGGAGAGCTCAAATGAAAGGTATCGGTCTTTGGCTGCTGGGCGTGCCGGTCATCGTCATCATCGGGCTGTACGTTTTCGGCATCTTGTAGGAAAGCGAGCGGCGCGATCACGAGACCGCGTCCTCGCAACTGCATCTTGCTGGCGCTCTGTTGCGGGTGCGGTCTTGCCTCCGGTGGTGGTCCTGATCTGCGCCAGTTGAGGCACGCGAATCGCCTCGAACCGAGACGGAAAGGAGAGATCCCATGCAACCCCATGCCGAACGAGTCGTCGACGAGCTGAAGCGCGTCGTCGCCGAAGCGCAGGACCTGCTTCACCAGGGCGGAAATCGTGCGGACGAAGCGCGGAGCGCGCTCGCCGGGCGCGTAGCGAACGCGCGCGATCGAGTGATATCGATGGAGAGGCAGGCGGCGCGGCGCGCCCGCGATACGGCGGACGAGGTCGATCGCTACGCGCACGAGCATCCCTGGCGCATCGTCGCCGGCGTCGCGATCGCGGCGGTCGTCGCGATCGCAGTGAGCTTATTGGCGTCGCGGCGCGACTGAGCGGGGCGTTCGAGCCTTAAGGGTATTGCAGGTTGCCCCGTTACCGTCAGGTAGACGGAGCACGACATGAATGCGCTGACAGAACAGGCCCTGGCGCTTGAAAACGCCCGCTTTCGCGGAACGGGAGGGGTGAGCGAGAACCGCCCGCTCGGTTTCTGGCCGGCATTCATGGATACCGACACGCAGTCCGTCTATCCATCGCGCTTCGCCGACGGCCGACTCGCTACGTTCCATATCCTCGACGGTCTTCCCGACGAACTGCTGCTTCCGCGCAATTCCGCCGGGCGCAAGATCAAGTCCTCGGTGGTTTCAGGATTCGTGCGCGAAGGCCGCTTTTACACCCGCAGCGAGGCGGCCGCCTACGCCGCGGTCGCGAGTGAACTCGCGTCCCAGTGACGAAAGCGGAGCAGCCTGCCGCCGAGCTCACCTGCGCACGACGCTTTCGACCCTCCAGGAGGAACGAGACCGGTAATTTTTCCACGGCGGACAGGAAAAAATCGCTGGCACAGGCGTGCGGTGCGGCGAAGAAAGCTTGGCCGAGAACCATGCTCTACTTCGTCGTTCGAGGAGCATCGTAAGGCTTCCCCCCGTTCAAAGGGGGTGAGCGCCAGCGCTACTCCCTGAGCGTATGATGATGCTGGGGCGAAACGAGAACGGCGAGCAAGACCATGACTATCCCGACCGAGCCGATCGGGAGCATTCCAAGACCCCCGGCGCTGATCGACGCGGTTGCAAGACGCGGCGCAGAGGACCCGGGTCTGGATGCGCTGTACGACGAGGCGGTTCGCGACACCGTCGCGCGGTTCGAGGCCACAGGCTCGCCGGTGATTACCGACGGCGAACAGCGGAAGTATCACAACTTCTGGACGTACAGCGTCCACGGCCTTCCCAATACGGCCCCGGACGGCTTCAAGATCCCCTTCGCAGCCGGTCACACGCGCCGGATGCCCCGGCTCACGGCCGGGCCGTTTCGCTACCGCAGGTTTGCCGACGACTTCCTGGATGTGGCCATGCGCTACGCGCACCGGCCGCTTAAGCAGGCGGTAATCTCACCCTCGGCCTTGAGCCTCATGTATCCGGCCGATGGCATCCGCGGTTACTCCCGCGAGGAGTTCATCGACGACCTGCTGCGCGAGCACGAAACCGAGGTTCGCCGCTGCCTGGAAAAGGGCGCGCACAACGTCCAGATCGACTTCACGGAAGGCCGGCTGGCAATGAAGATCGATCCGTCCGGCCATCTCCTCAACAGCTTCATCGACTTGAACAATCTAGCGCTGTCGCGATTCTCGGCCAACGACCGCAAGCGCATCGGCGTGCATACGTGCCCGGGTGGCGACCGGGATTCGACCCACAGTGCGGACGTCGACTACGCGGAGCTGCTGCCCAGCCTGTTCGAGCTGCAGGCGGGGAACTTCTACATCGCACTCGCGGGCGAGAAGGACCGAGTGCGCGTCCTGAGCTTCATCCGACGCTACATGAAGCCGGATCGACGGATATTCGTCGGCGTCATCGCGCCGATCGACCCACGCATCGAGACGCCGCACGAGGTGCGAGACCGGGTCTTGGAAGCGTCCGAATACATTCCGATCGAGCAGCTGGGAACGACCGACGACTGTGGATTCTCGCCCTTCAGCGACGATACCTCGACGAGCCGCGACACCGCGTTCGCGAAAATTCGGGCGCGGGTGCTCGGTACCGCGCTCGCCTTGGAGATGATCGGGAAGCGGTAGTGCGCGACGAGAACGACGAGGAACACCTGCTGCGCTCGGTAGCCTTGCAGAACGCGAACAGCATTCTTCTCGCACGCCAGCGCGCCGAGCAAGAGCTGATTCGAGCCAAGGAAGCCTTGGAGCGCAAAACCGAGGAGCTCGCTCGTTCCCTGTCGATGATGCGCGCGACCCTGGAGTCCACCACCGACGGGATTCTGGTGACGGGTGAAGGCGACGAGGTGTCGGACTTCAACGAGCAGTTCGTGGAGATGTGGCGGGTGCCGCGCGAGATCATGAGCGCCCGGCACCACGCGCGACTGCTGGAAACGATCGGCCGACAGTTGGAGGATCCGGGGCAGTTCCTCGCCCGGATAGCGCACATTCGCGCGTCTTCGCCTCCGGAGACGTTCGACCTGCTGAACCTCGCCGATGGGCGGGTGTTCGAGCGATTTTCGAAGATCCGGTCCGTCAACGAGCAGGACGTGGGCCGTGTCTGGAGCTTCCGCGACATCACCGAGCGCCGGCGCGCCGATGAAGAGCGCAAGCACCTCCTCGACAGCGAACGGTCCGCGCGAGCCGAGCTCGAGCGCGCGGGCGGAATGAAGGACGAGTTTCTGGCGACTCTCTCCCACGAGTTGCGGACGCCCCTCAGCGCGATTCTCGGCTGGTCGCAGGTCCTGCGACGCCGCGCCGGCGGCGACGTCGAGCTGCGCCAGGGGCTCGAGACGATCGAGCGCAACGCCCGCGTGCAGAATCAGCTGATCGAGGACCTGCTCGACATGAGCCGGATCACATCGGGCAAGGTGCGCCTCGACATCCAGCTTGTGGAGCCGGTGTCGTTCGTCGACGCTGCGATCGAGACCGTTAGACCCGCCGCGGAGGCGAAGGGAATCAAGCTCGAGAAGCTGCTCGACCCCGCGGCCGGGCCGATCTCCGGCGATCCGAGCCGACTCCAGCAGGTGGTGTGGAATCTTCTCTCCAACGCCATCAAATTCACCCCCCGAGCCGGAAAAGTGCAGGTGCTGCTGGAACGGATGAACTCCCACATCGCCATCACCGTCGCCGACACCGGCATCGGTATCCGGCGCGAGTTTCTCGGCCACGTCTTCGAACGCTTCCGGCAGGCAGATGCCTCCTCCTCGCGCACGTACGGGGGCTTGGGCCTCGGACTGTCCATCGTGAGGCACCTGGTCGAGCTGCAAGGCGGGACGGTGCAGGCGCTGAGCGCGGGCGAAGGGTGCGGCGCGACGTTCAGGGTCCATCTCCCGCTGGCCGCGGTTCACAAGGACGCGAACGAGCGGGAGCGGGTTGATCCGAAGCCACCCAAGCTCGTACCGCTGGAGTTCAGGGCGGCGGACCTCTCGGGCATCAAAGTGCTGGTCGTGGATGACGAGCTCGATGCACGCGATCTGATCAAGCAGATGCTCGCAGACTGCGATGCGGAGGTCCTCACTGCTGACACAGCCGACGAAGCGCTCATGCTGGTCGAAAAGGAGCGACCGCACGTGTTGCTGAGCGACATCGGCATGCCCGACGTGGACGGATTCGAGCTGCTGCGGAGAGTGCGAGCGCTCGGACGGGCGAGGGGCGGAAGAATACCCGCCATCGCGCTCACGGCGTTTGCCGGCTCCGAAGACCGGACGCGCGCGCTGCGTGCCGGGTTTATCGTTCACGTTTCGAAACCGGTCGAGCCATCCGAGCTGGTTGCCACCGTTGCGACGGTGGCGGGGCGGACCGGCGAGCCTGAGTGACGGGCGCCGTTTTCGGCGCAGGCTGTGCAGCGCCCGGCGCCTTCGCGCCGCACTACCCCTGGACGAAGCGGCTCAGAGCACCCGCCAGCGCGTCGAAGCGGGCTGCGCCGTCGGCTCGATCTCGGCCGAGAGTGTCGGCACGTCCGGCAGATGCCAGAGCCGGAACCCGCCGCGAAACGCCGCGAGGTTGTTGCCGACCCGCGTCCCGGGAGGCAACAGTTTCAGCTCCCGCGCGTTCCCTCCGCCGAGGACGACGTAATCGACCGTGAAAGCGGCCGCGAAGCGATCGATCATGCGGAGGAGCTCCTTCTTCCAGGCACGCTTGCCGAGCTTGTTGAAGCCGCTGCGGCCGAGCACGGCGCTGAGCGGCTCGCCGTTCCTCGACGGCAGCTCGCCCAGCTCCAGGGGAATGATCACGTTCTGCGCGATCAGCGTCGAACCGAGCCCGGTTCCCAGGCCGAGGAACAGCATCCGCCCGCCTTCGTAGCTGCCGAGCGCCTGCATCGCGGCGTCGTTGATGATGCGCACCGGCCGGTCGAACGCGGCGGCGAAGTTGAATCCGACCCAGCCGGAGCCGAGGTTGCCCGGTTCGGAGCGCGGCCCCTGCGCCCCCGCGAGCCCGGGATAGCCGATGGACACCGCGTCGTAGTCCCAGTCCTTGCATTTGTCCATCACCGCCTTGACCATCCGTTCGGGCGTCAGGCGGGGCCCGGAGCGGATCTTGCGCGGCTCCGCATGACCGGTCGCCAGCATCTTGACCTTGCTGCCGCCGATGTCGAGTACTAGGACGTTGGCTGGCGAGTCCGACGCGGGCTTGTCGCGCGTCCCGTTCCTCGCCGGCCGGTCGCGTTTTCTGCCGCCGGTGCGTCTTTCTTTCACCGCCTTCTTGCGCGCAGCCGGACGGATCATGTGGTCTCCACGCTCAAGTTGACGGCCAGGTCCGACGGGGCGTTTCCTCGCCCCAGGGTTCGACGTCGCGCACAGCGGTATCCGCGACGCCGCGAGCGAGGTCGGCGCGCGCTTCGCGGGCCAGCGCCCGATACTTGGCGCGAACGCGATCGAGCTGCTCGTCGTCGAGCTCCTCGAGATCGAGCAGCGCATCGTGCGCTCCCGACATGGCCCGGATCAGCTCGTCCAGCTTGATCTGCAGCGCGTAGGTGTCACGGTTCTGCGTGCTCTGGATCACGAACACCATCAGGAACGTCACGATCGTCGTGCCGGTGTTGATCACGAGCTGCCAGGTGTCGCTGAACCCGAACAGCGGTCCGGTGATGCCCCAGGCGAGCACGACGAGCACCGCGGCAGCGAACGCTGCAGGCCGTCCGGCGAGGTGCGACGCGGCGGATGCGAAACGCGCGAACCAGGACCCGGACGATGCGCGCATCAATCGCTCACCCGCCACTCTCGGCCGCGGCCGGCAGCGTGTAGTGCTCCTCGATCGCAGCCTTCACCCGTGCGCGGCTCTCCTGCGTAGCGAGGTTGCGGCCCCGCTCGACCTCGGCGACCCGCTCCGCCAGCGCGTCGTCCTTGATGGAGCCTCGTAGCCACCGCGAGTAGTCCCCGCGCCCGAGGTGATGAAGCCACGTTCCGTCGTCGACGCCGTCCGCGATCTGCAGGAAGAGCACGAGATTCTGGGCGCGAAGATTGAGCTTCCCGTCCGGACCGCGAAAATAGAAGCTCCGGTCCGGCGGCAGCTCGCCCGCTGCGTATTTCCGCCGGTGGCGGCGGCGCTCGGCCTCGCTCGCGGCGGGGCGAATCCTGAACGGCGGGCCGCCGCCCTCTCTCACCCAGAGCAAGACCTCACCCGGAGCGAGCGGCGTGCGATCAAGCGCCGGCGCGGTTGCGCCGGCCGCTGCCGCGAACCGCTCGATCGTGGCGTCGGGCGCCTCGCCGAGCGCCGCGACCAGGTCGACGGCCTGAAGCACCGACGGCGCTACCGATTCCGGGTGGACGGTCACGTAGATCATGCCGCGCAGCGCGCGCGCGAGCACCGGCTCCGCGGGATCCCACTCGCGCGGCAGGAGGTGGTGCGCTTCACCGACGAGGATCCAGTGCGGCCGGCCGGTCTTCGCGCGCAGCTCCGCGAGACGCGGCATCAGACCGAGGAAGAACGCCGGGCGGTCCTCGAGCCGCATCCCGACCAGGTTCACGATCACGCTGGCGTCGGGTTTCTCGAGTGCCGTGAGCACTTCGTCCGCGGTCGGCGGGCTCTCCGCCGTGCCGAAGACGATCGCGTCGGCGACGCTCTCGTAGTCGCCTTCCGGGTCGATCACGCAGAACTGGTAACCCGCGGCGCCGACCCGTTCCAGCAGGCCGGTCGCGAGCGTCGACTTGCCGCTGCCCGAGGAGCCGGCGACGAGCAGACTGACCCACGCCGGCGGCAGGTACACCGCCGCGCCGTCCTCGCGCGTCCCGACGAGCAGCCGGCGGCGCGGGGATCTCGGCGGTGTCCTCTCCAGGTCGTGCGCGATCAGGTCCTCGATCAGCTCGACGACCGCATCGCCCGCCTCGTGCGCGCTGGTGCGATCGGCCTCCCGCTGCAGCATCGGGACCGCGTTCGCCACCGCGACGCCGTACTCGGCCTCGCGCAGGAGCGCGTGGTCGTTCTCGGCATCGCCGATCGCGACGACGTTGCGCGCGGAAAGGCCCAGGTCGGCCAGTGCGGCCTTCAGGCCGCTCGCCTTGTTGACCGAGGCCGGCAGCACCATCACCGCGCCCTTGTTGAAGATCACCTGCAGCTCGAGACCGAGATCGCGGATGGTCTCGAGGACCGCGGTCTCGTTCGGATGGACGGTGGCGACGATCGACTCGCCCACGGACAGCGGCTCGACCCCGCGGCGCTGGAGCTCGAGCACGAAGGGCGCCGGCGGCGACTCCCCGAGCGCCTTGCGCTTGCGCGTCGCAGGGCAGTAGAGCAACGCACCGTTTTCCGCGACGACGCGGTCGAACACCTCGATCTCCGGGAAGACCGCGAGCAGCTCGTCGAGCTCGCGCCCGGTGACCAGGACGAGCTTGCGCCCGGTTGCAGCGAGCCGTTCGAGCGCGGCGACGGTGGTCGCCGCCACCCTGCCGTCGCGCGCAATGGTGCCGTCGAAATCGACGGCGAGGATCGAATAGCGCATGGGTACTCGCCTAGCAAGACGCGCGCCGGCGCACCGCGGTGCCGAGCCTGCCGAAGCGCGTAAAGAATACCCGGCTACGCCTCCCGTTGTTGCGCCTCGTAGGACGCGACCTTGCCGACCAGCGCGCGGATCGCGGCGACCAGGCGATCCGCATCGACCGGCTTGTCGACGCGATCCTGGAATCCGGCGGCGCGGAGCCGCTGGCGGTCGATCTGGGTGAACGCCGTCACCGCGATCGCGGGCATGGCGCCGCGCTCGATCCCCCGCTCGGCCTCCATCGCCCGGGCGCGCGCGAGCACGGCGAATCCGTCCTCCCCCGGCATTGCCAGATCGATAAGAAGGACGTCGGGTCGGGTGGCGGGGAGCAGCTCGCGGAGGCGCGCCAGCAGTGCGGCGCCCGCAGCGAACGCTTCCACCTCGGCGCCCGCCTGCCGCAGCGCGAGCCCGATGATCTCGCGCGCGTCCGCATCATCGTCGACGAGGCAGATCCTGAGCCCGGTCAGGCGACCGGCCCCGGGGGTACGCTCGGCTGCGGCGACCCGCGCCCGGCCGGCACGCACGCCCGCGGGCGGCGCCGGCAGGTCGACGGTGAAGGTCGCGCCGCGGCCCAGACCTTCGCTTTCCGCCCGCACTTCTCCGCCGTGAAGCTCGACGAGGTGACGCACCAGCGCGAGACCGATGCCGAGCCCGCCCGCGCGGCGCGTCGTCGAGGTATCCCCCTGCGTGAACCGCTCGAACACGTGCGGGAGAAACTCCGGCGCGATGCCGGCACCGTTGTCGCGCACCGCGAGCCGGATGCGATCGCCGACGAGCCGGACCGAGGTCTCTATGAAGCCCTGCTCAGGCGTGAACTTGATCGCGTTCGACAGCAGGTTCGTCAGCACCTGCTGCAACCGCCCGGCGTCGCCCTCGACGGAGATCCCCGGGTGATCGAAGGTCGCGCGGAGCTCGATCCGCTTCGCGCCGGCGGCCGGCCGCGCGATCTCGACGGCGGCGTGCACGACGTCGACGAGGTTCACCGGGTTCCGCTCGAGCGTGAGCTTGCCGCTCATGCTGCGCGAGGTGTCGAGGAGGTCGTCGATCAACCGTGCCTGGTGCTCGACGTTGCGCTTGATCGCCTGCGTGGCGCGCTCGATGAGGCTCGGCTCGAGCGGCCGGGTGCTGGCGAGGAGATGCCCCCAGCCGCGCAGCGCATTGAGCGGCGAGCGCAGCTCGTGCGAGACGATGGCGAGGAACTCGTCCTTCGCGCGGTTCGCGCGTTCGGCTTCTTCGCGCAGCCGCTGCTCGGTGCCGACCAGGGCCTCGAGCTCGCGTTCGGCGCGCTTGCGGTCGGTGATGTCCGTCGCAACCCCGACCAGCCCGACGATCCGTCCCTGCTCGTCGCGGAGCGGCGACTTCGTCGTGAGGTAGGTGTGGGCGACCGTCGTGCCGGGGAAGACTTCTTCCACGGTCAGGGACTGGCCCGACTCGATGACCGTGCGATCGTGCTCCGCCTTGAGCCGCCCCGCCTCGGGGTCCGTGGCGAGTTCGAGGCTGTTGCGTCCGATCACGTCGCGCTCCTCCTTGCCGACGGCCCGCAGATACGCCGCGTTCACCATGAGGATCCTGCCGTCTACGTCCTTGGCGAAGATGAGATCGGTCGTGCTAGCGGCGATCGTTCCGAGGAGGCGCGTCCGCTCGCGCAACGCGGCGGTCGCGCGCTCGAGCGCCGCCGTGCGCTCGATGACCCGGCGGTCCAGCTCGGCATAGGCTTCGCGCATCGCGCGCTCGGCCTCCCGGCGTCCCGCAGCATCGCGGATCACGAGCACCCCACCGGTGAGCTCGCCGCGCGAGTCGACGATCGCGGTGGCGCTGATCTCGACCGGCCGCGGCCGGGCGCCGGGGACGCGCAGCGCCGGTTCGCCGTCGGCGACGGCCGTTTCGCCGGCATGCAGCGCGCGTCCGAGCGGCGACTCCACCGGCGCGCCGGTGCGCTCGTCGATCACGTCCAGAAGCTCGGCCACCGGCCGTCCGACCGCGGCGCTCTCCGAGCGGCCCGTGAGCCGCTGGGCGGCGGCGTTCAGGAACCGCACGGAACCGGCGCGGTCGGCCGCGATCACGCCGTCGCCGATGCTGGCAAGGACGACCTGGAGGGACTCGCGTTGGTGGTGCGCCTCGTCCTCGGCCCGCTCGCTCCGGGCACTCATGTGGTCGATCTCGCGGGCAACCCAGAGCGTAAGCGCGCCGAGCCCGGCAATGGTCAGGAGTGCAAGCACACCCTCGCCGAGCGGCTCGTCCACAAAACCGTATCGCTGCCCCGCCAGCTGCAGCCAGTGTGCGAGTAGCGGGACGACGATCGCCGCAGGCAGGAGCCAGCGGCTGATTACCGCACCGGGCCGCTCGCTCGTGAGGATCTCGAGGAGCCAGGCGTCGGGCCGCCCGGCGATCAGGCTCACGCCGAGGAGGAGAAATGCGATCGCCCCCGGCAGCGACATGCCGAAGAGCGGCGCGACCCCATAGGACAGCAGCACGCGGAAGCTCAGCCCGACGAGGGCGAGGAACGCGATGGAAACGATCGCGACGGCGACCACCCGGTGCAGCAACTCCGCCAGCGGCGATCGGAGCGGCGAGAGAAGGATTCCCGCCGCGACGAGGAGGAAACTCACCGCTGCAGCGGCGGGCATGGGCCCCCCAATCTCCAGGTGGTTGCCTACCGCCCTGGCTAACCAGGCGTCGAGCCCGAGGTTCCAGCCAGTGACGTGGCACGCCAGCATGAAGGCTGCCAGCAAGGCGATCACGCCCGCGCCGATCCGCGCCCGTCGTTGCGCGCCCTGGCTCCCCAGCCGGGCGGCAGTCATTGCGGCCGCCGCGATCAGGAAGCAGACGGCGGTGGTGACCTGCGGCGATGGGAAGTCGGCCCCGAACGTGCGGAGACCGTCGATGTCGCCGAGCCAGCCGACGATGACGGCGACGCCGATGCACGCGACCAGGATGTTCGCCACACGGGCGACCTTCGACAGCACCCTGCGCGTCGCCTCGGTCCGGTCCATCGTTTGGAGCGACTCCTGCATCCGTGGCGAGGGTACGTTGTCTCGTGGAGAGACGATCTCGTTCTTGCTGCCGGGTTTCATGCCAGCGTAAGCCTTCAATCCCAAGCAGAACTTATACCAGCGACGTGGCCGGCGCGACGGGCGCCTGCACTACAGCGTTGCCGTGAAGGACGCGAGCGATTGCGCGCGACTCGTGGCCGAAGCGAGAAGCTGGTCGGCCCGGACGCTCGGGCCGCCTCCCAACGGCAAGTAAGGAAGGGCTACTGCGTATCCCTGCGGCCGCCGCGCGGAGCCGGGTTCGGGACCACGACCGGCACATCGGCGAGTCCTTGGCGCTCGCGTCGCGATGCGCCGCTCCGCCACGCTCGCAACGCCAGGTCTGCGAGCACCCACGGCGACCCGTAACGCGCCCGCAGCATCGAAAACGCGATGCCGGCGAGCATGCCGCCTAGCCCGAGCTTTGCCGCCCGACCGGACGGTTTCGGCCGCAGCGCGTCGCCGAGCACGAACCCGACGGCCGCCACGGCGAATAGACTCTTTCCCGACACGACCGCGTCGCGCGCCGTCGTGGCCCACTCCACGGACAGGAGAGCGAGGCCGTTCCGCTCGCGCGCGATACGCCGCTCGAGCACGCGGATGTCCTCGTCAAGATTTCTCATCGAGATGCACCTTGGTCGACCCGGCAGGCTCGCCGCGCAGCTGCCGTAGCGTCGCCGCGAACGGTAGCTCGCGCATGTAACCCCTCATCCAGAGCGCCAGCGCGGCGCCGCCGAGGACGTTCACGGCCCCCGCGATGCCGAGCGCGGCGACCCACGATGTGCCGTCGCGGGTCAACGCCACGACCGCAGCCACGACCAGCGCCAGCCACGCGGTGGAAAAGAGCACCGCGGCCACCAGCCCGGCGGCTACCAGCCAGCCGAACCGGACCGCCGCGAGCCGCGCATCCAGCACCGCCAGCAGCGCGTAGTCGGACGCGAGGTTGCGCCCGTGGCGGAGCAGCGACGATGTGAGATCGGCGAGCCGCGGGGCGTCGGGCGCGGCAACGCGTTCGGCGGGCGCATTCATTGCCGGTCGCGTCAGCGCGACGTGATCCGGCTCAGCAGATAACCGGCGGCGAGCGCTATGCCGACGGCGGCAAGCGGATGCTCGCGCACGTACCCTTTCGTCGCGTTCATCCATTCGTCCTTTGCCGTGAGCAGCTCGTGACTCTTCGAGCCGAGGCGTTCCGCGGCTGTCGCTGCCACGCTTGCGGCGCGATCCACCGCGTCGTGCGCGCCCGAGGTGAGCCGGTCGATGCCGCCCTGGGCCTTCTCGCCCAGCGCATCGGCGCCGGAACGGGCGACGTTGACATCGGGATAGGTGTGGGTCTGTGCCATGCCATGTTCTCCTGAATCGAAGTCGCGGCAGCCCCGCGCCACCACGCACCGCCCTCGATAACGCAACCCGCGTGCCCGGGATCCTCTTTCCCGATTGGCCGTAGCACCGAAAAAAAGAACCCGCCGGGGGCGGCGGGTTCAACGTTTCAGCCGAGGGAGGGGAGGGCTGAAACGGGGGAGGTCAGCTGTTCGCGGCGCGGGCTTCCTGCCGCGCCGCGGGACGGTTCATCGGGGGCGCCACCAAGCGTTCGTCGGCAGCGGCGCGCACGAGCGCTGCAAACGACTCGCCGAGCGCGGGATGGCGCAGGCCGAAATGGAGGATCGCGGCGAGATAGCCGAGCTTCGACCCGCAATCGAAGTGACTCCCTTCCAGCTCCCGGCCGACGACCGGGTGGCTGGCGGCGAGCGACTGCAGCGCGTCGGTGAGCTCCACCTCGCCGTGCGGTCCCGGCGCGGTCGTCGCAAGATAATCGAAGATCTCCGGTCGCCAGCAGGAAGCGACCGGCGAGCGGGAGCGGCAGCGGCCGCTGGATCGACGGGTCGGGTCCCCGTCCGATCCGGTAGAGCCCGGGGGAGAACGGGATCCCCGTGAGGTGCCCGGCCGCGGCGACGCTGCCGCCGGTCGGCGGGGAGAGGCCGATCACGGTATGGCCGAACCGGTCGAAAGCATCGATGAGCTGCGTCGAAGCGGGTACCGTCGCATCGATGAGCTCGTCGGGAACGACGACGAGGAACGGCTCGTCACCGACTACCGTCCGGGCGCACAGGATCGCATGGCCGATTCCCAGCGGCTCGGCCTGGCGCACGAACTGGAAGCTCACGTCCTGCGGAAAAAGCCGCCGCAGCTCGGAGAGCAGCTCGTAGCGGTTGTGAAGCGCAAGTGCGCTCTCGAGCTCGTAGGCCTTGTCGAAATGATCCTCGATGGCGCGCTTGCTGCGGTTGGTGACGAGAATGAGCTGCCGGACGCCGGCGCGTACCACCTCCTCGACCGCATAGTGGATCAACGGCTTGTCGACGACGGCTAGCAGCTCCTTCGGCGCGGCCTTCGTCGCCGGGAGGATCCCGGTGCCGAATCCGCCCACCGGAAACACCGCTTTGCGAACAGGCGACGTCATCGCGGCTTCCGGTTGCGAGCGCCTCGACGCGGCGTCGGCGCCGCACGTCCGATGGGGTGCCGCGACGCTCGGTGTCGACCAACCCGCGCTCGACGTCCTGCGCCGCCTGCTCGATAACGCCCGTCGGTCCGTACGGCGCGACATCTCGATCGATGACCTTGCGCGGGGACTCGTCGCGCTCGTGCGGGAGTCGCAGCTCGCGGTCGGAGGGACCGCGACCGCGCTCGATGCCGTCCGGCGCATCGCGCTGCTGATCGTGGGCGACGGCGCCGGGGTCGATCCGCTGCGGGGGAATTGGCGTTTGCTTGCGCATGGTGGCGCGGAGCCTTGAAGAGGGGTACTCACCCCCAAAGCAGGGGCCGTGCCACACCGTAACGGTCGCTTTTCCAGGAAGAAGCGACCCAACACTACTCGCGCGCGGCGTAAGACTTACCTGTCGCTGTAAGGCATACACACGCATTCGTACGCCCGGCGCCGGGCCGACGAGGGTATGGCCGTTGCTGCGACCGCCTGTCCGCTACAGAGGAGCCCGCTCATGGCCGCACGGCGCAGCAAGCGCAAGCCACCCGACGCAATCCAGATGTTGATCGCAGACCACAAGCAAGCGCAGCGGCTGTTTCGCGAATTCGAGCAGACCGACCGCGACGACGCCGACGCCTGCCGCGCGATCGTGGAGCTCGCCTGCATGGAACTGAGGGTTCACGCGACCCTGGAAGAGGAGATCTTCTATCCCGCGGCCCGGAGCGAGGTCGGCAAGGACGACGAGTCGCTCGTCGACGAGGCCGAGGTGGAGCACGGCGCGGCCAAGCAGTTGATCGCGCGGCTGGGAGACCTCGCGCCGGACGATCCGTATTACCGGGCGACGTTCACCGTGCTCGCAGAGTACGCGAGGCGCCACATCGCGGAAGAGCAGCGCAAGATGTTTCCGAAGCTCAGGAAGACCAAGCTGGACCTCGACGCGCTCGCGGCCGACATGCGCGCGCGGAAAGAAGAGCTGATGGGGGCGGTCGAGACCCCGGGCCAGGCGGAGCCAACCCTCGCAGCGGAAGGCGAAGAAGAGCCGGGCATGGACGAAGTGCGCGCCTGGCAGGCGGGGAGCGGCGCACGCCGCTAGACGGCTCGCGCGCCGCCGCCCCGGGCCCTCCGACGATACGGCTAGCGCGCTGCGCGCGCGCTCCCGCGTTGCCGGCTGACCTCGTCCGCCAGCACCAGCAGCATCGACCGCGAAAGACTGATCTCGTCGAGAAGGCGGCTGCACGAGTAGTCGAACCCGCAGCGGCGGCGGCGCTCGTCGAAGCGACGCACTGCGTCGCTGAATCGCAGCGCGGTACCCACGAGCGCGCCTTGTAATTCCTGCCGCAACGCGGCGTTTTCTGCAGACGATCGGTCGATATGGGCCATGGGGTGCCTCCTGTTGTCACCTCCATCGCTACACAGCACCTTCCGTGCCGGCCGGGAATGGGCCGCTGCGGAGGCCGAAAAGGCGCGGATCAGGTCCGCTCGCGCCGCCGCGTGGACCGAGTCGGCCGGGTATCGGCCTTGGTCTCGGCGACGGCGCAAAGCGCCGCGCTGGGCCCCCGCTCGAGGTCGGGGCGCTAGACCGGCGTGCGGCCCGCAGTGACTCCCCCGGCTTTGGCCGGTGCAGCAAGAGCGGCGGCATCGTCCCGCTCGTCGGCCTCCGCTGCCTCGACGCCGTCCGGCGCAGCCCCCGTCTTCTGGGCGGCCTCGGCCTGGTAGGCAGTGAGCCGGTTGTACAGCGTCTTGAGGCTGATGCCGAGCATCTCCGCCGCCTTGCGCTTCACGTTCCCGCACTCGACGAGGGTGGCTTCGATGAGCCGGCGGTTGACCTCTTCGAGCGTCGTGCCGATCCGCACGGTGAGGAGCGGCGAGCGTGCGGACTCGACGAACGTCTCCGGCGCGAGCTCGGCCTCGATCACCTTGTCGGCGAGGATGTGCGCACGCTGGACGTAATTCTTCAGCTCCCGCACGTTGCCCGGCCAGGAGTGGGCGTAGAGCGCGGCGATCGCCGCCGGCGAGAAGACCTTCTGCGTGCCCTCCTCCTTGTTCAGCCGGTCGAGAAAGTGCTGGGCAAGGATCTCGATGTCGGTGCCGCGCTCGCGCAGCGGCGGCATCTGGAGCGGGAACACGTTGAGCCGGTGAAAGAGGTCCTCGCGCAGCTTCCCTTCGGCGACCGCCTTCTCCGGGATCCGGTTGGTGGCGGCGATCAGGCGGATGTCGGTCGCGATCGGCGTGTTCATGCCGACGCGCATGAAAGTGCCCGTCTCGAGGACGCGCAGAAGCTTCACCTGCAGCTCCTGCGGCATCTCGGTGATCTCGTCGAGGAACAGCGTGCCGCCGTGAGCGCGCTCGAAGAACCCCTTGTGCTGGCGGTCCGCGCCGGTGAAGCTGCCCTTCTCGTGGCCGAAGAGCTCGCTCTCGATGAGCTGCGGCGACACCGCGCCGCAGTTGACCGCGAGGAACGGTGCACGCTTGCGGCGGCTGAGCTCGTGGATCGTCTCCGCGGCGAGCTCCTTGCCGGTCCCGCTCTCGCCCATGAGCAGGACGGTGGCGGACGTCGGCGCGACCCGGCCCAGCTGATCGTAGAGCTTCTGGATCGGCGGCGACTGGCCGAGAATGTGCCCGAACCGGCCGAGCTTGCGCAGCTCCTGGCGCAGCTCGCCGATCTGCTCGCGCAGCTCTTCGGGGCGGGGCACGCGGCGCAGGATCGCCTTCAGGCGCTCGACGTCCGCCGGCTTGACGAGATAATCCGTCGCACCGGCCCGCAGCGCGTCAATCGCGCTCTCCGTACTCGCATACCCGGTCATCACGACGAACTCGGTCGACTCGCGCGACTCGAGATCGTTGACGAGCTCTATGCCTTGCCCGTCGGGCAGGATGAGGTCAGTGATCAGGATGTCGGGCGCGAGCCGGGTGAGTTGGATGCGCGCGCCGCGAAGCGAATCGGCCGTTGCGACCGTGAAGCCCTCGCCTTTGACGAATTCCGACAGCCACTCGAGGGTTTCCGGGTCGTCATCGACGAGCATCACGTGCGGCATGGGCTGACCTCCTTCAAAAATACATCGGTGTTCTAGTGAGTGCGCCTGCAACGATTACCGCGTGTTGTAATTCTTACACGATAACCGGGGTCGGTTAAGCGGATCGTGATACGAAGCGAAGGGCACGCAACTTGCGTACCAGCGCGGACATTTCTGGCGCAACCTGGAGGTAACCGCAATGATGCGTGGACTCGAGATCCTTGCCGTGGCAACGCTGGCGCTGGGCGCGAGGCACATCCTGCAGTACGCGGCGCGCAAGCACGGTCGCCGCGAGCACCGCGAGGCGCTGCAGACGTGGGAAGCCGAAGGCGGCGCCGTGCCGACTTCGCGTACGCGCACCGCGATGCAGGTTTCGCCGATACCTCCCGCATTCCGGGAGGATGCAATCCACCGTTGATGATCTCGTTGTTGTTCGGGTGCGGCAGCACCTGGCCGGTCGTGTCCGACGCACCCGGGGACGCGCGGAAGCAGCACGGGGTTGCCGGGCACATACGTTGCATGGCGTACCCGTGCGTCCAGCGCATCCTCCCTGCGCCCGGGCAGCCGAGCCGGGCGCCCCCCAATCCCTCCTCCCCTCTGGGGGGTGCCCGGCGGGACGCACCACCCACCGAACGTCCCGATGAACGTCGACTGGCAGGCGCTCTTCGCCTTCAGCGTCGCCCCGCTCGAGCTCGTCGTGCGGGGAAGCGTCGTCTACTGGTTTCTCTTCGCGCTCTTTCGCGTCGTACTGCGCCGTGACGTCGGCGCGATCGGCGTGGCAGACGTTCTCCTCCTGGTGCTGGTCGCCGACGCCGCGCAGAACGCGATGGCCGGCGAGTACCGCTCGATCAGCGACGGGATCGTGCTGGTCTCCACGATCATCGGCTGGAACATCGCGATCGACTGGGTAGCGTACCGGTTTCCCGCCGCGCGGCGGCTGATCGAGCCGCCCGCCCTGCCGCTCGTTCGCAACGGACGGATCCTGCAACGCAACCTTCGCCGGGAGTCCATAACGGTCGACGAGCTGCGCGCGAAGCTGCGCGGCCACGGCATCGACGACCTGGCCGAGGTCCGGGCCGCGTTTCTGGAAAGCGACGGCGAGGTCAGCGTCCTCTCCCGTCGCCGGGGAGAGGTCAAGGCTCCTCGACGCCGAGCGCGCGCCGCATCGGGGGAGTGAGGCGCTGCGCCTGGCGCGCGTACCCGGCCCACGGATCCTTGCGGCTGCGCGCCAGGCGCACCGGAACGTTCTTCACGTTGAAGTAGCTCTCGCGCACATCCGCGGCGAGCTCGTCCCAGCGGATCGGCGTCGAGACCGGCGCCCCCGGCCGCGCTCGGGCCGAGTAGGCGGCAACGGCGGTCGCGCCTTCGGTGTTGCGCAGATAGTCGATGAAGATCCTGCCGGTCCGGCGCCGCTTCGCGACGCTGGCGGTGAAGCGGTCGGGCATCGTGAGCGCGAGACGCTCGGCGATCGCGCGCGCGAACGCCTTCACTTCCGGCCACGAATGGCGCCGCTCGAGCGGGACCACGATGTGGAGCCCTTTGCCACCCGTCGTCTTGAGAAAACCGGCGAGCCCCACCATTTCGAGCAGGGCGCGTGTCAGCCGCGCCGCTTCGACGACGCGTGCCCACGGCAGGTCGGGATCCGGATCGAGGTCGATCGTCATGCGGTCGGGACGCGCGACGCGCGGGAGCGTTGCGCCCCAGGTATGAAGCTCGACGGCGCCGCGCTGGACCAGCTGGATCGCGGCTGCGGTCGCGGCGGCATAGAAGTAGCGCTCGCCGTCCCTCGAGCGTCGCCACACGAAAGTCCTCACGCTCTCGGGCCGGTCGGGCCCGGGGTGCTTCTGGAAAAAGCAATGAGCCGCAACGCCCCCCGGACATCGGACCAGGCTGAGCGGACGGCGCACGAGATGCGGGCGGAGCCACTTCCCTACCCGCTCGTAGTACCGCGCGAGATCGGCCTTGGTGATGCCCTCGTCCGGCCAGACGAGGCGATCGGGATGGGTGATCGCGACTCCGGCCACGCGGACCGGCCCGGTCCCGGCAGGCATGGTCAGGCGCGGCGGCGGCGCCGCTCGATCTCGTGCGAGCTGCGGGCGCGCGTGCCCCGGCTGCGTGATCCGGCGCGACGCGGCCGGTGCCGCGCATCCTCCGCCTTCCCGCCGCCCTTGGCGTCGAGGCTCTTCCTCAGCGCCGCCATGAGGTCGATGACCTGGGCACTGCGGCGCGGCGCCTCGCCTTCCTCCGGCTGGACGACCTCGTGCGTTCGACCGCTCTTGACCTTGCGCTCGATGCGCGCGAGGAGATCGTCTCGATAAGTGTCCTTGAACCCCTCGGGATCCCACTTCTCGGTCATGTCTTCGACGAGCCGCGCCGCCATCGCGAGCTCCTTGGGCGAGATGCCCAGCGCTTTGAGGTTGTCGCCGGGGAGCTTCAGCTTCCCTGTCGGCCGGATCTCGTCCGCGAACCGCAGCGTGTTCAGCGCGAGCAGCCGGTCGACGGGCAGCACCGCGGCGAGGTGCTGGCGAGTGTGGAGGACGACTTTCGCTACGCCCACGCGGCCGGTCTTCCGGAGTGTCTCGAGGAGCAGCGCGTAGCCCTTTTCGCCGCGTTTCCCGGGCTCGAGGTAGTACGGCGTATCGTAGGAGTAGGGCTCGATCTCACCGGCGTCCACGAATGCCTGGATGTCGACCGTCTGCGTCGCCTTGACGTTCGCCTGCCTGAAGTCATCGTCGCTCACGACGACGTACTGGCCTTTCTGGTGCTCGTAGCCCTTCACCGTATCCTCGGGCGCCACCTCCTTGCCGGTGCGCTTGTTGACCCGCTTGTAACCGACCGGCGCGAAATCGCGCCGGTCGAGAAGATCGAGGTCGATCGCCCTCGCCGTCGATGCCGGATGGAGAGTGACCGGGATATGCACCAGCCCGAATGTGATGGCGCCCTTCCAGATCGCACGCGGCATGGAGGTTCCCTGAGCAAACGAATACGGCGCGGCGCCCGCTCGCTACGAACGGTGGCGGACTTGCGTCTCCCGGGCTCGACGCCGGTCGCCGGCATGAACCGGAAGAATCGGGTCCTCGGGCAGATCCGCCGAACCGATCCACAGCAGCAGTCCGGCGACAAGCCCGGTGAAGATCCCCAGGACGGCGCCGAATGCGACCATCGGGCCGGTTGTTCCCAGGAGGAGCGCGAGCATCCCGCCGCTCGCCATGCCGATGCTTCCGCCGAGCAGGACCTGGTCGAGAAGGTGCGCGCTTGGCGAATCGGCGTCGCGCCGGATCGAGCGCAGGGTCGACTTCCACATGGCCTTCGCTCAGCACGAAGCGTGCCGCGGCGTGCACGCGGTCAGGCCCGCCGGCGGCGGAGATGCCAGTCCATTGGGGCGACAGGCACAAGCAAGTCGGACGCCACCCGGCCGCTCGCGTAACTTCTTCCGCCTCATGCGAAAAAGTTACACGGCGCACGCATTGCAGGCCATCGACTGCCCGATACCGCCGGCGAGTGGCAGCTGGCACGCCCCATGCTCGAGAGGGCGCGAGGTGAGGATGAGCCCGTGCTCGTTCGCCCGTCGATTGGAGGACAACGATGTCCCATGCCGAGGCGAACGCGAGTGCCGGTGAAGCGCCGGCCCGGTCGAGCGACGCCGTCGCACCAACGCCTGCCGGCGTGCAGCGCACGTCGCCTCGGCGTCGCGCCGTCGCCGTCGCGGTCGTCGTCATTGCGGCGATCGCCGTGATCGCCCTGCTCCGCTGGGCCCAGGCGTTCTTCATTCCGTTCGTGGCGGGGATCCTCATCTCGTACGCGCTCCGGCCGATCGTCGTCGCGCTCGAACGCCTCCGCCTGCCGCGGGCCATCAGCGCGAGCGCGGTGCTCATCCTGGTCGTCGCCGCCCTGGGCACCGGAATCTACGCGCTCGGCGACGACTTGGAGCGCGCGATGGCCGCGCTCCCCGACGCCGCACGGAAGATCCGCCTCGCAGTGGAGCAGGCCCGCGACCGGAGCGGTCCGATCGCGCATGTCCAGCAGGCGGCGAAAGAGCTCGAGCAAGCGGCCAGCGACCAGACTGGCGCGAAGCCACCGCCGGCGTCGAAGCGCACCGCCGTGCCGGTGGGTGAGCCCGGGATCGCGATGCAGCTGCAGCAGTTCGTGCTTGCGCAGGCCGCGTCGGCCCTCGCCGTGCTGTCGGAGCTGGGGCTCGCGGTCTTGCTCGCATTCTTCCTGCTGCTCGCCGGAGATTCCTTCAAGCGCAAGCTGATGCAGTTCGTGGGACCGTCGCTCGCGCGCAAGCGCATGACGATCGAGGTCCTGCAGGAGATCGACGCCCACGTCCAGCGCTACATGTTCGTGACGATGGTCACCAACGTCGCGGTCGCAATCGCCGTGATGACGCTCGCGGCCGCGGTCGGGCTCGACAACCCGATCGCATGGGGCATCGCCGCCGGCCTGCTCCATCTCGTGCCCTATGTGGGCGCCGCCGTGGCGGCCGTCGCGCTCGCAATCGGCGGCCTGCTGCAGTTCGGCATGTCCGCCAGCGCGGCGCTGCTCGGCGGCGGCACGCTCGTCGTCACGGCGACCATCGGCATGGTGTTCCAGACCTGGCTCCAGAGCCGCGCGTCGCAGACGAACGCCGTTGCGGTGTTCGTCGGGCTGCTCTTCTTCGGATGGCTGTGGGGCGCGTGGGGGCTCGTGCTCGGCGCGCCGCTGATCGCGGTCGCGAAGACCATCGCCGATCGCGTCGCCGAGCCGATCGGCACGCTCCTCGGTTGAGCGGTCCCGGGCACGCCGGTTGCAGCTAGGGCGTCGCGATGCGTGCGTGCATTCCGCGCGCACGACGAATCGACGCATAGGAGCAAGACATGAACTGGGATCGCATCGAAGGCAACTGGAAGCAGTTCAAGGGCAAGGTCAAGGAGCAGTGGGGCAAGCTGACCGACGACGAGCTCGACGTCATCGGCGGCAAGCGCGACCAGCTCGTCGGCAAGGTGCAGGAGCAGTACGGCATCTCGAAGGACGAGGCCGAGCGTCAGGTGAAGACGTTCGAGGACGGTCTGCGCGACGTCGACACCCGCAACCCGTAGCCGGAGGCCCCATGAACCGCAAACCCATCGTTGCCGCTCTCATCGCTCTCGGCCTCGCAACAGCCGGGACGGTGCTGGCGGAAGACCGGATGACCCGCGACGCCTACAAGGCCGAGAAGGACCGCATCGAGGCCCAGTACAAGGCCGCCAAGGAAGCGTGCGACCGGCTGTCAGGTAACGCCGAGGACGTGTGCGAGGCGCAGGCGAAGGCGGACCAGCGCATCGCCATTGCCGAGCTCGACGCCAAAAACAAGGGCACCGCCAAGGCGCGGGCCGACGCGCGCGTCGTGCGCGCCGAGGCGCAGTACGACGTCGCGAAGGAGAAGTGCGACGATCTCTCCGGCAACGCCAAGGACGCGTGCGTGAAGGACGCAAAGGCGGCCGAGGCGAAGGCGAAGGCCGAAGCGAAGGCCGACCGCGCCGACGCCCGCGAGCCCGGCCGCGCCGACACGCGCGCCGATGCGTCCGCAGCGAACCGTGACGCCCAGTATCGCGCAGCCATGGCGCGTTGCGACGCGCTGACGGGCGACGCGAAGACGTCCTGCGTCGCCGAAGCGAAGACGAAGTTCGCCCGGCCGTAGCGGAGTCGCGCCCTCAACGTACCTCTTTCAGGAGGCACCATGTTCTACTGGGCTGTAGTCTTCCTCGTGATCGGGCTGATCGCGGCGGTGCTCGGATTCTCGGGCCTTGCCGGTACGGCGGTGAACATCGCCTGGATCTTGTTCGTCGTCGGGCTCATCCTGTTCATCGTGTTCCTCGTCCTGGGCCGCCGGCGACCGCCGTTGTAGCGGATCGCAACGGGACGACTGCCCGGCTCGAATCGCGCCGGCCGGAGCTTGATCCGGCCGGCGCGCTCGTTTCTGCCGCTGGCATGCCGTTTGCAACATCGGGGGCGTGAAGATCGCTCTCATCAGCGGCGACGCGAGCCCGATCGGTCACGATGACGGTCCGACGGGGGACGGCCGGGCCGGCTATGTCGCGCACGTTGCCTGCGAGCTTGGCGCCGCCGGCCATCACGTGGATGTATTCACGCGCCGCAGCGACCTGTGGTCGCTGCCGGTCGTGGAGATCGGCGCCAATGCGTGCGTAATGAACGTGGCGGCGGGGCCGCCCCATTTCCTTCCGCGGCAGGCGCTCCTGCCCCACATGGACGAGTTCGCCACGCGCTTCGTACAGGTCTGCGCGGCGCACCGGGGACGTTACGACGTCGTGCACGCGAGCTCGTTCCTGTCCGGGATCGCCGCGATGCGGCTGAAGCAGCGGTGCGGCGTCCCGTTCGTCACGACCTTTCACGACCTCGACAAGGTCCGCAGCCGGGGCCGGGCCTGCGACGCATTCCCGGTCGAGCGCGCGCGGGTGGAGCACCGGCTCGCCGCGGCCGCCGACCGGCTGATCGCGCTTCATCCGCAGGAGCGCGACGACCTCGTCGCGCTGTACGGGGCGGACCCGGAGCGCATCGACGTCGTCCCCGGCGGCGTCGACGCCGCGGCGTTCGGCCCGGGCTCCAGGGCCGCGCGCGTCCGCTTCGGCTTGCGCGCGGACGAGTTCGTGATCCTGCAGTTCGCCCGGTTTCTGCCGGGCGAAGGCGTCGACACCGCCATCCGCGCCGTGGGGCAGCTCCGTCGCGATCACGGCGTCAACGCCCGGCTCGTGATCAGCGGCGAGACCGACGGCCCCGGCCTGGCGTCGGTGATCGGTCGCCTTCGCGTGATCGCAGCGGGGGAGCGTGTCGCCTCGCAAGTGACCTACATCCGTACCCGCCCCCACGCCGCGCTGCGCGACGCGTACAGCTCCGCCGACGTGGTCGTCGCCGCGCCGTCCGGCGACGCGTGCTCGGTGTCCCCGCTGGAAGCGATGGCGTCCGGCGTGCCGGTGATCGGATCGGACGTCGGCACGATCGGCCAGGCCATCCAGAACGAAGTGACCGGATACCTGGTGCCGCCCGACGACCCGGCCGCGCTCGCCGACCGCCTGGCGCGCTTCCATCGCAACCCGGAGCTCGCCCGAGCGTATGGGCGGGCAGCGATTCGCCGCGTGCGCGCCGGCCTCACCTGGCGCCATGCGGCGACCGCGCTGGCGCGCGTTTACGCCGAGGTCCTCGCACCGTACCGTGCCAGGCTCGCCGCCGCGGCGAGCAGATAGGGTCCGCTTTCAGTCCCGCGCCGCGAGGAGCGTCTCGAGCAGCTCCCGGTCCACCGGTTTGACGAGGTGATGGTCGAAGCCCGCCTCCCGTGCGAGGCGCCGGTCTTCGTCTCGTCCGAAGCCGCTCATCGCGGCCAGGACGAGCGCGGCGCCGCGACGCGTGCCGCGGAGCCGGCGCGCCACTTCGTATCCGTCGATCCCGGGCAAGGCGATGTCGAGAAGCACGAGTTCCGGGTCGAACCCCTGGACGAGCGCAAGCGCTTCCTCGCCCCGATAGCACGCGCGGGCTTCGTGGCCAAGCGCGCGCAGGAGCAAGGTCATGCTGTCGGCGGAATCGCGATTGTCGTCGACGACCAGCACGCGCCGCGACGGCGGCCGCCGGGCGAGCTCGCCCGAGCTCGCCGTCGCGGCCGCGGGCGGCGCGACGGCAAGCGGCAGCTCGATCGTGAACCGGCTGCCTTCGCCCGGCCCGGCGCTCGCCGCCGTCACCCGGCCGCCGTGGAGCTGCACCAGCTGCCTGACGAGCGTCAGGCCGATGCCGAGCCCCCCGGTCGCCGCCTCCGGCGCGGCGGGCGCCTGCACGAACGGCTCGAAGATCTGTTCGAGCTGCGTGGCCGCGATCCCGATGCCGGAGTCCGTCACGGCGATCACCGCGCGGCCATCGCGCGGCGCGGCGGCGACGCTGATGCGTCCGCCGTGGGGCGTGTACTTGGCGGCGTTATGAAGCACGTTGGCAAGCGCCTGGGTCAGCCGCACCAGGTCGCCATGCAGCGGCATCGGGGCGGCGGCGACCTCCACGGCGAGCGCCTGCCGGCGCGCCTCGATCATCGGCCGAGCGAGCTCGAGGGCGCGCTCGACCACGGTTGCCGCCTCCAGGGGCTCGGCGCGCACCGCCAGCGCCCCGCGGAAGATCCGCGCGAGATCGACGAGGTCGTCCACCAGGCGCGACAGGTGATCGACCTGGCGTCCGACGATGCCCTGGATCCGCCGCAGATCGGGGTGCGATTCGGCCGCGAGACGGAGCAGCTCCACGGCGTTGCCGAGCGGCGCGAGCGGCCCGCGCAGCTCGTGCGCGAGCACCGCGAGGAACGCGTTCTTGCGCTGGTCCGCCTCGCGGAGGATCTCCTCGGCGCGCTTGCGCTCGGTGATGTCCTCGGAGACGCCCGCCATGCGCACCGGCAGTCCGGCGGGGTCGCGGACGACGACGCCGCGGTCGCGCGCCCAGCGTACGCCGGCGGGCGTTTCGATCCGGTACTCGTAGTCGAACTCGCGCTGCGGGAGGTCCGCCGTGTAGCTCCGTTCGACGCGCGCGCGATCGTCGGGGTGGACGCTGCGAAGCCAGGCGTCCGGATCGCGGTACAGCTCCTGCGGATCCTGATTGAAGAGCCGTCCGTACCCGGGGCTCACGTAGGTCTGCCGCCCGGCACGCGCGTCGTAGATCCAGAACACGTCGTCGATCGACTCGGCGAGCTGGCGGAACCGCTCCTCGCTCTCGCGCAGCGCGGCTTCCGCGCGCATGCGGTCGGTGATGTCGATCATCACACCGAGAAAGCGCTCCGGGCGGCCGAGCGGGTCGTAGAGGCAGTCCCCGACGGCGGCAACCCAGCGCTCCTCGCCATCGGGGCGCACGATCTTGAACTCGACCTCGTATTCCGCGTACTCGTGCAGCGCGCGGTCGATGGCGTGCGCGACGCGTTTCCGGTGCGCGGGATGCACCGCCGCCAGGAACGTCTTCTGACTGACCCGCGCGTCCGACTGGAGGCCGAAGAGCGTCTTGCACTCGTCGGTCCAGTCGAGCTCGTCCGCTCGCACGTCATAGTCCCAGAGGCACAGCCGCGCCGCGCGCGTTGCGAGGCGCAGTCGTTCCGCCGTCGCCTGGAGCGCGACAGCCTGCGCGTCCGCCTCGTCGGAGCGCCGGCGCGTCTCCGCCATCGCGCTGCGCAGCGCACCGCGCGTCTGGTCGAGCGCAGATAGATCGACCGTGACACCGACCGCGCGGATGGCACGGCCCGACCCGTTCCGGACGATGAGCGCGTGGTCGAGGACGTCGATCCAGCGGCCGTCGGCATGCCGGACGCGATACTTGACGCGATAATCGCTCGCGTCGCCCGCGAGCGCCGCATCGGCAGCGGCAGTCACGCGTGCCAGGTCGTCCGGGATGGACGCGCTCGCGCCACCAGGCCGGATCGGCGCGCGCTGCCTCGCGGGCGATACCGACGACCGCGGCGAGACCGTGGCTGCGGACGACCTGCCCGGTCGCCAGGTCCCACTCGTAGACGAGCGCGTCGATCCCCCCGCTCCCCCCGGGCCGTCGATCTTCGGTGCTGGTGGATTCGGGCACAGCGCTTTGCGTCGTCAGCGATAACGTCGTTGCAGCACGACACTCGCCCGCGCGGGGCCGCAACCGGCAACCCCTACACCGCTCCGGCAGTTCTTACACCGGCCGCCCGACGATGAGCCGTTGCTGGCGCGCTGCGCGGTCGCGCGTAGCGCCCAGCGTGCCGAGACATGCGAGCAGGTTCTCGAACTCGCGCGCGATCACGCGGCGCACGGGCTCCGGCAGGACGTGTTCCAGCGCGTCGCGATAGGCGATGATCAGGGACTCTTCCCGCCGCTCGCATGCGGCGAGGATGCCCGCCTCGTCGGCGGGCGGGATCCGGTTCGGGCTCGACGCGCAAGCGCCTGCCTCGAGCGCGACGCCACGCTCGTCCGCGAGCGCTCGCAACGCCGCCGCAGCGCGCCCGAAGCGCTGCGCGCGGTCGAGAAGCAGCGCACGCGCTTCCTCGCTCCGCACGTCGCCGGCCGCAGCGTGGAACACGGCCTCGCTCTCGCTCGTCGCGTCGGTCAGGCCGTCGATGCATTCGGTGATCTCGTAGTCCGTCATGACTGTCTGAAACGGTGCAAGGGGTGGCGTGGAGCCAAGCATCGGTCGTGCCCGATCGGGCAGCCGGGCACGCGGGTTGCGGTCGAATAGGCGCGATGACGCCATGCTCGCAAAGGCATGGATCGCCGTACCGCTCGGGTTCCGGGCTCGGCTCCGCCGAGAAACGTCCCGACGGACCGGACGCCAAGTTCCGAAGAGCGGCGTCAAGCCCTGAAGTCCCAACAGATCAACCAGGAGATTCTGCATGGATCAAACCAAACGCACGCGCACCCGTGAAACATTCTCCGGCGACATCGTTCCCCCCGGCTCGACCGCGGGCAGGACCGACGAAGGCGCGAAGATCGTGGGCTCCTCCTACCGCGCCGCCAACGACGGCCCGGGCCCGCGCGTGATGGGCGCCAGCACGCTCGAAGGCGACGACGTGGTGAACCGCCAGGGCGAGAAGCTCGGCACGATCGAGGAGATCATGCTCGACGTGCCGACGGGGCGCATTGCCTACGCGGTCCTCTCGAGCGGCGGGTTCCTGGGCATCGGAGACAAGCTGTTCGCCATCCCGTGGCGATCGCTGACCCTGGACCCGGAGAACAAGTGCTTCGTCCTCGACATCGCGAAGGACCGCCTGGAGCAGGCCCCGGGCTTCGACAAGGATCACTGGCCGTTCGATGGCCGACGAGACCTGGGCGCAAGAGATTCACACGTACTACCGCGCGCGCCCGTATTGGGAGTGACGCCGCCCGGTCTCCCGGGCACTCAAGCGCTGCCGGGCTCCAGTGCCCGGCTTTTTTTTCCCGTCTTCGGAAGGACACCGAACATGGACGACAGCACCCGCACCATGCGCCTGCATACGGAGCCGCCGGTTCCGCCGACTCCCGATCCCGACGCCGAACCGGCACGACAGCCGCCCCTCCCGCCCGGTACGCCTATTCCGGCCCAGCCGATGGAGGATCCTCCCCCTGGATCGCCCGATGCGCCGCGCGAGCCGCCGCCGCCGATCATCGCCGCCGCGAGGGTCGCGCAGCCATGAGGAGCGCTGCCATGACGTCCAGAGTGAAGCCGATTCCCGACCGGTATCGCGGCGCCGTCCCGTACCTGTGCGTCAAGGATGCGGCGCGCGCCCTGGAGTTCTACGAAAAAGCATTCGGAGCGACCGAAGTGATGCGGATCCAGCAGCCCGACGGCAGGATCGGGCACGCCGAGCTCCGCATCGGCGATGCCGCCATCATGATCGCCGACGAATTCCCCGAGATGGACTTCCGCAGTCCGGGGACGCTCGGCGGGAGCCCGGTGACCATCCTCGTCTATGTCGAGGACGTCGACGCGGTGGTCCGCCAGGCCGAAGCCGCCGGCGCAACGGTGACGCGGCCGGTGGCGGACCAGTTCTACGGCGATCGCAACGGCAGCCTGCGGGATCCCTTCGGTCATTGCTGGTCGCTCGCCACGCATATCGAGGACGTCCCGCCGGAGGAGATGCTGCGACGCGCGGCGTCGCCCGCCGGAAACGCCTGATTTCTCGGCACGCGGCTTTTCCTGGCATTATCCGGGGGAGCCGTCCGCGCAGCGCCGGACGGCGCCACGGCTGGAAAGGAGGCTTGCCATGCGACTGCTCGACCCGCGATTCCGGTACGTCCCGGCGGCGAAGACGGACATTCTCACTACCTGGCGACGCTTCGGCTTCCGCCCGACCACCGACTCCGAGCGACGCGCGCGCCAGCGCTTTTCGCCGCTCGCCGGCGACATCGATCTCACCGCCGGACGCTCGGGCCGCAAGCCCGGCCTGAAGCTCGCCGGCTGAGTTCACCCGCATTGCGTGCCCTGCGCAGGGCGCGCACTTTGTACCGCCCTCGGTAAATCTTCCCGGCTCCCCAGGGCCTGCGCCGTCGCGAACGCGGCGGGCACGGCGCTTGCAGAGTACTGCCCAAAGTCACCGCGCACGCTACGCGCGGCCCGGCGCGCGCCGCTCCACTGCGGCGCTCCGCCCACGCGACCCCGGCAACAGGAGGATTCAAATGGGTCAGACGATGGAGCTGCGGCTGCGGCAGCATCTCACGCTCACTCCGCAGCTGCAGCAGGCCCTGCGGCTGCTGCAGCTCTCCGCACTGGAATTCGAGCAGGAGATGCGGGAAGCGCTCGACACCAACCCGTTTCTCGAGGAGGACGACGAGAGCCCGCGCCCCGGAGCGAGCGGATCCGAGCCGGTGGCGGAAGCCGCCGACGCGGGCACGGACACGCCGACCGACCCCAACGCCGGCGAGACGCTGGATGTGGATGGGCGCGTGGGGCTCGACGACCTCCCGCGCAGTGCGGCCAGCCACGACGGCGACGATATCGACTGGACCGAGTGGTCCGAGGCCCCTCTTAGCCTCCACGATCACCTGCGCCGCCAGCTGATGCTGTCGCAGATGGGCGAGCGCGACCGCGCGCTCGCGCACCTCGTGATCGACGCGCTGGACGACGACGGTTACCTAAAGGTGACGTTCGCCGAGCTGGCCGCGCTCGTCCCGGCGGAGCACGGCGTCGAGGCGGACGATCTTGCCGCGGCGCTGAGGCTGGTGCAGACGCTCGAGCCGCCGGGCATCGGCGCGCGGTCGCTGCAGGAGTGCCTGCTCCTCCAGCTGCAGGTGCTGCCGGAGGGCACGACCGGACGACCGATCGCGCTCGCCCTCGTCGGCGAGCACTTCTCGCTGCTCGCGGCGCGCGAGTTCGTGCGGTTGCAGCATCTGCTCGGCTGCAACGAGTCCGATCTGCACGTGGCGCGTACGCTCATCCGATCGCTCAACCCGAAGCCCGGGCACCGCTTCGGCCCGGACGACACGCACTACGTCGTGCCGGACGTCATCGTGAGCAAGGTGCGCGGCCGCTGGGTCGCCGGCATCAATCCTGCCGTCCTGCCGCGGATCCGGATCAACCGCGCCTATGCGGACATGGCGGGCTCCCGCGCGAGCGGCGGCGTGCAGATGTCGCGCCAGCTGCAGGAGGCGCGATGGCTGATCCGGAACATGGAGCAGCGATTCGTCACGATCCAGCGCGTCGCGGACGCGATCGTCGCGAAGCAGCGCAACTTCTTCGAGTACGGGGAGGTCGCGATGAAGCCGCTCGGCCTCAAGCACATCGCAGAGCGAGCTCGACCTGCACGAGTCGACCGTCTGCCGGGTGACGAACGGCAAGTACATGGCGACCCCGCGCGGCCTGTTCGAGTTCAAGCGGTTCTTCTCGCGCCAGCTCGCTACCGAAAACGGCGGCGCGTGCTCGGCGACCGCGATCCGCGCGCTGATGAAGGAGCTGATCGCGAGCGAGACCCCGCAGGATCCGCTGTCCGACGCGCAGCTCGCGCGGCTCCTCGCCGGACAGGGGCTGCGCGTCGCGCGTCGCACCGTCACCAAGTACCGGACGCTGATGCGCCTGCCGAGCGTCGAGCTGCGGCGGGCGATGGCGCGCACCGCGGTAGCGGCCTAACGTCAAGGGAGCGACAATCATGGCGAAGCTCATCGTAGGACGGTTCGACAACATCAACGACGTGAAACGCGTGCTCGAGACGCTGCCCCGCGAAGGGTTCGCGCGCGAAGAGTTCGGCACGTTCTACGCGGCGCCGCCGGGCCAGCACGCGCTCTCCCCGGTCGGCGGCGACGCACACAGCGACCAGGGCGCCCGGAATGCGGACGAGGGGGCGGTGAAAGGCGCGGCTCTCGGTGGCGCGGCCGGGCTTGCCCTCGGTACGCTCGCCGCCGCCGCGCTGCCCTTCGCGGGCATCGCCGCAGCCCTGGCCGCGATGGGCATCGGCGCCTATACCGGCTCGCTCATGGGCGCACTGTCGAAGACCCGCGCGCCGGCCGAGGCCGACGCAACCCCCGAGCATCCGGTCGAGCGTCCCGGCGGCCCGCGCGTGGCAATTCGCGTCGACCGCTCGGGGACCGAGCCGATTGCCATCGAGGTGCTGGAACGTTTCGGCGCGAAGGACATCAGTTACGCCGACGGCGAATGGCACGACCGCGTGTGGCAGGACTACGACCCGCGGGTGCCGCCCGAGCGCATCGACGAGTCCGAGCCGGAGGACGCGCGCCGGTAGTTACAAGCACGCGCGCCTCACTGGGGTACGCCACTTGCTCCTCCCAAGGCGAGAGCGTCCTTAGGAAGCAAAGACGAGGTCCCGCTGGAAAAGGCGCGTAGCGCAGCCGATGGGCAGCGCGTTGCATCGAACCATGGACGCACGTCGGAACCTTTGCACGGGGGATCGCTGCTCAATGCGTCAACCGTGCGGCGCTCTCCCCCTCCTCCTCTCCGGGCGCGACTGGATCCGGAGTCGCGCGCGACCTGCCGGTGGAGATGCTCGCCGCCCGCAGGGAAGGGCTCTATCGCAGCTGACGCATCGCCGCGGGCGGGGGCGGCACCGCCCGCGGGTATCGCGCCCTCGTCATTTCGCCGGCGCCGAGTGGGCCTCCGCGCTCTGCTCGCGCCCACCCTGCGGCGGAGCATTGCCCGGCAGCTCGCGCACGTTGTTCGGCATGTTCGTGTCGCTCACGGGGCCACCGCCGGTCTGGGCACGGTCTCGGCGATAGCGCTCCGCCACGCGCTCCTGCGCTCTTTCGAGCAGCGCCTTTTCGCGCTGGAGCTGCGCTTCCTCCGCGGCGCGCTTCTCCTGCTGCGCGGCGATTTCCTGCGGCGTCGGCGGCGGCAGCTTCGCGACAGCGGCTGGCGCAAGGCACGCGAACGCGATCACGCCTGCATAGGCGAGCTTCATGGCCGTGCCCTAGCGCAGGCCGAAGAAGGACAGGACCGCGATCACGATCACGACCGCGCCGACGAGGTAAACGATAGAGTTCATCTGGGTTCCCTTCGAAGTGGATCGGTGACGCGACGCGCGCCCCCTTCGCGGTTGGAGGAGCAATCCGCATACCCTCAGCCGACCCTGGGCGATTCGCCCCGCCGGGGGCGTCCCTCGCGCGCCGAGCGTGAAGCGCTTCACGGCTCGCGGTCTCCGCGGCGGCGATAATCGCGTCGTTGGGAGGGCGCCGCTCCAAGCGCGCGCGCGACAAGAGGGGATCGAAGCAAAGTGACCGCCGGAGCCCGGCGCGCGTCCGCGACCGGCATGCTGAAGCTCTACGCCGCGTTCTGGGAGTATGCGGCGGGGCGCCGCCTGAGGATCGCCGCCTCGAGCACGCTCCTCGTCCTCTCGCAGGTCGTCAAGCTCGCGATTCCGTGGCTCGCCGCACAGGCGATCAACCCGATCCAGTCGCACGGCGCGGCCGGGCTCGAGCGGGCGGCCGGGTGGATCGCGCTCATCCTCGCCGCCGCGGCGGCATCGTGGGCGATGCACGGGCCGGGCCGCATCATCGAGCGGTCGGTGGGCGTCTGGGTACGCGAGAACCTCGCCGACCGGCTCTACGCCAGGCTCGCCGAGCTGCCGCTCGCGTGGCACGAGAAGCACCATTCGGGCGAGACGGTCCTTCGCATGCGCCAGACGAGCAACGCGCTGTTCGATTTCGCGCAGAGCCAGTTCATCTATCTCCAGAGCTTCGTCAACCTGACCGGGCCGGTGATCGCGCTCGCGCTCCTCTCCGCGCCACTCGGCGCGGCCGCGCTCGCGGGCTACACGATCATCGGCATCGTGGTGATCGCTTTCGACCGCGCACTCGCGCGCCTCGTCGCGGAGCAGAACCGCGCCGAGCGGCGGTACGCAGGAACGCTGACCGACTGCCTCGGCAACGTCGCGACGATCCTCAGCCTGCGGTTGCAGCGTGCGACGCGGAAGCTGGTCGGAGAGCGGCTGGCCGCGGTCTTCCTGCCGCTCCGCCGAAGCATCGTGCTCAACGAATGGAAATGGTGCGGCGTCGATCTCCTGTCCATCACGGTGGCATGGGCACTTGTCGCCCTGTACGCGGTGCTCTCGCAGCGGAGCGGCGGGGCGCTCCTCGTCGGCAACGTTTTCATGGTCTATCTCTACGCCCAGCAGGCCGCCGGCGTGATCGGGTCGATCGCGATGAACTACCAGCAGTTCGCCCGCATCCAGGTCGACTACGCCGCGGCCGAGCCCATCTGGGCCGCCGCGCCGCGGCCGGCGGTTCCGGCCGCGATCGCACCGGACTGGCGCGAGATCGCGCTGGAACGCGTCGCGCTGCGCTACACGCGCCGCGCGGGCGACCGGCCGGCGCTCGTCGATGCCACGCTTCGCCTGCGCCGTGGCGAGCGCATCGCGCTGGTCGGTCCCAGCGGCGCGGGCAAGAGCACCCTGCTGCGAGTGCTCGGCGGACTCTACGACGCCGAAGACGGCCGTTTCGTGATCGACGGCATCCCGGTCCTCGGCCTGCGGCACCTCGGCGCAGTGGCGACGCTCATCCAGCAGGACCCGCAGGCATTCGAGGGGTCGCTCGCCCAGAACGTCGATTTCGGGCTCGAGCATCCCAGCGGGACGCGCGACCGGGCCATCCGGTTGGCCGGGCTCGATACGGTCGTGCGGGGCTTGCCGGACGGGCTGGACACCCCGGTCGCCGAGCGGGGCGCCAATCTGTCGGGCGGGCAGCGCCAGCGGCTTGCGCTCGCGCGCGGCGTGCTCGCCGCCGCGCAAAGCTCGCTCGTGCTCCTGGATGAGCCCACCTCCAGTCTCGACGCGGTCACCGAGGCGCGGGTCGTCACGGGTCTGCTCGATGCCTTCCCCGCCGCCTGTATCGTCGCGTCGATACACCGCCTCGATCTGCTGCCGTTCTTCGACCGCGTGGTGTTGATGGGGCGCGGTCGTGTGGTCGACGAGGGCACGATCGCCGAGCTCACGGCCCGGCAACCGCTGTTCCGGAAGATGCACGCGCGCGCGTCGGCCGAGGAGCCGGCGCTCGAGCGTGCCACCGCCGCGGGCTGAACCGCCCCGCTCACGCTCGAGCGAAGCAGGCCCTTCCGCCCGACGCGTCGCGCCGACAAGAACGCGCTTTCCTCGGCGTGCGAGGAACGGCGCTTGCTCGGTCTTGCCGCACCAGCCGGAAGCGACATGCCCGACGACCCAAATCCACCAGCCATCGTCGATACCTGTGAAGTGCCGGGTGCCTGCCTCCGGTCCGGGGGCATCTGCTTCCGGGTCTGGGCGCCGGCCGCCAGGCGCGTCGAAGTGGTCATCGAATCTCCGGCATTCTCGGTCCATCCCCTCGATCGTTCCGCCGGCGGATATTTCGCCGGCACGATCGGCGGCATCGCCGCGGGCGCCTCATACCGCTATCGGCTGGACGGGCAAGGACCGTTTCCCGATCCGTGCTCGCGCTTCCAGCCCAGCGGCCCGGACGGTCCCTCCCTCGTCGTGGATCCGGCCGACTTCGACTGGCGCGACACGGGCTGGCCCGGCATCGGGATGAAGGGCCAGGTGATTTACGAGCTGCACATCGGAACCTTCACGCAGGAGGGGACCTTCGACGCCGCCGGGCGCGAGCTTCCCGCACTGCGCGATCTCGGCGTGACCGTGCTGGAGGTCATGCCCGTGGCGGAGTTCGCCGGCACCCGTAACTGGGGCTATGACGGGGTAGCGCTCTACGCTCCTTTCCACGGCTACGGGGATCCGCACGCCTTCCGGCGGTTCGTCGACGCGGCGCACCGCCTCGGGCTCGCGGTCATCCTGGATGTCGTTTACAACCACGTCGGCCCGGGGAGCTACCTCGCGCGATACAGCCCGCACTATTTCACCGACCGGTACCGCAACGAGTGGGGACCGGCGATCAACTTCGACGGCCTGCAATCGGGCCCGGTGCGGGAGTACTTCGTCCGCAACGCCGCGTACTGGATCGACGAGTTCCACCTCGACGGGTTGCGGCTCGATGCGACGCAGAGCATGCACGATGCATCGCGACGGCAATCCCCGGGGGTGGACGTTCGCTTCCCGGCAAGCCCCTCCGACATCGCTGCGGGCACGCGCTTTGCACGCGCCTCGGGGAATCCCAGCACGGAGGAGCACCACCATGCCCGAGCAGCCTTTCCTTTCCGACATCCAAGCCATCCGCGCCCGCGCCCGCCGTCACATCGAGGAAGGCGCGGTCACCGACAACTACGGCGCCGACAAAGGCGTCGTCATCCGCCTGCTCAACGAGGCGCTTGCGACCGAGATCGTCTGCACGCTGCGCTACAAGCGTCACTACTTCATGGCGAAGGGCCTCACGTCGGCCGGCGTCGCCGCGGAGTTTCTCGAGCACGCCAAGGAAGAGGAAGGGCACGCGGACCAGTTCGCCGAACGGATCGTCCAGCTCGGCGGCGAGCCGAACTTCAGCCCGGAAGGGTTGGCGACGCGGAGCCACGCGGAGTACGTCGAGGGCAACTCGCTGATCGACATGATCCGCGAGGATCTCGTCGCCGAGCGCATCGCAATCGAGAGCTACCGGGACATGATCCGCTACCTCGGCACCGGCGATCCCACGACGCGGCGGCTGCTCGAAGACGTCCTCGCCGTCGAGGAAGAGCATGCCGATGATCTGCTGAGCCTCATCGAGGGGATGGGCAAGCAGGCGGGCGCCTGACCGGGCTCTAGGCCGATCGCTGCCCGGGCTGCCCGCCGCGATCGGGATCGAGGAGCCAGGCACGCTCTTGCGGCGGGTCGCCCGCGGCGGGTGCTGCGTCGGCGTCCGCAGGCTCCGGTCGCCGCCGCAGCGACACCGCGATCTGCGGCTTCCGCAGCCGGAGATTCAGGAGCTCGACCGCAACGGAGAACGCCATCGCGAAGTACACGTACCCCTTGGGAACGCGCACGCCGAAGCTCTCGGCGATCAGCGTGAACCCGATCAGCACCAGGAAGCTCAGCGCCAGCATCTTGATGGTCGGGTGACGGTCCACGAAGGCGCCGAGGGGGCGGGCGGCGACCATCATGACGAGCACCGCGATCACGATCGCGAGCACCATCACCGGCAGCTCGTCGACCAGTCCTACCGCGGTGATCACCGAGTCGAGGGAGAACACGACGTCGAGGACCGCGATCTGCGCGAGCACGATCCACAGCGCGGCGCTGGCGCGACCCGGCACCGCCGCGCCGTCGCCCTCGAGCGACCTGTGGATCTCGTGCACGCTCTTCCAGAGGAGGAACAACCCGCCGCCGAACAGGATCAGGTCGCGACCCGAAACGCCGCGGCCCAGCACCTCGAAGAGCGGCGTCGAGAGCCCCATCACCCAGGTCAGCGCGAAGAGCAGCAGGATGCGTGTCGCCATCGCCACCGCGAGCCCCGCGATCCGCGCGCGCTGCCGGTGGGCCGCCGGCAGCCGCGCGACGAGGATCGAGATGAAGACGATGTTGTCGACGCCGAGGACGATCTCGACGGCGGTCAGCGTCGCGAGCGCGACCCACGCTCCGGGGTCGCTCATCCACTCGAGCATGAGCGAACGCTAGGCGCGGGCGAGGTTCTCGGCCGCGAACTGCCAGTTGAGGAGCTTCTCGACCACCGCCTTGACGTGCTTGTCGCGTTTGTTCTGGTAGTCGAGGTAGTACGCGTGCTCCCACACGTCGACGGTGAGCAGCGGCGTCATGCCGTGGGCAACCGGCGTGTGGGCATTCGGCGTCGTGAGGATCTCGAGCTTGCCGCCGTTGACCGCGAGCCAGGCCCAGCCGCTCCCGAAGTGGCCGGTCGCCGCCTTGGTGAACGCCGCGACGAACGCGTCGTAGCCGCCGAGGTCGCGGTCGAGCAGGCGCCGCAGCTCCTCCGGCGGCTTCGCCGCGTGCGGGGTCAGGCTCTCCCAGTAGAACGCGTGGTTCAGCGCCTGCCCGGCGTTGTTGAACACCTGGACGCGCTCCGGGTCGTCGTGGGTGCGTTTCACGACCTCGTGCAGCGGCAGGCGCTCGAGCTCGGTACCCGCCACCAGCTCGTTCAGCTTCTCGACGTAGGTGCGGTGGTGCTTGCCGTGATGCAGCTCGATCGTGCGCTTCGAGATCACCGGCTCGAGCGCAGCCTTTGCCCAGGGCAGCGCGGGCAGCGTAAACGGTCCGGCGGCGCCGGTCTCGCGGGACAGCGGGGCGTTCATGGTCGAGTCCTTTCCTTGGGTTGACGATCGGTCACAGAAAGTATTCCCAGCGGCGCGCGAGCCATTCGCGCGCACGATCGGCGAGCCCGCGCCGGCGCCACTCCTCGACCGTGATCTCGTGCGCAGCCTGCATGTCGAGCGCGAACAGCCGCTCCATTTCGCGGCCGAAGGGCTCGGCGAGCACGATGACGTCCGCCTCGTAATTGTGGACGAAGCTCCGCCAGTCGAGGTTGGTCGACCCGACGCTCGACCACACGCCGTCGATCACCGCCGTCTTGGCGTGGAGGAGCGCGTCGCGGCGCTCGTGGATCCGCACGCCGGCGTCGAGGAGGCTCTCATAGTGCGACCGCCCGGCGTAGAGCGGCGCCCAGAAATCGCTGAAGCCCGGCAGCACCAGGCGGACGTCCACCCCGCGCGCGGCCGCGGCCTGCAGCGCCCCGATGGTGGCGGGATCGGGGGCGAAGTAGCCGTAGGTCAGCCAGACGCGGCGCTCGGCGTGCGCGATCGCCGAGAGGAGCGCGACATAGGTCTCGCTCCCCCCGGCTGCGGGGTCGCTCGCCACCACGCGCATCGTCCAGTCGCCGCGCTCCGCGGCCTTCGGGAAGTACGTTGCCTGGGCGGGGGTCTCGCAGCGCTGCTTGGTCCAGCCGTCCATGAACACGCGCTGGAACTCCGCCACGATCGGTCCGCGGGTCAGGATGTGGGTATCCCGCCAGCCCTCGTCTTTCGACGGCGCCTGCCGGCGGCTTCCGAACGACCCGGCCGAGTAGACGCCGCTGATGTTGATGCCGCCGGTGAACGCGACGCGCCCGTCGACGACGAGGATCTTGCGATGGTCGCGGTTGTTGATCTCCCACCCTTTCGGCGCCTTCAGCGGGTTGACCGGATTGAACTCGCAGACCGCGATGCCGGCCGCCCGCAGTCGATCGAAATACGCCTGGGGAGTCTTGATCGAGCCGACGCCGTCGTAGAGGACGTTTACGCGCACGCCCTCTCCGCGCTTGCGGATGAGAAGGTCCGCAAGGCGCTGCCCCGTCTCGTCGGCCTCGAGGATGTAGGTTTCCAGGTTGACGTGGTCGCGCGCGGCGCCGATCGCGTCGAACATCGCGCGGTGCGTCGCAGGACCGTCGATCAGGAGCGTCCCGTCGTTGCCGCGGACGAGCGGCGCCGAGATCGCGTGCTCGACCTGCGCGAGGTGGCGCGCGAGAAGGTCGCTCTTCCCCTCCGCTTCGAGGTGGCGGACGGCAGCCTGCTTTGGCCGCGGCCCGCCGCTCGTCCCGACGACAACGAGTTCGCGGGCCGTTGGCGCGGGGTCGAGGACCGGCAACCAGGCACAGGCGGCGGCCACGCCCGTGGCAAAGAGAGCGTGCCGTCGAACGCGCACGTGAACCGGCCTCCCTCGCTCACGCCGCTGACGGCAGCCGCTCGCGGACGGTCAGGACGCGGGCTTGACCCGCATATCGTTCTTGACGGAGCGGACGCCGCCCACCTTCTGCGCCGCGACGACGGCCCGACGCACCATCTCGTCGGAGTCGACGAAGCCGCTCAGCGACACCGTGCCGCGATACGTCTCGACGTTGATCGCGGTCGACTTGACGCCGGGCTCGTTGATCAGCGCCGTCTTGACCCGCGCCGTCAGCGCCGCATCGTCGAGCACTTCACCGGTCGATTGCCGGGTCTGGGTGGGCGCGCAGGCTACGCCGCCCGCGAGCACGACCGCGGCCAGCGCGGCGGCGAGTACCGAGTTCCTAGTCTTCATGAGGAGCACCTCCGGGGATGCGAGGGTTGCGGCCGGCATGTACCGGCCGCAAGGTGCGTCAGCTCGCGCCGACGGTCAGCTTGTTCTCGACCGCCTTGACGCCTTCCACCCCGCGCGCCACCTGGATCGCGCGCTCGGCCTGAGACGGGTCCGGCACCTTGCCCGTGAGCGTCACCTTGCCCTGCTTCGTGTCGACATTGATGCTCATGCCGCTCACGTCCTTCTCGGCGACGAGCGCGGCTTTCACCTTCGCGGTGATGCCCGCATCATCAACGGTCTGCCCGACGGAGCGTTCGGCCCCCGGCGAAGCGACCGGCGGCGCCCCGGCGGACGGAGACTGGGACGGCATGGATGGCGCGGATTGCGGCGGGGTCGCGGGCGACGGGCTCGCGGGCGACGGGCGCCGCGGCGCGCTCGGGTCGGTCGGTGCGATCGCAGCCGGCAAGGCCGAGTGTCGCGACCGCCGCAACGGCGGCGAGAGTGCGAAGCTTCATCATATGGATTCTCCTTTCCTGAGAGTGAAATCCGCCGGCCGGCGCTGGCGCGTGCCCGCGTCAGCCGGCGTCCGGCTTACTTGCTGTCTTCCTGGACACCCGTGCGATTGCCGCCGGTGTTGCCGTAGCGCGGCTTGTCTCCGCCTTTCGCAGGCTGCCCCTGTCCCGCGGTCACGTCCGGCTTGACATCCGGCTCGTCGCCGGGGTGGCGATATGGATCCGGCTTGGTACCGGGCGTGCTGTCCGGGTCGTCGCCGCGTGCCGGCGTCGCCCGGATGGTTCGGGCCGGTCGGACGCCCCGTCTGCTGGCCGCCCTGCTCGTGCTTGCGGGGCTGCTGGCCCGCCTGGTCTGCCGGGCGCGGCTGGTTGGGATTCTGCTGGTTCGCCATGCGATGGCTCCTTTTCGACTGGTTTCGGAAGCCACCCGCACGGCGCGCGGCGCGGGTCGCGGAGATCGACTCGACGGCGACGCTGGCGTCGCGACCGTGCGGGTGGAAGCACGGGTAGAACCGCAATCGCCGTGCCCGGCGTTTCCGGTGATGTCCCCGGAGCGCGGACCATCCGCGACCGGTAACCGTTGCCGCCGGGTGAACGAATTACATGGCGCCCGCTACCCGCGACCATGTGGCTCGGCGGCCTGGCGGCGTGCTTCCGGCCTACTTCTCGCGCGTGCGGCGGCCGGCGACCGGGCGATCGCGTTTCGCGCGCCGTACCGCGCGGCGCGGCGACCTGAGGATCTTCGCCGCGCGCGCGGCGCTTCCCCGCCTGTTCGGCCCGCTCGAGGCTCGCCGCTTCGCGGGCCGACGCCGGGGCGGAGCCCCGGGCCGCATCCGCCACACGACCTGAGCGAACGAACTCGCGCGTGGCCGTCGTTGTACGCGCGCGACGCCCGATAGTTGCCTTCACCGTAAAGCCCGCGGTTCGCGATCGACTCGCTGCGGCTACCGCGCGATCCCTGTGCCTTCCGTTTTGTCGCCACGCCGTCCTCCTGTAGGTTGCCGACGACGGCGAGCAATCACCGTTCCCCGCACCGTTATGGTGGCGAGCGACACCGCGCTTTCGCCTCGGGTACAACCCTTGCTCCCCCCTCGCGTCGGCGCCGGCTCGGCGCACCACAGGAGGATTCCTCGATGGCAACGACGGGTTTACACGACAAGGGCGCGTCCGCGCTGCGCGCCCGGCTGGCGGAGCGGCTCGCGGAGCTGCAGGCGAAGCTCGCGAGCGAGCTCGCTCCCGAGCCCGATTCCAGCGTGGGTGCTATCGCAGGCGAGGTCCGCGACGCCGGCGACGAGTCGGTTGCGATCGAGCATGCCGACGTGCGCACCGCGCTCATGCAGCGCGACGCGCGCGAGCTGAACGACCTCCAGTCCGCGCTCGTGCGCCTCGACGGCGGCAGCTACGGCGTTTGCGTCGATTGCGGCCTCGACATCGAGCCGGCGCGGCTCGGCGCATTGCCGACCGCGCGGCGATGCGGCGCGTGCCAGGAGGTGTTCGAGCACCGCGCGGCGCTCGCTTCGGGGCGCTAGCGGGCCCGAGCCCCGCCGACATGGCCATGCGCCCTCTCGAATCGCGGCTCCCGGCCACCGTCGACGTGGAAGCACCGCGCGAAGCGACGGCGGAGCCGAGCTTCGTTGCGCGCGTCCTGCTGGTGATCGCAGCGGCGGCGGTCGCGCTCGCGCTCTGGAAGGCGGCGGACGTGCTGCTGATCGCTTTCGGCGGCGTGCTGCTCGCCGTCGCGCTGCGTGCACTGGCGGACCTCCTCTCACGCTACACGCCCCTCCGCAGGAAGCACGCTCTGCCGGTGGCCGTGGCGACGATCCTCGCGGTGCTCGTGCTGCTGGCGTGGACGATCGGCGACACCCTCGCGACGCAGTTGGATCAGCTTGCGCAGCAGTTGCCCGCGGCGTTCGCGAAGATGCGCGAATGGCTCGTGCGGACCGAGCTCGGGCGCATGGCGCTCGGCTCGCTCGGTTCGGTGGATGGCGTCGAGTCGGCGGCGAAGCTCGTCGGGGTGGCGCTCGGCACGCTGAACGCGGTCGCGAACGTCCTGCTGCTGCTCGTCGTCGGGATCTACCTGGCCGCCGACCCCGGTGTCTATTTCCGCGGCACTCTCCGGCTGCTGCCGGCGCGAGTTCGCCCCCGGACGAGCGCGGCGTTATCGAGCGCGGGCGAGACCCTGCGCAAATGGCTCGGCGGCCAGCTCGTCGCCATGCTCATCGTCGGCGTGGTGACCTACATCGGGCTCGAGCTGCTCGATGTGCCGCTCGCGTTGTCGCTCGCGACGATTGCCGGCGTGCTCGAATTCGTCCCCTTCGTCGGACCGATCCTCGCCGCGATTCCGGCCATCCTCATCGGCTTCACGCACGACCAGGCGACGGCGCTCTACGTCGGGCTCCTCTACCTCGGGATTCAACAGGTCGAGGGCTACCTGCTGATGCCGCTCGTCCAGCGCTGGGCGGTCGCGCTGCCGCCCGCGCTCGGGGCGCTGTCCGTGGTCGTCTTTGCCGTGCTCTTCGGACTGCCTGGCGTGTTCTTCGCGGTGCCGCTCACGATCGTCGCAATGGTCCTGGTCCGCGAGCTGTACGTCGAGCTCGAGCAGCCCGGCTGACCGCACCCCGACAGCGCGCGATGGAGCTGACGACCGAACTCATCGGGTGGGCGAGCGCGGCGACGCTGTTCGCGACCATCGCTCGGCAGGTGTATACGCAGTGGCGTACGCGGAGCGTCGCGGGCGTGTCGCGCTGGCTCTTCGTCGGCCAGCTCGCGGCGTCGTCGGGTTTCTTCGTGTACAGCCTGCTGCTCGGCAACTGGGTATTCGCGGCGACCAATACGCTCATGGTCGCCGCCGCAGTCATCGGCGCGTGGGTGGACCGGATGAACCGGCGGCGTGCGCCGGGGACGGCGCGCCCGGCATGACCGGGGTCTTAGGTACAGCCGCGCAGGATATACACGAGGACGAGGATCGGGATCGGCACGCCGAGCGCCCACGCCAGGATGTAGCCCCACTTCCCCTGCTGCGAACGCAGCGTCGGCAGGGTTCGCTTCATTTCCGGCAACCTCCGTTTCATCGTCCTGCGGCGTGCGGCCGCTCGCGTGCCTCGGCGTCGGATCGCGCCTGCCGCGCGTTCGCCTTGGCGCGCGCCTCCGCGGCGCGCGCTTCGGCGATGCACTGCTCCCGAGCGTGCCCGGCAAGCTCGCCGCAGCGCTCCTTCGCCACCTCGAACTCGGCCTCGGCGCGGGCGATTCGCGCGTCATACCAGCTCTTCGGCGTGCCCTTGCCGCGCGCCTCGAGCTCGGCTTTCGCGATCCTGCGGACGGCGCGCGCCTCGGCGACGCAGACGTTCCCGAGGTGGCCGCGCGCGTCGTCGCAACGCTCGCGGGCGACCCGAAAGTCGGCTTCGATCCGGTCCAGCTCGGCGACATAGGTCGGCTCCGCGGCGGACACCGTCGCGGCGACCGGAAGGATTGCCATGATCAGCGCGCGAGCGAGCAGGTTCGTTGGACCGGACCCTGTCATGACTCACCCGCTTGCAAGCGGCGTGCCGGCCCCACGGGCACGAAAGCTGCGGAACCACGGGCGTTGCGCCATCGCGCTCGCCATGGAGCTACCCGGATGTCCGTCGGTGCGATTCTGCTGGTGGTCCTCGTCCTCCTCCTGGTGGGATTGCGCCCGACCTGGCCGTACAGCGGCTCCCGGGGTTACGTGCCGGCCGGCTTGGTCGGCGTGCTCCTCGTGGTGCTCGTCTTCCTGTGGGTTCTCGGAGGGCTGTGATCATGTGGAAACAGTTACGTGTTGCGGAAGCTCTTGCGCGCCGCCGAGCGCTCGCGGCGATGACGGCGGTGCTCGTCGCCGCCGGATGTGCCAGCGTGGAGACCACCGACTCAGGCGTCGTCGGCGTCGATCGGCGCCAGTCGATGTCGACGCTCGTCAGCGAGGAAGACATCAACGAGGGTGCGGCGAAGGCGTACGCGAACGTGGTCGCCGAGGCGCGCGGCAAGGGCGTCCTCAACCGCGACGCGGCGCAGACTGCCCGCGCAAGGGCGATCGCGCAGCGCCTGATTCCGCAGACGACCGTGTTCCGGGCCGATGCGCAGAAGTGGGCATGGGAAGTGAACGTGATCAACGTCCAGGAGATCAACGCCTGGTGCATGCCGGGCGGCAAGATCGCGGTTTACGCGGGCATCCTCGAGCGGCTGCAGCTTACCGACGCCGAGGTGGCGGCGGTGATGGGTCACGAGATCGCCCACGCGCTGCGCGAGCATGGCCGCGAGCGCGCGTCGCGCGCCGTCACGCAGGGCCTGGTGCTGGGCGTGCTCGGCGCCGCTGCCGGCGTCGGTCAAGGCGGGGTCGATCTCGCACAGCTCGCGCTCGAGGTGACGCTGAACCTGCCCAACTCGCGCGATCAGGAAGTCGAGGCCGACCGGATCGGCGTCGAGCTCGCGGCGCGGGCGGGTTACGACCCGCGCGCCGCGGTGACGCTGTGGCAGAAGATGGACCGCGCGGCGCAGGGTAGCCCACCCGCCTGGCTGTCGACGCACCCGTCGAGCGAGGCGAGACAGCGCGATCTCGCGAACTACGCCGAGAAGGTGATGCCGCTATACCAGGCGCGGCGGTAGCAAAGGAGGCGTTCGAATGGCCAAATACGGCAAGAAGGCAGCGCAGAAGGTGAAGCAGGCAATGCGCGAGCGCAAGCGCGGCACGCTCCGCAGCGGTCGGTCGGGAAAGAAGGTGACGAGCCGCAAGCAGGCGATCGCCATCGGGCTCTCGCAGGCCCGCCGCGCGGGCGGCAAGGTGCCGCGCAAGCGGGCGTCCTCGAAGAGGAAGAAGCCCTGAGGAGCGGTTACACGGCCAGGAAAAAATAACCTGCCGGCACGCGGGCCGTCGACGATCGACTGCGGATCAGACGGGATCCGCCGGGCGCTGCCCGGAGTCGGGACGCTCTTCGCGGACAGGTTCCGCGGGTACGCGCTCGCGCTGCTCGGGCGGTACGCTGAAGGGCCACTTCCACTCCCTGGAATCGGTGTCGCTTCCCGCGCCCGGCTCGCCGGAACGAGGATTTGCGGGACGTGGCTTGCGCGTGGAATCGCTCATCGTTTTCTCCGTCGTCGGGTTTTCCCGTCCGAAGCAGCCGACGTGCCCTGGCATCTGGCACGTCGCCTGCTTCGAAGGTGAGCCGTGTCCGTTCAGGGAGAAACAACATGGTACGGCTCGCCACACTGGACCGCATCGCGCTCGTCCTCCTCATCGTCGGCGGGATCAACTGGCTGCTCGTCGGAGGATTCGACGTGAACCTGGTCTCGCAGCTCCTCGGGCCGCGGTCGCTGCCGAGCCGCCTTGTCTACATCGCCATCGGCGTGGCCGCGTTCTATGCCATCTATCTCCTGGCGCGCGGTCCGTTGCGCCGGGCTTAGAAGAGTCCGGCGGCGGCACGCCGATTGCTCCGGTCCGGATACCCGTGTCGATTGCGGCACGCCCCCAGATCAGGAGAACGACATGATGCGACTCGTGTATGTAGTGCTGGTCACCATGCTGGTTTCTGCCTGCAATACGATGTCCGGGCTCGGCGAGGACATCCAGCGCGGCGGACAGAAGCTCGAGGACCAGGCCGAGAAGGCGAAGAAGTAACGAGTAACGCGGCGCGCGCGCTCGGCGGGCGAGCAATGTTCGAGCTGCTGTTCTTCCCGCTCGTCCTGCTCTACCTGCTTTCGCTCGCGCTGCTGCTTTCGCGCCTCAGGCCGCCGACCCTGCAGGTGAAGCCCGCGGCTCCGTTGCGCGGGCAGCCGCTTCGGCTCCGCATCGAAGGGACCGAACGCCCCGCGCTCCGCACCACGAAGTTCGTCAGCGCGTTCGGCATCGATGTTCGCGCCCTGCGCGACATTCGGGTGTACGAGCGCGGCGGCGACCTCGGAGCTTTCCGCCGCGGCTCGTTCAGCTGCTGCACTTCCTGCATCGGCACGGCTGCGTAAACGGCACCGAGGCGGTCGCGCTGCTCTTCCACGGCCGCGCGCTGAACGAAGGCGAAGCGCTCTACTTCGCCCTGGTCGACGTGCCGCCGGAGCCGAGGGTCGTCGCCTTCATCGACCGGCGGCGTGGCTGAGCCGCCGGCGAGGCGCAGCGCTCGACCCGGCGCTCGTCGTCTGCCTGGGCGCGACAGCCGCGCGCGCGGTCGTCGGTCGCGACGCTCGAGTCGGCGCGCTGCGCGGACGCATCATCGAGCGTGAGCGCCGCCCGCCCGTGGCGGTAACCGTTCACCCGTCGCATGTCCTACGGCTGGTCGGTCCCGACCAGGACGCGGCGTTCGCGGAGCTGGTCCGGGACCTGCGCCTCGCCGCGCGATTCGTCGCCGGCCGCTGAGGTGCGCGCGTCGCGGAGTGGCGAGCGCCGGGTTTCGGCGCGCGCGGTGAGATGGTGCTGGACACGGCCCAGGATCGAGAGGATCACCCAGCTCAGGGCCACCCCGACCGCGGCGAGTCCGATGCGGCCGGTTCCCGCCGCGATGCCGGCAGCGGTCCCGAGCCAGATGCTCGCCGCCGTCGTCAGGCCGCGGATCTCGCGCTCCGCGGTGAGCTTCAGGACCGCGCCGCCCCCGATGAAGCCGATGCCGGTGGCGACGCCCTGGATCACGCGCGAGAGATCGTCGGAGGACATCCCGATGCTGAGCGGCGTCAGGACGAACATGGCGGCGCCGACGGTCACCAGCATATGCGTCCGCAGCCCCGCCGCCGCACCCACGCTCTCCCGCTGCAGGCCGATCACCGCGCCGAGCAGCATCGCCGCGATCAGTCGGATGACGATGCGGGCAAGCTCGGCCCGCTCGGGGAACCCGGCAGTCAGCTCGTCGACCAGCAGCTCCACGCCGCGTTGCCGGTCACGGGGACGGACTGGGTTGCCCGCCCGCGTCCAGACGGGCGAGATCGGCCAGCACCGCGATCAGGCGGTCCGGATCCACCGGCTTCGCAAGATGCGCCTGGTAGCCCGCGCGGAGCGCACGCGTCCTGTCCTCCGGGGCCGAACGCCCCGTGACGGCCGCCGCCGGCAGCTGCGCCGGCTGGCCGCGGGGCATGGTCCTGACCGCGCGGATCAGGGTGTAGCCATCCTCGCCCGGCATCCCGATATCCGACACCAGCACCGAGGGCCACCACCACGCGAGCATCGCGAGCGCCTCCGAGGTGCTGGACGCGCCCCTCACCTCTGCGGCCGCGGCGCCGAGCAACGCCACGAGGTAGTCGCGCTCGTCGGGATCGTCATCGACGACGAGCACGCGAACGCCCCGCAGCCGGGTGGGCGGCCAGCGGTCGTCGGGGGCCGTGCGGGTGAGTCGCGCAGTTTTCATCGATGGTCGTCTGCTCGTGCGAGTTTTCGAGCATTCGGCGTGCCCGCTGTCCCGCCTCCTCGCCCTGCGGGGAACCGGGTAACGCTTACTTGCCAGCGCAAGGCTTACCTGTGCACGAGCAACACGCCCCAAGCGCGGGCGGCCCGCGAAAGTCGGCTAGACTCGTTGCGCTATGGCGGACGAAGCGGGCGCAGGCGGACGGCTGGCGGCAGTGGCCTCCCACTTCGCCGCCCTTCGCGACGAGCTTCTCCGGCGCTGGCGCGAGGCGGCCGACGCCGATCCCGAGCTGACCACGGCGTCCGCGCTGTCGCGCGTGCAGTTCTACGACCACATCCCCGACGTCCTCGAGGCGTTCGAGCGGCGGCTGCGCGCCCGTCACTCGGCCGAGCGGAGCGAGGCCGCCGCCGGGCGGCGCGAGGGCGCCGCGGGCCACGGAATGCACCGCTGGCAGCAGGGCTACCAGCAGCGCGAGGTCATGCGCGAGTGGCGGCACCTGCACCTCTGCCTCGTCGACGAGCTCGAGCGATGCGCGCTCGACCACCCGGAGGTGCCTGCGGAATCGATGGCCTGGGCGCGCCACGAGCTCGCGGAGCTGTGCAGCGAAGGTGTGTGCGAGAGCGCCGACCAGTACGCGCGGCTGCAGCAGACCGAGGCGGCCGGTCGCGTGCGGGACCTCCAGCGGGCGCTCGACGAGCTCGCGGAGCTCGAGACGCGTCGCGCCGAAGTGTGGCGGGAAGCGGCCCACGACCTGCGCGGCAGCCTCGGTGTCGTGAAGAACGCCACTGCAGCGCTCGACCACGCGAACGCACCGGAGAGCGCGCGCGCGCAGTCGCTCGCGACTTTGCAGCGCGGCGTCGCATCGATGCAGGCCCTGCTCAACGACCTCGTCAGTCTCGCCCGCCTGGAAGCGGGCCACGAACGCCGCGTCGCCGCATCGTTCGATGCGGCGGCGGTCCTGCGGGAGCTCTGCCTCGCGATGCGTCCCCTCGCAGAGGAGCGGGGCCTCTCGCTGGCGGCGACGGGCCCGGATACGCTGCCGGTGGAAGGGGACAGCGTCAAGACGTACCGCATCGCGCAGAACCTGCTGCTGAACGCCGTGAAGTACACGCAGCGCGGCGGCATCGCCGTGAGCTGGGACCACGCTCCCGACGACGAGGCGGCGCGGTGGGTCCTCTGTGTGCAGGACACCGGCCCCGGCCTGGAGGCGCGGTCCGCGCAGCCCCTCGCCCGCGCGCTGAAGACCGCGACCGACGAGGCGCAGGCGGTCGGCGAGCACGCGGCGGCGACCGGCGAGCCCTCGGTCGAGGCCGAGCCGCCGCCGCTGCTGCCCTCGCATTCGGCCGCGGGGACGCGCGAGCCGGACCCGGGCGAGGGCATCGGCCTCGCCATCGTGAAACGGCTGTGCGAGCTGCTCGACGCGAGCCTCGAGCTCCACACGGAGCCGGGCAAGGGCACCACTTTCCGGGTGATCTTCCCGCGCCGCTACCCGGGACCCCTGCCGACGCCGCCGCGCGGCGCCTGACGCACGAGCGTCGCCGTTCTCACGCGGCCGCGGAGCGCTCGGCCGGAGAGTTCCGCGGCAGCGAAGCGAGGACCCGTTCGAGGTGGTCGAAGTCGATCGGCTTCACGAGATGGCCGTCGAAGCCGGCCGCGAGCGACTGGCGCCGGTCGTCGTCGGACCCGTACCCGGTCAACGCGATCAGGGTCGTCGCGTCCAGCGACGGGTCGGCGCGCAGCTCGCGCGCGACCTCGTAGCCGCTGATGTCGGGCATCCCGATGTCGAGCAGGACCAGGTCCGGACGCCGGCCGCGCGCGACCGCAAGCGCCTCGCGTCCGTCGTAGGCCTGCCACACCTCGTGACCGAGCATGCCGAGCAGCGCGGCGAGACTCTCGGCCGAGTCGCGGTTGTCGTCGACGAGCAGCACTCGCTGCCTGCGCGCCGCCGGCGCGGGACGCGGTGCGCTCGACCGCGCGGCGGGCGGCGGCGCCGACTCGAGCGCGTAACCCGGGGCAAGCGGCAGGCGCACGACGAACTCCGCGCCCTGGCCCGGCCCCGCGCTCGACGCTTCGACGCTGCCGCCGTGCAATGCGGCGACCTCCCGCACGAGGGCGAGGCCGATGCCGAGTCCGCCCTCCTTGCGGCTTGCGGGCTGATCGCCCTGGTGGAACAGATCGAAAATGCGCGGGAGCATCTCGGGAACGATGCCGACCCCGCTGTCCTGCACCCTGATCACGGCGCTCCGGCTGTGCTCCGAGCGCCCGAGAGTCAGCTCGATCCGCCCCGCCTCCCCCGTGTACTTGATCGCGTTCGCGAGCAGGTTGCCGACGACCTGCGCGAGCCGGACCGGGTCGCCTTCGACCGCCAGCGGCTCCTGGGGTAGCGTGACGACGAGTTGCTGGCGCCGGTCGGCCGCGAGCGGACGGATCGTCTCGAGCGCGCGGTGGACGACGTCGGCGAGCTCGACGCGCTCGGGGCGCAGCGTGATGCGGCCGCGCGTGATGCGGGAGACGTCGAGGAGATCGTCGATCAGACGGGTCAGGTGCCCGACCTGGCGGGCGAGCACGTCCTGTGCCGGCACGAGGCCCGCGTCGCCCGGCTGCGCGAGCTGCATGTACTGGACCGCGTTGCCGATCGCGGCGAGCGGATTGCGGAGCTCGTGCGAGAGCGTGGCGAGGAACTCGTTCTTGCGGCGGTCGGCGTCGCGGAGGGCCTCCTCGGCCCGCCGACGCACGGCGTTCTCCGCCTCGAGAGCGGCGTTCGCCTCGGCGAGCTCGAGATTCGCCTTCTCGAGCGTGCGGTTCAGCGCCTGGAGCTCCCGGGCGCGCTCGGCCTGCAGGCTCGTGTGGGCGTCGGCGAGCTTCGCGTTCGCCTGCTCCAGGTTCCGGTTCAGTCGCTCGAGCTTCTTCCGCTGCCCGTGCAGCTCCGCGAGGACCTGCACCTTGCTCCGCAGGATCTCCGGGACGACCGGCACGTACACGTAGTCGAACGCGCCGAGCTGATAACCCTTCAGCCGATCGAGGTCGGTCACGTGCACCGCGGTGACGAAGATGATCGGCGTCGTCTCGAACCGGGGATGGCGGTGGATCAGCGCCGCGGTCTCGAACCCGTCGATGTCCGGCATGTTCACGTCGAGCAGGATCGCCGCGAACTCGCGCTCCATCAGCCGCTGGAGCGCCGCGCGGCCCGATCGCGCCTCGACGAGCTCGAGACCGAGATCGTCGAGGATCGCCCGGTAGCTGAGGAGGCGGGCCGGCTGGTCGTCGACCAGCAGGATGTTGACGCGATCGTCGGCGCTCACGGCCCGCTCATCTGTGGAGCCACATCCGCAGCAGCGAAAGGAGCTGCTCGGTGTTCACCGGCTTCGCGATGTAGTCGGAGGCGCCCGCCTCCAGGCAGCGCTCGCGGTCGCCCTTCATCGCCTTCGCGGTCAGCGCGACGATCGGCAGCATGCGCAGGCGCGGCACGCTGCGGATGCGCCGCATCGTCTCGTAGCCGTCCATCTCCGGCATCATGATATCCATGAGCACGAGCGAGAGGTCGGGCGCGCGCTCGATGAGCTCGATGCCTTCCTGCCCGTTGGTGGCGCTGACGACGTGCATGCCGTGGCGTTCGAGGATGCTGCCGAGCGCGAAGATGTTGCGGACGTCGTCGTCCACCACCAGCACCTTGCGCCCGGCGAGCGCTTCGTCGCTCGCGTGCAGGCGCTCGAGCATGCGCCGCTTGGGCTCCGGAAGATCGGCGATCACCCGGTGCAGGAAGAGCGCCGTCTCGTCGAGCAGGCGCTCGGGCGACTGCACGCCCTTCAGGACGATGCTCTTGGCCATCTTCCGCAGCCCCGACTCCTCGTCGTCGGAGAGCTCCTTGCCGGTGAACACGACGATCGGCACCTCGCGGAGCCGCGGGTCCTCCTGGATCTCGGCGAGCAGATCCATGCCGGACATGTCCGGGAGGCGCAGGTCGAGCACCACGCAGTCGAACGGGGACGCGCGCAGGACCGCCAGCGCCTCCGCGCCGGTCCCCGCGGTGACGATCGCCACGTCGTCGTGCGCGATCAGCTCCACGATCGAGCGGCTCTCCGCCGGACTGTCCTCCACCACCAGCAGCCGCCGGACGCGCGGCGCCGCAAACCGCTTGATGCGGTCGAACGCCGCCTCGAGCCCTTCGGTGGTGAGCGGCTTGTTGAGGTAGGCGAAGGCGCCGCGCTCGAGGCCGTGCTGCCGCTCTTCCTCCACGGTGATGATCTGCACCGGGATGTGACGGGTCGCCGGGTCCTGCTTGAGCTGGCTCAGCACGGTCCAGCCCAGCATGTCCGGCAGGAAGACATCCAGTGAAATCGCGGTGGGCAGGTGCTTCCGCGCGAGCTCGAGCGCGTCCGCGCCGCGCATCGCGACCAGCGCCTTGAACCCGCGTTCGCGCGCGAGGCCGAGCAGCACGCGCGCATAGTGCGGATCGTCCTCGACGATGAGGAGCACCTCGTCCCCGGCCTCGACCACCTCGCGATCGTCCGGGACCTGCTCGGCGCGCGGCGCCGGCAGGACGATCGGCTGGAAGGGCGCGCGCGCCTCGGTCGCGGGCGCGCCGGCCTTGCCGTACGCCGGCCCCATGTACGTGAGCGGCAGGTACAGCGTGAAGGTGCTGCCGCGGCCGGCGAAGCTGTGCAGCTTGATCTCGCCCCCGAGCAGGTGGGCGAGCTCGCGGCTGATCGCGAGCCCGAGCCCCGTCCCGCCGTACCGGCGGGACGTCCCGGCGTCGGCCTGCTGGAATGCCTCGAAGATGATCCGCTGCTTCTCGGGCGGTATGCCGATCCCGGTGTCGCTGACGGAGAAGCGCACGACGGTCGGCGCCTGGGCGAGCACGGGATGCTCCGGCGTCCAGCCGCCGTCCGCCAGGGCGACCTCGAGCCGCACGCCGCCCGAATCGGTGAACTTGAACGCGTTCGAGAGCAGGTTCTTGAGCACCTGCAGCAGCCGCTTCGAGTCGGTGGTGATCGAGCGTCCGAGCCGCGCGTCGAAGTCGCCCGCGAACGCGAGCTTGCGCGATTCGGCGACGTGGCGGAAGTTGCGCTCGATCGTCTCGCGCAGGCCGGAGAACGGCAGTTCCTCGCTCTCGACGGTCACCGTGCCCGACTCGATCTTCGAGAGATCGAGGATGTCGCTGATCAGGTTGAGAAGATCGGTGCCGGCGCTGTGGATCGTCTTCGCGAACTCGATCTGCTTCGGCGTCAGGTTGCCGTCGGCGTTGTCGCCGAGCTGCTGGCCGAGGATCAGGATCGAGTTGAGCGGCGTGCGCAGCTCGTGCGACATGTTGGCGAGGAACTCGGACTTGTAGCGCGAGGTGAGCGCGAGCTCGGCCGCTTTCTCCTCCACCGCGCGGCGGGCCTGGTCGATCTCCTGGTTCTTGCGCTCCACCTCCGCGTTCTGCGCCGCGAGCTGCTGCGCCTTCTGTCCCAGCGCCTCGTTGGTCTGCTGCAGCTCCTTCTGCTGCGCCTGCAGCTCGGCGGCGAGCTCCTGCGACTGCTTGAGCAGGCCCTCGGTGCGCATCGTCGCCTCGATCGTGTTGAGCACGATGCCGATCGAGCCGGTGAGCTGCTCGAGGAGCCCGAGATGGGAAGCGGTGAAACGGGAGAGCGACGCGAGCTCGATCACCGCCATGACCTCGCCCTCGAACAGCACCGGCAGCACGATCACGTTCTGCGGGCGTGCCGTCACCAGTCCGGAGCCGATGCGGATGGAAGCGTCCGGGATGTCGGTGAGCAGGATCCGCTGCCGCTCCAGCGCGCATTGCCCGACCAGGCCCTCGCCGACACGGTAACGGCGCGGCTCGCCGGACTCCGTCGCGTCGGCGTAGCCGGCCAGCTGCCGCAAGCTCGGCGTTCCGTCCGAGTCGCTCATCACGTACATCACGCCCTGCTGCGCGCCGACGAGCGGCGCGAGCTCGGACAGCAGCATCTGCGCGACCGTGTACAGGTCGCGTTGGCCCTGCATCATGCCGCCGAACTTCGCGAGGTTCGTCTTGAGCCAGTCCTGCTCGGTGTTCCGCTCGGTGGTCCCGCGGAGGTTGCCGATCATCGCGTTGATGTAGTCCTTGAGCTCCGCCACCTCCCCGCTCGCGTGCACCTGGATCGACCGCGTGAGGTCGCCCCTGGTGACCGCGATGGTGACCTCCGCGATCGCGCGCACCTGGGTCGTGAGGTTGGCGGCGAGCAGGTTCACGTTGTCGGTGAGGCCCTTCCAGGTGCCGGCCACGCCCGGCACCTGCGCCTGGCCGCCGAGCCTGCCGTCGGTCCCCACCTCGCGCGCGACTCGCGTCACCTCGGAGGCGAACGCGTTGAGCTGATCCACCATCGTGTTGAGGGTGTTCTTCAGCTCCAGGATCTCGCCCTTCACGTCGACCGTGATCTTGCGCGAGAGGTCGCCTTCGGCGATGGCGGTGGCGACCTCGGCGATGTTGCGCACCTGCGCCGTGAGGTTCGACGCCATCGAGTTCACGTTGTCGGTCAGGTCCTTCCACACCCCGCTCACGCCCTTGACCTGGGCCTGGCCGCCGAGCTTGCCGTCGGTGCCCACCTCGCGCGCGACCCGCGTCACCTCGGAGGCGAACGCGTTGAGCTGGTCGACCATCGTGTTGACGGTCTCCTTGACCTGCAGGATCTCGCCGCGCACGTCGACGGTGATCTTGCGCGACAGGTCGCCGCGGGCGACCGCCGTCGTCACCTCCGCGATGTTGCGCACCTGCGTGGTGAGGTTGGTCGCCATCGCGTTGACCGAGTCGGTCAGGTCCTTCCACGTGCCGGCCACGCCGGGCACGATCGCCTGCCCGCCGAGCTTGCCCTCGGTGCCGACCTCGCGCGCGACCCGCGTCACCTCGGCCGCGAAGCCGTTCAGCTGGTCCACCATGGTGTTGATGGTGTTCTTCAGCTCCAGGATCTCGCCCTTCACGTCCACGGTGATCTTGCGCGACAGGTCGCCGCGGGCGACCGCGGTCGTCACCTCGGCGATGTTCCGGACCTGACCGGTGAGGTTCGACGCCATCCAGTTGACGTTGTCGGTGAGGTCCTTCCAGGTGCCGGCGACGCCGGGGACCTGCGCCTGGCCGCCGAGCTTGCCCTCGGTGCCGACCTCGCGCGCGACCCGCGTCACCTCGGCGGCGAAGCCGTTCAGCTGGTCGACCATCGTGTTGATGGTGTTCTTCAGCTCCAGGATCTCGCCCTTCACATCGACTGCGATCTTGCGCGAGAGGTCGCCCTTCGCCACTGCGGTCGTCACTTCGGCGATGTTCCGGACCTGACCGGTGAGGTTCGTCGCCATCGCGTTGACCGAGTCGGTCAGGTCCTTCCACGTCCCGGCGACGCCGGGCACCTGCGCCTGGCCGCCCAGCTTGCCGTCGGTGCCGACCTCGCGCGCGACCCGCGTCACCTCGGCCGCAAAGCCGTTGAGCTGGTCGACCATCGTGTTGACGGTCTCCTTCACCTGCAGGATCTCGCCGCGCACGTCGACGGTGATCTTGCGCGACAGGTCGCCGCGCGCGACCGCCGTCGTCACCTCCGCGATGTTGCGCACCTGCGAGGTGAGGTTCGTCGCCATCGCGTTGACGGAGTCGGTCAGGTCCTTCCACGTGCCGGCCACGCCCGGGACGATCGCCTGGCCCCCGAGCTTGCCCTCGGTGCCGACTTCGCGCGCCACGCGGGTGACCTCGGAGGCGAACGACCGGAGCTGGTCCACCATCGTGTTGATGGCCTCCTTCAGCTGCAGGATCTCCCCGCGCACGTCGACCGTGATCTTGCGCGACAGGTCGCCGTTCGCCACCGCGATCGTCACCTCGGAGATGTTCCGCACCTGCGCGGTCAGGTTCGACGCCATCGAGTTGACGTTGTCGGTGAGGTCCTTCCACACGCCGCTCACGCCCTTGACCTGCGCCTGCCCGCCGAGCTTGCCCTCGGTGCCGACCTCGCGCGCGACCCGCGTCACCTCGGACGTGAAGCCGCTCATCTGCTCGATCATCGTGTTCACGATCGTCGCCGAGCGCAGGAACTCGCCTTCCAGCGGGCGCCCCTCGACCTCGAGCCGCATCGTCTGCGAGAGATCGCCCTTGGCGACCGCCGCGATCGAGCGGGTCACCTCCGCCGTGGGCCACAAGAGATCGTCGATCAGGGTGTTGACCGAGCTTTCCATCCCGCCCCAGGCGCCGCGCTGCCGCTCGCCGCGGACTCTCTGGCGCGTCTTGCCCTGCTTGCCCACCGCCTGGCCGACGCGCTCGAGCTCGGCCGCAAGCCGCTCGTTGGTCGAAACGATGTCGTTGAAGGTATCGGCGACCTTGCCGCCGACCCCGGTCCAGTCGGCAGGTAGCCGGACGGAGAAATCGCCGTCGCGCATGGCGCGGAGCGCGCGCAGCAACTCGCGGAGATCGACCGACTGGTCGGCGGCCGTCGGGCGCACCCGCGACACGACGTTGTTGTTGCCGATCGTCTGCATGGCGGTATGGCTCCCCTGTCGAGTGTCCGCGGATGGAGAAACGGGATCGGGTGAGTCGGAGCGCGAGCGCTAAGAACGGGGGTGACCCGGGACAACCAACCGCAACCGGCTGCCGGGCCGCCCGCGGGGGGCGCATTCAATGAACGGCAAGACAGGCACCACGCCATCCCTCCTTGGCGTCGCCCGCTCGAACGGGAAATACTTACCGCGCGGTTGTAATTCTTACAGCGTCTGGCCGCGCGCCAACCCCCGCTGGCGACGTGATTTGGGGCCACTGCAAGTTGCGTACCTATCAACCCTTCCCTGAGCGCTCGACCACCGCGCAGGCGATGCGGTCGCCGGCCTCGCCCGCCGGCTGGCTCCGGTAGTCATCCGGCTTCGCATGGAGGACGAGCGCGGCGCCGTCGTTGTCGAAGAGCGTGGCCTCCCCCGGTTCGAGCGTGACCAGCGTGCTCAGGACATGGGCACGCAGCGTCCCGTCCTTCTGAGCACTGCGGCTGCAAGGTGGTCGGCCATGGCATCGAATCGGACGGCAGGTATTTCTGCTGCGCCCATTGCGCCCGCCTGCAGGGCGTCGCAGGCGCGGTCGATCACCCCGCGTAAAACGGCCTACTTGCGGCCGCGCGGCAACGGATCGCCGCGCTTCGTGTAGGCAGGCGGGACGTAGACGTTCAGCGTGCGGAGCAGCGCGCGCCCGGTGTTCCGGATCTCGTGCCGCTCGCCTCGCTCGACGAGCAGGAGCGTTCCGGGGCCCAGCGCATGCGACCGGCCCTTTATTACGGCGGCACCGCGGCCGGCAACGACATACAGCCATTGGTCGGCGCCCCGATGCCGGTTGTCGGCGCCGCCTTCGGAGTCGCCCGGGGCGATGACCATCTCGGCCGCCTGCGCGCGGGCGTTGCGGAATGCGACGCGAAAGCCCTTGGCGAGCCGGAGCGTCTTTCGTTTCATGAGTCCTCCTGGCACCGAGATTGCAAGGGCAAGGCGGGCGCCGTTCGCCCCCGGCCGGATGAGCGAGCAGCTTTCATTCCCGATCCGGTCTTTTCGCCAGAGGCCTCATGTCCGACCTTTTCCGTCCGGGCCAGAATTGCTGCACCGTCGCGCACGCCGATCGGGTCGCGCCGGTGGTCGACGCGGCGGCCTATTTCGACGCGTTCATGCGCGCCGCCGAGCGCGCCGAGCGCTCGATCGTGATTCTCGCCTGGGACTTCGACAGCCGCACCGGGATCGCCTTCGGCGAGGACAACGCGCCGCGCACGAGCCTCGGCGACTTCCTGAACGACCTCGCCCGACGGCGGCGGCGGTTGCGGATTTACGTGCTCGACTGGGACTACCCGATGATCTTCGGCACCGAGCGCGAGTTCGCCCCGCTCTACGGCTTGAGCTGGAAGCGGCACCGGCGCGTGCACTTCCGCTTCGACGACACCCACCCGCTCGCCGGCTCGCACCATCAGAAGATCGTCGTGATCGACGACAAGGTCGCATTCGTCGGCGGGCTGGACCTCACCTCCCGACGCTGGGATTCGCCCGACCACCGGCCCGACGATCCGCGGCGCGTGGCCGCGGGCAAACCGTATCCGCCATTCCACGACCTGATGATCGCGGTTGACGGTGATGCAGCCCGTGCGCTCGCCGAAATCGCGCGCCAGCGCTGGCGCGCGGCGACCGGGGAGAAGCTTCCCGCGGTCAGGACGGCCGGCGACCCGTGGCCCCCGTCTCTCGAGCCCGATATCACCGACGTCGACGTCGGCATCGCCTGCACGGCGCCGGCAGGAAACGGCGGCAACGGCGTGCGAACCGTGGAGCAGCTCTATGTCGACATGATCCGTCGGGCGGAGCGGTACATCTATCTCGAGAACCAGTACTTCACATCGCAGACGGTGGGACGGGCGCTCGCCGCCCGGCTGGCCGAGCCGCAAGGTCCGGAGATCGTCCTCGTGACCCGCCTCCTCAGCCACGGCTGGCTGGAGGAGATGACGATGCACGTGCTGCGGACCAGGCTGATCAAGGAGCTGCGCGCGGCGGATCACGGCGGGCGGTTTCACGTGTACTACGCGCACGTCGACGGCCTGGCCGAGGGGACGTGCATCGACGTCCACTCCAAGATGATGGCGGTGGACGACGAATGGCTCCGCATCGGCTCCGCCAACCTGAGCAACCGGTCGATGGGCCTCGACACCGAGTGCGACGTCGTCGTCGAGGCGGCCGGCAAACCGGCCGTCCGGCAGGCGATCCGCGGGTTCCGTGACCGGCTGCTCGCCGAGCATCTCGGCGTCCCGGCCGAGACGGTCGCGCGCGAGGTCGAACGCGCGGGTTCCATGACCGGCGCGATCGCGGCGCTCGCTTCCGGGGCCCGGACGCTGAAGCCGCTCGAAGAGCTGCCGGAGTGGTCGGACACCGTGATGAGCGCGGCGGCTCTCGCCGATCCCGAGCGACCGGTGGCGCTCGACACGCTGGTCGATCAATTCGCTCCCGGCACCGAGGTGCGGCGAACGGTGCCGTTCTGGAAGTCGATCCTCGCCCTCGCCGCGGTTCTGGTAGCGCTCACGCTCGCGTGGCGGTACACCCCGCTGTCGGAGCTCGTCACCCCGGACGCGGTGATCGAGTGGACGCAGGCGTTCGCCGGCAAGTGGTGGGCGCCCCTCCTCATCCTCGCTGCCTACACCCCCGCCTCGGTGATCATGTTTCCGCGGCCGCTCATCACCCTCGCTGCCGTGGTCGCGTTCGGACCATGGCTCGGGTTTGCCTACGCGATGGGCGGGATCCTCCTCGCCGCGCTCGCGGGCTACTACGCCGGGCAGCTCTTCGATCGGGACACGGTCCGGCGCATCGCCGGCAGGAAGCTCAACCGGCTGACGCGCGCGCTCCGGGAGCGCGGGCTGCTCGCCATCACTGCCGTTCGGCTGGTGCCGCTCGCGCCGTTCGTGGTCGAGAGCATCGTCGCCGGCGCCATCCGGATCAGGGTTCGGCACCTGGTGGTCGGAACGTTCCTGGGGATGCTTCCCGGGGTGCTTACCGCGACCGTGTTCGGCGACCAGCTCGAGGCCGCGCTCCACGATCCGTCGCAGATCAACTACTGGCTCGTCGGCGGCGTGGTCGCCCTGCTCGCCGTCGCCACGTTCCTCGTGCGAAGGTGGTTCGTGAGGATGGAGAGCACCAGCCGAACCGGTCGCGCCGCTGCGCGCGAACACCAGCCCGCCACGACGACCGCACCGTGACGGGGAAAGGCAACGCCGGACTGCTCGCCGCAACCGAGGTCGCAAGGCGGCACTAAGCCGCGCCCCACTCTCCCGGCGCGGCGCCGAGGCGGAGCGCGCGCTCCGCGTTCGCCGCGGCCAAACCCCGGCAGAATCCGGTTCCGACAACCGGGAGTGGGCGGGTGGAAACGGGCCGGGACACGGCGGATCGATCGGACACGCGCGAGTCCGTCGCGGCGTCCCGCCCCGGACCGACCGTGGCGCCGCCGCGACGCCGGCATCCGGTCCGGATGCGCCACCTCGCGACCGGGCTGCTCGCGCTGATGGCCGTGGTGTTCCTTGCCGCCCGATACTTCGAGCCCGTCCATCCGGCGCTCGGGTGGGTGCGGGCATTCGCGGAGGCAGCGATGGTCGGGGCACTGGCCGACTGGTTCGCCGTGACCGCCCTCTTCCGGCACCCGATGGGCGTGCCGATTCCGCACACGGCGATCGTCCCGCGCAACAAGGACCGGATCGGCCGGAACCTCGCCGATTTCGTCGCGACGAACTTTCTCGCGCCGTCGGCAGTGCGCGAGCAGATTGCCGGCGTCGACTTCGTCGCGTCGTTCGCCGAGTGGCTGCTCGAGCCGGACCGCCCGCGGAAGCTCGCCGAGCGCATCGCCGACCGGATCCCGGCGCTGCTCCGCGAGCTCGATGCGCGGCAGCTCCGCGAGTTTCTCCGCGACAGCGTCGACCGCCGGCTGCGCGAGATCCAGCTCGCACCGATCGTCGGCGAGGTCCTGATCGTCCTCACGGCGGCGGGCCGGCACCATCGACTGGTCGACCAGCTGATCGACGAGTTCGCGCGCCTGCTCGCGGAATACGAGCCGGCCATCCGCGGCCGGGTCCGCGAGAAGACGGCCTGGCTCTGGCGCAGCGTCGGGATCGACGTCGCGGTGTCGGACAAGATCATCCGGGCCGCCGAGGAGGTGCTCGCCGAGCTCGGCCACGATCCGCAGCACCCGTGGCGGCGGAAGCTCGACGAAGTCCTGACCGCGCTGGGCGACGACCTGAAGACCTCGCCCGACTACGGGCGGAAGCTGGCGGCGCTGAAGGGCGAGCTGCTCGACCATCCGGTCCTGCAGCAGTACGTGGCGGGCGTGTGGGACGACGTGCAGAAGGCGATCGCGGCCGACGTTGGTCGCGAAGGCTCGGTGATCGCTCAGGCTGTCGAGCAGGGCATCAAGGCGTTCGCCGCGGCGCTGGTCGCGGACGAGACCGCCCGCGAGCGTTTGAACCGCTGGCTTCGCGGCGCCATCGTTAAAGTCACCGAGGCGCAGCGCGATCAGATCGGCCAGCTGATCGCCGACACGATCCGCCGCTGGGACCCGGTCACATTCACCGAGCGGATCGAGTCCTACGTCGGCGACGACCTCCAGTACATCCGGATCAACGGCACCCTCATCGGCGGCCTCGTCGGTCTCGCCATCCATGCCGTGTCGCTTGCCATGCGGTAGGGGCTCGAGGGATGCCGCGGGCGCAGATCGGCCGTTTCCGTCATTCCAGACCTCCCGCGCAGCCCGGCACGCGGTACTATTTGTTGTAACACCGTCATAGGCGCGTGACGCGCCCCTCCCAGGACGGATAAACAAGGAGGCTGCCATGGCCATCCAGGAACCCTCGAATCTCTGGCTCGCCTTCGACGCCGGTGCGGAGCAGGAACCGGCCGCCGAGCATGCCAGCGGCACCGCCGACGGCCAGCCGACCCTCGAGGAAGCCGAGGCCCGGCTGCTGGACGAAACGGAAGCCCGCGTCCGGGCGGAAGCTCGAGCGGCTCAAGCCGTGCTGGAGCGCGCCGCCGCGGAAGCGAGAGCCCGCGCAGCGCTGGATGCGCGAGCGAGCGCCGATGCCCAGGTGCAGGCGCTCAACGAATCGCTCGTACAGGCCGAGCAGGCGGCGATCCGCGAAGCGGAGCAACGCGCGAACGCGCAGGCTCGAGCGCTCGAGGCCTTGCGCCTCCGTCAGGCACTCGACGCGGCGAGCCGCGCCGCGCGAGAGGAAAGAGCGAAGCTCGAGAGCGAGCTGGGCCGCATCCAGCAGAGCCGCGCCGAGCTTGAGCAGCGCGCCGCGCACGAGGTGCAGGTCCGGCTCGAGGCGGAAGCTGCTGCCGTCCGTGAGGTGCAGGTCCGGCTCGAGGCGGAAGCTGCCGCCACCCGTGAGGCGGAAGCCCGGCTCCAGACGGAGCTGAAGGCGCGACAGGCCGCCGAGGCGCGCGCGCGCGCCGAAGAGGAGGAAGCCGCGGCCGCGCGGGCGCGCGAAGCGCTCGAGGCGCGCGCGGCCGAGGCGGCGCGAGCCATTGCGCGCGGCGAGGAAGCAGCGCGGGACCGGGCGCGGGCCAGAGCCGAAGCGGAAGAGCAAGCCGCAATCGCGGCGACCTTGCGCGTGCGCGCCGAAGAGGACGCGACAGCGCTGGCCGTAGCGCGCCAGACGCAGGACGCCTTGGCGCTCATCGAGGTGAGCGCACGCGCCGAAGCCGAGGCGAAAGCGCTGCAGGCAGCGCGCATTCGCACCACCGCCGAAGCGGAAGCTTTCGCAGCTGCCGAAGCGCGCGCACGCGCGGAGGCGGACGCGGCGGCTCAAGCGCATGAGCGCGCGGAAGCCGACGCGCGAGAGGCGGTCGAGGCGGCCGGGCGGGCGGAGGCTGAAGCCGCCGCGGCCCGGGCGGCCGAGGCGCGGGCGCGTGCGGAGGCGGACGCGGCGGCCCAGGCAAAGGCGCGCGCAGCGGCGGACGCGCAGGCGGCGGCCGAACAGGCATTGCGAGCCGAGGCTGATGCCGCCGCGACGCAGATGGCCGAGGCGCGGGCGCGTGCGGAGGCGGATGCCGCGGTCCAGGCAAAGGCGCGCGCGGCCGCCGACGCGCAAGCGGCGGCCGAGCAGGCGTCGCGAGCCGAGGCCGAAGGCGCGTTGGCCCGCGCGGCCGAGGCGCGGGCGCGTGCGGAGGCGGAGGCGGCAGCCCAGGCAAAGGCACGCGCAGCAGCCGAAGCGCAGGCGGCGACCGAGCAAGCGTTGCGAGCCGAGGCCGATGCCGTCTTGGCCCGCGCCGCCGAAGCGCGGGCACGTGCGGAGGCGGACGCGGCAGCCCAGGCAAAGGCGCGCGCGGCCGCCGAAGCGCAGCTCGCGGCCAAGCAGGCGTTGCGAGCCGAGGCCAATGCCGCGGCGGCGCGGACGGCCGAGGCGCGCGCGCGCGCCGAGACGGACGCGGTAACCCAGGCGAAGGCACGCGCGGCAGCCGACGCGCAAGCGGCGGCCGAGCAGGCGTCGCGAGCCGAGGCCGAAGGCGCGTTGGCCCGCGCGGCCGAGGCGCGTGCCCGTGCGGAGACGGACGCGGCGGCCCAGGCAAAGGCGCGCGCAGCGGCGGAGGCGCAGGCGGCAGCCGAGCAGGCTTCGCGCGCCGAGGCTGATGCCGCGGCGGCGCAGGCGGCCGAGACCCGGGCGCGTGCGGAGGGGGATGCGGCAGCCCAGGCAAAGGCGCGCGCGGCAGCCGACGCGCGAGCGGCGGCCGAGCAGGCGTCGCGCGCCGACGCGGATGCCGCGGCGCAGCAGGCGGCCGAGTCGCGGGCGCGTGCGGAGGCGGACGCGGCGGCCCAGGCGAAGGCGCGCGCGGCGGCCGAAGCGCGGGTGGCGGCCGAGCAGGCGTCGCGAGCCGAGGCCGAAGGCGCGCTGGCACAGGCGGCGGAGTCGCGGGCGCGTGCGGAGGCGGACGCGGCGACCCAGGCGAAGGCGCGCGCGGCCGCCGAGGCGCGAGCCGCGGCCGAGCAGGCGTTGCGAGCCGAGGCGGATGCCGCGGCAGCGCAGGCGGCGGAGTCGCGGGCGCGTGCGGAGGCGGACGCGGCAACCCAGGCAAAGGCGCGCGCAGCGGCGGAGGCGCAGGCGGCAGCCGACCAGACCTCGCGAGCCGAGGCCGAAGGCGCGTTGGCCCGGGCGGCCGAGGCGCGCGCGGGCGCCGAAGCGGAGCTGAGGAGCGCCGCGGTCGCCAGGGAGGAAGCGGAACGGCGCGCCGCCGAAGAGGCCGCCGCGCAGGCGGCGGCCGCCCGCCGCGCCGCGTTCGAAACCGAGCAGCGCGCGGCAGCGGAGGTCGCTGCGGCCCACGCGGCCGAAGCGCGCCGGCGCGCCGAAGCGGCACTGAAGGATGCTGCAATCGCCAGGGGCGAAGCCCACCGGCGCGCGGGCGAGGAGGCAGCCGCGCACGTGCTGGCGGTGCGGCACGCGGAATCCGCGGCTCAAGAGCGTGCCGCGGTCGAGGCGCAGGGGCGCGCTGCTGCCGAAGCGCGCTCGCGTGCGGAGGCGGCGGTGCGGCAGGCGACGGAGGAGAGCATCGACGCGGAGCGCCGCGCGACCGCCGAGGCGGACGCGAAGGCGAACGTGCTCGCGCAGCTCGCCGCGGCGCGGCGTGCCCGAACGGAGGTCGATGTCCGCGCCCGGCGCGCGGCCGAAGTGACCGCCCGGCTCGAACAGACGCTGCGGGCGGAGCTGGATAACGTGATCCGCGCCGAAGCGCAAGCCGCCGCCGCGGCGCAGTCCAAGCTCGAGATCGTGAAGCGGGCCGTGCAGCTGCGGCGCGAGCGCGCCGAGTTCGAGGCGCGGGTGCAGAAGGCAGCCGAGATTCGGGCGCGAGCCGAGCAGCTCGCCGCCGATGCGGCGCGCGTGAGAGCCGAAGCCGAGGAGCTGGAAACGCGGCGGGAGCTCGCCCGCGTGCGGGCGACGCTGGGGTCAGGCGGCGGCCGCTAGCCGAGCGAACACCCGCTTCGCCGCTTTGACCTGCGCGAGGTAGCGGCGCACGTCGTGATCGCCGCACCGCTGGCCGTCGATCAGCCGGAAGCGGCGGTTGGCGTAGGACGCACCGGCGCCCGCACCGCAGAGGTGGATCACGGCGGCGAGATCCTGCTTCTGCTGGAGCGTCGCGGTCGCGATGCGATGGCGCTCCAGAATGCCCGCGACGCGGCGATCGAGGTAGGCCGCCGTCAGCTCGACTGCGTGGCTCGGTATGACGCGCGTGTAGAGGTCGTTGAGCCAGCAGGATCTCACATCGTGCCAGGGCCCGTCCGCGACCACGGCGTGGTCGCGGATGCAGTAGCGCTTCGCCTCGAGGAACGTCGCATCGGTGATCTGGTACATGCCGACCGCGCTGGACGCCGGCCGGTACAGCTCGAACGGATGCCACGTGAGCCGCCACCGCCAGTAGGTTCGCGCCACCGGGTTCCCTGCGGCCTCCACCTGGGCGAGCGCGGCCAGCAGGTCTGGAGTGATGACTGCGGTAGCGTGCTTGCGGAAGAGCGGCTCGTACTGCCGCCACGTCTCGGACCGAGATTTGGCGAGCGCGCCGCTGACCGGAAAGAAGAGCTCGGCCGGCTTCCGGATGACCTGGTACAGCCAGTTGACCGCGAACCAGAGTGCGAGGACCACGACCACGCCCGCGACGAGCCGGACCGCCGGCGGCGCGGCCAGCAGCGCCCGGAGCGCGCGCCGTCGCAGCGCGGCGCGCGGCGAGAAGGCATGCCGCCGCTTCCGCCTCCTGGTCGGAACGCGCGCCTGCGTCGGGTGCATGGAGGCCTGGGCCATCTGCCGCAACCTTTGGTGCTTTGGCTAAGTGTACGGGAGCCGGCCGAGCCTCCCCATCGCCTGGTCGATTCGCCGCGGGTAGAGTTCTCGTCCAGGCGGACGACTCCGTGAAATCGCTCGTGAACAGCGGCCAAACCCCGCCGATGAGCACCTCGGACGGGCCGCCCGAGGTCGAGGTTCTGATCGAGATCCCGCGCGGCAGCTTCCTCAAGCGCGGATCCACCGGGCAAGTCGCCTTCGTCTCGCCGCTGCCGTGCCCCTTCAACTACGGCTCGGTGCCGCAGTACTTGGGCCTCGAAGGCGATCTGCTGGACGCGGTGGTCCTGGGCCCGCGCCTGCGCCGCGGCACCCGGATCCGGCTACGGGCCTGGGGCGCCGTCGTGCTGACCGATCGCGGCATGACCGACGACAAGCTCATCTGCAGCGAGCAGCCGCTCGGCCCCGGCGAGCGCCGGCGGGTCCTGCGTTTCTTTCGCTTCTATGCGGCATGCAAGGGCCTCCTCAATCTGCTGCGTTGCCGTCCCGGGCGCAACGCCTGCGACGGCTGGTCCGAGGCGACTGCCGCGATTGCTCGCGCCCGTCCGCGCGACGAGACGTGGCGGGGGCCGCCCATTCCATTCTGAGGCGCCTCGCCCGCAGGACCGCGGCGGTCGGGTATATTGCTTCCAGCGGACGGGCGCGAACCACTTCCTCGGGACACGACGTCTGGTAACCTCGCCGGGCAGTAACGGCATCGCAATCGAAGAGCAGGGGGTAGATGCAGCGCCCGTACGTCACCGCTCAAGCGGGTTTCACGCTCCTTGAGGCTGCGATCGTGCTGGGCGTCATCGGTGTGCTCATAGGCAGCGTTCTCTGGGGCCGCGAGCTCGCGACGCAGGCCCGCACCAGGAGCTTGATCGTCGATCTCAACGGACTGGCGGCTGCGGTCACGTCGTATCAGGACCGCTACCACGCCCTTCCGGGCGATGATCCCCAGGCACAGGGCCGCTGGGGTCTGACCGCGGTTCCCGCCGCCGCGCCGTCAACCCCGGGAAACCGCAGCGTCGATGGCGCCTACAACCAGCCACCCTCTGTTCCCGAGCCCGAGTCTCGTCTCTTCTGGTGGCATCTCCGACAAGCCGGGTTCGTCCCCGGTCCGACCGACCCTGCCAACGCGGCGCTTGCGGCACAGCAACCGACGAACGTCGTTGGAGGCATGACCGGGGTCACGATGGGCACCGGCCCGGCGACCGTCGGCCTCGCCGGCCTGATCCTGTGCACCGCCAACATCCCCGACAAGATTGCCATCGCGGTGGACATGCGGCTCGACGATGGCGCGCCGGCGAACGGCGAGGTGCGCGCGCGGCGTCAAACCGCCGTCAATGAAGACCTCGGCCCCGCGGCGACCGGGTACGTCGAGGATGGCGGGTCCTACCTTCTGTGCCGAAAGCTTTGACGTACCCGGGGTCTGTCACCGCGCTGCTGATCGTATCGGCGACGACCTCGTCGACGATCCGCATGTTCTGACTCGCGGCCCGCTCGGACAGATGCGGGCGGATCGCCGCGTCGCAGCCCCGCGCGTCGGACCCGATCGCGCCGTTGGCCCCGCGCGCCCGGCCCCGAGCGCGCCGTAGGCGTCGTTCATCTCGATCATCCTCATCCTATACTGGGCTCCCTCGACCTGAGCACCGCGCGCGAATGACGGCCGGCCACGACGCAATCGCCTTCGAGCTCTTCAAGAACGCCATGTTCTCGATCGCCGACGAGATGGCGCTCACGGTCTTCCGCACGACCTACTCGGGCGTGCTGAAGGACAACATGGACTACTCGACCGGCTTCGCCGACGCCGAAGGGAAGCTCGTGGCGCAGGGGCTCACGCTTCCGGGGCACCTCGGGTCGGTGCCCACGGCGATGGAATCGATCATGCGGCACTTCCGTGACGACATGGCGCCGGGCGACGTCTTCATCATGAACGACCCGTTCGACGGGGGCATGCACCTGCCCGACATCTTCGTCTTCAAGCCGCTCTATCACGACGGAGAACGGCTCGGGTTCGCGTGCACGGTGTGCCACCACACCGACGTCGGGGGACGGGTCGCCGGGTCGAACGCGTCCGATTCCACCGAGATCTACGCCGAGGGCCTGCGCATCGCGCCGCTCAAGCTCTACGAGGCGGGGAAGATCAACAAGACGCTGATGACCGTCATCGAAAAGAATGTCCGGCTCCCGGTGCAGGTGTTCGGCGACCTGCGCGCGCAGCTCGCGGCCTGCCACATCGCCGAGCGGCAGTTCGCCGAGCTCGTCGCCAGGTACGGGCCGGCGGAGACCAGGGCCTACATGAAGGAGACGATCGACTACGCCGAGCGCCTGACGCGCGCCGCCCTCGAGCGGCTGCCGGACGGCGAATGGAGCTTCGAGGACTGGATCGACGACGACGGCATCGACTACGGCCAGCCGATCCGGCTGTTCGTGACCATCCGGAAGACCGGCGGCCACATGGTGGTCGACTGGACCGGCACCCATCCACAGGTGAAGGGCGCGATCAACAACACGCTCTCGTTCACCAAGGCCGCGTCCTACACCGGCGTGCGCTCGGTGCTCCCGCCCGGCATCCCGAACAACGAGGGCGTGTTCCGCGCGATCGAGGTGATCTGTCCGCCGGGCACGGTCGGCAACGGCGTCCTGCCGGCGGCCTGCGCGGCGCGCGGGCTCACCGGGTTTCGCATGACCGACTGCATCTTCGGCGCGCTCGCGATGATGCTGCCCGACCGGGTGAAGGCGGCGGGCGACGGCGGCAACACCGGGATCTCGATCGGCGGCTACTACGCCGACCGCAGGCCGTTCATTTACGTCGACTTCACCTGCGGCGCGTGGGGGGCGCGGCCTTGGGCCGACGGGCTCGACGGGAACTCGCACATGTTCGCGAACATGGCCTCGCACTCGATCGAGGTGACCGAGGCCGAGCATCCGATCTCGCTCCTCGCCTACGAGTTCGTTCCCGACAAGGCGGGCGCGGGCAAGTACCGGGGCGGCGTGCCCTTCAGGCGCGACTACCGCTTCAACGAAGCGGAGGGCGTGCTGCAGGTACGCTCCGATCGCCGCGACCACCGGCCGTTCGGCCTGTACGGCGGCAGCCCCGGCCGGCCGTCGGAAAACTATCTCAACCCCGACGACGAGAATCGGACGCTGCCCGGCAAACTGACGATGAACATCAAGCGCGGCGATGTCTTCCGGCACGTGCTGGCCGGCGCCGGCGGCTGGGGCGATCCGCTGGAGCGCGATCCGGCGGCAGTGCTGAAAGACGTGCGGAACGAGTTTCTCTCGCCGGAGAAGGCCGCGGCCGACTACGGCGTCGTCGTCGATGCTGGGCGGTGGGTGGTCGACGAGGCGGCGACCAAGCGGCGGCGCGAGGAGATCCGGAAAGCCCGCGGCTGGCGCGAGGTGCCGAAGGTGCAGTGGCACGACCCGCTCCCCTCCCCCCGCGGGTCGGAGTGATGGTTACCTATCGTGTCGGCGTCGACGTCGGCGGGACCTTCACCGACATCGTCCTGCTCGGCTCGGACGGCACGATCCACACCAAGAAGGTCGGCTCGAGCGTCGGGAACTATGCCGAGGCGATCGTCGACGGGCTTGCGGAGGTGTTCCGCGAGACCGGGCTCGACGGCAGGGCGATCGAGGAGATCCGGCACGGCACGACGGTCGCCTCCAATGCGATCCTCGAGCACAAGGGCGCGCGCGTCGGCCTCATCACCTCGAAGGGATTCCGCGACATCCTCGAGATCCGGACGCTCCGGATGCCGCGGCTCTACGACATCGGCTGGACGAAGCCCCCTCCGCTCGTCGAGCGCTACCTGCGCCGGGTCGTCGACGAGCGCGTCGACGCCCACGGCCGGATCGAGCGCCCGCTCGACCCGCAGGACGCCGCGCAGGCCGTCGAGCGGCTCCTCGCCGAGAACGTCGAGGCCATCGCCGTCTGCCTGCTCAACTCGTTCGCCAATCCGGTGCACGAGCTCGCGCTCAAGGCGATCATCCGCGCGAAGGCGCCGAGCCTGCCGCTGAGCGTCTCGTGCGAGGTGCTGCCGGAGATCAAGGAGTACGAGCGCACCTCGACGACGGTGGTGAACGCGTACGTCATGCCCGTCGTCGCGCACTACCTGCGCGCCCTGCGCAAGGGCCTCGACGACGCGGGCGTCCCTGCCCGCCTGCTGCTGATGCAGTCGAACGGCGGCCTCAGCACCGATGGCGCCGCCGTGGAACGCCCCATGAACGTCATCGAATCCGGCCCGGCAGGCGGCGTGGTCGGTGCGCAGGCGCTCGCGCGCGCGATGCGGCTCCCGAAGATCATCACGTTCGACATGGGCGGTACGACGGCCAAGGCCGCGATCGTCGAGGACGGCGCGGTGACCCGCGCCGCCGAGTATTCGGTGGGCGCCGGCATCATGGTCGGGTCACGCCTGCTCACGGGCGCGGGCTACACCCTGAAGGTACCGGCGATCGACCTCGCCGAAGTGGGCGCAGGCGGCGGATCGCTGGTATGGATCGACGGCGGCGGCGCGTTGCAGATCGGTCCGGAGAGCGCCGGCGCGTCGCCGGGCCCGGTCTGCTACGACGCGGGCGGGACGATAGCCACCGTCACCGACGCCAACGTCCTGCTCGGCTACATCAACCCCGGGCATCTGGTGGGCGGTGCGCTCAAGCTGAACGCGGAGAAGGCGCGGCGGGTCTTCACCGAAACGATCGCGCAGCCGCTCGGAATGTCGACCGAGGAGGCGGCGTACGGCGCACATCGGATCGCTGCATCGAACATGATCCGGGCGATCAAGGCGGTCTCGACCGAGCGGGGACGCGATCCGCGCGAGTTCGCCCTGTTCGCGTTCGGCGGCAACGGCCCGCTCTTCGCGTGCGGAATGGCAAGCGCCCTGGGCATGAGCCGGGTGGTGGTGCCGCCCTCCGCCGGCCTCTTCTCGTCGTTCGGGCTGCTCTATGCCGACGTCGAGCACCACTACTCGCGCACTTTCCGGCGGCTCCTGCGCAAGGCCGACCTGGGGGAGATCCAGGGCGCCTGGGATGCGCTGGCCGGCCAGGCGATGACCCAGCTCGCGATCGAGGGCTTTCGCGGCGCGCAGGCGAGGCTGCGCCGCTCAGCGGCCCTGCACTACCAGGGGCAGACCTACGAGCTCACGGTGTCGGTGCCCGACGGGCGGCTCGACCAGAAGATGGTCGAGTATCTGGAGGAAGCGTTCGGCGAGGAGCACGAGAAGACCTATGGCCACCGCGCCGGACCCGAGGAGCCGGTGGAGCTGGTGTCGATCCAGGTCGTCGGGCAGGGGCTGCGCGACGGCTCGGGCGTGCCGGAGCGCGTGCGTTCGAGCCGGCCCGAGCCGGCGCCGCCGCCGCCGCGCGCGGCCTGGTTCGGCGCGCCTCACGGCTGGGTCGAGACCCCGATCCTTCGGCGCTCCGATCTGGCGCTGCCGCGCGTGGGGCCGCTCATCATCGAGGAGTACGACGCGACCTGCGTCATTCCGCCGGGCGCAAGCGCGAGCCTCGACGGCGGCGGGAACATCGTGATCGAGCTGGGTTAGAGAGGACCGCCCGATGCGTCAGCGCCGGCCGCAAATCCGGGCGGCCGTGCGATCCGCAACATCCCTCATCCTTGCTCGCGCTGTCGTGCGAGCGCCCGGTGTTTCATCAGCGTCCCCAATCCCTGGTTAGCCTGGAGCACTACAGAACGCGTCGGCCCAGCCGGGCGCACGGTTCGTCTATTTCGGCGGTGCCGGCATCGCGGACGAATGATGATCGACGATCATCCAGTTCCCGTCGCGCTTTCGATAGACGAAGGTGTAACGGGCGGGAATGTTCTGCGTCTGCCCATCCTTCAGATACGAGAAGGTGTAGTAGCCGCTGTTGATCGCGACGTCGCCGTAGATCCGGATCACCTGCTCGCCGAAAGCGACCTTGTGTCCCGGCAGCGCCTTGAACGCCCGCTCGAAGTAACCGCGAAGCTCCGGCTTGCCGACGAGCAGCTTGGGGGAAAGAGTTCCCCAGAGTACGGCCCCCTCGTCGTACAAGGAGAGGATCGAATCCGGATCGAGAGTCTATCCCGACCTCGGCGCAAGCCTTTGACCGGCGCACGCCTCGAGGAGAACGCGCGCCGCGGCCTGAGCGACCCGTCGATGCAGGTCAACTCACTTGGCTGCGCAGCCTGCCCGCCTCGAGCCCGCGGCGAACCTCTCCGCGGCGGGGCCTGACGTATACTCCACCATCTCAGCCGCAGGAGAACCCTCTGGAGAATGAAGGTTCTCGTCATTGACGACCACGTCCTGATTCGCGACGCTTTGCGCGGCGTCCTCAAGGAGTTGAACGACGACGCGGTGATCGTGGAGGCATCCGATTGCCGGCAGGCGATGCGCCTCATCGCTGAACATCCCGATCTTGGCCTCATCCTGCTCGATTTGAACCTGCCGGATCGAAACGGCTTCGAGGTCCTCGCCGATTTGCGCGAGCGCTATCCCGCGATTTCCACCGTCGTCCTGTCGGCCTTCAATGATCGGGAAAACGTCGCGCGGGCACTTGACGTCGGCGCGCTCGGCTTCATTCCGAAATCATCCACACGCGAGGTCATGCTCAGTGCGTTGCGTCTCATTTTTTCCGGCGGTATCTACATTCCCCCCGACATCCTTGTCCGCCGGGAAGCGGCGCCATCGCAGCCATCTCCCGACACCAGCGGGACGGAGCCGCCATCCCTGTCGCCCCGTGATCTTGGCCTGACGGACCGTCAGGTGGATGTTCTAGCCTTGATGATGCGCGGCAAGAGCAACAAGGCGATTTGCCGAACTCTCGACCTGGCCGAGCCGACGGTGAAGAACCACGTGACCGCCATCCTGAAAGCGCTGAAGGTGACCAACCGCACCGAAGCGGTCATTGCAGTGGGTGCGCTGGGCTTGGAATTGCATCCGCCAGCCGACTCTTAGGCGAATCGGCAGCCACCGTCATCTGCAGCGGCTCACCGGCATCGCTGCTGCCTCTTAGAAGCTGATTGAGTATCGCCCGCAATGTCATCGGTCCTACCGGCTTATGAAGCAGTTGGAAACCGCTCGCGCGGGCCTCGCGCAGGTGCTCGGGGGCGATGTCACCCGTGATGAGAAACGCCGGAATGGGAGCGCTGAATGCGTTCCGCAGTCGCCCTATTATCTCGATGCCGGTTTTCCCGTCGCCCAGGCGAAAGTCGGAAATGACCAGGTCAGGCCGGCGGTCCTCGCTCGCGAGGCTCGCGAGCACCGAGTTGTCCGATTCAGCGGTGACGACACGGCATCCCCAGCTTCGGAGCCATCCACGCATGGCGTCCAGAACGAGCGCGTCGTCGTCGATCACCACGATCAGCTTGCCGCTCGCCGGATCAGCCATCGCTTTGGGTGCAATGGCGTGTTCGACCGATTGCCGCGGCGCAGCGGCCAATGGCAGCGAGACCGAAAAGCACGAGCCCCTGCCAGGCCTCGAGGTGAGCTCGAGCCGATGATCGAGCAGACGACATAGCCGGTCGACGATCGCCAGCCCGAGCCCGAGCCCCCCGCGGCGGCTTCTTCCCGAGCCGGCGAGCTGGTAAAACTCGCCGAAAATGTTCTCCCTCTGATCCTCGGGAATGCCGATCCCGCTGTCCCAGACTTCGATCCGCAGCCGGCGGCCGCGGCGCCGACAGCCGACAGTCACTCCGCCCCGGTCGGTGTAGCGGATCGCGTTGGACACGAGGTTGAGCAATATCCTTTCGAGCAGGATGAGGTCGCTGCGCACCCACGCGTCGCTCGGCACCATCCGCAATCGCAAGCCCTTTTCCCGCGCGGCCGGCGCGAACGTCCTCTCGACGCGCTGCAGTATCTGGGCGAGCGGGAAGTCCCTCACATCGGGAGCGAGCGCACCCGCGTCGAGCTTGGAGATGTCCAGCAGCGCATTGAACAGGTCGTTCATCGCAGTCGCCGCGGCATCGATTTGCGCGGTGACCCGATTTCGTTCGGCCTGTTCGGTCTCGGTGCGCAGCTGTGCGACGAACAGATTCAAGGCATGAAGCGGCTGTCGCAGATCGTGACTGGCTGCCGCCAGAAAGCGCGATTTCGCGAGGTTGGCAGCCTCAAGCTGCTGGTAGAGGCGCCCCAGCTCATCGCTCATCCGGTTCAGGTTCGCCGCGAGGTTTCCCAGCTCATCCCGGTTCGGGACTTCGATCCGCCGGGAGAAGTCCCCCGATGCAATTTCGTTGAACCTTGCCTCCATCTGCTTGACCGGTCTGATCACTGACAAGGAAATCGAGTAGCCGAGCAGCAGGGCCAACGCAATGCTTCCGAGTCCGAAGCCGATGATTATTCGTTGCGAGGTCAGGTGAGCCGCCTGGCTCGCCTCGATGCTCGCGACCATGTCGGCTTCCGCTCGGTTGACGAGCTGGTTGGTGAGGCGCTCCATGCGGTCGGCCAGCGGACCCGCCTGTGCGACTTGCAATGCCTGGCCCTCCCGCACCTTGCCCTCCCGGATCAGCTCGACGACATTGGCAACTACCTGGATGAACTGGTCGTATTCCTTCCGCACCTCGGCTAGCAGTTCGACTTCACCCTTCGCCACGAACTGCAGCCGGTCGAAGTCATAGCCGAACTGATTGAGCTGCCGTACTGTCGCTTCGAGCGTCCGGTCGTCCGGAACCAGAAGCGCGGAGGTCACGCTGTAGAGTTGGGCGGTCGTGTCGTGCTGGAGCTGGCGGTAGGCCGCGATCTTCCGCTGCAGCGTCACCACCTCGTCCGCGTGGCGGTTGGCGCCGATCAGCACCTCGAAGCCGACGGCACCGACCATGATCAGCAGCACGACGATGGACAGGAAGGCCGCGAGAAGCTTCTGGTATATGGTCGCCGGCGCCCGCGCAACGAGCCGCGGGAGCCACTCTGCCAGCCATCGCGTCATCGCGCTTTCGCCGCCCCTGAAAGACTCTGCAGATCGCGGAGCATCTCATCCGGATTGAATCGCACCCCCATATACTGGACGCGAAGCGTTCCGCTCTGGTCCACGAGGGACGTGAGAAAAGTGTGGTCTACATCTCCGCGGTCCGTCTTCCTGTAATAGATCCCATAGCCCTTTGCCACTGCGCGGATCTCGGCTGCCGTTCCGGTCAGGAAAGCCCAGCCGGCGAGATTCGCCCGATGTGCTTCGGCGTAGCGCTTCAGAACCTCCGGCGTGTCGCGCTCCGGATCCACGGTAATCGACACGAAATAGACGTGTGGACCGAACGCAGCGCCGAGCCGGTCCTGCAGACCGGCCATGGTGGCGGTGAGCAGCGGACAGGTGTCCGTGCAACTCGCAAAAATGAACGTGATCGCGAGAACCTTGCCGCGCAGATCCTTCAGGGCGATCCGGTTGCCGTCCTGATTCGTCAGCGTGAATTCCGGCGCCGGCCCGATCTTCGAAAGGCGTTGGTCGCCGCGGCTCTCGTGACACAATGCATTCGTGGGCCAGGCGAACACGGTTGCAAGGACGAACGCCGCAATCCGGCCAACCCCCCAGGTCTTCATGGCTAACTCTTCAACTCCTGCTTCAGCTCTCTCAAGAATCGCCAATCCGTTCCCTGCGCAATGATCTTCTGCGGGCTCGACTTGATCATTCCCGCTTCGTGGAGACGCAGCGCGTAGAAACGGACCGTGTCCTCGGGGTCGTACTCGCGCCATCTGCCGTAGGGCAGCTCTTTCATGACCTGGAGCGCGTACTCGTAACGGGCCGAGTAGCCTTTGTCGACCAGCGCGCGCGCCACTCCCTCCGGATCGAGCGCGCACACATCGGTGGATTTCAGGATCGCGCGCAGCGCACGCTTGGTGGCGATCGGATGCCTGCGCACGAACTCCTTGCTGGCCGTGAGCAGGCAGCAGAAGTACTGGGACCAGGGGCGATCGGTCGAGCTGTTGACGATCACGTGTCCGATCTTCCGTGCCCGCAGCTCCTGCGGCTGCGGTGGAAAACCGAGAAATACGTCCGCCTTCCCCTCGAGAAAGAGGCGCATGGAGTCTTCGTTGAGATACGGGCCGCGACTCTTCTGCGGCGCGATCCATCTGATGTCCTGGCGCGGGTCGAGTCCCACGTTCGCCGCGATGCTGGCGAGGAAGACGTGCTCCGCGCCGTTGAAGGAGGCGACGGCGGCCACCTTGCCCTTCAGATCGCTGATCCGCTGGACTCGCTCCGTGGCCACCACTTCGAAGCAGCCCACGTGGACGCCGGCGAGGAACACTACCGGATCGCCCGCCTCGATCCGGATGATATTGGGCCCGACGAAGTTCAGGCTCATGTCCGCCTCGCCGGACGCGAGACGCACCGAGACCGCCCCGGTCGGCAAGTCGACGTAGGTGATCTCCGTGAATCCCTCAACCCTCAGGAGATCGTCTGCGATGTACTGCGGCGCCCAGCAGATGCTGCCCGTCTTCAGCAGCCGCAGCCGCGTCGTCTCCGGCGGCGGCTCCGCGGCGGCCGGCGCGGCTCGCATCCCCAAGAGAGCGCTCGTTCCAACGAGAGCGGCCGTACCCAGAAATTCTCTCCGGGTGAATCGGGCACTGTCGCTCATGTGAATTTCCTCCGTAAAGGACTAGTGCCGAGCTGTAGTTTTTGCTTCACCCGTGTCGTCCGCTCTCGACGGCGTCATGCCTTCAACTCTTTCTTCAGCTCTCTCAAGAATCGCCAATCCGTTCCCTGCGCAATGAGCTTCTGCGGACTCGATTTGATCATTCCGGCTTCGTGCAGGCGCAGGGCGTAAAAGCGCACCGTGTCCTCCACGTCATACGACCGCCAGCGGTTGTAGGGGATCTCCCGCATCGCCTGCAGCGCGAACTGGTAGTCCCGCGTGTAGCCTCGATCGACGATGAGCCGGGCCGCCTGCTCCGGAGCGGTCGCGCAGAGGTCGGTGGCCTTGAGCAAGGCCCGCAGCGCCCGCTTGGTCGCCACCGGATACTTTCTGACGAAGTCCCGGTTCGAGGCGGCGATGCAGCAGAAGTACTGGGACCATGGCCGATCCACCGAGCTGTTCACGATGACGTGGCCGACGCCGCCGGCCCGCAGCTCTTGCGGCACCGGGGGCAGGCCCACCAGCGCATCGGCCTTTCCCGTGGCGAGCACCGCCGCCGACTCCGCGATCGGATGCGTGACCCACTTGATGTCCTTCTGCGGATCCACGCCGACGTGGACCGCCATGCTGGCCACGAAGGCATGGTGGGCCGACCCGAGCGCCGGAACCGCCACTGACCGGCCCTTGAGATCGCGGATGGCGTGGACCGGGCCGGTGCCGAACAGCTCGAAGCACCCCGCGTGGACTCCGGCCAGCAGGACGATGGGCAGCCCACCGTCCACTTGCACCAGGAAGGGCGGGACGAAGGCCATGCTGATGTCGACCTGGCCCGAGGCGAAGGCTGCATACGGGTCGACACCGCCGAAGTCGACGTACTTGAGGTCGGTGAAGCCCTCGGCCAGCAGCAGCTCCTGGGCCACGTACTGCGGGGCGACGCAGATCCCGGGGATGCGGGTCATGCGCAGCCTGGTCGTCTCCGGCGGCGGCTCGGCGGCTGCTGACGCAGGTCGCAGTCCCAGCAAACCCGCCGTCCCTGCAAGGCCGAGCGTGTTCAAGAACTCACGTCTGTTCCACCCGGCATCTCGTCCGTCACGCATAGCTCGCTCCACAGAATTGTTTGCAGCATCCCGTCCAAACCAGTCTAGCACCGCAGAGACCGCACGCGCACGGTTTGAGGGAATGCCGGAGCTGCGCTCAAGGGCCTTCACGCTCAATTCCAGAAAGCGTGAGGCCACCAACTTCTACGTTTGGGATTCAGAGGACGCCGCGAAGGCGTTCTTCACCGACGAGTTCCTACAGCGAGTAACCAATCTCTACGGTGTGCGTCCTCACGTCGAGTTCGTTCAAATTGCCGCGCTCGTGGAGAACATCCGGGCATGAAGTCGTTCCGAGTTTTCGGTAGACGTAGCGGGCTGTCGAACTCGCGATTCGTTGATAACGGTGTGCGGCGATGCGAGGGGTTTGGGTGTCCTGCCACGGATTACGCCCAACCCAACGTTTCAAGATCAGGCAGTACAGCACCACTGGACCTGCGCGCCAGAGCGGGTTGTTCCGACGTAACCCCGGCGGCGAAGCGAACGAAGTGAGGACGCTCTCCTTAGGCACGATCACTTCAGCCAAAGGACCAGCGGGACCGATCTCCGGTCCGGGCAGCTCATCATGCCTGAATAGGAATCCGCGAGCGTTCCGCTGTAGCCGCACTCGACGCCGTCAACCAGCAGCTTGGCTTTGATCCTCGATGACGAGCCCGACAACTGAAAACGAATCTCGCCGGTTTTCACTTCCGGCCCGTCCTGGGTGCAGATGCCGACGTGGGTGAGTTTGAGCGGCCCGGTGAATTCCTTGATCCGGGAGGAAGCCGTACTCGTCACGGTCGCGGTCAACTCCCACTCGCCTAGATAACCGGCATGCCCGAGCACCTGGAGCGACTCGCCCTGGGCCGGGGTTGCGAGAGCACCCAGCAGTGCGATCGGAAGGATGAGTGCCCTCACGGGGTTCTCCGATATTTGCGCGGACGCGCCATCAATGCTTCTTGAGGAATGCGTGCGCTTCGGCGACCTCGGTCCTTGACTTGTCGGCCTCGTCGGCCATCGTCACGACCTTCTCGAAATACTCGCGAGCCTTGGCGACATCTCCCGTCTTTTCCGCGGCCTTCGCCGCGCCGACATAGGCGCCCAGCCTGTTGGGCTCCTTCTTCAGGGTCGCCTCGAAGGCGGCGAGCGCCTCGTTTGCCATCCCGCGGTCGAGCAGCATGACGCCATAAAGCTCGCGCGCGGGCTTCGGCACGCCCGGCGTCACCGGGTGCTTCTCGGTCTTGTCCTCGGCATCGGCGGCGGCGCTCATGGCGCTCGACGCCTCGCTGTGGTTGCCCTCGGCGTAGAGTACCCAGGCGGTGGCGACCTTCCACTGGATGTCGACCTGCTCCGACCAATAGGCATCCTTGGCATCGCGCAGCTTGTCGCGCAGCTCGGCGAGCTTGGCGATGTCCGCCTTGGCGGCAGCCACGTTGCCCGAACGCGCCGCGCCGAGCGCGCGCGCGAAATGGCTGATCGCCTGCACGTGGGCGAGCGGACTCGGCCGCACCTGCAGGTCGGCCGCCGCCTTCCAGTCGCCGCGCTCGATCGCGTAGCGCGCCGGTGAAATGGCCCGCGCATAGGGTCCGGGAATGAAAGTCTCGGTAAAGCCAGTAACCGTCTCCATTTCGTCGATCACCGCCTTGGCCTTCTGGTCCTGCCCGAGCTGCAGGTAGGCATAGACCAGGTAGTCCATGGCGTGCAGTTGGTCATGGAGCTAGTTGTCGAGCTTCGCGACGCGCGAGGATTCGGCGTTCGACGCGATCGATTCCTTCCAGTAGCCGACGCGCGTGAAGATGTGCGACGGCATGTGCTGGGCGTGCGCCGCGGACGGCGCAATCTTGGAATAACGCCTGGCGGCGTCGAGGCCCTTCTCCGCGATTGGCGGATAGTCGTAGAGGTGAATGAGGTAGTGCGCCACGCCCGGATGTTGCGGCTGGCGCTTGGAAATCGGCTCGAGGATTGCCGCTCCCTTGAGCTGGTTGGTGTAAGTCTTGTCGGCCGGTGAAGCAGACGTGTTCAGCGACAGCGCGTAGTGAATCTGCGCCTCGTCGTCGTTTGGATAACGCTGCGCCAATTGCTCCATCGCATTCGCATAGGCTTGAATACGAGTGCGGTGATCGACCTTCTCGTGGTCGGCGTACATGACTGTCAGCGCATCGATGTAGTCGCGCTCGCGCTGCGTCTTGGCGCCGACGCTTTTGGCTTTCGCGAGAATGGCAGTGCCTTCTGCGAGGTTCTTCGCCGGCGGAGGCACGTGGGGGTTCCAGAGCAGGCTCAGCGCAATGCCCCAATAGGCGATGCCGCATTCGGGATCGGCCTTCAGCACATCCTCAAAGGTCTTTTGCGAGGAGCGATACCAGAACGAATGCTGGTACAACATCCCGCGATCGAATAGCTTCTGCGCCTCCGGCTTGCAGGACGTTTCAAAATTCACATTGCCGAGTTTCTCATCCTTCATCTGCGCAAGCGCCGTCTGCGCGAACGCAATGCCTGTTACCGCGATGATGGCCAGTGACCTGTTGATCATGTTTCCCCCCTCGTTGAGCGACTCGCAAATAGCTTCGGCGCTGCGAAGGCGTCCCCGATGGTTGCCTCGTCGTGTCGGATGGTTGGGCATCATGAGCCGCGGGGTCGGACGCCTCAAATAGCTACGAACTCATTTCTTGGCGGGCACGTGAGCCGGATCAGCCCAGATCACTCGGGTCGGACCAATACCGCTAAACTGGACGATGGCCGATGCGCCCTTGGTGGTGTTGAAGTGCGCAATATCGGTCGGCTCCGTGTAAGAGCTTCCTGGCGCGAGCGGAATCAACTTCGACTCGTCAAACTTGTCCCCGAAACCGACATACCAGGTGCCGGAGATGACCGTACCAATCCTGTTGTCCGGATGGGTATGCGCTTGAGCCACAAAATCCGGCGGGAACTTGACTTGAAATAGATAGGGTCCGGCCTTCGTCGGATGGCCGTAGATGATGACCTGCTCCAGTCCGGGACGCACTCCCTGAGTTGCCGAGGGGGCCCACGTAGCCTTCGCGGGATCGAAGATGAACACGCCCTCCGGCAATTGCTGCGCGCTGGCGCCGGCGCAAGCGAGAAGTCCGAGCGCGACGACGGTGAGGGACTTCCGGTGGTTCCTGATACTCATGGTTTTGCCTCCTTGGTTGTCGTGACCGCAGATAGCACCCTGCGGACGATCCGAATTAGACCGACGACCGAAGGTCCGGAAAATCAGCCTGAAGGAGGGTCTACGCCATTCGCTTTGTTGCCGCGCGATGCCGCAACCCCATGAAGACGTTGGCTTGTTGGGCCCCTGACCAGTCGCGCCGACGCGGTACTTTGGTCCCGGGACTGAAGTATTGTGCGGAAGCTGCGCGCCTCATCGACGCGACGATGAAGGTGTCACGCCGCCGCTCGCGCTGCCGAGAAAGGGAATACATGGAGTGCGCGACAAAACTCTGAGGAGCTCGGCCTGGAGGCTGCGCGAAGGCGCGAGCGTGCCCGAGCGCGTGCGTTCGAGCCGGCCCGAGCCCGATCCACCGCCCGCGGCTGCACGGGCCCCTGACGGAAGCTCAGTTCCCCGCCCGCTGCGGCAGCCAGAGCGCGAGCGCCGGCCAGAGCGACAGCACGGCGATCATCAGGATCATCGTCACGACGAACGGCGCCGCGCCGATGATGACGTCGTCGATCTTGCCGCGCGTACGCAGACCCTGCACGACGTAGAGGTTGATGCCGACCGGCGGCGTGATCATCGCCGTCTCCATCAGCACCACGATCAGCACGCCGAACCAGATCGGGTCGTAACCGGCCTTGAACATGATCGGGGCGATGATCGGCACGGTGGCGACCATCATCGACAGCGTCTCCATGAACATGCCGAGGACCAGGTAGAACACGATCACGACCAAGAGGAGCTGGGTGGAGGTGAGCCCGAGACCGGTGATGAACCGGTTGACCTGCGCGGTGAGCCCGATCGAGGTGATCACGAAGTTCAGGAAGTAGGCGGCGATCAGGATCGCCATGATCATGGCGGTGGTCCGCATCGTGCCCTCGAAGGCGTGCAGCAGCATCCGCAGGCTGAGACGGCGATGCCAAGCGGCAACCGCGAGCGCCGCGAGCACGCCGAGCGCGGCCGACTCGGTGGCGGTCGCCCAGCCGGCGTAGATCGAGCCGATGACGGCGACGAAGATCACGAGCGGCGGGATGAGGTCGGGCAGCGCCTTCACCCGCATCTCCCAGGTCGCCGTGGTCCGGCGTCCGCCGAGCTCGGGGCGCGCGATGCACAGGACGAGCACGGTCAGCATGAAAAGGCCCGCCAGGACGAGCCCCGGGAAGATGCCGGCGAGATAGAGCTTCGGGATCGATGAGTCGGTCAGCACGCCGTACACGATCAGGTTGATCGACGGCGGGATCAGGATCCCGAGCGTGCCGCCGGCGGCGATCGTGCCGAGGAACAGCCGCTCCGAGTACCCGTGCTTGCGGATCTCGCCCATCGCCACGGTGCCGATCGTGGCGGCGGTCGCCACGCTCGAGCCCGACGTCGCGGCGAACATCGCGCAGGCGGCGATGTTCGAATGCATCAGCCCGCCGGGCAGCCAGGGCATCCACAGCACGAGCGCGTTGTACATCCGCTCGGCCATGCCGGAGCGCAGCAGCACCTCGCCGAGCAGGACGAAGAACGGGATCGCGACGAGCAGGAAGTTGTTCGACGTCGCCCAGCTCATCTCGCCGATGGCGAGCGTGAGCGGCAGCTTGGAGTACAGCTCGGCGAGCGCGAGGCCGAGCACGCCGAGACCCGCCGCCACTGGCACGGCGAGCGCGAGCACGACGATGAGGATGACAAGCGCCCAGAGCAGCATTCGAGCGCCTCGCCCTACCCTTCCGACTGCCGCTCTTTGAGGCTCCGCACCTCGGCTTCGACGTCCTCCTCCGCCGAGCGCGTGCCGATCGCCGCCGCCACCGCCGCCACTTCGCCCCGCGCGGCGAGCCGCAACGCATAAGCGAGCAGCACGATCCCGACCGCGATGAAGACTACCAACCCGAGGAACCACAACGCCTGGGGAAGCACCGTGGGCGTCTGCAGCGCCGACTGGCTGCGCGAGCCGGCGCTCCAGGATTGCGCGACCACGTTCCAGCCGTGCCGCGCGATCAGGCCGAAGAAGCCGACGAAGAGGATCAACCCCAGGAAGTCGAGCGCGAGGCGCAGCCGCGTGGGAAGGAGGACGTAGAGCGAGTCGATGCGGATGTGCGCGCGGTCGAGCAGCGCGGCGCCGAGCGACCAGGCGGTGCCGATCGCGAGCGCATAGCCGGCGAGCTCGTCCGCGCCGCCGATCGACTGCGCGAAGAACTTGCGGAGGCACACGTCGATGCCGATCAGGACCGCCGCCGCGAGCACCAGCGCCCCGCCGAGCCACAGCCCCCAGCGCGTCAGGCGCCGCACGCCGTGCATCAACGCGTCCATCGGGCCTCCCTTGGCGCCGCCGCACGGCCATGCGAGCGCGGACCCGCGCGAATCAGCGCCGGGCCAAACCGGCCCGTGAGACGGTCCGACGGTGGACTACACCCGCTTCGCTCAGTTTGTCGGCGCGGTGAGCCCGAGGGCCTTCCCGACCGTGTTGTTCCACTCCGCCGCGCACTCGCGACCGCAGCGCTTCGCCCAGCCGGCGAGGACCGCGCCTTCGACGAGCGTCTTGTGCTGCTGCGCCTCGGCCGGCTTCACCGGCACGATGGTGATGTTGGCGAGCTTGCCCATCGTGCACGGCTGCTTGCTGGTGTTGCAGTTGTCCGCTTCCGCCGTCGCCTTCTTCAGCGTCTGCCACATCTTGTCTTCGTAGGCCTTCACCTGCGTGAGCAGGAAGTCCTGCGTTTTCGGGTCGAGCCGTTTCCAGGTGTTCAGGTTGACGGCCATGACGTTGATGCTCCAGCCGAGCGACATGGGATAGAGCGACTTCGTCACCTCCGGCCAGCCGGCGGTGTTGCCCGACAGACTCCCGGTGACGCCGCAGTCCACCACGCCGTTATTCAGCGCCGGCACGACCTCGGCGAAGGCCATGCTCACCGCGGTCGCGCCGACGCCGCCGAGGAAGTCGCGCATCGTGTTGTTGAACACGCGCACCTTCTTGCCCTTGAGATCGGCGAGGCCGCCGAGCACGCCGCGGCACCAGAACACCTGCGGCGGGTTGCCGCCGAACGCGAGCAGCTTGGCGTTCCAGTTCTTCTGCATCTGGCGGTCGATCACCTCGCGATAGGCGTTGCACCCCGCGCGGGCCTTGTCGGCATCGAGCGTGATGCCGGCGAGATCGCAGCCCTCGAAGCGCGGGTCGTCCCCCGCCATCTTCGAGATGTCCATGCCGGCGAAGTCCATGACGCCGAGCCGCAGCAGGCGCAGCATCGTCTTGTCGTCGATGCCCATCTGGTCGAGGGGCGTGATGTCGGCGGTGATGGCGCCGTTCGAGGCCTTCGGCAGCGTCTCGCGCCAGAAGGGCACCTCGTCCACGATCGAGGCGACCGTCGGACTGTTGAGGCCGATGACCTTGAACTGGTTCTTCGGCAGGTCCTGCGCGGAAGCACCCAGCGAAACCGACACCCCGAGCACGATTCCGGCGAGCGAACGGTGGACCATGATCTTCTCCCCTTGCTTGTGAGCCAGACCGCGGCGCGCCGCGAGCAGCGTCAGGTCCGCCCGCGACACGACTTCTCCGCGGGGATGGTCGCACCAATCGCGCGTGAGGTGCAAGGCCGGGTGGTCGCGCGCCGGCCCGCGGTGAGGCGCTCGGCGATGCTGCACAATGGACGAGGTTCCGGGGAACCGTTGCGCAGAGGACCGAACCCATGTCCGTCACCACCCAGTCGCTGTCGACCATCGAGGCGCAATACCGCGCACGCACCACAGGCTCCGCGCGGCTCTACGAGGAGGCGTGCCGGGTGATTCCGGCGGGCCTGACCCACGACTCGCGCACGACGCTGCCCTACCCCATCTACGCCGCCCGCGCAGCGGGCCCCCGCAAGTGGGACGTGGACGGCAACGAGTACGTCGACTACTTCGGCGGCCACGGCGCCCTGCTGCTCGGCCATTCGCATCCCGCCGTGGTCGAAGCCGTCCGGCGACAGGTCGCGCTCGGCACGCATTGGGGCGCCTCGCACGAGCTGGAGGTGCGCTGGGCCGAGCTCGTGCACCGGCTGGTTCCCTGCGCCGAGCGCGTCCGCTTCACGGCCTCGGGCACGGAGGCCACGCAGCTCGCGCTCCGGCTCGCGCGCGCCTACACCGGGAAGCCGAAGATCCTGCGCTTCGTCGGGCACTTCCACGGGTGGCACGATCAGGTTGCTCCCGGTGCGATGTCGCATTTCGACGGCTCGGTGCCGGCCGGGATCCCGCCGTCGTTCCTGGAGGAATCGGTTGTCCTGCCGGCCGACGATGCGGCGCCGGCCGTCGCCGCGCTCGAGGAGCGCGACGACATCGCCGCGGTCATCTTCGAGCCCTCGGGCGCGTCCTGGGGACAGGTGCCCTTGCCGCCCGGCTTCATCGCCGCGCTCCGCGCAGCGACCCGGCGCCGCGGCGTCCTCCTCATCATGGACGAGGTGATCACCGGCTTTCGCTGGTCGCGCGGCGGCGCTCAGTCCCGCCATGGGATCACGCCGGATCTCTGCGTGCTCGCCAAGATTCTCGCCGGCGGGCTCCCGGGCGGCGCGGTGGCGGGAAGCCGGGACGTCATGGACCAGCTCGACCCGGCCGCTGCGAAGGCCGCTCGGCGCGAGAAGATCGGTCACCAGGGCACCTTCAACGCCAACCCGTTGTGCGCTGCCGCCGCGGTCGCGACCCTGACGCTCGTCGAGACGACGACTGCTTGCGCCCAGGCCGAAGCGACGGCCGAGGCGATCCGGAACGGGATGCGCCGGATCCTCGTCGAGGAACAGGTGCCCTGGGGAATCTACGGGGAGGCGTCCACCTTCGTCATCTTCCCGAATCCGCACCGCGTCGCGATCGATCCGGCGACCTTCGATCCGCTGCAGCTCGGGTTCCAGGGCATCAAGGGCGCACGCGACCCCAACCTCATCAATCGCCTCCGCCTCGCCATGCTCGCAAACGGCGTCGACATCATGGGCGGGCCGGGCGGCCTCGTCTCCTCGACGCACGGGCCGCGCGAGGTTGCGCTGACACTGGAGGCCTTCCGCACCGCCGTGCAGTGGCTGAAGGCCGAAGGCGACATCAAGGAGCGGTTGAGCGCTCCAGGTTCGAGATGATGTCGATCGTTGTCCGTGACCCGTGGGGCTTCGACCACCGCCTCGAGCATGACGGCGATCGCTGGTGGGGGTGCGAAAACCTGGCGCACGGAGCAGCCGCGGGAGGGCACGAGGCGCTCATCGAGGAGCTGGTCCGGGCCATCTCCATTCCGGAGCCCGCTCCCGGCCGGATACAACAAGGTCGTGCGCGTCAGCGGAGGGGTATGTCCCGCGGAGGTGCTGGTCTGAGCATCACGGCCGGCGCCCGCGTCTACCACCCTTCGAAGAAAACGCCGTTCGATCGCACCGCCGCCAGCCGCAGTGCCTTCAATTGCCCGTACTCCTCGGAGTCGTACCAGCGATGGGCCTCGTCCAGCGTCGGAAACTCGATGATCACCGGGAACACCGGCCGCCAGTTCCCTTCGACGATGTCGCACTGGCCGCCGATCCCGCGATAGCGGCCGCCGTACCGCTCGACGGTCGGCTGGACGCGCTTCCGGTACTCATCCATCTTCTCGCGATCGGTGACTTCGAGGATGTCGAAAAAACAGAATGCAGGCATGTCCGTGTCCTTTCCGTGCGGCGTTCGACTAGTCGCAGGTCTGCATGAGTATCGAAGGCGCGGGATGAGATTAAGGCGCGCGGCCTAGTCCCAGGCTAGGCACCATTGCCGGTGCTCGTGTGATGCATTCACGCGCCCGGCCGGGGCACGGCCCGAAACGACAAGGCCCCGCAGCGTCGCGGGGCCTTGAGCGGGGGCGGATCCTTTCAGCGCGCGGCCAGCACGCCCTTCAATCGAAACTCACGATCTCGACCCAGTTCGAGCCCTTCCCCGTGGGGTAGTTCTGGAGCAGCCGCAGCCCGCCGTTCGCCTGGTCGATCGCATAGACCGAGATCGTGTCGGACTTCTCGCCGGTGGCGATCAGAAACCGCCCCCCGGGGTCGATCGCGAATCCTCGCGGCTGCTTCTCGGTCGGCTTGCTGCCAAGATAGGCGAGCTCGCCGGTATCCGCGTTGACGCTGAACGCCGCCAGGGTGCTGCTCGTCCGCTCCGAGGCATAGAGGAACCTGCCGTTCGGAGTCATGTGGATGTCCGCGGCCCAGATGTCGTTGTCGGTGTTCCGCGGCGCGGCTCCCGGGATATCGACGGCGCCACGGGGCGCGCCCGGCACCAGCTTCGTGTCCGGCGGCAGCGCCGAAGCGGAGCTCGCTTCAGTCAACACCCCGGTCTTCGGATCCAACGACAGGGTCGTGACCGTTCCCACGAGCTCGTTCAGGAGATAGACGAACTTGTTGTCCGGCGAGACGATGAAGTGGCGCGGGCCGGTCAAGGGCTTCATCTGGACCACCGCGGGGGTGTTCGACGTCAGCCGCCCCGACTTCTCGTCGAAGACGAACTGGAAGATCTGGTCGGTTCCCAGATGAGGAACGTAGACGAACCGGTTCGTGTTGTCCGTGCCGATCGAGTGCGCGTTGCGGCCCGTCGGCACGACCTGCAGGGGCTCGGCCGCCACCCGCCCGTCGCTGCCGACCGCGTTCACGCTGACGAGGTGCCCGCCGTACGACGCGCCGAGGAGGAAACGGCCCGTCCGGTCGAGCGCGATGTAGGGAAAGCTCTCCGCCAGGGGCGAGCTGGACAACGGCTTCAACGCGCCCGTGCCGGGATCGACGGAATAGACGTGCACCGAAAACGGCTTGGAGCGCGAAGCGGCATAGAGGAAGCGACGGTCGGGGCTCACGGCCATGGGCATGACGACGCTCGCCGCCTTGGCGCGCGCGCCGGGCTGCAACTCGCCCGAATCGAGCAGCCGGTAGATGCCGATGTCCCCGTCCTCGGCGTTCGACACGTAGACGAACGTCCCGGCTGCTGCCGGCATCCCGCCGGCGAGCGACATCGCTGCGGCCACGACCACCCCCTTGGTCCAGTTCGCGATCCGAATCGGTCCGCCAGCACGGTAGCGCGAAGGATAAACCGAAGTCGCGCGCTCGGACGCGGTTGGCTAGCGAGAAACCGACGCCGAAGGCGTCGCTTTCCTAGGTTCGGGGAGCACGAGGGGGCGCCGCGTCAGCGGCTTTGCCCCCTCGTATCGTGAACAAGTAACCGACGCCGCAAGGCCGTCGCTTTATGTGCGACGCTAGCGCTCGAGGTCAATCGCAAGACGGTGATGCTGTGGCGTGAGCGCTTTGCCCAGGCGGGTGCTGGATAGTTTGTGGGAAGTGGCCCCGGGGCGCGGTCGCAAGCCCCGCTACGCGGCCGAGAAGATCGAAGCGCATCGTCGAGGCGACGCTGCAGAGCAAGCCCGAGGGGATGACCCACTGGAGTTGCCGGACCCTGGCCGCCAGCCAGGGGGTGAGCAAGTCGACCATCCATAACATCTGGCAAGGCCATCACCTGCAGCCGCATCGGGTCAAGGGCTTCAAGCTCTCGCGCGATGCGAAGTTTCTCGAGAAGCTCACCGATGTGGTGGGCTTGTACCTGAATCCGCCGCAGCAGGCGCTGGTGCTGTGCGTGGATGAGAAGAGCCAGATTCAAGCCCTGGATCGCACGCAGCCGGGGCTGCCCATGAAGAAGGGCCGCTGCGGAACGATGACGCACGACTACAAGCGCCATGGCACCACCACCTTGTTCGCCGCGCTGGAGGTGTTGCAGGGGCCGATGAATGTGGCGCGCAGACAGGTAACCGGCCACGCTGCCCGAGTCCAGTCGAGTCCCGGCGAGCCCGACGTGGCCGTCAGGACGCAGCAGGTAGAAGGACGGCCGGCGGATCTGCACGCGGCCCAGCGCCGCGTCGTTCGCCGGATCGTCGGGGATCACGTGGGCGCGCAGCAGGTCGCCGGGCCCGACCGCGGGATCGGCAGGCAAAGGCTGCCCGGTCACGATCAGATTGAAGCGCGTGTCGTCGAGACGCTGGAACAGGTCTTCGACCGGGCCGCTCGCTTCGAACCTGAGTCGCAGCCACGGAAAGCGATCGCCTGCGCGCGGCGCGCCGGCAGGCAGCCCCGCCAGCGTTTCCGATAGCGGGCTCGTCCGGTAGCGGATACCGGTCTGGGAGATCGTGCGGAACGCGAGCGTCCGCATGCGCTCGCGGGTCATTGCAAGCGCGAGCACCCTGGCGAGAATCCGCGTGCGGAACAGGCCGGCGAACCAGCCGTCCGACACGATCAGCGAGAACGCCCGGTCGGTGGTGCTCAGCAACCGCTGGGCGACCGGGATTCGCTCGGCCTCGTAGGAGTCGAGCAGTTCCGCGTCCGCGCGGCCCGTGACGACGAGGGCGAGCTTCCAGGCGAGGTTATAGGCGTCCTGAAGGCCGGTATTCATGCCCTGGGCACCGACCGGGCTGTGTATGTGCGCCGCATCTCCCAGGAGGAAGCAGCGGCGATCGCGAAAGCGCGCCGCGCGCCGGTGGTGGATGCGGTATGTCGAGAACCAGCTGCAGCCCGCGAACGACAGCCCCGCTCCCGCCTCCGTGCGCAGCGACGGGATCACGTCCTCGAACGTCAGGTCGTCTCTGCCCCGCAGGCTGGGCGGCACGATGCCCACGACGCGCCAGTGATCGGTGCCGCGCATCGGGAAGAAGAGATGAAATCCTTCCTCCCACAGGTACACGTTCAGCTCGTCCGGGACCATCTCGCCCGTCGCTTGCGTGTCGGCGACGAAGAAGGTGTGCTCGTACGGGGCGCCCGGAAATTCGATCCCGTTCAGGGACCGCACTGCGCTGTGCGCGCCGTCGCATCCTGCGACCCACGCGGCGGTGACTTCGCGGGTCGCTCCGTCCGGCTGCTTGAGCGTCGCCGTCACGTGACCGGATGCCTGATCAAGCGCAACCAGCTCGGTGGACCACTGGACCGCCATGCCCCGATCGCGAAGCGCGTCGCCCATCAGCCGCTCGTTGTCGTCCTGGCCCAGGATGAGGAGGAACGGGAACGGGCTCAGGTCCCGCCCGATGTCGCCCAGCGGGACGCGCGCTGCGCGGCGACCTTCCGCCCACATGTTGGCGCCGGTGGCGCGCTTGCCGAGCTGGAGCGCCCGCTCCACGATGCCGAGCTTCGAATAGATCTCGAGCGTGCGCGCCTGCACGCCGAGCGCTCTGGTCTCGAGCGAGGGTCCGGAATGCCGATCGATGATCTGCGCTCGCACCCCGCGCCGCGCGAGTTGATTGGCGAGCATCAGCCCGGTCGGACCGGCGCCGACGATCAGAACCTCCGTATCCATCGTGCCCCGCAGGCCGGAACCGCGGGCAGTCATGCCGCTGCCCGCAATCGGCGAGTGGTCGATAGTGTCACGTAACCGGGGCCCCGCTTGCCGAGCGAGGCTCCGGAAGACGCGTGACGCTGTGCTCGACTGGCGTCGTCGCCGGCGACGCCGGTCAGGCGACCGCCAGCTCGGGACACGGATTGACCGTGCTGTTCGGGTCCAGGCAGGTCTTGACCAGCCTGATCTTCTCCCGCTCGAACCCGGGCAGGATCGCGCCGGCCCGGGCCAGGAAATGGAAGAAATCGAGCTCGTCCTTCTTCAGATAGTCGTCGATGCCCTTGGCCGGATGCTGCAGGAAGATGCTCAGCACGTCCTTGAAGCTGTAGCCCAGCCGCACTTCCGGGCAGGAGACCGTCGAAAAGAGGATGACGAAGGCGTACTCGGGGTCGACCGCGGTGAGCGCCCGGTTGAAGTCGACGCGGTCGATGAAGGGGAAGGTGAGGATGTTGAACAGGCTGTGCCAGCCGCGCTCGGTGAAGTCGACGTTCGCCAGGGTCCGCTCGCTCGGGCCGAGCGCAGCGCCGACGTAGGCCCGGTTGAGCGGGACGTCGGGGTATTTCCAGACCACGTCCTCCTTGAACTGGGCCGCCTTGTTGCCGGTGATCTCCTTGAGGATCTTGTAGGCGCTCCATTCCGCAAAGGCCTCGTGGAAGGGCACGAAGGTGGTGTTCTCCCGTGTCTGGTGCGTCGTGCCGTGCTTGGCGAGCTGCCACGCCATGTTGACTTCCCCGGTCGAGCGCTCGAAAGCCCACCGGTGCGAGAACTCGTGGATCAGGGTGCGGCTGTGGAAATCCCCTTCCTTGATGTAGACGGTGTCGTTGGCCGGGTTGCAATAGGAAGCCGTATTGGCGCTGTTCCCGCCGATGCCCATGGGGTACTTCACGGTGACCTTCTTCTTGTAGGCGTAGTCGGAGCCGTAGCTCTCGAACAGGTCGAGCACCTTGCCGTAGAGGACCCAGATGTCCCCGTGCTTGCGGACGAGCGTCCGGGTGAGCGGGATGCTGCCGAGGTCGATGACGCCGGCCTTGCGCCCGCCGGTCGGCGGCGCCGTCGTCGTCGTTATGGACCTCGTGCCAGTCCTTGTCGGTGAGGTCCAGCTCGACGTCGATCGGGAAGCCGTCCGAGTCCAGCCGGATCGAGGTTTCCTGGCCTTCCTTGATCCGCAGCCGGTCGGAATCGAACAGGATCTCGACCTTGAACTGGCGGCGATCGCCGCCGTGCGTCTCGGCAACCTGGAACCGGCCGTCGCTGCCGGTCTTGATCGTGCCCCAGCTGTTCCACCAGCCCCACCCGGTGGGGATCTTGGAGCGGGCGGAGACTTTGACCGTGATGCCGGCGAGGCCGTTGGTCGGCCCGAATGCTTCGGCCAGCTCCGGCAGGAGATGGCTCACCACGATCCGGCCCTTGATAGTCCATTTATCCGACATGTCCGTTTCCTTTCGTTGCCATGATGTTGTCTCTTTCAAGTTTGATGGGAGCCACGTCCGCGCGGTAGCGTCGTCGGCCGACCGGTGAAGACTCGCCCCCTTCGGGTTGACAGACTCAGGTGCATTCCTTTGCACAGTTGGTTTCTGCCGCCTCATCCAAGCTGATGATCGAGGATGACGGCAACCGGCTCTTGCAGACCCCTACGCCGGCGATAGACCACGAGCCTACGATTGCAACTCTAGGCGGAGACTCGCGACCACGAATAGCCCGCAAACGCGTTTGCCCATCGCGTGTCCTGGCTAAACCTGCGGATGTAGACCGAAAGGCATGGCGCTCTGCGCCGACGCCTGCGTCGCACGCGCGCTCACGCCGAGCGCGAGAGGGACAAGCTCAGGGTCGTGCCGAGCGGAGTGGGTGTAATCGACAGCCCTGCGCCCAGCGCCGCCGCGCGCCGGCGCATGCTGGCGAGCCCGCGGCCCTCGCGATGCCCGGCCGCGAAACCGCAACCGTCGTCGGCGACGCTGATGACGAGGTGCTGCTCGGTGAAACCCGTTCGCACCGTGACGCCTTTCGCGCGCGCGTGCTTCGCGATATTGGTGAACGCTTCCTGCAGGATGCGCAGGATGTGCAGGACGTTGTGCGGCGTGAGCGACGGGAGCCCGGGCAGATCGTTCACCTGCCAGTCGAGCGCGATCCCCTGCCGCCTCAGCCTGCCCTCCAGGCGGTAGCGCAGGCTCCGCCAGCACCGTCAGCAGATCGTCCTCGGTCGGCTCCAGCGAATCGATCGTGAGCCGGAGACCGTCCAGTACTTCCCTCAACCCGCGCGCGATCTCGCCCTTCGGCGTCTCGCCGCTGCTCGACCAGGTCCAGGGTGGCGATCAGCTGCGAGCCGATGCCGTCGTGCATCTCGCTCATCATGCGCTGGCGCTCTTCGGCAATCGCGCTCGCGCGCTCCATCTCCTGCAGGCGCTCGTAGTGCTGCTCGAGCTCGGCGTGCTTCTGCGCCACGCGGTCCTCCAGCTCGACATTGAGCTGCTCCGCGGCGTTCAGCGCCTGCACGAAGCGGTTCGTCAGGATCCAACCCATCACGACCGACAGCAAGATCATGACGTAGGACACGAGATAGAAGCTGTCGAACGCGAGCTTGTCGCGATGGACGAGCCCGTCGTGAACGGAGGCGATGATCATCAGCGCCCAGACCGTCGCCAGCAGCGCGCTGACCGCCGTGCGCTGGCGCCAGGCCTCGCGTATCAGGAAGGCCTCGAAAAAGATCGCCACCGGCACGATCACGAACGACCAGTTGCTCGCAACCGCGTGCAGCCGGTCCGGACCGCCGGCATACATCGCCACCGGCCCGAGCGCGGCGTAGGCGAGCAGAACCGTCTCGAAGCGGGGCCAGCGCTGGCCCGAATACCGCATGGCGAGAACGATGAACAGCAGCGCGCACCATCCGAAGGAGCTTTGCACCCAGATGTCCCAGTAGAACGCGTCCACCGGGATGTCGCGGACGAACATGTGCGTCGAGCGGAAGACCCACAGCAGCGAGAACACGAAGAACCACACGTAGGTCGGCTCGGCGCGGCGCTTCACCCACAGGGCGAAGGCGAACACGCCCAGGGCGGCGACGACGATATTGCAGAGCTGCGGAAGAACGGTCTGGACGAAATAGCGGCGCTCATAGTGCGGTCGCAGCTCGGCTTCGGGACCGACCTCGATCTCGCCCAGGCCGCCGCGTGAATTGGGATAGACCCGCAGCCGTACGTGCAGGACGTTCTCGCCTTCGCTCAGCAGCGCCGGCGGGATCGTGAAGAACTGCGGGCGGTTCCAGTGGCGCGCCACCGGCTCCTCGAACTGCCCGCCGCTTCCGAGCAACGCGCCGTTCGCGTAGAATGCCGCGTTCATGCTCAGCTTGCGCACGTAGACGGCGTAGAGCCGGTCGGGCGCGCGCGGCAGCTCGAAGCGCACGCGATACCACGCGATCCCGCCCTGACCCGGGCGGGACACGTTCCAGTTGTCCGGTAGCGGCTGCGGCTGCCAGGACGCAGAGTCCGGCGGCGGCGAGGCCGAGTCGTCGAGGACGATCTCCGCGGAGTCGAGCTTGAGGATGGAGGCGGCGACGTGGCTCCGCGCCGAGGAGCCCGACGGTGCCGGCGACGAGCAGCGCGAGCCAGTGCCGCCAGCGGCAGCGCATGGCCCGACGCGGGGACCCGCTACCTGATGAGGCCCATCCGGCTCGCCTCATAGACCGCTTCGCCGCGCGAATGCACGGCCAGCTTCTGATAGATCTTCTTGACGTACGTCGTCACCGTGTGCGGAGAGATCCCGAGCAGTTTCGCGATCTCCGCGAAGCTGAACCCCTTGGCGATGATCGAGAGGATCTCCGATTCCCGCGCCGACAGCGCCGACCCGATCCGCGCGGCTTCGTCGGTCACTCCGCCCGGTGGACGAAGCTTCTTCAGCAGCTGGCGCGCGATGAGCGGGCTGATCGGCGAGCCGCCGGCACGCAGCTGCCTTGATCATGATCGACGAACTCTTCCGGCAGGGTGTCCTTCAGCAGGTAGCCGGTCGCACCGGCCTCGATGCTGGCGAGCACGTGCCCTTCGTCGCCGAAGACGGTGACGACCATGATGTCCGTAGCGGGGTAGCGCCCTGCGGTCTCGCGAATGATCTCGATGCCGCTCATGTCCGGCAGCCCGAGATCGACCAGCAGCACGTCCGGCGCGCCGCGCGTGAGCGTATCGCGCGCGGTGGTACCGTCGCGCACCGCCGCGAAGAGCTCGAACCCGGCCTCGTCGGCAACGATCCTGCAGAAGCGGTTGAGGAACGACGGGATCGTCCTCGACGATCATCACTTTGACCAAGATTCGGGGCTCCACTGCTCGGGAAAACAGCGTAGAGCAACGCCCCGCCGGTGTCTGCTCGTCGGATGCACTAGATCCGACAGCCGGAACCGGAATTTGTGCTCGCGCGGCGAGCATCGCCGCTTGACCGGCACCGTCGTCCGGCGTCGAAACGAGCTCGCTTCGGATCCCGAAACCCTGGCGCTTGCCGTCCTGCGAATTTCCGCCCGCCGCGGCCGCACATGCAATCGCGAACGTGCGGCCGACGGCGTCCCTGCCTCAGTGCATCGACGGCTTCTTGAGGAAGTCGTTGCGGTCGGCCGAGTGCACCTGCACGCGCGAGACGGCCCCGTCGCGACCAAGGGTCAGCGGGATTACCGTTCCTGGCGGCCCGAGGTGCCACGCCTTGCGGAACAGCTCGGCGAGCTCGTAAACCCGTTCGCCCGCCACTTCGAGCACCGTGTCGCCGAGGCGCACACCGGCGCGTTCCGCCGGCCCGTCCTCGGCCAGGCCGCCGACGATGAGCTGGCCCTCATCCACCGCCGTGTACATCCCGAGCCACGGGCGCGCGGGCCGAGCGGCCCGGCCAAGGTTGAACATGTCGTCGAGAATCGGCTCGAGCAGGTCGATCGGCACGAACATGTTGCACTCGACGGTTTCGCCGCTCAGCGCTTCCTCCACCACCAGCGAGCCGATGCCGAGCAGGCGTCCATCTTCGCCGACCAGCGCCGCCCCGTTCCACTGCGGGTGCGGCGGCGCCGTGAACATCGCTTCGTCGAGCACATACTCCCAGTAGCCGGCGAACTCGCGTTTCGCGATGATCTTCGCTTTCAGCGCGTGCGCGCGGCCGCCGTGGCCGATGACGATCACATCGGCACCGACGGCCGCCGACGCAGCCGAGCCGCGCGCGAGGGCCGGGAGGCCGAGGCGGCCGAGCGGCAGCACCAGCCCGAAGCCGGTGACCTGGTCATAGGCGAGGGGATGCCCCGCCACGACCGTGCCGTCGTTCGTGGTGAGCCAGACCGAGTGCGCCTCGGTGATCAGGTAGCCGATCGTGAGGATCAGCCCGTCCTCGCGGATCACCACGCCGTTGCCGGTCCGCTCGGTACCGAGCATCGAGGCGGTAAACGCATCCTCGGGAATCTCGGCACGCAGCATCACCAGCGAGTCGAGCGCCACGTTGAGGTCGAATTTCACCTCCTCCGGCCGCGCTTGCACGCTCGGTCGAAAGGCCCAGTTACCCGTTTTGGCCATGGTCAGAAGGACTCAGGATCGCTATCGGTCGCCGACGCAGGGATTAGAGGAAACCCACCGCCCAGGAGCGAGCAGCGTCCCAAGGCTGCGGCAGCCGATCGAACTCGTACCGCCCAGTCACGCTCTCCAACCCGCCGCCGAGCAGGAGATCGGGCGCCCATCATTGGGCAGGCGAAAGATGGAAGCATAACAGGCATGCGGCTTGCACCGCACCGTCGATGCCACGCCTCCCGGTTCGCCGCGACGCGGCGCGCGAGCTTCGACAACTGCCGCTTGTTCTGGCTTTACACCGCCGCGCAGGGACTGGTCGGGCTGGCGGTGGCCTATGCCGCGCCGTCGCTGGGCGGGTGAAGCCCCGCGCGGGTCAGTTTTTCGCCGCCGCCGGCGTCACGCGCCAAACGACGTTGCCGACGTCGTCGGCGACGAGCAAAGCGCCGCCGCGGTCCACCGCAACGCCCACCGGGCGCCCGCGCGCATTGCCGTCCTCGTCGACGAAGCCGCTGAGGACGTCTTCCGGAGTGCCGACGGGGCGGCCGCTCTCGAAGCGTACGAACACGACCTTGTAGCCGCTGAGCGGCCGACGGTTCCACGAACCGTGCTCGCCCACGAACGCGCCGCCGGCGTAACGCGACGGCAACAGCTGGCCCTGGTAGAACGCGAGGCCGAGCGGCGCCACATGCGCGCCGAGCGCGTAGTCCGGAACGAGCGCTTTCGCGACGAGGTCGGGACGGGGCGGCTTCACGCGCGTGTCCACGTACTTGCCGAAGTAGCTGTAAGGCCAGCCGTAGAAGGCGCCCGCCTTCACCGACGTGAGGTAGTCGGGCACCAGGTCACTGCCCAGCTCGTCGCGCTCGTTGACGACGGTCCACAGGGCGCCGGTCTGCGGCTCCCAGGCGAGACCGTTGGGGTTGCGGAGCCCGGAGGCGAAGACCCGCCGGCTCCGCTGCGCGGGATCGATCTCCAGGATCGCGGCGCGGTCGACCTCGTTCTCCATGCCGTTCTCGGCGACGTTGCTGTTCGACCCGACCGTGACGTAGAGTCGCGAACCATCGCGGCTGGCGACGACGTTCTTCGTCCAGTGATGGTTGAGCGGGCCACCCGGCAAGTCGACCACTTTCGTGCCCGGCTCCCCGATCCTCGTCGTCCCCGCCGCGTACGGAAAGCGCACGAGGGCGTCGGTGTTCGCCACGTACAGATCGTTCCCGACGAGGACCATTCCGAACGGCGAGTTCAAGCCCTCGAGGAACGTCGCGCGGACTTCCGCGACGCCGTCGCCGTCCCCATCGCGCAACAGCGTGATCCGGTTGGCGCTCGCCACGCCGGCGCCGGCGCGCTTCATCACGCGCTTCATGACCCAGCCCTTGACGCCCTTGCCGTCCTCGGGTCGCGGCGGCGCGTTCGTCTCGGCGACCAGGACGTCCCCGTTCGGCAGGACGTAGAGCCAGCGGGGGTGATCGAGACCCGCTGCGAACGCGTTCACCGCGAGGCCCGCGGCCGGCGTCGGCATGGCGCCATCGGACCACCTTTTCGCCGGGGCGATGTTCACCGTCGGCAACAGGGCGGCGGTCGGCTCCGGCAGCGTGGGCCGCGCGCCGGTATCGGCGTGGAGGGGCAGTTTCGAGCGATCGCCGCAACCCGCAAGGACCAGGAGCGACATGAAAAGCAAGGCAGGTGAGAGTGCTCCGTGCATGCCCCCCGGCGCGCAAACGGCGTGCCCCGGCGCGCCGCTCGGACCCGGCAGCGCGCGCGCTCTGTTCGCCGGTAAGAACTTCACCGCCGTGAAGATCCTGCCCGCCCCGGCCGGTACGCCGCCCTCCCGGCACGACGATTGCGCGCTCGGTCCGGAGGTTTCGCCCTGGCGTGCTCATGGAGCAGCGATTCTCCACCGCCGCGTTCCTTGTCACGGGCGGCGTTCTGGTCTGGATGGTCCGGGACGGCCCATTCCTGTCTCCGGGTAGGCACACGCGTTGCAGCACACGATGTGTCTTCGACTCGGAGGCGCAATGTTGCAGGGCGCCGTAGTAGCCATCACCGTCGCCGCGATTTCGGGCGTGCTCGGCTACGTTGGTGTCGGCGGCCCGGCATCGCAGACCGCTGCCGGCGTATTCCTCCTCGTCGGAGCGATTCTCGTCGCGGCATTTCTCGCGACGACGCGATCGCGTCGCTGACCGCGGCCCGGAAGGGCACGTGCACGATCATCGGAGGTGACCATGGCCAGCCCCAGGAAGGCTCGTTCGAGTCCGCAAGCGGTCGCGTCGAAGCACCGCCGCATCCAGCGCGAGCAGGATGCACGCGATCGGGCGCGGAAGCGCAAGAAAACGGACGACCGCGGTCCGGTGCAGGCGGGGCCGCGCGCGCAGCCGGCCGCGCTGCCCGCGCAGCACATCGCGAAGCCGGGCAACGAGGCCGACCTCGAGCTCGAGCCGCGGTTTCTCGCGCCCGACTACCGCGGCAGCGGCAAGCTCGAGGGCAAGGTCGCCATCGTCACGGGCGGAGATTCCGGGATCGGCCGCGCCGTCGCGGTCCTGTTCGCGCGCGAAGGCGCCGACGTCGCGATTCTCTACCTGAGCGAGCACGCGGACGCCGAAGCGACCAAGCGCCACGTGGAAGCAGAAGGACGTCGGTGCCTGGCGATCGCCGGCGACGTAAAGGACAGCGCGTTCTGCCGCGATGCAGTGGACAGGGTCGTACGCGAGTTCGGCGGCCTCGACGTCCTCGTGAACAACGCGGCCTTCCAGGAGCACGCCGATTCGCTCGAGGACCTCTCCGACGAGCGATTCGACGAAACCCTGCGGACCAACGTCTACGGGTACTTCCACATGGCGCGCGCAGCCCTGCCGCACCTCGGGCGCGGCGACTCGATCATCAATACCGGCTCCGTCGTCGGTCTGGAGGGCAGCCCCAAGCTGCTCGACTACGCAACGACCAAGGGCGCCATCCACGCGTTCACCAAGTCGCTGGCGCAGAACCTCGCGGACAAGGGCATCCGCGTGAACGCGGTCGCGCCGGGTCCGGTCTGGACGCCGCTGAACCCGGCGGACAAGCCGGCCGAGAAGGTCGCGGAGTTCGGGCGAAACACCGACATGAAGCGGGTCGCGCAGCCCGAAGAGATTTCACCGGCGTACGTGTTCCTCGCCTCGCCGGTGTGCTCCGCCTACATCACCGGGATCGTGTTGCCCGTCACCGGCAGCGTCGGCGCGATCTGAGGCGCGGCCGCGGCCTACACGCGAGGCGGATCCGCCTCGCGCTCGAAATGCCGGCGCTTTACGAGCGCCTGGATGAAGAGCGGCACGGCCGTGTCCACGCTGTCCGCGGGGAACCGCAGCACTCCGGGAACGGGCTCGCCGGAGCGCGGCGCCGGCGGGACACCGGCCTTTGCGAGCAGGTCGCCGCCGGTGCCGAGCGTGAGAATCGGCTTGCAGTGCCGGTACTGGTCCTTGACGAACTCGAGGGCGTGGCCGCGCGCCGCGAGCGCCTCGGTCGCGGGGCCGCCATCGGGGACGACGAGCGCATCGAAGAGCACGGCCGGCGCGGCCTCGAGCGAGACATCGACCGCGATCGGTGCTCCGACGGCGCCTTCGACCATGCCCAGCCGCACCCCGACGAAGCGCGGCACCGCACCCTCGTTCGCGAGCGCCGCCTGGATCGCCGATGCGCCCCGGGTGTCGACGCCGTCCGCAACGAGGATGGCGATGCGGAGCGTGCGGATGCTTCCGTCGCCCGGACGGGCGAAGAGCGACAGCGCGGGCGAGGTCTCGACCTCGGGCAGCGGCGGCTTCTCGAGCGCCTTGGGGAGCGCGGCGGGCACCGTCATGCCGAGCCCTGCCGCCACGTCTTCCGCGAGCTCGCGGGCGACGTTTGCGAGCATCGCCACGACTCGTTCGCGCACCGCGCTGGTCTGCACGCGGGTCAGCTCGAACCTGAAGCCGCGGACGATGTGCGCCTTCTCGACCGGCGCCTGGCTGTTCCAGAACAGCGCGGCCTGCGTGTAGTGATCCGCGAAGCGCTCGGGCTTGCCCCGCACCTTGTCGCCCCGGACCGGCTCCGGGAACGAGGTGAACCCCCGCGCGCCGGCCTGGAACGGGCAGCCGCCGGCGAGCGAGTTGGGTTCGTACGAGACGCGGCCGCGGTGGATCGCCTGGCGGTGCATCGCATCGCGCTGGTTGTTGTGCACCTGCGCCACCGGGGCGTTGATCGGGATCTCGTGGAAGTTGGGTCCGCCGAGGCGGGAGATCTGGGTATCGTTGTAGGAGTGGATCCGGCCCGCGAGCAGCGGATCGTTGGTGAAGTCGAGACCGGGGACGATGTGCGCCGCGCAGAACGCGACCTGCTCGGTCTCGGCGAAGAAGTTGTCGGGGTTGCGGTTCAGCACCATCCTGCCGACCGGCGTCACCGGGACGAGCTCCTCCGGAACGATCTTGGTCGGGTCGAGGACGTCGAAGCTGAAGCGCTCCGCCTGCTCCTCCGTGAAGATCTGCATGCCGAGCTCGTACTCCGGATAGGCGCCGGCCTCGATTGCCTCCCACAGGTCGCGCCGGTGGAAGTCGGGATCGGCGCCGGCGATCTTGACCGCCTCGTCCCAGTCGAGCGAGTGGGTGCCCGCGATGGGTTGCCAGTGGAACTTGACGAACCGGGACTCGCCACCGGCATTCACGAGCCGGAAGCTGTGGACGCCGAAGCCCTGCATCATCCGGTAGCTGCGCGGAACCGCCCGGTCGGACATCGCCCACATCAGCATGTGCGTCGATTCGGGCGTCAGCGAGACGAAATCCCAGAACGTGTCGTGGGCGGTCGCCGCCTGCGGCATCGCGAAGTGCGGTTCGGGCTTCGCCGCATGGATGAGATCGGGGAACTTCATCGCGTCCTGGATGAAGAACACCGGGATGTTGTTGCCGACGAGGTCCCAGTTGCCCTCGTCGGTGTAGAACTTGACGGCGAACCCGCGGACGTCCCGCACGGTGTCCGCCGAGCCGCGCTCTCCCACCACCGTCGAGAAGCGGACGAAGACGGGCGTGCGCTTGCCTGCCTCGGCGAAGAGTGACGCGCGGGTATATCGGGCGAGGGGCTCGTAGCACTCGAAGTAGCCGTGCGCCGCCGAGCCGCGGGCGTGCACCACGCGCTCCGGGATCCGCTCATGGTCGAAGTGGGTGATCTTCTCGCGCAGGATGAAATCTTCGAGGAGCGCCGGGCCGCGCAGCCCGGCCTTCAGGGAGTTCTGGTTGTCGGCGACGGGGACGCCCTGGTTCGTCGTCAGCGCCTGTCCGCCCGAATCGACGCGCACGCGATCGAGCGGACCGGAGGCCGGATTCTCGCCGCGCGGCGGCGTGCCGCTGCCGAGCTTCTCCGATGCGTTCGTCTCGCTCACGGTGCTGCCGGTCGCGGACGGGTCGGCCGGCTCGGCGCTGGGACCGGGCCGCGGCTGCAGCGCGGCTTCCCCATGCTCGAGGGCCTTGTTCTCGTTGTACCGGAACGCTCCTGCGAGCCGCTCGGTAGCTTCGAGCTTCCGCACGAGCGGATCGTCCGCTGCGAGCGGCACGCCTCCGGTCTTGCGGGTCGGGCCGCTCAGGGTTGCCCGGCTCGACGAACGCGCACGAGCCTCGGCCACGATCGAACGTCTCGGCTTGGCGGGTGCGGTCCGGGGCTTACGCGCAGTCATGGCAGTCTCACTCGTGGTCGGCAACCCGGTGATCGGAAGCAACCCGGGTGCCCAGGGTTGCCGAACGTTGCGCCGCCTTCGTCCACTCGGTCTGGCCGGCGCTCGATCGTGAGCGCGGCGGCAAACCCGGCGCCGCCACGCGCCAGCGACTCCCAGCCTTTCGGCGCGAGCTCGACGCTCAGACGATGGTCACCGAAACGCGCGGTGCACCGAGATCGGAGCGGCACCGCGGCGCTGTAAGAACTTCCGCCGGCCTGTAGTTGTTACAGCCTGAGCGAACTGTCGTCTGCGCTGCGGCGGCGCGCCGGCACCCTGGCTTTCTCGTTCCGTCAGCGATCTCCGGGCGGCTCCGAGATGCCGGAAACGGTGTCGCCGACAACCTCCGGATCCTCGCTGGCTGCGAGGTCGGCGATCGCGATGATTCCCACGAGCCGCTTGTCCCGGTTCACGACCGGGAGGCGGCGGACCTGGATGTCGGCCATGTTGCGCGCCACGTGGTCGATATCCTCGTCCTCGAAGCAGTACTTCACGTCGTCGGTCATCACGTCCCGGACCGGGGTATCGGGCGTCCTGCCCTTCGCGACGCCGCGGATCGCGATGTCGCGGTCGGTGATCATTCCGACCAGCCGATCGTCGGCGCCCACCGGCAGCACGCCGGCATCGAGTTCGGCCATCATCTGGGCCGCCTCGCGGATGCTTTGGTCGGGGTTCGCGACGCGCACGTCACGCGTCATGGCTTCGCTGACTTTCATGGCGACCTCCTGTGCGTTCGGCCTGCGCTGGTCCACGCCGGATGCGCGCATCGCGCGGGGACGCGCGCATGCTCCGTCGAACCGCAAGTCTCATGCCCATCGTCCGGAGCGATAGGGTCGATCTGCGTAGGCATCTCCTGCGGCTTCAAGCGCAGGCATATCGCTTGCGGTGGTCCTCGCATGAAGCGCTGTAGATCCCTTCTCGCCGCGCTCGTGCTTGCAGCAGCGACGCCCGCGTGGGCGGCCGAAGAGCTTGCTCCCCAGGACCGCCCGGAGGCGTTCCGGAAGCTCGACGCCGACGGTGACGGCTGGATCTCGAGAAAGGAAGCGGCCGCGCAGCCCGAGGTAGCCGCGAACTTCGACGAAGCCGACCGCGACCGCGACGGCAGGCTGAGCCTCGCGGAATTCGAGACGGTCGCCCTCAACCGCGGCGATCAGCCCGGAAGGTTCCGCAATCCCGATCGGGGGTGACGGCCCGTATCGATGCCGCGATTCCGGAGCCGCGCCGGCCTGTCGCTCGGAACGTGCGTGCGTCACTCCGGCGCTCCGCTAAGCCTCGGCTCCCTCGAGCTCCGAGAATCGCACCCGCAGGATTTCCCTCGTCGTCAGCCGGCCTTCGCGGTCTTTCTCGAGCAGGACGAGTTGCTGCGTATCGGGCAAACCGGCCGGGATGACCATCTTGCCGCCAGCCTTCAACTGGTAGATCAGCGGCGGGGGGATGAGGTGCGGCGCCGCCGTCACGATCACCTTGTCGAAGGGGGCGTGCTCCGGCCAGCCGTGATAGCCGTTACCCACCCTGAACTCGATGCTCGTGTAGCCGTGCCGGCCTAGCCGTCGCTTCGCCTGCCGGGCGAGCTCGTCGATGATCTCGACGCTGTACACCTTCCGCGCCAGCTCCGCGAGAATGGCCGCCTGATACCCGAGTCCGGTCCCGATCTCGAGGACGGTGTCCTCGGCGCGGATATCGAGCAGATCGGTCATCAACGCGACGATGAACGGCTGCGAGATCGTCTTGCCGAACCCGATCGGGAGCGGCATGTTGGCGTACGCGTACGGCTGGAGCTCGATCGGCACAAACTCGTGCCGGGGTACCTTGCCCACGACCGCCATGACCTGCTCGCCGAGGGCCGCTTTGCCGACCTGGGCGCTCACGTAGATCGTCTCGGCGGCGATTTCCCCGAGCATCTGTTGACGCAAGGCCGTGTGGTGGTCTGCGCTCATCGTGCGCTCCTTGTCGGTGAGCGCGCCCGGCTCGCAGGCTGAGCTCTCGGCTCGCTTCGTCCGGCCGCGCGGTCACGCCGGTTCGTTCACGGCATGGTCAGCGATCTCCCCGTGGCTCCGGACAAGGTGGCGTGGAGCTCGGCGAGGATCGACAAGGCGATCGACTCCGGAGAATCCGCGCCGATGTCGAGACCGACCGGGCCTCGCAGCCTCGCTCGAAGCGTCGAGCCCGCCTCCCCGAGGCCCGCGAGCAAACGCTCCTTGCGCGCCGGCGGCCCCAGGACGCCGACGTATCGCACGCTCACGTCCGCGAGCTGGGCAAGATAAGTTCGGTCCGTCACCAGATGATGGCTCATGACGATGATCGCGTCGAACTCGGCGAGCGATACGCTTTCTCCGAGGGCGCGCGGGGTGACGTGAATCGCCTGTTCCGCACGCTCGAGCCCGCCGCGTTCGAGGTAGGCCGGGCGATGATCCGCTACCGTCACGCGCCAGCCCAGATCGGCGGCCATGTTCAACAGCGGAATCGCATCCAGACCGGCACCGAGCAGCAGCAGCCTGGGGACCGGCTTCAGGCTCGCGTAGAGCACACCGAGCCCGGCCGGATCTCTCGCGTAGCGCGTTTCTCCGGAGCGCAGGAGGCGCTCGCATTCCGCCGCGAGCTTGTCCGCGACCGCCGGATCGACATTCCACGCCTCGCGCGACCCGGCCTGCACGATCACGGTCGCTCCGGGCACCGCGCCCGGCGCCGCGCTTTCGATCACCGTCGCGACCGCCGCCGGACGATTGGCCAGCAGGTGCTGCGCGATCGACGCGAACGGCTGGTAGTCGTGCGAGGGCAGGAGCGGCTGAAGCAGGACCCGGATCAGGCCGTTGCAGCCGACACCCAACCCGAAGAGCTCGTCCGCTTCGCCTCTCATGTCGTAGGTCACCGGGGAGGCGGCCCCGGTTTCGAGCACCGTTCTTGCGCGCTCCGCGAGGTCGCCCTCCAGACAGCCGCCGCTCACCAGTCCCTGGTACTGGCCGCTCGCCGCGATCAGGATGCGATGGCCGGCCTTGCTGTAAGTGGAGCCGATCGTTTCGTATACCGTCGCGAGCACCATGGGCTCGCCCTTGGCGCGCCACGCATCGAAGGTCTTGATGATCTGACGTACGCTCATGTCGAGCTGAAGGATAGCACCCGCACAGGCGCGCCTACCGTGATCCGCTCGCACCATGGGGGGCGGCAACTACCGTGGCGCTACAAGTCGCGCCCGGCACGCCGCCCATTCCGCTGAACTTCGCCACAACGCACTGCGCCAGCAACCCGCTGCCTACGCGCCCACCCTCTCTGCCCCTTTCTCAACGGGCTTCGTCCCTTCGGCGAGATTCATGGCGGTGTTCATGAGCGCGATATGCGAAAACGCTTGCGGGAAGTTACCCAGGAATCGCTTCGCTACCGGCTCGTATTCCTCCGAAAGCACGCCGACATCGTTGCGCAGGGCGAGGAGTCGTTCGAAAATCTCGCGCGCCTCGTCGCGCCGACCCTGCAGCGCGAGGTTGTCCGCGAGCCAGAAGCGGCAGGCTGTTGATCGAGCATTTTCGCGGACCACAAGCTGATTGGTTCGCTGATCTACCGGGTTCGTCGACCCGATATGACAGATTCCATGCGGGAGCGGACAAGCCCCAGCAACGCTTCACCCGGCGTCCGTGCCGAACATCCTCTGCCCTGGCGTCAGCACGTTATTCGGGTCGTAGCGCGCTTTCGCGGCAGCGAAGGCTTTCCAGGCCGGCCCATAGTGCCGGATCCAATCGGCCTGCGAGAACGGAATCGCGCTTGACGTCATCCGCGTACCACCGAGATCGCGCGCCCGCTCGTATAGCGTGCGATTCATCGCGACCAGGGCCGCGATGTCGGCGGTTGCCGGCGGCACGCGCCCCAGCTGGAATCTGTAGATCAGCTCACCCTCGGGCACGCGGGCGAGCGGACGCTTCATGCTGCTCCGCCGCCATACTGAAAACCGCGGGGAGGAGAAGGCAACTTCTGCGGGGGTGGCAATGATCTTCGTCGCGTACTCCATGAATCCCGCCGCCGGTAGGCAGAGGTACAGCCAGGGATGTGGCAGGAGATAGCCGGCGGGGGTGAAGTCGGTGACCCGCCGATAGTATTCGACGTAGGTCAACATCCGGACGGTTCGGCTCGCGAACTTCAATCCGGCGAGCAGCTGCGCCTCGTTGGGAGCATCGGGGCCGTCCTGGAAGACCCCGGCTTCGACGTTGTAGATGAACCCGCCGGCTGGCCGCGCGACTGTCCTCCCGTCGAGGTGCTTGAAACGCCCGCCGTTCACTAGCAGCGTGAGATCGGCAATGGCGGTTTGCAGATCGTTGTAGCTCAACACGAAGAACAGGACATGGGAAGGGGTCGAGACGAGCTCCATGACCGCCTTCACGATAAAGGCGCACTGCCCCATCCCGGAGAGCACAGCGTTGAAAAGATCGCTGTTGCGCTCGTCGGAGCAGCTCACCAGCTCGCCATGTCCGGTCACCACTTCGAGTTCCAGCACGTGATCGACCTGAAACCCTTCGCGCCCGGTTGCCCCGCCGAATCCCTGTGTGCTGAGCGTGCCGCCGACCGAGAGTGGCATATCGTCGATGTTCACCGGTGGGGTCAGGCGCTGGGCGTTCGCCGCATCCAGCACGGGCCCCCACTGCGCCCCGGCACCGGCCTCCAGCGCGGGGCGGCCGCCGAACGTGACGATGCGGACCGAATTCAACGGGCGGGCGTCGATGACGACTCCGCCCTCGACCTGACTCTGGCCGAAAAATGCGTGGGATCCCGCGGTCCGCATCGCGATTTTGACGCCGTGGCGGTTCGCGAACTGGACCGTCTTCAGGATATCTTGAGCCGAGCCCGGCCTGAGCACTGCCGCCGGCATCCGGTGCACGATGTTGCCGAAGTCGCTCGCCGCAGCGTGCCGCGTAACGTCGTCGAAGAGCAGCGTCCCGCTGAGATCCGCAAGGTCGCTGCGCAGCCGCTGTCCCGCCGATCGCGGAACGGAGGTGCATGCCGGCTGCAGCGCAAGGAGCGCCGCTCCGGCTGCGAGCCCCTTGGTGAATACGCGGCGGGATACCCGTCGCATCAGGGTTCAACCTCCTTTGGGCTGACCGCGACCCGATCGCGCCGAGAGCCGGCCAAAACGTCAGCACCGGCGACCTATGCGCCGCCGGCGCTTTCATCGCGTTGGGACTACCTCTTCAGCGCCTTCCAGGCTTCTTCACCGATTCCGGTGGTGAAGCAACGCGTGTGCTCGAACGCTCCCCCTTTCTGCTGGTACACGTTGGAGTTGATCATCACGTACTTGATCGAACCATCCTTCGCCCGCAAGCGCGCCGGATAGGCGTTGACGGTTTCGAATCTCGTCAGCCGCCCGAGAATGTCATTGACGACATCCTTGTCCACATGGAAGTCGCCGATGAATCGCCCGATGTACTCTTCGGGCTTGTAGCCCATAAAGTCAAGTTCGGTATCGTTCGCCCAGAGGATGGTTCCCTTGTCGTCCACTGCATGAAGGCTCACGGAACACTTGTTGGCGAAGTTGTCCCAGTTCTCGAAATGCTCAAAGACTTGCATTAGGTGTCTCCTTTCCAACTTGTTTCTCGCGTTTCAGGCCCGGTTTCTGGCTGATCGCCATGATCGCCAGCGGGGCTAACCGGCCGCGGCAGGCGGCCCGTTACCTCAAACTTCTCAAGGCGGTCCACGCCGCCTCGTCGATGACCGTCGTGAAGCAACGCGTGTGCTCGAACTCGCCGTTCTTCCGCCGGTACACGTTGGAACTGAGCATCACGTAGCGGATCGAACCGTCCTTCGCCCGCATGCGCGCCGGATACGCGTTCACCGTCTCGTTCCCGATGAGCCGTTGGAGAATGTCCTGGACGACGTCCTGATCGATGTGAAAATCGCCGACGTAGCGCCCGATGTACTCCTCCGCTGAATACCCCAGGCACGCAAGCTCCATGTCGTTCGCCCAGAGGATGATCCCCTGCGCATCGACGGCGTGAAGGCAGACGGAGCACTTGTTGGCGAAGTTGTCCCAGTTTTCGAAATGCTCGAAGGTGGGCGTACGGCCCGCTGCGGGCGGCCGGTGGTCAGGTTCAGGAAGCTCCGGTCCCCAGTTTGGGGTGCCACGACCGGGCTCGACGTCCTGAGCGGGCAAGCGGATCTCCTCGATGAGCCGCTCGGCGTTCCGCGATGTCTGAGCATCCAACGAGAGGTCGTCTCCGCTGCGCAGAATCCCCCGTTCCTTTGCGAGCTTGGCCCGTGTGTTGCCGTCGTAGAGGCGCCACTCCTTTAGCAGGGGCGTGAGGCCCTTGCGCGAAGACAAGGGCCGTCCGGCGAGTCGCTGGTGCGCGTAGATCGCGACGCTGGCCAGACGAACCGCAGCGTCCAAGCGACTCCTCGCCTTGAGATCGCGGACGGCGATTCGCAGCTGTCCGGCGTCGGTGAGGTAAGCGACACCGGGAAGCTCGCGTTCGGTGAGGGGCCGCCCCTGAGCGAGAGCAGCCTCCGGGAAGTAGCGCGCGAGCACATACGAGAGCACACGACGTCGCGCCTCGGCGTCCGCCAGCTTGGAGATCGCCGCGCTGCTCGCGGCGATCGCTGCGAGCTCACTGTCGTGGTCGTGATTAGAAGTGTAGTCCATCATCAGGCGGAGGATAGCTAAAACATGCTTATTGTCAAGCTATTAGCTAAGCACATCCGCACGACCAAATAAACTGGTGAGCGGTCAGGACGGAGCGTATGCACGATGAATATCAATACGTTGTTAAGCAAAACGCTAATCATTCGTATTCTAATAATATGCAGGATGAGCCTCAATTAAGCGCAATGCAAAAGCCCGCGGCCCCCTGCGAGGGCGGCCGTGTCGATAACGAACGGGTCGTGCCAGAACAGCGCATTTGGCGGTGCCTGCCATGCCGAGATCGTGCGACGCGACCGACACGATGCCGGTGGCCACGTCCCTGCGGGCGCACTACCGGCGAATTGCGGTTCGGCTCGGTCTCTGCTCCCCGTACTCGACCGGGAGGACGCCGCGAGCCACGGCCTTGACCAGGGCCTGATGGTCGGCTTCGGTCTGGTCGGCGTAGGCGCGGGCGAAGCGGCACATGGCCGTATCCAGCTTATCCGATGAACCGACGTATCCGGCGATCATCGAGGCTCCGCTCGTCCGCGCGTGCCCCTTGGCGAGCAGGTGACCGAGGATCCCGGCGTAGTCGGTCAGTGCCGCCGCGTCGATCGCATCCAGTGGAATGGTGCCCTTCATGTCGCGGTACTGCCGCACGTAGTATTGCCGTCCGTCGATGGTCGCCCAGCCCAGCAGCGGATCGCTGACGGTCTGCAGGGCCTGCTGGTACTCCACCACCCGCTGGCCCTGATGGGCATGCCACGCCGAGTCGCCATGGACGTACCGCGCGAGCACCGAGCGCCGGGCCTGCTTGAGCTGCAGGAAGACCACGTCATCCGCGCTGCTGCCCTCGAGAAGAGCGACATAGGCGCGCAGACCCACACTGCCGACCCCCACCACCTTGTGAGCGATGTCGACCAGGGTGTAGCCACCCAGTGCACGGCGCCAATGCGGCGCCAGGGTGGTCAGGTACTCGTCCAGCGCCGCGGCGATGCGCTCGGCTTCGGCCTCCGGCACCCGGGTGATCAGCGGCGGTTCGTCCACGATGCGCCGGCGTCCATCCTTCTCGGCGACCAATCGCGGCAACGCGCGATCGCTGGTCCTGGAGCGCGCGCGCTTGGCGGCACGCGCGATCTCGGCACGCAAGGATTTCTCGGTGGCGGTCTCGTGCAGTCGGTCCACGTCCAGCCGCTGGTAGGAACGCGACAGCAACGGCTCGTTGGCGAGGAACCGCACTTCCTCGCGGTAGGCAGCGACGCACGACGCCACCGCGTCGCGACATTGCGCCTCGCTCGAGCGATTGTGCCGTCCGGCCACCCAGATGCTGGCCACCAGCCGCCGCAGATCCCACTCCCAGGCACCGGGATGCGCCTCATCGAAGTCGTTCAGGTCGATGACCAGGTCCCGTTCCGGGGAGGCGTAAAAACCGAAGTTGCCGAGATGGGCATCGCCGCAGATGACCGGGGTGATGCCGGTGGCGGGGAGATGAGCGACGTCCTCGGCCATCACGTTGGCGGTACCGCGCAGGAAGCCGTAGGGGGATGCAACCATGCGGCCGACCCGCATCGGGATCAGCCACTCCAGCCGGCCCTCGTGCGAATGCAGGATCTGCTGGACGGGGTCCGGTCGCCCCACGGGGGGCTTCCAGTCGCCCATCGCGCTACGCGGAACCTGTTGACGCAGGCTTCGGCCGAGTTTGAATCGCTCGGGTCGCGACGTGGGCCGGCGCCGCAGCGAACGGTAGCCGTCGCCGTCCGCGGTTGCGAGGACCACATGCCCCGTGGATGGCCGACTCCCGATCATCCCTCCCTCGCTCGGCCGACGCGCCGGGCGTGTGACGGGCGCGTTCGCGGCCACGCTGCGCTCGATCCTCCATGGCCCCTCGGGTGCACGACGGGACGTTCGGGACCGGGAAGCCATCGGCCAGATCGTTCGCCGGCTAGATCTCAATTTCGAGCGCCGGGCTGTGCGTGTCGTCGGTACCAGAGCACGGTCTCCTTCGCGTCCTTGCAGCGGTAGGCGACGTGATGGATCTTCTCGATCTTCATGTGTGGCTCCCATGAATTCGCGGGTGCGAACGCATTCGATCACCCCCGGCTCGCCTAGGATCGCTGAATCACGCCACGCTCGATCTGATCGCGCTCGATCGACTCGAAGAGCGCCTTGAAGTTGCCCTCTCCGAAACCGTCGTCGCCCTTGCGCTGGATGAACTCGAAGAATACCGGTCCGAGGAGGGTCTGCGAGAAGATCTGCAGCAGCAGGCGCTGCTTGCCTCCCTCGGTCGTGCCATCGAGGAGGATGCCGCGTGCCTGCAGCGCCTCCGGCATCTCGCCATGCCCGGGCAGCCGCTCGTCGAGCATCTTGTAGTACGTCGCCGGCGGCGCCTTCATCAGCGGCACGCCCGCCTTGCGGAGGCTGTCCACGCTGGCGAGCAGATCGTTCGAGAGCAGCGCGATGTGCTGGATGCCTTCGCCGTTGAAGGCCATGAGGAACTCCTCGATCTGCCCGGTGGTCTTCGATGCCTCTTCGTTCAGCGGGATGCGGATCTTGCCGTCCGGCGCGGTCAGCGCTTTCGAGGTCAGGCCGGTGTACTCGCCCTTGATGTCGAAGAAGCGGATCTCCCTGAAGTTGAAGAGGTCCTCGTAGAACTTGGCCCAGTACGCCATACGCCCGCGGTACACGTTGTGCGTCATGTGATCGACGATCGTGAAGCCGTGTCCGCGCGGATGCCGATCGGCACCCTCGATGAACTCGAAGTCGATGTCGTAGATCGACCGCCCCTCCTCGAAGCGGTCGATCAGGTACAGCGGCGCCCCGCCGATGCCCTTGATCGCGGGCAGCCGCAGCTCCATCGGGCCGGTGGGCATGTCCACGGGCTGGGCCCCGAGCTCGAGCGCGCGAGCGTACGCTTTGTGAGAGTCCTTGACGCGAAACGCCAGGGCGCACGCCGACGGCCCATGCTCGGCGGCGAAGTACGCGGCGTGGCTTTTCGGCTCCCGGTTGACGATGAAGTTGATGTCGCCCTGGCGATATAGCGCGACGTCTTTCGAGCGATGCCGGGCGACCTTGCGAAACCCCAGCATCTCGAAAACGGGTTCGAGAACGTCGGGTGTCGGGGACGCGAACTCGACGAACTCGAAGCCCATCAGGCCCATCGGGTTTTCGAACAGATCAGCCATGGCCGTGCTCTCCGATTTGTCAACGCAGCAGGGTGTTCTGAAGCGCTGCCCGCAGCGCTTCAGGTCCGAACCTGTCTCCAAGGAAGCCGCGTCGCTCGACGAGCCTCCGCATCTCGATACCGGTCGCCTGGTCGCTTCAGATCAACCGATCCGCCTCAATCCAGCCTTGTAGACCTCCCGCCGACGCACGTAGTCCAATGCCGCGTCACCGAGTAGCGCGACTTCCTCATCGGTCAGTTCGCGCGCGACCTTCGCCGGCGCGCCGAGGATCAGCGAGCGATCCGGAAAGCGCTTGCGCTCGGTCACGATGGCGCCCGCGCCGACCAGGCAGTTGCGGCCGATCACCGCGCCATTCAGGACGACGGCCTGGATCCCGATCAGCGATCCGTCCCCGATCGTGCATCCATGCAGCATCGCCTGATGGCCGATCGTCACGTTCGCGCCGATCGACATCGGGAAGCCGGGATCGGTGTGCAGCACCGCGCTCTCCTGGATGTTGCTCCCATCCCCGACGTTGATCGGCTCGTTGTCGGCGCGGATGACCGCACCGAACCAGACGCTCGCCCGCTCGCCGAGCGTCACCTTGCCGATCAGGGTGGCCTCGCTTACGACATAGGCAGTTGCGTGGATCTCGGGGGCGTGGTCGCCCAGCTGATAAAGCGGCATGTCGGCCCTTTCAACGATTCAACGGATCACCCGGCGGGCGGGATCACTCGACTTTGACGTCGGCCTTCCTGACGAGGGCAGCATACCGGTTCATTTCGCTGCGCAGGAGGTGCGCTGCGGCCTCGGGTGTAGTGGGGCTGATGACGTTCCCCTGCTTGTCCATCGCCTCCCTCACTTCGGGCGCGGCGAACGCCGTGACGAAGGCGCCGTGGATGCGCTTCACCTGTTCCGCAGGCAGTTTTGCCGGCCCGACGACGGCGAACCACCCGGCGACATCGTAGTTGGGCAGGCCCTGCTCTGCGAGCGTCGGGATCTCCGGTGCCGCAGGGGCACGGCTCTTTCCGCCCACCCCGATCGCGCGCAAAGCACCGTTCTTGAGGTGGCCCTGCACGGCGGGTAGCGCGACGACCCCCATTTCGACCTGACCGCCGATCAGGTCGGTCACCATCGCGCCGGTGCTCTTGTACGGGATGTGCTTGACATCGACGCCGGCCTCGTCGACGAACATCGCGCCGGCCAGGTGGATGATCGTGCCGTTGCCCGACGATGCGTAGTTGTAAGCACCCGGCTTCGCCTTCAGGAACGCGACCAGCTCGCTCACGTTCTTGGCCGGCACCTTGGCCGGGTTGACGACGAGCACGAAGGGGGTCGATCCGATGACCGAGATCGGCGTGATGTCTGCGATCGAGTCGAACGGCATCTTCTTGAACACCAGGGGATTGATCACGTGGTTGTTGGACACCACGCCGATCGTATTGCCGTCGGGAGCCGCCTTGACCAGGGTAGACGTGCCCGTGATGCCGCCCGCGCCCGGCAGGTTCTCGATCACCACCGGCTGACCGAGGGCTTTGGAGAGCGCGGGGCCCGCCGTGCGCACGATGGTGTCGACACCGGAGCCGGGGCCGACCGGCAGGACGACGCGCATCGGCGCCTGCGCAGACGCGGGAAAGGCGCAGAGCGAGAAAGCGCCGGCAGCCAGCGCGACCACGATGCGCCGTCGAATCGATGTGAAACCGACGCCGAAGGCGTCGGTTTCCCGGCTTCGGGGAGCACGAGGGGGCGCCGCGCAGCGGCAGGGTGGGGCGGAGGGGGCCCCCACCCCCTCCTTGGGCCCCCTCGTGTCGTGGATAACTGAAATGCTCATGATGTCTCCGCGGTGGATTTCGATCGGTATCGCAGGCAAGCGTCGTGCGCTTACGCCGGCCGGGCCCCTGCCCGTTCGCCGGCGAGCCGGCCGAGCACCTCGTCGGTGTGCTCGCCCACGCGCGCCAGGGGCTGACGCACAGCCGGACGGCGGCCGCCCAGCATGAGCGGCAACAGCACCACGTCGGTGGTCCCGCCGTCGTCGGTTCCCATCGGCACCAGTCCGCCGCTTGCCCTGAGATGCGGATCCTGCAGGAGCTGCTCCGGGCGCACGATCGGTGCATAGGGCAGACCGGCCGCTTCGAGCTTGGCCGACAGCTCATCGATCCGGTGATGCTTGAGGATCTCCCCGAGGCGTTCGAGAAGCGCAGGGCGCACGGCGACGCGCTGTGCGTTGGTCTGCAGCGTCGGATCGCTCGCCAGGTCGGGGCGCTCCAGGACCGCGCACAGGGTCAGGAACTGCTTGTCGCTCACCGCGCCGATGAAGAGCTGCTCGCCGCCGGCGAGCGTGAAGACGTCGTAGACGCTCCACGCCGAGACGCGCGCGGGCATCGGCGGCGGCGGCTCGCCGGTCATCGCGTACTGCTGCATGTGCTGGGCGGCGAGGAAGACGCAGTTCTCGAAGAGCGCGCTCTGCACTTCCTGGCCGCGGCCGGTGTGCTCCCGCTCGCGCAGCGCCGCGAGTACACCGATCGCGCCGAACATCCCGCCCATGATGTCGTTGACCGAGGTGCCGGCGCGCAGCGGCCGTCCCGGCGGTCCGGTCATATACGACAGGCCGCCCATCATCTGCACCACCTCGTCGAGTGCCAGGCGCCGCTCGTACGGTCCGGGCAGGAAACCCTTGTGCGAGACATAGATGAGGCCGGGGAAGCGCTTGGAGAGGGTCGCGTAGTCGAGGCGGAGCGAGGCCATGAGCCCGGGCCGGAAGTTCTCCAGCATCACGTCGCATTGGCCGATCAGCTCGAGGGCGGTGGCGTGCCCTGCGGGCGAATGGATGTCGAGCACGACGCTCTTCTTGTTGCGGTTGAACGTGCGGAAGAAACCGACGCCGAGCCCGGGGAGCTTGCGCGTCTTGTCGCCGCCCGGCGGCTCGATCTTGATCACCTCGGCACCGAGGTCGGCGAGGATCATGCCGCACGTCGGCCCCATGACCATGTGCGTGAACTCGATCACCCGCACGCCCTCGAGGGGCATGCTCTGTTGAGCGGCAGTTTCGTTGGCGTTCATTGGATTCCTCAGGCGGCAGAAGTCTGACGGGCGGGTTCCCCGGTTGCGGCGCCGAAGGTCTTCGGCAGGCCGGCGCGCCACAGCGTCCCGTGGAGCGCCTCGCCCTGCAACCACTCGGCCACCTTGGCGCGGAGCTTCAGAAGACGCGGCAGGTCGATGCCGGTGGCGACGCCCATGCTCGCGAGCATGAAGGCCAGGTCTTCGGTCGAGCCGTTGCCGCTCGCGCCGGGCGCATGCGGGCAGCCGCCGATGCCGGCGAGCGATGCGTCGAAGCGGGCTACGCCGACTTCGAGTGCGGCGTACACGTTCGCGAGCGCGAGCCCGCGCGTATCGTGGAAGTGGCCGCACCAGAAGCGGTCACCGGCGATGCGCACGGCCTGCTCGAAGAGCTCCCGCACGTTCCGCGGATCGGCATAACCGACCGTATCGGCGAGGCTGACCCGATCGGCGCCCGCGTCCAGCAGCGCCTGCATCAGCCGCAGCACCTCCGCAGGTTCGACATGCCCCTGGAGCGTGCAGCCGAAAGCGGTGCCGACGCCGCCCTCGATCAGCGTTTTCGATCCGGCGGCGTCCCGCATCGCGCGGATGCGTGCGACCTCGGCGACGACCTCGTCCGGCGTCTTGCGCAGGTTGGCCAGGCTGTGCGCGTGGCTTGCCGAGAGCGGCACGAGCAGCAGGTCCGCGCGGCCTTCGATTGCGCGCTCGGCGCCTTTCAGGTTCGGCACCAGCACGGACGCGAACAGCTCCGGCAGGGTCTTCGCGTAGGCCAGCACGTCCGCCGTATCCGCGAGTTGCGGCAACAGCCGGGCGGGCACGAACGAACCGACCTCGATCTCCCGCATGCCGGCCTCGTACGCTTCGCGGATCCACTCGAGCTTCTGCGGCGTCGGCAGGATCGTCGCGATGCTCTGCAGTCCATCGCGCAGGCCGACCTCGCGGATGACGGCATTGCCAGGTAGTGCGGACATCAAAAGGGCCTCCTTTCCAAAGGGGAACGGCCCTGGCGATCGGGCCCGCTCCTCCGTGCACATCCGAACAGGCGCCACCTTAGACCTTCCCGAAAAGTCTCACAGCGCTATTTCGGAAGCGTTGACGTTCCGTATTGGAATGGCACAATGCGTCCGAGCGCAGCGCCTGGCCGACGTTGGCGAACCGCGAATGAAACGCCACTTCGATCCGGTCACCCTGCGCATGTTCATCGCGGTATGCGAGGAGCGGAACATCGCCCGCGCTGCCGAGCGCGAATCCATCGTCGCCTCGGCGATCAGCAAGCGCGTCGCCGCCATGGAGGAGGACGTCGGCGTACCTCTCCTCAAGCGTGGCCGCCGCGGGATCGAGCCGACGCCGGCCGGCGAAGCGCTGCTGCGGCAGGCGCGCGACGTGTTGACCACGATGGAGCGGATGCATGCGGAGCTGAGCGAGTTCGGGAAGGGCGTGCACGGCAACGTGCGCGTCTTCGCGAGCGTGTCGGCGCTGTCCGAGTACCTCCCCGACGACGTCGGCGCGTTTCTCGCGCAGAACCGCAAGGTGCGGGTGAGCCTGGAAGAGCGGGTCAGCGCCGACATCATGCGCGGCGTGCGGGAAGGCGCCGTCGATTTCGGCGTCTGCTGGGATGCGGGCGAGCTGGGCGGGCTCGCCACCCTGCCCTACCGCGCCGATCATCTGTGCGTCGCGATGCCGCCCACGCACGCGCTGGCGAGCCGCAAAAGGCTGGCGTTCGTCGAAACGCTCGCGTACGAGCAGATCGAGATCCAGCCAGGCAGCATCGTGCAGCGGACGCTGCGGCGCGCAGCGGCCATCGCCGGCCAGCCGCTGCGCTACCGCATCCAGGTCACGACCTTCGACGCCGCGTGCCGCAACGTGAAAGCCGGTCTCGGGATCGCGATCGTGCCGCGCGAGGCGGCAGACCCGTATGCAAGGGCGCTAGGTCTGCGGGTAGTGTCGCTGACCGATCCGTGGGCAGCGCGCCGCTTCGTGATCTGCATGCGCTCGCGCGACACCTTGACCGCCGCCGCACGCCTGCTCGTCGATTACCTGCATCAGCGCGCCGGCGAGACCGCCTGAGCCAGGCCGTCCGCAGGTTCGTGCAGGCGGCGGGGAATGGCGTGCTCGGACCATCGACTTCGTCTGCACGCCGAAGCGTTGCGGCCAGGGGACGGCCCGGCTCGTTTTCGACGACGGCTTTGTCGTGTAAGGTAGTCGCGCCTCGCAGCCCAAGCGCTGCGGCTGCGAGGAGACATCCCAGCCCGTGAAGATCCTCGTCCATCGCGATCTCGACCCGGCCCGCGTGCGCCCGCGCTACGAGAAGGTCGTCGCCATGCTGGAGCGCGACGACCTCTACTCGGCCGACGTCAAGAAGCTCGGCCGCGACGGCTACTACCGGGCGAAGCTCGACGATGCGAACCGCCTGCTCCTGCGGATCGCCCGCCACGACGGCGAGCGCTACGCGCTGCTGCTGGAAGTCATCGAGAACCACGCGTACGAGAAGTCGCGCTTCCTGCGCGGCGCCCGGGTCGACGAATCGAAGCTCGAGCCGCTCCCGCCGGCCGGCCCGCCGGAGGGCGAGCTCGCGCCGCTCGGTTTCGTCAACCCGGCGAACCCCCGCTTCAACCTCCTCGACAAGGTCCTGAGCTTCGACGACGCGCAGGAGGCGCTCTACGGGTTGCCTGCCCCGCTCGTGATCGTCGGCTCGGCGGGGAGCGGCAAGACCGCGCTCACGCTGGAGAAGATGAAGCTCGTCCAGGGCGAGGTCCTGTACGTGACCCGCTCGTCGTTCCTCGCGCGCCACGCGCGCGACCTCTACTACGCGCACGGCTACGAGGGCGAGCACCAGAACGTCGATTTCCTCTCGTTCCGCGAGCTGCTCGAGTCGATCCGCGTGCCGGAGGGCCGCAGCCTCGAGTACCGCGACTTCCGCGGCTGGCTCGCGCGCCAGCCGCGGGTGCGCCCGCAGCTCGCGCACGCGCTCTACGAGGAGTTCCAGGGCGTCCTCACCGGCCTCGCCGTCGACCGGCCGTGGCTCCCGCGCGACGAGTACCTCGCGCTCGGCGTCCGGCGATCGATCTTCCTCGGCGAGGACCGCGCCTGGGTGTACGAGCTCTTCGAGCGCTACCTCGCCTGGCTGAAGGGCTCGGGCTTCTACGACCCGAACGTCGTCGCCCAGCGCTACCTCGCCGAGGCGCCGGCGCGCTACGACTTCGTCGTCGTCGACGAGGTCCAGGACCTCACCAACGTGCAGCTCGCGCTCGCGCTTCGCACCCTGCGCGAGCCGGGACGGTTCCTCCTCTCCGGCGACTCGAACCAGGTCGTGCACCCGAACTTCTTCTCATGGGCGCAGCTGAAGACGCTGTTCTTCGGCGACGGGCGTCGTCGGCGCCGGGCGAGCTGATCCACGTCCTGCGCGCGAACTACCGCAACGCCGCCGGCGTCGTCGATCTCGCCAACCGGCTGCTGCGCATCAAGCAGCTGCGCTTCGGCTCGATCGATCGGGAGAGCAACTACCTCGTCGAGACGGTCTCCGGCGAGGCCGGCACGGTGGATCTGCTCCGCGCCGACCCGGCGCTCGTCGCGCGAGCTCGACCGCAAGACCCGGGGCTCCGCCCGATTCGCGGTCATGGTGCTGCGCGACGACCTGAAGCCCGCGGCGCGCGAGCGCTTCCGCACGCCGCTCGTCTTCTCGGTGCAGGAGGCGAAGGGGCTCGAGTACGAGAGCGTGATCCTCTTCGAGCTCGTGTCGAGCGAGCGGCGCAACTTCGAGGCGATCGCCGCCGGTCTCGCCGAAGCCGACGTCGCCGCGGGCGAGCTGAAGTACGCGCGCGCCGCCGACAAGGCCGACAAGTCGCTCGACACCTACAAGTTCTTCATCAACGCCTTCTACGTGGCGGCGACGCGGGCGGTCAAGAACCTCTACGTCGTGGAGTCCGACACCGCGCACCCGATGCTGCGCCTGCTCGGCCTCGCGACCGCGCGCGACCGGCTCGAGCTCGCCGAACAGCGGTCCTCGATCGAGGAATGGCAGCAGGAGGCGCACCGGCTCGAGAGCCAGGGGAAGCTCGAGCAGGCCGAGGACGTCCGCCGCGAGCGTGCTCCGGCAGCAGGCGGTGCCGTGGCCGGTGCTCGACGTGGCGGCGGTCGTCGAGCTCGCGGCCCAGGCGCTCGATCCGGCGAGCGTCTCGAACAAGCCGCGCCAGCGCCTCTTCGAGTACGCGGTCTTCAACGACGAGCCGGTGTGGGTGGCGCGGCTGGCGACAGCTGCGGTTCGAGCCCGCGCGCGGCATGCTCGCCGTGATGGACGAGCGCGGCGGCCGGCTCGGCGAGCTCGGCGCGACTCACGTCAAGCGCGACCGCGCGCCGTACCAGAGCGGCAATCCGAAGGAATGCCTGCGCCTCGTCGAGCAGCCACGGCGCGGACTTCCGCAACCCCTTCAACCACACGCCCCTGATGCTCGCGGCCGCCGCGGGCAATGTCGCGCTCGTCGAGGCGCTGCTCCGCCGCGGAGCGGACGTCGAGGCCGTCGACAATCACGGCCGGCTCGCCTTCCACCACGTGCTGCTGCGCGCGTTCACCGACGCCGCGTATGCGCGCGGACCCTTCGAGCGGCTCTACGCGCTCCTCGCGCCGCAGGCGGTCGACCTGATGGTCGACGAGCGGCTGGTGAAGCTCGACGCCCACCTGATCGAGTACTTCGTGTTCAACGCGCTCGTCGCGCTGCTTCAGCTGCGCCTCAACTATCCGCACGGGTACCAGGTCGGGTTCCGGGTCGACGACTTGCTGGGGCCGCTCGAAGCGTTTCCCGAGGCCGTGTTCCCGGAGCAGCGCCGGCGCCGCGGCTACCTGAGCGGCGTGCTGGCGCGAAACGAGGTCACCCGGGACTACGCCTACAACCGCAAGCTGTTCGTGCGAGTCGGGCACGGCTTCTACGTGCCGAACCCGTCGCTGTCGGTGCGTGCGGGCGACGGCTGGATGCCGCTCTACGATCGCCTGTACCCGCCCGAGATCGACCGGCACACCAGGACTGCGCTCTGGCATCCAGGACGTCGTCGCCTTCCGGGAACACTACGCCCGCGATCCCGAAGGCGCGCTGCAAGCGCTCTACGCAAGACACGGCATCGAACCTCCGGTGCGGGGGAACGCTCGGGAGGAGTAGGTCGTCGCCTCCGCGCGGCGCCGCGGAGAACGCATAATTCGCTCCGCTCCGGCAACCTCCTCGCCCGCTCCGTCCCGATGCGCGTCAAACCCTCCGCGCGGCTCACGCTGCACGACCGGCTCTCCCGGCTCACGTTCGTCCGGCCGCGAAGCTCCTCGGCCCGGCCGGCGCGTCGTGGCTCGCCAAGGGCGGCGCGATCGAGATCGACCTGCCGACGCAGGTGCAGTTCACGCCGGAGCGTCTCCGGGTCACTTTTCCCGCGGCGCCGGAGCCGATCGTGGTCGACGTGACGCTCGACGACGCGCACCGGGATCGGCTGCGCATCGCGTGCAATCGCGCGGGGGACGAAGGCCGGCTCCGCTGCGCGGCGACGCTCGCCATGATCCTCGAGGACAAGACCGCCCTCGGCCTCGCCGGCGCGCCGAGCGAGGACATTCCCTGGGAGCGGCTGCCGGAGAGCGTGCTCGAATCGCGTGCGCTCGCCGAACGGGCAGAGCGCGCGGCCACCGAGAAGATGACGGTGAAGTCCGTCGATCCCCGCGAGCCGTGGACCGACTACACGGTCGCGAGCGCCCTTTCCGGGAAGACCTACCGCGTCGCGGTGCGCGGCCTGGCCCGCGGCGAGAGCTACTGCGCCTGCCCGGACTTCCGCAAGAACCTCCTCGGCACCTGCAAGCACGTCCTCAAGGTGCACGCGTGGCTGAAGCGGCGCTTCGGGCCGGCGCGGCTCGCGCAAGCGTGGCGCCCCGACCGGTTCGCGGTGTTCGCGCGCTACGACGGCGATCTCCGCCTCGGCCTGCAGATCCCGGCGCGGACGTCGCCGGCCGCCGCGCGGATCGCGGCGCCGTGGCGCTCCCGCTTCGCGCGGGCCGAGCGCCGAGCTGCTCGAGCTGGTCGCGACGGTGCGCGAGCTCGCGCGGGCGGGCGAATCGGTGACCGTCTATCCCGATGCGGAGGAAATCCTCGATCGCGCCCTGCACCGGCACCGGCTGAGCGAGCTCGTGGCCGCAGATCCGCAAGGACCCGGCGGCGCATCCGCTGCGGCGCGAGCTGCTGCGCACCGAGCTGCTTCCCTATCAGCTCGACGGCATCGCGTTCGCCGCCGGGGCCGGGCGCGCGGTGCTGGCCGACGAGATGGGGCTCGGCAAGACCATCCAGGGCGTCGGCGTCGCGGAGCTCCTCGCGCGCGAGGCCGGGATCGAGCGCGTCCTCGTCGTGTGCCCGGCCTCGCTCAAGTCGCAGTGGCGCGCGGAGATCGGGCGCTTCTCGCGGGCGCAGCGTGCAGCTCGTCGCCGGCACGTCGGCGGAGCGCGCGCGCGCAGTACGCGAACGGCGCCTTCTTCACGATCTGCAACTACGAGCAGGTGCTGCGCGACTTCCTCGACATCGAGCGCACGCGCTGGGACCTGATCATCCTCGACGAAGCGCAGCGCATCAAGAACTGGGAGGCGAAGACCAGCCGCATCATCAAGAGCCTGCGCTCGCCGTTCGCGCTCGTGCTCACCGGCACGCCGCTCGAGAACCGGCTCGACGATCTCTACTCGGTGGTCGAGTTCATCGACGACCGCCGGCTCGGCCCGGCGTACCGCTTCATCCACCGGCATCGGGTGGCGAGCGAAGCGGGCAGGGTGCTCGGCTACAAGAACCTCGACGCGCTTGCGCGAGCGCCTGCGAGCCGGTGCTCCTGCGCCGCACGCGCGCGAGCGTCGCGCTCGAGCTGCCGCCGCGCACGACCGAGATCGTGCGCATCACGCCCACCGACGAGCAGCTCGCGCTGCACGGCGCGCAGATGCAGATGGTGCAGACGATCGTCAGCGAAGACGTTCCTCACCGAGATGGATCTGCTGCGCCTGCAGAAGGCGCTGCTCCTGGCCCGGATGTCGGCGAACAGCACCTTCCTCGTCGACAAGCAGCCGCCGGGCTACTCCAGCAAGCTCGAGCGCGCTCGCCGAGCTGCTCGAAGCGCTCTGCGCCGAGCCGGCGCGCAAGCTCCTCGTCTTCAGCGAGTGGACGACGATGCTCGATCTCGTCGAGCCGATCCTGCGGCGGTGCCGGGCCGGCTTCGTGCGCCTGGACGGCTCCGTGCCGCAGAAGGAGCGCCAGCGGCTCGTGATCGGTTCCAGACCGACGCCGCGTGCCGCGCCTTCCTCACCAGCGACGCCGGCTCGACCGGACTCAATCTCCAGGCCGCCGACACGGTCATCAATCTCGACCTGCCGTGGAACCCCGCGCTCCTCGAGCAGCGCATCGCCCGCGCGCACCGCATGGGCCAGAAGCGGCCGGTGCAGGTGTACCTGCTGATCACCGAGGGCACGATCGAGGAGAACCTGCTCGCCACCTTGTCGGCGAAGCACGAGCTCGCCGCGGCCGTGCTCGATCCGGATTCGGCCTTGCGCGAAGTGAAGCTCGTCTCCGGCATGGAAGAGCTGAAGCGGCGCCTCGAAGTGCTGCTCGGCGCGCAGCCTGCGGCCGCGCCGGATGTTTCCGTCCGGCAGCGCGCCGAGGCCGCGGCCGCCGCGCTCGCCGAGCGGAAGGAGCGCGTGGCCGAGGCCGGCGGGCAGCTCCTAGCCGCCGCGTGCTCGCTGATCGGTGCGCTCGTTCCCGCCGGCGGACGCGAGCGCTGCGGCACCGGAAGCCGCCGCCGCGCTTAAAGGCCGGCTGCTCGAGTGCGTGGAGACGGGTGCGGACGGGAAGCTTCGCTTCGCCGTCACGCTGCCGGGCGCCGAGGCGCTCGACGCGCTGGCGGGCGCGCTGTCGAGGCTGATGGCCGGTGCGGCGGATCGCGAAGCGAAATCGGGCTCGCCGTCGTAGCCGGCGGTGCGAACGAGTGGCTGGGCGGGGCTGTGACCGGGCCGGCCTCCGTTCGAGCCGACCGAGGCGCGCGATCGACATGCCGAAACCGAGTTGAGGATCCAGCTCACGATCGTCCCCAATGAGCTTCTTCAGGTCCCCGCTGCACGAGCGCACCGATCCCGCGCAACGGGTGCTCGGCGCGGCGCAGCTTGCGCCGGACTCGCCCGAGCTCGCGCAGCTGCTCGTCGCCGACCCCGCACCGGAGGTCCGCGTCGCCGCCGCCGGCCGGTGCGCCGATCTCGCTGCATTGGAAAGCGCGTGGAAAACGGAATCCGATCCGGCGGTGCGCTCGGCCGTGGAAATTGCGCTCGCCACGCTGCTTGCCGAAACCGCGGACAGCGCCGCCGCAAGCGCGCTGCTGGAAGCCGACCACTGCGCCGATGTCATCCGCGCGGAGGTCGCGCGCCGCACGCCGGATGCCGAGCGTCGCCGCATGGCGATTGCGAGCCTTCGCGATGAAGGCCGGCTGGTGGAGCTCGCGCTCACGGCAGAGCATGCAGAAACGCGGCTGGCGGCCGCGGAACGCGTGCGGACGCCGGAGGCCTTGCGCCAGCTCGCCGAGGAGGCGAAGAACAAGGATCGCGGCGTGGCCCGGCTCGCCCAGCAGCGCGTCGATGCGATCGAGACTCGCCTCGCCAACGAGGTCGAAGCGGACGCGATCCTTGCGGAAATGGAAGCGCTCGCGCTGCGGCCCGGCCCGATCCTCACCGCGGCGACCCAGTTGGATCGCCGCTGGCACGCGCTCGACCTGAGCAGCGACGCCGCCCGCCTGGCGCGCCGGGATGGAGCCGCCCAAGCGCTGCAGGCGCGCTTCGAGCGCGAGCAGGAGGAGCAACGGACACGCGCGCGGTTCGAGCGCAGGGTGCGCGAATGGATCGACGCGTTGACACCGCCCACCGCGTCGGCACGACTCGACGGTTTGCGCGCGGAGCTCGGCGCCCTGCGCGCGCAAGCGCAGGACCTGGGCGACACCGAGACGCTCGCCCAACTGGAGCAGGCAGAACAACGCCTTGCGGAGTGGGGGGCGCAGCTCCAGGCGTTCATCGCCGCCGAGGCGCTCGTCGTCGAAGCCGAGCAGCTTGCCGCCGGCACGTTCATCGACAACGCCAACCTGCCGCAGCGCTGGCAGGCGCTCGATCGCGCCATCCGAACGCCGGCGCTCACCCGGCGTTTCGAGGCCGCATTGATCGTGATCGAGCAGCGCCGGCTCGCGCAGGTCCGCGCCGCCCAGGAGGAAACGGCTGCAGCGCGGGCGCGCCTCCACGGCGCGCTGCATGCCGCGGAGCAGGCGCTCGCCGCCGGGCAATTGCAGGCCGCCCGCGCCGCCTGCAACGAGACGCGGGCGCTGAAGGCCGCGGCGGGTCCGCTGCCGAAGCCGACCGTGCAGCGGCTTTGCCGGCTCGCGCAGCAGTTGACCGAGCTCGAACGCTGGGAGTCGTTCGGCCAGCAAAGTGCCCGCACCCGGCTCTGCGAGCGCGCCGAGGCCCTCGCCGGGCAGGCGCTCGACCCGTCGCGGCTCGCGGTCGAAGTGCAGAAGCTGCGCAACGAGTGGAAGGCGCTCGATCAGCAGCACGCCGGCGTGCCGAGAGCGCTCTGGGAACGGTTCGACGGTGCGTGCGAAAAGGCCTATGCGCCGGCCGCCGCACACTTCGCGCGAACTCGCCGCGCAGCGCAAGGAGGCGCGCGAGCAGCGCGAGGAGTTCATCGCCGCGGCGGCAGCGCACGCACCGACCCTGCTCGCCGAGCCGCGCGACTGGCGCGCGATCGAACGCTGGCTGCGCGACACCGACCGGGCGTGGCGCGAAGGCGATCTCGGCAGCGTCGAACCGGGCGCGTGGAAGAAGCTCGATACGCGGCTCAAGGCCGCGCTCGGCCCGCTGCGCGATGCGCTGTCGGCGGCGCGCGAGCAGGCGAAGGCGGGCCGCCGGCAATTGATCGCGGAGGTTGCCGCCGCTGGCGGCCAAGGCGATGGAGCGCGACGCGCCGTCGCAGGTGAAAGCGATCCAGGCGCGATGGCAGGAGCAGGCCAAGGCGATGCCGCTCGCGCAGCGCGACGAGCGCGCCCTGTGGGAGGAGTTTCGCGCCGCGTGCGACGCGGTGTTCAGCGCGCGCCAGGCCGAACGCAGGGAAGAGGACGAGCGCCGGACCGCAGGCCGCCGAGCGCTGGAGGAGATCTGCGGCGAGCTCGAGCAACTCGCGCTCGCGACGGACAAGGACGAGCGGGAGATCCGCCGCACCCTGCGCGACCTGCAGGAGCAGTGGAACAAGGGCGCCGCCGGTGCCGATCCGGCGCGGCGAGATCTCGAGACGCGCTTCAGAAAATCGCAGGCGGCGGTCGAGGCGCTGTTGTCGTCGCGCGCCCGCTCCCGCGAAACGGAGGTGTGGCAGGCGCTCGATGCCAAGGAACGCCTGTGCGAGGAGCTCGACCAGCTCGTGGCTGCGCGCGCGTGCGCTGCGGACGCCGCGGCGCGAGCGGCTGCAGTACAGGAACGCTGGGCGGCGCTGCCGGTGCTGGCCGGCGCGTACGAACAGGCGATGAGCGCGCGCCGCGACGCCGCGCTGCGCGCCCTGGCGGACTCCGAGGGCGTGGCGGCCAACGACTATCGCAAGCGCATCGAACAAGGCGCCGAATCGCGCCGCGAGCGGCTGCTCGAACTGGAAATGCTGCTGGGTCTCGAGACGCCGGCCGAGCTCCAGGCGCAAAGGCTTGCCGCGCAAGTGAAGAAGCTGCAAGAGCGTTTCAAGGGGACGGCGAGCCCCGACGCCACCGCGGGCGAGCGACTGCTTGCGTGGTGCGCGTTGCCGGGCGTTGCCGATGCGCGCGATCGGGAGCGTTGCGAACGCGTTTTTTCGGCGATGCAGCGGCGACGCTGAGAAGAAGAGCGAACAGGTCTCCGGGCCCGGTCGCTCCGGAGGCCGGAGCGGGCTAGCGCAGCACGCCCGCGGGCCCCGGCAATCTGCGGCCGGCGCGACCGCCGGCCGCCCGTCAAATCAGCGCCTCGAGCCCCTTCCGGTCGAGCAGGTTGAGGAGTTTCAACGAGGGACCGCTCGGGCGCTTCTGCCCGATCTCCCACTGGCGCACCGTGGACAAGCTCGTGTTCAGGATCGACGCGAGGACGGCCTGGCTGAGACGGTGGCGCGCTCGCAGGGCGCGGATCTTCCTGCTCGAGTACTCCGGGACCGGCGCGAGGCACAGCGCGTCGTACTCGCGCATGCGGCGCTTGTCGATGAAGCCGGCCGAACGGAGATCAAGCGCGGTCGCGTGAACCGCGCCCAGGATTCGGCTTTTCGGCCGGGTCTTTGCGGTCATGGCAGATCTCCTGCAGCGCTCCGGTCCCGATCAGGGCGTCCAGCTCGTTCGACGCGAGCTTCAAGAGGTCGGCGGCGAGGGCCTGCAGCGCTGCCAGCTCCTCGCTACTGACGTCGGCGCGCTGGTTCTTCGCGAAGCCGAAGAGGAAGAACCACCGATCGGCCTTGTTCGTCGCCACCAGCGTGCGCGCGCCACCGCTCTTCCCTCGGCCGGGCAGCGCCACCCGCTTCTTCACCACGCCTCCTCCGAGATCGGCGTCAACGAGACCCTGCCTCATCTCCGAAACCGCCTCGCAGAGCGCGGCGTCGGAGAGCCCGCTCTTGCGCACCCAGCGGCTGTACTGGCGCGTCTTGACTCTCCGCGGGGCAAGCCCGTGCGCAGCCGCCCGTATTCGGTTACTTCTTCCCTGCCGGCCGAGGCGCGCTCAGGCAACCTCGAATTGGAGCCGCTTGACGTCGGCCGACGGAAAGCGCTCCTTGATGCGGAGCACTTCGATGGCGACGACTTGCTTTTGGGCGTTGAAGTCCAGCACGATTCCGGGCTGGACCTCCTGCGACTCCTCGATCTTCGAATCGTCCAGGCGCAGATAGAGCGCGTCGGCCTTCTCGTCGTAATGCAACCTCATTGCTCGCTCCTCAGTCCGCGGTCGAAGTAGGCGGTGACGATACGCCACGGAGTGACGGTGGCATTGTAGATCACGCGCACGGTACCGGTCGCCGCCGCGAACTCGGCGATGACGGTCGCGATCGACGCGCCGCAACTCGCTGGATCGGTCTAGCGATCGCGGCCAGTGCGTTCCGGGTTCACGAGAACGCGCTCGAGCCAATCGGCCGGATGCCACGCTCCTCGCAGTGAAACGGTACTCGCGCAATCCGTACAGGTGCGCCTCCAGCTCGGCTTCTACAGCCGACGGCATCGCCGCGACCGTCCAGCGTGGCCATGTGCGGTCCAAAACTCTGAACGGGACGAAATTCGTCCCGTTTTGCATACATTGTTGCACCGAGCTCGCTCCTCAGGCATGATCCCGCGCATGGCGAATGCAAAACGGCCCGCAAAGCGTCCCATTCTGCTTCCAGAGCCGCAGACCGGCTCCAGGAGCCTTTCGGATCTCGTCGACGCCTATCAGGCTTCGGGCCGCTACACGTTCACGCGCGAGGAAGCGCTCGCGGTGCTGGGGATCTCCGAGGAGGCCTTGAAGAAGGCAGTTCAGCGCCTGGTCGCCAAGCGCCGCCTCGCCGTTCCGCGCCGCGGGTTCCTCGTGATCGTTCCGATCGAGTATCGGGATGCGGGCGCGCCCCCCGCGAGCTGGTTCATCGACCCGCTGATGAAGTTCCACGGCCGGCCGTACTACGTGGGGCTGTTGAGCGCCGCCGCGCTCCACGGCGCCGCGCATCACCAGCCGCAGGAATTCCAGGTCGTGACGGACGCGCAGCTGCGGTCCGCGGCCACCGGGCGCACCCGGATCCGGTTCTTCAGGAAGCGCCATCTCGAACGCACGCGCACGATGTCCCTCAAGACCGAGACCGGCGCGATGACGATCTCGACGCCGGAGGCGACCGCGCTCGACCTCCTTCGCTACCTGGCGCCGGCCGGCCACCTCGGTAACGTGGCCACCGTGCTCGCCGAGCTCGCCGAGCGGCTGGACGCGTCCCGCCTCGTCGATGCCGCGAGGGCGGAAGGCGACGTGTCCGCGGCGCAACGGCTCGGATACCTGCTCGAGCTCGTCGGCGCGGGCGAAACCGCCGCAGGCCTCGCCGACTGGATCGCGGCGGAGCGCGCTCGTCTCGTGCCGCTGCGCGCCGACCGCTCGTCCCGGCGGGGGAAAAAGGCTGCCCGCTGGCGCGTAGTGGTGAACGAGAAGGTCGAGGCCGAGGGGTGATTCCTCGCGCCCACGTCACCGCGTGGCGCGCGAAGGCGCCGTGGGCGAGCGACGCGCAGGTCGAGCAGGACCTCGTGGTTTCGCGGGCCATCGTCGAGCTGTTCTCGGACGAGAGCATCGCGGCAGAGGGGAGCCCCAGTGGAAGCGAGGACAGGGTGGGGTAACCCTCACCTACCGCTTCGAATCGGACACGCGGCCGACCACCCCGCTGCGGCTCAAGCTGCAGATCAACACGCGGGAGCACTTTTTCTTCCTCGGCCCGCGGCGTATCCGGTTCGCGGTCGACAACCCGTGGCACAGCGGAGCGGCCGACGTCCTCACCTACGAGCCGGAGGAACTGCTCGGGACGAGGCTGCGCGCGCTCTACCAGCGCAAAAAGGCGCGCGACCTCTTCGATCTCTCGCAGGCGCTCACTCGGCTCGGCGCTCGATCCCGACCGGATCGTCGCCTGCTTCCTGCGCTATCTCGAGCACGGCGGTCTACGCGTGAGCCGCACCGAGTTCGAGGAAAACCTCGCCGAGAAGCTCGAGGACCGGGTCTGGATTCCTGCGCTCCGACGATTGAGGAACACGCCCCCGCGGGCAGTCCAACGCCCTCGGCATCCCCGGCCGCGCTCATCCCCTCAACAGACGCGCGTGGTTCGCGGCGAGCCAGTTCGCCGTGCGCTCGTGGATGCGCCTCGCCCAGTCGAGGGCCGTCCTGAGCTCGGCGTCCTCCGGGGTGAGCGCGCCGCGGTACTTGCGGTGTCGCCAGCCCCGCACGGCATCGAGCTCGTCGAACTGCGCCTGCTTGAGGCCGAGCGCCGCGGCCATCGCCTCGAGCACCTCGGCGTGATGCCCGGGTTCGCTGCCCGCGCGCCAACCCTGCGCACTGAGCACGGTCAGCCCGCAGCACAGGACGACGTCGTAGGCCGCGTCCATCCGCGTGCCCTTCGAAACCGATTCGTTCCGCGCGTCCTTCAGCTTCTCATCGGCGGCGCGAAGCCAATCGCGGATCTGCACGGCGTTTTGCGGCCCGGCATGGATCACCCGGCTGCCCTGTCGATGGAGCTCCTCAGCGGTGCGAAGCGGCGGCATCCCAGGCGCCCTGGAGGTCGATGCGCCGGCCGGCGGCGACCTCCTCGAAAAACCGGTCGGCGCCGCGCGCCATCCTGGCGAACGTCCGGTCGGAAAACACCGCCGCGTTGATCGCTCGGCCGTGCTTGCGCGCCACGGGCGCGAGCGCGGCCTGCACCTTGATGCTGTTGTCAGGCCCGACCACCAGGACGTCGATGTCGCTGTCGGGGCGGTCTTTACCGCGAGCGTAGGACCCGAAGACGCCCGCGTACTTCACCTGCCTCGCGAACGGTTCCAGGGCGGCGCGCAGATCCGCGACGAGGTCGCTTTCCCTCCGAAAGAGGTCGAGTAGCGGCGCGAACCGGGCGTCGTCGACCGGCGCCTGGTAGAAGACGAGCGGCTTGCCGTCGATGCGGCGGACGAGCCCCGCCCGCTCGAGGCGCTTGAGCGTCGTGTGCAGGGTCCCCGACGAGATCCCGGTCAGGGCAGCGAGCGCGCGCAGGTGGTGCCGCTCGGTCGGACGCTCGTAGAGCTTCCTCAGCACCTTGTAGCGGCTCGTGCCGCCAAACAGCTCGATCATCATCGCTTCGTTCATCGGTCCTCCGGCGCTTCGGATTCTACAGCGTGTGCTTTGTAAAGCAAAGCACTTGCTTTCGATTCAGAAGCAACTCCGGAGGATCCCTCGGAGGTGTCCCCAGTCTACGGAGGGCAGTGGCTCAGCCGGTGACCCTGCGGGGGAAGTGACCGCCGCTCGGCCCCGCAGCGATACTCCCGAACCATGCGCGCCCTCGCCGGCCACCTCACGCTCTCGCCGTCGGACCTGAACGACTACGTCGAGTGCGCCCACCTCACGACGCTTGCGCTCGAGGTCGCGCGCGGCGAGCGTGCCCGCCCGCACGTCGCCGACGAGCAGGCCGAGCTCCTCGCCCGCAAGGGCGCGGAGCACGAGCGCGCCCATCTCGAGCGCCTGCGGGCCGAGGGCCGCGCGATCGTCGAGATCGAGCTCGGCGAGCCGTGGGACTTCGCGGCCGCCGCCGCGCGCACCGCGCAAGCCATGCGCGAAGGCGCCGAGGTGATCTCCCAGGCGACCTTCGTCGACGGACGGTGGCGGGGGCGTGCGGACTTCCTGCTCAAGGTCGATCGGCCCACGCAGCTCGGCGCCTGGGGCTACGAACCGCTCGATGCGAAGCTCGCCCGGGCCGAGAAGCCCACGTACGTCCTCCAGCTCTGCTTCTACAGCGACGCGCGTCGCCGCCATCCAGGGCGCGCCGCCGGAGCACATGCACGTGCTCCTCGGCGCGGGCGAAGAGCGCTCCTTGCGCTACGACGACTTCGCGGCGTACTACCGCCGGGTGCGCGCCCGGTTCGAGGCGGCGATTCGCGCGGCGCCGGCGGCGACCGAACCCTACCCCGTCGAGCACTGCGCGCTCTGCGAGTTCCGCGAGGTGTGCGCCGCGCGCTGGACGGCCGAGGACCACCTCGTGCAGGTCGCCAACGTGCGGCGCGACCAGGTGACGCGATTGCGCGAGGCGGGCCTGCCCACCCTCGCCGCGCTCGCGCGGGCCGCGCCGGACGCGGACGTCGCGGGCATGGCCGAGCACACCTTCGAGGCCCTGCGCGACCAGGCGGCGCTGCAGCTCGAGCGGCGGACCACGGGGCGCCTCGACTGGCACGCCGTCGCTGCCGACGCCGGGTGCGGGTTCGAGCTCCTGCCGCGCGCGTCGGCCGGCGACGTCATGTTCGACATCGAGGGCGATCCGTTCTGGGAGCCGGCCCGCGGCCTGCACTTCCTGTTCGGGCTGCTCGCTGCGCGACGGACGCCGACTGGCAGTACCGAGCGCTGTGGGCGCACGACCGGGTCGAGGAGCGGCGTCTGTTCGAGACGTTCGTCGACCTCGTCCACGAGCGGCTGGCGCGCGATCCCGGCATGCACGTGTACCACTACGGCGCCTACGAGAAGGCCGCGATCACGCAATTGATGGGCCTCTACGCGACGCGGGAAGACGCGGTCGACGAGCTGCTGCGCCGGAAGATCTTCGTGAACCTCCACACGGTGGTGCGCCAGGGCCTGCGGGCGGGCGTGTCGAGCTACTCCCTCAAGGAGGTCGAGGCGCTCGCGCGGTTCGACCGGCAGGCCGACTGTCCGGAGCGGCACGCGCGCGGTGCTCGCCTACGAGCGCTGGATGGAGACGCGCGACGAGAGCCTGCTCGCGAGCATCGCCGCCTACAACGACGAGGACTGCCGCGCGACGCTCGCGCTGCGCGACTGGCTGGTCGCCCACCGCCCGGAGGACGCGCAATGGTTCGAGGCGGTGGCGGCCGAGGCGCGCGACGACGCGGACGCCGGCGAGCGCGACAGGCTGCGCGCGGCGCTCATCGAGGGCGGCCTCCCCGGATCGGCGCGCTGGCTCGCCGGCGAGCTCCTCGAGTACCACCGGCGCGAGGCGCGGCCCGGCTGGTGGTGGTTCTTCGAGCGGCGCGACCACATGACGGCGGAGGAGCTGCTCGACGACGCCGAGGCGATCGCCGGCCTCGCGCCCGTCGGCGAGCCGGTCGCGGACAAGCGATCGTTCCTGCACACGCTCGCGTTCCCGCCGCAGCAGCACAAGCTCGGGCCGGGGGACCAGCCGGTCGACCCGGTCACCAAGAAGCAGGCCGGCACGATCGCCGAGCTCGACGACGTCGCCGGGACGCTGACGCTGCGCCGGGGGCCGAAGCTCAAGGACGTCGCGCTGCCGCGGGCGCTCATCCCCGCAGGCCCCTACTCGACGCACGAGCAGCGCGGCGCGCTCGCGCGCCTTGCCATCCTCGATCCTCGCCGACGACGGCCGCTACGCCGCGCTGCGCGACATCCTCGAGCGAAAGCCCCCTCGCGTTCGCGGCCGCGCACCCGGCGGCGCGGTGCAGACGATCGATCTCGCCGCCCAGCGCGCGCTCGTGGCGGGGCTGGACGCGAGCTACCTCTTCATCCAGGGCCCGCCGGGAACCGGCAAGACGTGGACCGGCGCGCGCCTGGTCACCGAGCTCATGCGCCAGGGCCGGCGCGTCGGGGTCGCCGCGACGAGCCACAAGGCGATCCACAACCTGCTCGCCGAGGTGGAGAAGGCGGCGGCCGAGGAAGGCCTTCGCTTCCGCGGTCTCAAGAAGGCGTCCGCCGGCAACGACGAGTCGTTCTACGACAGCCGCTCGATCACCAGCGCCACCGACGTCGCGGCGTTCGCCCCCGCCTCGGACGCGATGCTCTTCGCCGGAACCGCCTGGCTCTTCGCCCACGAGAGCCTGGACGGCGGCGCCGCGCCCGCGATCGACACCCTGGTGATCGACGAGGCCGGGCAGGTGTCGCTCGCCGATGCGCTGGCGATGGGAACGGCCGCACGCAACGTCGTGCTGCTCGGCGACCCGCTCCAGCTCGCCCAGGTCTCGCAGGGGACGCATCCGGAAGGCGCCGGCGCGTCGATCCTCGAGCACCTGCTCGGCGAGCACGCGACCATCCCGCCGGACATGGGCGTGTTCCTCGAGCGCACGCGGCGCATGCATCCGGACGTGTGCCGGTTCATCTCCGAGGTCGTGTACGAGAGCCGGCTCGAAGGCGTGCCGGAAGTCGCGCGTCAGGCGACTGCCTTCGGGACCGGGCTGCGCTTCCTGCCCGTGGAACACGTCGGCAACGCCTCCGCGTCGACCGAGGAGGCCGAGGCGGTCGCCGCGGAGATCCGGAAGATGGTCGGCGGGTCGTGGACGAACGCGGAGGGCGAGGAGCCAGCCGCTACGCCCGAAGGACTTCATGGTCGTCGCGCCCTACAACGCGCAGGTGCGGCGGCTCCGCGAAGCCTTGCGCGCCGCGGGCCTCGCGGACGTGCCGGTCGGCACGGTGGACAAGTTCCAGGGCCGCGAGGCGCCGGTGGTCTTCTACTCGATGGCGACATCGAGCGCGGAGGACGTGCCGCGGACGCTCGAGTTCCTCTTCTCGCGCAACCGCCTGAACGTCGCCGTGTCCCGCGCGATGTGCCTCGCGTTCGTCGTGGCGAGCCCGCTGCTGCTCGAATCTCGCGCCCGGACGATCGAGCAGATGCGGCTGATCAACGCGCTGTGCCGGTTTGTGGATCTCGCCGAGGCGCGGGCGTTGTGACGGTCGGCCGTCGGGGCTCCGCGGTCAGCGTACGAACGGCTGTGGCTCAGGCCGCGTACCCGCGAGGAGCGAAAGGCAGGCGAAACGGTTAAGCCGTGCAAGTGGGGCGCACGCGGCCTGCCGCCGTCACGTGTCGTCGAGGAACTTTGATCGCAGGAGCACGCTCTCCCGGTGAAACGCCAGGTACCGTCTCTGGCCTGTCGAGAATGGCCGAACGTTCAAGGAGCGACCGGTCGCGAGGCCCATCCGCGCGAGAGACTCCCTGTGTGCGACGGGGGAGACCATTACATCCCCGTTGTCTTCGAATCCGATGAACCCGCGATCGAACAGATGATCGGCGTTGGGCGTCAGCAGAAGGCCATTCTCGCCGTCGAGTCGCTCCTCGTTCGTGGCATCCCGCCACGGCTTGCAGTGGCTGGCTCGCAAATGCTCTTCGCGCGTCACGCCGGATATCCGGCAGGCGCGCTCGATCTTCATGACCCGCTGCTTGAACAGGCCCTGACCTCGCCGCGCCAGCACGACCGCCTGACGGTCGGTTTCGTCGAGCGTGCGGTCATCCCGCACGCGCGTCATCTCGTGCTCCTCCCACTCGACAAGGCCGATCGCCGGCTGTAACGCGGGCTTCCTCGGCTATGCGGAAGCCCCGCGCAGGGCCTGCGCCTCGCTACCGATCAGATCGATCAGCGCCGCGGCCAGCGACTCCGGTAGCCGTGTCAGATAGATGCTCTGAATCCCGTGCCCGTTCGCGCGCAGCGGCGCGTATCGCTCCGGCAGCAGTGGGGCGAGCACCGCCATGTGGCTGGATGGCTGGATCGGCCCGCTGAGCTTCATGAATCGGACGTCGACTCGCCATCCGATCCGCTCCCAGTTCGCGCCTGCCTGCCCAAACTCCAGCGGCTTGGGTGCTTCGTAGGCATGGGACGCGACGACGCCGATCGCCTTGATCCAGGTGTCCGCGAACGAAAAGACGACATCCCCTGGGCCGACCACGCGCATGGAATCGTAGAACGGGTTGGGCTTGCCGTTCGCCTTGCGTTTCGGCGACCAAAGGTAGCCGCCCGGCACTTCGTGCCGATAGGTCTGATTCTGATTAACCCACCAATACGTCAAGCTGTCGGCCTGCCGTGGAAGATGCCCCTAACGCTCGTAGACCTGCGTGTTATGCCAACGGATGAATTCCGTTGACGGTCTGTTGTCGGGCGAAGCGGGCACCACCGCGAGTGGCGCCCCGTGATAACGATAGTACTCGCGCCCGTTCTGGTACTTCTCCTTGATTCGTCGGCTGACCTCCACACGCAACTCCTCCGTGACCGTCAGATACCCGTCGTCGAAGAGCGTGTGCAGGTCCTCCCTCAGGAGCAGGCCGTTTGCGACGAGATGGGGGCCTTGGCGCGCGTAGGGTTGGATGTGCGCAGCCTCCAGCACCGGCAGCGTCCGCTCGCCCGTGATCGCGCATCGCCGCGAGTACGCCTCCGTGACGAGGACGCGAAAGGCGCCCTGCCCCAAGCGCGCTCGCGTGAGGTAGTCCGCGCCGAAACGCGGCTCGGCGATGCCCGGCTGCGGTGTGATCGAGTGCCGAATTCGCGTCTCGACGCGCGGCCCACAGCGCGCCCCATCCGACTTGGTGGTATCGTACGTGCGCCCTCGGACGATGTTCCGCGCCCAAGTGTCCGGGACTGGGATCCAGTCGCGCCTCGGGAAAGAAGAACGGGGCATTGAGGACGTTGCACCCGATCTCCCGGGTCGCCGCGGATTGGTGCTTTGCGGTACTGCTCCACGCGTCGCTTCAACCCTTCGTAGTCAGCGACGCCGTTGTTCTCGCGAAACGCCTCCCACGCGAGCCGCGCGGGCAGAGCGCTGAATCGCACGAAGAACCCGCCTCCGACCACGAAGTTGTGCGGGGAATGGAGTTTGAAAAGAAACGGCGTACCGGCTTCGAGAAACGTCGCCACCGGCTTGGCCGACGGTTGCCAGAAGTTGACCTCGTCTGGCGCGCGAGCCGACAAGAAGTCGAACCACTCTTTGTCCGTGACCCCTACCCAGAACCTCAAGCCTACCCCTTGAGCTCGGAGAGCCTCACCCACTCACCCTTCGGATTGCGGTAATGCCAGAAGTGCCACCCGTTTACCCCACGGCCGAAAATGACTCTTGCGACGTTCGAGGACGAGCTGAAGCGCTTCCCCTTATAGCTGATCTTCCTGTTACGGCGAAGAGCAGCCCGGTACCGCATGCCCTTGTGGCTTGCCCGCAGCACGAGCCGCTCCTCGACGAGCCCTGCGAGGATCAGCGTCCCCTTCGCCCCTCGGGCCTTGGACTTCCGTCGGTGCGAGACGAAGCGCCCGCCAAGGAGCGTCGCCGCCTCGTCTCGC
>CAWGCC010000063.1:0-12845 GCA_963820965.1 uncultured beta proteobacterium | reverse complement strand
AACGCGGCGATTACCAGCAGTAGTTTTCGCATCAGCATTGTTTCCATCCTCCTCTGGACGATCTCAGCGTAGCGCGGCTGCGCCGAGTATGCAACGCCGAGGCGTCCGTACCCGTTCGCGTCGTGGCGTCCCTCGACGCCTGCGATCGGCAGCGGCACCGCCGTCCTTGTGCGCTATCATCAAATGCAGGATGTGGGACGACCCGCGATCGGAGTTGCGGCGTCAGGTGACATGTCCAGGCGCGGTCCGGACAAACTTGCCAGCCACCTTTCTACGCGCAGTCATGCGCGTCATCTTGCCCTGGCATCGTCGAGCAGACCGTCAAGTTCCATCGCGCCCGGATCATGGAGCGCATGCAGGCGCGTACCGTGGCCGAGCTGGTGCAAATCGCGGCACGGCTTGGCATCGAGGCGTTGACCGTGAAGCCCGGTGCCGCACCGCCGTCGACCGAACCCGCGCCGAAATCCACTCGTTCCTGAGGCGCACCGACCGTAGCCGACTTGACGGAGGGGCCTCGGGCCCACCACGATGTACGGTGGGTATCAAGACCGTGACTACCCGATCCATCGTAGAGGCGCGCGGCGGGCGGACCCGGGCGGGGAATCGCCCCGAGGGGGGCGCGACATGCCGCTTCACGGTGCCGGCGGAGCCGGCAGCGTGACCGAACGGGCTCCGATCGTCCACGTCGTGGACGACGACGACTCGATGCGCACTGCCGTCGTGCGCCTGTTGCAGGCCGCCGGCTACCAGGCCCGCGGCTACGGTTCCGCGGGCGAGTTCCTGCTCGGCCGGTCGGACCGGGACGCACCCGGCTGCGCGGTGCTCGACGTCCGGATGCCGGGTCCCAGCGGCCTCGATCTGCAGGAGGCGCTCGCGCGCTTCGACGTGCCGCTGCCCATCGTTTTCCTCACCGGACACGGCGACATCCCGATGAGCGTGCGCGCGATCAAGGCCGGGGCGGTCGACTTCCTCACCAAGCCGGTCAGCCGGGAGGTGCTGCTCGGTGCGGTCCGCAGCGCGATTGCGCGCGATGCGGAGACGCGAGCGGCCCGGGAGGTCCTGCGCGTGCTGCGCGCCCGCTACGAGTCGCTCACGCCGCGCGAGCGGGAAGTCTTCACCGGCGTCGTCGCCGGCAGGCTCAACAAGCAGATCGCCGCCGACCTCGGCACCGCCGAGCGCACGATCAAGGCGCACCGCGCTCAGGTGATGGAGAAAATGCAGGTCGCGTCGGTCGCCGAGCTGGTGCAGGCCGCCGATCAGCTAGGTGCGGCCGGCCTGGAGCCGTAAGGCGGCGGGCACCACGCCCTGCCCCCGGGGCCTGCCCGAGAGCGAACCCCGGGCGCGAGGCGCGAGGGTGGTCCCACTGGGCCCGCAAGGGTAGCGGGCGTATCCTCTGCGGCGACTTCCTCGGACGGTATAGCCGCGCCTTGGTTCACGCGCCCAAAGGATCGCCTTGCGTCAGGTCCCGAACGCCGCCTTCATGGCGGGCGTGGCTCGTCGCGCTGGTTCTCGCCGCGCTGGCCGGCGTCCGGCCCGTGAGCGCGGCGGAAGAGGTCAACGATCGCCCGGCGGGGGACACGGCCACGGCGGCGAACCCCGGCGAGCCGAAAGGGGTGCTGCTCCTCTTCGACGAGCGGATGGACTTCCCCGGCCTCGTGCTGCTGGACCGAAGCCTGACCGCGGCGCTGAACGCGGGGACGGCCGGGCGGCTCGAGATCTACCGCGAGTTCATGGACCGCGCGCGATTCCCCGACCCGCAGCACGCGGCGGAATTGCATGACCACCTCCGGCGGAAATATGCCGGCAGGCGAATCGACGTGATCGTCGCGGCCATGGGGCCGTCGCTCGACTTCCTGGTGAACGGTCGTCCGGGGCTTTTCCACGGCGTTCCGGTCGTCTTCGCCGGCATCGACAGGCGCGAGATCGACGGCAGGAACCTGGGGCCGCACGTCACCGGCGTTCTCGTCAGCCGCGAGTTCAAGCCGACGCTCGAGATCGCCCTCGGCCTTCACCCGGGCACCCGTCGCGTCGTCTTCATCGGTGGCGCGGCCGGCTTCAACAAGTACTGGGAAGAGCGGGCGCGGCGTGAGCTCCGCGAATTCGAGAGTCGGGTCGCGATCACTTACCTCACCGACGTCGCGATGGCGGACATCCTGAGGGAAGTCGCGACCCTGCCGCCGGACACGATCATTCTCTTCCTGCACATGTTCCGGGACGCCAGCGGGAATTCCTTCAAGCCGAACGAGGCGTTGTCGCTGATTGCGCAAAGGGCCACGGCACCGATCTACGTGTTCCTCGACCAGTACCTCGGTCACGGTGTCGTGGGAGGCCACGTCTACAGCATGGAGGCCCACGGGGCCAAGGCCGCGGACATGGTGTTGCGGATCCTGGACGGGGAGAAGCCCGCGAGCATTCCGATGCTGGAGGGCGGCACGAACGTCACGATGTTCGACTGGCGCGAGCTCCGGCGCTGGGGCATCGACGAGAACCGGCTCCCGCCGGGCGCGGTCGTGCGGTTCCGGGGGGCGTCGTTCTGGGAGCTCTACCGCTGGCATGTCGCCGCCGCGGTCGCCATCATCGCCGCCCAGGCCGCGTTGATCGTGGCGCTGCTCGTGAATCGCCGCCGGCGGCGCCTGGCGGAGCTGGAGGTGCAGCACCAGCGCTCGGAGCTCGCGCACGCGTCGGGCCTCGCCGTCGTCGGCGAGCTCACCGCATCGATCGCGCACGAGATCAACCAGCCGCTCGGCGCGATCCTCAGCAACGCCGATGCGGCGGAGCTGCTGCTCGAGTCGGGCGCCCCGCGCGAACCGATCAGGCACATCCTGGAGGACATCCGCCAGGACGATCTCCGGGCGAGCGAGGTGATCCGGCGCCTGCGGGCGCTGCTCCGGAAGCACGAGATCGAAACCCGGCCGTTCGACCTGAACGAGGCGATTGCGGATGCCCTGCGGGTGGTGCGCGCCGAGGCGGAGCGGCGTCATGTCGCGGTCGACGCCGAACTCGCCGCGCTCCCGATCGTCCGTGGCGACCGGACCCATCTCCAGCAGGTGCTGCTGAATCTCATCGTCAACGGCATGGACGCGATGGCCGATATCCACGTTTCGCGCCGGCGGCTCCTCGTCCGCACCGCCCGGGCCGGCGGCGACGTGGAGGTTTCGGTGACGGACGCCGGCCATGGCATCCCCGCCGAACGGATGCCGCGGCTCTTCGAGTCGTTCTTCTCGACGAAGCAGCACGGCATGGGGCTCGGCCTGTCGATTGCCCGGTCGATCGTGGAGGCGCACGGCGGGCGGATCCGGGCGGAGAACAATCCCGGCGGCGGCGCGACTTTCCGGTTCACGGTGCCCATACGTGCCCCGGACGCCGGCCGGTCAGCACATGGTCGCGAGGACGAGGCCCTCGTGTCAGCGGAGACCGCGAAGCGCGCGTGAAGCGGGGATCCCTGAGTCCCCGGCTCGCTTCGCCGCCCGGCCCCTTCACTCTTCACCAGAGCGCCTTCTCTACAAGGGCCCCTTCTCTAAGGGTGCCTGCTCTACGACGGTGCGCGCGCTCTGTGACGGTGCGTTTGCACCCTGTACCAAAGGCCAATAGAGCCTAGGCACCAAGATCCAGTTCCCCGCGTCCGATTCCAGGACGATCATCTGCCCGGCTTCTCTGGCGTCGAAACAACCGGCGCGCAACGCGAGAACACAGCCGATGCCGGATCAGGAGACGGGAGCAATCGTGGTCGTGGAAGACGACGACGGGATGAGGCGGGCATTCGAGCGCGTGCTGAGCGCCGCCGGGTTCCATGCGGTGACGTTCGCCTCGGCCGAGACCCTCCTCCATTGCCACGCGGCGGATGGCGCCGCATGCATGGTTCTCGATATCGATCTTCCCGGGCTGTCGGGCTTCGAGCTTCGCCGGGAACTCGTCCGTACGAGCTCCGGGCACCCGCCCGTCATCTTCATCACCGGCCACGACGACCGGAGCGCGCGCGAGCAGGCCGCGGCGCTCGGCGCGGCCGCCTTCCTGCCGAAGCCGTTCGCGGGCCGGGTGCTCGTCGAAGCGGTCACCCGGGCGCTCGGCGAGGCAGGAACGGCATGACTACACGAATCGGCGCCGCCGGGAGGCAGACCTCCTCCTCCCACCAGGTCCTCCGCTGTCTCCCGGCGGCTGTCCGACCCTCAATGAGCAGCTCGCATGGTCCCGTTCGGTGCCGATCGTAGGAGGGCGCATGGACATCGTCAGTCTCATCATCAGCCTGATCAGCGGCGCGGTCGGCGGCAACATCGCCGGCGCGCTCATGCGGGACTACAGCCTCGGGACGGCGGGCAACTCGATCGCCGGGATCGTCGGCGGCGGGATCGCCGGCTGGATCCTCGGCGCACTGGGGGTCGCCGCCACGGGCGGCGCCGGCATCACCCTCGGGTCGATCGTCAGCAGCATCCTGAGCGGCGGGATCGGCGGCGCGATCCTGATGCTCCTCATCGGAATGGTCCGGGACGCGTCGGCGCAACGATAAGCGCAGACCTGCCCGAACGACGCGTAGACAGGAGAGCAACATGGCAACCGATCTATTGGCAATGATGTCGAGCAGCGTCGGCCAGAGCCTTGCGAGCCAGGCCGGCAGGTTTCTCGGCGCCTCCGACTCGACCTTGAGGTCGGCCGTCGACGGGGTGCTGCCCGCGCTGCTCGGGAGCGTGGTGCAGAAGGCCTCCACGCCCTCGGGCGCGGCCGATCTGATGAAGCTGCTCGACACCCCGGGCCTGGACCCGGGCATCGTCGGCAATCTCGGCGCCTACCTGGGCGGCGGCGAGAAGACCAGCAACCTGCTGTCGCTCGGGAGCGGGCTGCTCTCGAGCCTGTTCGGCGACAAGCTCGGCAACTTCATCAACACGATCGCCTCGCTCTTCGGCCTGAAGTCGACCGCGGCGTCCAATCTCATGGCGCTGGCGGCACCGATGGTGCTGGCGTTCCTGAAGAACCACGCCACGCAGAACCGGCTCGACGCGGGCGGGCTTTCCAACCTGCTTGCGGGGCAGTCGGACTTCCTGAAGTCGCGCCTGGACAGCCGCATCACGAGCGCGCTCGGCTTCGGGTCCGTGGGCGCGTTCCTTTCGGGCCTGACCGGTACGGCGGGTCGCGCCGCCGATGCGGTCGGTTCGGCCGCGGGTCGCGCGGCCGGCGCGGCAGGGGCGGCAGCGGGCCGCGCGGCCGACGTGGCAGGCGCTTACGGGAGCGCGGCGGTCGTCGAGAGCCGATCCGCGCTATCGCGGTTCTGGCCGTGGCTCCTCGTCGCCGCGGCCGCCCTGATCCTGCTGCCGCAACTGCGCTATTGCGGGCAGGAGACGACGCAGAAGGTCGGCGATGCGGCCAAGGCGACCACGCAGGCCGCGGTCGGCGCGGCCACGGCCACCGCGGACGCGGCCAAGGCGGATGCCGCAGCGGTCGCCAAAGCCGTCAAGACCTTCGAGTTGCCGAACGGGGTGAAGATCGACGTCACCGACGGCGGCTTCATGGCGACGATGATCGCGTTCCTCAACAGCAAGGAAGCCGCGCTCGGCAAGGGCTACAGCTTCGACGAGGTGCACTTCGACACCGCCTCGGCGACGCTCAAGCCGGAGTCGACCAGGCAGCTCGAGCAGCTCGCGGCGGTGCTGAAGGCGTTTCCCACTGCCGTGATCAGCGTCGAGGGGCATACGGACAGCACCGGCGATGCAGCCGCCAACAAGACGCTGTCTGCCGAGCGCGCCGCGGCGGTCGAGAAGGCGCTCGAGCGCATGGGCGTCGATGATGCCCGCATCTCGAGCGCAGGTTTCGGCCTGTCGAAACCGATCGCCTCGAACGACACCGAGGACGGCCGTGCCCAGAATCGCCGCGTCGAGGTGGTCTTGATGAAGCGTTAGCCGCGGCGCTCCCGCCCGCTCTCGCCCGTGCGGGGCACACGGCACACGAGCCGCGACCAGCGGCTCCAACGAGGGAGAAAGTCCATGACCCGCACCAAATCGTGACGTCCCGACCATGAGACAGGCAACGCTCCTCGCCGCGGCAGTGCTCGCGGCCACCACGCCGCCGCTGTTCGCGCAGCAGCCCGCCATGATCACGAGCGGCGCCCTGGCACCGGGAAAGGCGGCAGCCGCCGCGACTGCCCAGATCGTCGCGACGATCGAGGCGGTCGACGCCGCCCGCCGCAGCGTCACCCTGAAGGGCGCGAAGGGCAATGCGCAGACGATGACCGTGAGCGAGGACGTGCGGAACCTCGCGCAGGTGAAAGTCGGCGACCGGGTCGTCGTGACTTACGTGCAGGCGCTGGCGCTGCAGCTGAAGAAGGGCGGCGCGCTCGTCCGCGAGCGCGCCGAGCCCGAAGCGCGTGCCGCGCCCGGCGAGCGGCCGGCCGGTGCTGCCGGCCGCGAGCTCGTGGCGCTCGCCGACGTGGTGGCGGTCAACTACACGCGGCAGACCGTGACGCTCCGCGGCCCGCAGCAAACCGTCAAGCTGGCGGTGCCGCACGCACTGCAGCTCAGGAGCATCACGACCGGCGACCAGGTCCAGGCAACCTACACCGAGGCGCTCGCGGTAGCGATGAAGGCAGCACCCAGGACGCCCGGCGGCGACTAGCGTGCGGCCACCCACGCCGTCGCCTCGCCCTGGCCCTGCCGCAGGCGCAAAGATGATGAGCGGGAGACAGACATGAAAGCCGACTTTGCTTCCCTGGACGCCGCCCGCGTCGAGCGCGGGTTGCACGCCCCGCGCGCGCCGTGGCGCGATGCCGCCGGCCCGCCCGAAAAGGCGATGGCGCTCGTCGTCGGCGCGGGTCTGGCGATGATCGCCTGCGGCATCGTCGCCGCCGCGCTGTGGCTCGCGTGGCACCTCGCGGAGATCCTCCGGTGATCCACGACATCCCCGCGCGGTCGAGGCTGGTCCCGGCGGTGCCGATCACCAGCCCGCAGTTCGTCTACCGGAAGGCCCGCGAGACCGACGTGGCCCTGACGTTTGCCCGGGCGCGGACCGAACTCGAGACCGCGCCGGATCGGCGACTCGTGGTCCTGCGGGCACGGGGCGGGCGCGCGGATTCTGAAGTGGGCGGCGCTGCCACGGGGTAGCGCCGGGACGCAATCGAGATTGAGACCTGAACCGAGAGGAAAAACGCGATGGGACTGTTCGATTTCGTTGGCAACATCGGCAAGAAGCTCTTCGGGGCCAAGGAGACCAAGGAGGACGCGGCCGCCAAGATCAAGGCCGAGATCGAAACCGGGAACCTGGGGATCACGGACCTGCAGGTCGGCTTTCAGGACGGCACGTGCTCGCTCTACGGCAATTGCCCGTCGGCCGCGGCCATGCAGAAGGCGGTCCTGCTCGCCGGGAACGTCCAGGGGGTGACCGCCGTCGACATCGCGAACCTCAGCGTGCCGCCGCCGACGCCGATCGAAGAGAAGATCGAGTACTACATCATCCAGAAGGGCGACACGCTCTCCAAGATCGCGAAGCAGTACTACGGGGACGCGAACAAGTACCCGGCGATCTTCGAGGCGAACCGGGAAGTGATCGGGAACGCGGACCTGATCTTCCCCGGCCAGAAGATCCGCATTCCCGCGACGGTCTGAGCGTTCCGGCGACGAAAGGGGGGCGTGATGCTCATGGAAATCCTGCTGACCGTGGTGGTCGGCTTCGTGGTCGGCGCGGTCGCGCGGTTCGCCATGCCCGGCGACCAGCCCATGGGCTGGATCGCGACGACGCTGCTCGGCATCGGCGGCGCGTTCCTCGGCGGGCTCGGCGGGCAGGCGCTCGGCCTGTACAAGATCGGCGAGCCGGTCGGCTGGATCGGCGCGGTGATCGGCGCGGTGATCCTGCTCCTGATCTACCGCATGGTCAGGCGTGTTGCCTGAGCGACCGGCGTGGCGGCCAGGGAGCCCCTCGTCGTTCGGAGACGTCGTATGCGCAGGATCGCATCCGTCTTTGCCGCGGCAGTTCTCGCCACGGGGCTTGTCGTGTCCGGTCCCGCGTCCGCGCAGCAGCGCGTCGTCGTCGACGGTGACAAGTGGTTGAGCGCCACGCCCGAGGCGCGCCGGGTGTTCCTCGTGGGAGCAGCCAACAAGATCGCACTGGAATCGGCGTACTCGAAGCGCGATGGCACCCCGCAGGCGGCGGCCGGCGCGATGGCGGCCAAGGCGGTCGAGGGGATGACGCTCGACCAGATCTCGGAACGCATCACGCGCTGGTACGAGGCCAATCCGGGGCGACGCAACGTGCCGGTCATGGGTGTCATCTGGTTCGACATCGTCGCGCCCGGCGCGTCGGAATGATGGTGGACATCCTCTAGGCGACGATGCTCAACAACATGAAGGTGTTCGTGCTGATGGCGGGCCTCACGGCGCTCTTCGTCGCCGCGGGTGGCGCGATCGGCGGCCAGCAGGGGATGCTCTTCGCGCTCCTCCTCGCCGGCGCGCTCAACTTCTTCGCCTACTTCAACTCCGGCGCCGCGGCCCTGCGGGCCTACCGGGCGCGCATCGTCTCGCGCGACGAGGCACCCGAGCTCCACGACATGGTGGACCGCCTGCGCCGGAAAGCGGGGCTGCCGATGCCGAAAGTGGCGATCGCGCCGCACCAGCAGCCGAACGCGTTCGCGTCCGGCCGCAACCCGCAACACGCGGTCGTGTGCGTCACCGAAGGCATCATGCAGCTCGTGGACCGGGACGAGCTCGAGGGCGTGCTCGCGCACGAGATCGGGCACATCAAGAACGGCGACATCCTGCTCCAGACGGTGACCGCGACGCTTGCCGGCGCGGTGGGCATGACCTCGCGCCTCGGCCTGGTCGGCGCGGCCGGGGGCGGCGCGCGCGGGACGCGAGTCAACCCGCTCATCGCCATCCTCGCGCCGATTGGCGCGATGCTGATCCAGTTCGCGATCAGCCGCCAGCGCGAGTTCGGCGCCGACCGGACCGGTGCGGAGCTGAGCGGCCGGCCGCTGGATCTCGCGAGCGCGCTGCAGAAGCTCGATTCGGCCGCGCGGCGCGTGCCGATGCAGGTCGCGCCGTCGTACGCGCCGATGGCGCAGGTCGACCCGCTGCAGGCCTACGGGCGCGGCCTGCTCGGCATGTTTTCCACGCATCCGCCCGTCGCGGAGCGCATCGCGCGGCTGGAAGCCATGGCGCGCGACAGCCTGAGAGGGGCGGCGGCCGCATGACCGGGCGGAAAGCGGCCCGGCGAGACGAAGGTGTGACGTGACGTCGCGGCGGGTCCGCGACGGAAATTCGATGGTTGGATCCACGCTTGATGCTGAAAGGGGATATGCAATGTCCAAACCACGCACTCTCGCAGCCGCCTTGGCGCTCGCTCTTCCGCTCGTCGCGCACGGGCAGGCCACCTACGAACCCGCGCGGTGGTACGACGACCGCTGGTACGTGACGCCGTTCGGGAGCTACATCCTTTCCGACAGCGAGCGCATGTCCGGCGACGGCTGGGGCGGCGGTCTCGCGATCGGCCGCCCGATCCACCCGAACTGGAACCTCGAGCTCCGCGGCATGTACGAGGAGCTCAGTGCCGAGAGCAACGGCCCGGGCAAGTACAAGAACTGGAGCGCTACGATCGACGCCCACTGGTACTTCCTGGGGCGCGCGGGACTGCGCCACTGGACACGGGATGCGGTGCAGCCTTATGCCATCATCGGCGTGGGCGCGATCAACGACGACGTGCCGGCCGGCAACAAGACGAGCTTCATGGGGAACGCGGGCCTCGGCATCCTCTGGCCTTTCTCGAACTGGGGCCGCCTCGTCGGGGACGTGCGTTACCGCTGGGATGACAACCGCGGCAACTTCGGTGAGGGCGGCAGCTTCGGCGACTGGATCTTCTCCGCAGGCCTGCAGATTCCGCTCGGCGTCCCGCCGCGCGTCGCCGAGGCGCCGCGCGCCGCCCCGCCGCCGGCGCCCGTCCCGCCGCCCGTCGTGGTGCCCGCACCGGTCGTGAAGCCCGCGCCGCCGCCGCCGAAGCCGGTGGTGCGCAACTTCGAGCTGTCGGCCGACGGCATGTTCGAGTTCGACAAGTCGAACCTCACCGCAGTCGGACGCAGCCGGGTCGACAACCTGATCAAGGGCCTCAGGGAAGCGGGCATCACGCTGACGTCGATGACGATCGCCGGCCATACCGACCCGCTCGGCACCCCCGATTACAACCAACGGCTGTCCCTCGACCGGGCGAACACGGTGCGCGACTACATGGTGAGCCAGGGCGTCCCGGCGGGTGTCATCCGCACCGAGGGTCGCGGCGAGTCGCAGCTCCTTGTGACCGAAGCCGATTGCAAGGCCAAGGGGCAGGCGAAGACCCAGTCCGCCCTGATCGCCTGCCTGCTACCCAACCGGCGCGTCGTGATCCAGGCGACCGGCGAGCAGCGCGGCTGACGCGCGTTCCCGGCGCCGGAGCGCCCCACTGCGGGGCCGGTCCTCCAGGGCCGGCCCTTCCCCAACCTACGAAAGGAGTCGACTCGTGACCACCAAAGCTGACTTCACTCCCGAGGAATGGCAGGCCATCTTCAGCGCCGCCCCGATGGCCGGCCTCGCCGTGACCGCCGCGAGCCCGAACGGACCGCTCGGCGTCATGAAGGAGGTGTTCGCCGTCGGCGCCTCCATCGGCGAGACGCTGCAGAAGGGCTCGACCAACTCGCTCGTGAATGCGCTCATCGACGACCTCAAGAGCCACGGCACAAAGCCCGAACGGGCGCAGAACGTCCGCACCCCCGAGGAGGCGAAGACCGCCGCGCTGGAGAACCTGAAGAAGGTCTCGGCGATCCTCGCCGCCAAGGCCCCCGGCGCCGAAGCCGACGGCTTCAAGCAGTGGATCGTGGGCATCTCGAAGAACGTCGCCGAGGCCTCCAACGAGGGCGGATTCCTCGGCTTCGGCGGCACGCAGGTGTCGGATGCCGAAAAGCAGGCGCTGCAGGCGATCGCCAAGGCGCTCGGCGTGCCCGACGCCGCGGCTTGATCGCCGGCCCATGTCTGTCTGCAACCTGGGGGTCCGCGCGAGACGTTTTCCGGGGCATGACGGGGTGAAGTCTTTCAACGACGGGTGCTGATGCTGTTCTGTTCCCGGACGGGCCCGCGCCGAAGTTCACCCGCTCCGGGGGCGGATCGACCAGGGACTGAACCAAGGTCTAGTTCCCGGCCCCGGAGCAGGTCTGTACCGTCCCGAAGTGACCAGCGCCGACCCGTTGATCGCCGTGGTGGACGACGAGTCGCCCGTGCGAACCATGCTCGGCCGCCTGTTGCGCCTGGCCGACTATCAGGTGGCCGCGTTTGCGTCCGGCGAGGCTTTTCTGGCCTCGCTGACCGCGCGACGGCCCGCATGTGCGATTCTCGACATCCACATGCCCGGGCTGTCGGGTCTCGATGTGCAATCGCGCATGCGCGCCGCACGCATCCGGATTCCCGTCGTATTCATCACTGCGAGCGACGATGTCGCGCTCAATCGATCGGCGTTCGAGGCGGGTGCGGTCCGCCTGCTCCGGAAGCCGTTCTCCAGCGACGAGCTGCTCGAGGCGGTCGGCACCGCGCTCGGGAGCGCCGACGGCGGAACTTAACCCAAGGCCAATTCCCGGGGCCGTCGCACGACAGTAAAAGAGAGTCTCGATACTCGGCAGGCATCGGAGTCGCGCCGATATTCCCCGCCCGCGGATGCGCTGTTCCAAGGCGGGTCCACGACATGGCCCTCGCCTCGCTTCTCCGCCTCGTCGGATCGCCCCTCACGCATCCATCGGATCGGCATGGAGGATTCTGAAGTGACCGAACTCGTGCACACGGAACGATCACCGACGACGGCACCCGCGCCACCGGACGACGACATGGTGTGGATTCCCGGCGGGATATTCCTGATGGGTTCGAACGACCACTACCCGGAGGAAGCGCCGGCGCACCGCGTGACCGTGAACGGTTTCTGGATGGATCGATACGCAGTGACGAACGCGGAATTCCGCCGCTTCGTCGACGCGACCGGCTACGTCACCCTCGCAGAACGGCCGGCCAATGCCGCCGACTATCCAGGCGCCAAGCCGGAGATGCTCGTTCCGTCGTCAGTCATGTTCAGGAAGGCTCCCCATCGCGTGGATCTTGGCGACAAGTACAACTGGTGGAGCTACGTACCCGGCGCGAACTGGCGCCATCCGCGCGGTCCGGAGAGCTCGCTGCAGGGCTTGTGGAAGCACCCGGTCGTGCACGTCGCGTTCGAGGATGTCGAGGCCTACGCGAAATGGGCGGGCAAGCAATTGCCGACCGAGGCCGAGTGGGAATTCGCTGCGCGCGGCGGGCTCGAGGGTGCCGAATATGCATGGGGCGCTGAGTTCATGCCGGGCGGAGTTCACATGGCCAACACCTGGCAGGGCGAATTCCCCTGGCAGAACCTGCTCGAAGACAAGTACGAGTGGACGGCGCCGGTCGGCTCGTTCCCCGCGAACGGCTATGGGTTGTACGACATGGCCGGGAACGTCTGGGAGTGGACCACCGACTGGTACCAGGACCACGGCAAGATCAAGAAAGCCTGCTGCACGCTCGACAATCCGCGCGGCGGCGATCCCGACCAGAGCCACGATCCGCGCGCGCAGAACCAGCGCGTTCCGCGCAAGGTGATGAAGGGCGGCTCCTACCTGTGCGCGCCGAACTACTGCCGCCGCTATCGGCCGGCGGCGCGCATGGCGCAGGAGATCGATACGTCGATCTGCCACCTCGGCTTCCGTTGCATCGCGCGCGTGGCCTGAACGGGCAGAGGTCGCCATGACCGACAGACCCCAGAGCGCTTCGCCGAAGATCCCCGTCCCCGCGGGCCGGGTGTTCACGGATGCGGCTACCGAGCTGTCGTCGCGCCGCACCGGAATGTCCTTT
>CAWGCC010000062.1:0-413411 GCA_963820965.1 uncultured beta proteobacterium | reverse complement strand
GCCGCCGCGAGATCTACGGGGTGGTGGTGACCGACGACGAACGGCTCGACGAGAAGGCGACGACGCGGCTCCGCGCGGCGCGCCGCGACGCGCGCTGCCGCCGGGCGGGCGAGGTCAAGCATCCTCGACGGCAAGGTCGTCGCGCGGATCTCCGACAACCTGGAGGTCCGCAAGGCGAACGGCAGCCTGCACACTTGTTGTGCAAAGTGCGCCGCCGACCTCGGCCCGGTGCGCGCGCAACTACAAGGACGCCTGCGTGCGCGCGGACGGGAGATCGCCACCTCGAACCCCAACGTCGGCGACTGGCGGCGCTACATCGACGAGCGGCCGGTGTTCCGGCAGTTCTTCTGCCCCGGCTGCGGCGCGCTGATCGAGAACGAGATCGCCCGCGAGGGCGACGAGGTGCTGCGCGACATCGAGCTCGCGCTGAAATGACCCGGCAACGGGGACCCAAACCGGACATTGACACCCGGCGAACGCTGGTGTCAGCATCCGGCCCACTACCCAGTAGGAGGAGGAGCTTCAAATGAGAATGTTCAGACTGTTCACTATCGCGGCCGCAGCGCTGCTGTTCGCCGGCGTCGCCGCAGCGCAGCAGCCAATCAAGATCGGCATGAGCATGCCGCAGACCGGCTCGCTCGGCGCGGGCGGCAAGGCGGCGCTGCTCGCGCTGCAGATGTGGGTCGAGGACGTCAACGCGAAGGGCGGGCTGCTCGGGCGCAAGGTCGAGTTCATCGCCTACGACGACCAGACCAACCCCGCGCTGACGCCGTCGATCTACACCAAGCTGCTCGACGTCGACAAGGTCGACCTGCTCATCGCCCCCTATGGGACGGTGCCCACGGCGCCGATCATGCCGCTCGTGAAGCAGCGCGACCTGCTGCTGATGGGCAACTTCTCGTTCCAGGTGAACCGCACGGTCAAGCACGACAAGTGGTTCAACAACTCGCCGTGGAACGACGCCGAGAGCTGGTCCGCCGGCTTCTTCGGCGCCGCCCAGAAGCTCGGCGTCAAGTCGATCGCGTTCCTCGTCGCCGACCAGGAATTCGCGCAGAACCTGGCGAACGGCGCGCGGGAGCTCGCCAAGAAGCAGGGCCTGCAGACCGTCTACAGCCAGAACTATCCGCCGACGACGGTCGATTTCTCGACCATGATCCGCGCCATCCGCGCGGCGAAGCCCGACATCGTGTACGTGATGTCGTACCCGAACGACTCGGTGGCGATCGTGCGCGCGGTGAACGAGATCGGCGTCGGCGACTCGGTCAAGATGTTCGGCGGCGGCATGGTCGGCCTGCAGTTCACCCCGGTCATGGAGTCGCTCGGATCGTCGCTGAACGGCATCGTCAACTACAACTCCTACGTTCCCGGGATCAACTACCCCGGCATCGAGGAGTTCCTGCAGCGCTATTCGAAGAAGGCGGTGGAGGCCAAGGTGGACCCGCTCGGCTTCTACCTGCCGCCGTACAACTACGCGATCGGACAGATGCTCGAGCAGGCCATCAACGCCACCAAGAGCCTGGACCACAAGGTGCTCGCGGACTATATCCGCAAGAACGAGATGAAGACCATCGTCGGGCCGATCCGCTATGGCCCGGACGGCGAATGGGCGAACCCGCGCGTGGTGCAGATGCAGTTCCGCGGCGTCGTCGACAAGAACGTGGAGCAGTTCCGCGACCCCAAGAAGTACGTGATCCTGTTCCCGGAGCAGTTCAAGAACGGCGAGGTCATCGCCCCGTTCGAGAAGGCGCGCGGGAAGTAGGCCGCCCCGGCGAGAGAGCAAAACGGCGCGGGGAGCCCCCGCGCTGTTTTTTTGGGTAGACGAGCCGTGTTCTCGTTAGAGCTTTTGCTGGAGGCGATCCTCTTCGGGGTCCTGCTCGGCTGCTTCTACGCGGCCGTGAGCATCGGGCTGTCGGTGGCTTTCGGGCTGCTCGACGTTCCGCACATCGCGCACCCGGCGGTCATGGTGCTCGCGGCCTACTGCACGTTCGTCCTCGGCCGCTACGGCCTGGACCCGATCCTCGCCGGGCTCGTGCTGATGCCGGTCTTCTTCCTGCTCGGCATGGCGATCTACCGGTTCTACTACGAGACCTTCGAGAAGCGCGGGACCGAGGCCGGCGTGCGCGGCCTCGCGTTCTTCTTCGGGCTCACGCTCATCATCGAGGTCGGCCTGATCCTCGTCTTCGGCGTGGATCAGCGGATGGTCGAAGCGGCGTACATCGGCCAGAGCCTCAAGATCGGCGACATGCGCATCCCGATGCGCATGCTGGTCGCGTTCGGCGTCGCGGTGGTGCTGACCACCGGGCTCACGCTCTATCTCTCGCGCACTTTCACCGGGCGGGCGATCAAGGCGGTGGCGCAGGACGAGCCGGCGCTCAGACTGATGGGCGCGAATCCGATGCGCATCAAGCAGTGGGCGTTCGGTATCGCGACCGGCGTCACGGCGCTCGCCGGTGCGATGCTCATCATCGTCGGGCCGGTCGAGCCCAGCCTCGACCGCGTCTACATCGGGCGCACGTTCGCCGTCGTCGTGTTGGCCGGGCTCGGCAGCATGACCGGGACGGTCGCCGCCGGGCTGATCCTCGGCATCTCCGAGTCCATCGTGCTGATGCTGTTCGGCGCGTCCTGGGCGCCCTTGGTCGCGTTCGGTCTGCTGCTGATCGTGCTCGGCGTCCGGCCGCAGGGACTCTTCGGGCGATGAAGCAGAAGGGCGGCGCGGCATTCTGGTTCGGCGCTGCGGTCGCCATCGGCCTGGCTGGGCTTGCCGCGGCCACGATCAAGAACGAGTACGTTTTCTTCGCCGGGTACACCGTCCTGATGTCCATCGTGCTCGCCACGGCGTGGAACATCCTCGGCGGCTATGCCGGCTACGTGAATTTCGGCACCCCGGCGTTCTTCGGGCTGGGCGCGTACACCTCGGTCGTGCTGATCCAGTCGATCGGGGCGCCGCTCGTGGTGCAGATCCTCGCCGCGGCGGTGATGAGCGGCCTGCTCGGATTCGGCACCGGGCTGATGACCTTGCGGTTGCGCGGCATCTTCTTCGCGATCGCCACGGTCGCGCTGATCGTCATCATGGAGACGCTGTTCATCAACTGGCGCTACACCGGCGGCGCCACCGGCGTGCAACTGCTCCGTCCGGCCCCGATTCCACCGTTCGAGTCCTACATCAAGATGCTGTTCGTGGTCATGGCCGTCATGGTGGTGGCGGCGGTGGCGATCGCGCGCTACATCCAGACCTCCTGGATCGGCCGGGGCCTGCGCGCCATCCGCGACAGCGAGGAGGCGGCCGAGTGCAGCGGCGTGCCGACGCTGAAGCTGAAGGTGTTCGCCTGCACCATCTCGGGCGCGCTGATGGGTGCGGCGGGCGCGCCGATGCCGATGTACCTGCAGTTCGTCGAGCCGGCATCGACCTTCAACCTCAACTACGGCATCGCCGCGCTGGCAAGCCCGATGATCGGCGGCACTGCGCACTGGCTCGGGCCGATCATCGGCGCGACGCTGCTCAGCTCGCTCCAGCAGGTCGTGACGGTGACCATCTCCAACGAGATGAACGTGCTCGTGGTCGGCGTCCTGCTCGTCGTGTTCGTGGTCGTCGCGCCCGACGGGATCCTGGGCCTGTTCAAGAAGCGGAAGCGCGCGAAATGAGCGACGCGCTTCTCCGCGTGAACGGCGTCTCGAAGCACTTCGGCGGCTTCACCGCGCTCGCCGACGTCAGCGTCCAGATCGCGCGCGGCGAGCGCTTCGGCCTGATCGGCCCGAACGGCTCGGGCAAGACGACGCTCATCAACTGCATCTCCGGGTCGCTCCGGAACGACGGCGGCTCGATCGTGTTCGACGGCGAGGAGATCTCCGGCCTGGCCGCCTATCAGCGCACCCGGCGCGGCATCGCGCGCAGCTTCCAGGTGCCGCGGCCGTTCTCGAGCATGCCGGTGTTCGAGAACCTCGTGGTGCCGCTCGAGTACGTGGTCCATCGGGGCTCGCTGCACAAGGCCGACACGCACCGCGAGGCGCTGGAGATCCTGCGGCAGATCGGGCTCGCCGACAAGGCGGAGACGCCGTCCAACCAGCTCACCCAGGTCGAGCTGCGCAAGCTCGAGCTCGCCCGCGCGATGGCGGCGCGTCCGCGCCTCCTGATCTCCGACGAGGCGATGGCCGGGCTGTCCTCGTCCGAGGTCGACGAGATCCTGAAGATCCTGTTCCAGCTGAACGAGGCCGGCATCACGATCATCATGATCGAGCACATCATGCACGCCGTGATGCGGTTCTCGCAGCGGGTGATGTGTCTCGACGCCGGCAAGATCATCTGCGAGGGCACGCCCGCCCAGACGGTGGCGAACCCCGACGTCCAGCGGGCCTATCTTGGCGCTTAGACTGTCAGCGAAAGGCGTCGAGGCCGGCTACGGCGCGGTGCGCGCGCTGCACGGCGTCTCGCTCGACATCGCCGAGGGCGAGACGGTCGTGCTGCTCGGCACGAACGGCAACGGCAAGAGCACGCTCATGCGGTGCCTGATGGGCGCGGTGCGTCCGACGCGCGGCGAGATCACGCTCGAGATGGACGGCCGGACCGTGAACCTCGTCGGCATGCCCACCGAGGAGATCGTGAGCCTCGGCATGGCGATGGTCCCCGAGGGGCGGCGGCTCTTCCCCAAGCTCACCGTCGAGGAGAACCTGCTCCTCGGCGCGTTCCGGCCGCTCGCGCGGAGCGCGATCCACAAGAACCTCGCCTTCTGCTACGAGTCGTTCCCGGTGCTGAAGGAGCGCCGCCGGCAGCTCGCCGGCAGCATGAGCGGCGGCCAGCAGCAGATGCTCGCGATCGCGCGCGCGCTCATGTCGGCGCCGCGGATCCTGCTCGTCGACGAGCCTTCGGTCGGCCTCTCCCCGCTCCTCGTGCAGCACACCGTGAGCATGATCAAGCAGCTCAAGGACGAGTTCCAGCTCACGGTGCTGATGGCGGAGCAGAACTTCCAGCAGGCGCTCCGCATCGCCGACCGCGGCTACATCATCGCCCACGGCGAGATCGTGTTCGAGGGCAAGAGCGCCGACGCGCTGCGGAACAACGAGCTGATCAAGAGCCTCTACCTCGGGGCCTGAGCCATGGCGACTCCCCCGACGCTCCGCGACCGCGTTCCCTACTCGGCCATCGTCGACCGCCCGCCGCTGAAGCTGCCCGACGGCGCGCGGATGGTCGTGTGGACGATCGTCAACGTCGAGGACTGGGCGATCGAGCGCGCGATGCCGCGCACCGTGCTGCCGCCGCCGATGGGCCAGCCGCTGCTGCCCGATCTCCCGAACTGGGCCTGGCACGAGTACGGCAATCGCGTCGGGTTCTGGCGGCTCTACGACTGCATGCAGAAGTTCGGCATCACGCCGACGCTCGCGCTCAACGGCATCGTGTGCCGGAGCCATCCGCGCATCGCGCAGGCGGCGAAGGACGCCGGGTGGGAGTTCATGGCCCACGGCTACGTCCAGGGTCCGATGCACAAGGTCGACGACCAGCGCGCCGCGATCCGCGACACGATCGCCGCGATCCGCGAATTCACCGGCAAGTCCCCGCGCGGCTGGGAGAGCCCGGGCCTCACCGAGACCGACGAGACGATCGACTTCCTCGCCGCCGAGGGCATCGAGTACGTCGCCGACTGGGTGCTCGACGACCAGCCGGTCTACATCTCGACCGCGCACGGGCCGGTGGTCTCGATCCCGTACACCGTCGAGACGAACGACATCCCGATGATGCTGATCCAGCATCACGGCGCCGAGGAGATGCTGAAGCGCGGCGTCGACCACTTCGACCGGCTGTACGAGGAGAGCGCGAAGATCACCCGCGTCATGGCGATCAGCGTCCACCCGTACATCTCCGGCGTGCCGCACCGGATCGGCTACCTCGAGCGGCTCTACGCCCACATCAAGGCGAAGCCGGGCGTCGCGTTCTGGACCGGGGAGAGGATCCTCGACTGGTACCGGACGCAGGTCGCGGCGCCGCGCTGACCGGCGGAAGGAGCGCGAAGAACGGCGGTCGGGTGACGGCAGGCGACGGGCACCGGCCCGCCGCCTGAGCAAGGATCAGCAGGACTTGCCCATGCGATGGGCGATCAGCACGTCGCAGCCGTAGGCGGTCTGCGGCACGACAACGGGGACGATCCCCGGGAGTTGCGGTCGCCGGCGGCGCCGAGCCATCGGCTTGGTTGCGCATCCGGCAGCGGGAGAGCGAACAACAGCACAGCGACGGCCTGCAGAAGTCTCATGACAGGCTCCAGGTTAGGTTTGAACGACGACTAGGCCCTTCCCCTCCCACCATAGCCCGGTCGTGGCGGCAATCACAAGTTCCGACAGCGGCGCCCGGCGCGGCGTCTCAACCGACTGCTTCGACCGCGCCGCTGCGCGTCGACTTCACGATCGCCTCCAGCGCCGAAACCGTCGCAATCATCTGCTCGTGCGGCACCGGATAGCGCGCGCGGCCCTCGATCGCATCCGCGAACGCCTCGAGATTGGCGAGCACCGCGGCTGCCGGCGGGTAATCGATCGAGCGCTTCGGCTCGCCGCGCAGCGCGGTCGTGAGCGTCCAGCCCTGCGGCGCTTCCGGATGCGCCTTGTCGCGCACCTCCGCCCAGCCCTTCGATCCGTACACCGCGACGCGCCCGTCGAACGGCGTCGCGAGGATGGCGCTGATCAAGCGAATGCCCGCCGCTTCTGAACCGGGCGAGGACCGCGAGCGTGTCGCCATTCGCGAGCTGGCTGCCGAGCTGCTTCACGCTCGCAAAGACGCTCTCCGCCGAGCCCCATCAGGCTCACCGACAGGTCGACGAGGTGAATCCCGGTGGCCGTGAGCGGGCCGGCCGGCGCCTCCTTGGCCGACAACCGCCAGTTGTCCGCGGCAAGTGCGAGGAACTTGTCCTGACTGAAGTTCGCCTCGATCTGGAGCAGCGTCCCGAGCGTGCCGCTCCGTGCGAGCCGCGCGATCTCCACCAAGGGCGGCTCGAACCGTTTCTCGTGGCCGACCGCGAGCTGTACGCCGTTCGCCTTCACCGCCTCGATCGCGCGTAGCACCTCGGCGCGGGAAAGCGACAGCGGCTTCTCGCAGAAGACGTGCTTGCGCGCGTTGGCCGCCGCGACGATCTGCTCGCAATGCAGCGAGTGCGGCGTGCAGAGCACGACAGCGTCGACGGCCGGATCGCGCAGCACCTCTTCGAAGTCCGACGCATGATCCAAACCCTGCGCGCGGGCAAACTCCGCTGCGCCCGGATCCGGGTCGATCCCCTTCACCGCAGTGAGCTTCGAGCTGCCCTTGAGCAGGCCGTGCGATGGTGCGACCCCACCAGCCGAGGCCGACGACCGCGACGCGGACCACTCGTCAGGCTGCCTGGGTTCGCCCCGAGACCTGAGCGAGCAGCGGATTCAGTTCGCAGGCCTCGTCCCAGCTGACGATGCTCATCGATCGCACGAACCGTCCCGCCGCGACCGTCTCGCCGCAGAAGAGCCCCAGCTCGATGATCTCCTCCTCGGAGAAGTGGCGCCGCAGCTCGTCGTACACCGCGTCCGAGTCGATCGCATCGTCGCCCGACTTGAAGAGGTCGGCATAGCGGAGCGCGGCTCTCTCGCGTTCGTTGAGCTGCGTGCTCGCCTGCCAGTCGAGCGCTTCGGCGACGAGCGCCTCGGTGAGCCCCTCCTCCTTGGCGACGTTGGAACGCACCGTGGAGCAGTAGCCGCACTGGTGGCCGACCGAGATCCGGATGCGGCACATCTCCTTCAGCCTGTGCGGCAGCAGCCCGTCGTACAGGAGGGAGCTCCAGTACCGGACCCAGGCGCGGCCCGCGGGGCTGCGCGCCATGATGCTCACCACGCGCGGGTCCGGCGCCCCGGTGCGTTTCGCGGACTCGATCATCGCTCGCGTCTCGGGCGTCTGCTCCCGGTCTTCGATGAAGCGGATGCGTGGCATGCAATCTCTCCGGGGTGGGGCTCGCGCAATCTAGGCACGCGACGCGGCCGGCGTCAAGGTGCGGCGCCGCGCAATTGACGCTCCATCGCGGGTTCGCTAGATTGCCTCGCTGGCGAATCCGCAAGGAGAAAGGGATGCCGTACGACGAAACCCTGCCCCGAATCCGTGTATCGCGGAAGGACATGATGAAGCGGGTGGCACGCTTCTCGAAGCTGAAGGGCTTCGACGGCGGGCTGCCGGACAGCAAGATGCCCGGCTGCGAGCGCATCCTCTACAACGTCATCGGCTTCCAGCCGCCGTCGGGCGAGGGCCAGGGACTGCAGTCACCGGTCGGCGATCAGGCCTCCCGCCTCGCGGCGATCAAGATCTCGGAAGGCTTCAACCTCGGCTATTGCCGCGCGCTGCCCGGCAAGGGGCCGATGCTGCATAACCACGACACCAACGAGACCTTCATCGCGATGACCGGGACCTGGCGTGCGAGCTGGGAGAACGAGAAAGGGAAGCTCGAGCACGTGGATCTCGAGCCGCTCGACGTCATCTCGTTCCCGCCCGGGGCCAATCGCCGCTTCATGAACGTGACGAAGGGGCCGAAGAACAAGCACTCGATCCTGATGTTCGTGATCGGCGGCAACGAGCCGAAGGCCGAGTTCACGGCCGAATCGATGGACGAGCTCGAGCGTGCCGGCATCTGGCCCGAGAAGCCGAAGGTGGCGAGGAAAAAGGCGAAGCGCTGAGCGGTCGGGTGCAGCGGGGTCAGGCGAGCTCGCCGAGCACCGCGCTCCAGGCCGCGGCGAGGTTGCGCAGCGCGTAGCCGCCGCCGCCGAACGCCATCAGCCGGCCGCCGCACATCTCGTCGGCGAGCTTGCGCAGATCGCGCGCGGCGCGCGCATGCACCGCGGGCGTGAACGTCAAGTCCCCGAGCGGATCGCCGGCAAGGCCGTCGGCGCCGGCCTGCAGTATCAGGAACTGTGGCCTGAAGCGCCGCAAGTGCGCGAGCCCCTGCTCCCACGCGGCGAAAAACTCGTCGTCGCCCGCGCCCGGCGGCAACGGCAGATTGAGTTTCGTGCCCGTCGCCTCGCCGCGGCCCGTCTCGCGCACGTGCCCGGTGCCGGGATACAGGAACCGACCGTCCTCGTGGATGTCGACGACGATCAGCCCCGGATCGGCCTCGTAAGGGTAGTAGATGCCGTCACCGTGGTGCACGTCGATGTCAACGTAGCCGACACGCATGATCCCGAAACGCGCGCGGAGGCTGTCGATGACGACGCCTAGGTCGTTGAATACGCAGAAGCCCGCCGAGCGGCCCCGCCGGGCGTGATGCAGGCCGCCGATCGGCTGGAAGCTGCGCAAGGCATTGCCGGCCATGATTCGCTCGAGACCTTCCAGCGCGGTGCCGGCGACGGCCGCGCCGCGCTCGTACACGCCCGGGAACGCTGGCGTATCGCCGTTGTCGAGATAGCCCTCGCCGACCGCCGAGCGCAGCTTCACCCAGCTCACGTGCTCGGGAGTGTGAAAGCGCTCGAGCTCGGCCGCCGTCGCCAAGCGCGGCGCCGCGATCGCGACGCGCTTGTCGAAGCCGCGGGCGATCGCTTCCGCGAGGAACGCGCCCTGTCGATCGATCCCGAGCGGATGATCGTCGGGAAAGCCATAGTTCCCGAGCAGTTCGCCGACCAACAATAGCGTTTCCTTCGCCATCGGGCCGATGCTAGTCCTTCCGCCGGTGGGGCGACAGGTGGCACACTACGCCCCAGAACAACCCCGCCTGCGGCCGCCGCGCCGCACCCGCAACAGGAGGTCGGCCCCGTGAAAGCCCCGTCCTTCGCCTATGCGAAACCGCGCTCGCTCGAGGAGGTCTTCGTGCTGCTGCGGCGCACCGAGGACGCCAAGGTGCTCGCCGGCGGGCAGACGCTGCTCGCCACGCTCAACATGCGGCTCTCCTCGCCGGCGCTCCTGGTGGACATCACCGGCGTGCCCGGGCTCGCCGGCATCGCGGTCCGGGGTGACGTGCTCCGCATCGGCGCGCTGACGCGCCACCGCGAAATCGAGCGCTCGCGTGAGGTGGCCGAGCACGCGCCGCTGCTCGCGCAAGCCGCGCCGCACATCGCGCACGTCGCCGTCCGCAATGTCGGCACGATCGGCGGCAGCCTTGCCCACGCCGACCCGGCGGCCGAATGGCCCGCAGTCTGCATCGCGCTCGACGCGGAGATCGTCATCGCTTCGCGACTGGGCGAGCGCCGCGTCAGGGCGCGCGATTTCTTCAAGGGGCTCTTCGAAACGGCGCTCGCCGCAGGCGAGCTGATCACCGGGGTCGAGGTCCCGCTCCTCGGTACCGGGTATCGCAGCGTGTTCCTCGAGCTCGCGCGGCGCCACGGCGACTACGCGATCGTCGGTGTGGCTGCGGTCGCGAAACCGGCCGGCGGCGCGCTATCCGACCTGCGGGTCGCGTTCCTCGGCGCCGGCGCGACGCCGATCCTTGCCCGCAACGCGATGGCGGCCGCCGAGGGGAAGCAGGCGTCACCCGACACGATCGGGGCCGCCCAGGGGGCGCTCGAGAAGGACGTCGCGCCGATCTCCGACCTCAACGCCTCGCCCGCCACGAAGCTGCATCTCGCGCGCGTGCTCTGCGGGCGCGCGCTCGCGCAACTCGCGGCCTAGAGGAGGCAACGATGGAAGCGACCATCCAGACCACCGTCACCGTGAACGGCACCGCGGTCACTCGGGCCGTGCCGGCGCGCCAGCACCTGATCGACTTCCTGCGCGAGACGCTCGGGCTCACCGGCTCGCACGTCGGCTGCGAGCACGGCGTGTGCGGCGCGTGCACGATCCGCGTCGACGGCGAGATCGTGCGCGGCTGTCTCATGCTCGCGGTGCAGGCGCACGGCCGCAAGGTCGACACGATCGAGGGGCTGTCCGACTCGGGCGAGCTCGCGGAGCTTCAGCGGTGCTTCCACGAGCACAACGCGCTCCAGTGCGGCTTCTGCACGCCGGGCATGCTGCTCGCCGCGCACGACCTCGTCCGCACCAAGCCGGACGCCACGCGCGACGAGATCCGCGATCACCTGGCCGGCAACTACTGCCGCTGCACCGGCTACCACGCGATCGTGGACGCGGTCGAGGAGGCGCTCGCGCGCCCGGGAGCGAAGAAATGAACGCTCGCGCCGAGCTGCCGCTCCACGCGCCCGGGGCGCAAGTCGACAAGGGCTACATTGGTCAGAGCGTACCGCGCGCGAACGCGAAGCGCCTGCTGCAGGGCCGCGGCGCGTTCGTCGACGACCTGCGCTTTCCGCGCCTCGCGCACGTCGTCTTCTTCCGCAGCCCGTACGCGCATGCCAAGATCAAGAAGCTCGACCTCGCGAAGGCGGCACGCCAGGCCGGCGTCATCGCCTGCTTCGACGGCCGCGCGGTCGCCGAGTACTGCACGCCGTGGGTTGCGGTGCTCGGGCACCTGAAAGGCATCAAGTCGCCGGCGCAGTACGCGATCGCCATCGAGCGCGCATGCTGGCAGGGCGAAGCGGTCGCCGCGATCGTCGCGGAGACGCGCGAACAGGGCGAGGACGCGCTCGCCCATGTCGTCGCGGAGTGGGAGGAGCTGCCGGTCGTCACGGACATGGAGGACGCGCTCTCCAACCGCTACGTCATCCACCCCGACCTCGGCGACAACATCTGCTTCAGCCGGGAGCTCGACACCGGCGGCGTCGACGACGCGTTCGCGAAGGCCGACGTGGTCGTCGAGGAGACCTTCGTCTTCGGCCGCCACACAGGCGTGTGCCTCGAACCGCGCGCGATCCTCGCCGACTACAACGCCGCGGAGCACTCGTTGACCGTCTACCACTCGACGCAGGCGCCGAACATGATGCAGGACATCTTCTCGCGCCACCTCGGCATTCCCGAGGCGAACGTGCGGGTGATCTGCAAGGACGTCGGCGGCTCGTACGGCATCAAGGTGCACGTCTACGCGGACGAGATGGCTACTGCCGCGATCTCGGTCATGCTGCGCCGGCCGGTGAAGTTCATCGCCGACCGGCTGGAATCGTTCCTGACCGACATCCACGCGCGGGAGCACAAGGCGAAGGTCCGCCTGGCTTGCACGAAGTCGGGCGATATCCTGGCGTTCGACCTCGACGATCTCACCGCGATCGGCCCGTACTCCGTCTATCCGCGCACGAGCGGGATCGAGGGCAACCAGGTCGTCAACCTCACCGGCGGGCCGTACAAGCACCGCGAGTACCGCGCGAAGATGCAAGTCGTCTTCACGAACAAGAACGTCACCTGCCAGTACCGCGCCGTCGGCCATCCGATCGCGGTCGCGCTGACCGAGGGCATCGTCGACCTCGCCGCGGCGAAGATCGGGATGGACCCCGCGGAGTTCCGGCGCCGGAACCTGATCGCCGACGACGCCTATCCCTACACCTTCCCCTCGGGGATCAAGTTCGAGCGGCTCTCGCACCACAAATGCCTCGACCGGTTGCTCGCGCTGATGGACTACGAGCGGCTCCGCGCCGAACAGACCGAGTTGCGGAAGCAGGGCGTCCACCGGGGCATCGGGCTCGCGGCGATGATCGAGGTGACGAACCCGTCCCCCGCGTTCTACGGCGTCGGCGGGGCACGCATCTCGGCGCAGGACGGCGCGACCTTGCGGCTCGAGCCAACCGGCATGGTCACGTGCCTATGCAGCGTGACCGAGCAGGGGCAGGGGACCGAGGGCATCTTCGCGCAGATCGCCGCGAGCGCGCTCGGCGTGACGATCGACAACGTGCGGGTCATCACCGGCGACACCGCGGTCACGCCTTACGGCGGCGGGACCTGGGCGTCGCGCGGCGCCGGCATCGGCGGCGAGGCGGTTCTCCAGGCCAGTCGCGCGCTGCGGTCCAACATCCTCGACATCGCGGCGGTGGTCATCGAGATGGCAAAGGCGGAACTCGACATCGTGAACAACGAGATCGTCAACCGGCTCACGCTCGAGCCCAAGCTCGCGCTCGCCGAGCTGGGGCGGATCGCCTACTTCCGGCCCGACACGCTGCCGCTCAAGTTCCAGGCGGAGCTGACGGTCACCCGCCACTACACACCGCGCGAGTATGGGTTCACCTTCACCAACGGCATCCAGGCTTCCTGCGTCGAGGTCGATCCGGACACGGGCTTCGTCAAGCTCCTCAAGCACTGGTGTGTGGAGGACTGCGGCACGGTGATCAACCCGATGCTCGTCGACGAGCAGATCCGGGGTGGGGTCGTCCAGGGCATCGGTGCGGCGCTGTTCGAGGAGTGCGTGTACGACGACGCGGGCCAGCTCCTCAACGGCACGCTCGCCGACTACCTCGTGCCGATGTCGGGCGAGATGCCGGACATCATCTGCGCGCACGTCGAGACGCCGACCAGGCAGTCGCAGCTCGGCGCGAAGGGCGCGGGCGAGGCGGGCACGGCGGGCGCGCCCGGCGCCGTGATGAACGCGATCAACGATGCGCTCGCGCCGTTGGGGGCGCGGGTGACCGCGCAGCCGTTTACGCCCGAGAGAATTCTCAAGGCGCTCGGGAAAGTGTGATCGTGCGGCTGACGTAGCCCTCCAGATCCGGAACGCCGAGGGACTGCTCTCGACGCAGAGAGCGCAGACGATGAAGGAGTTCACGCGGAAGGCCTTGCCCGCGAAGCTGGCGCCGCCGCGGCTCGTGCGTGTCATCGACCGGCCGCGGCTCTTCGCCCAGCTCGGCGAGCCGCGTTGACGCTTCTGGATCTCGGGACCCGGCGGGAGCGGCAAGACCACTCTGGTCGCGACGTGGCTCGCGCGCCGGAAGCTCCGTCCCATCTGGTTCCAGCTCGATGAGGACGACGCCGATCGAGCGACGTTCTTCCATTACCTCGCCATCGCGGCGGCGCACGCCGCGCCCTGCCACGCGGCGGTGCTCGCTGCGCTCGCACGTGCCTCTCGAGGCAGCGAGCCGATGCAGTTCACGCGCAACTTCGCTCGCCGGCGCTCGTCTTCGATCATCTCGAGGCGGTCATCGGGCACGCCGAGCTTCTGGACGTCCTCGCAGCGATCGTCCGCGAAGCACCGCCTGAGGTTCCGGTGCTGCTGCTCGGACGCAATGAGCCGGGGGACGCGCTGTCGACGCTGCTCGCCCGAGACGAGCTCGCGCGGTAATCGGTTGGCCCGACCTGCGCATGACGCGCCAGGAGATGGCCGAGGTCACGGCACTCCGCGGCGGCTGGGTCGACGCTTCGCGGGTCACGCAGCTTTACGATGCTGCCGACGGCTGGGCGGCCGGACTGGTGCTGATGCTCGAGTGGCGGCGCCGCGCCGGCGCCGACATTCCGGCACGGCTTGAGCGCGGAAGCGGCCTCTTCGACTACTTCGCACGTGAGCTCTTCGCCGCGGGGGCGTTCGCGGCGGAACGCGATTTCCTGATCGTCACTGCCTGCCTGCCCTACATGACCGGTCCGGCTGCGGAGCACGTGACCGGCGAGACGCATGCCGCGGTCCGCGCCCGACGGTCACACCCTCTTCTTTGCGACCAACGCCGCCTTGTTGCAGGTGCCCGTCCTCCGCAAGAACCCCCCTTACGATCCCGTCGCCGATTTCACGCCGATCTCGTTTTTCTGCAACTTCACGTTCTTCGTGTTCGTCCATTCGAGCGTTCCGGTGAGTTCGGTTGACGAGCTGATCGACTACGCGCGCGCCAACCCGGGCAAGCTCTCCTACGGCAGCGCGAACGCAACCAGCATCCTCGCCGCCGCGCAGCTCCTGCTGCACACGAAAACCGACATGGTGCACGTTCCCTACGAGGGCGAGGCCCAGGCGGTCCCTGACCTCACTGCCGGGCGGATTCAGGTCATGTTCGCGACGCCGACTTCGACCTTGCCGCAGGTGAATGGAGGCAAGCTGCGCGTGCTCGCAGCGGTCCTCCCGCAGCGCAGCCCGTTGCTTCCCGACGTCCCGACGATGGTGGAACTGGGTTATCCCCAGGTTTCGGTCATTCCTTTTGGAGGGTTCTTCGGCCCCGTGAAGATGCCGAAAGAGATCACCGAACGCCTGTCGCGCGAAATCAACGCGATCCTCAGGCGCCCCGACGTGCGCGAGCAACTCGACAAGTACGGGTTGGTGATCCGAGGTTCGTCGCCCGAAGAACTCGAAGTGCTCCTGAAGGAACAGCTTGAAGCATGGCGCCGGGCGGTCCGCGAGGCGAATATCCCGCAGGAGTGAGGCCGGGCATCGCTATGCACCGAGGAGTCTTGCAAGGGCCTCGGCAGGCAGCATGACTTCGACGCCGCGCAGCCTTTGGCCGTAGACCGGCGAGAACCCCCGATCTCCGGACACCAGCCAATCGGCGCCCGCCTGAGCGGCAGCGGCGATGATCGGACGGTCCTTCGCCGAGATCTCCAATCCCGCCGCCCATCGTGCGAACTCGAGACCGGGCTCGCCGCAGACCGTTAGTCGACTGACGAGGCGCTCGAGCTCTGCCTGGCGCTCCGGATGCTTCCGGAGCAGGTTCCGCCGCGCCTCGTCCAGCGCGTAGGCCGACGAGAGCAGATCACACAGTCCCGCGTCGGCCAGCGTGAAGATCGCTCGCGTTCGACTGCGGTCGAGATAGGCGGCGCTGAAGAGGACGTTGGCGTCGAGAAAGATGCGCACTCAGCGCTTTCTCTTCGCCTTTCTCCGGAGGACCGATTCGACCCGTGCTGCCTCCTCCGACGTCATGCGGTCCGCGTCTTCGAACTCCTTGACGCGCTTGTCCGTGTAGACCTCGATCGGATAGACCCCGGCTTGCCGAAGGACGATCGACCCGTCGGGCGCGGCTTCCACGAGCAGCGGCGAATCCTCGGGAATCCCGGTCTGCTTGAGGATCCCCTTCGGGATCGTGACTTGCCCCTTCTTGCCCAGTTTGACGAGCTCCATGGTGCGGCGGTCCTTGGGAGCGGATTCGTGCTGCGATTGTACACGGCTTCCTACTTTCCAAGTAGCAGAATTCCGGCAACCCGGCATACCGGCGAGCGGCATTGCAACCCGTGTCCCATAGCCCGCGCTTGCGCCGCGAGGAGCACCCCGGGTGATACCCTCGCGCCTCTTGCCGCCGTTCGTTGCCATCCAGGGAGGAACCCGTGATCCACGAGCTTCGCATCTACCGCTGTTGCCCCGGTCGCCTGCCGGCACTCAGCAAGCGCTTCGAGACGACCACGCTCAAGATGTGGGAGAAGCACGGCATCAGGCCGGTCGGCTTCTGGACCGTGGCGATCGGGGCCACCAACCACGATCTTTACTACATGCTCGAGTGGGAGAGCCTCGCCGAGCGCGACCGGATCTGGAACGCGTTCATGAGCGATCCCGGAGTGGATCGCTGCGCGCGCCGCGAGCGAGAAGGACGGCCTGATCGTCGCCACGATCACGAACTACATCCTGCAGCCGACGAGCTACTCCAAGCTCAAATGACATCGAAGGTGCTGGTCGACCGGCGCCGGCCGCGGGATCGGCGCCGCGATCGCCGAGCTCGCGGCGAAGCGCGGCTACGCGGTGTGCGTGAACTATGCCCATAGCCGCGAGGCCGCCGAGACGCTAGCCGCCGGCATCAACGCGGGCGGCGCGAAAGCGGTTGCGATCCAGGCCGAAGTGTCGGTGGAAGCCGAGGCGAAACGCCTGTTCGCCGAAGTCGATCGCTCGCTCGGCCGGGTCGACGCGCTCGTCAACAACGCCGGGATCGTCGGCCGCCAGTGCCGCGTCGACGAGATGGACGCGACGCTTCTCGCGGAAGTGTTTGCAGCGAACGTCTACGCGACGTTCTACTGCGCGCGCGAGGCGCTGCGCCGGATGTCGACGAAGCACGGCGGCAAGGGTGGCGTGATCGTGAACATTTCCTCGGTGGCGGCGCGCCTCGGTGGGCTGCCGACGGAGACGCACTACGCCGCGAGCAAGGGCGCGATCGACAGCTTCACGATGGGCCTCGCGAAAGAGATCGGAACCGAGGGCGTGCGGGTGAACGCGATCCGCCCCGGCCTCATCGTCACCGAGATCCATCAGGCGCACGGCGGCGACGCGACGCTCCGCGCGATGGGACCCACGGTGCCGATGGGCCGCGCCGGCTCACCGGCAGAGGTCGCCGAAACGGTGCCATGGCTCTGCTCGGACGCCGCGTCCTACGTCCACGGCGCGATCGTCGATGTTTCCGGCGGACGCTAGCCAGGCAGCTCGGAGGCCATCACTTCCGGCTTGATGCCGAGCGCGATCGCCTCGGCGTTCGGGAAGTTCAGCTCGATCTTTACGCCGTTCGGGTCGAACATGAAGAGCTGATAGAGCCCCTGGTCGCTCACCATCCGCTGCTTGAACTCGATGCCAAGCGCGCGCAGATGCGCCATCGTGTCGGCGAGCCCGCGTCGCGCGGAACGCGATGTGGTCCACCACGCCGCTGCCGGAGACCGCCTCCGACTGCTGCCCGAGATACTTCTTGCGATTCGCCGAGACGTTCGCGCCGCCCTCGGTGAGATGCAGCACGTCCTTCTCGCCGATGTAGAGCCACACGACCGGGAACTTGAAATCCGGATGCCAGCCCTCGGTCATCCCGAGCGCGCGGATGTACCAGTCGCGCGTCGTGCCGAGATCGGCGGTCTGGATGAGGAAATGGTCGACCTGGGTGAGTGCCACGGCAGTCTCCTCTAACGGGGCGTCGCGTCGCCGGCTTCCACGATGACGTTCTCGACGACGCTCGCGCCTGCCCGCCGCCAAAAGACGACGAGCAGCGCGCGCATGAGCCAGTCGTTGACGGCAGTGATCACGTTGCGTTCTTCTTGTTGGAGCCTCATATTCCAGCGCCCGCCGGCGGGTGTCAATCGAGTGCCGACCGCACGGAGCGGCGTGAAGGGGTGTGTCTGATCTTCGACTGGCGCGGAGGTGTTGATGACTTCCACTGTGGGCATGATCGGCCTGGGCATCATGGGCTCGGCGATGGCGTGGAACCTGGCGAGGGCGGGGTTCCGGGTGATCGGCTACGACGTGGTCCCGAAGGCGCGCCGCGCGTTCGTCCAGGAGGGCGGCACGGTGGCCCGATCGGGTGGCGACGTCGCACGTCGGGCGCCGATCTTGATCACTTCGCTCCCCTCCGTGGCGGCGCTCGCGGCAGTCGCCGACGAGATCGCGCGTGCGAAACGAAAAGGCCTCATCGTCGTCGAGACCAGCACGATGCCGCTCGACGCTAAGGAAGCGGCCCGGGAGGTCGTCGAGCACGCGGGGGCCACGCTCCTCGACTGCCCGCTCTCCGGCACCGGCGCGCAGGCGCGGGCGAAGGATCTGCTCGTCTACGCGAGCGGCCCGCGGGCGGCGTACAAGCGGTGCATACCGGTATTCGAGGGTTTCGCGCGCGGGAACCACTATCTCGGCAAGTTCGGCAACGGCTCGAAGATGAAGTACGTCGCCAACCTCCTCGTTGCGATCCACAACGTCGCGGCCGCCGAGGCAATGGTGCTCGCGAAGAAGTCCGGGCTCGACCCCGCGGTCACGCTGCGCGTGGTCGCGGACGGCGCCGGCGGCTCGCGCATGCTCCAGGTGCGCGGGCCGATGATGGTGAAGGACGACTATTCGGACGCGACGATGAAGGTCGAGGTGTGGCAGAAGGACATGCAGATCATCGGCGAGTTTGCGACGAAGCTCGGCTGCCCGACGCCGCTCTTCGCCGCTTCGGCACCGATCTACACCGCGGCGATGGCGGAGGGTTACGAGAAGCAGGACACCGCGGCCGTGGCCGCGGTGCTCGGCGGGATGGCGGGCCTCGAGCGCCGGCGGTCGCGAAGTCGGTAGCCGCATTCGCCCGCGCTCAGCGCGGCGGCAGATCGAGCACCGCGTTCTGCGGCTGCTGCGGGTCGTAGAAAACGCTGACCGTCGCGCCCTGGGCGTAGCGGGCGCGATCCGCCTCGGAGGCTTCGCGCGTCGGACGCCAGAGCGTTCCGTCGAAGCTCACGCGCTCGGAGCGGTAAGTCTTGCCGGCCACGGAGTATTCGTAGATCACGCGCGCGCCGAACTGGATGTTGGGCCGGTCGGTGCTCGGGGGGTTGCGGGTCTCGACGCGACTTTCGACGATCCGCCCATCCGCGGTCGCCCACGCTTCGCGTGCACGCTTGCTATCGTCGCCGTGTAGACGAAGACGAGCATGATCAGGACGACGAGCGCGGTCGAGACGAAGGTCGCGGTCATGCGCGGCATCGCAAGCGCCGTATTGCTGCGTCAGCGCGCGAGCCAGTTCTCCCAGACAAGCCGGACACGTGCGAGAACCCCCGCGGGTTGGCGCTTATCAACAGCGCATCCTCGGCTCGACGTTCCCCGTTGCCCTGGCAAGCGGGCGGAAGGCCCTCACTCCACCTTGATCCCGACCTCCCTGATCAGCTTCGCGTAGCGGGCCGACTCGGCGCGGATGAAGTCGCCCAAGAATTCGGGCGTGCTCGATACCGGCTCGACGCCGAGCTGCGCGTAGCGCGTCTTCAGATCGGGGTCCGCGAGCGCTTTCACGAGGTCCGCGTTCAGCTTCTCCACGATCGGCCGCGGCGTGCCAGCGGGGACCAGCACGCCCCACCAGTTCACCGCCACGAGGTCCGGGAAACCCTGTTCGGCCATGGTCGGGATGTCCGGGCGACAGCGGCGAGCGGTCCTTGCTCGTGATCCCGATCGGCCGCAGCTTGCCGGAGCGGATGTGCTGCATCACCGGCAGCGCGTCCGAGAAGATCATCTGCACCTGGCCGCCCAGGAGGTCCTGCACCGCGAGCACGCCGCCCTTGTACTGCACGCCCACGATATCGATCCCGGCCGAGCGCTTGAACATTTCGCCGACGAGATGGGACATGCTGCCGGGGCCGCTGGTGCCGAAGTTGATCCTGCCGGGCTCCTTCTTCGCGCTCGCAACCAGCTCCTGGACGCTCCTGTCGGCGGAGGCGACGTTCACGACGAGGATGTTCGGCCCGGTGCAGACCATCGACACCGGCAGGAAGTCCTTCTGCACGTCGTAGGGCACCTTCGACAGCACCGGGTTGACGGCCACCGGCCCGAAGTTTCCGATCACGAAGCTGTAGCCGTCCGCCGGCTGGCGCGCGGCGAACTCCATGCCGATCGACCCGGCCGCGCCCGGCTTCGACTCGATGAGGACCTGCTGACCCCACAGCTCGGAGAGCTTCTGCCCGAGCACGCGCCCCATCAGATCGGACGATCCGCCGGGTGGGTAGGTGACGATGAGCCGGACCGGCTTGGACGGATAGGTCTGCGCGAGGACGCTGCCGCAGAGCACGGCGGCGGCGATCGCCAGCACGGCGGAGAACGCGCTCTTGGGGTGCATGGGTTCCTCCTATGGTCGTTTTGCTGCGACGCGGCGGCCGTCTGGATGCGGCGTCCGGCGCAGGCGAGAACGCGTATGCTAGACGCTCTCCGCTTCGAATGCGTTGCGTTCGGGCATTGCAATCCGCCCGCGCCCCAATCCAGAATCGCGCCTTTCGTTCGCTCACCGCATGGCCACGACAAGACCCGCTGCAACGCTCGGCTCGCCGGCCGCGCGCGCCGACCAGACGCTCGCCTGGAACATGAAGCTGCTCGGCCACCACGAGCTGCAGGGGTTCGGCGGAATGGGCGAAGGCATGGCGATGCAGGCGACGCGCGACGGGCGGCGCGTCCTGTGGCTCGCGCACGAGTCGGCGCCGAAGAACTTTACCGGCGTCGACGTCACCGACCCGCGCGCACCGAAGGTCGTGGTGCAGACCGACCTGCCGCACGCGAAGATGCGCTCCAACTCGCTCGACGTCGTGGGCGACGTGATGGCGGTTGCCTATCAGACGAGCGCCGTCAACATCCAGCCCGCCGGCTTCGACCTCTTCGACATCTCGACGCCCGAGTCGCCGCAGCGGATCGCGCACTTCGACGCCTCGGGCCCGCACTCGCGCGGCGTGCACGCGGTCTGGTTCGTCGACGGCGAGTACGTGCACATGGCGAGCGGCGCCGCAGACTTCAGGCCGCGCGACCCCCTGGACGACCAGTTCTACCGCATCGTCGACGTGCGAGAACCCTCGAAGCCGGTCGAAGCCGGTCGATGGTGGCTGCCCGGGACCCGGGACGGCGACGATGCGCCGCCGCCGCCGCGCCTGCCGGCGCAGTTCGACGTCGGCTTCCGGGCGCACAACACCAACGCGTATCCCGCGCGCCCGGACCGGGCGTACATCGGCTACATCGACGGCGGCGCGATCATCCTCGACATCGCCGACAAGTCGCGCCCGAAGCTCGTGTCGCGGTGGAATTACTCGCCGCCCTTCAACGGCTTCACGCATACGGTGCTGCCGCTCTTCGAGCGCGGCCTCTTGATCGTGAGCGACGAGTGCGTGCAGGACGACGGCAAGGACTGGCCGAAGCTCGTGCGCGTGGTCGACGCGCGGCTCGAGACCAATCTCGTGCCGATCGCGACCTTCCCGCCGCCGCCGCACGCGACGTTCGCGAAGCGCGGCGGACGGTTCGGCGCGCACAATCTGCACGAGAACCTGCCGGTGCCGACGTCGTGGCGCTCGGAGACGATCGTCCTCGGCACGTTCTTCAACGCCGGCGTGCGGGCGTACGACGTGTCGGACCCGTACCAGCCGCAGGAGGTCGCCTACTTCGTCCCCGGCGCGCCGAAGCTCTCGCCCGCGGGCGCGATCCAGCTGAACGACGTGTACGTCGACGACCGCGGGCTCGTGTTCACCGTGGACCGGTTCGCGGGCGGGCTCTACGTCCTCGAGCTGACGCTGTAGGCGTCATCCCGGCGAACGCCGGGATCCAGGGATCACGATGGACCTTGCGCCGCACCTCTGGACCCCGGCGGTCGCGGGGATGACCGAATGAGCCGCGACCCCCTGGCCGGCCGGCTGCCGGTCACCGTAGTCACCGGCTTTCTCGGCAGCGGCAAGACGACGCTGATCCGTCGCCTCCTCGCCCATCCGGACATGGACCGCGCGGCGGTGATCGTCAACGAGTTCGGCGAGGTCGGCATCGACCACGACCTGATCGCGGCCTCGTCCGAGAACGTCACCCTGCTCTCGAACGGCTGCCTCTGCTGCGTCGTCCGCACCGACCTCCAGGAGACGCTGCGGACGCTCTTCGCGCAGCGCCGGGCCGGCGAAGTGATCGATTTCGACCGCGTGCTCGTCGAGACGAGCGGCCTCGCCGACCCGGCGCCGGTGATCCAGACGCTCGCCACCGACACGATGCTCGCTGCGCACTACCGGCTCGACGGGGTCGTGACGCTGGTCGATGCGGTGAACGGTCCCGGCCAGCTCGACCGCGAAGCGGAGGCGGTGAAACAGGCGGCACTCGCCGACCGCCTGCTGATCACCAAGACCGATCTGGCGGACGCCACGGCGTTGCGCGAGCGGCTGCATGCACTCAACCCGCGCGCCGACGCCGCCGACGTCGTCCAGGGCGAGATCGACCCCGCATTCCTGACCGGCATCGGCCTCGCAAGCGCGCGGGCCGACGCCGCGCAGATCGGGCGCTGGCTCGGTGCCGGCAGCGGCGAAGGCGCCTACCTCGGCGCGGTCGCACCGCGCCACGATCGCGGCATCACGACGTTCACGCTCTGGTTTGACCGCCCGTTCGGGTGGCAGGCGTTCACCGCGGCGATGGAGCTCCTGACTTCCCTGCGCGGTCCCGACCTGCTGCGCGTGAAGGGTCTGGTGGACGTCGAAGGCGAACCCGGGCCGGTCGTCGTCCAGGGCGTGCAGCACGTCTTCCATCCGCCGGTGACGCTCGCCGCATGGCCGTCGGACGACCGGCGCTCGCGGCTCGTGTTCATTACCCGGGGGATCGACGAGCCTGCGGTGTCGGCGGTGTTTGCGGCCGTCGGGATGCTACAGCCCTGACCGACGCGCAGTCAGGCCGGGCGATAGCTCGCCAGCTGGTACGTGTCGTCGACGAGCACGTTCAGCGCGCCGGCGCGGGTGACGAGCCTCCACTGGACCGCGCGCTTCGGGCCGGGCGCGTACCAGACCGTAGCGAGCGTGAATACCGGATCGATCCTGGGCTGCAACGTGCTGCCCGGTGTGCGCGATATCTCGACATCCATCCGGACTGCCTCGAAGCTACCTGCCGGCACGGTCAGACGTTCCGTACCTTTGAGCCGGGCGCGGCCGGCGAACGGGGGGCCCCAATTCGGCGTCGGCGCGGCGACCGCGGCCTCGGCCGGCAGCGTGCCGAACGCCTGCAGATAGGGCGAGAGTTCGAAGTACGACATCCCTGCCAACGGCCGTTCGACCATCTCAAGCGCCGAGGTGAACAGATGATCTTCGCTGCCCGCTGCACCCTCGGCGGCAATGCGGTCACGCAAGCCCGCCGGCCCGGCTTCCAGCAGCCGTACTTCGAGCCTGCGCGGCGGCACGCTCCTGAAGACGCTGGTGTACTGGTAGAGCCAGGTGTCTCCCACGCGCGGCGCCGCAGCGGGGTCGACGGGTCGCGGTGGCAGGGTCGGAGGTGTTGCGCAGCCGCCCAGCAATGCACCCAGGGCGCCTGCGCCGAGCGCGCCCAGCACGTTGCGACGGTGCGCCGAGACTTGTCCGGCGAGCGAGTTCCGTGAGACGTCGGAGTGGTGCATGGCAGACCCCTTCTCGCGCTCGGCGCGCAGCGGGATTGTATTCCTGGCGATTCTTCCGTTCCTGCCCGCGAGACCCGCGCCCGGCACGTGATCAAGCCGGGCGGTAGGCTGCGAGCTCGTAGGTGTCGTCGACGAGGATGTTCAGCGCGCTCGCCCGCGTCACGACCGTCCACCGGACGGGCCGCTTGGGACCGGGCGCATACCAGACCGTCGCGAGCGTGAAGGCGGGATCCACCTGCGGTCGCATGGTGACCGTCGGTGTTCGCGAGATGTCGTACTCCATCCGGACTGCGTCGAACGCCCCAGCCGGCACGATTACGCGCTCGCTGCCGCGCCGCCGCGCGCGGCCGGTGAACGCCGGGCCCCAGCTCGGCTTGGGCGTCGCGACGGACCCCCCGTCGGGCAGCGCGCCGAACGCCTGGAGGTAGGGCGAAAACTCGAAGACCGTTAACCTGCGGAACAGGAGATCGGGGAGGGGCCGGTCGGCGAGGAGGGGTCGTTCGATCATCTCCAGGGCCGAGTCGAACGAGCGCTCGTCACCGTCTGTTTCGCCTTCGACGGCGATCCGGTCGAGCAACGCATCCGGCGCGATCTCCAGCACTCGTACTTCGAGCGTGCGCGGCGCGGGAACTCTGAAGACACTCCTGAACTGATACTGCCACGTGTCCCCAACTCGGGGTACCAAGGCGGGGTCTACGGGTCGCAGCGGTGGCGGCGGCGGTGCCGCGCAGCCGCCGAGCCATGCACCGAGCGCGCCGGCGCCGAGCGCACCGATCAGCTGGCGGCGCTGCGGCGAGACCGCTTTCGGAGGCGGATGCGGTGTGCTCTGGAGGCGGCGGATGTCGGACTCCCTCTTGCGCCCGAGAGGCTCGCGGGATTCTACGTCAGCCCATCGCCTGCGCCACGCGCTCCGGCGTCAGCGGCAGGTCGCGCGCGCGCACGCCGAGCGCGTGCGCGAGGGCGTTGGCGATCGCCGCGGCGGTCGGGCCGGCCGAGCACTCGCCGGCGCCGAGCCCGGGTTCGCCTAGCCGGTCGACGATGACGACCTCGACTGTCGGGACTTCGTCGAACCGCAGGATCGGATAGTCCTCCCACGAGCGCGTCAGGACGCGGCTCGTGTCCCACCGGACCGCTTCCTTGAGGGTCCAGCTCGCCGCCTGGACAATGCCGCCCTCGACCTGGTTCTTGAGCCCGTCGGGATTGATCGGGTGGCCCGCGTCGACCGCCGCGACCGCGCGCCGCAGAAGGATCCGCTCGGTCACCTCGACTTCGGCGATCACCGCGCAATAGGCGCTCGCGTTCTTGTAGCGCGCGAAGCCGAGCCCTCGGCCGCGAGTGCCGTCGCCGCTCGCACCGGCCTGCCAGCCCGCGGCGCGCGCGGCGGCCTCGATCACCGCTCGTGCCCGCGGGTCGGCGAGATGCTTCAGCCGGAACGCGACCGGGTCCGCACCCGCCGCGGCGGCGAGCTCGTCCATGAAGGACTCGATCGCGAACACGTTGGCGAACGCGCCGAGCGTCCGCAGCGCCGAGACCCGGAGCGGCATCTCCGGCACGAAGTGGTACACGACCTCGTGCGGGATGTCGTAGAGCGGCGGCGAGTTCCGGTCCCCCGCACCGGGCGGCCATGGCGCATCGCGCGGCGTCGAGGCGGCGAGCGGCGGGTCGAGGTGCCAGGCGGCGAGCAGGTTCACGCCGTCGCCCGCGCCGGGGCGGCGCACGTGCGAGTGGCTCCACAGCTCGTGCCGCCACTCGACGATCGTGCCCGCCTCGTCCAGCCCGCCGGAGAGCTTTACCACCATCGCCGAACCGAACGGCGACCACGCGAGCTCGTCCTCGCGCGTCCATTGCAGCAGGACCGGGCGGCCGCAGGCGCGCGCGAGCAGCGCCGCGTCGAGCGCGGCGTCGTCGGCGCCGTTGTGGCCGTAGCAGCCCGCGCCGTCGCGATGGACGACGGTCACGTCCTCGTCCCTCATGCCGAGGACGCGGGCGATCTGGCCGCGCAGCGGGAACGGGCCCTGCGCGTGCGACCACACCGTGAGCTTGCCCTCGTCGAACGCCGCTGCGGCGCACGACGGCCCGATCGACGCGTGCGCGAGGTACGGCCGCGAATAGGTCGCCGCCAGCCGCTTGACCGCGGGCGCGCCCGGCTTTTCCTTCGACGTCACCGTCTTCGTGTCCGCCTTCATCCGCGGCAGGAGATCGCGGATCTCGGCCGGCTCCGGCAGCGATGCGGTTTCGTCCCAGCGCGCCGCGCGCCGGGCCACCTCGAGCGCAGTCACCGCCTGTTCCTCGCGCTCGGCGCAGATCCCGACGAAGCTGCCGTTCACGACCACCGCGACCACGCCGGGCGCCGCCCGCACTGCATCGGCGTTGAAGCTCGCGAGTCGCGCCGCGTAGGATGGCGGCCGCAGCACCCGGCCGTGCACCATCCCGGGAAGCACCATGTCGTGCACGTAGGCGGCGCCGGTCAGCTTCGCCGGCAGGTCGCGCCGCGGGGCGCTGCGCCCGAGCACCGTGTAGCTCGCGGCTGCCTTGGGGGTCGCGTCGCCGGTCGCGTCGCGCGCGAGGTTTACCTCGCCGGCGAGGGCCCAGTAGCTCGTGCGGAGATCCGTGCCGGGGACTTCGATCGTCCCATCGCGCACCGCGAGCTCCGCGGCGCTGACCTCGAGTGAGCGCGCCGCGGCCTCCAGGAAGAGCTTGCGCACCTCGGCGCACGCCATGCGCATCGCCGAGGCGCCCATCTCGACCGACATGCTGCCGGCGGTGAAGCCCTCGTTCGGCGACACTGAGGTGTCGGTCGGCCGGGTGACGACGCGCTCGAGCGCGACGTCGAGCTCCTCGGCGGCGACCTGGGCGATCGCGGTGACGATGCCCTGGCCGATCTCGACCTTGCCGGAGAGGATCGTGACCGCCTGGTCCGCGTCGAACCGCACCCAGCGGTCGAGTCGCGGGTTGGCCTTGAGGTTGGCCGGAAGGGGCGCGGTCATTTCGCCGGCGCCTCGCGAAGCCGCGACGCCGCCCGGCGGATCGCGCGCAGGATCCGCACATGCGTGCCGCAGCGGCACAGGTTGCGCTCGAGCGCCGCGGCGAGCTCCGCGTCGCTCGGGTCGCGGTCTCTTTGCAGCAGCGCCGCGGCCGACATGAGGATGCCGCTGATGCAGTAGCCGCACTGCGCCGCCTGCTCGTCGAGGAACGCCTGCTGGAGCGGGTGCGGGCGCTCGGCCGTGCCGAGCCCCTCGACCGTCGTGATCTCCCGGCCCACGGCCGACCAGAGCGGCGTGTCGCACGACTGGACGGCGTTGCCGTCGACGAGCACCGTGCACGCGCCGCAGTGTCCGCTGCCGCAGCCGAAGCGCGTGCCCTTGAGGCCGAGGTCGTTGCGCAGGAGGTAGACGAGGGACGCATTCGGCTCCGCCGACACTTGGCGGTCGACCCCGTTCACTTTCAGCGTGAATGTCTCGCTCACCGCTTGATCTTCAGCAGCCGCGCTGCGTTGCCGCCCATGATCAGCGCGCGGTCGGCGGGCTTGAGGCCCGGCACGCTGCGGATGTGACCCACCGGATCGTACATGCCCATGTCGTACGGGTAGTCCGTGCCGAGCACCACTTGGCGCGCCCCGTACTTGTCGATCAGCTGCCGGAGCATCGTCGTGTCGAACGTGATGGTGTCGAAATAGAACTTCTTCAGGTAGCTCGTCGGGGCCTTCCTGATTACGGTCCTGCAGTCGGGCCGCGCACGGTGGGCGTGATCCATCCGCGCCCAGTAGTGCGCGAGATAGCCGCCGGCGTGCGGCAGCACCACCTTGAGCCGGGGATGCCGTTCCATCACGCCGTCGAAGATCAGATGGCTCGCGGCAACGGTGGTCTCGAGCGGATTGCCGATCACGTTGTTGAAATAGTGATCCACCAGGCGCTCGCCCTGCGTGTAGCCGATCGGGTGCAGGAAGATCAGCGCGTCGAGCTCCTGCGCCTTGGCAAAGAACGGCTCCAGTTTCAGGCGCGCATCGGTGAGATCCATGCCGTTGACGTTCGGGTTGATCTCGACCCCGCGCAGTCCGAGCTGCTTCACGCCGCGCTCGAGCTCGGCGACCGCGAGCTCGACGTTCTGCAGGGGGACGGTCCCCAGTGCGACGAACCGGTCGGGCCAGGTGGCGACGATCTCCGCGAGGCGGTCGTTCACCGCGCGGGCGAGCTCGAGGCCGAGCCCGGCCTCGGTCCAGTAGTAGGTCTGATTCGGCGCCGGCGAGACCGCCTGGATGTCGATCCCCATCCGGTCCATGTCCTTCAGTCGCACCTCGATCGTCGAGAGCTTCGCGGCGCGGTCCTGCATCTGCTTCACGTTGACGTCGCGCGTCAGCTGGTTCGCGAACTGCACGCTCGGCTCGTACTGCGCCGGATTGAGGTGGGCGACCTTGGCCGCGACGTCGCGGTTGAGGTAGTGGCAGTGGAGGTCGACGCAGACGAGCTTGCCGCGGCGGTTCTTCACCACCTTGGTGGCCGCGGACTTGCGGGTGCGCCGCAGGCGCGCGTGGCCGTGGGCGGGGTTCGCGCACGACGGCGCGCAGGTGAACATCATTGGAACGGCTCCTTCTTTCCTAGTGAACGCCGAGATGCTGCGTGATCATGTCCTCGCCTACTCCGCCGACGCCGCCGGCGTAAACGACCCGACCCGTGTTGAGGATCACCACCTCGTCGGCGAGCCCGAACGCGAGCTTGACGTTCTGCTCGACGAGCACGATCGACTGGCCCTCCTCCTTGAGACGCGCGATCGTGCGCCCCACCTCCGCGACGATCAGCGGCGCGAGACCTTCCGAGGGCTCGTCCATCAGCAGCACCCGCGGGTTTCCCATCAGCGCGCGGCCGATGGCGAGCATCTGCTGCTCGCCGCCCGACAGCGACCCGGCGTGCTGGTGCTGGCGCTCCTGCAGGCGCGGGAAGACGTCGAACACGCGCTCGAGCGTCCACGGCCGCGCGCTTCCGCTGCGCGCGATCTGTGCGACCACCAGGTTCTCGCGCACTGTCAACGTCGGGAAGACCCGCCGGCCCTGCGGCACGAGACCGACGCCTTTGTGGGCGATCGCCTCGGTCGGCAGCCGTCCGACCTCGTCGCCGAACAGCCGGATCGTCCCGGCGCGCGGCTGGATGAAGCCGATGATGGTGTTCATGCAGGTTGTCTTGCCCGCGCCGTTGCGGCCGAGGAGCGCGAGCACCTGCCCGGCGTGCAGCGCGAACGACACGCCGTGCAGCACGTGGCTGTCGCCGTAGAGCGCGTCGACGCCGTCGAGGGCCAGGGCTTCGGTCATCGCCGATCAAGTATCGCCGAGATAAACCTCGCGCGTCTTCGGGTCGGCGACGACCTCGGTGCGTGTGCCTTCGACGATCACGCTCCCGTAGTGGAGCACCGTGATCCGCTCGGCTAGATCGAGCGCGGTATCCATGTCGTGCTCGATCAGGACGACGGTCACCTCGCGCGGGATGGCGGTGACCAGCGCCTTGAGCTGGACCCGCTCCTCGCGGGAGAGCCCCGCGAACGGCTCGTCGAGGAGCAGCAGGCGCGGGCTCTGCGCGAGCGCCATCGCGATCTCGACGCGGCGGCGCTCGCCGTAGGACACCGCGCCGATCGGCCGCGGGGCGAGGTGCTCGAGCCCGACGCGGTGGAGGACGCGCCGTGCCTCCTCGCGGAGGCTGCCGAAACCGGCGAGCGGCCGGAACGTGTTCCACCGCACGGGCGAGAGCCCGAGCAGCGACAGCACGACGTTGTGCTCGAGCGTGTCCTTCCCGAACAGCGTGATGATCTGGTAGGTGCGAGCCATCCCGAGGTGCGCGCGCTGGTAAGGCAGCAGGCGCGACGCCTCCTGCCCGAACACCCGGATCGTGCCGGCGTCGGCGGTGAGATCGCCGGTGATCAGGTTGAAGAGCGTCGTCTTGCCGGCGCCGTTCGGCCCCATGATGAGGCGCCGCTCGCCCGGCATGACGGAGAGCGAGACGTTGTTCGTCGCCGGCAGGCCGCCGAACGCTTTCTTCAGGCCGGTGATCTCGAGCGCTGGCGTCACTTCGTCCACGCCCTCCACGCCGCCCACCAGCGCCGCAGACCCGGCACGAGCCCGTCGGGCATGAACACCACGATCAGCACGAACACGAACCCGAGCAGCATGTTCCACCGCTCGATGTACGCCGAGACGTAGTTCTTGAGGATCACCACGATCGCCGCGCCGACGATCGGTCCGGCGAGCGTGCCCGAGCCGCCGGCGATCACTGCGAGCAGGCCTTCGGCCGAGCTCTGGAGCGAGAGCGAGACCGGGTGGATGTACTTGTGGTAGTAGACGAAGAGCAGCCCCGACACCGCGCCCCAGAAGCCGGCGTAGACGAACGTGATCCACCGGATGAGCCCGACGTTGTGCCCGAGCGCGGCCATCCGTCGCGGCTGGTCGCGCGTCCCGCGCAGCGCCGCGCCGAACGGCGAGGCAACGAACCGCGCCATCAGCCAGATCGAGACCGCGGTCACGATCAGCGCGAAGTAGTAGAACGCGGTCGAGTCGTCGAGATTGATGCCGAACGGCGCCGGCCGCGTGAGGCCGCGGAGGCCATTGTCGCCGTCGGTCACCGACACCCAGCGATAGGCGGTGCCCCAGAGCACCTGCGACAGCGCGAGCGTCAGCATCAGGAAGCCGAGCCCGGTTGCGCGGAGGGCGATCAAACCAAACACGCACGCCATCAGCGTGGTCCCGGCGAGCGCGACCGGCGCGGTGAGCCAGTGCCCGAGGCCGAGCTTGAGGAACAGCCACGCGGAGACATATGCGGCGATGCCGACGTAGGCGGCGTGGCCGAGGGTGGGCAGCCCGCCGTATCCGAGCAGCAGGTTGATGCCGGCGGCGAAGATCGCCGCGATCAGGATCTGGCTCGCGAGGTTGACGTAGAACTCGCCGGCGATCCAGGGCAGCACGACGAGCGCGACGCCGAGCGCAGCGAGCCACGCGCCCCGGGTCACGCGGCGAACTTCCCGAACAGCCCTCGCGGCCGGAAGGCGATCACGAAGATCATCGGCAGGAACAGGATCACGTAGGCGAGATCGGGCAGCAGCGCGACGCCGAACGTGTACACGAAGCCGATGATGAAGCTGCCGACGAACGCGCCGACGAGGCTCCCCACCCCGCCCAGGATCACGACGATGAGCGCAAGCGGCAGCATGTCCGCGTCGAGCCCGGGGTAGGCCGAGAGCATCGGGCCGCCGATGATGCCGCCGGCGCCGGCGAGCAGCGCGCCTAGGCAGAACACGGTTGTGAACAGCTTCGACACCGGGATGCCGACGGCGCGCGCCATCTGCATGTCGTCGACGCCCGCGCGGATCATCGCCCCGAGGCGCGTGCGCTCCATCAGGAGATACAGGCCGATCGCCACCGCGACCGCGATCCCGATCACTACCAGCCGGTAGGTGGGAAACGCGAGCCCCGCGAAGCGCAGCGGCTGCTGCAGATATTGCGGCGTCGGCACCGGGATCGGATCGCCGCCCCAGACGATGAGGCAGAAGTCGGCGATCATGAACGCGATGCCGAGGGTTACCAGCACCTGGCCGAGGACGTTGCCGGCGAGCTTGCGCAGGATGAAGCGCTCGACCAGGCCGCCGAACGCCGCGACCACGAGCCCGCCGAGGAGCGCGGCGAGCCAGAGGTTGGGGACGAACTTGAGGATCGAAGCGCCGAGGTACGCGCCGACCATGAAGAGCGCGCCGTGGGTCAGGTTCGCGATCCGCATCAGCCCGAAGATCAGCGAGAACCCCGACGACAGCAGGAACAGCAGCCCGCCGAGGGCGAGGCTGTTCAGCGTCTGTATGGCCCAGAACTGCATCGGTGGCAGGCGTCATTCCCGCGCCGTCACCCCGGAGGACCGTCATCCGGGGCGGAATCCAGCCCGGCGCGGGCCTGGCCCCCGGCGTTCGCCGGGGTGACGGTTACGACTCGAGGTTCTTCGCCGGCGGCCAGTCGCGCGAGTACACCGGATTGGCGAGAAACGCCTTCGGATCGTAGGTCCAGAACTGGCTGACGGCCGGATAGGTGTAGATCACCGAGTTCACGAGCCGTCCGTCCTTGCGCTCGACCTGCCGGATGTACACGTTGCCGACGACGTTGCCGTAGTCGTCGAACTGCACCGGGCCGCGGCAGGCAAGGACCTTCGTGTTCCTGAGCGCGGCCATGAACGCTTTCTTGTCTTCGATCTTTCCCTGCACCGTGTTCAGCGCTGCCTCCAGGACCGCGGCGTCGGTATAGGTCGCTGCGGCATAGAAGCCCGGGTCGTACTTGGCCTCCGCGCGGAACGCTGGCGAGAACTTCCGGTTCACCGGGTTGTCGAGCTCGGCCGAGTACCAGCATGCGGTGACGATGCCGAGCGCCTCGTCGCCCATGTTGCGCAGCACCGCCTCGTCGAGCGCGGTCATGCCGCCCACGACGTTGACCTTGCCGCGCAGGCCGTACTCGTTGAACTGCCGCAGGTACCGGAAGCCGTTCGAGCCCGCGAAGCCGATGAAGAGCCCGTCGACGTTCGTCTTGAGCTGGGCGATATAGGTGGCGTAATCGGGCACGGTGAGCGGCGAGAACATCTTCTGCACGACCTTGCCGCCTGCATCCTCGAACACGCGCTGGAAACCGGCCACCATCTCGTGGCCGTAGGCGATGTCGTCCGCCATCACCGCCATGCGCCGGTACTTGAGCGTCTTGGCGCAGTAATCGGCGAGCGGCTGCGCGCACTGCGACGAGGTCGAGGTGGGGCGCACGAACCAGGGGTTCGGCTTGCGCTGGGTCATGTCCTCGGCGGCGGCCACCGAGATCGTCGGTAGCTGCTGGCTGCGGATGTAATCGTCCGACGCGAGCGCGGAGGCGGCGTCGAGCGGGCCGATCAGGACCTGAATCCGGTCCTTCTCGACGAGCTCCTGCAGCTTGGTGCGCGCCTGCGCCGGGACGCCCCCGGTGTCGGCAACGCTGAGCACGACCTTGCGGCCGGCGAGCGTGTTATTGCGCTCGCGCAGGTACATGACGAGCGCGCGCTCCATGTCGAGCCCGCCCGAGGCGAGCGGCCCGGTCTTGACGGTCATGAGGCCGAGGCGGATCGGCTCGCTCTGGGCGGTGGCCCATGGCGCGTTCACGGCGGCGACGCCCGCGCCTACTCCTTGCAGGAACCTACGACGGCTGATGCTCATGGTGGTCTCCTCCTTCGGTCGTTATGGGCATGTCGGCTGGAGCGTCCGCTCGAGCCATGACGAGACGGTCGTCGCGACCGCGTCCTCGCGGCCGACGTAGAAATGGTCGCAGTCCGGCACGGTCGCGACCGTGCACGGACCGCCGGCGCGGCGCGCGAACGTCTCCGCCGGATAGATCTCCTCGGGTTCCTGGTCGCCGCGTAGGTAGAGCACCGGGCACGCGATGCGCGGCGCGAGCTCGAGGATGTCCGGCAGCTCGGTCAGGAGGTCGAGGAAGCTCTCGGCGCTCGCGACGTACCACCAGCCGGGCAGCAGCATGAGCTCGCGCCCGCGCCCCGCCGCGACGAGCGCACGCGCCTTGGCGGTGATCTCCTCCAGGCGGTCGCCGGCCAGGAGCCCGGCGCGGCTCGCGCGCGGGACGAGCTCCCGGCCGCCGCAATGCGCCGAGAGCAGCACCAGTGCCGCAGTCTCCGGATGATCCGCGACGTGACGCACGGCGAGCGTTCCGCCGTTCGAATGCCCGATCACCACCGCGCGCGGAAATCCGCGCGCGGCGAGCCACGCGTGCGCGACCCGGTTGTCGACGATCGCCTCGCGCGTGAGCTGGAAGGCGGCGCCCTCCGCCGCCCGGCTGTCGCGGATGGCGAGGATGTCGTGGCCGCGCCGGTTGAAGGCGAGGCAGGCGAGGCCGAGGCGCGTCAGCACTGGCGGCAGGAACCGTGGCGCGCCGACGTAGAAGTTCATCGTGTTGCCGTGGAAGAGCAGCGCCGCGCCGGTGGGCGCGCCGCCGTCCGGCTCGTGGAACGCGCCGTCGAGCGGCGTCGTGTCGGTCGGAATCGTGACCAGAGCGGTCCGCATCGGTCGCCACGCCGTCGCCCATCAGTGCTTCGCCTGCGCGCCGGCCTGCTTGAGCGGGTGCGCGCGCGCGAAGGCGTCGAGCTTGAGGCAGTCATCGACGATCCGGTGCAGGGTCGGGAACGGCGCCGGGTCGCACTCGAAGAGCTTCGCACCGACCGCGTGCGAGACGAGGCAGACGTCGGCGACCGTGACCTGGTCGCCGTGGCAGAACCGCCCGGTCTCGCGCTCGACGGCGAGGTGCGACTCGATCGCCCGCGAGCCCTCGTTGAACCAGTGCCGGATCCACTTCAGCTTCGTCGGCTCGTCGAGCGCGAGCTCGTTGCCGAGATAGTTGCGCACGCGCGGCACGATGAGCGGATGCACGTCGCACGCGGTGATCATCGCGAGGCCGCGCACTCGCGCGCGCTCGCGCGGCGCCTTCGGCAGGAGCGGCGGCTCGGGATGGGTCTCGTCGAGGTACTCGAGGATCGCGAGCGACTGGAAGAGCGGCGCGCCGTCGCCGTCGAGGAGCGCCGGCACGACGCTCTGCGGATTCACGCCCTTGTAGCCGTCGGCGAACTGCTGGCCGGCGAGGAGGTCGACCGAGCTTTCCTCGAACGCGATCCCCTTCAGGTTGAGCGCGATCCGGACGCGGAAGCTCGCGAGCGAGCGCCAGAAACCGTACAGCTTCACCATGGAGTCCTCACTTGCGCGGGATGAGCGGCACCAGCACGTAGGCCGGCCGGTCTGGCCCGACGTGCAGCGTGGTCCGGCCGCCGAACACCGTCGCCGGGCGGTCGCGCGGATCGTCGTGCAGGAACGGGCCGCAGCCGCGCAGCTCGTTCTTGAAGTTCGACAGGCGCGCGCCGGTCGACTTCTGCCACTCGTAGTCGCGGCCTCGTACGCTGAGTGCGATGCGGTGGCCCGCCGGCACCACGATCGAGGTCGGCCACAGCTCGAGGTCGAGCGTAACCGGCTCACCGGGTATGAGCGGCTGCACCTCGTCGTGGGTGTGGTACGGCCGGTACTCGGTCGACAGCTTCGGATCGAGCTTGCGGTGCGACGCGCGGAGCCAGCCCTGCGCGATCGGCGTATGCGGGTCGATCGCGCCCATGAAGGTCACCTCGCGCAGGTCCGGCGTGAAGACGCGAAAGACGAGGAAGAGATCGGCGTCGTGCGTCGTCGACGAGACGGAGAGCTTCGCCGCGAGCGGCCCGGTGATCTCGGTTTCGCGTTCGAACGGCGACGAGACGAACGTCAGGCCGTCGCCGAGCGCGTCGAAAGCAAGGCTCGCCGCGGACCGTGACGCCTCGCGGGTCAAGCTCTGATCCGCCGGGTCGAGGTGGAACTTCGTCCACTGCGTGCGCGCGATCGGCCACTCGCCTTCGTGCCGCTCGACGAACCTGTCGGGGTGGCGGATCTGCAGCTGGACGCGCGGCTGTTTGTCCCAAGCGTTCTTCTCGCCCTTGAGGAAGCAGTCGAAGAAACGCTTCTGCAGCCCGCGCCCGTAGTCGGTGTAGAAGTGCGTCCAGTGCTCGATGCCGTGGGCCTCGAGCCACTTCTCCTTCGATGCCGCACGCACGAAGCCCTCGAAGTTGCCGCGCGGATGCAGTCCCTGCCCGCCCCAGTTCGCGGCGGTGAGGAGCGGCGCGGTGATCTTCTCCCAGACCGGGGAGCGGGTCTTGTGATACTCGTCGTCGAGCGGATGGGCGAGGATCTCGTCGCCGAAGTCGCAGCGGTTGGCGTAGAGCTCCCTCTCCGACAGTGTCTCGTCGCCGCACACCAGGTCGCCGGTGACGCGGCTCCGCGGGCCGCGCAGCCCGAGACCGTACTGCACCGTCTTCACCTGCATGTCGTACCAGTTGGCCCAGAACGTGCAGAGAATGCCGCCGTGGTGGGTCATGTCGCGGTACCAGTCGGCGGCGCCCTCCCATACGCACATCGCCGCGAGATGGGGCGGCTGGAGCGAGGCGACGTGCCACTGGTTGATGCCGTAGTAGGAGATGCCGTTCAGGCCGACCTTGCCGTTCGACCAGGTCTGGACGCCCGCCCACTCGATGCAGTCGTGGAAGTCTTTGGTCTCGCGCGGCGAGAAATGATCGACGAAGCCGGGCGAGCGGCCGGCGCCGCGCGAGTCGACCCGCACGCAGGCGTAGCCGTCGGGCACCCACTTCTCCGGGTCGACGACCTCCCAGTTCTGGTACTTGTTCGACGAGCCGTGCGGGACGTCGGGGTGCTCGACCGCCATCCGCTGCCACGCGCTCGGATAGCCGTCCTGGAACGCGAGCCCCTTGGCATAGGGCCCGTAGGTGAGGATGACCGGATGGCGCCCCTCGGCGAGCGGTCGAAACACGTCCGCACGGAGAACGAGGCCGTCGTCCATCGCGATCGGGACGTCCCACTCGATGCGCATCCCGTCGCGGATCTCGCTCCGCGGTTCGCCCATTCCATCACCTCCTCCACCGCCCGAGTCGTTGTCCTGCGCTGCTTTTGCCGGGCGCGCGCCGAGTGTAGCGCAGGCGGCGCGGCGCGCGGCCGATGCTTTTTCGGCATGGACGGCATGACGGCGATGAATGGCCCTTCGCTTGCGCTAGCATTCGCCGCTCGTTACGGACCAAAGGAGCGCCTCGTGAACGTCGGAATCGCCGGGACCGGCCGCATGGGTGCGGCCATCGCCGCGCGCCTGCTCGGACAGGGGCACACGGTCACCGTTTGGAACCGCACGCCGGCGAAGACCGCGCCGCTCGTCGCCGCCGGCGCGAAGGCCGCGGAGTCGCCGGCGGCGCTCGCTAGCGCGTCGGAGGCGATCATCACGATCCTCACCGACGCCGGTGCGATCGACGCGACGTATTGCGGAACTGCGGGCGGCCCGTCCGGACTGCTCTCCGGCGACGTGAAGGGGAAGGTGTTCATCGAGATGAGCACCGTGCGGCCCGAAACCGAGCAGGCGCTCGCCGAGAAGGTGCGCGCGAAGGGCGCGGCGATGGTCGAATGCCCGGTGGGCGGCACGACCGGTCCGGCCCGCGACGGCAGGCTCTTCGGGTTCGTTGGCGCCACCGACGCCGACTTCGCGCGCGCGAGGCCGTTGCTGGGCGAAATGTGCCGACGCATCGAGCACGTCGGTCCGGTCGGCGCCGGCGCTCGCATGAAACTCGCTATCAACCTGCCTCTCCTCGTGTTCTGGCAGGCGTTCGGCGAGGCGCTTGCCCTGGTGCAGCCGCTCGGGCTCGATCCGAAGCGGGTGATCGACATCTTCGCCGACACCTCCGGCGGGCCGAACGTGCTGAAGCTCCGCGGCTCGGTCGTCGCGCTGGCGCTCGAAGGCAAGGACACCGGCCCGGTGGGTTTCGATGTCGACTCGATCCGCAAGGACCTGCGGACGATGGTCGCCGCGGGCGAGGCGCTCGGCGTCGGCATGCCGGTGACGGCGCAGGCGCTCGAGTGCTTCGAGCAGGCGGCCGCCGCCGGCTTCGGCAAGCGCGACGGGACCACGTGGCCGGCGCACTGGGCGCTGCAGGGGAAGGCGCGCTGATTTGATCGGGCCACGCGCGCGGCCTACCATCCGCGGCTATGACCACCTGGGTTGAAGTCGCCACAGCCGACGAAGTGCCGGAAGACGGCACGTTCCGCACCTTCCTCGGTGACGAGCCGGTGTGCCTCTACAACGTCGGCGGGAAGATCTACGCGACCGACGACACCTGCACCCACGGCCAGGCGAGCCTCGCCGACGGCTTCATCGACGGCGAGAAGATCGAGTGCCCGCTGCACCAGGGGCTGTTCGAGATCGCGACCGGCAAGGCGGTCGGCGCGCCGTGCACGGTCGACATCCGGGTCTACCCGGTGAAGGTCGAGAACGGCGCGGTGCTGCTGCAGGCGCCCGAATGAGAATCTGCCGGTACGACGACGACCGCCTCGGCCTGGTGAAAGGCGACGCGGTCCTGGACGTCACTCCCGCGCTCGAGGTAATCCCGCAGCAGCGCTGGCCGCTCGCGCCCGGCGATCCGCTGATCGCGAATCTCGAGCGTGTGCTCGAACGGGTGCGGGCATTAGCGGCCGCGGCCCCGCGGCGCAAGCTCGACGAGGTGAAGCTCAAATCGCCGGTCGCCAATCCCAGCAAGATCGTGAACGCGCCGATCAATTACCAGAAGCACATCGACGAGGCCAAGGCCGACCCGAAGCTCGGTGGCGGACGCAAGCTCGACCACATCACCGACTGGGGGCTGTTCCTCAAGGCGTCGAGCGCGCTGATCGGGCCGGGCGAGGCGATCCGCCTCCGCATGCCGGAGCGGCGCAACGACCACGAGGTCGAGCTCGCGGTGGTGATCGGACGCGAGTGCCGGAAGGCGACGCTCGATGACGCGCTCGACTTCGTCGCCGGGTACGCGATCGGGCTCGACATGACGATCCGCGGCCCGGAGATGCCGTCGTGGCGGAAGTCGGTGGACACGTACGCGGTGTGCGGACCGTGGCTCACGACCAGGGACGAGGTGCCTGACCCGAACGATCTGCGCCTGTCGCTCAAGGTGAACGGCGAGACGCGCCAGGACAGCACGACCGCGCGGATGGTCTACAACGTGCAGAAGCTGATCGCATACGCGACCAGCATGTACACGCTCTACCCCGGCGACCTGATCTTCAGCGGCACGCCGGAAGGCGTCGGGCCGGTGAAGCCGGGCGACACGATCACCGCCGAGATCGAGCGGGTCGGGAGGTTCGAGGTCGAGGTCGCGACCGCCGCGGGCTGACGGCAAGTTGCGCCCCGCTCAGCTTCGACCGCGCCGAAAGCGCGGCTCCCAGGACGGCGAGGCACCCGGGGCCATGGGAATCTCGTGCGCCGCATCCGCCACTTCGTGCGATTCTCGACGAGGCGCGCGCGGTAGCTTGTGGCGAATCTTGAGCGTGCCTGCCGCGAACTTGAGCGCGCGAGCGGCGTCAGCCCGAGCCCCTCGTGGGCCGCTCCGCGATCCTCTCGGAGAACTCGTAGTTGAAAGGGAACCGCCTTCCGTGGCGTTTGACGGCGCGCACATGCTGGAATCGACGGCGAGCCTCGTGGAGATCGCGCTCCCGCGTTGACAAGTCCGGGGCGCAGAGCACAAGCTTTCGTCAACGATCGGGAGTGAACCAGACTTCGCACTGGAGGGGTGCCGCAATGAAGATATCGCTCGGGATCGCGTTCGTCGCCGCGGTCACCTTCACCGCGCCTGCCTACGCGGGCAAGCGCGACGGAAGCATTAGGTTCACGTCGGACCAGGTGCCGGAGAGCCTAGACGCGTACTTCAACAATGTGCGCGTCGGCGTGATCGTGGCGCATCATGTGTGGGATCACCTCGTCTACCGCGACCCGAGGACGAACGAGTACAAGCCGTCGCTCGCCACCGCGTGGCGCTGGATCGACGACAAGACGCTCGAGTTCGAGCTGCGCCGCGGCGTGGCGTTCCACGACGGCGAACGGTTCGACGCCGACGACGTCGTCTACACGCTGAACTACGTCGCGGATCCGGCGAACAAGGCGATCACCCAGCAGAACGTCAACTGGATCGGCAAGGCCGAGAAAGTCGATCAATACAAGGTCCGGCTCCGCCTCAAGACGCCGTTTCCCGCGGCGCTCGAGTATCTCGCCGGCCCGGTCGTCATCTATCCGGACGAGTACTACAAGGCCGTCGGCCCCAAGGGCATGGGCGAGAAGCCGATTGGCACCGGTCCCTACAAGGTCGTCGAGCACCAGCCGGGGCGCCTCGTTCGCTTCGAGCGGAACAAGGACTACTTCAGGGACAGCCCGCGAACGCAGGCCGCCGTGGACCGGCTGGAGTTGCGCCTCATACCCGACCTCAATACGCAAATTGCCGAGCTGATGACCGGCGGCCTCGACTGGATCTTCCACGTTCCGCCGGACCAGGCGGACCAGCTGCGCCGAGTGCCGAACCTCCAGGTAGTGAGCGGCGAGACGATGCGCATCGTGTTCCTCCATCTCAACACGCTCGACAAGACGCCGGCTGCCCCGCTTAAGGACGTTCGTGTGCGTCGCGCTATGGCCCACGCCATCGACCGGCCTGCCATGCTCGGCGCCGTCGTCGGCGAAGGCGCCCGCATCATCCACACGATCTGTTTTCCGGGCCAGTTCGGCTGCACCGACGAAGGCGCGCCGCGCTACGCCTACGATCCGGCAAAGGCCAAGGCGTTGCTCGCCGAGGCCGGTTATCCCAACGGCCTCGAGATCGACCTCTACGCCTACCGCGAGCGCCACCAGACCGAGGCGATGATCGGCTACCTGCGCGCCGTCGGCATCAGGACCAACCTGCGCTTCATGCAGTACGCGGCGCTGCGCACGGCGCTGCGCGAGGGCAAGGTGCCGATGGCGCACCAGACCTGGGGATCGTTCTCGGTCAACGACGTGTCGGCGATCACGCCCGTTTACTTCAAGTTCTTGGACGACGACATCGCCCGCGACCCGCAGGTGCGCGACTGGCTCCAGGAAGGCGACACCTCGGTCGACCCGCAGAAGCGTAAGGACGCCTACCGGAAGGCGCTCACGCGGATCGCGGATCAGGTCTACGCCGTGCCGCTGTACTCACTGCCGGTCTTCTACGCGTTCGCCCAGGACCTCGACTTCACGCCGTATCCCGACGAGCTTCCGCGGTTCTGGGAGGCGCGGTGGAAGTGACCGGCCGGTCAGGTTAGCCCGAGGGCTGGTCAATGGCCGGTTACGCGCTCAAGCGGCTGCTGGTGGCGCTCCTCGTCGCGCTCGCGGTCTCGGTCATCAGTTTCGCGCTGCTGCGGATCTCCGGCGACGTGGCCGCCGCGCTGGCCGGCGAAGGCGCGACGGCCGCCGACATCGAGTTCGTCCGCCAGGCCTACGGCCTCGACCGCCCGCTGCCGGTGCAGTACCTCGACTGGCTCGGCCGGACGCTGCAGGGCGATTTCGGTCAGTCGCTCTACTTCAAGCAGGATGTCGCGAGCCTCGTCCTGACCAAGCTGCCGACGACCTTGATCCTCGGCGCGATCTCGCTCGCGTTCGCACTCGCGCTGTCGATCCCGCTCGGGGTGGCTGCGGCGGTATATCCCAACAGCTGGATCGACCGGCTCGCGCTGCTCCTCGCGGTGATCGGCCAGGCGCTGCCGAACTTCTGGTTCGCGCTGATGCTGATCATGCTGTTCTCGCTGACCCTGCGCCTCCTGCCGGTCTCCGGCAGCGAGACCTGGGCGCATTTCGTCATGCCCGCGCATCGCGCTCGGCTACTACGTGGCGCCCGCGTTCATGCGGCTGATCCGCGCCGGCATGATCGAGGTGCTCGTCGGCCGACTACATCCGCACGGCGCGCGCGAACGGGCTCGCGCCCAGCGCGGTGGTGTTCAAGCACGCGCTGCGCAACGCGATCATCCCGGTGGTCGCGCTCGCCGCGGTGCAGCTCGGCTTCATGCTCGGCGGCTCGATCGTCATCGAAACCGTGTTCGCGCTCGACGGGCTCGGCTACCTCGCCTGGCAGAGCGATCAGCCACAAGGACTTCCCGGTGATCCAGGCGATCGTGCTGCTGCTCTCGATGTTCTACGTCGGGCTCACCCTCGCCGCCGACCTCGCCAACGCGCTGGCTCGATCCGCGCATCCGCGTGAGGTGACGATGTCGACCTTGCCGCTCGCCGACACGACCACGCTCGACGCCGCGCTGACCCCGGGCCCGCGACACGCTCCTGCGTCGGCGCGTCCTCGGCCACTCTGGCCTCGTGCTCGGGCTCGCAGTCCTCGGCGTGATCCTGCTCCTCGCCCTGGCCGCGCCGCTGCTCGCGCCGTACGATCCCTACGCGCAGGACCTCCAGCGCGGCTGATCCCGCCGATATGGTATCCCGGAGGGCGCGTGGGCGCACCCGCTCGGCACCGACGACCTCGGCCGCGACTACCTGTCGCCGCCTCATCTATGGCGCGCGCGATCTCGCTCCTGATCGGCGTGTCCGTGATGCTCATCTCCGGGATGATCGGCACGGCGCTCGGCATCGCTCGCCGGCTACTTCGGCGGGCGCGTCGACATGGCCGTGACCTTCGTCGTCACCACGCGGCTCGCGATGCCGGTGGTGCTCGTGGCGCTCGCCGTCGTCGCGCTGTTCGGCGGCTCGCTCGTGGTCGTGATCCTCGTGCTCGGGCTTGCTGAAGTGGGACCGCTTCGCGGTGGTGATGCGCAGCGCGACGCAGCAGGTGCGCGCGCTCGACTACGTCGCGGCGGCCGCGGCGGCAGGCTGCTCCACCGCGCGGATCCTGCTCGCCGAGATCCTGCCCAACGTGCACGAACAGCTGATCGTCGTCGCGACGCTCGAAATGGCGCAGCGCGATCCTGCTCGAGGCGGCGCTGTCCTTCCTCGGGCTCGGCGTGCAGCCGCCGCTGCCGTCCTGGGGCCTGATGATCGCCGAGGCCAAGACCTACATGTTCTTCACCTTCTGGCTGATCGCGATTCCGGGCATCGCGCTCTCGGTGCTCGTCCTCGCGATCAACCTGCGTCGGCGACGGCATCCGCGACGTGACTGCCGCCCGAGAACCGGGCGTGAGCGGCATGGACGCGTCGCTGCTCGAGGTCGACGACCTGGCGGTCGACATCCCGCGTCCCGGCGGGGCGGCTGCACGCGGTGCGCGGCGTCTCGCTTCCGTCCGACCGCGGCGAGACGCTGTGCATCGTCGGCGAGTCGGGCTGCGGCAAATCGATGACCGCGCTCGCGCTGATGGGCCTGCTGCCGCGGCGCGCGACGCGCACCGCGCGAGCGCTGCGCTTTGACGGCCGAGATCTCGACCGCCTGGACGACGGCGGACGGCTGCGCGCGCTGCGCGGCGACCGGATGGCGATGATCTTCCAGGAGCCGATGACGGCGCTCAATCCGGCCTACACCATCGGCAACCAGCTCGCCGAAGTGCACCGCCGTCACCGCAACGAGCACCGCGCCGCGGCGCGCGAGCGCGCGGTCGAGCTGCTCGAAAAAGTCGGCATCACCGCGGCGGCGCGCGGCTCGGCCAGTACCCGCACCAGCTCTCCGGCGGGCTGCGCCAGCGCGTGATGATCGCGATGGCGCTCATGTGCGGGCCGACGCTGCTGATCGCCGACGAGCCGACGACCGCGCTCGACGTCACCATCCAGGCGCAGATCCTGCGGCTGCTCGCCGATCTGCAGCGCGAGCTCGGCATCGCGATGCTGCTCATCACGCACGATCTCGGCGTGGTGCGCGCGGGTCGCCGATCGCGTCGCGGTGATGTACGCCGGCGAGATCGTCGAGACCGGCAGCGCGGCCGACGCTGTTCGCCGCGCCGGCGCATCCCTATACGCGCGGCCTGATGGCTCTGCATCCCGGTCCCGGGCAGCACCCGCCCGGGGGCGCGGCTCGGCGCGATTCCCGGGATCGTGCCGTCGCTGGTCGGCGATCTGACGCGGCTGCGCGTTCCGCGACCGCTGTGACCACGCCAAGCGATCTGCGCGCCGATCCGCCGGTCCGCACCGCGCTCCGTGGGCACGCAGTTGGCGCTGCGTGCTCGCCGCATGAACGCGGATGACCGCTCCTCGAGGCGCGCGGGGTCGCCCGCGGTGTTCGCGGTCGGCGGCGGAGCGTTCTTCGCGAAGACGCGCTGCGGGCCGTCGATCGCTCACCCTTCATGTCCGTCGCGGGCGAAGTGCTCGGGACTCGTGGGCGAGTCCGGCTGCGGCAAGTCCACGCTCGCGAAGATGCTGCTCGGCCTGCTCGAGCCCGACCGAGGGCTCGATCCTGTTCGACGGCGTCGACATCCGACTCGATCCGCCGCAGGGCGCTCGCGCGCCGCATCCAGCCGGTGTTCCAGGACCCGTATTCCTCGCTCAACCCGCGCAAGACCGTCGCCTCGATCGTGGCGCTGCCGCTCGCGGTGCAGCGCGTCGGCAGCGCCGCGAGCAGGCGCGCGACAGGCGATCGCGATGCTCGACGCTCGTCGGCCTGCCGCGCGCGCCTACGCCGACGTCTATCCGAACGAGCTCTCCGGCGGGCAGCGCCAGCGCGTCGCGATCGCGCGCGCGCTCGTCATGCGACCCGAGATCGTGATCTGCGACGAGCCGACCTCCGCGCTCGACGTCTCGGTGCAGTCGCAGATCCTGAACCTGCTGCATGCGACCTGCGGCGCGATCTCGGCCTCACCTATGTCTTCATCAGCCACAACCTCGCGGTGGTCGAGCACATCGCCACGCGCGTCGCCGTGATGTATCTCGGCCGCATCGTCGAGGAGGCCGAGACCGGCGCGCCTGTTCGCGCATCCCGCGCCATCCCTACACGCAGGCGCTGCTCGCTTCGGTGCTGACGCCCGAGCCCGGCCGCGGAAGTTCCCGATACCGGGCTCGGGCTCGCCTTCCCGAATCCGCTCGATCCGCCGCCCGGGCTGCGGCTTCCATCCGCGCTGCCCGCAGGCGCTACCCATGTGCTCGACGCAGTCGCCGCGTTGGCTCGAGCTCGGCGGCGCGCGCGTCGAGTGCCACCTGTACGACCCGGAGAGCGTGACGTGAACCGCCAGACCGCCATCGACCTCGCGACCCGCTATTTCGACGACGGCGGATTCATCGCCGACCTCGCGCGCCGCGTCGCCATCCCGACCGAAAGCCAGAACCCGGACCGCGCCGACGGTGCTCGCCGCGCTATCTCGAGGGCGAGATGCGCCGGCGCTGGACGAGCTCGGCTTCAGCTGCCGGACGTCTGACGAGGCGACGGGCGCGCGGGCCGTTCCTGCTCGCCGAGCGCATCGAGGACGCGCAGGCACGTCACCGTGCTTGGCTACGGCCACGGCGACGTCATCCGCGGCCTCGAAGCCGGCATGGCGCGCGGGGCTCTCGCCCTGGCGCTGACCGAGCGACGGCGACCGGCTCTACGGCCGCGGCGTCGCCGACAACAAGGGCCAGCACACGATCAACATCGCCGCGCTCGCGGCGGTGCTGGAGCGCGCGGCAAGCTCGGCTTCAACGCCAAGTGGCTGATCGAGATGGGCGAGGAGATCGGCTCGCCGGGCCTGCGCGAGCTCTGCGCGACGCAGCACAGGACCTGTTCGCGGCCGACGTGCTGATCGCCTCCGACGGGCCGCGGCTCGCCGCGCAGCGGCCGACGATCTTCCTCGGCGCGCGCGGCGCCGTCTCGTTCGACCTCGTCGATCGACGCGCGCGAGGGCGCCCACCACTCGGGCAACTGGGGCGGGCTGCTCTCCAGCCCGGGCGATCAGCTCGCGCACGCGATCGCGACGATCGTCGGCCCGACGGGCCAGATCCGCATCCCCGAATGGGTGCCGGACGACATTCCCGAATTCGGTGCGGCGGGCGCTCGCCGACTGCGAGGTCGAGCGGCGGGCCGGCGCGGCCCGGCGATCGATCCCGACTGGGGCGAGCCCGGCCTGACCCCGCCGAGCAGGTGTTCGCGCTGGTGCAGCTTCGAGATCCTCGCCTATCGAACCGGCAATCCCGAAACCCGGTCAACGCGATCCCGCCGCGGGCCTGGGCGCGCTGCCAGCTCCGCTTTGTCGTCGGCATCGATCCGGACGAGTTCCTGCCGGCGCTGCGCCGCCATCTCGACCGCCACGGCTTCCCGATGGTGCAGATCGCGCCGGTCGCGCGACGAGATTTTCCGCGCCACCCGGCTCGACCCGGACCATCCGTGGGTGCGCTGGGCGGCCGACTCGATCCGCGGAGCCACGACGGCGACAAGCCGGCGATCCTGCCCAATCTCGGCGGCTCGCTGCCGAACGACATCTTCTCCGAGATCCTCGGCCTGCCGACGATCTGGGTGCCGCACTCCTATCCTGGCTGCTCGCAGCACGCGCCGAACGAGCACCTGCCCGCTGTCGGTCGCCCGCGAGGGCCTCGGCATGATGGCGGGGCTCTACTGGGACCTCGGCGAGCCGGGAACGCCCCGGCGGACGGCCGGAAGCAGAGCGCGATAACGGTACGGCTGCCGCGCCCCGGCCCTGCGGAGCGGCCTTTTGGCTTATCCCAAAGTCGTACCCCTCTAAGCGTCAACCGGCAGGACATTCCGCCTGCGGGACGGTGGTATCCATCACGGATTTGGCACACAATCGGCGCGAGATGAGCGCCCTTGCGGCAGTACTTCAGCAAGGCATCAATTCCGTACCGTCTCGCACGCTCGCTCGTCATTTGAGCGCCGCGAGCCCTTCGATCAGGGAGGAACGTAGTCCGACCGATGCCAGATAGTGGGAGCAACGCGTGCCGGCAGTGCGGGTTCGGCAACGACGGTCAGGCGCACTTCTGCGAAAACTGCGGCGCGAACCTGTACGAGAGTTGCCCTAACTGCGGTGCCACGTTGAGCGCGCGTCAGAAATTCTGCCGCGCTTGCGGTACGCCGCTGGGGGCGGTGCGGGCGAGTTTGTCCAAGCTCCAGACCCCGGAGCACCTCGCGAATCGGATCTCGCCTGCGGAGGCCGAGCGCAAGATCGCCACCGTCCTGTTCGCAGACATCGCGAACTCGACCGAGATCATCAGAGATTTCGACGCTGAGGAAGCCAGGCGCCTGCTCGTTCCAACCGTCAAGATCATGGCCGACGCGGTTCACCACTACCAGGGGATCGTCATCCGTGATCGGGGCGATGGGATCATGGCGAGCTTCGGTGCGCCGCTGGCAGCTGGAAGATCACGCGGTGATGGCGTGCTACGCGGCTCTCGATATGCAGCAGGCGATCCGCGTACGCGCGAACGAAGTGGCGCGCGACATAGGCCTGCCTCTGGAAGTGCGCGTCGGAATCAATTCCGGCCCCGTCGTAGTCACAGTGAAGTATGAAGAGGGGAAGGTGCGCGAAATCCGCGTGGACGGCGTACCTACTCACATCGCAGCGAGGCTTGAGCCGCTCGCGAGTTCCGGAAGCATCCTGCTCAGCCGCGACACCGTGGCGCTGGCCGAGGGATTCGTCCGCGTGCAGCGCGATGGGAGCCTACACCCTCAAGGGCATCCAGGACCCGGTGCAGGTCTACCGGCTCGAGGGCGTGAACACCCGCATGCGCATCCATGCGCTTGCCGCCCGCGCGATGTCGAAGTTCGTCGGTCGTCAGCTCGAGATCGAGACCCTGCGCCGCGCGGCGGCGCAGGCGCTGGCCGCACGCGGCCAGGTCGTGGCCCTCGTCGGCGAGGCCGGCGTCGGCAAGTCCCGTGTCTTCCTGGAGTTCATCCATTCCCCGCCGATGCAGGGATGGCTGGTACTGGAGGCGGGCTCGGTGTCGTACGGCAAGGCCACCTCGTACCTGCCGCTGGTCGACCTCCTCACCCGGTATTTCGACATCCATCCCCGCGATGACGAACCGCGCGTGCGGGACAAGATCGTCGCAAAGCTGTCGACTTTCGCCGAGGAGCAGCTGCTGGCGCAGGCGCCCTTCTTTCTCGGCATTCTGGGCGTCGGGCTGAACAGCGACGCCTGGACGAACCTGTCGCCCCCGGAGCGCCGGCGCACCATGATCGATGCGCTCAAGCGCCTCCTGATCCGGGAGTCGCAGAAGCAGCCGCTCTGCCTGGTGTTCGAGGATCTGCACTGGATCGACACCGAAACCCAGGCATTCCTAGAAATACTGCTGGACAGCATTCCGGCGGCGCGGTTGCTGCTGCTCGTCAACTTCCGCCCCGAGTATCGCAGCAACTGGGGTGGGAAGAGCTATTTCTCCCAGGTGCGCATCGACCCGCTGCCGCCGGCGAGCGCCGACGAGATGCTCGACGGCCTGCTCGGTTCCCACGCCGAGCTCGTTCCGATCAAGCAGGCATTGATCGACGTCACCGAGGGCAACCCGTTGTTCCTCGAGGAAAGCGTGCGCAGCCTGATGGAGTTCGACGTGCTGCGCGGCAAACCCGGTCAATGGCGTCCGCAGGGATCGCTGCCCGCGGGTTTCGTCCCGCCCACGATCGAGGCGCTGCTGGCGGCGCGTATCGATCGCCTGCAGCCCGAGCTCAAGGGAATCCTGCAGTGCGCCGCCGTGATCGGCGGCGACATCCCGCGGTCGCTGCTGCAGGCCGTGGCCGGGATGCCGCAGCGGGACATCGAGGCCGCGGTGCGCGCGCTGCAGGCCGCGGAGTTTCTGTACGAGAAGGCGCTGTTTCCCGAAGACGCCTATACCTTCAAGCACGCCATGACCCGCGAGGTGGCATACGCGAGCCTGCTTCGGGAGCGAAGGCAGGCGCTGCACGCGCGGGCCGCCCACGCCATCCTGGCTCAGTCGGCGGGACGCCTGGAGGAGCACGTCGAGCGCATCGCACTGCACGCCGAGCAGGGCGGGCTCTGGGCGATGGCTCTCGACTACCTCGAACGTGCCGGCAGGAAGGCGTTCGCGCTCTATGCGAACGCGGAGGCCGCCGGCTTCTTCGAGCGGGCGTTGGGCGTGTTGCGGCATCTGCCCGAGACTCGGGCGACGCTCGAGCTGGCGATCGACCTTCGCTTCGAGCTGCGCAACGCCCTCGTCGCGCTGTGCGAGCTCGACCGGATCCGCCAGTGCCTGGAGGAGATCGAACCGGTTCTCGCGAGCGTGGGCGACAAGGCGCGCAGCGCCCGGCACGCGGCGTTCAGGTGCAATCACCATTTCTTCGCCGGCGAGCAGCGGCGTGCAATCGAGTTCGGCGAGGCCGGGCTGCGCCTCGCGCGCGAGTACGGCGACCATCGGGTCGAGGGCGAGCTGCTATACCGGCTCGGCCAGAGTCACCACTTGCTCGGCGACAACCGGCGAGCGATCGCCCTGCTCGAGGAAAGCATCGCGGCCACCGTCGAAGAGCGCGAACGCGAACGCTTCGAGCTCAGCGTCATTCCGGCGGTCGTCAACCGCACGTGGCTGGCGAGCGTGCTGGCGGAGACCGGCGATTTCAGAGGCGGCATGGTCTACGCCAAGCGCGCGCTCGAGATCGCGGAGGATGCGGAACACCCGCTGAGCCAGGTGCTGGGGTGGTTCGGCATCGGCCACCTGCTGCAGCGCAAGGGCGAGCTCGATGGCGCCATCGGGGCCCTGGAGCGCGGCCTGACGCTCTGCGATCGCTATGCGCTTCCGCTGTGGCGCTTGCGCCTGATGTCTTCGCTTGGCGTTGCGTACGCGTGCTCCGGCCGGCTGAACGAGGGACTGTCGCTGGCCCAGCAGGCGCTGGAGGGCGCCGAGCGCATGCGGCTGATGGTCGATCAGCCGATGTTGCTCGTGTACCTCGGGGAAGCTTCATTGCTCGCCGGCCGCATCGAAGACGCGCTGAGCCAGGGCAAGCGGGCGCTCGTGATGGCGTTGGCCCACGAGGGCCGGGGAAACGAGGCGTGGGCACGATTCCTGATCGCCCGCGCCTGCCTCGGCTTCCGCTCCTGAGGCCACCGACGAACCGGCAGCGGAGCTCGCGACGGCGCTACGCCTCGCCGAAGCGTGCGGGGCCCTTCCGCTGGCAGCCTTCTGCAAGACCGCCCTCAGCGAGATCCACGGCCGGCGTGGCGGCAAGGCCGAGGCCGAGGCGTATGCGGCGGCGGCGGATGCGACCTACGCCGACCTCGACATGCGGGCGCTGCCGAACGAGCCGGTGCACTGAGGGACCGGCTCGGCGAGGTCCGAGTCGGGTTTCCCTGATCGGTTTCCCCTCGGATTCACCGAGCTTGCTCGAACGCACCTCACGGGCGCGGCCAGGGCGTCTTGAGTGCGGGACAAGTACGGCTGGTAGTCTAGTGGCGGGCACGGGCGTCCTGGATCCGGACGCAGGCCGTTCTTGATGAGCATCGAACCGCCCCACTGGTCGGTGTGGGTGTTCATTCGAAACACCTGCCCCAGGCTGAAGTGGTCCATGTCCGCATTCTCGCTGACCCACATGATGTTGCTCTCGTCGAAGCCCCGGCGACCATTCGTGTGTCCCCCGCAGGGGCCGGGACGCAGGCCGAAGGCATGACCGAACTCGTGCGCGAGGACCCCGCGGTGGGCTTTAGCACCGATATAGGTGATGTTGCCGTCCGCTTCCGGTTGCTTCTTGACGCTTTGGCAGTCTTTGGGAGGTAGCTTGAACGCGCAGTTTCTGCCCGTGGTTTCGAGCGCCACGTAGTAGACATTTAGAGTATTGGGCGTGTAGAAGGCGCTTTCCTGGAGCTTTTCGATGTTTCTGCATTCGGGGTTGTTGCTGCCTCTTGGAAGGCCTATCCCGCCGTCGATGATGCTGACCGCCGTCGCGTCGGCGGATACGTCGCGAACGGTGAAAACGAAATGGATACCGACCTTGTTCTTCCGGTAGACCTCCTCGGTCCGCTTCATGTGCCCAGTCGGCCGTGCGGTGCCTCCGCCGTCTGCGATCCAGACGCTGACGGGGACGTCGATGACCGGCTGCAGCTTGACCAAGTGCACGTCCGCGGGGCCGTTCGTCCACGTGTTCATCGGCGTTTCGAGCAACATCGCGTTGTTCTCTGAGAATATCGCGACCTCCGCAACGCAAGCGGCGGATGACCGGCGGACATTGCCGACTCCGATGTTGCTGCCGGCGCGCCGGACCAAGTCGTTGCTGCATTCCCCGGGTTTCTTGCTCGCATCCATCATGACGACGACGCTGTCGCCGCCGGCTATGCCCTCGATCTTCAGCCTGTCCTCGGCAGCAATCGAGGCAGACACGGCCAAGCCGATCAGCAGTAGCAGCGAAACGCGCACCGCATTGATGTTCATGACGACCTCCCGAGAGTCCTAAAGGTTCGCTGACTTCCGATTCAGTGCTCCGGCTGCTCTCCCCATGCGCTCAAACGCCCGCCTCCTCGATGCCTTCGAACAGCTCGTCTCGCCGGATCACGGCCGGCAACGTATCGACGGATCGAACTAGGTAATACCCTTCGGCGAAGTCGGACGCCTGCGGAATCCTGACCCTTTCGCCGAGCGCGAGACGGACAAACGTCACGGCCATGTTGTGCCGACCGGCAAGATCGTGGATATTGGTGATAGTCGCGAAGCGGCCCGCATTGATCTCGGTGATGCAGGGCCTGCCGTCGTCGCTTTCCTTGATGTCGACGAAGAACACGCCCGACGCGCGCGCGTCGATCGCGCGGATGGCCTTCGCGCACACCTCGACGACGCGGCGATCGTAGGCGGTCTTGGCGAGGGCGGGCGTCGATGAGACCCCGCTCGGGCTTCCGGTGTCCAGGTACGTTATGCGCTCCGCCATTTTCGCCAGCACCAGGGTGCCGTTGTTCCAGAGGCACTGGACGCAGAAGTCGCGTCCCGGCAGGTACTCGGAGAGGATGAACGACCCCGGCGGGACTGCGCGCATCTGCTCCCAGTACGCGATCCAGCTCTGAACCTGGTGGGGACTGGTTACTGGAATCGCGCCGTAGGAGCCCGTCCCTTCGCGAACGCGACACCACAGTTGAGTGCGCGGCTTGAAACGCCGGAACAGCCCTTCGACTGCCCCCGTATCCGTGATCGGATACGTCAGCGGCGCCGGAATCCGCCGCCGACGCAGGAATACCGTGAGCGCGTACTTGTCCTGGCAGCGCTCGATCACCGAGCTGCGGGGCAGAAATGTCCGGCATCCGAGCTTGTTCCGAAGCTCGGAGATCCTGAACACGTCCGTATCGCTCGTCGGAATAAGGATGTCGACGCGTTCGGCCTTGACGATCTGGCGTAACGCGGTGCGGTAGCTTCGCGCGGAGACCGGCAGCAGGTAGTTGCGGTCCGCCGGCGATTTCTTCAGCACGAACCGGCTGTCGTTGCAGCCGACAATGACCAGCGAAGGATCCCCGGCCTTCAGGCTGCGGATCAGGTTGTTGCTCGCGGCGGAACCGGCTGCAAGAACCAGTAGTCGGGCGCTCAAGAGGATCTCGCCTGAGTGCAGGAAAGTCGATGGCACCCCCCGACACCAGCCAATACGCTGGTCGGGCCTTCTTTTCAGGGCTTACCCCCCGGCGTATGCCGGCGGCGGGCGCTCCTTTACCGAAAGAATGCTCGTAGCGCCCGGGACCCTGCTATTTCTTCTTTACTTCCTCGATGGTGAGCCCGTACTGCTTTAGTGCGCGCCCAAGCTTCTCGAGGAGTTCCGGCCAATCTTTCTGCGGGTTCCCACACTCGCCCCGGATCCTGAACACCGCCTTCGCTTGCCTGATTCCCTTCTTCTTCCGTGCGATTCTTCCGGAAATGAATGACATGACGTACCTCCCCTCAAGGGACCGAAGATCAAAGGTTCGTAGCTGGTCCTAAGCGTGCTCGCAAAGTATAACGCTGTCAGATCTATACGATGCGCACGGTCTTCACTCGTCCGCCCCGGGTTCGAAACCCTCAACAGGCATTTTCCGACCTGCGATGGCGGCACGCCATCATCCGTTCGGGGGATCGTACCGTGCCCGACGAACTCAGCGGCACGCTGAAGGGCGCAGGGTCTGATGGCCGACCTCCCAGACTCAATGTACTTGTCGCCGAGCCCGCCGCATGGCGCTCGAGACCCGGTTCGGCCCGTGGCGCTACTCGAGCAGCCCCGCGATCCGCGGCAGCCAGAGCACGATCCCGGGGAACGCGATGCAGAGGAGGAGCCCGACGACCTGGATCGCGACGAACGGATACATGCCGCGGTAGATCTCGCCCATGCCCACGCCCGCCGGCACCGTGCCCTTCAGGTAGAACAGCGTAGCGCCGAACGGGGGCGTCATGAACGAGGTCTGGAGGTTCACCGCCACCAGTGTTCCGAACCACGCCATGAAGAACGACGCCGAGCCCAGGTGCTCGGAGAAGTCGAGCTTGGACAGAATCGGGAAGAAGACGGGTATGACGATCAGGCAGATCTCGATCCACTCGAACGGGAAGCCGAGCAGGAAGATCAGCACCATCACGAAGCCGAGAATTTCCCACTTGGTGTCGATCCCGAAGCGCGCGAGCGTCGCGAGCATCAGCTCGTCGCCGCCGAGTGCCCGGAACACGTAAGAGAAGCCGGTCGCGCCGAGGAACAGCATGAACACCATCGCGTTCGCCTTGCAGGCGTCGCGGATCGCGTCCTTGAGCATCGGTTTCGTCAGCCGCCTGTTCAGCCAGGCGATGAAGAGCGAGCCGAGCACGCCGACGCCTGCGCTCTCCGTCGCGGTCGCCCAGCCGGCGAAGATCGAGCCGAGCACGATGATCATCAGGAAGGTCATCGGCGCGAGCCCGTGCCACATCGTGCGCCAGAACGCGGCCCGGGTCTGCGGCCCGTAGCCGGCGGGGATCTTGGGCGCCCATTCCGGCTTCACGATCGCAATGATCAGGATGTAGAGCAGGTACAGACCCGAAAGCAGCAGCCCCGGCATCGTCGCCGCCGCGAAGAGCGCGCCGGCCGAGGTGGCGAGCATCTCCGCCATGACGACGAGCATGATCGCCGGCGGCAGCAGGATACCGAGGGTCCCGGCGGACGCCACCGTCCCGAGCGCGAGCTTCTTGTCGTAACCCGCCGCGAGCATCTGCGGCAGCGCGATCAGCGAGAGCAGCACGACGGCGGCGCCCACCACGCCGATCGGCGCGGCGAGGATGGTGCCCATCACCATCACCGCGACCGCGAGCCCGCCGGGGACGCGCTTGAGCAGGATCTCGGTCGCGCCGAGCATGTCCTTGGCCGAGCCGCTGCGCTCGAGGATCGCGCCCATGAAGATGAACATCGGGATCGAGACGAGGACCGGGTCGGCCGCGACGCCGCCCCACATCCGGAGCAGGATGTTCGACAGCCCGATCAGGTTGAACGCGTCGAACGACCAGGCGATGAGCGCGAACACGAGCGCCGTGCCGCCGAGCACGAACGCGACCGGGTAGCCCGAGAAGATGACGAAGAACATCACCACGAACATGATCAGCGCGAGGTTGTCGACGAGCCAGCGCATCGCCTACACCTGCGACACCGAATGACCGATCCGCAGATCGACCTCTGTGGCCGGACGCCTGCCGAAGAGATAGACGATCAGGCGCAGCCCTACGCTGATGATCGCGAGCAGCAGCAGCCACAGCCCCAGCCAGAGGACGCCCTTGATGACCCAGCGGTACGGCATGCCGAGCGCGGAGTCCGAGCGCTCGTTGAACACCCAGGCGGTGTGCACCAGGTCCCAGCCGTACCAGACGACCACGAGCGTGTACGGCAGCGCGAATACGAGGACGCCCGCGAACTCGATCCACGCCCGGGTGCGGAACGGCAGCGCCGCGGTATAGGAGTCGACGCGCGGGTGGGCGTTGATCACGTAGTTGAAACCGAGCCACAGCGCGAAGATCGTGGTGTGCAGATGCCACTCCAGCTCCTGGAACTTGGTGTAAGGAAAGCCCTCGACACCGAACTTGCGGCACACGACGTCGACGCAGGTGACCGTCATCAGGACGATGAGCAGCCACCCGGACCAGTCGGCGATCCGCTCGAGGAAGCGGTAGATCGCGTTCGAAGCGGCGAGGAGGCGGTTCACGGATACGCTCCCGGGCAAACGAAACCCCGCCGGGGCTCAGCGCCCGCGGCGGGGCCGGTGAAGACGCCTATTTCAGGTAGCCGTGATCGCGCCAGATGGCGTAGTCGGCGCGGAACTTGGAGTACGAGTCCCAGACCTTCTTGAACTGCGGGTTCGCCGCCGACTCCTCGACGATCACCTCCTGCCAGTTCTTCTGCAGCGCGGCCATGATCTCGGGCGACCAGGCCTTGATCTGCACGCCGTGCTTGTCCTGCATCTCGCGCATCGCGCGAAACTGCGTCGCCTCGCCCTCGGCGATGACGTCGCTCATCAGCGAGCCGCACGCCTGCTCGATGATCGCCTTGTGCGAGTCGGAGAGCGAGTCGAACTTCTTCTTGTTGACGTACAGCTCGAGGAACGTCGCCTGCTGGTGCCAGCCGGGGAAGTAGTAGAACTTGGCGACCTGGTAGAAGCCGAACTTCTGATCCATCGACGGCAGCGAGAACTCGGTGGCGTCGATCGTGCCGAGCTGCAGCGCCTGGAAGATGTCGCCCGGGGCGAGCAGCTGCGTCGCGACCCCCATCTTCGCCATCACCTTCGCCCCGAGACCGAAGAAGCGCATCTTCAGCCCCTTCAGATCGGCCACCGTCTTGATCTCCTTGCGGAACCAGCCGGAGGCCTCGGGCGGGATGATGGCGCACGGGATGTTGTGGACGCCGTGCTTGGCGAACATTTCCCGCGAGAGCTCCAGACCGCCGCCGTTCAGGACCCAGGCCATGTATTCGCCGGTGCCCGGACCGAACGGCACCGCGGCGAACATGTTGAACGCGGTATCGGTGCTGGCGAAGAAGCCCGCGTTCGACCATGCCGCGTCGACGGAGCCTTGCGAGGTGGCCTGGATCGCCTGCAGCGCAGGCACGAGCGCGCCGGGCTCGTTGATCTTGAGCTCGATCGCGCCACCGGATGCGCGCTCGATCTTCTTCGACAGCTTCACCGGCGCCTCGCCGATCAGCGTCAGGCTGGTCGGGAACGCGCTCGCGAGCTGGAGCCGGACCTTCTGGGGGGCTTGCGCGAGCGCGGCGCCGGACACCGCGAACGTGGCCGCGAGCGCCGCGGCCAGGACGGAAAACGGCTTCATCTTCTCCTCCTTCGTTGCTGGGAACCACTCTCAACCGTCCGGCGTCTGGCGCGCCGGTGCCGGGATTACAGACCAGTTAACTGCCGTTGTCCAGTAGCCGCGCCGACTCGATCCCGAGGGGATGCCGCCGATACTCGAATTGCTCGTGGCGGGGCAGCGACGCGCTCACTCGGGAATCCGGATGCCGCGGTACAGCCAGTCGGTTTCCCATGGGTCGTCCGGCGAACGCTTCGCAAGCAGCTCGTTGCGCAGCATTCGCGCACCGCCGCCCGCATGGATGTACGCGCCGAAGAACCGCGCCGAGAGCACCACCCTCGCGGTCCGGTTCATGCGTTGCGCCTGGTAGGCGAGGAACGCGGCGCCGAAGTCGTCGCCGTGACGGGCGACCTCGGCGGCAAGCACTGCGGCGTCCTCGATCGCCATGCACGCCCCCTGCGCGAGGTACTGGAGCGTCGGGTGTGCCGCGTCGCCGAGCAGCGTGACGCGCCCCTTTGTCCAGTTGGTGACCGGATCGCGGTCGTGCAGCACCCAGTTTCGCTCGCGGGAGACGTAGCGGAGCATCTCGCGCACGCGCGGCGTGCATTGGGTGAAGATCTCTTCCAGCTCCGCGGGATCGCCCGGGTTCGGTTCGCCGCGCTTGAAGCGCGAGCTCTCGATCGTCGCCACGTTGTTCATCACCGTCCCGCCGCGAAGGCGATACTGGACGAGGTGCAGGTTGTGGCCGATGTAGATCACCATCGAGTCCAGGTGGCTCCGGTCGATGATCTCGTCGGTGGGTACGAGACCGCGGTAGACGAAGTGGCCGGCGAGGCGCGGCGCGCCGTCGCCGATCACCGCGCCCCGGGTCGGGGACCAGAGGCCGTCGGCGCCGACCAGCGCCGCGCCCTCGTACTCCGACCCGTCCTCGCAGGCGAGGAGTACGCGGTCGCCGCGCTCCTCGAAACGCACGAGGCCCTTGGACGCCTCGAGGGCGATCTCGTTGCGCTCGCGGCAGGCCTCGAGGATGGAGCCGTGCAGGTCGCGGCGGTGCACGACGAAATACGGGTACGTGAACCGCGCCCGGAAACCCGGGCCGAGGTTGATCCGCGAGAGCTCGTCGCCGGTGATCGCGTCGGCGAGCACGAGGGCGTCGGGATAGACGACATGCGGCGCCATGCGCGTGAAGACGCCAAGGCGCTCGAGGATCGGGTACACGTTCGGCCCCATCTGGATGCCGTAGCCGATCTCGCCGAACTCGGACGCCTTCTCGAGCACCCGCACCCGGCGGCCCTTGAGCGCAAGGGCGAGCGCGACCGAGAGCCCGCCGATACCGCCCCCCGCAACGAGGATCTCCGGTTGCGCAGCCATTGCCTTCCCTACATCCTGAGGACCGCGGGCAGCCAGGATACGAGCTGCGGCGCCGCGATCAGCAGCCCGACGAGCACGAAGTCCGCGGCGAGGAACGGCAGCGTGCCGCGATAGATGCGCGCGACGGGGATGTCCGGATTCTGCGCCTGGATCACGAACACGGTCATGCCGGTCGGCGGGCTGATCAGGCCGATCGTGCACATCACGGTCACGAAGATCCCGAACCAGATCCCGTCGTAGCCGATGCCGAGAACGAGCGGCAGCGTGACCGGGACGGTGATCAGGATCGTGCTCACCTCGTCGAGGAATGTTCCGAGGAGCAGGTAGAGCATCATCACCGCGAGCAGGATCCAGACAGGCGCGAGGCCGGCCGCCTGCACCCAGCTCGCGAGCTCGTTCGGGAATCGGGTGAGGACGATGAACCGCGAGAAGATGAACGCTCCGACCACGATGAAAAAGATCGCCGCCGTGGTGTACACGGTCTCCAGCAGCGCCTCGACCAGGCCGCGCCAGCGCATAGCGCCGCTGCCGAAGGCGATGGCGATGGCTGCGAACGCCGCGACGGCCGCGGCCTCGGTGGGCGAGAACCAGCCGAGGTAGATCCCGAACACGGCGAAGAAGAACAGCACCGCGAGCTTCCACATGCCGATCGCAGCGCGCAGCCGGGCGGCGAGCGGCATCGACGCCACACGGGGGACCCAGTGCGGCCGGATCCAGGCGACGCCGAAGACCGCGAGGACGTACAGAGCGGCGAGCACGAAGCCGGGGATGAACGCGGCGGCATAGAGCTTTGGCAGTGACTGCTCGGCGGCGATGGCGTAGATCGCGAGCAGCACCGACGGCGGGATCAGCACGTCGAGCGTGCCGGCCGACGCGACTGCGCCCGCTGCGAAGGCGGAGTCGTACCCGTGCCGGCGCATCTCCGGGATCGCCACCTTCGAAAACGTCGCTGCGGTCGCGATCGACGAGCCGCAGATCGCGCCGAAGAGCGCGCAGGAGCCGATCGTGGCGTTGGCGAGCGCCCCGCGAACGCCGGAGAACAGTCCGTTGGCCGCCTCGAAGAGCTCCTTCGCCATGTTGGCCCGCGACGCGACCGCGCCCATCAGGATGAAAAGCGGGATCACCGAGAGCGAATAGGCGCTCGCCAGGGTGAACGGGACCGTGCCGAACATTTTCAGCGCGGTCGCCCAGCCGTCGATCGCAGCGTAGCCGGCGAGCCCGGTCGTCGCGAGCGCGAGCCCGATCGGCACGCGCAGAAAGATGAGCGCGAGCAGGCCCAGGACGCCGAGGATCCCGATCGCGCCGACGCTCATGGGTCCCCGTCCCGGGGCAGCACCATCACGAGCGCCGCGACCCCCGAGCCGATCACGCCGGCGAGCACCGGGATCCAGTAGAGGATCCTCGGCAGCGCAAGATCGGAGGTGACGTCGCCGAATGCGAGCGAGTCCTCGGCGACGAGCCACGACTGCCAGCCCAGCACCGCCAGCACCACGACGGCAAGCACGGCGGCCGCGCGCTTGAGCAGCGGCACCCGCAGCGGCGCAAAGCCGTCGATGATGTCGACGACCAGGTTCTCGTTGCGCAGGAAGCTCGCGGGCAGAGCGAGAAAGAAAGTGCACGTCAGCGCGAGCTCGACGAGCTCGACGACGCCGCGGATCGGCGTGTTCAGCAGCGTCCGCAAGACCACGTCCGCGACCGTGAGCAGCATCATCGCCGCAAGGAATCCGGCCGCGACCCAGCCGCAGAGCTTCGCTGCCGTGCCGCGCCAGTCGCGCGGGTCCGCCCCGGTCTCGTGCCAGTCCTTCATCCGCCTGACGTGACAGGCGGCCTTATCGGCCGCCTGTCACGGGGAATTCGTGCGCAGCACTCCCTACTTCCAGAAGTTCTTCGACGTCTTCGCGTGCTTGTCGGCGAGCGAGCGCATCCGATCGTACACCGCCCGCGCCGGAAGCCCCTTGTCGTCGAGCTCCTTGATCCGCGTGAACGTGACCTGGCTCCCGATGCGGCGGAACTTCGCGTCCTCCTCGGCCGAGAGCTTGAACGCCTGTGCGCCGCCCTCCACGATCGCTTTCTTGCCGGGCACGTCGAGCGCGTCCCAGGCTTCGCCGATTTCCTTCTCCTTGCCGGTCGTCGTATCGGTCGACGAGCTTCTGGAGATCCGGCGGCAGCTTCGCGTAGAAGTCCGGGTTCATCGCCAGACCGAAGCTCGCGACATAGGAGTACATCTCGGTCGAGTACTTCAGGATGCCGCCCATCTTGAAGGCGATACCGGCGCCGCCGTAGTCGATGAAAACGCCGTCGATCGTGCCCTTCTGCAGCTGCTCGACCTGCTCGGTCGGCTGCACGCCCACCGGCGTTCCGCCCAGCGCCGCGACGAACTCGCGGATGGTGGGCGTGGCGAAGCGAATGCGCATGCCCTTCATGTCATCGGCCGTGCGGATCGGCTTCTTGGTGGTGTGCACATTGCCCGGCTGGTGGGTGAACAGGATCAGCACTTTCACGCCCCGGTGCTCGGCGTCGAGGTACTTCGCGCGCAGCTCGGCATCATTGAGGACCTTGGTGCCGATCTCCGCGCTGCCGAGGAGATACGGCAGGTTGCTCAGCTCGGTGAGGGGAAAGCGTCCCGGCGTTCCCCCGTGCAGGAACCAGGCGGCGTCCGCCTGGCCGGTGCGGGCGAAGTCGTAGTGCTGCGGCGTCGGTCCCATCTGCGCGCCGGGGAAGCGCTTGACGACGATCCGGCCGTTCGACCGCTTCTCCAGGGTCTCCGACCACGCGATCAGCCACTTCGACATCGCGTGCTGGTCGCCGACGAAGTAGGCGAGCTTCATCTCGTACTTCTGCTGCGCCTGGGCGCCGGCGGCGAGGCCTGCGGCAAGCGCTGCGCCGGCGAGCCAACGGAGCAACTGGGATTTCATCGCCTCCTCCTCGGGATCGCGCAGCGCCGATTATAGGCGGGCGCTGGCGGCATTCCTTACGCGGTCGCGGGCGCTTCGCTCCTGAGCGGCATGCTTGCGAGCCACTTCTCGACCTCTTGCGGGTCGTCGAACAGCGTCGCGAGCTCGGCGCGCGCCTCCTCTTCGGTCTGCAGCACGGACTCGACGACGCCGAGCCCGGCCGGCGCGCGGCTGGTCGCGAGCTCGAGCCGGATCCCGTTCGGGTCGAAGAAATACGCCGACCAGAAGCGTCCGCCGAGCGAGACGGGGCCGATCACGTTCACGCCGTGCGAGCGTACCCGTTCGACGAGCGCGTCGAAGCGCTCCTGCGGCACGTGGAACGCGACGTGCTGCATGCCGCCGGGGAGATCCCGGTTCTGCCGCGCGAGCCCCTTCGGATACTCGAAGAAAGCGAGCAGCGAATCGCCGCCCATGTCGAAGAAGTAGTGCCGCAGGTTGTCGTAGGGGGGTTGCCCGCGGTCGCGCTCGAACGGCACGCGCCGCACGTGCACGAGCCGCAGGCCGACGACGCGCGTGTAGAAGTCCATCGTCCCCGGCAGGTCGTCGGTGACGAACGCGAGGTGGTCGATGCCGCGGGTGGTGACGGGTGCGAGCGTCATGCAACTGTCCTCCAGCGCCGCGAGGAAGGGACGGATCGCGGCGAGGAATCCCGGCAGATTGTCGCCGGCGATGTCATGACCGCCTGCGACTTCCACGACGCGGATCCGCGGATTCGCTGCCTTCACCCTGGCTACCGTCTCCGGCGCGAAGAGATCGGATTGCGCACCGCGCATCACGAGGGTGGGGCAGGCAAGCTCGCCGAGCGTCTGCCACATGTCCACGCCCTGCTTCGGGCGCTCGCCGGTTTGCTTCGCGCGCCTGAACTGGTCGCGAAAATGCAGATCGCGCTTGACCTGCACCCCGCCCGGGACCGGACGCAGGTACGCCTCGAACCGCGCGCGCTTCGGCGAGTCCGGAGGCGTGCCGAAGTAGCGCATCGCCGCATCGACGCTCTCGAACACGTCCGGCTGCCCCGCCACGGTGTCCGTCACGCGCTTCGAGCCCGCCGGCGCGGTCTCCGGCGAGTAGTCGACCAGCACGAGGCCGGCGACGCGCGCCGGGTTGCGGGCCGCGCAGTAGCTCGAGTTCCGCCCGCCCATCGAGTGGCCGACGAGGATCGCGCGTCGCCAGCCGAGGTGGTCGAGGAGCGCCACGATGTCCTGCGCCATCGTCGGGACCGCGTAATCGCGCGCCGCACTCCACGTCGAATCGCCGAATCCCCGCATGTCCATCGCGACGACCTCGCGATCGGCGGCGAGCTCGGCCGCGACGCCGATCCAGTCGTACGAGAAATACGAGAGCCCGTGCGCGATGACGACCGGCGCACTGCCGGGTGCGCCGAACCGGCGGTAGAACAGCGTGACATCGCCCGACGGGCAGCTGCCGTTCCGATGTGCGCTCGACATCCGGGTCTCCGGGGGCCGGGCGCTCAATCTAGTCCCGGGCGCGGCGCCTGTCCACCGTCCCGCGTCCCGACGGGCGCACCCGAGCGCGGGTTTGACGCAGCGCGCCAATCCCTCCTAGAATCACTCGGTTTTGCGAACGGCGGGGAGGCGCTTCTTTGCGCGCGCAGCTCGGCCGGATTGTCGGCCTCCAGGTCGCGGTGAGCGTGGCAATCGCCCTGGCGTACCTCGTGTTCCACGGGGCGAATGCCGCGGTGTCGGCATTCCTCGGCGGTGCGATCGGGTTCCTCGGCAGCCTCGCGTACGCGTGGAAGATCGCCGGCCCGCAGAGCCGCCGTACGAATGCGGATCCCGCGGCGCTGCTGCGCACGCACCTTGTCGGCGAGGTGCAGAAGCTCGCGCTGACCGTGGTCCTCTTCGCGGCCGTGCTGGTTCTCTACGAGGACGTGGCCACGCTGCCGTTGCTGCTGACGTTTATCGCGACGCTGGTCGTCTACTGGGTCGCACTATTGATCGTTTTCTGAGCGTGAGTAGCGATGAGACTCGGCAGGGAAGCCCGCGCACGACAGGGGACCGGGAAAGAGCCGGGACCGTTTGGTTCTCACCCGGTGCCCTCATATATTCTCCATGGCGGAACGCGAGGGCGAACGCCCTCGTAGCCCCGCCCCAGGTGTCGACGCCAGCTGAGTTTCGCCAACCAGATCGTTGAGAGCCGCCATGGCATCCGGAAGCGCCCCCACCGCGAACGAGTACATCTCCCACCACCTCGTCAACAACCAGGTCGGCCACGGCTTCTGGACCTTCCACCTCGACACGCTGATCATGTCGGGGCTGGTCGGGATCGTCGTCTTCGGGCTGATGGCCCGGGCCGCGCGCAACGCCACGCCGGGGGTTCCGGGCAAGTTCCAGGCGTTCGTCGAGATCGTGATCGGCATGGTGGACCAGCAGGTCCGCGACACCTTCCATGCCAGGAGCGGGCTCGTCACGCCGCTTGCAATCACGGTGTTCGTATGGGTGTTCTGCATGAACGCCCTCGACCTGATCCCGGTCGATTTCATCCCGAAGATCATGTCGACGCTCTTTCACGTCGAGCACTGGAAGGCGGTGCCGACCACCGATCCGAACGCGACCTTCGCGATGTCGCTCACGGTGTTCGCGCTGATCATCATCTTCAACCTCAAGTTCAAGGGGCTCGGCGGGTTCGTGCACGAGATCTTCACCGCGCCGTTCCATACCGACAACATCGCGCTGCAGATCCTGCTCGCGCCGGTCAACCTGGTGCTGCGATTCGTCGAGGAGCTGGCGAAGCCGGTCTCGCTCGCGCTGCGTCTCTTCGGCAACATGTTCGCCGGCGAGGTGCTGTTCATCCTGATGGCGCTGCTCGCCGGCGCATGGACGTGGTCGAGCATCGGCACGAGCACCCTGTCGATGATCGGCCACGTCGTGCTCTCGCTCGGCTGGGGCATCTTCCACATCCTGATCATCACGCTGCAGGCGTTCATTTTCATGATGCTCACCATCGTCTACATGTCGCTGGCGAGCGAGTCGCACTAGATTGACGTTTCGAAACCGTCCCACTGGGAGAAAAAATGGAACTCGCGATCTTTTACGGCAACACGCAGCTCGCCGCGGCGATCCTGATCGGCATGGGCGCGCTCGGCACCGCCATCGGCTTCGGCATCCTCGGCGGCCGCTTTCTCGAGGGCTCGGCGCGGCAGCCCGAGATGATCCCGACGCTGCAGGTGAAGATGTTCATCGTCGCCGGCCTGCTCGACGCGTTCACCGCGATCGCGACCGCCATCGCGGTGCTGCTGCTCTACGCCAACCCGCTCGCCGGCCTGGTCAAGTAAACGACGCGCCGGGCGGGCCCGGCGCTTCCTCCAAGGAGGACGCACTTGAACATCAATGCCACCCTGATCGGCCAGGTGATCTGGTTCCTGCTCTTCATCTGGTTCGTGATGAAGTTCGTCTGGCCGTACTTCCAGCGGATCATCGCCGAGCGCCAGAAGACGATCGCCGACGGGCTCGCCGCGGCCGAGCGCGGCCGCATGGAGCTCGCGGAGGCGGCGAAGAAGGCCGAGGCCGCGCTCGCGGAGGCGCGCGCCCGGGCGCAGGAGATCATCGCCTCCGCCGAGAAGCGCGCGGTGCAGATGATCGACGAGGCGAAGAACGCGGCCAGGTCGGAGGGCGACCGTCTCGTCGCCGGCGCGAAGGCCGAGATCACGCAGGAAGTCGCGCGCGCCAAGGAGTCCCTGCGCGAGCAGCTCGCCGGGCTCGCCGTCGCGGGCGCGGAGAAGATCCTGCGCCGCGAGGTCGACGTCAAAGCGCACGCGGAGATGCTCGCGGGCCTCAAGAGCGAGCTGAAGTAGCGATGGCCGAGACCGCGACGATCGCACGCCCTTACGCCGAGGCCGTGTTCAAGGTGGCGGACGGCGAGGGCAAGCTCGCCGATTGGGCCGAGGTGCTCGACCGGCTCGCCGCCGTCGCGTCCGATCCCGCGGTGAGCGCGCTCGTCGGCGACCCCAACGTGACGCCCGACCAGCTCTATGGCGTGATCGCCGGCGCGACGGGCGATCTGCCGGTCGAGGCGCAGAACCTGCTGCGTGTGCTGATCGAGAACGCCCGGGTCGCCGTGTTGCCCGAGGTGCGCCAGAGCTTCGAGGTGCTCAAGAACGAGCGCGAGGGCGTCGTCGATGCCGAGATCGCGAGCGCCTTCCCGCTCGACGACGGGCAGCTCGCCGCGCTGGTGCAGGAGCTCGAAGCGCGCTTCAAGCGCAAGGTGAATCCGCACGTGGCCGTCGATCGCGAGCTGATCGGCGGCGTCAAGGTCGCCGTCGGCGACGAGGTCATCGACGGGTCGGTGCGCGGCAAGCTGGCGGCGATGGCCGCCGCGCTCGCCAAGGTTTGACGATCCGGCAGATGGAACGCGAAGCGCGAAGAGGACGCGAAGGACCGCAGAGCGGGAAGGAATCCTCTGCGACCGCCGCGCTCTGCGCGGTCTCTGCGCCAGGATTTTTCAGGAGCCAACCATGCAGCAGCTGAGCCCGTCCGAGATCAGCGATCTCATCAAGAGCAAGATCCAGAGCCTCGCGCTCGGTGCGGACGTCCGCACCCAGGGCACGATCGTCTCGGTGACCGACGGCATCTGCCGTATCCACGGCCTGTCGGACGCGATGCAGGGCGAGATGCTCGAGTTCCCGGGCAATACGTTCGGTCTCGCGCTCAACCTCGAGCGCGACTCGGTCGGCTCGGTGGTCATGGGCGCGTACGAGCACATCTCCGAGGGCGACACGGTCAAGTGCACCGGCAAGATCCTGTCGGTGCCGGTCGGCGAGGCGCTGATCGGGCGTGTGGTGAACGCGCTCGGCGAGCCGATCGACGGCAAGGGACCGATCAACGCCAAGGAGACCGACGTCATCGAGAAGGTGGCGCCGGGCGTGATCTGGCGCCAGTCGGTGTCGCAGCCGGTGCAGACCGGCCTCAAGGCGATCGACGCCATGGTGCCGATCGGCCGCGGGCAGCGGGAGCTGATCATCGGCGACCGGCAGACCGGCAAGACGGCGGTCGCGGTCGACACGATCATCAACCAGAAGGGCAAGAACCTCTTCTGCGTCTACGTCGCGATCGGGCAGAAGGCCTCGACCATCGCGAACGTCGTGCGCAAGCTCGAGGAGCACGGAGCGATGGCCTACACGATCGTCGTCGCTGCGACCGCCTCCGAGTCGGCCGCGATGCAGTACATCGCGCCCTACTCCGGCTGCACGATGGGCGAGTACTTCCGCGACCGCGGCCAGGACGCGCTGATCATCTACGACGATCTGACCAAGCAGGCGTGGGCATACCGGCAGATCTCGCTGCTGCTCCGCCGCCCGCCGGGCCGCGAGGCGTACCCGGGCGACGTGTTCTACCTCCACTCGCGCCTGCTCGAGCGCGCCGCGCGCGTGAGCCCGGAGTACGTCGAGCGGGAGACCAAGGGCAAGGTCAAGGGCAAGACCGGGTCGCTCACCGCGCTGCCCATCATCGAGACCCAGGCCGGCGACGTGACCGCGTTCGTGCCGACCAACGTGATCTCGATCACCGACGGCCAGATCTTCCTCGAGACCGACCTCTTCAACGCCGGCATCCGGCCGGCGATCAACGCCGGCATCTCGGTGTCGCGGGTCGGCGGCGCGGCGCAGACCAAGGTCATCAAGAAGCTCGGCGGCGGCGTCCGCCTTGCGCTTGCGCAGTACCGCGAGCTCGCGGCGTTCGCGCAGTTCGCCTCCGACCTCGACGAGGCGACCCGCAAGCAGCTCGACCGCGGGCGCCTCGTGACCGAGCTGATGAAGCAGCCCCAGTACGCGCCGCTCTCGGTCGCCGATCAGGCGGTGACGCTCTTCGCGGTGAACCGCGGCTATCTCGACGACGTCGACGTGAAGAAGGCGCTCGCCTTCGAGGCCGCGCTCAAGGCGTTCCTGCACCAGAAGCACAAGGCGATCATGGACCGCATCGAGACCACGCAGGACCTGACCGCCGACGACGAGAAGGCGCTCGCCGCCGCGATCGAAGAGTTCAAGAAGTCGGGCGCGTACTAGGCCGGAGCCGCACCATGGCGGGCACCAAAGAGATCCGCAACAAGATCAAGAGCGTGCAGAGCACGCGCAAGATCACCAAGGCCATGGAAATGGTCGCGGCGTCGAAGATGAAGAAGGCGCAGGAGCGGATGCGCCAGACGCGGCCGTATGTTTCGCGCATCTGGCAGATCGCCGGCCACCTCTCCAAGGCGAACCCCGAGTACAAGCACCCGTTCATCGTCAAGCGCGACACGGTGAAGAACGTCGGCCTGATCGTGATCACGACCGACAAGGGCCTGTGCGGCGGGCTCAACACCAACGCCCTGCGCCTCGCGCTGAACCGCATGCGCGAATGGCAGGGCGAAGGCAAGGGCGTGCTCGTCACCGCGATCGGCACCAAGGGCTTGGGCTTCATGCAGCGGCTGGGCGCGAACGTGGTTTCGCACATTGTGCAGCTCGGCGACCGGCCGCAGATCGACAAGCTGGTCGGGCCGGTGAAGGTACAGCTCGACGCCTATCGCGACGGCAAGATCGACCAGCTCTTCGTGCTCACCACGCGGTTCGTCAACACGATGAAGCAGGAGCCGTTCCCGATCCAGGCGTTGCCGCTCCACTTCGCGCAGAACCCGGCGCAGACGGTCGTCGACACCTCGATCGGCGAGAACCAGTCCTGGGACTACATCTACGAGCCGGACGCGAAAGAAGTGCTCGACGGACTGCTTACGCGCTACATCGAAGCGCTGATCTACCAGGCGCTGGTCGAGAACATGGCCTCCGAGCAGTCGGCGCGGATGGTCGCGATGAAGGCCGCCTCGGACAACGCGGCCGACATCATCGACGAGCTGACGCTCGTGCTGAACAAGACGCGGCAAGCGGCGATCACCAAGGAGCTGGCCGAGATCGTGGGCGGCGCAGCGGCGGTTTGACCGAAGAATTCCGCTAAAGGGACTGACATGGCACAAGCACAGCAGGCACAGGGAACCATCGTCCAGTGCATCGGCGCGGTGACCGACATCGAGTTCCCGCGCGAGCAGATGCCGCGGATTTACGACGCGCTCGTGCTCGAGTCGACCGGTGACGGCGCTCTCGCGGAGAAGGGCCTCACGTTCGAGGTCGAGCAGCAGCTCGGCGACGGGGTCGTGCGCTGCATCGCGCTCGGCTCCTCCGACGGCCTGCGGCGCGGCATGACGGTGAAGAACACCGGCAGCCCGATCTCGGTGCCGGTCGGCGAGGCCACCCTCGGCCGGATCATGGACGTGCTCGGGCGCCCGATCGACGAGGCCGGCCCGATCAAGACCGACGAGCGCCGCGCGATCCACCAGCTCGCGCCGAAATTCGACGAGCTCTCGCCCTCGGTCGAGCCGCTCGAGACCGGCATCAAGGTGATCGACCTCATCTGCCCGTTCGCCAAGGGCGGGAAGATCGGCCTCTTCGGCGGCGCCGGCGTCGGCAAGACGGTCAACATGATGGAGCTGATCAACAACATCGCCAAGCAGCACTCGGGGCTCTCGGTGTTCGCGGGCGTCGGCGAGCGCACGCGCGAGGGCAACGACTTCTATCACGAGATGAAGGACTCGAAGGTCCTCGACAAGGTGGCGATGGTGTTCGGGCAGATGAACGAGCCGCCGGGCAACCGCCTCCGCGTCGGCCTCACCGGCCTCACCATGGCCGAGCGCTTCCGCGACGACGGCCGCGACATCCTGCTCTTCATCGACAACATCTACCGCTTCACGCTCGCGGGCACTGAAGTGTCGGCCCTGCTCGGGCGGATGCCCTCGGCGGTCGGCTACCAGCCGACGCTCGCCGAGGAGATGGGCCGGCTCCAGGAGCGGATCACCTCGACCAAGGTCGGCTCGATCACGTCGGTGCAGGCGGTGTACGTGCCGGCGGACGACCTGACCGATCCGTCGCCGGCGACGACCTTCGGCCACCTCGACGCGACGCTCGTGCTCTCGCGCGACATCGCCTCGCTCGGCATCTATCCTGCGGTCGATCCGCTCGATTCGACTTCGCGCCAGGTGGACCCGAACATCATCGGCGAGGAGCACTACACGACGACGCGCTCGGTGCAGGCGATCCTGCAGCGCTACAAGGAGCTGCGCGACATCATCGCGATCCTCGGCATGGACGAGCTCGCGCCCGAGGACAAGCTGGCGGTCGCGCGCGCCCGCAAGATCCAGCGTTTCCTGTCGCAGCCGTTCCACGTCGCCGAGGTGTTCACCGGCTCGCCGGGCAAGTTCGTGCCGCTCAAGGAGACGATCAAGGGGTTCAAGATGATCGTCAACGGCGAGTGCGACAATCTCCCCGAGCAGGCGTTCTACATGGTCGGCCCGATCGAGGAAGCCATCGAAAAGGCGAAGCAACTGCAATAGAGGCAACGTAAAGACCGTCAAATGCGAATTTTCCGACCCGCGTACCGCGGGTCGTCAGGCGGACAGAAATGGCCCATACGATTCATGTAGACGTCGTCAGCGCAGAAGAGTCGATCTACTCCGGCGAGGCGGAGTTCGTGGTGCTTCCGGGCGTCGCGGGCGAGCTCGGGATCTACCCGCAGCACACGCCGCTCCTCACGCAGATCAAGCCGGGCGCCGTGCGGATCAAGGTCCCGAACGAGGCCGAGGAGACGCTGGTCTTCGTCCAGGGCGGCTTCCTCGAGGTGCAGCCGAACGTGGTGACGGTGCTCGCCGACACCGCGATCCGCGCGCACGACCTCGACGAGGCCAAGGCGCTCGAAGCGAAGGCCAAGGCCGAGGACGCCGTGCGGAGCAAGCTCTCCGCGGCGGAGATCGCGAAGGCCCAGGCCGAGCTCGCCTCGGCAGCGGCGCAGCTCCAGGCGATACAGCGCCTGCGGCGGCGCAAGTAAGACCGGCTGGCGGCGCGGGCCGGCCACGCCGCTCCGCGCACTATCGTGGCCGGTAATCGGCCACGTCTGTTGCAAATCCGCGGCGGTCCGCCGCCACACCCGCCGCCCGGCGCGATCCCTCGCGCTTTTCATCTGGCGCATTGCGGCGGGCTGCCTATACTTTGCGGAGCCGTCGGCGAAGCGGCGGCAACCACAAACGGAGGCAACGTGAACAAGCTGTTGTCGATCCTGCTCTGGGGTGCGATCGCCGTCATCGGCGGCTTTGGATTCGCTGCGATCGCGCTGAACCGCGGCGAGTCGGTCAACGCCGTCTGGCTCGTGACGGCCGCCCTGGCGGTCTACTTCCTCGCGTACCGCTTCTACAGTCTCTTCCTCGCCAACCGCGTGCTGCAGGTCGACCCGCGCCGCGCGACGCCGGCCGTGCGCCACAACGACGGGATGGACTACGTCCCGACCAACAAGTGGGTCCTCTACGGTCACCACTTCGCGGCGATCGCCGGCGCCGGCCCGCTCGTGGGCCCGGTGCTCGCGGCGCAGATGGGTTTTCTGCCCGGGACGCTGTGGATCCTCGCCGGGGTGGTGATCGCCGGCGCGGTGCAGGACATGATCGTGCTGTTCGTCTCGGTGCGGCACGACGGCCGGTCGCTCGGCGAGATGGTCAAGATGGAGCTCGGCCCGGTGCCGGGCACGCTCGCGCTCATCGGGGTGCTCGCGATCATGATCATCATCCTCGCGGTGCTGTCGCTCGTCGTCGTGAAGGCGCTCGCCGAGAGCCCGTGGGGCACGTTCACCATCGCCGCGACCATCCCGATCGCGCTGCTGATGGGCGTCTACATGCGCTTCATCCGGCCCGGGCGCGTCGGCGAGGCGTCGGTATTCGGAGTCGTGCTGCTGCTCGGCTCGATCTGGCTCGGCCGCGAGGTCGCCGAGCATGCGAGCTGGGGTCCGGCGTTCACGCTCGGCGGCACGGAAATCGCCTGGTCCATCATCATCTATGGCGCGGTGGCCTCCAGCCTGCCGGTCTGGCTGATGCTCGCCCCGCGCGACTACCTCTCGACGTTCCTCAAGATCGGGACGATCGTCGCGCTGGCGCTGGGGATCTATATCGTCGCGCCGGAACTGCGCATGCCCGACGTGACGAAGTTCATCGACGGCACCGGACCGGTGTTCTCCGGCAATCTGTTCCCATTCCTCTTCATCACCATCGCGTGCGGCGCGGTGTCGGGGTTCCACTCGCTCATCTCGTCGGGGACGACGCCGAAGATGATCGAGAGCGAGTCGCATATCCGCATGATCGGCTACGGCGGCATGCTCACCGAGTCGTTTGTGGCGATCATGGCGCTCACTGCCGCGTGCGTGCTCGACCCGGGGATCTACTTCGTGATGAACAGCCCCGCGGCGGTGATCGGCACGACCGCGGAAAAGGCTGCCGAGGTCGTGTCGAGCTGGGGTTTCGTCATTACGCCCGACGTGATCAACCAGACCGCGAAGGACATCGGCGAGACGACGATCCTCTCGCGCGCGGGCGGCGCCCCCACGCTCGCCGTCGGCATGGCGCAGATCCTGGCGCAGGCGCTCGGCGGCAAATCGATGGAAGCGTTCTGGTACCACTTCGCGATCCTGTTCGAAGCGCTGTTCATCCTGACTGCCGTAGACGCGGGTACGCGCGTTGGCCGGTTCATGATCCAGGACATGCTCGGCCACGTGTGGGCGCCGCTCGGGAACACCGAGTTCCTGCCCGCGAACCTGCTCTGCACGGGTCTCTGCGTGACGCTCTGGGGCTACTTCCTCTACCAGGGCGTCGTCGATCCGCTCGGCGGCATCAACACCCTCTGGCCGCTGTTCGGCATCGGCAACCAGATGCTCGCCGGGATAGCGCTGCTCCTGTGCACGGTCGTGCTCATGAAGATGAAGCGCGAGCGCTACGTGTGGGTGACGCTCGTGCCGACGGCGTGGCTGCTGGTGACGACGCTCACGGCCGGCTGGCAGAAGATCTTCCATCCGACCCCGGCGATCGGCTTCCTCGCCCAGGCGCGGCGGTTCAGCGAAGCGGCGGCGAACGGGACGCTCCTCGCCCCGGCGAAGAGCATCGAGGAGATGCAGCGCGTCGCATTCAACAACTACCTCGACGCGGCGGTCTGCGGCTTCTTCGTGGTGCTCGTGGTCGCGATGTGCATCTACGCGATCCTGGTGTCGATCAAGGCGCTGCGCTCGTCGCAGCCCACGGTCCAGGAGACGGCGCGCGAGGAGGGCACCGCCTATGCGTGAGCAGGCGGACGGCGGGAGGGGGTGTTCGCCCGCTTCCGCGGGCTCGGCGAGCGCGGGCGCGAGGCCTGGCGGGGCGTGTTCGGCATCCCGGACTACGACGCCTACCTCGCGCACATGCGCGCCACGCATCCCGGCGAGTCCCCGCTCGGGCGCGGCGAGTTCCTCGCCTGGGCGCTCGAGCGGCGCCACGCCGGGCGCGGTCCGCGCTGCTGCTAGAACGACGGGCAACGCGCGGGCGCGTCACCCGCACCCGGAGACAAGGCGGCCCAGGCCGCCTTTTTCCTATAATGCCCGGACGATGGGCGCGCTCTCCTACGGCAAGTACCTCAAGCTGAAGGAGCTCCTCGCCTGCCAGGTGCTCGAGAGCGCGAAGGCCGGCCGGCCGGCGCACGACGAGCTGCTCTTCGTCGTCACCCACCAGGCCTACGAGCTCTGGTTCAAGCAGTGCCTGCACGAGCTCGATGCCGTGATCGCGATCATGGGCGCGGAGTTCGTGAACGAGCGCGACGTCGGCCGGGCGCTCCACTATCTGGAGCGGCTGATCCGCATCCAGGGCGTGCTCCTCGACCAGGTCGACATCCTGGAGACGATGACGCCGCTCGACTTCCTCGATTTCCGCAACCTGCTGACGCCCTCCTCCGGCTTCCAGAGCGCGCAGTTCCGGAGGCTCGAGAACCGCCTCGGCCTCGAGCGCACGCAGCGGCTGCGGTACAACGAGGCCGACTACGCGGCGGCCCTCGATACCCCGGATCGCACGTCCGTGGGCGCCGCGGAGCGCGAGCCCAGCCTCTTCGACGTGGTCGAGGCGTGGCTCGCGCGCATGCCGTTCGTCCGCTCGCCCGAGTTCGACTTCTGGCGCGAGTACCGCGCGAACGTCACGCGCATGCTGGACGAGGACCGGGAGACGATCGAGCGCAAGGCGCAGCTCCCCGAGACCGCCCGCCGGTTGCAGCTTGCCGAGCTCGACCGCACGCGCGAGACGTTCGAGGCGGTGTTCGAGCCGGCGAAATACGAGCGGCTCCGGGCCGCGGGCGAGCGTCGGCTCGCGTATCCGGCGTTCCTGGCCGCGCTGATGATCATGCTCTACCGGGACGAGCCGATCCTGCAGAATCCGTTCCGGCTCCTCACCGCGCTGATCGAGATCGACGAGAACCTGTCGCTCTGGCGCTACCGTCACGCGCTGATGGTTCATCGCATGATCGGGGTCAAGATCGGCACCGGCGGATCGAGCGGGCAGGACTATCTGCGTCGCACGGTCGAGGCGCACCGCGTCTTCCTCGACTTCTTCAACCTCTCGACCTACCTCATCCCGCGCTCGATGCTGCCGCCGCTGCCCGCGGAGGTGCGGGACCAGCTCGGGTTCCGCTGGAATGCCTAGGAGCAGTATCGCGCCGCTACGAGGGGGCACGGTCCCCTCGTAGGTCCCGAGCCAGAATGCTCAAGGAACACTACCAGACCTTCCTCGCCGCCATCGGCGACGAGCTGCACGTGACGGCGCACAGCCATCACCCGTGGCCGGACGTGACGCGGGCGGCGCAGCTCCGGTACTGGGAGGACTCGGCCCGGCTCACCAACCGCAAGTGGCAGGAGCGGATTTTCGGCCAGGCGGTACCCGAAGGCCAGGAGCATGTCGCGCGGCTGCTGTGCCTCCCCGACCCGCGCCTGATCGCGTTCGCCCCCAACACGCACGAGTTCGTCGCGCGCCTCTACTCCTGCCTCGACTGGTCGCGGACGCCGCACGTGCTGACGACGGCCAACGAGTTCCACAGCTTCAGCCGCCAGACGCGCCGCCTCGAGGAGACCGGGCGGCTCGCGGTCACGCGCGTTCCGGTCGAGCCGTATGCGAGCTTCCGCGAGCGCTTTCACGCGACGCCCACCCATCGCTACGACATGGTGTTCCTGTCGCAGGTGTTCTTCGACTCCGGTTTCGTCGTCGAGGGAATGGAGGAGCTGCTGTCGCGCGCCTCGCCCGACGCGGTCGTCGCAATCGACGGCTATCACGCGTTCATGGCGATCCCGGTCGACCTCGCGCGTCTCGGCCCGCGGATCTTCTATACGGCAGGCGGTTACAAGTACGCCCAGGCCGGCGAGGGCGCCTGCTTCCTGTCGATCCCGGCGGACTGCGAGCTGCGGCCGGCATATACGGGCTGGTTCTCCGACTTCGGGGGATTGAGCGGAGCGCAAGGCGCCACGGGGGAAGCGAAGGGGTCCCCCGTTCCTTCGAACGTGGGTTACGGCGCGGGCGCGATGCGGTTCTGGGGCTCGACGTTCGATGCGTCGGGCCTCTATCGCTTCAACGCGGCGATGCGCTGGCTGCACGACCTCGGCGTGACGCCGCGCGAGATCCATGCGCATGTCGCGGGGCTCGAGCGCAGGTTTCTCGCCGGGCTCGCGGATGCGAATCTCGCCCTGCTCCCGATCGATGCGCTTACGCCGCCCGCGCGCTTTCCGCGCGGCAACTTCCTTGCGTTCGACGTCGACGACGCCGAGGCCGCCGAGCGGCGGCTCGCCGCGCAAGGTATCCACGTCGACCGGCGCGGGCGCCGGATCCGGTTCGGCTTCGGCATCTACCACGACGACTCCTTCATCGACCTGCTCCTCGAACGGACGAAGGCAGCGCTTGGCTGAAGTCTTCGACCTCGCCGTCGTCGGCGGCGGGATCAACGGCGTCGGCATCGCGCGCGATGCTGCCGGGCGCGGCCTGAAGGTGGTGCTCGCCGAGCAGGGCGACCTCGGCGGCGCGACCTCGTCGGCGAGCACCAAGCTGATCCACGGGGGGTTGCGCTATCTCGAGCAACTCGAGTTCCGGCTCGTAGCCGAGGCGCTCGCCGAGCGGGAAGTCCTGCTCCGGATTGCCCCCCACGTCGTTTCGCCGCTCGAGTTCGTGCTTCCGCACGAGCCGCACCTGCGCCCGCGATGGATGATCCGCGCCGGGCTCTTTCTCTATGACCGGCTCGGCGGCCGGACGTCTCTCGCGCGCTCCCGCGGCGTCAAGCTCCGCGCGGACGGCTATGGCGCCGGCCTGAAGGCGGCGTTCCGGCACGGCTTCGTGTACTCGGATTGCTGGGTCGACGACGCCCGCCTCGTGGTCCTGAACGCGCGCGGCGCCGCCGAGAAGGGAGCGCGCATCCTGCCGCGCACGCGCTGCATCGCCGCGCGCCGCGACGGTGACCTGTGGCGCGTGAGCGTGCGCGACCATGCCTCGGGTGCGACAACCGAAGTCGAAGCGCGCGTGCTGGTGAACGCCGCCGGGCCCTGGGTCCGCAGCTTCCTCGACCGGGAGCTGCGCGTGCGGACGCCCGGGGCGGTGCGGCTCGTCAAGGGCAGTCACATCGTCGTGCCGCGCCTTCACGACGGGGCGCACGCCCACATCCTGCAGAACCCGGACCAGCGCGTCGTCTTCATGATTCCGTACGAGGAGCGCTACACCGCGATCGGCACCACGGACGTCGTCGTCGCCGACCCCGACGAGCCGCCGCGGATCTCGCGCGACGAGACCGAGTATCTCTGCGCCGCGGCGAGCCGCTATGCGTCGCGGCCGGTCGCGCCCGCCGACGTCGTGTGGAGCTGGAGCGGCGTGCGGCCGCTCTACGACGACGGCTCCGCCGACCCCTCCGACATCACGCGCGACTATCGTTTCGTGCTGGACGAGGATGGCCCGCCCCTGCTCTCGATCTTCGGCGGCAAGCTCACGACCTACCGCAAGCTCGCCGAGGCCGCGCTCGAGCAGCTCGAGCGGTGGTTTCCGGGCTGCGCGGCGTGGACGGCGAAAGCGCCGCTGCCCGGCGGGGACTTCGGCAGCGCGAGCTTCGCCGACGTCGCGGCCGCGTACCGCGCGCGCTACCCGAAGCTCGACGCGCACTGGCTGGAGCGGCTGCTGCGTCGGCACGGCCTCTGCGCCGCAGAGATCCTCGGCGACGCGCGGGAGCCCGTGGACCTCGGCGAGGCGTTCGGCGGTGGCTTGTACGAGCGCGAGCTCATCTACCTGATCCGGCGCGAATGGGCGCGCGAACTCGATGACGTGCTCTGGCGGCGGACGAAGTGCGGGCTGCACATGACTGCGGCCGAGCGCGAGCGCGTGGCCGAGTATCTCCGCGTCGCCGCCTGAGTGCCGGGTCTTCGCTGCGGCGCACAATCGGCGCGCTGCAACGACGGGATTGAATTAACCGGCCGGTGACTTATCATGCAACGAGCCGCGCACTAGACGCGGGCTGTACGAAGCGAACCCGGGCGAATGGTTCGACTCGGGCGTAACCGACCTACGAACGAGGAGGTTTCATGCACGTCGCCCAGCTCAAGCTGGCGGCGGCCGCGCTCGCGGTTGCCGTCACCGCACTCGCCACGGACGTATCCGCGCAGCAGCTCCCGCGCGTCAGCTGGAAGATGCAGAGCGCGTTCGGCAGCAACCTGCCGCACCTCGGACCGCCGGGGCAGCGCTTCGAGAAGGACGTCGCGGAGATGACCGACGGCCGCTTCGTCATCAAGTTCCACGAGCCCGGCGCGCTGGTGCCGACGCTCGAGTGCTTCGACGCCGCCTCCAAGGGCTCGGTCGATGCGTGCTGGACCACGCCGGGCTTCCACGCCGGCAAGTATCCCGCGCTCGCGTTCTTCACCACCGTGCCGTTCGGCCCGCAGGTCGGCGAGTTCATGGCGTGGAAGTACTTCGGCAACGGCAACAAGCTGGAGCACGAGATCTACGCCAAGCACGGCCTGATGTCGTTCGACGCGTTCGCGATCGGCCCCGAGACCTCGGGCTGGTTCCGCAGCGAGATCAAGTCGCTCGACCAGCTGAAGGGCCTCAAGATGCGCTTCTTCGGCCTGGGCGCGAAGGTGATGCAGAAGCTCGGCGTCTCGACGCAGATGCTCGCAGCCGCCGACATCTTCCCCGCGCTCGAGCGCGGCGTGATCGACGCCACCGAGTTCTCGATGCCGACGATGGACATCAAGCTGGGCTTCCACCAGGTGGCGAAGTTCAACTACTTCCCGGGCTGGCACCAGCAGGTCTCGGTCAGCGACCTCCTGATGAACAAGAAGGCGTTCGACGCCCTGCCGAAGTCCTACAAGAAGATCATCGAGATCGCCGCCGGCTACCAGGTGCATGTACAACTACGCCGAGAGCGAGGCGATGCACTTCGGCGTGATGGACGAGATGGCGGTCAAGCACGACGTGCAGATCAAGCGCTGGAAGGACGACGAGATCGCGGCGTTTGAGAAGGCCTGGCTCGAGGTGATCCAGGAGGAGTCGGCGAAGGACCCGCTGTTCAAGAGGATCGTCCGACGACTACCTCGCCTTCCGCAAGAAGTACGAGATCTGGGGCGACGCCCAGGTGATGAAGCCGACCTACGTCGGCCAGTAAGCGGCACGCGGCCGTGACGGCGGTGCCGGAGTCCGGGAAGCTCCGGGCTCCGGCGTCCCGTCCGTAGCGCGCCTCCCGGAGGGGCACCCATGGAGTTCCTGCTCAGGCTGGGCAGCCGGCTCGCGAACCGCTACGCGCTGGCGATCGCGGCGCTCCTGCTGCTCGGCTTCGGCTTCGCCTACGTCACCGAGCCTCGAGCCCGACGCCGCGCGAGGAGCTGCTCGTCAGGCGCAGAGGTTCCTGCCGATCCTGATGTTCGTCACGCTCGGGGTGCTGCTGTTCTCCGGCTACCCCGTGGCGTTCATCCTCGGCGGGCTCGCGCTGCTCTTCGGCCTGCTCGGCTTCTTGCTCGGCTCGTTCAAGCTGGTGCAGTTCTTCAATTTCGTGCCGCGCATCTGGGGCCAGGCGGCCGAGAACCTGGTGCTCGTCGCGATCCCGACCTTCATCTTCATGGGCGTGATGATGGAGCGGAGCGGCATCGCGCAGGACCTGCTCGTACTGCGTGCAGCTGCTCCTCAAGCGCGTGCCCGGGCGCGCTCGCGCTCGGCGTCACCATCATGGGCACGATCCTCGCGGCGATGACCGGCATCATCGGCGCCTCGGTCACCATGATGACCGCGCTCGCGCTGCCGACGATGATGAAGCAGGGCTACAGCCACGCGCTCGTCGTCCGGCACGATCGCCGCCGCGGGCACGCTCGGCATCCTCATTCCGCCGAGCATCATGCTGATCGTCATGGCCGACCTGCTCGGGCGTGTCGGTCGGCAACCTGTTCTCGGCGGCGATCATTCCCGGGCCTGTCGCTGTCGGCGCTGTACCTGCTGTTCATCTTCTTCGCCGCCAAGCTCAAGCCCTCGCTCGCGCCGCCGCTGCCGCCCGACCTGCTCGACGGTGCCCAAGGGCCAGCTGGTGCCGCTGCTCTTGCGGGCGTTCTTCCCGCCGGTGTTCCTCATCGGCACCATCAAGCTCTCGATCCTGCTCGGCTGGGCGACGCCGAGCGAGGCGGGCGCGGTCGGCGCCGCCGGCGCGATCGTGCTCGCCGCGCTGTGGGGCCGGCTCAACGTCAAGATGATGAACGGCGTCTGCCAGAGCGCGGCGCAGACCATCTCGATGGTGTTCTTCATCATCATCAGCGCCACCTGCTTCGCGTTCGTCTACCGCGCAGCTCGGCGGCGACGACATCGTCGAGCACTGGATCAAGGAAGCGGGCCTCGGCAGCTGGGGCTTCGTGTTCCTGGTGATGGCGATCGTGTTCTTCCTCGGCTTCTTCCTCGACTGGATCGAGATCACGCTGATCGTGCTGCCGGTGTTCGCGCCGCTCATCAAGACGCTCGACTTCGGCGACCACGTGCCGCAGGCCGACATCGTCTACTGGTTCCTGATCCTGCCTGGCGGTCAACCTGCAGACCTCGTTCCTCACGCCGCCGTTCGGCTTCGCGCTGTTCTACCTCAAGGGCATCGCGCCGAAGGAGGTGAAGATCCAGAGCATCTACATCGGCATCATTCCCGTTCGTCATCATCCAGCTCATCGGGCTGATCCTCGTCATCGCGTTCCCGCAGCTCGCGCTGTGGCTGATGCACGTGAGCTACGACAGCTGAAGGCCGCGATGATCCGAACGAGCAGAGCCCAGCAGATCGCGGCGAGCTGCCGCCGACGGTCGCGTCGCCGACCGGCTGCGGCGGTTCGTGGACTTCGTCGGCGCCTACGGCGCCTGGCTGATCGTGCCGGTGGTCGTCGATCACCTGCATCGACGTCATCGGCCGCAAGATCGGTACGAGGACGAGGAAGCCGGCAGGATCTACCGCCTGCAGGGGTGGCTGCGGAGAATCTCGGCAGCGTTCTTCCAGTCCACGATCCTGCAGGAGCTGGAGTGGCACTTCCACGCCGGCCTGTTCGCGCTGGTGCTCGGCTACGGCGTGGTCTACAACACCCACGTGCGCATCGACCTCATCCGCGACAACCTGCAGTTCCGCAAGAAGGCGTGGCTGGAGTTCGTCGGGCTGACCTTCTTCATGATCCCGTACTGCGCGATCGTGATCTTTTTCGCGTTCGACTACGTGCACAGCTCGTTCGTGGTCGAGCGAGAGCTCGGTCTCGACCGTCGGCCTGTGCCACCGCTGGATCATCAAGAGCGTGCTCGTCTTCGGCCTGCTGGTGGCGGTGATCTCCGGGATCGCGGCCTGGCTGCAGGTGGTGACCATCCTGTGGGGGCCGCAGGGCTTGCGCTTTCCGCTGATGACCCTCGACTGGCCGGAGGCGGACGCAGAAGATCGAGGGCAAGACGCGCGTGCAGCTCGAGGACGACTACGGGCTGCGGCTCTCGGATTCGCCGGTGCCGGTCCGACCTCGCCGCCGGAAGACCGCGACCGCAGCCGCCGCGCTGACGCGCCTGACCGCGCCGATGGACCTCGACTGGGAAAAGCTCGTCAAGCGCTACGTCTGGAACGACGAGCGCACGCCTTATCTCACGCGCGTCGCGAATCTGAGCCGCCGTCCAGGCGCACTACGAGCTGTTCGGCTACGCCCTCTTCGTCGGCGTGCTGTGCGGCGTGCTTTCGGTCGCGTCGCTGTCGACCAGGCTGCCGCACGGCGATGCGGCGATCGTCCGATCTACGCGTTCTCGGTGTGCTGCGCCGCGATCCTCCTCGGCGCGACGCGGCACCCCTGGGCGGCGCTCTGGTGCGCCGGCGCGCCGCTCGCGGCGCTCGCCTACTTCGCGATCTAGGGTTTCCACCCCAACCTCGACCTCGGCGACAAGGTCCTGCTGGTCGCGGCCGCATCCTCTGGCTCGCTTACTGCGCGCCGGGTCGTGGCGGTTGCGCGCGCCTGGCAGCGGCTTGCCGGCGGAGGCTGAGCGGGCGAGGCGTGCCACGACCGCTGCGCGCGCGCTTCGCGTTCACGCCGGGGTTCTACGCCGGCGGTGCCGGCGTCCTGATCGCGGTCAACTGGGCCACCGGCGGCGGCTGGTGGTCGTTCTGGCCGCTCGCGGCCTGGGGCGTCGCCCTCGGCGTGCACTACCTGATCTACAAGGCGAAGGCCGTGGACGAGCGCTGGGCGGAGGAGCGCGCCGCCGACCTGCGCTCCAAGAGCTACGACGCGAGCCACATCGACGTGATCGCCCGGGATCGCGGTGGCGCAAGCGACGCGCCGCCCGAAAAGAAGTGAACCCGGCAGCCGATCGCGCGGAACCGCGTCCCCTTCCCCTCCCCACGGCCCGCCCGCGCCTCTGAAGCTACTATGCGCCCTGTCCGGCGCCCACCCCGATCTCGATGCAACCCCTCGCCCGCCTTGCCGACAGCGTGCTCGCGCGCATGTGCGGCGTGTTCGCCGACATCGACGACACGATCGCGAGCGGCGGTGCGCTCACCGCCGACGCCTATGCCGCGTTGTCGAGCCTGCACGCCGCCGGCCTCCTCGTGGTACCGATCACCGGACGCCCCGCGGGCTGGTGCGACCACATCGCGCGCATGTGGCCGGTCGACGGAGTCGTGGGCGAGAACGGCGCCTTCTATTTCGCCTACGACCGCGCCGCCCGCAAGCTGACGAAGCGCTTTCGCGACGACGACGCGACGCGCGCGGCGAACCGCGCGCGGCTCGCCGCGGTGCGCGACCGCATCCTCGGCGAAGTGCCCGGCACCGCGCTCGCCTCCGACCAGCTGTATCGCGAAGCCGACCTCGCGATCGATTACTGCGAGGACGTGCCGCGGCTCGGCGACGACGCCGTCAACCGGATCGTCGCGATCATGCGCGGGGCGGGGATGACCGCGAAGGTCAGCTCGATCCACGTCAACGGCTGGTTCGGCGACTACGACAAGCTCGGGATGACGCGGACGTTGATGCGCGAGCGCTTCGGGGTCGACCTCGACGCCGAGCGCGACCGCTACGTGTTCGTCGGCGACTCGCCGAACGATGCGCCGATGTTCGCTTACTTTCCGCTCTCGGTCGGCGTCGCGAACGTGCGCCGCTTCGCCGCGCGGCTCGAGCACGTGCCCGGCTACCTGACCGCGGCGGAGTCCGGCGCGGGCTTCGCCGAGCTCGCCGAGCGCCTGCTCCGCGCGCGGCGCAGGTGATCGCGCTGCACGACGCCGCGCAGTGGATCGCGGGCTATCTCGCCATCGGCGCCGCTGTCGGTTTCTTCGCCGGCATGCTCGGCATCGGCGGCGGGGCGCTGATGATCCCGCTGCTCGTCTGGCTCTTCGAGGCGCAGGGCCTGCCGCACGAGCACCTGCTCCACCTCGCCGTCGGCACCGGGATGGCGACGATCCTCTTCACGTCCGTGTCGAGCATGCGCGCGCACGCCAAGCGCGGCGGCGTGCGCTGGGACATCGTGAAGCGCATCACCCCGGGCATCCTCGCCGGCGGGCTCGCCGGCTCCGCGATCGCGTCGTCGATCCCGCGGTTCGCGTTCGCCGTGATCTTCGTCGTGACCGTCTATGCAGCGGCGCTTAACATCTTCCTCGCGCGCAAGCCGAACCCGTCGCGACGGCTCCCCGGCGCGGCGGGCCTCTTTGCCGTCGGCGCGGGGATCAGCGGCCTTTCGGCGTTCGCCGCAGTCGGCGGCGCCTTCCTGACGGTGCCGTTCATGGTCTGGTGCAACGTGCCCATGCTGCAGGCGATCGGCACTGCCGCGGCAATCGGTTTTCCCATCGGAGCTGCCGGCACGGTCGGGTACGTCGCCGCCGGCTGGGGCGCCGCGGGCCTGCCGGAGTGGAGCCTCGGGTACGTGTACCTGCCGGCGCTTGCCGGCGTGACGGTCGCGAGCATGTCGCTCGCGCCGCTCGGCGCGATGGCCGCGCACCGCCTGCCGACGAAGGTCCTGCGCCGGGTCTTCGCCGTCCTGATGTTCACGCTCGCGACGCGGATGCTCGTGATGCTGTGGCCGTCGTGACCGCGCAGCCCACGGCCCCCTTCTGCCCCGAACTAGACCGCACCCTCGGCGCGCAGCTTCGCGATCTCGTCGTCCTTCATTCCCAGCACACCACGCAGGATCTCGTCGGTGTGCTCGCCGAGGAGCGGCGGCGGCCGCTCGTGCTCGACCGCGGTGGCCGAGAACCGCATCGGGCTGCGCACGAGCGACACCTTGCCGGCCGCGGGATGCGCGAGCTCGAGCCGCAGGCGGCGCGCGAGCGCCTGCGGCTCGGCGAACACCTGCTCGAGCGTGTTGATCGGACCGTTCGGCACGCCGGCGGCCTCGAGCGCATCGACCCAGTCGCGGGTCGTGCGCCGGGCGAAGATCTCGTCGAGGATCCTGGTCAGCGCGACGCGATTCTCGACCCGGTCGCCGTTGGTCGCGTAGCGTGGGTCGTCGGCGAGATGCGGCGCGGCTGCGACCTCGCAGAACTTCCGGAACAGATTGTCATTGCCGCAGGCGAGGATCACCGCGCCGTCGGCGGTCTTGAACGTCTGATAGGGGACGATGTTGGGATGGGCGTTGCCGAGACGCCCGGGCGATTGTCCCGTCGCGAGATAGTTCGCGGCCTGGTTGGCCATCACCGCCAGCAGCGAGTCGAACAGCGCGAGGTCGAGATGCTGGCCGACGCCGGTCTCGGCGCGATGCGCAAGCGCCGCGCACACCGCGATCGTGGCGTACATGCCGGTCATGATGTCGGCGATCGGGATGCCGGCCTTCTGCGGCCCGCCGCCCGGCAGGTCGTCACGCTCACCGGTGACGCTCATCAACCCGGCCATCCCCTGGATCATGAAGTCGTAGCCGGGACGCTCGCGGTACGGGCCGGTCTGTCCGAAGCCGGTCACCGAGCAGTAGATGAGCCGCGGGTTCGCCTGCCTGAGGGCGTCGTAGCCGAGCCCGTAGCGGGCGAGATCGCCGAACTTGTAGTTCTCGAGCAGCACGTCGCAGCGTGCGGCGAGCTCGCGAACGAGCTTCTGGCCGGCGGGCTTCGAGAGATCGACGGTGATCGACCTCTTGCCGCGGTTCGCACAGGCGAAGTACGCCGACTCGGTCGTTTCCTTCCCGCTCGCGTCTTTCAGCCACGGCGGGCCGAAGGCGCGCGAGTCGTCGCCCTTCTTCGGACGCTCGACCTTGATCACGTCCGCGCCGAGGTCGGCGAGATTCTGCCCGGTCCACGGCGCGGCGAGCACGCGCGAGAGATCGAGGACGCGGATATGCGAGAGCGGACCGGCCATGGCTCTACCCTTTCCCTACAGATCGATCTTGATGTTGGCGTCCTTCACGACTTTGCCCCATCTCGCGATCTCCTGCGTCACGAACGCGGCGAACTCCGCCGGCGGCATGCCGCCCGCCGTGGCGCCCTGGCCGTCCCACGTCTGTTTGATCTCGGGCGACTGGAGCGCCTTCACGAGCTCCTTGTACATCCGGTCGACGATCGGCTGCGGGGTGCCTTTCACGCCCCACACCGCGTACCACGTTACGACCTCGTAACCCGGCACGCCCGCTTCCGCCGCGGTCGGCACGTCGGGCAGCAGCGGCGAGCGCTTGGGCGTCGTCACCGCGAGCGGCCGGAGCCTTCCGCCCTTGATCTGGGCCGCGGAGCTGCCCAGGCCGTCGAAAGCGAGGTCCACCTGGCCCGCGAGCAGATCCTGCATGAGCGGGCCTGCGCCCTTGTACGGAACGTGAGTGATGTCCGTCTTCGTGAGCTGCTTGAAGAGTTCGCCGGCGAGATGGTGGGTCGTGCCGTTGCCCGCCGAGCCGAAATTGAGCTTCGCCGGGTTCGCCCTGGCGAAGGCGATCAGCTCGTTGAGGTTCTTGAACGGCTGCTTCGGATTCACGACGATCACGTTCGGCACGTAGGAGATCACCGTGACCGGAACGAAGTCCCGCTCCAGGCGATAGGGCAGCTTCGTGTAGAGCGTCTCGGCGATCGTGTGATGGACCGCGCCGACCAGCCAGGTGTAGCCGTCCGGCGGCTCCTTTGCCGCCTTGCCGGCGCCCAGGGTCCCGCCGGCGCCGCCGATGTTCTCGACGATGAACTGCTGCCCCACGTTCTGCGACAGGCGCGCGGCGAGCGGCCGCGCAAACGAATCGGTTCCGCCGCCGGGCGGGAATGGGCTGATCAGGCGGACCGGCTTCTGCGGCCAGCTCTGCGCCGGGGTGGCGGCGCTCAGCACCAGCGCGACGACGCCTCCGAGCAATGCAACGAGCGTTCTCATCACCAAGCCTCCTTGTCGGGATCGAACCAGTGTTACCAGCGGGCCGCGCGGCGCCCGCCTCAGAGCAGTGCCGTGACCTCGCGCGCCGCGGCGACGCGGCCCCGCACGAAACTCTCGTGGTTGCGCTCGATGTGGCGCAGGTCGTACAGATAATTCACCATCAGCCCGAAGGACTCGCGCAGCCCGCGGAGCGACGGGTTGGCGAGGAAGTTCAGACGCGCGAGCTGGGCGCCGTTGTGGAGGTGGAACTTCGCGACCGGGTCGCTCCCGCTGTCGGTCTCCAGCGTGCCGTGCAGATACGCCGCGCCGAGCCGCAGCAGCGCTTCGCGCTCAGCGGGGGTGGCGCGCTCGAGCGCCGTGCCCAGGCTCGAGGTGGCCTCGGCGAGCAGCGGCCGGGCGCGCTCGAGCGCCTGTTCCAGCCGGCCCGATGCACCCGCAGGCAGCCGCTCCGAGGGGAGCTGTGCGCCGCGCTGCAGCCATTTCGCAAAGCCCGGGATCGGCGACAGCGTGCAAAACGTGCGCAGCCGCGGGAACTCTTCCTTGAGCACTTCGCACACCCGCTTGATCAGGAAGTTGCCGAGCGAGACGCCGCGCAGACCCGGCTGGCAGTTCGAGATGGAGTAGAACACCGCGCACGTCGACCGGGCCGCTTCCGCGTCGACCTGCTCGTCGTCGAGCAGCGGCCCGATCGCCGCCGGTATCCGGTGGACGAGGGCAACCTCGACGAAGATCAACGGGTCGTCGGGGAGCGCCGGGTGGAAGAACGCGAAGCAGCGCCGGTCGGGCTCGAGCCGCCGCCGCAGCGCGTTCCAGCTCCCGATCTCGTGCACCGCTTCGTAGCGGATGATCTTCTCGAGCAGGAGCGCCGGCGCGCGCCAGTCGACGCGTTCCAGCCGCAGGAACCCGGGGTTGAACCACGACGAGAGCAGGTGCTGAAGGTCGGCTTCCACCGCGGCGAGACGCGGCTTCGACTTCATTTCCTGCAGCAGCTCCCGGCGCATCTCGAGGATGGTCGCAGTGCCTTCGGGCGCCCGGTTCAGCCTGCGGAGGAGCTCCTGTCGGGGTGGCTCCGCGGCGCGGATCAGATCGACGAGCGAATCGGGCGACCGGGTCTCCGCGTAGCGCTGCGCGGCGGCGACGACGCCGGCGGGATCCGGCGCGAAATCCTCCGCGAGCACGTCGAAGAAGGCGGTCCGGCCTTCCTTGCCGAGCGCGCGGTATTGCGAGACTGCAGCTTGCGCGAACTTCACGCTGTTCGCTTCGCCGCGCTCGCTCATGAGCGTGATGCAGGACCGCCGCAGTCCGGCGAGCGAGGTGTCGCTGCGGCTCCGTCCCCGCGCTTCGCGCATGCGCTCAAACACGCTTTCTTCCTCCTCTGCGGGCACGCAGGACCGTGCCCCGCCGCGAAGAGCGTCGCGACCGACTGGTCCTGAGCGTGCAGAGATGGTCCTTCATCGGCCGTGCGTCGCGCGCCTTGATCGCCTTCATCAAGGCCCGGTCGTTCGCGAGCGATTCGTCGCCCCGGCCCGGCACTGATTACATGCGAGCAGAAAGCGTGTCAAGGGTCGGTCGGAGACAGAAAAGCCCCGCATCGGCGGGGCTCTTCCGAAGGCGTCCCGCGGCTACAGGTCGATCTTGATACCGGAGTCCTTGACCACCTTGCCCCATTTCGCGATCTCGGCCTTCACGAACCGGTCGAAGTCGGCCGGCGGCATGCCGCCTGAGGTGGCGCCCTGGCTCGCCCAGATATCCTTCATGTCCGGCAGCAGCAGCGCCTTGACCGTCTCGACGTACATCCGGTCGATCACCGGCTGCGGCGTGCCCCGGATCGCCCAGATCGCATACCACGTCGTCACGTCGTAGCCCGAGAGTCCGGCCTCCTGCATGGTGGGGACATCGGGGACCAGCGGCGAGCGTGTCGTCGTCGTCACCGCGAGCGGCCGGATCTTTCCGGATTTGATCTGCGGCGCCGAAGTGCCCATGCCGTCGAACGCGAGGTCGACCTCACCGGCGAGCAGCGCCGGCATGAGTGGGCCAGCGCCCTTGTAGGGCACGTGCGTGATCTGGGTGCCGGTCATCATCTTGAACAGCTCGACCGACAGATGATGCGTCGTGCCGTTGCCGGCGGAGCCGTAGTTGAGCTTCCCGGGATTCGCCTTCGCGTATGCGATCAGCTCCTGCAGGCTCTTGAAGTCGTGCTTCGGGTTGATCACCACCACGTTCGGCACGAACGCCGCCACCGTCACCGGGGCGAAGTCGCGCTCGAGGCTGTACGGCAGCCTGGTGTAGAGCGTCTCGGCGATCGTGTGGTGTACCGCGCCCATGAACCACACGTAGCCGTCTCCCGCCTCCTTCGAAGCGCGTGCGGCACCGACCGTGCCGCCCGCGCCGGCCATGTTCTCGACGAGGACCTGCTGGCCGAGCGAGGTGCTCAGCTTGGCCGCGAGCGGCCGTGCGAAAACGTCGGTACCGCCGCCCGGCGGAAAGGGGTTGATGATCCGGACCGGTTTCTGCGGCCAGGTCTGGGCGGAAACGTCCGCCGTCCCGGCGGTGAGCGCGGCCGCGCAGAGTGCGAGCGCGAGCCCGCGAAAAAGACGTTTCATGACGACTCCTCTCGAAAGTGGATCGCCGGCTCTCGTTGTAATGGCGCTGCCGGCTGGCGTGAGCGCTAGTCTGCCACGGCCGGTTTGGCCGTCAACCTTGCAGCGCGAGAGGAAAGATCGGGGCATGACGAGGACTTGGCCGGTCGGCGGCGCGCTGCTCATTGCCGCCGGCGCCGCGGGCGCAAGCCCATGGCGCGAGCTTGCCGATCTATACGCGCGACCCGCTCCGCCCTTCGGTCACTTGCCGCGGAAGCGGGGCTTCTCCTTGGCCAGAAATGCCCGGTATCCGATGCGGAAGTCCTCGGTGTCGAAGCAAGCGTAGCTCTCGTCCGCCTCCTCGGGGAGGAGCGGCCGCGAGTCGCCGAGACGGCGCGCGAACCGCTTGTGCCAGCGCGCGACGAGCGGGGCGCCGTCGGCGATCCGGCGCGCGGTGGCGAGGGCTTCTTCCTCGACCTTGTCGTCGGGCACGACGCGATTCACGAGGCGCTTTTCGCGCGCCTCCTGCGCCCCGAACACCCGACCCTCCAGGACGATCTCGAGCGCTACCGCCGGGCCGACGAGATCGATCAGCGGTTTCATCTCGGCGTACGCCACCACCAGGCCGAGATTCTTCACCGGTATGCCGAACCGGCTCGATTCGCCGCAGATGCGCAGGTCGCACACCGTGGCCATCTCCAGCCCGCCGCCGACGCAGACGCCGCGAATCATCGCGAGCACCGGATGACGACAGCGCGTGACCGCGTGCATCGTGACCTCGACGACGCGGCCGTACTCGCGCGCCTGCGCGGCATCCGCGCGCTCGGTCTCGAACTCGGCGATGTCGGCGCCCGCGGCGAAGGCCTTGTCGCCCGCCCCGCGCAGGATCACGCAGCGGAGCGACTCGTCGGCGTGGAGCGCGGTGAAGATCTCGCCGAGCGCGCGCCACATGCCTTTGTCGAGGGCGTTGAGGCGCTCCGGCTTGTTGAGGGTGACGGTCGCGATATCGCCGTCGCGGGCGAGGAGTACCGACGCCCCGCTAGTCGAGGCGGACATTCGCGTCCTTGACGAGTTTCGCGTACTTCGCGACCTCGGCCTTCATGAACTCCTCGAACTCCTCGGGGCGAGTCTCGCGCAACTGCGTGCCGACCTGCTCGAGGCGCGCGCGCACGTCGGGCTCGCGCATCGCCTTGTTGATGTCGGCGTTGAGCTTCGCGACGACGTCCTTCGGCGTGCCGGCAGGCGCCATCACCCCGTACCAGTTGGTGACGTCGAACCCGAGCATTCCTTCTTCCTCGAACGTCGGCACGTCGGGTAGCTGCCCGACGCGGCGGGGAGTGGAGATCGCGAGTGCACGCAGCCGTCCGCCCTTGATGTGGTCGATCACCGGCGGCATCGTGTCGAAGTTCATCGCCACCACGCCGGCCAGCAGGTCCCCGATCGCCTGACCGCTGCCCTTGTAGGGAATGTGCACGATATCGACGCCCGCAATGAGCTTGAACATCTCGCCGGCGAGGTGCTGGGTGCTGCCGGTGCCCGACGAGGCGTAGTTGAGCCCGCCCGGCTTCGATTTCGCGAGCGCGATCAGCTCCTTCATCGAGTGCGCCGGGACCGACGGATGGACGACCAGGACGTTCGGCACGTACCCGACGTACGAGATCGGCGCGAAATCCTTCAGCGCGTCGTACGGCAGCTTCCTGAACAGGTTCGGTGCGATCGCATGCGAGTTCACGTGGCCCATGAGCAGCGTGTAGCCGTCGGGCGGCGCCTTCGCGACGACGTCGGCGCCGATCGTCCCGGTCGCGCCGGCGCGATTCTCCACCACGACGCCCTGGCCCCAGTACTCGCTGACTTTCTGCCCGATGACGCGCGCGACGACGTCGGTGCCGCCCCCGGGGGCGAAGCCGACGATGATGCGCACCGGCTTCGACGGGTACTGTTGCGCGGCGACGGGTGCGGCGGCAAGCGCCACGCCCGCCACGGCGAGCGCGAGCAGCGCCTGCATCGGAGATGGTCCGGTCATCGTCCCCCCTACGCCGCCTTGCGCGCGGGCCTGCGCGCACACTCCACGAGATAGTCCATCGCCGCCTGCGCGCCGCCCTTCCTGTGCGGCACGCCCGCGAGCTCGAGCCCCATTTCCACGCCGGCGAGCGTGCCGGCCAGCGTCAGGTCGTTGAAGTCGCCGAGATGGCCGATGCGGAACACTTTCCCCGCGAGCTTGCCGAGCCCCGTGCCGAGCGACATGTCGAACGCCTCCAGGATCGTCTGGCGCAGATGGTCGGCGTCGTGACCGGCGGGGGTCATCAGCGCGGTGAGCGAGCTCGAGTACTCTTCGGGCACCGCGCACAGGATCTCCAGTCCCCACCCGTGCGCGGCGCGCCGCGTGGCCTCGGCATGGCGGTCGTGGCGGGCGAACACGTTTTCGAGCCCTTCCTCGCGCAGCATCCTGAGCGCTTCGCGCAGACCGTAGAGCAGGTTGGTGGCCGGGGTGTAGGGGAAATAGCCGGTCTTGTTGTTGGCGATGATCTCTTCCCACCCCCAGTACGACTTCGGGAGCTGCGACGACTGCGAAGCCCGCCGCGCCTGCTCGCTGATCGCGTTGAACGAGAGGCCGGGCGGGAGCATCAGGCCCTTCTGCGAGCCCGCGACGGTCACGTCCACGCCCCATTCGTCGTGGCGATAGTCGATCGAGGCGAGCGAGCTGATCGTATCGACGAGAAAGAGCGCGGGGTGGTTCGCGGCATCGATCGCCTTCCGGATCGCGCCGATCCGGCTCGTCACGCCGGTCGAGGTCTCGTTGTGGACGACGCACACGGCCTTGATGGCGTGCGCCTTGTCTTCCTGCAGCTTCGCCTCGACGAGCGCGGGTTCGGCCCCGCGGCGCCAGTCGGTCGCGACGAACTCGGCCGCGAGCCCGAGCTTCGTCGCCATCTTGTGCCACAGCGTCGCGAAGTGTCCGGTCTCGAACATCAGCACCTTGTCGCCCGGGGAGAGCGTGTTGACGAGCGCCGCTTCCCACGCGCCGGTGCCCGACGCGGGATAGATCACCACTGGCTGCTTCGTCTGGAAGACGTGCTTCAGCCCGTCGAGCACCTCGAGCCCGAGCGCGGCGAAGTCGGGGCCGCGATGGTCCATCGTGGGCATGTCGATCGCGCGCAATACGCGATCGGGAACGTTGGTCGGTCCGGGAATCTGCAGGTAATGGCGGCCGGCGCGATGGGCCATGGGGCACCTCGGGAGGCGGGTGACAGGCGTCCGATGGTAGGCTAACGGTCCACCCGCCGCAATGAGGCGGGTCACCCTCGCGAGGTGCTCCCATGAGCCTCTCCATCGACATCGTATCGGACGTGGTGTGCCCATGGTGCTTCATCGGCAAACGGCGCCTCGAGGGAGCGCTCGCGCTCTACGCGAGCGAGCATCCCGACGCTCCGGCGCCCGCGGTTGCCTGGCGCCCGTTCCAGCTCAACCCGGGCATGCCCGCGGAGGGCATGGCGCGGGCGGACTACGTGGCGCGCAAGTTCGGGCCGCGCGGCGGGGCGGTCTACGACCGCGTTGCGGCAATGGGGCGCGAGGTCGGCATCGACTTCGCCTTCGACCGCATCACTCGCCAGCCGAACACGCTGGCCGCACACAGCCTCATCCAGCTGGCCGGCGCCCAGGGTCACCAGGACGCGATGGCCGAGGCGCTCTTCCGCGCGTATTTTCTCGACGGGGTGGACCTGACGTCGCGCGACAACCTGCTCGAGATCGCGGCTTCGGCCGGCCTCGATCGCGCGGCGGCCGCGGAGTGGCTGGGCAACACCGAGGCGCGCGAGGCGGCGGCAGCCGAGGACGCCCGCGCGCGCGAGAACGGAATCGAGGGCGTGCCATTCTTCGTCTTCAACCGGCGGCTCGCGGTCTCGGGTGCGCAGCCCGCCGAGGTCCTGCTCGATGCAATGAAGCAGGCGACGGCATGAACGTCTACAAGCTCGAGTTTCAGCCCAGCGCGGGCGACGCCGGCCTCGCCGCGCGGCTGCGGCGCGAGGTCCGGGGCGACGTCCTCTTCGACCGCGCGAGCCGCGGTCGCTATTCGACCGACGCTTCCATCTACCAGGTCGAGCCGGTCGGCGTCGTCGTGCCGGAGACCGAAGACGACGCGCTCCGCGCGATGCGGATCGCCGTCGAAGCCGGTGTCCCGATTCTCCCGCGCGGCGCGGGCAGCTCGCAGTGCGGACAGACGGTCGGCGCCGCCCTCGTGATCGACAACTCGAAGCATCTCGCCGCGGTCATCGAGCTCGACGCCGCCGCCGCGACGGTCACGGTGCAGCCCGGCATCGCGCTCGACAAGCTGAATGCGCTCCTGCGGCCGCACGGCCTGTGGTTTCCGGTCGACGTCTCGACCTCGGCCCAGGCGACGATCGGCGGCATGGCGGGGAACAACTCCTGCGGTTCGCGCTCGATCCGGTACGGCAACATGGTGCACAACGTGCTCGCGATCGAGGCGGTGCTCGCCGACGGGTCGGCGTACCGCTTCGGGAATAGCGACGAGGTCGCGGGCGGGCCTCCCGGCTACCGTGCGCTCGTCGAGAAGGTCCATGCGATCGTCCGGCGGGAGGTCGAAGAGATCGCCGCGCGCTGGCCGAAGGTGTTGCGGCGGGTGCAGGGCTACAACGTCGACATGGTGCAGCCCCACCTGGCGCATAACCTCGCCAGCCTCCTGGTCGGCTCGGAAGGGACGCTCGCCTACTCGCGTCGGCTGACGCTGAAGCTCTCGCCGATCCCGCGCCACAAGGCGCTCGGCGTGTGCCACTTCCCGACGTTCCGCCAGGCGATGGCATCGGCGCAGCACATCGTGAAGCTCGATCCGGACGCGGTCGAACTGGTGGACCGGACGATGCTCGAGCTCGCCCGCGCGAACGAGGCGTTCGCCCCGATCGTCGGGCGCTTCATCCGCGGCGCGCCGGAGGCGATCCTGCTGGTCGAGTTCGCCGGCGACGACCGCACGGCACAGCTCGCGAAGCTCGCCGGTCTCGTCGAGTTGATGGGCGACCTCGGTCTGCCGGGCAGCGTCGTCGAGGCGACCGACACGAAGCTCCAGAAGGACATCTGGGAGGTTCGCAAGGCCGGCCTGAACATCATGATGTCGATGAAAGGCGACGGGAAGCCGGTGTCGTTCATCGAGGACTGCGCGGTCCCGCTAGAGCATCTTGCCGACTACACCGAGCGCTTGACGAGGGTGTTCGAGAAGCACGGCACCCGCGGCACCTGGTATGCACACGCCTCGGTGGGCACACTGCACGTGCGTCCGGTGCTGAACATGAAGACCGACGGCGCCAAGAAGATGCGCGCCATCGCCGAGGAAGCCTGTGCGATGGTGCGCGAGTACAAGGGCGCCGCCTTCTCGGGCGAGCACGGCGACGGACTGGTGCGCTCGGAGTGGATCGAGCCGATCGTCGGCCAGCGCCTCACCCGTGCGCTGGCTGAGATCAAGGGCCTCTTCGACCCGAAAGGCCTGATGAATCCCGGCAAGATCGTGCGGCCGTCGAAGATGGACGATCGCTCGCTCTTCCGGTTCAAACCGGGGTACGAGACGTCGCGGCTCGACACGGCGCTCGACTGGTCGGAGTGGAACGTGCCGGGCGCCGCCAGCCAGGGCTTTGCCGCTGCGATCGAGATGTGCAACAACAACGGCCACTGCCGGAAGTTCGACGCCGGCACGATGTGCCCGTCGTTCCGCGCGACCGGCGACGAGCAGCACCTCACGCGTGGGCGCGCGAACACGTTGCGGCTCGCGGTGTCCGGACAGCTGGGGCCCGACGCGCTCGCCTCCGACGCGGTCTACGACGCCCTGGACCTCTGCGTCGGGTGCAAAGGCTGCAGGCGCGAATGCCCGACCGGCATCGACATGGCGCGGATGAAGATCGAGTTCCTGCATCACTACCACGGGCGCCGCGGCTGGCGATTGAAGGAGCGGATGATCGCGTTCCTGCCGCGGTACGCGCCGGTTGCGGCGCGCCTCGCGCCGCTCGCGAACCTGCGCGACCGCGTGCCGCTGCTCGCGAAGGCCAGCGAGAAGCTCCTCGGGCTGTCGGCGAAGCGCAGCCTGCCGCAGTGGCAGGCGCGGCCGTTCCTGCAATCGGCGGCCGGACGCTATCAGGTCCGCGCGCCCGAAGACTGCGATGCCGTGCTGCTCGCCGACACGTTCAACAACTATTTCGAGCCCGAAAACGCGGTCGCGGCGCTGCGGGTGCTCGAGGCCGCCGGATACCGGGTACACGTCGCGCGAGCGCCGGGCGGCGGACGGCCGGTCTGCTGCGGCCGCACGTTCCTCGCGGTCGGCATGGTGAACAAGGCGCGACACGAGGCGCGCCGGATCCTCGATGCGCTCGCGCCCTACGTCGCGCGCGGCGTGCCGGTCGTCGGCCTCGAGCCGTCCTGTCTGCTGACGTTGCGCGACGAGCTGGGTGCGATGTTCCCGGGCGAGGAGGCGGCGAAGCTCGGCTCGAACGCGCTGCTCTTCGAGGAGTTCCTCGCCCGCGAGGCCGATGCCGGGCGGCTCGAGCTCCCGCTTGGCGCGCTCCCCGGTGTGAAGGCGCTGCTGCACGGCCATTGCCACCAGAAGGCGTTCGGCGCGATGCCGGCGGTCGAGCGCGCACTCGGGCTCGTGCCGGGGCTGGAGGTGGAAACGATCGAGTCGAGCTGCTGCGGCATGGCGGGCGCGTTCGGTTACGAGGCGCGGCATTACGACGTCTCGATGAAGATGGCCGAAGCTGCGCTGCTGCCGAAGGTGCGCGGCGCGGACGCGGCGACGCTCATCGTCGCCGACGGCACGAGCTGCCGGCACCAGATCGCCGACGGCGCGGGCCGGGAAGCGGTCCACGTCGTGCGAGTACTGGAGCGGGTGCTCGGCTGACCGCACGACCCGCTAGACTTGACCGATGAACGTGCCCAAGCCCACCCTTTTCAACCGCCTCGCCGGCTTTCTGCGCTTCGTCTTCTGGGGGCTGCTCGTCCTCATCCTGGCGCTGACCTTCCTCGGCCGGGGCTCGGTCGAGGCGGAGCGGACCGAAGCGCTCGCCAAGCTCCAGGAATCGCGCAAGTCGCGGGTGATCGCGCTGATCCACCGCCAGGATCGGTTCAGCTTCCTCGGCCTGCCCGTCGCGAGCTTCATCAACATCGACGACTCCGAGGCGGTGCTGCGCGCGATCCGGCTCACGCCCGACGACCAGCCGATCGATCTCATCCTGCACACCCCCGGCGGGCTCGTGCTCGCCTCGGAGCAGATCGCCCGCGCGCTCGTCGAGCACAAGGGCAAGGTCACGGTGTTCGTGCCGCACTACGCGATGAGCGGCGGCACGATGATCGCGCTCGCCGCCGACGAGATCGTGATGGATCCGAACGCGGTGCTCGGGCCGGTGGATCCGCAGATCGGCGGCGCGCCGGCGGCGTCCATCATCAAGGCGGTCGAGCAGAAGCCGGTCGAGCGGGTGGCCGACACGACCTTGATCCTCGCCGACATCTCGCGCAAGGCGCAGGTGCAGGTCCAGGCGTTCCTCACCGAGCTGCTGACCGAGTCCGGTCAGATGCCGCCGGACAAGGCGGCCCAGACGGCGAAGACGCTGAGCGAGGGCCGCTGGACGCACGACTTTCCCATCACCGCGAAGGCCGCGCGCGAGCTCGGGCTGAAGGTCAACACCGACATGCCGAAGGACGTCTATTCCCTGATGGACCTCTACCCGCAGGCGCCGGGCAAGCGCCCGACGGTGCTCTACGTGGAGCCGCCCGGCGGCATGCGCGACACCGGCTCGGGCGACGGTCCGGCGCCGTCGCGGCCCGGAGCGCCGGCCCGCAACGAGCCCCGGAAGTGAGCGTGTTCGCTCGCCCCCTCTGACGAGGGGGCGTCGGGATGCCCGACGACTACGGTACCTTCGCCGCGCTTGCGCTGATCGCGTTCGCCGGCGCGGTCGTCTACGGCATCACCGGGTTCGGCTCGGCGCTCATCACGATCCCGCTCGCGACGCACCTCGTCCCGCTCACGTTCGCGCTGGCGATGTTCTCGGTGGTCGATCTCGTGAACGCGCTCCGCGTCGGCCTCGAGAACCCGCGCCATGCCGTCAAGAGCGAGGTGCTGCGCATGGCGCCGATGGTCGTGATCGGTCTCGCCATCGGTGTCACGCTGCTCGTCAACCTCCCGCGGAAGGCCGGCATGCTGGCGCTCGGCGTCTTCATCGCGCTGTACGCCGTGTACTCGCTCGCGCGCCGCGCGAGCAGGGGAACCGTCAGCCAGCGCTGGGCCTACGTCGCCGGGGCGGCCGGCGGTCTCACCGGGGCACTGTTCGGCGCCGGCGGACCGCCGTACGCGATCTACCTCTCGCACCGGCCGCTCACGAAGGAGCAGTTCCGGGCGACGCTTACGTTCACCTCGGTGTTCAGCATCTCGCTGCGGGTGCTCGCCTTCATCGTCACCGGCCTGCTCCTCGACCCGAAAGCGTGGATCGCGGCCGCCCTCGCCATCCCGGCCGCGCTCGCCGGCATCGCGGTTGCCACCCGGATCTTCCGGCTCATCTCGCGCGAGGCGCTCGCGCGGCTCGTCGCGATGATGCTGCTCGCGACCGGCGTTTCGCTCGTAGCGCGAGGGCTCGCCTGATCAGCGAAGCAGCGGTCCTGCCATCGCGTCAAGCTGGCGCCGGGTCGTGCTCGCGCTACGCCGGGATGTCCGGATCGATTTGCCGCTCGAGCCAGGCGATCTGATCCTTGAGGAGGAGCTTGCGTCGCTTGAGACGCTGGAGCTGGACCTGGTCGTAGCCGAACTGCTCCGCGAGGCGCTTGATCACGTCGTCAAGATCGCGGTGCTCGATCTTGAGCTGCAGAATGCGCTGCTCGAGCATCGCGCGCTCGACTTCGTCCATGCGGCTCGTCCCCTTCCATGCCCGGCGATTCTAGTCCCGGCGCCGGCTCGAGGCATAAAGGGCGACTCCCGCCAGGATCATCGGCAGCGACAACCACTGGCCCATGCTGAGGTTGAGCGCAAGCAGCCCGAGGAAATCGTCCGGCTCGCGAAAGAACTCGGCCGCGAACCTGAATACTCCGTAGCCGATCAGGAACACCCCGCTGACCGCGCCGGTCGGCCGCGGCTTCGCCGAGTAGAGCCACAGGATCACGAACAGCAGCACGCCCTCCAGCGCGAACTGGTAGAGCTGCGACGGATGCCGCGGCGCGGAACCGGCGGCCGGGTGCTGGAACACCATGCCCCAGGACATGTCGGTCACGCGGCCCCACAGCTCGCCGTTGATGAAGTTGCCGAACCGGCCCGCGGCGAATGCAAGCGGGGCGAGCGGGGCGAGGAAGTCGGTGACCTCGAGCCAGCGCAGCTGGTGTTTGCGCGCGACCCACCATACCGCGGCGAGCACGCCGAGGAAGCCGCCGTGGAACGCCATCCCGCCCTGCCACACGGCGAGGATCTCGAGCGGATGCTGCAGGTAATAGCCGGGCTTGTAGAAGAGGACGTAGCCGAGCCGGCCGCCGAGGATCACGCCGAGCACGCCATAGAACAGCAGGTCGTCGAGCAGTGCGAGCGTGATCCGCCCGGCACGGCCGCGGGCGATGCGCCACCGGCCGAGAAAATAGGCGGTCGCGAACCCGACGAGATACATCAGCCCGTACCAGCGGATCGCGAGCGGGCCGATCTGGATCGCGACCGGATCGAAGTTGGGATGGACGAGCATGCGGGGCGAGGATGCCCGAACCGGCGCATGCGGTCGAGCGGATAGAATCCGCCGCCCGTGCTCTCCTCGGTCCGATCCCGCGCCGACTGGCTCGCCCTGTTCCGCCTGCGGGACTACCGGCTGTATTCGACGATGAACCTCGCCGCCGCGCTGGTCGAGCGGTCGCAGGGCGTCGCCATCGGCTGGGATCTGTACGAGCGAACCGGTTCGGCGCTTGCGCTCGGCTGGGTCGGGCTTGCGCAGTTCCTCCCGGTGGTCCTCCTCTTTCTCCCCGCGGGACATCTCGCGGACCGGTTCGACCGCCGCCGGGTGATGGTGGCTGGCTTCGCCGTGTGGGCCGCGGCCGCCGGCATCCTCGCCGCGTCCGCGCTATCGGGTGCGGCCGTGGGGTGGGTCTACCTCGCCGCGGCGGGGCTGGGTACGGCCCAGGTGCTCAATCGGCCCTCGCGGGACGCACTGCTTCCGCAACTGCTCGAGCGCGAGCATCTGAGCCGCGCCGTCACGTGGAACTCGAGCTTTCACCAGTTCGCGTCGATCGCGGCTCCGGTTGCCGCGGGCGCGCTCATCGCCGCGACCGGCGGGGCCGCGGTTGTCTATGCGGTCGATCTCGTTCTGATCGCGGTCGCCGCGACTGCGGCGCTCCTCATCCGGCGCCGGGCGATCGAACGATCGGACCGCCCGCGCTCGTCCCGTGCGCTGCTCGCGGGGCTCGAGCACGTGTGGCGCACGAAGACGATCCTCGGCGTGATCACGCTCGACCTCTTTGCGGTGCTCTTCGGCGGTGCGGTGGCGCTGCTGCCGATCTTCGCAAAGGACATCCTGCACGCAGGCCCGACGGGCCTCGGCTGGCTCACCGCGGCGCCCGCGATCGGTGCGCTCGCGATGGCGGTGGCGCAGGGATTGCTGCCGCCGTTCCGCCGCGCGGGGCTCGTGTTCGTCTGGGCGGTCGCGGGGTTCGGTCTGGCGATCATCGTGTTCGGGCTATCGACCTCCCTCTGGCTGTCGCTCGCGGCGCTCGTCGTAGCCGGTGCGTGCGACAACGTGAGCGTGGTGATCCGCGGCACGATCGTGCAGCTCCACACCCCCGACGACCTGCGCGGACGCGTGTCGGCGGTGAACCGGGTGTTCATCAGCTCGTCAAACGAGCTGGGCGCGTTCGAGTCGGGGCTCGTCGCCGCCCTGATCGGCCCGGTGCCGACGGTCGTGCTCGGCGGCGTCGCGACGATCGCGCTCGTGCTGGGTGCGCTGCGGCTGTTCCCCGACCTGCGCGGGCTGGGGCGGCTCGGACGATGATGCTCCGTCACTCCGGCGTACCCCGGAGTCCAGGCGTCGCAACCGGATCCCGGCTTCCGCCGGGATGACGCCGCTCGCGGCGTCAGTTCACCTGTGCGCCGGTGTCGCGCACTACCTGCCCCCACTTCTCGTGCTCGGACCGGATGAACGCGCCGAGCGCCTCCGGGTCGAGCACGCTCGGCTCGACGCCCGCGGCGCGAAAGCCCTGCTGCACTTCCGGGTCCTGCAGCACTTTCGCGGTCTCCGCGTACATCCGCTGCACGATCTCGGGCGGTGTGCCGGCGGGCGCGGCGATATTGAGCCACAGCGTCGCCTCGTAGCCGGGAACGCCCGCCTCGGCGACCGTCGGCACGTCGGGCAGGTCGGGCGAGCGCTGCGGGGTCGTGACCGCGAGCGCGCGCAGGCGCCCCGCCTTGACGTGCGGCATGACGTTCGGGATTCCCGCGAAAGACACTTTCACCTGTCCCGACAACAGGTCCTGCATCGCCGGGCCGCTGCCCTTGTAGGGCACATGGTTGAGGTCGATGCCTGCCATCGCGTTGAAGAGCGCGCCGACCAGGTGCTGCGCGCTGCCGTTGCCCGAGCTGGCGAAGTCGATCTTGCCGGGCTGCGCCTTGGCGGCCGCGACAAGCTCTCGCACCGAGCCGACCGGGAGCTGGGGATTCACCACCACCACGTAGGGACCAGAAGCGACCAACGAAACGGGCGCGAAATCCTTGACCGAGTCGTAGGGCAGGCTCTTGTACAGCCACGCACTGATCACGTGCGGCGTGCCGGTGAAGAGCAGCGTGTAGCCGTCGGGCTTCGACTTGGCGACGAAGTCCGCGCCGATCGTCCCGCCGGCGCCGGGCTTGTTCTCGACGAACACCTGGTGCCCGAGCGCCGTGGAGAGCCGCGGCGCGATGATCCGCGCCGGCACGTCGGCGAACCCGCCCGGCGACAGCGGGACGACCATGCGGACGGGTCGGCTCGGCCAAGCCTGCGGGAACGCTGCCGAGGCGCAGGCGAGCGACGCCGCGGCGAGCGCGCTCGAGAAGATCCAGCGACGCATGATCGCCTCCCTTTCACCCGCCCCGGTACACCGGCTCGGGCTGAGAGAAGAACGCGTGCAGGATGTGGTAGGGGATGCGGTAGTTCTTCTGCTGGAAGCTCGCGTGCGAGATGCCGGGCATCACCGCGAACTGCTTGTCCGGATTCGGCAGGCGCTTGTAGAACTCGAGCAGGTCGTCGAAGCCGGCGATGCCGTCCCATTGGCCGCGCATCACGATGGTCGGGACCGGAATCCTCTCCGGATCCACGAGCGGCAGCTTCGAGCACATGTCGACGTAGGTGCCGGTCGGCACCGAGTCGTCGAGCGCGAGGATCGCATCCGCGAAGGCGTTGATCGTCGCGTCGTCGGCGCTGCCAGGATGGTCGCGGCTGAAGATGCTGTGCACGAACGCGCGATCGATCGGCCGGCGGTTCTTCGACGCGTACTCGGGCAGTTTCTTACGCCGCTCGGCGAGCGTCGGACTCCCTTCGCCGGTCCATACGAACGCATCGAGCGCAAGCCGCGCCACGCGCTCGGGATGGCGCTGCGCGAACAGCGCCGCCTTCAGGGCACCGGAGGAGATGCCGTACATCAGCAGCTGCTTCGCGCCGGTCGCCTCGAGGATGTAGCGCGTGCCCGCCTCGAGGTCGTCGGCGCCGTTCGCGATGTCGGCGTTGATCGGGCGGCGCTTGTCGGAGCGCCCATAGCCCTCGTTGTCCATGCACCAGGCGTCGAAGCCGCGCGCGGCGAACCAGTCCATGACCGACGAGTCGGGCCGCCCGGGCACCTGCAGGTCGAAGGTCGGCTGCGAGCCCATCGACGAGCCGTGCACGAAGAGCACCGTACCCTGCTTCGGCGTTCCGGCAGGTTGCGGCTTTTGCCATAGGAAGAGCTCGACGTCGCCCTTGCGGGTCCAGTGCTCCTTGCCGGTCGTGTGCTGCACTGCGGAGGTCTGCGCCATCGTGTGCGTCTCCTGGGGTTGCCGCAAAGTTTACCGCCCCCGGCCGCGCTCGCGCGCGAGCGCGAGAATCGCGCTTCCTCATGCCCGCCCGCCGCCTGCGCCGCCCTCGCGTTCATTACCCGGCTAGACTTCCGTACCCGAAGGAGGCCCCGATGGCAGAAAACTGGCGTTCCAAGACGATCACCGGCGGCGTCGCCCGCTCGCCGAACCGTGCGATGCTGCGCGCCGTCGGGTTCACCGACGGCGACTTCGAGAAGCCGATCGTCGGCGTCGCGAACGGCCACTCGACGATGAATCCGTGCAACGCCGGCATCCAGCCGCTCGTCGACCGCGCGCTGGCGGCGCTCAAGGAGGCCGGTGCCATGCCGCAGGTGTTCGGCGTGCCTACCATCACCGACGGCATCGGCATGGGCACCGAGGCGATGAAGTACTCGCTGGTGTCGCGCGAGGTCATTGCGGACACGATCGAGACGAGCGTGAACGGCCAGGCGATGGACGGGGTGCTCGTCGTCGGCGGCTGCGACAAGAACATGCCGGGCGGCATGATGGCGATCGCCCGGATGAACGTGCCGGGGATCTACGTTTACGCCGGCACGATCAAGCCCGGCAAGTGGAAGGGGCAGGACCTCACCGTCGTCTCCGCGTTCGAGGCGGTCGGCGCGTACGCCGCCGGCAAGATGAGCGACGAGGACTTCGTCGGCATCGAGAAGAACGCCTGCCCGTCGGTCGGCGCGTGCGGCGGCATGTTCACCGCCAACACGATGTCGTCATCGTTCGAGGCGCTCGGCATGAGCGTGCTCGGCTCGTCGCAGATGGCCTCGCCCGATCCGGAGAAGGCCGATTCGGCCGCCGCCTCGGCCCGGGTGCTGGTGAACGCGATCAGGAACGGCATCCGCCCGCGCGACATCATCACCCGGCGGTCGATCGAGAACGCTATCACGCTCGTCATGGCGACCGGGGGCTCGACCAACGCGGTACTGCATTACCTCGCGATCGCCGCGGCGGCCGGCGTGAAGTGGACGATCGACGACTTCGAGCGCGTGCGACGAAAGGTCCCGGTGATCTGCGATCTCAAGCCCTCGGGCCGCTACGTCGCGACCGATTTCCACAGGGCGGGCGGGGTTCCGCAGGTGCTCAAGATGCTGCTCGTTCACGGCCTGCTGCACGGCGATTGCAGGACCGTCACCGGCCGTACTATGGCCGAGGAGCTGCAGGCCATCGCGGACTCGCCGCGCGCGGACCAGGACGTGATCCGCCCGTGGGACAAGCCGATGTATGCGCACGGTCATCTCGCGATCCTGAAGGGCAACCTCGCGCCCGAGGGCTGCGTCGCCAAGATCACCGGACTCAAGAACCCGTCGATCACCGGGCGGGCGCGCGTCTTCGACTCCGAGCCCGAGTGCATGAAAGCGATCATGGCGCGGAAGATCAAGGCCGGCGACGTGATCGTGATTCGCTACGAAGGCCCCAAGGGCGGGCCCGGGATGCAGGAGATGCTCGCGCCGACTGCGGCGCTCATCGGCCAGGGGCTGGGCGAATCGGTCGGGCTGATCACCGATGGCCGGTTCTCGGGCGGCACCTGGGGCATGGTCGTCGGCCACGTCGCCCCCGAGGCCTACGTCGGTGGCCCGATCGCGCTCGTCAAGGAAGGCGACTCGATCACGATCGACGCGAAGAAACGGCTCATCCAGCTGAACGTTCCGGCGAAAGAGCTCACCGCGCGCCGCAAGAAGTGGCAGCAGCCGAAGCCGCGCTACACCACGGGGCTGATGGCGAAGTACATGAAGCTGGTCTCGACCGCAAGCAAGGGCGCCATCACCGACGGCGCGTAGCGCCGGTAAGCGGAACTTCCCTCCTCTCGCGAGAAGGGGAGAGTCGGTCCTACGGCGCCACCGCCATTCCGCGGAGCGGCTCGCCCGACCCGATGACGCCGATCCCCTTCGCAGCGCCGCTGCGCAGATCGATCTCGTAGAGCGTCGTCTTGCCGTTGAGCGGCACAAGGGCCGCGAGCGCCGCATTCGTGGCCGGCGCGATATCGAGCGCGGCCGGGCCCGCGGTCTTGACCCCGAGCGGGCCCACCGTGAAGAGCTGCCCGGTGTTCGGCGAGACCGGGTTCGGCGTCCCCTCGCGCGTACCCTGGGTGAGGAGGAGGGCGAGATTCGAGTCGATCGCGAAATTGGTCGTGGCCTTCGCGCCGGCGAAGCTGTTCGTATACGCAGTCCCCGTCACGTAGGGCTTGCGGCCTGTTTGCGGGTCGCCCGCGGCGTAGGCGAGCGCACCGTCGATCTGCACGCCCTCCTGGTTCGGGTTCGCATCGACGACCGCGCCGGTATCGGGGTGCAACCGCATGTTCTCGCCGCCTGCCCCGACGAACCGGATGCGATCGACGGCGGGGTTGAAATTGAGGCCGACCGCCGTGCTCTTCATCGTCGCGCCGGCATCGGTGGCGCCGACGCGCGTCGCGGCGCCCGAGGCGGTATCGATCGTGTACAGCCGGGCCGCGCTCGTGATGGCGTAGAGCTTGCCGTTCGCCGGACGGAAATCGATTGCGGCGACGGTCTCGCCGGCGGCGAGACCGGTGAGCCTCACCGACGACTTCAGCGTGCCGGGCGCACCGGCGTTGAAGCTGACCAGGTCATTGGCGGCGGTGACGGCGTACACCGTCTCGGGCCGCTGGGACTGGGACATCGGGGCGTTGCTCGCGCAGCCGGTGGAAATTGCGAGCGGCACGAGCGCGAGGGTGATGCGGGAAAGCCGGGACGGGAGCATGTCTCCTCCTATGGCAGGTAACGATGGGCGCCTCCCGGTCTCGCGCGCCGGGTCTTTCCCCTCTGAGTGCCATTACGTGTGGAAGCGGCCGGTCGGATGCCGCAAGCCACGCCGGATGTGACTATCGTCACGCCGCCAAAGCTGAAACAATCCCCGCGTCGACCGGTTGACGCGCCACCGGTACGCAGGGGGGGGCATGCGGTCGGTATTGATCGCCAATCCGAAGGGCGGCAGCGGAAAGACGACGCTCTCGACGAATCTCGCAAGCGCGCTCGCGCACGCGGGCGACACGGCGTGCCTGTGGGACCTCGACCGCCAGCACTCCGCACTCGAGTGGCTGAAGCTCCGGCCCGACCATCTGCCGCGCATCGTCCGTCTCGACGAGCGCGACGCGGCGCCGCGACGGGCGGACTGGCTCGTGCTCGATTCGCCCGCGGGGCTGCACGGCAAGCGGCTCGGCGAGCTCGTCAAGGAAGCGAACCGTGTGCTGGTGCCGATCATGCCCTCGGTGTTCGACATCGCCGCGACCCGCGACTTTCTCGCCGAGCTCGCCCAGGAGAAGGCGGTCCGCAAGCACCGGACCTTCGTCGGCGTGATCGGCATGCGGGTCGATCCGCGCACGCGCGCCGCGACGCAGCTCATCGCCTACGTCCGCGAGCACGACATGCCGCTCGTCGGCTGGCTACGCGACACCCAGCTCTATGCCAACGCGGCGTTCATGGGCATGTCCATTTTCGACCTGCCCGACTGGCAGTCGGAGCGGGAAACCCCGTTCTGGAAGCCGATCGTCGACTGGGTCCGCGAGGAGTGAGGCTGGAACCGCTGGCCAACTTGCCGGAACCGGCGCGCCGCAGGCTCGCCGAGATCGGCCCCATGTGGGGGACCGACATCCAGCGCCACCGCGATCTCGTCCTGGAGATGTATCGTCCGCTGCTCGCGGCTGCGCCGAAAGCGGGCATCGACGTGGCGCGGGCCGTTCCCTACGGTGCCCATCCGCGCCAGATTCTCGATGTGTACCGACATGGGCGTGCGGCGAACGTCCCCGTGGTGCTGTTCGTCCACGGCGGCGCGTTCGTGCGCGGCGACAAGGACGTCACCGACGAGGTTTACGCCAACGTCTGCTGCTACTTCGCGCGGCACGGTTATCTCGGCGTCAACGTCGAGTATCGCCTCGCGCCGGAGTCCATGTACCCCGGGGGCATCGAGGATATGGCGGGTGCCGTGGCTTGGGCGCGGGGTCATGCGCTCGAGCACGGCGGGGACCCGGAGCGGATCCTGATGATCGGCCATTCCGCAGGCGCGACGCACGTCGCGGCGTATGCGTGGGATCGAGACGCAGCGCCGCACGCCGACCCGGCGGTGCGCGGGATCGTGCTTATCAGCGGCCGGCTTCGCGCAGATGTGCGCGCGGACAACCCGAACGCACCTGGCGTGCGCGCCTATTTCGGTGCGGACGAGGCGCGCTACGAGGGGCTCTCTCCCGTGACTCATGCTGCAGCGTCGCGGCTGCCGGTGTTCATCGCCGTCGCCGAGTACGAGAATCCCCTGCTCGACGTCTACGGCGCTGAAGCGTTCCATCGCATTGCTGCCGCGCGGGGGCGCGCGCCCCGCTTCCTGCGCCTGCCGCGCCACAACCACATCTCGATCGTCGCGCATGTCAACACCGAGGAAGACTCGCTCGGCGGCGAGATGCGGGACTTCTTTGAAACGGAGTGCGGCCATGGCTAAGGATCGTCGCGGCCAATTCCCAAAGCCGCGATCGGGCCGGTCGAGCCCGCACGACTCCGCTGGGCGTGCTCGCCCGGCAGCAGCGCACGCATCAGTACACGTCGTCCTCGCGCAACGAATCGATCAGCTCGTTGGTGACGATCACCGCCACGGGAGGGAAACGGGCGGAAGCCGTACACGGGGCCCGGCGCGCGGACGGAGCCCGTGGCCGGCGGCGCGGCGAGCGCGCTGCGTGCGAGCGCCGAGATCACCTGACCAGCGGTCTTCTTCTCGCGCCCGGCGATTTCCTTGGCGGCCTGCAAGACGTCGTCGTCGATGTCCAAGGTGGTGCGCATGCATCAGATGCTATCGCATCACCTCGCTTCGGTCAACTTGGGCTGGTGCTGGGCCGGCTGCCCGCCGCCCGAAGCACGTCTGGCCGATGCGGCCATGATGTTCGGGCGAGCCTTGACACTCGCGGGACAAACTCTTCTCGTCTCATGCTGAGACGAGAAGGCACTGGCGTAGCCCCACAGCCGCCGCGTAGCGATCGCTGCCCCCTCGACCATCGCCGCGAGCTTCGCGAAGCAGATCTCCGGGTCGACCAGCCCTTCTCCGGCGAAGGTCGAGAACCCGCAGTCCGACCCCGCCATCACCCGCTCGCGCCCGACGATATCGGCGAAGCGGACGAGCCGTTCGGCGACGAGTTCCGGGTGCTCGATATAGTTCGACGTCGACTGGATCACGCCGGGCACGAGGACTCGGTCGTCGGGGATCTCGGCTTTCCGTTCGGCGAACACTCTCCACTCGTGCGCGTGGCGCGGGTTCGCGGCCTCGAACAGGAGCGCCTGCGCCTTCACCTTCATCACCACGCCGAAGATCTTCGCGAGTGGGATATCGCGATGATGCGGCCCCGCGTAGTTCCCCCAGCAGAGATGCATCCGTACGCGGTCGGCGGGAATACCCTCGAGCGCGTGGTTGAGCGCTTCGACCTGCGCTTCGGCGTGGCGCACGAAGTCGTCTTCGCTCTCGTCCTTGTACGTCACGTGCCGGCCCATCGCGAGATCCGGGCAGTCGACCTGGAGCAGGAAGCCCGCGCCGACGATCGAGCGGTACTCGTCCCGCATGGCGTCGGCGAGCGCCTGGAGATACGTGCTTTGCGTCCCGTAGTGCCGGTTCGGCTGGAACACGGCGATCACGCCCGGCGATGCGGCGTTCATGAACCCCTCGGTCCCGCCGCTGCCAGCGAGCGCCGCGCCGAAGCGTGCGAGGTCCGCCTCGAGCGGCGCGCGATCCTTCACCGCGATCGGGCCGGTGCAGCAAGGGCGGGCGAGCTTGACCGCGCCGGCGCGGCCGGACATGAGCTTGCGAAAGTAGCCGGGGAAGTCGTCGAGATCGGCGCCGCGCATCGCCGGGCTGTCGCCGGAGAAGCCCGTGAGGCGATCCTTGACGTAAGTCGCGTAGCTCGGCTTCGACTGCTCGCCGTCGCTGACGACATCGACGCCTGCCGCGCGCTGCTTTCGCACGACCTCGGCCACCGCGTCGCGCATCGCGGCTTCGAATGCCGCGCGGTCGTACGGCTCACCGGCTTCCTTTCGCGCGAGCAGCTCGACGACGTTCTGCGGGCGCGGCAGCGAGCCGACGTGCGTGGTGAGAATCCGGTCGGTGCTCGCCCTCACGGGTGGGCGGGCTCCGGTCGCGGCAGCGTCTGGCATTCCTCGAAGATGCGCGCGCTGCAGCGCGCGCAGACGCCGCGGTCGAGGCCGCGCGAAGATCGTCTTGATCGCGTGGTACTTGGTCTCGAACACGTTCTCCTCGCCGATCACCGCGAGGTGGCCGGTCCGGACGAGCCGCTCGCGGATCGGCGGCCGCAGGCCGTGGAGGTAGAGGCCGCCGCCTTCCCCGCGCCGTCGGCGCGCTTCGGCGGCGAGCACGTCGCCGCCGGCGAGGTCGACGTAGTTGACGCCCTTGCACAGCAGCAGCAGATGCTTCTGGTCCGGATGCTCGGCGCGGAATCGGTCGAGCACCTGCTCCGCGTGGTCGACCGCGCCGAAGTAGAGCCCGCCTTCGAGCCGCACCAGTTTGAGCTGCGGGCACTCGTCGAGGCCCGCGTGCAGCTCCACCGACTTGCGCGTCTCGGCGAGCGGGTCGGGCACCACCGGCACGAACCGCGGCTGCGAGGTCTTGTAGACGTAGATGCCGAGCGACAGCAGCACGCCGAAGAGGATCGCGACGTCGAGGTTCATCAGCAGCGTCGCGGCGACCGTCACGCCGAGCACCGCGGCCTCGCCGCCTCCGGCGTGGACGATGTGGCTGCATCTGCCTGAGGTCGACGAGCCGCCACGCGATCATGAGCAGCACGCCGGCCATCGCCGCGTAGGGCAGGTACGCGACGAGCGGCGCCACGGCGAGCACGATCAGCACCAGGAACGCCGCGGCGGCCACCGCGGCGAGCGGCGTCCGCGCGCCCGGCTTCGTAGTTCGCCATCGAGCGGTTGAACGAGCCGCACGACGGGAAGCCGGAGAAGAAGCTCGCCGCGAGGTTGGAGAGTCCCTGGCCGACGAACTCGCGGTTGGCGTCGAGCCGCTGCCCGGAGCGCAGCGCGATCGACCGCGCGACCGAGATCGACTCGATCAGGCACAGCGCGGTGACCGCGACCGCGACGCCGACGATCGGCTGGATGAGGTCGAGCTGGAAGGTGGGATAGGAGAGCGGCGGCAGCGCGCCCGGCAGCGGACCGAGCGTCCGGATGCCGGTGACGTCGACGCCGACCGCGGCGTTGAGCCCGTACGCCGCCAGGCCGCCCGCCACGACTGCGACCAGCGGATAGGGAACGCGCTTGACGAACCGCTGGGACGCGAGCCCGACCGCGATGGTGATCGCCGCGACCAGCGTCGGGTACACGTTGATCTCGGCGAGATGGGTCAGGAAGTACTGCCAGGTCCTCAGGAACGCGCCGCGCGGGATCGTCATCCCGAACAGCTCGCCGAGCTGGGTGGTCGCGATCAGGATCCCCACGCCGGTCGAGAACGCGACGACGACGGTGTGCGAGATGAAGTTCGCCACCGCGCCGAGCCGGAACAGCCCGACCGCGAGCAGCGCGACGCCGACGATGAACGCCAGCGTGAGCACCGCCTGGACGTACTCCGGGGAGCCGGGCGCGACGATCGGCGACAGCGTCGCGAACACGACGAGCGAGATCGCGTTGGTGGGCCCGGAGATCGAATGCCACGACGACCCGAAGAGCGCGGCGACCGCGGTCGGCACCATCGCGCAGTAGAGGCCGTACTCCGGCGGCAGCCCCAGAGAGCGTCGCGTACGCGATGCCCTGCGGCAGCACCACGATCGCGCCGATCAGCCCGGCCAGCAGGTCGGCGCGCAGGGTCTCGGGCGTGACCTTCGGCCACGTGCGCGCGAACCGGAGAGCGGGTTCCAGCGCGCCACGTCGCGCGCCTCAAGCCGGAAACTTCGCGCGCAGCTCCGCCACCTGCTCCGGCGTGAGCAGGCGCACCTTCTCGCCGCGCAGCGCGAGGAAGAGCCTCGCCGTCGCCTCGAGCTCCTCGACCGCGTCGGCCGCGGCCGCGAGCGTGCTGCCGGCGACGACCGGGCCGTGGTTCGCGAGCAGCACCGCGTGGTGCTTGCCGGCGAATCCGCGCACCGCATCGGCGAGCTCGAGGTCGCCGGGCGCGTAGTAGGGGACGAGCGGCAGGCGGCCGATCCGCATCACGTAATACGCGGTGAGCGGGGGAAGCACGTCGGCGGTGTCGACGTCGGCGAGCACCGACACGGCGACCGAGTGCGTCGAATGCAGATGCACCACGGCGCCGTTCTGCTTGCGCTCCTGGTACATCGCCAGGTGCAGGAAGTTCTCCTTCGAGGGCGCGTCGCCGGCGAGGAGCTTGCCGTTCCAGTCGAGCTTCGAGAGTCGCGCCGGGTCGAGCCGGCCGAGATTCGAGCCGGTCGGCGTCAGCAGCCACCCGTCGTCGAGCTTCGCGCTGATGTTGCCGGTCGAGCCGTGCGTCAGGCCGCGGTCGTAGATCGACCGGCCGAGGAGCGCGATCTCTTCGCGCAGCTTCGCTTCGTTCATGACGACTGCGCCAGCGCCTTCTCGAAGAAGTCCGGCGCGCCGAAGTTGCCGCTCTTGAGCGCCAGCGCAATGCGCGGCTCGCTCCCGACGCTCATCGTCCATGGGACGCCGGGGTCGATCTGCGGGCCGATCGCGAGCGCTTTGACGCCGAGCGCCTTCACCACCGCGCCCGAGGTCTCGCCGCCGGCGACGACGAGACGACGCACGCCGCTCGCAACGATCCGCCGGGCGACAAGTGCAAGCGCGTCCTCGACCAGTGACGCCGCCCGCTCCTGCCCGAGCTTCGCCTGCACCGCGGCAACCTGCGACGGCTCGGCGGTCGAGTAGACGATGAACGGTTGGCCTGCTTCGAGGGCGGGCGCGATTGCCTGGAGCGCCTTCCCCGCGAGTCGTTCGGGATCGGGCTCGGCGACCGGGTCCAGTGCGTGGGCTGGATGGCGCTCGGCCATTCGTGCGACCTGCTGGCGGGTGGCCGCCGAGCAGCTTCCCGAAAGCACCGCAGGCTTGCCCCCGGCGGCCGGAAGCTCGGCCGCGTCCGTCCGCGGCTGCATCAGCCCGCCGGCGAAGAAGTTCTGCGGGAGCCCGAGGGCGACGCCGGAGCCGGCGGTGACGAGCGCGTGGCCCGCGCAGGCCGCGCCGATCGCCATCAGGTCCTCGTCGGCGAGCGCGTCGACGATCGCGTACGCTGCGCCTGCGGCACGGAGCTCGTCGAAGCGTGCAACGATCGTCGCGGCGCCGCTGCGCACGGTCTTGTGCTCGACGAGCCCGACCTTGCGCTTCGTCTGCCGTGCGAGCACGCGGACGAGGTTCGCGTCGGTCATCGGCGTCAGCGGATGATCCTTCATCGGCGAATCGGACAGCAGCAGGTCGCCGACGAAGAGATGGCCCTTGTAGATCGTGCGGCCGTTCTCGGGGAACGCCGGGCAGGCGATCGCGAAGCCGGCGCCGAGGGCGTCGAGCAGGCTGTCCGCGACCGGTCCGATGTTGCCGGCGGGCGTGGAGTCGAAGGTCGAGCAGTACTTGAAATAGATCTGCCGAGCGCCCGCCTCGCGCAGCCAGCCGAGCGCGGCGAGCGACTGCGACACCGCATCGCGCGCGGGGATCGTGCGCGACTTGAGCGCGACGACGAGCGCGTCCGCTCCGGCGGCGAGCCGCGCGTCCTCCGGCACCCCGATCGCCTGCACGGTGCGCATCCCCGCGCGCACCAGCATGCTGGCGAGATCGGTGGCGCCGGTGAAGTCGTCCGCGATGCAGCCGAGGAGGATGCTCACTTCCCCGCACCCTTCGGCAGCTCGATGCCCGTCAGCGCCTGGAACATCTTGATCACCGCCGAGTCGTCCTCGGCCCCGTGCCCGTGCGCGCTGGTGGCGAGGAACATCTGATGCGCGGCGGCGGTGAGCGGGAGCGGGAACGTCAGCCGGCGCGCCGAGTCGAGCACGATCCCGAGGTCCTTGACGAAGATGTTCACCGCCGAGAGCGGCGTGTAGTCGCCGGCGAGGATGTGCGGTGCGCGGTTCTGGAACATCCACGAGCCGCCGGCGGAGTTCGAGATCACTTCGTACACCACGTTCGGATCGCACCCAGCGCGGATCCCGAGCGCCATCGCCTCCGCCATCGCCGCGATGTGCACGCCGGCGAGGAGCTGGTTGATCACCTTGACCTTCGAGCCCTGGCCCGGCCGGTCCCCGAGGCGGTAGACCTTGGTCGCGATCGCCGCGAGCACGCCTTCACAGGCGGCGAACGCGGCCGGGTCGCCCGAGGCCATGATCGTCATCTCGCCCGCCGCCGCCTTCGCGGCGCCCCCGGAGACCGGCGCGTCGAGCATCAGGAGCCCGCGCTCGGCGAGCCGTTCGCCCAGTCGCTCGGCGTAGTCCGGCGCGGCGGTGACGCACAGGATCAGGACACTGCCGGGCGCCATCGCGGCCGCCGCGCCGTCCGCGCCGAAGAGCACCGTCTCGACCTGCTCGGCGTTGACGACGAAGAGCGCGACGATCCCCGACTTCGCTCCGAGCTCGGCCGGCGTGGCGCGCGGCGTCCCGCCGGCGGCGGCGAATGCATCGACCGCCTCGCGGCGCACGTCGTAGGCGGAGGTCGCGAAGCCGGCACGGAGGCACGAGCGCGCAGCGCCCATCCCCATCGAGCCGAGCCCGATAATCCCGACGGATCCTGTCGCCATCTGTCGCTCCTCCTCGTGCCGCGCTCCAGACCGAGCAGGTTATCCTACAACCAGACATCCGAGGAGGCGCGGGCAGCGAGCATGGGCGAATTCGGCATCGGTCAACCGGTCCCTCGGTTCGAGGATCCGCGGCTCCTGCGCGGGCAGGGACGCTTCATCGACGACGTGAACCTTCCCGGGCAGGCGTACATGGTGGTGGTGCGCTCGCCGCACGCCGCCGCGCGCATCCGCTCTGTGGACGTCGCCGCCGCCGCGCAGGCGACAGGCGTCGTCGCGGTACTGACCGGCGACGACCTCGCCGCCGACGGCCTCGGGACGACCGCGGTGTCCTTCAAGCGCCAGCGCCCCGACGGCTCGCCGATGTTCGCGCGGCCGCACCCGGGGCTCGCGCGCGGGCGCGTGCGCCACGTCGGCGACCCGGTGGCAGTGGTGATCGCCGAGACGCTCGCGGAGGCCAAGGACGCCGCCGAGCAGGTGGCGATCGACTACGAGCCGCTGCCGGCGATCGCTTCGACCGCGGACGCCTCGCGTCCCGGCGCGCCGGCGGTGTGGGACGAGTGTCCCGACAACGTTTCCCACGTCTTCGAGATGGGCGACCGCGCCGCGAGCGATGCCGCCTTTACGCGCGCGGCGCACGTGGTACGCCGTCGCTACGTCGTGAGCCGCGTCCACGCGCAGTACATGGAGCCGCGCGGCGCGATCGGCCACTTCGACGAAGGCGAGGGCCGCTACACGCTGCACGCGGGCTCGCAGTACGCGCACCGCACGCGCGGCGTGCTCGCGACCGATATCTTCCGCGTCCCCGAGCCGGCGATCCGCGTCGTCGTCGGCGACGTCGGCGGCAGCTTCGGCGTCAAGGGGCCGCAGTACGTCGAGGACCGCCTCGTCCTGTGGGCCGCGCGCAAGCTCGGCCGGCCGGTGAAGTGGATCTGCGAGCGCAGCGAAACGATCCTCGCCGACGAGCACTCTCGCGACCGCATCGCGGATGCCGAGCTCGCGCTCGACCGCGACGGGAAGTTCCTCGCGCTGCGGGTGCGGACGACCGCGAACGTCGGCGCCTACATCTCGTCGGACCGCAACCTGCTCGGCACCTTCAACCATCTCGGCACGATGGCGGGCACGTACGCGATCGGCGCGGCGTACGCGCACCTGACCTGCGTGATGACGAACCAGAACCCGCACGGTCCGTACCGCGGCAACGGCCGGCCGGAAGCGACCTACGTGATCGAGCGCCTGATCGATGACGCGGCGCGCGAGCTGAGCCTCGACCCGGTCGATCTCCGCCGCCGGAATCTCATCCCGGCGGCGGCGATGCCGTACCGCAACGCGTTCGGCTGGGTCTACGATTCCGGCGACTACGCCCGCTCGATGGATCTCGCGCTCGCCGCGGCCGATCACGCCGGCTTCGCCGGGCGGCGGCAGGCGGCGGGCGGCCGCGGGCGCCTGCGGGGGCTCGGCGTCGTCAACGCGATCGAGCGCGCCGCCGCACCCGGTCTCGAATACGCCGAGATCCGGTTCGACCCGTCCGGCACCGCGACCGTGCTGAGCGGCGCGCTGAGCCAGGGGCAGGCGCACGAGACGACGTTCAAGCAGATCCTGCACGACCGGCTCGGCCTCGATCCGGGCGCAGTCCGCTACCTGCAGGGCGACACCGACAAGGTGGCGTTCGGCATCGGCAGCTTCGGCTCGCGCACGGCGGCGACCGCCGGCAGCGCGCTCGTCGTCGCCGCGGACAAGCTGATCGCCAAGGGCAAGCGGATCGCGGCGCATCTCCTCGAGGCGGCGGACGCCGACATCGAGTTCGCCGCCGGCCGGTTCTCGGTCGCCGGCACCGACCGGTCGCTCGAGCTGCGGGCGGTCGCGAAAGCGGCGTTCGCGCCGGAGCGGCTGCCGGCGGGCATCGAGCCGGGGTTCTTCGAAAGCGGCACGTTCTCGCCGGCGGCGATCACCTATCCGAACGGCTGCCACGTCTGCGAAGTCGAAGTGGATCCCGAGACGGGTGCGACGGCGATCGTGGGCTACACCGTGGTGGACGACGTCGGCACGGTTGTCAACCCGCTCACGCTCAAGGGCCAGATTCACGGCGGCGTCGCGCAGGGGGCCGGGCAGGCGCTCATGGAGCAGGTGGTCTACGACGCGGATTCGGGGCAGCTCCTCTCCGCGTCGTTCATGGATTACTGCATGCCGCGCGCGGAGGACTTCTGCCCGATCGAGGTGGAGAGCAATCCCGCGCCGACACCGCTCAACCCGCTCGGCATCAAAGGCGCCGGCGAGGCCGGGGCGGTCGGCGCACTGCCGGCGGTGATGAACGCAGTCATCGACGCGATCGCGCAGGCCGGTGCGCCCGCGATCGACATGCCCGCGAGCCCGGAGCGGGTGTGGCGCGCGCTCGCGCGTCGGGCGGAATGAGTCTGGGCAGCGGGTTGAGACCGGTTCAGTGCGCTGAGGGACCGCCTTCGACCCACTCCAGAATGGACATCGCTCCCACGTTTCCCGTTTGGTTCAGGAATGGACGCGATCACCATCGCCTAGATACGCACGAGTTTTCCGTCGCGTTGTGGTGGATAGAGATGTCTACCGTCTAATGTGACGAGGGGCGTGGCCGGCGCTACTTGGCCTGAGCCACAAGAGCCGCAAGGAACTCGGCGATATCCAACGTGCCGTCCTTGTCAGGGTCGGCGGCGTCGAACACCTTCTTGGTCTTGATGCCCGCTTTCTGAGCCTCCTTCCAGTCGAGCGTCCGGTCGTTGTCAGGGTTGGCAGCCGCGAACTGAACGCTGATTGCTGCAGCAAACTCCTTCTTATCCAAGGAGCCGTCCTTGTCGGGATTGGCTGCCTGGAATGCGTTCGCGGCGATGCCGAACGTCTTCGCCTCGGCCAAGCTGACCGTGCCATTCTTGTCCTTATCGGCCTTGGCGAAGGCTTGTTCGACTTGAGCATCCGTCAACTGCGCATCAGCGGCAAAGGCAGGCGAGCTCAACAGGGTCAGGGCGATAAATACGAGACAAGGCTTCATTCGGGTTACTCCATGATGAAGTTGACGGGCGGCCGGAACGGCCTTGGGCGCGCGGCCTTGCCAAGTACTCAGGTCCTTTACCTGCGGCTACGGATATTCCGCAGGTGTCGAGGGCGAGAGGGCAACCGGCGCGTCAGACGCGCCGGCCGGCCGCAACACGATCAGTTCAGTTCCTTGTCCTTCCAGTACTTCGTCCCGGCGACCGCCACGCCGGCCTGGAGCCCGTTCTTGGTGAGGGTGTAGTACGACGCGTCGGCGATCACGTTCGCGCCAGCATCTGCGCCGACCGACTTGCCAGACGCGCCGGCCTGAGCAACGGCGCCCCCGCCGGCCTCCCAGCCCTTGTCGATGAACTCCTGCATGGCCTTCGCCGACTTGAAGACGATCAGCGTCTCGCTCTCCGCGGCGCCGACCTGCAGCCCCACGCTCGCCTGCGCCATGTCCATGTAGGTGTCCTTCTTCGTCTTGTTGTCGTGGGCGAGCCCCTTGCCGCCGGCGCCGCCGATGAGGAAGCTCAACCCGTAGGTGGTGAAGACGGCGTAGCCGGGCGCCTTCGCGACCTCGCCCTTGAGCTTGGGGTCGGCCTTGTAGAACTTCTCGAGCGACGTGCTCGTCACCTTGCGGACCTCGGCCTGTTTGTTGGCCTTCTCGTCCTGGGCGAGCGCGCTGCCGGCCGCGAGCGACAGGAACACAATCGCGACGGGGAGCAAACTGAGAAATTTCATGAGCTGAATCCTTTCGAAAGGGTGATTGAGGCGAGCCACACGGGCTCGCCGTTTTCTTCAACAGCGCATTGCTCAAACTCGAAGATGCGCAAATTCATCGGATCCTCTCTTTGTTCCGATCATCTAATAGTGTCTAGGGAAAATTGTCTGCGGTCTGGGCGGTACCGCACATACCGAATCTCGGTTATGCGGACAACGCAAGCGTCCGCCGAAGTAACACGGGAGGTCATGCTTATAGTCTCGCTACCCAGAACGTTCCTTGCTCACCTCGGGAAAGTTTTGTACGGTGCCGCCGATGAGCTGAGGCGTTTCAATTTCCTGAATGGCTGCGATGGGGGTCGATAGCACCGTTTGAACGACCGCTCTGCGAGACTTGGCTGTACAGCGGCTCTTGGCCGAAACTCGCCGTAGCCGAACGCCTCACATCGACCCGGAGCGGTCCGCACCTCTGCCTAAAGCCGACGTTCGCCGACGGGGAAGGAGACGTTCGAGAAAAGGGGAACTCAACGTGATCGGCATGCGCGACGGCTCCGAAGCGAAGTTCGCTAATCCCGCGGACTGCGAGGTAGAGTTCCCCAATGAGCCATCCGCTGCGGTGTCGATGCGGGGCTTTGACGGGGCTGGTCAGCCAGCCGCGGAAAGCCAGCAGAGGTGTGTGCTACTGCAGGGACTGCCAAGCCTTTGCGCGCTACCTCGGCAATCCGGACACGGTCTTGGATAACATGGGTGGTACGGATGTCGTCGCGACGCTAGCGAAGTATGTCAGTTTCACCAGCGGCACTGATCGCCTCGCGTGTCTGTCCCTCACCGATCGGGGTCTCCTTCGGTGGTACGCGAGCTGTTGCGGTACACCGATCGGGAACACGTTGAGAAACGTTCGGGTGCCGTACGTTGGCCTTGTCCATACCTGTCTGGGCACGCCCGCCGCCATCGAGGCGTCGTTCGGCCCGGTGCGGATGCGCGTCAATACCAAGAGCGCCAAAGGTCATCCGACGTCGATGCCTCTCAGCCAAGCTGCAGCGCTCCTGCGGTTCCTTCCGACAGTGCTCGTTGGGCGTCTTGACGGAAGCTACAAGACAACACCGTTCTTCACTGTGGATGGCACCCCCGTTGTGGAGCGGAAGGTACTGACGAGCATGGAACTCGCGACAGTCAAGAACGTCGCCTAACCCTGTCTTGCATCGAACGTTGAGCGGTAGTAGACGTCAGCTTTCCGGGGATTTGAACTTCCGCAATGGCTTCGCTACGTCGGCCGAGCGACCGCTACGTGGCGCAATCTCGGGTGACCGGTCATGGCAGAGAGTTGCCGATCGCGCGAATGTCTTAAACCGACTCCGAGGAGAAGGTTGCGGCTAGAGCGAAATCGCGGTCATTTAGCCCGCAAGGATTTTCGGCCAGGAAGGTCCCCCGCGACCGGGCGCAGGTCAGCGTCGCCGGCGTGCGCGTTCTGCTCGCCGAGCGGCCTTGCGCGATGCTTGCCGGCGGATGCGGTTCTTGCGATGTTCCGCTTTGCTCGTGGACATCACGTGATGCCTCCTCAGAAGTCGATGCCCGTTTTACCGCGCGACGGGCATAGGAGAACCCGTTTATGGGAGGGGCGCTCAACACCCTCAGATCGCCATCCCTTGGGGATTTGGGCACGCGGCGCGATCTTTAGAATCCAAGAGTAATGTGCGAACATCCTCAAACGCCAAGGAGCAAAACAGATGGGCCTTTTTGACCACAAATGGGGGAGCGATAAACCTGCGCGGCAAGGCGAAGCAGCTAAACCGCAGTCGGATGATGAACAGGCGATCGCACGTTATCGCTACATGCTGAAGACCGCCCCGCCGGAGGTCATCGAGCAGGCGCACGCGGAGGCGTTCGCGCAGCTCACGCCCGAGCAACGGCGCATAGTGCTGCAAAAGATCGCCGAGGGCATGCCGGCTTCAGAACGTGCCTTGGCCGGACAAGACGATGCCAACCCGCAGGGGTTAGCGCGCATGGCAACGCGCGCGGAAATCAGGCAGCCTGGCGCGATGGAGCGCATGTTCGGCCAGGCGGGCGGCGTGGGCCTGGGTGGACTCGTGGCGGGCAGCTTGCTGGGCAGCATCGCCGGTACGGTGATCGGCAGCATGATCGCACGCGAATTCTTTGCCAATGATAGCCACGGCGCCCCCGGTCTCGCTAGCGCCCCGGAATCGAGCCAAGAAGCAGGGCTCACTGAAAGCGATCATCCGATCGATGACGGCGGCGACTTCGATAGCGGTGATTTCGACGAGGTGTAGCGCTATCGTTGCGAGTCGCAAACTCTTGGTCTAGCTGGGCAGCGCCGAGTTGATACATGGCTGGCTCGTTCTCCGCGTGGAAGAAGCTATAGTGCGCTGAGTTATTACTATAAGACGGTCGCTATCCGACCCTGAGGCGACGGTAGGCGCCGCGGAAAGCAAACGTTGAATTACCCGCTTCACCGGCGCACAGCCGACCGGCGGGAGCCCGCCGATTGCGCGTCCGTAGCGCGAGAACGGCCGGCACGCCTGACCTTGCCTTGGCCTTTGGGAGGACCCCGGTCAGCGAGACGCAGGCGCTTCACGTCCATCGAACCCAGTAGCCTCGCAAACAAGGCGCGACGGAACTCGTAGCGGCCGTCCGCGGCGCAGGCCGCCTCGAGATCCATGCCCAAGGTGCGCCACTGCCCATCGGCGATCATCGGTTTGCTGCCGCCCACCACGCGCAGCCGTTCGAACTGCGAGACGGCAGGCGCCACCGCCCGGAATTGCACCGGCCGCAGCGGTTGCTCGCTTCCACTCCGGAGCGAGCTATCAATGAGGGCGAATCGCTTTAATCGATCTTTGGCGTCCACTTCGACGACGATCTCGACTCGCGCAGCGGGATCGGCGGTGCGATACCAGAGCGTCAATCGCCCGCGTGGTGTGCGATACCGCACCAGATCGAGCGCGAGATCATGCTCGCATTCTTCGCCGGCCGGCGTTTCGTCGAGGTGGAGATACCGCACCCCGGATTCTTCTCGCAGTGCACTCCACCTCCAGAGCGGGTCGACTCCGGCGTCAAACTGGCGGACCAGCGCTGGCGCAGGACCCGGTCGGAGATGCAAGAGCACCTGGCCCGCGCCGGGAGTGACACTGACAAGCTGGCCAGCAAGGATCCGGGCGCCGTCGAGCGTGAACATCGGTCGATTGAGCCGGATGCGCGCTGGCTTCGGCGCTTCAGCAGGAACCACCAGAACCAGACCCCGCTCGAACGCTCGCTGGTAACACCCGCCTTCGACCGTGTAATCCCCACGGGCCGATCCGATGTCGTGGAGCGCGTCGGAGTACACATCGAGCCCGCCGGCGCGCCCGCTGTTTGGGACTGCCCGGAATCCCGCGTGGTGCTTCCACCGCGTGTTGTTCCCGGCCGCGAGCAGGTGGGCGCAGTAAAGGTACCGCTGCCATCGCCAGTCTTCGTCGTACGTCGTGTACGGCCGCGGGCGTCGCGAGGCACGACCGAACACGAGGAATACATGGTCGGGATGCCGGCCGATGGGGCCGAAGTAGCGCAAGATGTCATAGTCAAACGTTGGCTTGCGATTCGTCGTGTCGTTCAGGCCGAAAAACTCGATCGCGGCGCCGTGCGCGACCTTAAGCAGGTTCTCTTGATCGGCCCTTGCGACCGACAGCCCGTTGAAGATCGTCATGGACGTTGCTTGCGCAATGCCCTCAATCATCTGATCGAACGACTCAGGATACCCCTCGAGGTCCACATCCTCGCCGCGAAAGGTCGGCGTCCGAATAGCCGTATCGAGCCCGACCCCGTCACTGCGAACCAGGTGCGCCTCCGTGATGATCTTATCTTTCAGCCATGCACGCGCAGCGGGGATGCGGGGATCCAGAACGATGAAGACCAGGCCGTTTCTTCTGACTTCGACCCGGTCGCCGGCTGCGTTCTTCAGGAGGAGATCGAAGTGGTCTGGGTCTTCCATCCCATCGAGCGTTGGCACGGCGGCAATGCTCGTTGCACCCAGGCGCTTTCGGCCAGCCCACGTGTAGAAGAGAACGCGGATCCCCGGCCTCAATACGCGCAACCGTCGCACGATGTCGGGAAACGGGTAAGCATCGGAATGGTGGAAACCGTGGATCACGACGACATCGCCATGCGCGACCAGGTGACGGGTTACGATGCCGTCGAAAGCCCGATTGTCCATGTACTCGACCCAAAATCCGTGCAGCGTCGACATCACCGATTCCTCCTCGATCGAGTGACCGAAGCGGTCGAGCGAGTCAAGTCTTCGCCTTGTAACGGGTGGTTGGTCAGAGATTCTGGCGAGGCTGGGCTAGAAAACCGCCCTTACCTGATCAATCCGCCCCGGGGCCGGATGCCTGCTCAACTCGCTTCCTACTCTGAAAGCTGAGTAGAGAAGAGCCTATTGCAAAGATAGTCCCGGGATCAATCCACCGTTTGGCCGAGATCTGGGGGTTTGGACCGTGCGCGCCATTGATGGCGAATGTCTTCGTTCTGGCGGATTTCTGTGTGCCGGTTCAAGGACCGGTCTTGGCCGGTCAGCGACGGTCCGACGGGGGGCCGCCCGTAGCTCAGATCGACGCGTAGACCGCGCGCTCGAACTGTTCGTACACTGACATGAACGGCGCTTCGACGAAGGGCAGCGTCTGCGCCATGATCGTCCCTGCGACGTCCTTTGCCGGGTCGAACTAGAAGTGCGTGTTCAGCACGCCAGCCCAGCCCTGCGAACCGGCGGAACGCATGCCCTTCACGTCCTGTTCCATGCGTGCGAATCCAAAGCTGTGCGTCTTGGGCGTGCCCGGGCACAGCTCGCAGTCAGCGGTGATCGCCGGTACGACGGTCACGAGCTTGCCAACCTGCAAATTGTCGATCTGGTTCGCGAGCATGGTCTGCACGCCTTTTTCGGTGAGCACTCGCCGGCCCTCCAGTGCGCCCTTGTTTAGGAACATGCGCATGAAGCGCATGTAGTCGCCGGCGGTCGAATAGAGCGAGTGGCCCATGCCGTAGAACTCGGGGTGCGGCGGCGGCGCGATCTCGAACGGCGCGAACGTTCCGTCTTCGCCGCGCGCGCTGACCGAAGCCAGGCGCGCCGCTAGCGCACCTTCGCACTCGAACGCGGTGCTCGTCATACCCAGCGGGCCGAAGATCTCGTCCTGGCAGAACTTGTCCACGCGACGGCCGTCGACGCCCTCGACCACCTGACCCAGCCAGTCGATGCCGATGCCGTAGTCCCAGCGCGTTCCGGGGTCAAACACCATCGGCTAGAACAACGACGACTTCAGGCCCGACAGGATCGTCGGGTGGCCGGTCTTCGCCATCCAGCGTGGCACGTCGGGATTCCAGAATTCGTACGCGAAGCCCGACGTATGCGTGGCGAGATTGCAGATCGTCGCACGCGACTTCGGTGCGCGAAGGCGCGGCATGTCGCCGTCGAAGCCATCGAGCACCTGGACCTTCGAGAACTCGGGGAGAATGCTCTGGACCGTGGCCTCCATGTCGAGCTTGCCGCGGTCGATCAGGATCATCGCGGCCGTGGCGCCGACAGCCTTCGTCATCGAAAAGATCCGGAACACCGTGTCCAGGCCCATCGGACGGCCAGGTGCGCACTCGCCGGCCGCACCGCTCCATTTCATGCCGGCTGCGTTGCCGACCATCGCAACCAGCCCGGGAGCCGCCCCGGATGACACGCCCTTGGAAAGAACCTCGTCCAATGCGCTCATGATCGTCTCCTCTTCCCTCGCTTATGGAATCGCCTGTGTATGCAGCCATCGCCAGAAATCCCGAGCACGCTCTCCGTCCGGCCAGTTCGCGCTTCGGCAACGATACTCCACGCAAAGGAGCGCCGGCGAACTCCGCGCAAACGTGCCGCGGGCTGCTCTTGGAAGAACTGAGCCAACAGAACGACAGGCGGGGTTCGACCCACACCTGCCTGTGGCGATCTTCTGGCCGAATGGCCGGTATACTTTGTAAGCCGTCGTTCGCTGAATTCGTCGAGAGAATCAGAATTCGGTGCAAGCGGTCATAGCGGGATATCGACCGACGATGTGGAAAAACTGCAACCGAGTGGGGCGGTCGTCATTGACTTGCAACGAATGCCTTTTGCTGTTGCCACGGCGATAGTTCGTCTGCTCCACCGCCAGCGCGGATCGCAGCTCGCCAACAAAGGAGAACCTGACGATGGCCGTGCTGCGCATAGCCAAGATGGGCAACCCGGTGCTCCTGAAGAAGGCGGCGCCGGTTCCCGATCCCACGGCGCCCGAGATCCGGCAGCTCGCCGCCGACATGCAGGAGACGCTCGAGGACATCGGCGCCAGCGGCCTCGCCGCCCCGCAGGTATTCGTGAGCAAGCGCGTCGTGGTCTACCGCATCATCGCCTCGCGCATCCCGGAAGGCTCCGGACTCCAGCCCCGGCCGTGGACAGTGATGATCAACCCCGTCATCGCGCCGAAAACCGAGACGATGACGCCGGTGTGGGAGCGCTGCCTCTCGATCCCCGGTCTGCACGGCAAGGTGCCGCGCTTCATGCACATCAACATCACCTACCAGGACCTCGACGGCAAGACCCACAGCCACGATGCACATAGCTCCTGGGCGGCGCTCGTCCAGCACGAGTGCGACCATGTCGACGGCATCGTCTACCCGATGCGCATGACCGATCTTTCGCTCCTCGCCTACAACGACGAGCCCGGCCCCCTCGCCCGCGAGGTCGTCGCCGACCCCAAGGGCATCGACCCGCTGTTCATCGACCTCGTCGAGCGCTGGCCGGGACGCACTCGCTGGTTCGGTTGAGCCGATGGGGGCTCGGATGCATTCTTCGACAAAGATGCATCTCCGATGGGCGCGAAACAAGCTCGGCCCGCAGCGTGGTGTGGGGTGCGAGCACGCCACGGAAGCGGATCACCTCCGAAGGTCAGTCTCGCGAACGCCGACCTACGCGGCGTCGCGCTCGATGAGTTCCGCGTTGTCTCGCCTGGCACACAGGTGCCAGTCGTCCGGCGTGCCAATCGCGTGCATGCAAGTCCGGCACGCGCGCTGCTCGCCGTCTCGCCACGAGCTGAAGTTGCTCAGCGTCACGGCGGCGACCGCCGCTCCGGCCAGGGCGGCGCGGGACGGCCCGCGGAGGCGTAATCCGGCCTAAAGCGGCGGCTCCTCGCCCTTCTTGCAGAAGATGCTCGCCTCTTCGAGATCGAGCTCGCGCTCGATCCGCCTCCGCGACTCGTCGGTCAGTTTGCCGTCGCGCAAGAGCTGATAGAGGTATTCGCGTTCCACTGCAATCAGCTCCAGCCGCAGCTTAGCGCTGAGTGCCGCGACCTCCATTCCATCCGTCATGCTGTTCGGGAATTGCTGACGGCGGGCATCGTGGCGCGCCCGCAGCAGCGCCGGGACCTCCTCGGGCAGGCGGCGCTCTTTGGCGATTTCCTCCAGACGGCGAAATCCCGCATCCATGGCTTCATACCGTGCGGCTAGCTCGGCCTCGCGTTCTTGCTTGTACTCCTCGCCGCGGCGGCGGGTCACGCCAAGCCAGCGGATGACGGTCGGCAACATGAGCCCGAGCCCGACCAGCGTGAGGATGATGACGCCGAAGGCGATAAACAGGATCAGGTCGCGGTAAGGGAACGGCTGTCCGTTCGCTAGGGTGAGCGGAATGGCGAGCGCCGCGGCGAGCGACACCACACCGCGCACGCCGGTGAAGGCAAGGACGAAGACCTGTTGCCATGGCGGGGAGGGATCGCGGCGGGCGAGCCGAGGACTGAGCCAGCGCGGTAGATAGGTCGCGGGAAACACCCAGAAGAATCGCGCAACGATGACGATTGCCGTGGTGACGGCGGTGGCGATAACGACATCGCGCAGCGAAAACGTGTGGATGCGCTCAATCAGGGTGCGCGCCTGCAATCCGGTGAACAGGAAGACCAAGCCTTCGATCACGTAGATGATCAAATCCCAGAAGAAGATGCCTTGCAGCCGCGTCGCCGAGGGGATGAGCAGCGGCCCGTTCCAGCTCACGTAGAGGCCGGCGGCGACGGTCGCGAGCACGCCTGATCCGCCGAGATGCTCCGGCACCCAGAAAGCGAGATAAGGCGCAATCAGCGACATCACGATCTCGACGCGCGGGTCGCGCGCCCAGCGCCGCAGACGCAGGCTCAGCCATCCGACTGCGATGCCGTAGGCAATCTCGCCCGCAACGATCAGCGCGAACTCGCCGGCCGCTTGCGGCAGCGAGAACATGCCCGTGCTGATTGCGGCGACCGCGAAGCGGTAAATGACTAAGGCAGTGGCATCGTTGGCCAGGCCCTCACCTTCGAGCACGACGAGAAGGCGCCGGGGCAGCCCGAGCCGCCGCGCGATGGCGAGCGGCGCGACCACATCGGGCGGCGCGACAATGGCGCCGAGCAGGAAGCCGACTGTCCACGGCAGCCCGAGAATCCAATGCGCCGCCGCAGCCACCGCGCAGGTCGTGAACACCACGCAGCCGAAGGCCAAGAGCGTGATCGGCCGCAGGTTGAAGCGAAATTCCCGCCAACTCATGGCAACCCCGGCTGAATAGATGAGCGGTGGCAGGATGACGAGCAGCACGAGTTCCGGCGCAAGCTCGATTCGCGGCAGGCCCGGGACCAGCGCGAGCGCCACGCCGGCGATCACCAGGACGATCGATGGTGCGGTATTGAGGCGGCGCGCGATCAGCGCGGCGGCCACCAGAACCACGAGCAGCAGGAGGAGAATTTGGATGCTGGCGGTCATCGGCGATATAGCGCTTCCCGCGGGGGCGTGCGGGAAGGTTAGCGCAGCGAGAGGATCAGGGGGTGAAGCGGCGGGGCTTATGGCAGCATACGAAGCCGGTGCACCGTGACCCACCTACCCGCGCCTTCTGCAGTTGCCTGGACGCTTCTTGTGGCGATGCTTTCGAGAATTCCGAAAGACAGCATGGCTAAACGACAGCTGCCGGATCAGAGCGCTCAACTAGCGAAGACCATCGGGCCGTTGCTGTAACGGGGCGACGAAACGGACAGGAAATCCATGAGTGACGACTTGGACCGGACACCCCGCTGCATGAACTGGCTCGAGGAAGTGAGCTATCCGGGGCCCGTGGGATCGATCGGCTGAAGCGACGAGCGCGAGTGCAGATGCGGAGCACCGCGCTTCTCGGTGCGGTGCCCGGCGTCACGATCCGACCTCCGACCGTCCAGTCATGTCACGGAGTGTTGCCGGCTTGAGACTTGGCGCCGACCGTCGCAAAGCGACCCGAAGCAGCCATTCCTGGCCAATACGAACGACCGCTCGGGGAGCGTCAGCCGCGCCGGGCCGCTTCGATCGCACCGATGTCGATCTTTCTCATCTCCATCATGGCTTCGAAGGCGCGCTTGGCCGCCGCTCGATCAGGATCGGCGATCGCGGCCGTCAGGGCGCGTGGCGTGATCTGCCACGACAGGCCCCACTTGTCCTTGCACCAGCCGCATGCGCTTTCCTGGCCGCCGTTTCCGACAATCGCGTTCCACAAGCGGTCCGTTTCGGCCTGGTCGTCGGTCGCAACCTGAAACGAGAAAGCCTCGTTGTGCTTGAACGCCGGGCCGCCGTTCAGGCCGAGACAAGGAATGCCCATCACCGTGAACTCGACCGTCAGGACATCGCCCTGCTTGCCCGCGGGATAGTCGCCAGGCGCGCGATGGACAGCCCCCACCGCGCTGTCCGGGAACGTCTCGGCGTAGAACTTCGCTGCGTCCAACGCGGTGCCGTCGTACCAGAGACAAATCGTGTTCTTTCCGACCATCTGGTTCTCCTAGCTTGGGGTTAGATACGTGCATTCGAGCCGCGAAGGCGGCCGGGCCACTTCGGCAACTTGCGTACCATGGGATGGTGGCGCACCCCGCGAGATCGTCCGCACGGCGCCGATCAAGTGAAATCGTATCCGTAAGTAGCCAAACTCATGGCCGACGCGCGCTTCACGGTACCAACGACGGAGACCGACCCGTTCCGGACCTTCGCGTTGGCTCATACGTGGCTTGGGGCGTGAGTTCAACAGCGCGGCCTCAAGCTGAACGCGCGCCGGTCCTTGGAGGTGGTACCCCGCGATCTAGAGCCCAGGCACGGGAGACGCCCTAGCTCAGGCTAAGGCCTCATGGGACGCCGGGCGGCACTAAGACACTGCACGACCACGGGCGAACGATCCGGCGGCGGCGGTGGGCCGTATAGGCGGGATGCACGAGGTCTTCGTCACGGGCGGCACCGGTTACATCGGCTCGCGCCTGATCGCGGCGCTTGCGGCGCGCGGCCACCCAGTGCGCGCACTCGCGCGCACCGGCTCGGTGGAGCGACTCCCGCCGGGATGCGAGCCGATCGTGGGCGACGCGCTGGACGCGGCGAGCTACGCCGCAGACATCCCGCCCGCCGACACTTTCATCCAGCTCGTGGGCGTGCCGCACCCGAACCCGGCGAAGGCGGCGCAGTTTCGCGCGATCGACCTCGCGTCGGCGCTTGCCGGGATCGAGGCGGCGAGCCAGGCTGGCATCCGGCACTTCGTCTATGTGAGCGTCGCCCAGCCGGCGCCGGTGATGCGCGCGTACGTCACCGCCCGCGCAGCGGCCGAGACGGCCATCCGCGCGAGCGGCCTCAACGCCACGATCCTCCGGCCGTGGTACGTGCTCGGCCCCGGCCACCGGTGGCCGTACGCGCTCGTGCCCGGATACTGGCTCGCCGAAGCGTTCCCGCCGACCCGTGAGCTCGCGCGCAGGCTCGGTCTCGTGACCGTCGCTCAGATGGTCGCTGCGCTCGTCGCGGCGGTCGAGAATCCCGCGTCGGGCGTAAGGGTTGTGGACGTCCCCGCGATCCGCGCAGGGCGCGGATAATCGACGGATGCCCAACCGCCTCGCGCAGGAAACGAGCCCTTACCTCCGGCAGCACGCCGACAACCCGGTCGACTGGTACGCCTGGGGCGAGGAAGCGCTCGCCCGCGCGCGCGCCGAGGACAAGCCGATCCTGCTCTCGGTCGGCTACTCCGCCTGCCATTGGTGCCACGTGATGGCGCACGAGTCGTTCGAGGACCCGGACGTCGCCGCGATCATGAACGCGCTCTTCGTCAACGTGAAGGTCGACCGCGAGGAGCGCCCCGACCTCGACCAGATCTACCAGGCCGCGCACCAGATGTTCAACCAGCGGGGCGGCGGCTGGCCGCTCACCGCGTTCCTGACACCGGGCGAGCAGATGCCGTTCTTCGTCGGCACCTATTTCCCGAAGACCGGCCGCTACGGCATGCCCGCCTTCCCGCAGCTCCTCGAGCGAGTCGAGCGCTACTACCGCGACCACAAGACCGACATCGCGCGCCAGAACCAGTCGATTGCCGCGGCCTTCGAGCGCATGCGCCAGGACGCGGCGTCGAGCGACGACGAATTTTCGGGCGAGGTCGTCGCGGAAGCGATCGGCGCGCTCAAGCAGAGCTTCGACGCGGAGCACGGCGGCTTCGGCGCAGCGCCGAAGTTCCCGCACCCGACCGACCTCGAGCTCCTGCTGCGACGCTACGCCGCGACCGGCGACAAGCACGCGCTGCACGTCGCGACGTACACGCTCGAACGCATGGCCGAGGGCGGAATCTACGACCAGCTCGGCGGTGGGTTCTGCCGCTACTCGGTCGACGCGACGTGGACCATCCCGCACTTCGAGAAGATGCTGTACGACAACGGTCCCCTGCTGCGGCTTTGTGCCGAAGCATGGGCGGTGACCGGCAGGCCGCTCTTCGCCCGCGCCGTCGAGGAGACCGCGGGCTGGACGATGCGCGAAATGCAGTCGCCAGAGGGCGGTTATTACTCGTCGATCGACGCCGACTCGGAGCACGAGGAGGGCAAGTTCTACGTCTGGACCCCGCGCGCGGTGCAGTCCGTGCTGACGCCCGAGGAGTACGCGGTGGTCGCGCCGCACTACGGCCTCGACCGCCAGGCGAACTTCGAGGGCAAGCACTGGCACCTCGCGGTCGTGCAGCCGCTGACGGCGGTTGCGTCCGCGCTCGGGCGCAGCGAGGAGGAGTGCGCCGATCTCCTGGAGACGGCGCGCAGGAAGCTCCTCGCCGCACGCGCGCCGCGCGTGCGGCCCGGCTGCGACGACAAGGTGCTGGTGAGCTGGAACGCGCTGATGATCCGCGGCATGGCGCGCGCGAGCGCGGTGTTCGGCCGCGACGACTGGCTCGCCTCGGCGCGACGCGCGCTCGATTTCATCCGCGGAACGATGTGGAAAGGCGGCGTGCTCGCGGCGACCTACAAGGACGGGCGCGCGCACGTGAATGCCTATCTCGACGACTACGCGTTCCTGCTCGACGCGGTGATCGAGATGCTGCAGGCGGACTTCCGCGGCGCGGATCTTGCGTTCGCGCTCGAGCTGGCCGAGGCGACCCTGGCACGCTTCGAAGATCCGGCCGGCGGCTTCTTCTTCACCAGCCACGATCACGAGCGGCTGATTCACCGGCCGAAGCCGGGGCACGACAACGCAACCGCGTCGGGGAACGGCGTCGCCGCGTTCGCGCTGGGGCGGCTCGGACATCTCACCGGCGAGACGCGCTACCTCGAGGCTGCACGGCGCGCGGTCGCGGCGTTCTATCCGGCGATGCAGCGCTATCCGGGCGGCTTCGGCGCGCTCACGATCGCGCTCGAGGAGTGCCTCGCGCCGCCGGCGATCGTCGTGCTCCGCGGACCCACGCCGCAGTTGCGCCCCTGGTTCAAGGAGCTCGCGCCGGACTTCCGGCCCCAGAACGTGATCGTGGGCGTCGACAGCGCGGAGAGCGGACTTTCGCCCGCCCTGGACAAGCCGGCAACCCCCGGACGGGTCAACGCCTACGTCTGCCGGGGCGTTACTTGCCTCGAGCCGGTCTCACAGGTCGAGGCGCTGCGCCGGCTGCTCGACGGGGCCGGAATAAAGTAGCATCGCGGCTCCGTCAGGTTTTCGCCTACCAGGAGAACGAATGAAGGCATTGTTTCCGATTGTTGCAGCGGCCGCGGTGGCGGCGCTCGCGGCGACGCCCGCGCGGGCTCAGAACGTCGACGAGCTGCTGAAGAAGCACGCCTGTCTCTCGTGCCACGCCCTGGACAAGAAGCTCGTCGGACCGTCCTACAAGGAAGTCGCGGCGAAGTACCGGGGCCAGGCCGGTGCCGATAAGATCCTCGCCGAGAAGGTCAAGAAGGGCGGCGTCGGCAACTGGGGCCAGATCCCGATGCCGCCGAACGCGACCGTGCCCGATGGCGACCTGAACGCGATGGTGAAGTGGGTCCTTTCGCAGAAGTAGCGTCATACCGTCATCGTCGATGACGTCATGACCGGGGCTACGAGCGTCGCGAGCCTCCGACGCTTGTAGTTCCGGTCTCCGCGACCCCCGGCAGCCCGGGGGATTCCCAAGCAGAATTGACAAGGCGACGAGCCTGTCACGATAATTTCCTGTTTCACTTCCAATTACCCCAGTTCGGAGGACAACATGAACACCAGGATTGCTCCGCTCGCGCTCGCCGTCGCCGCGGCACTCGGCCTCGTTGCCTGCGGTCAGGAAGAGCCCAAGAAAGCCGCCGAGGCGCCGAAGGCCGCCGCGCCACCCCCCGGAATCACGATCATGATCGGCCACGTGGGGCCGCTCACCGGGGGCATCGCGCATCTCGGCAAGGACAACGAGAACGGCGCGCGGCTCGCGATCGAGCAGGCGAACGAGGCGAAGATCCAGATCGACGGCAAGGAAGCGAAGTTCGTGCTGGTTGCCGAAGACGACCAGGCCGATCCGAAGGTCGGCGCGACGGTGGCGCAGAAGCTCGTCGACGCGAAGGTCGCAGGCGTCGTCGGCCATCTCAACTCGGGCACCTCGATCCCGGCCTCGCCGATCTACAACCAGGCCGGGATTCCGGTGATCTCGGGCTCGGCGACCAATCCGAAGCTCACCGAGCAGGGCTTCAAGCAGCAGTTCCGGGTCGTTGCGCGCGACGATCAGCAGGGCCCCGCGATCGCGAACTATCTCGCCACGACCGCCAAGCCGAAGACGGTGGCGGTGATCGACGATGCGACCGCGTACGGCGCCGGCCTCGCCGACGAGGTCGAGAAGACGCTGAAAGCGGCGGGCGTGAAGGTGCTCGCGCGCGAGAAAGGCACCGACAAGACGACCGACTGGAAGGCGGTGCTCACGAAGCTCAAAGGCCGCAACCCCGACGCGGTGTTCTACGGCGGCATGGATGCGACCGGGGGTCCGCTGCTCAAGCAGGGCCGCGAGCTCGGCATCAAGGCGGTGTTCGCGTTCGGCGACGGCGCGTGCACGGACGAGATGCGCAAGCTCGCCGGCGATGCGGCGGCCGAGCGGCTGCTCTGCTCGCAGGCCGGCATCCCGCCGCAGGCGGCGAGCAAGAAGTTCCTCGAGGCGTACAAGGCGAAGTTCAACGTCGATCCGATCATCTACGCGCCGTTCACCTACGACGCCGCGAACCTGCTGATCGATGCGATGAAGAAGGCGAGCTCCCCGGACCCGGCGAAGTACCTGCCCGAGCTCGCGAAGATCAGTTTCAACGGCGCGACCGGCCCGATCGCCTTCGACGAGAAGGGCGACCGCAAGGACGCCGAGATCACGATCTTCACGGTCAAGGGCGGCAAGCTCGAGCCGATCGCGATCGTGAAGGGCGGCAAGACGCTCGCCTACAACGAGTTCCTGCAGATGCTGAGCGGCGCGGTCACCGCGGCGGGCGACGCCGCCAAGGCGGCGGTCGACGCGGCCGCGAAGAAGTGACCTCGCGCTAGCGAGGTCATCCCGGCGGACGCCGGGATCCAGGGGAAGGCCGGCTCTACCGGCCTTTTCTCTTCCCCTCTCGCCCGTGTTACCTTCCCTCCGGCCCGCCGGAGGGGAGCGGTTTGGACATCTTCATCCAGCAGATCATCAACGGCCTGACGCTCGGGGCCGTGTACGCCGTCGTCGCGCTCGGCTACACGATGGTCTACGGGATCATCCAGCTGATCAACTTTGCCCACGGCGAGGTGGTGATGATCGGCGCGATGGTCGCCTTCAGCCTGATCGTCACGCTCGCGCCGAGCGGGCTGCCGCCGCTCGTGATCGTGCTGATCGCGACCGGCTGCGCGATCCCGGTGTGCATGCTCCTCGGCTACGCGATGGAGCGGATCGCCTACCGCCCGCTGCGCGGCGCGCCGCGGCTCGCGCCGCTGATCACCGCCATCGGCATCTCGATCATCCTGCAGCACGTCGCGATGATGATCTGGAGCCGCAACCCGCTCGCGTTCCCGCAGATCATCAAGACCGTCTCCTACCACGTCGGCGGCGCGACGATCACCAACGTGCAGATCGGGATCCTCGCGATCTCGACCGCGATGATGACGGCGCTCGCATTCATGGTGTACCGCACGAAGCTCGGCGCGGCGATGCGCGCGACCGCGCAGAGCGCGCAGGTCGCCGGCCTGATGGGCATCGACTCGAACAAGATCATCGCCGCGACGTTCGTCATCGGCGCGGCGATGGCCGCGGTGGCCGGGGTGATGGTCGCGAGCTACTACGGCATCGCGCACTACACGATGGGCGCGCCGCTCGGCCTGAAGGCGTTCTGCGCCGCGGTGCTCGGCGGGATCGGCAACCTGCCGGGCGCGATGCTCGGCGGCATCCTGCTCGGCGTCGTCGAAGCGCTCGGCGCCGGCTACATCGGCGACCTGACGGGGAACGTGTTCGGGTCGAACTACCAGGACGTGTTCGCGTTCATCGTGCTGATCCTGGTGCTCGTGTTCCGCCCGCAGGGCCTGCTCGGCGAGCGGGTCGGCGACCGCGCATGATCGACGAGTCGCTCGCACGCTGGAAGAAGCACCCCGCCGCGCTCCTGCTGGGCGTCGCGCTGATCACGATCGCGCTCGCGGCGCTGCCGTTCGTCCTGACGGCGAGCTTCGGCACGACCTGGGTGCGGATCACGAACTTCGCCATCCTCTACATCTTCCTCGCGCTCGGCCTGAACATCGTCGTCGGCTTCGCCGGGCTGCTCGACCTCGGCTACATCGCCTTCTACGCGGTCGGCGCGTACGTGTACGCCCTGCTCGCCTCGCCGCACTTCGACATCCACTGGCCGTTCTGGGCGATCCTGCCGATCGGCGCCGCGGTCGCGGCGCTGTTCGGCATCCTGCTCGGCGCGCCGACGCTCAAGCTCCGCGGCGACTACCTCGCGATCGTGACGCTCGGCTTCGGCGAGATCATCCGCATCTTCCTCAACAACCTCGACCAGCCCTTCAACATCACCAACGGACCGCGCGGGATCGCCCGCATCGACCCGGTGCGCCTCGACGGCGTGAGCTTCGGCGTCAGCGACCGGGTCGGAAGCCTCACGTTCACCGGCCCCATCAAGTACTACTACCTGCTGCTGGCAATGGTCGTCGTGGTGATCTTCATCAACGTGCGGCTGCAGAACTCGCGCATCGGCCGCGCCTGGGAAGCGATCCGCGAGGACGAGATCGCCGCGCGCGCGATGGGCATCAACACCACCAACGTGAAGCTGCTCGCGTTCGCCATGGGCGCTTGCTTCGGGGGCGTCGCCGGCGGCATGTTCTCCGCGATCCAGCAGTTCATCAGCCCCGAGAGCTTCGTGCTGGTCGAGTCGGTCATGGTGCTCGCGATGGTGGTGCTCGGCGGCATGGGCAACATCTGGGGCGTGATCCTCGGCGCGCTCCTGCTCTCGTTCGTGCCCGAGATCCTGCGGTTCACGGTCGAGCCGCTGCAGCGGCAGCTCTTCGGGAAGATGATCATCGAGCCCGAGGTGATCCGGATGCTGATCTTCGGGTTCGCGCTGGTGCTGATCATGATCCTGCGGCCGGGCGGGCTCTGGCCGTCGGCGGTGCGCAAGCGCGAGCTGGCGGCGCGGACCGGGGGCGCGGCGCCGTGAGCCTGCTCGTAGCCGACCGGGTCTCGAAGCGCTTCGGCGGCATCCAGGCGCTCACCGACGTCAGCTTCGCGATCGAGCGCGGCGCGATCTACGGCCTGATCGGCCCCAACGGCGCGGGCAAGACGACGCTGTTCAACCTCCTCACCGGCATCTATGCGCCCGACGCCGGCCGATTCCTCTTCGACGGTCGGCCGCTTGCCGGCCTCAGGGCGCACGAGGTCACCGCGCGCGGCATCGCGCGCACCTTCCAGAACATCCGTCTCTTCGCCAACCTGTCGGCGCTCGAGAACGTCATGATCGGCCGCCACGTGCGCACGCGCACCGGCGTGATCGGCGCGATCCTGCGCCACCGCGCGGCGACCGCGGAGGAGCGCGCAATCGAACGCCGCGCCGCCGAGCTGCTCGACTACGTGGGGATCGCGGCGCGCGCCAACGACCCCGCCGGGAGCCTGCCCTACGGCGATCAGCGCCGGCTCGAGATCGCGCGCGCGCTCGCGACCGACCCCAAGCTGCTCACGCTCGACGAGCCGGCGGCCGGCATGAACGCCTCGGAGACCCGCGCGCTCAAAGGGTTGCTCGAGGCCATTCGCCGTGACGGCGCCACGATCCTGCTCATCGAGCACGACGTGCGGCTGGTGATGGGCGTCTGCGACCGCGTGCTCGTGCTCGACCACGGCGAGCGGATTGCCGAGGGCCTGCCGGCCGAAGTGCAGCGCGATCCGAAGGTGATCGAGGCGTACCTCGGCACTGCGCACGCGGCATGAAGCTGCTGGAGGTCAGGAACCTGGAGGTCCGGTACGGGGGCATCCGGGCGGTGAAAGGCATCGACCTTGCGGTCGAGGAGGGCGAACTCGTCTGCCTGATCGGCGCCAACGGCGCGGGCAAGTCTTCCACGTTGCGGGCGATCTCCGGGCTGATGCCATGCGCGCCGGGCGCGGTGCGTTACGCCGGCCGCGACCTCGCCGGGATGCGCGCCTTCGAGCGGGTGCGCGCCGGGCTCGTGATGGTGCCGGAGGGACGCGGGGTGTTCCCGCAGCTCACCGTCGAGGAGAACCTCGCCATGGGGGCGTATGCGCGCGCGGACGGCGGGATCGAGTCCGACCGCGACCGGGTGTTCGAGCTCTTCCCGCGGTTGCGCGAGCGCCGCGCACAGACCGGCGGCACGCTATCCGGCGGCGAGCAACAGATGCTCGCGATCGGACGCGCGATCATGTCGCGGCCCAGGCTCCTGCTCCTCGACGAGCCGAGCATGGGCCTCGCGCCGATCGTCGTGCGGCTCATCTTCGAGGTCGTCCAGGAGATCAACGCCGGCGGCGTCACCTGCCTGCTGGTGGAGCAGAACGCGCGCGCCGCGCTGGGTCTCGCGCGCCGCGCCTATGTGATGGAGAGCGGGACGATCGCGCTGTCCGGCGCCGCTGCCGAGCTGATCCATGACCCGAAGGTCGTCGAGGCCTATCTCGGCGGCGAAGCGTCCTAGCGCTACTGCACCTCGATCTGGCCGGTCGCCCGCGCCCGGATCAGCGACCACGAGAGTCCGATCCCGAGCACGACGCCGACGATCGCGAGCGCGATCCAGGTAAGCGCCGTGGGGGCGGCAGTATCGACGAGCTTCATGTCGACGAGCAGCCACACCGCGGTGCCGAGCAACGCGACGCCGAGGGTCAGGCCGAGCCAGCCGAGCGCGACGAACGCCGTGCGCAGGCAGATCACCCATCCGATCAGCAACAGGATCCCGAGGAACGCCTTGAACGCGGTCATCCCCGGCGGCGGCCCGATCGCCCAGTGATAGAAGGAGTGGCCGCTGGGATTGTAGGTGGCGAGGACGAGCGCCAGGGCGAACACGACGCGCGCAATCACTCCACCCCACGAGATGCCCTGAACCGCCATCGCGACGGATTCTAGCCCAAACGCTTCGCTGCCCAGTCCGCGCGCGCGACGAACCAGATCGTCAGCACGCCGAAGAGCGTCATTGCGCCGGCGATGATCGCGAACAGCGCGCCGAACGACGCGCCCAGCCGCACCGCGGCGATGCCGCCGGCGAGCACGACCGCAAGCCGCACCGTTCCGGCGAGCACGGGTCCGAGGACCCTGCCCGCGCCTTGCGCGGCGAAATAGAGCGCGATGCCGATACCGAGGAACGGATAGAACGGACCGACGGTGCGCAGGTAGGTCGCGCCCGCTGCGCGCACTGCCGGGTCGGCGGAGAACAGCCCGACCCAGGCGTCCGGCGCAATCGCGACCGTGACGCCGATCGCGAGGCACACGCCGGCCGCCATCGCGGCGCCGGTGAACGCGATCCGCTTCGCGCGTTCGGGTCGTCCGGCGCCGATGTTCGTGCCCACCAGCGCGACCATCGCCTGGCCGATCGCGAAGACGATCGGGACCTGCAGCAGTTCCAGTCGCACGCCGACGCCGTAGCCGGCGAGCGCGGCGGTGCCGAAGCCGGCGACGAGGCCGGTGAGGATCACCGCGGTGAGCACGGTCTGCACCGACGAGACCACCGAGAGCGCACCGACACGCAGGATTTCCCCGAACAGGTGGCGCTCGAGGCGCAGATCGGTCCGCCGCGGACGCAGGCCGCTCCCGGGACGCGCGATCGCCGCGAGCATCAGCACCGCCGCGAGCCCGAAATTGAGGAGATACGCGATGCCGACGCCGGCGATGCCGAGGCGCGGAAACGGACCGGCGCCGAGCGCGAGCGCACCGCTCAGCGGGACGTGCAGGGTCGCCGTGGCGGAGAGGACGACCGCCGGGACGAGCATGTTGCCGCTGCCGCGCAGGATGGCCGCAAACGTATTCGCGAACCACACGAACGCCGCGCCTGCAAAAAGGACGTTCGAGTAGGCGAGCGCTTCGCGCAGCGCGGTGTCCTTGCCGCCGAGGAGCCGATAGAGCGCGGGGCCGCCGGCGAGCATCAGCACGGTGAACGCCAGGCCGAAGGCCGCAGCGAGCACGACAGCGTGTACCGCGAGCCGGCGCGCCGTGTCGGGCCGCCGGGCGCCGAGCGCGCGCGCGATGGACGAGGCGACGCCGCCGCCCATCGCCCCGGCAGACGTCATCTGCAGCAGCATGACCATCGGGAAGACGAGCGCGAGGCCGGCGAGCGGGTCGGTGCCGAGGCGCCCGACGAAGTACGTGTCGCCGACGCTGACCGCGGTCTGGAATGCAACGAGCACGAGTCCCGGCGCAGCGAGGCGCGCGAGCGTCGGAACAATCGGAGCGGAGATCAGCCGCTCGGTGCGCGGCGGGGTCCGGGTGGTCACCACCCCGAAGGTACCCTGCCTAGCCGGGATGTCGTACGGATAACGCCGGAAGGTGCCGGTCGACCGCGACGAGATCGAGACCGGGCGTCGAGTCCGTCGTCCCGGCGGGGCTTGCCCCGGAGGACTTTCATACGAGGCCGGGATCCAGCGCTTCCCCCGTGACCCGGCATGCGCGGAGGGCGAATCCGGCGGTCAGCCCGCCGCCAGGTCGGCCTGCGTCGTGAACGAGTCGGCGAAGAACTCGTCGATCGGGAGCATTCGCTCGTGGGTGAAGTCGCGGCGCGCCGAGTCGACCATGATCGGGACGCCGCACGCGTAGACCTGCACCCCGGAGAGGTCCGCGAAGTCCTCCATCACCGCGCGGTGGACGAAGCCCGTTCGCCCGGTCCACTGGTCTTCCGGCAGCCCATCCGAGATCACCGGGATGTACTTGAACTGCCCGGGCCGCTCGGCCGCCCACTTCCGCGCGAGCGCGTCGAGGTAGAGGTCCCTCGGCCGGCGCCCGCCCCAGTAGAGCGTCATCGGCCGCTCGATCTCCCGCTTGAACGCCGATTCGATGATCGCCTTGATCGGCGCGAAGCCGGTGCCGCTCGCGACGAACACGATCGGCTTCTCGCTCTCGTGCAGGAAGAACGAGCCGAGCGGGCCCTCGAAGCGCAGGATGTCGCGCTCCTTCATCGTCTTGAACACGTGCTCGGTGAACGAGCCGCCGGGGACGTGCCGCACGTGGAGCTGCAGGAACTCGTCGTCGTGCGGCGGGTTCGCCATCGAGAAGCTGCGCCGCGTGCCGTCCTTGAGGATGAACTCGATGTACTGGCCGGCGAGGAACTGCAGCCGCTCGTTCGCGGGCAGCTTGACATGGACGATCACCACGTCGTCGGTCACGCGTTCGAGCCTGTGCACCCGGCACGGCAGCTTCTTGACGACGATGTCCTTGACCGCGCCGATCTCCCGGCTTTCGATCGTGACGTCGGTCAGCGGCTTCGCCACGCAGAAGAGCGCATAACCCGCCGCGCGCTCGTCCTCGGAGAGCGCGGTGTGCTGGTACTTGCCGTAGTCGATCTCGCCCGCGACGAGCTTGCCCTTGCACGACCCGCACGCGCCGTTCCGGCAGCCGTAAGGCAGATGAAAGCCCTCGTTCAGGGCGGCGGCGAGAATCGTGTCGCCCGCGGGCACCGTGATGACGTTCCCGCTCGGCTGGATGGTGACTTTGCGGGCCATACGGAGACGGGCGTTAGAATCCGCTCGTGGAAAAGCTCTTGATCATCGGTCCGGGCGATGTCGCCCGGCGCGCCCTGCCCGAGCTCGCCGCGCGCTACGCCGCGACTGCGCTCGTCCGCGGCGACCCCCCCTGGTCCGCCGGCGTCGCCACCGTCGCCGGCGACCTCGACCGCCCGGGGTCGCTCGCACCGCTCGCCGGTACCGCGGACGTCGTGCTCCATACCGCGCCGGCCGCCGAAACCGGCGCGCACGACGAGCGCACACGCAATCTCATCGAAGCGCTCTCGGGCGCGCGGATGTTACCACGCAGGGTGGTGTACCTCAGCACGAGCGGCGTCTACGGCGACTGCGGTGGTGCGCGCGTCGACGAATCTCGGCCGGTTGCGCCGCGAAGCGATCGCGCGCGGCGTCGGGCCGACGCCGAGAGCGCGCTAGCCAACTGGGGCCTGGAGCGGGGGGTCGAGATCGTGATCCTGCGGGTGCCGGGGATCTACGCCGCAGAGCGGCTGCCGCTCGAGCGGCTGCGCAAGGGGACGCCGGTGTTGCGGGCGGAGGACGACGTGTATACCAACCACGTTCACGCGGACGACCTCGCTGCGGTCTGCGTGCGCGCGCTCGAGGCCGATGCGCCGGCCGGCGTGTACAACGCCAGCGACGACAGCGAGCTCAAGATGGGAGACTGGTTCGACCTCGTCGCCGACCGGCACGGCCTCGCCCGCCCGCCGCGCATCGCGCGCGCCGTTGCCGGGCGCCTCATCCCGCCGGTGCTGCTCTCGTTCATGCTCGAGTCGCGACGCCTCGTGAACCGGCGCCTCAAGGACGAGCTCGGGATCGCCTTGCGCTACCCGACCGTGTTCGAAGGCGTGCCGCGCGGCACCGCCGCGCTCGCGTAAGGTGAAGCCATGGCGAACGACACCCTGCTCGTGATCAGCAATCTGCCGGATCGCGCCTCCGCCGAGAAGCTCGCCCGTGCGCTCGTCGAACGCCGCGCGGCGGCGTGCGTCAACGTGATGTCGCCGTGCTTATCGGCCTATCGCTGGAAAGGATCGGTCGAGACGGCGGAGGAGCACCCGCTCTTCGCCAAGACCACGCGCGACCGGTACGAGCTCGCCGAGCGGGTGATCCGCGAGCTGCACCCGTACGAGCTTCCCGAGATCATCGCGGTCCCGCTCGCCGGCGGGCTGCCCGCGTACCTGCAATGGATCGAGGCCGAGACTCGGCCCCTGCCCTGATTCCGATGATGCGCCTTCTGTCCCTCGTCCTCGCGCTCCTGGCCGCCCCCCTCTGGGCGGTGAGCGCCGACGATCTCCTCGAGCCGGAGAAGGCATTCCGGCTTTCGGCGCGAGCGCTCGATCCGAGCGCGGTCGAGGTGCGGTTCCAGATCGCCGACGGCTATTACATGTACCGCGACAAGTTCCGGTTCGCCGTCGCCGGGGGGGACGCGAAGCTCGGTGAGCCTCACTTTCCGGAGGGACAGCGCAAGAAGGACGAGTTCTTCGGCGACGTCGAGACCTACCGCAAGCAGGTCGCGATCCGCGTGCCGGTGACCGGGAACGCTGAACGGCTCCAGCTGGAGGTGACGTCGCAGGGCTGCGCCGACGTCGGCGTGTGTTACCCGCCGCAGGTGCAGAAGGTCGAGGTGCGGCTCGCCAGCGTCTCGCTCGGCGGCGGGCCGCTCGCCGCGGCGCCGCAGGCCGCGGCGCCGCAGTTCGGCGGCCGCGAGGTGCGCGAGCCCGCGATCGTAAGCGACGAGGCGCGTTTCGAGGCGGCGCTCGTGTCGGGCGGCTTCCTGCTGACGCTCGCGATCTTTTTCGGCGCCGGGATCCTCCTCACCTTCACCCCCTGCGTGCTGCCGATGATCCCGATCCTCTCGGGGATCATCGTCGGCGAGAAGCGCGCCGTCGCCAAGGCACACGCGTTCGCGCTGTCCGTGACCTACGTGCTCGGCATGGCCGTGACGTACACCGCGATCGGCGTGATCGCCGCGCTGAGCGGCGCGTTCATTGCCGCGGCGCTGCAGAACCCCTGGGTGCTCGCGGCGTTCGCCGCGATCTTCGTCGTGCTCGCGCTGTCGATGTTCGGCTTCTATGACTTGCAGCTGCCGACCGCCCTGCAGTCGAAGGCGAGCGCGGCCAGCGCGAAGCTGAGAGGCGGCGAGCTCGGCGCCGTCGCGCTGATGGGGATGCTCTCGGCCGCGATCGTGAGCCCGTGTGTCGCCGCACCGCTCGCCGGTGCCCTCCTCTACATCAGCCAGACGCGCGACGTCGTGCTCGGTGGCGCGGCGCTGTTTTCGCTTGCGCTCGGGATGGGCGTGCCGCTCGTCGCGATCGGCACGACCGAAGGAGCGCTCTTGCCGAGATCCGCGCACGCCATGGCGGCGGTGAAGAGGTTTTTCGGGGCGGCGCTGCTCGGGGTTGCGATCTGGATCGTGTCGCCGGTCATCCCGGTCGCCGTGCAGATGCTTGCCTGGGCGGCGCTGCTCATCATCGGCGCGGTGTACCTCCATGCGCTCGACCCGCTGCCGCCGGACGCATCCGGCTTCGCACGGCTCTGCAAGGGTGTCGGCGTGATCGCGCTCGTCGCGGGTGCGGCGCTCGTCGTCGGCGCGCTGTCGGGCGCGCGCGATCCGCTGCAGCCGCTCGCGGGGCTGCGGACCGGCTCGGCGCCCGCGGCCGAAGCCCGTTTCGAGCGCGTCCGCACGCTGCCGGAGCTCGAAGCGCGGCTCAAGACCGCGGGACGGCCGGCGATGCTCGACTTCTACGCCGACTGGTGCGTCTCGTGCAAGGAGATGGAGCGCTTCACGTTCGCCGACGACAAGGTGCGCGCCGAGCTCGCGAACATGGTGCTCCTCCAGGTCGACGTGACGGCGAACTCCGCGGCGGACCAGGCGCTGCTCAAACGCTTCCGCCTCTTCGGCCCGCCGGGAATCATCTTCTTCGACGCGTCCGGACGCGAGATCCCGGGCCTGCGCGTCATCGGGTTCCAGCCGGCCGATCGCTTTCTCGAGACCCTCGCGCTCGCTCAGAAGTTCTGACCGGCCCGCGCTTGACAGGGCGCGGGCGCTTTGAACGACTGCCCGCCAAAGAAGAACGACGTTTGCCCGGGATCCTGGGGAAGATCCTCGAGCGATGGGGCGGACGCGGCGCCGCCGCGCCGCGGGGGGCAGGCTAGAGGACCGGCGTCCGCTCGGCGTCGGCGTAGGTGGCCGGCTCGAGCGGCTCGGGGATGTAGACGGTCGCATCGCCGCCCGGGACGCGCTCGGGCATCGCCGCGTTCACCGGTCCGCCGGTCAGCGCGGCAACTGCGATGAACCAGGCCCCGAGGATCCCGATCGCGACGGCGTGGGACCACTTTCCCGCCTGGGCCCACTGCGCATCATCGGCGCTCAGCTTCCACGGGCCAATTGCGCGATCCGCGCGCAGACGGAGCTCGATCGAAAGATCCTGCGCGGTCCGGTTGAGCTTGCTCATGATCGTGTTCCTTTTGCTGGATGCATGGTCGAATCGACGTGAGGCAAGCGTACGGGCGTCGACCACCCGCGCGCGGCGAGTATTGCCGGACGCGGCGTGATGCATTCACCATGTCCGGGCGGACGGCAGGAGGTCGCAATCCGCGGGCTTCGGCGCCCCTCGCGGCGAGAACTGCTCCCGCTCCCGCCGGTAGGCTCACGCGGACGATTTCCCGAGTCTTTGGCGCGCGTTGCGCATCTGGCCCGGAGCGTGGGGACTTGACTCCTACCCCGAGCCGTCGCTCAGCTCGCGCAGTGCGTCCGTGGTCTGCCGCAGCCGGCCCGAAAGATGGCGACCGAGATTCAGGAGCAGCTTGTTCGCGAGCGCCGGGTGGCTCGCGGCGACTTGTTCGAGCCGGGCGCGCGACAGGCTGTAGACGACGGCGTCCTCGGCGGCGACCGCGGTCGCCGACCGCATGCCGCCGTCGAGCATGGCCGCTTCGCCGAAGATCGAGCCCGGGGCGAACGTGACGATGCGGCTGCCGCGCCCTGCACCCCCGATCATGATCGACACCGCTCCGCGCGCAAGCAGGTAAAGATGATCGCCGGGCTCACCCTCGCGGAACAGCGTCTCGCCCGGGTCGAGCTCTTTCCGCCGCAGGGCGCGCCGGAGCGCTTCCAGCTCGGGCGCGTCGAGACCGGCGGCAAAGGCGAGGCGCTCGAGCGGGATCTCGCGGGGCGAGAAGCTGTCGGCCGAACCGAGCAGCCGGCGCTCGGCCCACTCGATCGCCTGGTCCGCGTCGGCGAACCAGTGCCGCGCCTTCGGGTCCGCGAATACGCCGTAGGCGACGAGCGCGACGCCGTGGCGTCCTTCGGGCGTCACCCCGGCGAGCGCCAGGTTCACCTTTCGCCCGCGAAGCCGCTTCGCGAGCTGCTCGAGGCCGAGCGCCCCCGTCGCGTCGATCGCCGTGACTCGGCGCAGGTCGAGCACGATGTGATCGGAGGTGTCCGCCCACCCCTCGGCCTCGGCTATGAGCCGCTCCGCGCTGCCGAAGAAGACCGCGCCCTCCAGCTCGGCGAGCTTGATCCGGCGCCGCTCGGCGACGAGGCGGGTCGCGTCCTCCGGCCCGTAGATGCGTCGCGAGGGCCGTGCCGTGCCGTCGTATACCGCCCGCACGAGCGAGCGGTTCATGGTCGCGATGAACAGCGCCATCGACAGGAAGACACCGGCGATCACCGCGACGAGGAAGTTCACGAACACCGTGATCGCGGCCACCAGCACGACGACCGCCATGCTCCAGAGCAGCGTCTCGTCACGCTCGCCCGCAGCGAGTCGCCGCGCGAGACCGCGCGTCCACGCATCGACGAGGCCCCAGGCGACGGTCAGCATGACACCCGCGAGCACCGCGAGCGGCAGATACGCGAGCGCTGCGGTCCCGATGAGCAGCACTGCAGCCAACAGCCCCGAAGCGATGTACCCGATTGCGCGCGTGCGTCCGCCGGCCCGCCAGGCTGGCAGGGCGCGGGTGGGCGAGAGCGCTACCGGCACGCCTCCGAACGCGGCGGACACGAAGTTCCCGATCCCCTGCGCGATGAGCTCCCGGTTCGCGCGGTGACGGGTGCCGGCGGCCGCGTCGATGGCAGCGGCGGCGAGCAGCGAGTCGAGCGTGCCGATGATCGCGATGACGGCCGCCGTTGCCGCGAGCAAGGGAAGGTGCTTCAGCGCAGCGGGTTGTCCACCGAGATCGATCACGCCGGCGAGCGCTGTCGGCAGCGGCAACGCGCCGGGAATCTCGCCGACCACCGGGCCGAGCGCCGCACCGGGAACGACGAAGCGGGTCGCGTAATAGACCGCCGTTCCGGCGGCAAGCCCGATGAGTGCCGCCGGCAGTCGCTTCCAGCGCCAGGCGACGACCCAGATGATCGCCGCCGTCGCGAGACTGACGAACGCAGTCAGCGGCTGGACCGCGGCGAGCCATTCGACCGCGGGCTCGCGCATCGCGCCAGGGCGCACGCCCAGCATGTGCGGCACCTGCGACAGCACGATGAGGATCGCCACCCCGCACATGAATCCGCCGAGCACCGGAAACGGCACGAATTTCGCCAGCGTTCCCAGGCGCAGCACGCCGAACAGGATCTGGAGCATGCCGGCGCCGGCGGTGCAGAGGATGGCCAGCGCAACCGTGCCAGCCGCGCCAAGCGTCGGATCGACCGCAAGCGTCGCGACGAAGCCGGCGAGGATCAGGCTGATCGATGCGCGCGGTCCGGTTGCCGGCAGCGGGGTGCCGGAGAAGATCGTCGCGGCGATACCGCCAAAGATCACCGCGGCGAACCCGGCCCGGATGCCGATCTCCGCATGCTCCGGGCCGAGCGGCGCGAAGGCGAGCAAACCCAGCGTAAGTGCGTGCGCGAGGCCCGGGATCGCGCTCGCCACGCCGCCGGCGAGCTCGCCGCGGAGGGACTGCAGGCCGAAAGGCATGGCTGGAGGCGAGATCGCTACGGGTCGGGACCGGACCGGGCGCGAAGGCCGGCCGATCCTACCACCGGCCAGCGTACAATCCGCGCGAACTCACCGGGAGCTCGCTTCCTTGCCCGCCGACACGGATGCACTCATTGCCGCGCTCGAATCGCCCATGCTCCGGGAGCTCGCGAGCCGCGGTCGGATCCAGAGCTACCGCAAGGACGTCGTCATCATCCAGGAGGGCGATTACGGCGACACGCTCCACATCGTGCTCTCCGGCCGGGTCAAGGTGTTTGCGACCGGCGACAATGATCGCGAGGTGGTGATCGACACGCACGGGCCGGGCGAATTCATCGGGGAGATGTCCCTCGACGGCGGCCCGCGCTCGGCCTCGGTGATGACGCTCGAGCCGACGGTGTGCGCGGTGGTGACCCGCGTGACCCTGCGCGATCACATCGCACAGCATCCGGATTTCGCGTTCGACCTGCTGGCGAAGGTCATCCGCCGCGCGCGGCGCGCGACCATGAACGTGAAGAGTCTCGCGCTGCTGGATGTGTATGGGCGCGTCGCCCGCCTGCTCACCGACCTCGCCGTGGAGCGCGACGGCCAGCGGGTGGTGCCCGAGCGCCTCACCCACCAGGACATCGCCGACCGCGTCGGCTCGTCGCGGGAAATGATCAGCCGGCTTTTCAAGGACCTCACGACCGGCGGCTACCTCGAAGTCCAGGACCGACTGATCACCATCAGGAAGCCGCTGCCGCCCGCCTGGTAGCGCCTTGTTGCGGTGCAACCCGGCCGCGACGAATACTTGCCCCGCCCGTTTCGCCCCGCTCGTCGGCCGTCGGCGCCGCACGGCGTTCAGACGCGACGGTGGGAGGGGACGGCGCTAGGTGAATAAGTCACAGGCTCCCGGCCAATGCTCCCCAGTTTCGACCGGTCTTCAAGCCTACGCTCGAATCAGGTCGATCGCGGTGATCGAACCGGTACCGAGGAGCAAGGAGACCAAGATGAACACGCGAAACGAAGGATTCGAGAACTCGGAAAGCCGTTTTGCCGGCATCGTGCGAGGCGTCGTCGTGTGCGCGCTGCTGGTTGGCGCGGTGCTGGTCGGCATGGGCATGCACCGGCAGGGCGCGATCGTTCCGGAAGCGAGCGCGGCGATGGCGACCGACGACGCGGCTCGCGACGGCTACTTCCCGGCGCAGTTTCCGGCGCCGCAAGGCGCACCGGAAGCCCACATCGAGGCGTTCTAGGAGCGGGCCATGGAAACGATCCTGAACGCTCTCTTGGCCGCTGGGGTTATAGGCTCGCTCGCCCTCCTTGCCGCGGGCATGGTGCTGTGCCTCGCCCACGGTCTCGACGCCGGCGAACCGGTGAACGCGGACGCCTGCTGGCGCGACACGAATCTCCCTGCAGGGACGCTGTCCTAGCGTCCCGGCTCCTCTTGGCGGGCGGCGGTGTCGTCGCCCGTTTTTTGTTCCCTTTTCTTCCGCGGGTGAATTCGTCACCGGCCTGCCGGCAATTCTCGCCACCCGGCGGGCCTTGCTTCTCCTAGTCTGGCCGCGGGCCGGTCGCACTGGCCGGGGTACGAAGGAGAGGACGATGGACGCAATCGTGAGTATCGTTGCCGAAGTGCTGCTGCTCGGGTCGATCGCGCTGCTCATCTGGGGCGGGATTCTTACGCTCGGCCAGCTGTTCCGGACGGCACATGAGCGCGATGCCTCGAACGCGGTGCGCCGCCCCGGCGACGAACGGCGTCAAACGCAGCGCGCGGCCCTTGCCTCCGAGCGCCGCCGCCGCTTCAGCCGCCTTTCACCTCCAGCATGATCTTCCCGATGTGCTGTGAGCTTTCCATCAGCTCATGCGCGGCACGCGCCTCGGCGAGCGGGAAGGTCTTGTAGACGAAGGTCTTCAGCTGGCCGGACTCGAATAGCGGCCAGACCTGCTCGCGGACCGGCTTCGCAATCGCCGCCTTCTGCTCGACGGTGCGCGGCCGGAGCGTCGAGCCGGTGAACGTAAGCCGCTTGATCATGATCGGCATCGCGTCGAAGTCGGCGAGCTGGCTCTCCTTCAAGAACGCGATCTGCACCAGGCGTCCTTCCAGCGCGAGCGAGCGGATGTTCTTCATGACGTAGTCGCCCGCCACCATGTCGAGGACAACGTCGACCCCGCGCTTCCCCGTCAGGTTCCGTACCTCCGCGGCCCAGTCCTGCTCCTTGTAGTTCAACGCCACGTCGGCGCCCATCCTGCGGCAGAACTCGGCCTTCTCGGGGCTGCCGGCCGTCGTGTAAACCGTGGCCCCGCCCAGGACCTTCGCGAGCTGGATCGCCGAATATCCGATACCGCCCGAGCCGCCGTGGATCAGGATGGTCTCGCCCGGCTTGAGCCGGCCGCGCGTCATCACGTTGTCGTACACGGTGAACCAGTTCTCGGGGAGGGACGCCGCTTCCTTCGCCGAGAGTCCCTTCGGGATCGGCAGGCAGTGAGCAGCCGGCGCTGCGCAGTACTCGGCGTAGCCGCCGCCCGGTGTGAGCGCGCAAACGCTGTCGCCCGCTTTCCATTGCTTGACGTCCGGCGCGGTCTCGACGATCCGGCCGGCGACCTCCAGCCCGAGCACCGGTGACGCGCCGGCCGGCGGCGGATAGCTGCCCGAGCGTTGCAGGACATCGGGCCGGTTGACGCCGGCATACTGCACTTCGATCAGCACCTCACCGGGCTTGAGCGTCGGCTTCGGCCCCTCCACGAGCTTCATGACGCTCGGCGGACCGCCGTTTCCATGGTCGATGTAACGCATCGCGGGATCCTTCGGGAGGCCGGAATGTTAACAGGCCTCAGGTATGCTCGGGACGCAGACCTCCAGGAGAAGCGATGAGCGACGTCGAGGAACTCCGCGCACAGCTGAAGAACGCGATGAAGGCGCGCGGGCTGGTCTACGCGGCGGTGTACGACGAGCTGGAGGCGGAGCTCGGCGCCGCGAAAGCCGAGGCGATCATGAAGCGCGCGATCTACAAGCGTGGGCGTGCGATCGGCGCCCAGTTCGCGCGGTTCGGCCCTGCCGACATCGACGGCCTGCGCGCGGCGTTCCTCGCCTTCATTCCGGACGGCGGGCCTCGCACCGCGCCGGCCCAAGGGGGCGGCGCCCCCTTGTGAATCCCCCGAGTCAGTGCGAGCCGAGCACATGCTCGGCTAGCGTCGCCCAGTAGCTCGCACCTATTGGAAGGATCGCGTCGTTGAAGTCGTAGCGCGGGTTGTGCAGCATGCAGCCGCCCTCGCCCGGCCCGTTGCCGATCCAGACGTAGCAGCCGGGTTTCGCCTGCAGCATGAACGCGAAGTCCTCGGCGCCCATCGTCGGCTGGAGATCGGTCAGCATGTTCTCGCCGCCCACGACTTTCGCGATTGCTTCCGCAGCGATGGCTGTTTCGCGCGGCGCGTTGATCGTCGCCGGATAGCGACGCTCGTAGCGGATCGTGCTCGAGGTGCCGTACGCCGCGTCGATGCCGGCGACGATGCGGCGGATGCCCGCCTCGATCGCGTCCTGGACCTCGGGCCGGAAGGCGCGCGTCGTGCCGCGGAGCGTCGCGTCGGCGGGAATGACATTCCAGGTGTCGCCGGCGTGGAACTGCGTCACGCTGACCACCGCCGCATCGACCGGGTTCACGTTGCGGCTCGGGATCGTCTGCAGCGCTTGCACCAGCGCGGCGCCGGCGACCACCGGATCGATGCTGTTGTGCGGCATCGCGCCGTGCGCCCCGCGGCCGGCGATCGCGATCTCGAAGACGTCGAACGCGGCCATCACCGGCCCTGCCATCGCGCCGAACTGTCCCACCGGCATGCCCGGCCAGTTGTGCATGCCGTAGACGGCGTCGCAGGGGAACTTCTCGAACAGCCCCTCCTCCACCATCGCCCGGCCGCCGCCTTCGTTCTCCTCGGCGGGCTGGAAGATGAAATGGATGGTGCCGTTGAAGTTGCGCGTCGCGGCGAGATACCTGGCGGCGCCGAGCAGCATCGCCGTGTGACCGTCGTGGCCGCACGCGTGCATCCTGCCGTCGTAGCTCGAGCGGTGCGCGAACTCGTTCTGCTCGCGGATGTGGAGCGCGTCGAGATCGGCGCGCAGTCCGATCGCGCCCGCGCCGCTGCCCGCGCGCAAGGTGCCGACGACGCCGGTCTTCGCGAGGCCCCGGTGCACCTCCAGGCCGAACGCGGTGAGCATTCCCGCGACGATCTGCGAGGTGCGGTGCTCCTCGAACGCCGTCTCCGGATGCGCGTGGATGTCGCGCCGCCACGCAGTCATCTCGCCGTGAAACTCGCGGATGCGATCGATGATCGGCATGCGGCCGATGATAACATCGCGTCTCATGCGCAAGCACCTGCAGGGTATCGATCACGCTGTCATCGTGGTGCGCGACCTCGATGCCGCGCGCGACAGGTTCGAGCGCATGGGCTTCACCGTGACGCCGCGCGGCCACCATACGCTCGGCTCGCAGAACCACTGCGTGATGTTCGGCGACGACTACATCGAGCTGCTGATGAGCCCGCCGGAGAATCCGCATCCGTCGCGGCAGTATTACACCGAGTTTGCCCGGACCGGCGACGGTCTGGCCGCCATCGCGCTGAAGTCGGCGAATGCCAAGGGCGCGTACACCGAGCTCCTGTGGGCCGGCTTCCAGCCGGGCGAGCCCCTGGACTTCTCGCGGCCGGTCGCACTGTCCGAAGACATGCGCGAGGCGCGCTTCAGGATCACGCAGCCGCGGCCGGGATCGACGCCGGGCGGACGCACGTTCGTGTGCGAGCACCTGACGCGCGACGTGGTCTGGCGTCCCGAGCACCAGCGGCACGCAAACGGCGCTACCGGTCTCGCGGCGGTGGCGATCGTCTGCACCGATGTCGCGCGGACGGCGCGGGCCTACGAGCGTCTCTTCGATTCGAAGGCCAAGCCGATCGCCGAGGGGCTACTGGTCGAGACCGGGGACACGCCGATCGCATTCGTCACCTCGCCATCGCTCGCGAAGCGCTTGCCGGATCTCCACATCAGCGCTCGGCCGGCGCCGCTGATGGCGGCGCTCTTCGTGCGCGTCGCCGATCGCGATGCCGCAGAACGGGCCGTGAAGGCGGGTGGCCTGGAGCCCACGCGCATGCCCGACGGTTCGGTCGCGCTCGGCGCCGACGTCGCGCACGGCGTAGCGCTGGTATTCGGCTGAAGGTCCGTGCACGCGTCATGGCACCCTTGAGTTCCGCGGATCGAGCGCTCGCGACCGCGATTGGTGTGTCGGTCGCGGTGCACGTCGCGGCGCTGTTCCTGACGGCCCCAGTCGAGCTCGACTGGCGGTACGAGGCACCCAGGCCGCTCGAGTTGACGCTGGTGCCGCCGGCGCCGGTCGAGATCGCGCCCGCGCCGGCGGCTCGCCCGGCGAAGAAACCCGTCACGCGCGCCGCGCGCAGCATGCGCGCGCCGCCGCCAGCGCCGATCGCAACGACGGGAGTGCTCGATACGCCGCCGCCGCCGCCGATTGCAACGACGGCACCGCTCGATGTACCGCCGCCGGAAGGCGAGGCTGTCGTCGTGGCGCAGACCGAATCGGAGCGCGCGGGCGTCGAATCCCTCGGCGCCGCGGTCGCCGAGCCGGTTGCCGAACCGAAGCCGGCGAGCGAGTACCCGCTCAAGCACGCGCGGCTCGTCTACGATCTCTACTATGCGACCGTGAACTCGGGCAACGGCGCGACCCGGGTCGGCGAGCTGACGCACACGTGGTCGCAGGACGGCCAGCGCTACCACGCGGAGGCGGTTGCCGAGGCGTCGGGTCTCGTATCGCTCTTCTTCGACGGGAAGTTCGTCCAGCGCTCGACCGGACAGCTCGGCGCCGGTGGACTCGTGCCCGAGCAGTACACGCTCGATCGCGGGCGCGGGGGCCGGACCGAGACCGCGCGCTTCGACTGGACGGGCCGCAAGCTTTCGCTGGAATGGAAGAGCGAGTCGCGAACGGTAGAGCTCCCCCCCGGCGCGCAGGATCCGCTGTCCCTGGTGCACCAGCTGTACTTTGCGCAGCCGGTTCCGGCGGCCGCGAGCCTGAACGTGGCCACCAGTCGCAAGCTGGCGCGGTACGTTTACACCCTTGCCGGTGAGGAGACGGTCGAAACGCCATTGGGCAGCTTGCGCACGCTGCGCTTTCGGCGCGAGGAAGACGGCGGCACGGCGATGGACGTGTGGCTAGATCTCGACCGCAACCTGCTGCCGGCGCGGATCTACGCCGTGGACCGCAAGGGCAACGTGCTCGACCAGGTGATCCGCGAGGCGCGTTTCGAGCTTGCCGAGTCCCCGGTCACCCGGCCTTGAGCAACCGCGCCGCGTCGCGTGCGAAGTAGGTCAAGATCCCGTCGGCGCCTGCGCGCTTGAACGCGACGAGCGCTTCGAGCACGCACTTCGATTCGTCGAGCCAGCCGTTCGCGAACGCCGCCTTCAGCATCGCGTATTCCCCGCTCACCTGGTAGACGAAGGTGGGCGCCTTGAACTCATCCTTCACGCGGCGGACGACGTCGAGATACGGCATCCCCGGCTTCACCATCACCATGTCGGCGCCTTCCTGCAGGTCCAGCCCGACTTCCCAAAGCGCCTCGTCCGAGTTCGAGGGATCCATCTGGTAGACGAGCTTGTTGCTCTTCCCGAGCGCGCCGGCCGAGCCGACGGCGTCGCGGAACGGGCCGTAGAACCCGGAAGCGTACTTCGCCGAGTAGGCCATGATGCGGGTGTGGATGAACTTTCGTGCGTCGAGTGCCGCACGGATCGCGCCGATCCGCCCGTCCATCATGTCGGACGGCGCAACGATGTCGACACCGGCCTCGGCCTGAGTGAGCGCCTGCTGCTCGAGAATGGCGACGGTCTCGTCATTCAGGATGTACCCGGCGTCGTCGATGACCCCGTCCTGGCCGTGCGTGGTGTAGGGGTCGAGCGCGACATCGGTCATGACTCCGAGCTCCGGAAACCGCTTCTTGACCTCGGCCACGATGCGGGGGACGAGGCCGTCGGGGTTGATCGCCTCCTTGCCGTCCGGTGTCTTGAGCGCGGGCTCGACCGCGGGGAATAGCGCGACTGTCGGGATGCGCAGCTCGAGCGCCTCTTCCGCCACCGGCAGCAGTCGGTCGAGGGTGTACCGGACTACGCCCGGCATCGACGGCACCGGCTGCGCGGTGTTCTTGCCGTCGATAACGAAGAGCGGCCAGATGAAATCATTGCTAGTAAGCACATGCTCACGCATCATCCGGCGCGAGAAGTCGTCGCGGCGCATGCGGCGCATGCGCACGCTGGGATACCTGCCATAGACCTTCATCGCTTTCTCCGAGATCTGTTTTTTCAACCGGATCAATGGGCTGGACTTCACGGCCCGGTGGGCATAGGGAGTGCTCGCGCGCTCGGGAAACTTTTTCGCAGCGCCGGACTCTCACGCGTTAGACGGTTTCGATCGTCTCCCGCTTCTCCTCCCTGAGCGGGTGCCTTAATCACTAAGGCGTTTAGCCCCTGGCTTTCCCCTTTGGCCCGGGGCTTTTTTATTGGGCTCGGCCGGCGCGATGCCCAGCCAGCCTGCAAACACCGTCTCCGCTTCATGGATACCGGTTCGGTCCAAGCTCGAGAAAAGCTGGGCAGTGTAATCACCGTTCAAGCGGCGCAGGCGCTCGCGTACCCTCGCGAGCGTTGCGGTCGCCGCGCTCCGCGTGAGCTTGTCCGACTTCGTGAGCAGGACGTGGATTGGCCGGCGCGTCGGCCGGAACCAGCCGAGCATGAGTTCATCGCGCTCGGTCAGCGGATGCCGTGCATCCATCACCAGCGCGAGCCCGCAGAGGCTCGCCCGCGTCTGCAAATACGCGCTCAGCGTCGCCTCCCAATGCCGCCGCAAAGCCTCCGGTACCTTCGCGTAGCCATACCCGGGGAGGTCGGCCAGGATCCCGCCCCCCGCCAGCTGGAAGAAGTTGATCGTCTGCGTGCGGCCTGGTGTCTTGCTGACGAACGCGAGCCGCGTGTGGTTCGCCAATGCGTTGATCGCGCTCGACTTGCCGGCGTTCGAGCGGCCGGCGAACGCGATCTCGGGTGCGCCAGGCGGCGGGAGATCCTGCAAGTGGTGAGCGGAGGCGACGTAGGTTGCGTTCTGAAACAAGGACATCCCGTCGCAACGGCGCGGTAACGCCGGTAGAATAGCAGCCTTTTTTGGTCGTTCCGTTCCAGCCAGAACAACCCGATGCGAGAGGGGAGTCGATGAACCTTTGCCCGGCGTTTCTCGCCGCAATCTTGGCTGCGGCCCCTGCGTTCGCGGCCGATCCGCTGCCGAAGGTCGATCTCGCGAAGGGTCAGAAGATCGCAACCGAAGTCTGCGCCGCCTGCCACGGCGCCGACGGCAACAGCATCGGCCCGGCGAATCCGAAGCTCGCCAGCCAGATCCCCGAGTATCTCGCGAAGCAGCTCATGAACTTCAGGCCGGGCAAAGACAACAAGCCGGCCGAGCGGCCAAACAACATCATGGCCGCGTTCTCGACGGCGCTCTCGCCCGAGGACATGCGCAGCGTCGCCGCGTATTACGCCGGTCAGAAGCTTGTGCCCGAGACGGCGAAGGACAAGAAGACAATCGAGCTCGGCCAGAAGATCTTCCGTGGAGGCATCGCGGAGAAACAGGTCCCGGCGTGCGCGGCGTGTCACGGCCCTACCGGTGCCGGCGTCCCGGCGCAATACCCGCTGCTCGGGGGGCAGTACGCCGAGTACATCGAAGCACAGCTGAAAGCGTTCCGCAGCGGTGAGCGCGCGAACGACCCGAACCGGATGATGCGGATGACCGCCGGACGGCTGTCCGACGCCGAGATCAAGGCGGTTGCCAATTACATCGCGGGGCTGCGCTAGCTCGCGCGTCTCCTCCTTTCCTGCGGTGGTTCCGTGATGCGCTACGCCTCCGCCCCGGCCGTCGGGGGAATAACGGGGCTGTCGGCTTCGTTCGCAGGACCGAAGGCGCACCGGGCGAAGGCCTGCATCGCGCTCGCGGCCGTAGTGACGGTGCTCTGCGGTTGTGCGCTCATTGCGCTGTCCCAAGTGCCGGTGCGGCGCGACGGCGACGTGCTCGTAGACGCGGAGGGGATGACGCTCTACACCTTCGACCGCGACTTGTCCGGCAAGAGTGCGTGCAACGCGCAGTGTGCGGCGGACTGGCGGCCGATTGTGGCGGAGCCGGGTGCGAAGGCGGCGGGCGACTATACGATTCTTTCTCGCGACGACGGCCGGCGGCAGTGGGCGTACAAGGGCAAGCCGCTCTACGTCTGGAGCAAGGACTCGAAGCCTGGCGACCGGACGGGCGACGCGTTCGACAACGTGTGGCGCGTGGCGCGTCCCTGAATGCCGGTCAGGGGACGGATGGCGAAGTGAATCCCGAGCGGATCGCCGAGCACATCCCGCGGTTGCGCCGCTATGCGCGCGCGCTTGTCGGCGACCAGTACGCTGCCGACGATCTCGTGCAGGACACGCTCGAGCGTGCAATCAACAAGCGCCATCTGTGGCGCCCCGGGAGCGATCTGCGCGCCTGGCTGTTCGCGATCATGCACAACGTATTCGTCAACCAGCTGCGCAGCCGCCGCGCGCACCCCGAGGAAGCGCTCGACGACGACGCGCTCCCGGCGGTCGCGCCCGCCGACGGCGCCCAGCTCGAGATCCGCGATCTGCAGAGCGCGCTCGCGCTGCTCCCGCCGGAGCAACGCGCGGTCGTGTTGCTCGTCGGCCTGGAGCAGCTGACCTATGCGGAGGTCAGCGAGGCGCTCGGCATCCCGATCGGCACGGTGATGTCGCGGCTCTTCCGCGGTCGCGAGCGGTTACGCGCGATGCTCACCGGCGCGCCGGCCCTGCCGGGCCTGAAGGTCGTCAAATGAAGCCCTCGGAAGACGACCTCCATGCCTTCGTGGACGACCGGCTCGACCCGGAACGCCGGCGCGCCGTCGAGGCCGAGCTCGCCCAGTCACCCGAGGACGCGGGGCGCGCGGCGTCCTATCGTGAGCAAAGCGCGGCGCTCCACGCGCTCTACGACCCGGTGCTCGGCGAACCGGTGCCGGAGCGCCTCCGGCGCGTCAGGGCCAGCCGGAGCGGAGCTCGGGTCGCGATCGCGGCGGCATGGTTCGTCGCCGGCGCCGCGGTCGGCTGGCTTGTGCACGAATTGCTCGCCGATCGTCCGCCGGCGCGCGCGTCGCTTGCGCGTCAGGCGGCAATTGCGCACGCGGTGTACTCGCCCGAGGTGCGGCATCCGGTAGAGGTCGGAGCGGCCGAGCAGGAGCATCTGGTCAACTGGCTCTCGAAGCGGCTGGGCGCGAAGCTCCGTGCGCCGCTACTGACGAAGGAGGGCTACGAGCTTGTCGGTGGGCGACTGCTCCCGGGCGACAGCGGCGCCGTGGCGCAGTTCATGTACCAGGACGCGAAGGGCAAGCGGCTGACGCTCTATGTCTCGCGCCTCGCGGCCGAGAACCGCGACACCGCGTTCCGCTTCAGCCAGGAGGACAAGGTCGCGGTGTTCTACTGGATCGACGGGCGGCTCGGCTACGCTCTCTCGGGCGAGCTCCCGAAGCCGGAGCTGCTCGAGATCGCGACCGCGGTGTACCGGCAGCTCAATCCCTGAGCTCGCGGTGCGGCGCGGCAGCGCCGTCGGTTGCGGGAAGCTCGCTCCGCCGCTACGCTCGCATCACGGTTGCGGACGGATACGCGACCGACATCGCAACTGCACCGCGATGACGTCAAGGAGCAGACCGTGAGCGATTCCACTCGTCCCATCGATTCCGATTCCTCGCCCCTCCGCAGAGCGTTTCTCGCCCGGATCGCGACTTTGAGCGCGCTCGCCGCCGCCGGTGGGCTCGCGCAACGGGCGCTGGCGCAGACCGCAGCGCCGCCAGTCGATCCGCCCGGCACGGTGCCGAACCCGCAGGTCCTCGCGCAGAAGATGCCGGGCTTCTCGGTTCATTCGGCGCGCCCGCTCACGGGCAGCGTGCCGGCGGAGTATCACGACTTCGACGAGACGCCGACCGACCGGATGTTCATCCGCAATAACCTGCTCACGCCCGACCTCGACGCGTCGAAGCACGTCTTGCGCGTACGGGGTCTCGTTGAGCGGCCGCTGGAGATCTCGCTTGCCGATCTGAAGAAGATGCCGTCGTTCACGACGCAGGCGATGGTCGAATGCGCGGGCTCGGGTCGATCCGCTTTCGAGCCGCGGGCGAGCGGCACGCCGTGGTTGCCGACGGGCGGAATGGGTTGCCCGCAGTGGACGGGCGTGAGCCTCGCAGACGTGCTGCGGCTCGCCGGCGTGAAGGCGGCCGCGGTCCACGTCGCATTCTCGGGCGACGATCTCGGCGTGGTGCCTACCGCGGCGAAGGTGATCCGCTCCATCCCGATGTCGAAGGCGATGGAGCGGCACACGATGGTGGCATGGGGTATGAACGGTGGCGATCTGCCGAAGATCCACGGCTACCCCCTGCGGATGGTCGTTCCCGGATGGGTCGGCTCAGCGTCGATCAAATGGCTCGCCGCGATCGAGGTGCTCGATGCGCCGTTCAAGGGCACCTTCATGGATGACAGCTATCGTATCCCGCGGAGCCCGGTGCCGCCGGGATCGAAGCTGCCGGCGGACGCGGTCACGACCGAAGCATGGCCGGTGAAGTCGATCATCACGCTTCCCGGGCCGGGCGATCGCTATCGGACCGGTGGGCGCCTTATCGTCCGAGGGTCGGCGTGGGCCGGCGACTACGCGATCGAGCGTGTCGACATTTCGTTCGACAATGGCGCGACCTGGCAACCCGCGAACCTCGCGCCGCGCGCCGACAAGTACGCCTGGCGGCGCTTCCGCCTTGAGGTGCCGCTCACGCGACCCGGCGAGCTGACGATCCTCGCGCGCGCCACCGATACGAAGGGCAACGCGCAGCCATCCGCCTCGACCTGGAACCCGCTCGGCTACTTTTGGAACGCGATCCCTCGCGTGGGAATCGTTGTTGAGAACGCGTAGCACCGTTCACACGGCGGGCGCGGCGCTCGTCGTGCTCATCTCGCTCGCCGCATCAGGGATGGCGCAGGAGCCGCTCGTCCCCGGCCCCGGGGCCGATCTGACGCAGGCGAAGTGCGCGGTCTGTCACGAGATCGGGCACGTGACGCGCGTGCGGCTCTCGCGCGCGGAGTGGGAGGAACAGATGCGGATCATGGTCCAGCGCGGCGCGCCGCTCGCGCCCGACGAGATCCGGATCATCACCGACTATCTCGTGACCTACTACGGCCGCGAGGGGCCGTCCGCCGCAGCGCAGGCCGCGTCCGCGCAGGCGGCCGCGACCCGGGCGCAGGCCGATCCCGTGACGCAGCTCCTGAACCGGAATGCCTGCCTTGGCTGCCACGCCATCGACAACAAGGTCATCGGGCCGGCGTTCCGCGACGTCGCCGTGCGTTACAAGTCCGACGCCGCCGCGCCCGCGTCGCTCGCCAGGAAGCTCAAGGAAGGTGGGCAGGGGGCGTGGGGCCAGGTACCGATGCCACCAAACCCCGGCCTGTCCGACGCCGACGCGAAGCTGATTGTCGAGTGGGTCCTGACCCGGCAATAGCGCCTCGGCCGTAAGGAATCTGGACCGTCGACCGACTCGTACATCGCTATCATCGAACATCATTCGAGGCACTGCCATGCTCATCAAGCGTCCCGGGGACATCCTGCCCTCCGCGATCACTCCGCCGGACATCTACGCGCGGCGACGCGAATTCATGAAGCTCGCCGCGGCCGGCTCGATCCTCGCTGCGGGAGGGCTTCTCGCCCCGGGGGCACGTGGGCAGCAGGGCGCGAAGACCCTCGGGCTCCAGAAGCTCGACAACGTGGCAAAGAGCGCCCTGAGCACGAACGAGAAGGCGACCGACTACAAGCACGTCACCACCTACAACAACTACTACGAGTTCGGCACCGAGAAGGAAGAGCCGGCGCGTTACGCGAAGGCGCTCAAGACCCGGCCGTGGAACCTCGTCGTCGAGGGCGAGGTCGCCAAGCCGCGCACGTTCGGGATCGATGAGCTGCTCAAGTTTCCCCTCGAAGAGCGGATCTATCGCCTGCGCTGCGTCGAGGCCTGGTCGATGGTGGTGCCATGGATCGGCTTCGAGTTCAGCCGCCTCGCGAAGCTCGTCGAGCCGACGTCGAAAGCGAAGTTCGTCGAGTTCGTCACCGCCTACCAGCCGGACACGATGATCGGCACGAAGCTGCCGGTGCTCGACTGGCCGTACCTCGAAGGGCTCCGCATCGACGAGGCGATGCACCCGCTGACGCTCCTCGGCGTCGGGCTCTACGGCGAAGTCCTGCCGAACCAGAACGGCGCGCCGATCCGCCTCATCGTGCCGTGGAAGTACGGCTTCAAGTCCGGCAAGTCAATCGTCCGGATCCGTTTCGTCGAGAAGCAGCCGAGAACCGCCTGGGAGCGCGCCAACCCGCAGGAATACGGCTTCTACTCCAACGTGAATCCCAGCGTCGATCATCCGCGCTGGACGCAGAAGAAGGAGCGCCGCATCCCCGATTTCTTCGCCGCTCGCCCGACGGTGATCTTCAACGGCTACGGCGATCAGGTCGCCAGCCTCTACACCGGGATGGACCTCACGAAGTCCTATTGAGCCCGTGGCCCCCACGCCGCAAGCCGTCCGCGCGCTGAAGGCGCTCGTCTTCCTCGCCGCGCTCATACCGCTCGGGCGGCTCGCAGCCGGCGCCTTCTTCTTTCCCGACTGGCTGGGGGCGAACCCGGCCGAGTTCATCACCCGCTCGACGGGCGACTGGACGCTGCGGTTCCTGCTCATCACGCTCGCGGTGACGCCGCTACGCAAGCTCTTCGGCTGGCACTCGCTCGCGGCATTCCGGCGGATGCTCGGGGTCTACGCGTTCTTCTACGGCGTTGTGCACCTGTCGAGCTACGTCGCGTTCGACCACGTGTTCGAGGTGATGGAGATCCTGAAGGACATCGTGAAGCGCCCGTTCATCACCGTCGGCTTCACCGCCCTGCTGCTGATGACGCCGCTCGCGATCACGTCGACGAACCGGATGGTGCAGCGACTGGGCGCGAAGCGCTGGCTTGCGCTCCACCGGCTCATCTACATCATCGCTCCGCTCGGCGTGCTGCACTTCTGGTGGATGGTGAAGCGGGACGTGACCGAGCCCGCGGTCTACGCGGTGATCCTCACCGCGCTGCTCGGCTACCGGGTCTGGGCGAGGCTCAAGGATCGGCGCCGCCGCGCCAGACCCGCGCGCGGCGCCGTCGCCCAGCCGCGGCCGAACGCCTGAGCGTCAGCCCGCGCGCGTGACGTACAGAAGCCCGGGTTCTATATAGAGCTCGTTCTGGTCGATGCGCTTCTGGTATTGCGGCCGGACCACGCCGGCAAACTCGTACACCATGCCCTTGAAAGTCACGCTGCGATGGATCGCGGCGCCGCGGTACGTACCGACCACGTCCGCCGCCGCGTCGAGCGCTTCCTGGCGCTTGACGATCACGCCATACCGCCGGAAGTATTCCGGACTCTCCCAGCGCTCGAGCTCGTGCATCACCGCCCAGTGCAGCGGCAGCACGATGGCCAGCATGATCAGGACGCACGAGAGGACGACCATCCCGCCACTCTAGGCGCGGGCGGCGGCGCGTGGAAGTCGTCCGACGGTCTAGTCGGGTGGCACTAGACGCTGACCGCGGGCTTACGCCTGGTCGCGGCGCTGCCTATTGCTGCGGCTTCAGCCGCTTCGGCAGGAACCGGCGGACCGGCCGCAGCACATCGCGGCTTTCCACCAGCGAGTAGGCCGCCGGTACGACGACCAGCGTGAGAAGCGTCGAGGTGATCATCCCGCCGATCACCGCCACTGCGAGCGGCTGGTTCGTCTCGGACCCGGCCCCCAGCCCGAGCGCCGCCGGCGCCAGCGCGAGGACGATCGTGGCCGAAGTCATCAGCACCGGCCGCATCCGGATCGGGCAGGCGTCGCGGAGTGCCTCGTCGACGCCCAACCCCTGCGCCCGACGCTGGTTGGTGAGGTCGACGAGCAGGATCGAGTTCTTCGCGACCAGGCCGATCAGCAGGACGAGACCGATCATCGAGTAGATGTTGAGGGTGAGCGGCTGGATCTCCGCGCCGAGCCAGACCGCGAACTGGGCGGCCGGGACGGCGAGCCACAGCGAGGCGAGGCCGCCGACGATCGCGAGCGGCACCGCGAGCATGATGATGAGCGGCTGCACGAAGGAGTTGAACTGGCTCGCGAGCACCATGAAGAGCAGGAGCGACCCCACGACGAGCGCGAAGAGCACGTAGCGCTGGGTCTTGCCTAGCTCCTCGGCCTCCCCGATGAGCTGGACGCGATACCCGAGCGGCAGCTTCTCGCCCGTTGCGCGCACGATATCGACCGCGTCGCCGAGCGACACGCTCGGGATGTTGTAGAAGGTCGCCGAGTATTCGAGGTCGAACCGCCCGATGACGGCCGGCCCGAGGGTCTCCTGGAACTTCGCGACGCTGTCGAGGCGGATCAGCTGTCCCTGGCGGTTGCGGAGGTAGATCTTCGTGAGGTCCGCCTGCTGCAGGAACTCCCCGTCCTTCGCCTTGACGCGGATGTCGTAGCGCTGCCCGTCACCCGGGTCGTCGTTGTACTTGGCGATGTCGATGCCGCCGGTCAGCATGTTGAGCGCGGACGCGACGTCGTTCGCGCTCAGGCCGAACGCCTGCGAGCGCGTGCGGTCGGGCGCCAGGACTAGCTGCGGCAGGTCGAGCTGCAGATCGGTGTCCATGCGGCCGATCGCCGGGTTGTTCTGCAGCGTGCGCTGGATCTCGCCCGCGTTCCGCCCCATCTCCTGCAGGTTCGGACCGGTGACGACGAACTGGAGCGGCTCGGTCCGCTGCCCCGGGAACACGCCGAAGCCGCGCGCGAACACCCGCGCGCCCGGCACCTGCGCGATATCCCGCCGGATCGTCGCCAGGACCTGCTGCTGGGAACGCATCCCTTTCGCGCGACGCTCGTCCTTGGGCAGCATGCGGATCACGAGCGTCGCCTGGTTCACCTGCTGCGCCGAGCCGAGCCCGATGATGCCCCACTCGGTCACGACCTCCGGGTACTGCTTCACGATCTCCTCGACCTGGCGCAGCCGCGTCTCGGTGTAGTGGATCGAGGAGCCGAGCGGCGTTCGCATCGTGATCAGGAACCGGCCTTCGTCCTGCGCCGGAGCGAGCTCCTTGCCGATGTTGCCGTAGAAGTAGACGCTCGAGGCCGATATCAGCACCGTTGCGGCGAGCACCCCCCAGCGATGCCGGATCGCGGCGTTGAGCAGCCGGCGGTACACGCTATCGAGTCCGGCGAAGAAGCGGTCGAGCCAGCGGTGCACTCGCCCCTCGTGCCTGTGAACGCGCAGGAACCGCGAGCACAGCATCGGGGTGAGCGTGAGCGAGACGAACCACGATACCAGCACGCCGAAGGTCACGACCACCGCGAACGACTTGAAGAACTGGCCGATCACGCCGCCGATGAAGATCACCGGCGCGAAGATCGAGACGAGCGAGAGCGTCGCCGCGAGCACTGCGAAGGTGACCTCGCGGCTGCCGTTCATCGCCGCCGAGATCGGATCGGGATCGAGGTGCTCGCGGTGGCGGAAGATGTTCTCGAGCACCACGATCGAGTCGTCCACCACGACGCCGATCAGCAGGAGGAGCGCGAGCATCGTCACCGAATTGAAGGTGTAGCCGAAGAAGTACATCACCCCCACCGCGCCGAGCAGCGAGACCGGGATCGCCGTGGCGATGATCAGGGTCGACCGTACGCTGCGCAGGAAGAAGAGCACCACCAGCGCGGCGAGCAGGGTGCCCTCGAAGAGGTGCTCCTTCAGCGCCTTGATCGTTTCGCCGATGAACACCGCGTCGTTCTGGACGATGTCGATCTTCATGCCCGGCGGCAGGCTCGGGATGATGTCGGTCTCCAGCCGCTCCATGATCCGCTGCACGATCGCGACGGTATTGGTGTTCGGGATCTTCACCGCGCCGAGCCCGACCGCCATCTGGCCGTTGAAGCGCGCGAGCTGCCGGAAGTCGGAGAGGCCGTCCTCGATCTCGGCGATGTCCTTGAGCCTGATCGGCGAGCCCTCGCGGAAGCCGACGATCATCTTCTCGAGGTCGTCCATGCTGTGAAACTCGAGGTCGAGCTTCACCAGGTGCTCGGTCGAACCGCCGACGATGAACCCGCCCGCGACCTGCAGGTGCTCGCGGGTGAAGGCGTCCTGGATGTCCTGCGCCGCGATGCCGAACGCCGCCATGCGGGCGGGCAGCAGGTTCACGCGGATCGTGCGATCGCGCCGCCCGCCGACGCGCACCTCGCCGACGCCGTCGATCGTCTCGAGCTTCTTCTTGATGACGTTGATCGCGTACTGGTTCAGCTGCTGCTGCGTGCGGTCGCCCGAGATCGCCATCCAGAAGATCGGCGAGGTGTTGGTCTCGACCTTTGCGACCACCGGGGGGTCGGCGTCCTTCGGCAGCCGGCGCAGCACCTGGTTCACCTTCGCCTGCACCTCGTTGAACGCGACGTCGATCCGCTTGTCGAGGTTGAAGGTGATGTTGATCTGCGACACGCCGGGCGAGGACGTGGACTGGATGTGCTCGATGCCCGGCACGCTGTTGACCGAACCCTCGATCACGCCCGTGATCGCCGAGTCGACGACGTCGGGATTCGCGCCCTTGAGGGTGGTCTGGACGGAGACGACCGGAAACTCGACGTAGGGCAGCTTGTCCATGCCGATGCGCTGGTAGGCGATCAGACCGAACAGCACCAGCACGGCGTTCAGCATCACCGCGAAGACGTGACGCTTGATGGACAGCTCGGGCAGGGTCACGACGCCCCTCCCTTGACTGCAGGGGCGATCGGCTTGCTGGGGCTGGGCTGCTGCGCCGTCGGCACCGCTGGCGGCGCCGGCGCCTCTATCTCCCCGGGTGGTCTGGACACGACGACGCTGGTGTTGTTGGTCAGGAAGCCGGCGCCGTCGACCGCGACCGTTTCGCCGCCGGCGAGCCCGGCGGTGATCTCGATCAGGCCGCCCTGCCTGTACCCGGTCTGAACGATGCGCTGCGCCACCTTGTTGCCGTCCTCGACGACGTAGACCACTTTGCCGGCGGGCCGCAGCACGACGCTCTGCTCGGGCACCACGACCGCATTGGGCTTGCGTCCGGTCACGATCTGGGCGTTGACCGTGCCGCCGCCACGGAACTTCCCGTCGGTGTCGAATTTGACGATGACGTCGAGCGCGCGGCTGGTCGCGGTGATCGTCGGCCGGATCTCGTCGATCTTCGCCTCGACGACGAAGTCGGGCACGAGCGGCGACGTGATTCGCACCGGCTGCCCCACCTTGAGCCGCGGCGCCGCGCTCTCGGGGAACGGCAGGTGCGCGTGCAGCCGCTGGGTGCCGACGAGCTGGAACATCGGGTCGCCGACCTTGACGTAGTCGCCCGGGGCGACGATCTGCACCTCGATCTCGCCGTCGATCGGCGAGATGACCTTGGTCTTGCGCAGCGAGTTGCGGTTGGCGTCGAGCTTCGCGCGCGCTACGGCGAGCTGCTCGCGGATGGCCTTGCCCTGGGCAATCGACTCGTCGAGCGCGTTCTGCGAGATGAACGCCTTCTCGACCAGCCTCTGCTGGTTGGCGATGATGCGCTCCGCATTCGCGACCAGCGCCTCGAGCCGCGCGATCTCCGCGCTATCGGAGCGGCTCTGGATCTCGAGGTCGGAGGCGTCGATCTCGGCGAGCGGGTCGCCCCGCTTCACCTTCTTGCCGACGAAGCCCTGCACGCTCACCACGCGGCCCGCCACCTCCGCGCCGACCTTCGGGTCCATGAAATTCTCGAGCGATCCGACCGAGTCCTCGACGATCTCGAGCGTGCGCACTTCGGCCTTCGCGACGGTCACGAGGGTCGCCGGCGGGCCGACCTGCTTCTTCGTGTCAGCCTTGTTGTCGCCGCAGCCTACGGCGACCGCGGCGAGGGCGGCTACAGCCAAAGAGAGTCGTTTCACTGGGGGTCCGGGCAACCGCCGATCGCTTCGTGCGGCGGGGAGAATGGACGCTAGCAGCCCCGCTCGGACGGGTCAATGAGCGTCGTCTAGAGGCAGCCGTCGCTCCAGGGCGAAGAGCGCATGCGTCTGCTCCCGCTCCCGGACGAGATGCGCTCTCGAGCCGTCGACCATCACCTCGGCGGCGCGGGGGCGGGTGTTGTAGTTCGAGCTCATTACCATCCCGTAAGCTCCCGCCGACAGGATCGCGAGCAGGTCGCCTTCAGTGAGCGCGAGCGGCCGGCCGTGGCCGAGGAAATCCCCGCTCTCGCACACGGGTCCGACGACCTCGTAGACTCGCTCGTCCTCGCCGCGCTGCCTCACCGGGACGATATCGTGCCAGGCGTCGTAGAGGGCCGGGCGCAGGAGGTCGTTCATGGCGGCGTCCACTACCGCAAAGTTCAGCTCGGAACCGTGCTTGAGGTATTCCACCCGTGTCAGGAGCGCGCCGGCGTTGCCTACCAGGGTCCGCCCCGGCTCGAGCAGGATTCGGTGCGGCCGGCCGGCAAGGCGGTCGAGCAGCGGGCGGAGGTACTCGTCGGGGGACGGCGGGCACTCATCCCGATAACGGATCCCCAGGCCGCCGCCGAGGTCGATGTGGTGCAGCGCAATGCCCTCGAGCTCGAGCGCATCGACCAGCTCGAGCACCCTGTCGAGCGCGGCGACGAACGGCGGCGCCTCGGTCAGCTGCGAGCCGATGTGAAAGCCGATGCCGGCGACCTCCAGATGCGGCGACACGGCCGCCTTGCGATAGAGCGGCAGCGCGTCCTCGACGGCCACGCCGAACTTGCTCTGCTTCAGTCCCGTGGCGATATACGGATGCGTCCTCGGGTCGACATCGGGATTCACCCGCAGCGAGACTGGCGCGCGCTTTCCCGCTCCGCCCGCGATGCGCTCGATGCGATCGAGCTCGCCAGCCGACTCGACGTTGAAGCAGAGAATGCGGGCGGCGAGCGCCTGGCGGATTTCCGCTTCCGACTTCCCGACGCCGGAGAACACCACCTTGCCCGGGTCGCCGCCGGCCGCGACGACACGGGCGAGCTCGCCGCCGGAGACGATGTCGAAGCCCGCTCCGAGGCGCGCGAACACGTCGATCACCGCGAGGTTGGAATTCGCTTTCGTCGCGTAGCAGACGAGGTGGTCGCGTCCGGCGAGCGGGTCCGCGAACGCGCGGAACGCGCGCTCGAGCGCGGTGCGGGAGTAGACGAAGCAGGGCGTGCCGAATTGCCGTGCGATGTCTTCGAGCGGGACCGACTCGGCGTACAGCCGGCCGTGCCGGACGGCGAACGGCGTCACGTCATTTCTTCTTGGACGCGGCGGCCGTCTCGCCCTCGGGCGGCGGGAGATACAGCGCGCCCTTCGTGCCGCACGCCGCGAGGCCGAGCGTGAGAAGCAGGAGGGCGATGACGCGGCGCATGACGGCGTCCGGGATCATACACGGCGCGCCACACGCCCCGGTTCAGAACAGCTGGTTGCGGACTTCCTCGACGGTCCGCGTCGTGCCGCGCCCCGCCGTCGCAGCAGCGTCGGCCGGCGGCAGGAACTCGCGGTAGAAGTATTCGGCGATGAAGCCGTCGGGCGATTGGACCCCGGTCTCGGGGTCGATCCGCACGCTGACGATCCCCGGCGGGGGCTCCGGCTGCAGCTCCGGTACGCCCTTCAGCGCGGCGCGCATGTAACCCATCCAGATCGGTAGCGCGGCGGCGCTGCCGGTCTCGTTGGCGCCCAGCTTTTTCGGCTGGTCGAAGCCGATCCAGGCGATCCCGACGAGCCCGGGCTGGTAGCCCGCGAACCAGGCGTCCACGTGGTCGTTGGTCGTGCCGGTCTTGCCGGCAAGATCCTTGCGTCCGAGCGACGAAGCCCGCGCGGCGGTGCCGATGCGCATCACGTCGTGCATCATGCTGTCCATGATGAAGGCGTTGCGCGCGTCGATCACGCGCAGGCTCGGCTCCCCTGCCTTCACCGGCTGCGCCTGCGCGAGAAGGTTGCCGCGGTCGTCGACGATCTTCTCGATCAGGTACGGATCGATCCGGTAGCCGCCGTTCGCGAATACGCCGTACGCGCGCGCCATCTGCCAGGGGGTCACCGACCCAGCGCCGAGCGCGAGCGTGAGATAGGGCGGGTGCTTGTCGGCGTCGAACCCGAAGCGCGTGACATAGTCCTGCGCATACTCGGTGCCGATCGACTGCAGGACGCGGACCGATACCATGTTCTTCGATTTCGCGAGCGCCGTCCGCAGGCGTATCGGCCCCTCGTACTTGCCGTCGTAGTTCTTCGGCTCCCACACCTGGCCGCCGGTGAGCGCGGCGTCGACGACGACGGGCGCGTCGTTGACGACGGTAGCCGGGGTGAACCCCTTTTCGAGCGACGCCGAATAGATGAACGGTTTGAACGACGAGCCCGGCTGGCGCCACGCCTGGGTGACGTGGTTGTACTTGTTGCGAGAGAAGTCGAAGCCGCCGACGAGCGCGCGCACGGCGCCGCTCTGCGGATCGAGCGCGACGAACGCCGCTTCGACGTCGGGCAGCTGCAGGATCTGCCACCCGATCTTGTCTTCCTTCTGGACGCGGATCACCGCGCCGCGGCGGATGCGGCGGTTCGGGGGAGTCTTCTCCGCGAGCGAGGACGCCGCGAAGCGCAGGCCGCTTTCCGCGATGGTCACGATCTCCCCACCGCGGCGGTAAGCCTTGACCTGCTTCGGACCCGCTTCCAGCACCACCGCCGCGAGCAGCTCCTCGCTGTCCGGGAATTCCTGCAGCACCTCCTCCAGAGGCTCCTCGGGCGCACCTTGCGGCAGGTCGACGTAGCCTTCCGGCCCGCGGTAGCCATGTCGGCGGTCGTACTCAAGCACCCCGCGCCGCAACGACTGGTAGGCGGCTTCCTGGTCGCGCTTCGTGATGGTCGTGTAGACCCGAAAGCCCTTGGTGTAGACGTCGCTCGGGTACCGCTCGTAGAGGACCTGCCGGACCATCTCGGCGACGTACTCGGCATGCACCGCGAAGCCATCTATGTCGCGCCGCACCGCGAGCGGGTCCTTCTGTGCCGCAGCAAGCTGCGCATCGGTGATGTAGCCGAGCTCCTGCATGCGACGCAACACATAGAGTTGGCGCTGCTTCGCGCGCTTGGGGTTCACGACCGGGTTGAAGCTCGAGGGTGCCTTCGGCAGCCCGGCGAGCATCGCCGCCTCGGCCACCGTCACGTCGGCGAGCGGCTTGCCGAAGTAGATCTGCGCCGCCGCCGCGAAGCCGTAGGCCCGCTGGCCGAGGTAGATCTGGTTGAGATAGATCTCGAGGATCTGGTCCTTGCTCAAGGTGGACTCGATCTTGAGCGCGAGGAGCGCTTCGTAGAGCTTGCGCGTGAGCGTCTTCTCGCTCGAGAGAAAGAAGTTGCGCGCAAGCTGCATAGTTATCGTGCTGGCGCCCTGGCGCTTGCCTCCGGCAACGAGATTGGAGTAGGCTGCTCTTATGACACCGACATAATCGACGCCCTGGTGCTGGTAGAAGCGTTCGTCCTCCGCAGCGAGGACGGCCTGCTTCAGCACCGGGGGCACCTCGGCGATCCGCACCACCGCGCGGCGTTCCTCGCCGAATTCGCCGATCAGGGCCCCGTCGGCGGTGTAGACGCGCAGGGGAACCTTCGGCTGGTAATCGGTCAGCGCGTCGATCGGCGGCACTTTGGGGTAGGCGACCAGCAGCACGAAGGCCCCCAGCAGCGCCGCCAGAACGGCCAGTCCGGCGAGCAGGGCGACGGGGAAAGCGAACCAGCGCAGCAACTTCAATGGAGCGTCTTTCGCGTAGAAGGTAACGCCATTATAGGGACTACCAAGATGACCGTGACAAATTGACTAGACGACGCTAGTACTTGTTGTTAGCCTTTAAACTAAAGTCTTAAACTCGCTCGTAAGCATTCGGAACGTAAGGGGAAATCCGTTCCGGGGGGGATCTCTTGCAGCTCGACATTTTCAAGCCCAAGGTGCCGCCGCTCTTTGGGATGGACATCAGTTCCTCCGCCGTCAAGATGGTGGAGCTGGCCGAGGCCGGAAAGGGCGCGCAACGCGTAGAACGCTACGCTATCGAGCCATTATCGAAGGACTCGGTCCTCGATGGCAACATCGCGAATCTCGAGTCGGTCGCCGAGGCCGTCCGGCGCGCCTGGAAAAAGCTCGGTACCCGCACCAAGAACGTCGCCATCGCGCTGCCCACCGCCGCGGTCATCACCAAGAAGATCGTCTGCCCGGCAGGCCTGCGCGAGGAGGAGCTCGAGGTCCAGGTCGAAGGCGAGGCGAACCAGTACATTCCGTTTGCGCTCGACGAGGTGAACCTCGACTTCCAGGTCCTCGGGCCGGCGCCGTCGGGGCCCGAGGAGGTCGAGGTCCTGATCGCCGCCTCACGCAAGGAGAAGGTCGAGGATCGCGTGGCGGTCGCCGAGGCGGCGGGGCTCAAGGCGCTGGTGATGGACGTCGAGTCCTACGCCATGCAGACCGCCTTCGAGCTGATCCGCCAGCAGCTGCCGAGCGAAGGCCGCGACCAGAACGTCGCCGTCGTCGATCTCGGCGCGAGCATCATGAACATCACGGTGCTCCGCAACGACCAGGCGGTCTACACCCGCGAGCAGGCCTTCGGGGGCAACCAGCTCACCCAGGACATCGCGCGCCACTACGGCCTCTCGACCGAGGAGGCGGAGAACGCCAAGCGCTCCGGGGGGCTGCCCGACAGCTTCGATGCCGAGGTGCTGCGGCCGTTCATGGAGAACGCCGCGCTCGAGATCCAGCGCGCGATGCAGTTCTTCTTCACATCGACCCAGTTCAACGCGATCGACCACATCCTTCTCACCGGGGGCACCTCGACCTTGCCAGGGCTCGAGGACATGGTGAGCTCGCGCGTGCGCGTGAACGCGATGGTGGCGAACCCGTTCGCCAACATGTCGATCTCGCCCCGGATCCAGCTGAAGAAGCTCATCTCCGACGCCCCGGCGCTGATGATCGCCTGCGGGCTCGCAATGCGGAGGTTCGACGAATGATCCGCGTCAACCTGCTCGCGCACCGCGAGGAGCGCCGCAAACGCCAGCGCCGGCAGCTCGGGCTGCTCGCGATCGTCTTCGCCGCCCTCGGCGGCGCGGTCTGGCTCGCCGTCCACGGGATCATCGGCGGTTACGTCTCGGCGCAGAACGACCGCAACGAGTTCCTGAAGAAGGAAAACGCCAAGCTCGACAAGGAGATCGAGGAGATCCGCAAGCTTCGCGACGAGATCAACGCGCTCCTCGCTCGCAAGCAGATCATCGAGGCGCTGCAGACCGACCGCGCCCGCGCGGTCGAGTTGCTCGACCAGCTCGTGCGGCAGACGCCTGACGGCATCTACATCAAGACCGTCAAGCAGGACGGGCTGAAGGTCAATATCACCGGCTACGCGCAGTCGAACGCCCGGGTGTCGACCCTGATGCGCAACCTGCAGAGCTCGCCGATCGTCGAGAACACCGCGGCCTCGCCGCAGCTCGTCGAGATCAAGGCAAGCGACGTGAACAAGCGGCGGTTGTCCGAGTTCAACATGAACTTCCTCATCAAACGGCCGGTGGTCGAAGAGCCCGGCAAGCCCGGCAAAGCCGACGCCGCGAAGAAGGGGTAATCCATGGCCGGCGTCCTCGATCAGTTCAGGAACCTCAACACCCGCGACCCGGGCGGCTGGCCGCCGCTGCCCAAGCTGCTGCTGCTGGTCGTGATCCTCGTCGGCGTCCTCGTGATCGCCTATTTCATCGACTGGCAGGGCCAGCTCGAAGAGCTGGAGGCGGGCCGCGCGCAGGAGGCGAAGCTCAAGCAGGAGTACGTGGACAAGAAGCGCCAGGCGGTGAACCTCGATCTTCTGCGCGCGCAGCTGCGCGAGATCGAAACCTCCTTCGGGACGCTGCTGAAGCAGCTGCCGAACAAATCGCAGATGGAAGCGTTGCTCGTCGACATCAACCAGTCCGGTCTCGGGCGCGGGCTCCAGTTCGAGCTCTTCAAGCCGGCGCCGAGCGAGACGACCCGCGAGTTCTACGCCGAGCTGCCGATCTCGATCAAGCTGACCGGCAACTACCACGACATGGGCGCGTTTGCGAGCGATATCGGCCAGCTGCCGCGGATCGTCACGCTGAACGACATCGCGCTGAACGTGAGCAAGGAAGGCACGCTGACCATGGATACGACCGCAAAGACGTTCCGCTACCTCGACGAGGAAGAGCTCGCGGCGCAGCGCGCGGCGGCCAAGGCGGCCAAGGCGGCGAAGAAATGAAGCGCCCGGCCCTCATCCTGGCCGCTGCCCTGGCGGTGGCCGGCTGCGACAGCGGCGAGCAGCAGGAGCTGAAGTCGGAGCTCGCAGTCCTGAGCAAGGACCTGCGTGGCAAGGTTCAGCCGCTGCCGGTCGTGAAGCCGTACGAGCCGGTTCCCTACACGGCCTACGACCTCCAGGACCCGTTCGGCCCGGCGAAGATCCACCTCGCGGCGAAGGGCGCCGGTCAGGGCGGGGGCGGGCTCAAGCCTGATCTCAACCGGTCGAAGGAGCCGCTCGAGGCGTACCCGCTCGAGTCGCTGCGGATGGTCGGGACGCTCGAGCGCAGCAAGCAGACCTTCGGGCTCGTGCGGGCAGACGCCGGGCTGTACCGCGTCCGGGTGGGGAATTACATGGGACAGAACTTCGGCGTGATCACGAAGATCTCGGAGGCCGAGATCGCGCTGCGTGAGCTTTTCCAGGACGCCGGGGGCGACTGGGCGGAGCGCGAGAGCACCCTCCTGCTCCAGGAAGCGGATGCCAAGGAGACGAAGAAATGAGAAAGCCCAGTAACTACCTGACCGGCCTCGTCGCCCTTGGGGCATGGCTCCTGGCGACCGCTGCGCTGGCGCAGCAGAACTCGATCGATGCCTTCAACGTCGCGTCCCAGGGCGGCCGCGTCATCGTTCGGATCACCACCAAGCAGCCGCTGGCGGCGCCGCCGGCGAGCTTCACGGTGACACAGCCGGCGCGGATCGCGCTCGACTTCCCGAACATGGGCAACGCGCTCGGGCGCACGAGCCAGGAGGTCAACGAGGGCGAGCTGCGGGGCATGAGCGTGGTCCAGGTCGGCGACCGCACGCGCCTGGTGCTCAATCTGCGCAACATGGTGACCTACGAGACGCAAGTCGAGGGCAACAACGTCAACATCGTGCTCACGCCGGTGCAGGTCTCCCAGGCACGGCCGACGCCGCGCGCGGAGCGCTTCGCCGAGGGGACCGTGGACGTCAAGCATACGATCCGCGATGTCGACTTCCGGCGCGGCCGGAACGGTGAAGGGCGCGTGGTGATCGAGCTTGCCGACACCAACACCGGCATCGATATCCGCCAGCAGGGCCAGCAGCTGATCGTCGACTTCCTGCGGACCTCGCTCCCGGACAACCTCCGGAAGCGGCTCGACGTGCAGGACTTCGCCACGCCGGTCTCGACGATCAGCACGTTCCAGCAGGGCGAGAACGTGCGCATGGTGATCGAGCCCAAGGGGCTGTGGGAGCACAACGCCTACCAGACCGACACCCAGTTCGTCGTCGAGGTCAAGCCGGTGCAGTACGACCCGAACAAGCTCGTCCAAGGCACGCGCGGCGGGTACCGCGGGGAGAAGCTGTCGTTGAACTTCCAGAACGTCGAGGTCCGCAGCGTCCTCAACGTGATCGCCGACTTCACCGACCTCAACATCATCACCAGCGACACGGTGCAGGGGAGCCTGACCCTGCGGCTCAAGGATGTCCCCTGGGACCAGGCGCTCGACATCATCCTGCAGACGCGCGGCCTCGACATGCGCAAGAGCGGCAACGTGATCTGGATCGCGCCGCGCGACGAGCTCGCCACCAAGGAGAAGCTCGAGCTCGAGGCGGCGCAGCAGATCTCGGAGCTCGAGCCGCTGCGCACCGAGACGTTCCAGCTGAACTACACGAAGGCCGCCGAGCTCGCGGTCCTGCTCCGCGGAGGCGCGGCAATCGGCGGGGGCGGGGGCACCAACATCCCGATCCTTTCCAAGCGCGGCAGCGTCGTGTCCGACCCGCGGACCAACACCCTCTTCGTGCAGGACATTCCGTCGCGTCTGGAGGCCGTGCGCAAGATCATCGCCACGACCGACATCCCGGTGCGCCAGGTGATGATCGAGGCGCGCATCGTCGAGGCGAACGACAAGTTCAGCCGGACCCTCGGCGTGCGGCTCGGCTACAACAACTTCGCGGGCGACGGTGTCTTCGGGTCGAACTCGACGCGCTATACCACCGCCGGCGCGCTCGGCAACGCGGCGGCGAACACCCCGAACCCGCAGTACACGGTCCCGCCCAATGCGCCGCTGCTGTTCGCCCCGAACTTCAACAACGTCAATCTGCCGGCTTCGCCTACGCCGACCGCGGCGCAGGCCGGGCAGTTCTCGATCGTGCTGTTCAACAGCGCCGCGACCAAGTTTCTGAACCTCGAGATCCAGGCGCTCGAGAGCGACGGCAAAGGCAAGATCATCTCGAGCCCGCGCGTGGTCACTGCGAACCAGGTCGAGGCGTTGATCGAGCAGGGCACCGAGCTGCCGTACCAGCAGGCGACCTCCAGCGGCGCGACGAGCATCGCCTTCCGCAAGGCGACGCTGTCCTTGCGCGTCAAGCCGCAGATCACGCCCGACGGCAACGTCATCATGGAAGTGGACATCAACAAGGACGCGGTTGGCGTGTCGACGCCGGCGGGGTTCGCGATCGATACCAAGCACGTCAAGACCTCGGTGCTGGTGGAGAACGGCGGCACGGTGGTGATCGGTGGGATCTACACCCAGGAAGACCGGAACCAGGTGAACAAAGTGCCGTTCTTCGGCGACCTGCCCGCGGTGGGCCCGCTGTTCCGGAACTACTACCGGCAGGACGACAAGACCGAGCTGCTGGTCTTCCTCACGCCGCGGATCATCGACGACCGGCTGAGCATCCGGTAACCGCCCATCTTTCCGCAAGGCCGGGCGCTGCCCGGCCTTTTTGTTGGATGCGCCGGCATGGCGCATCCGCTGCGAGCGGAAGCACTCTGCCCCGCCCGCGACCGGCCTGGCACCGGCCCGCTTAAAATGCCGCCATGCAGGACAGCCGCAACATCTTCCTGGTCGGGCTCATGGGCGCCGGCAAGACGACGGTAGCGCGCCAGCTCGCGCGCCGGCTCGGGAAGACCTTCTACGACACCGACCACGAGATCGAGCGGCGAACTGGCGTGCGGGTGCAGGTGATCTTCGAGATCGAGGGCGAGGCGGGCTTCCGCGCGCGCGAGGCGCAGACGGTGGAGAACCTCACCGCCCTGCAGGACATCGTGCTCGGGACCGGCGGCGGCGTCGTGCTGAAGCCCGAGAACCGCGCGCTGCTGAAGGCGCGCGGCTACGTCATCTACCTCCGGGCGCAGCCGCGCGACCTCTACCAGCGCACGCGCCACGACAAGTCGCGGCCGCTGCTCGCCACCGAGGATCCGCTCGGCAAGCTCGAAGAGCTCCAGCGCGTGCGCGACCCGTTCTATCGCGAGGTCGCCGACCTCATCGTCGACACCGGACGTCAGAGCGTCAGCACGTTGGTCGAGCAGCTGCTAAAGCGTCTACCTGACGCATGCAAACTGTCCGCGTAGCGCTCGGTAGCCGCAGCTACCCGATCCACATCGGGAAAGGCCTTCTCTCGCACGCCAACCTCCTGGCGGGCGCGCTGCCCCAGCAGCGCGTGGCGATCGTCACCAATGCCACGGTCGCCCCGCTCTACCTCGAGCGGCTGGCCGCGCCGCTCGAGGCCGCCGGCATCGCGTGCGTGCGCGTCATCGTTCCGGACGGCGAGGACCACAAGGACTGGGCAACCCTCGATGCGGTCGTCGGCGAGCTGCTCGCGCAGCGCTGCGACCGCCGCACGACGATCGTCGCGCTCGGCGGCGGGGTCGTCGGCGACCTCGCCGGATTCGCCGCCGCGACGTACCAGCGCGGCGTACCGCTCATCCAGGTTCCGACCACGCTCCTCGCGCAGGTCGACTCGTCGGTCGGCGGCAAGACCGCGATCAACCATCCGCGCGGCAAGAACATGGTCGGGGCGTTTTACCAGCCGAAGCTCGTGCTCGCCGACATGGACACGCTCGCGACGCTGCCCGAGCGCGAACTTCGCGCGGGCCTCGCGGAGGTCATCAAGCACGGCGCGATCCGCGACCCCGCCCTCTTCACCTGGCTCGAGGCGAACCTCGAGCGGTTGATCGCTCGCGACGCGGAGGCGCTTGCGCACGCGGTGAAACGGTCGGTCGAGATCAAAGCCGAGCTCGTGGCGCTCGACGAGCGCGAGACGGGTCCGCGCGCACTCCTCAATTTCGGCCACACCTTCGGTCACGCGATCGAGACCGGTCTCGGCTACGGGACCTGGTTGCACGGCGAAGCCGTCGCCGCCGGCATGGTGATGGCGTCGGATCTCTCGGCCCGGCTCGGGATGCTGGACGCGTCGTCGGTAGAGCGCCTTCGCCGCCTTATCGAGCGCGCGGGGCTGCCGGTAGCAGGGCCGCCGCTTACCCCCGACCGTTACCAGGACCTGATGTCGGTGGACAAGAAGACGCACGACGGGCGGCTCCACTTCGTCCTGCTCGAGCGCCTGGGCTCGGCGATCATTTGTCGCGACATCGCACCGGCCGCGTTGCGCGCCACCCTTGCCACGGTCATAACCGCCTGATTTCGCGCCTCGCCCGGGGTTTGCGGGCCATCTTTGCCGCACTGCGGTAACCGCTTGAAGCACCTAGGTATCGCGGGTATATTCCACGGTTCCCCGTGAACTAACGCCGGTTTTTCCGCGGAAACGCCGGCGGCGCACGAGTCGAGGTGCACCGTGAGCGATGCTGGACAAAGCGCGGCCTTCCCGCCCGCCCGGCAGGGACTCTATGACCCTGCAAACGAGCACGACGCCTGCGGCGTCGGCTTCATCGCGCACATCAAGGGCAAGAAGAGCCACGAGCTGGTCCAGCAGGGCCTGCTGATCCTCAAGAACCTCACCCACCGCGGCGCGGTCGGTTACGACCCGAAACTCTCCGATGGCTCGGGGATACTGATCCAGATTCCCGACCGGTTCTTCCGCGAGGAGCTGGCGCGGCAGGGGATCACGCTACCCCCGATCGGCCAGTACGGCGTCGGCATGGTGTTCCTGCCGCGGGAGCCAGCCTCGCGCATCGCCTGCGAGTACGAGATCGAGCGCGCCATCAAGGACGAGGGCCAGGTGCTGCTCGGCTGGCGCGACGTGCCGGTCGACAGCTCGGACCTCGCCGAGCCGGCCCGGAAGATCGAGCCGGTGATCCGGCAGGTGTTCATCGGCCGCGGGCCCGAGGTCACCGTCACCGACGCGCTCGAGCGCAAGCTCTACATCATCCGCAAGTCCTCCGGGCACGCGATCCAGGCGCTGAAGCTCGCCCACGGCAAGGAGTTCTACGTGCCGTCGATGTCGGCGCGCACGATCGTCTACAAGGGCATGGTGCTCGCCTACCAGGTCGGGCTGTACTACAAGGACCTGCAGGACCCGCGCGTCGTGTCCGCGCTCGCGCTCGTCCACCAGCGCTTCTCGACCAACACCTTCCCTACCTGGGATCTCGCGCACCCGTTCCGGATGATCGCCCACAACGGCGAGATCAACACCGTGCGCGGCAACGTCAACTGGATCCGTGCACGCCAGGGCGCGATCTCGAGCCCGATCCTCGACGATGACCTCGCCAAGATCTGGCCGCTGGTCTACGACCGGCAGTCGGACTCGGCCTCGTTCGACAACGCGCTCGAGATGCTCGTCATGGGCGGCTACTCGATCGCCCACGCGATGATGATGATGATCCCGGAGGCGTGGGAGAACCACACCGAGATGGACGGCAACCGGCGCGCGTTCTACGAGTACCACGCGGCGATGCAGGAGCCCTGGGACGGCCCGGCGTCGATCGCGTTCACCGACGGCCGCCAGATCGGCGCGACGCTCGACAGGAACGGCCTGCGCCCGTCGCGCTACATCGTCACCGACGACGACCTGGTGGTCATGGGCTCGGAGTGCGGCTGCCTGCCGATCCCCGAGGAGAAGATCGTCAAGAAGTGGCGCCTGCAGCCCGGCAAGATGTTCCTCGTCGACGTCGAGCGCGGCCGGATCATCGACGACAAGGAGCTCAAGGACACGCTCGCCGCGCAGCAGCCGTACGCCGAGTGGATCGAGCGCATCCGCGTGAAGCTCGACGACCTGCCCGCGCCGGCGGAGAAGCGCGAGCCATCGAGCGCGCGGCTCCTCGACCGCCAGCAGGCGTTCGGGTACACCCAGGAAGACATCAAATTCATCATGTCGCCGATGGCGATCAACGGCGAGGAGCCGGTCGGCTCCATGGGCAACGACTCGCCGCTCGCCGTGCTGTCGAGCAAGAACAAGACGCTCTACCACTACTTCAAGCAGCTCTTCGCGCAGGTCACGAACCCTGCGATCGATCCGATCCGCGAGGAGCTGGTGATGTCGGTCGCCTCGTTCATCGGGCCGAAGCCGAACCTGCTCGGCATCGACGAGCGAAACCCCCCGCTCCGCCTCGAGGTGAGCCAGCCGGTGCTCGACTTCGACCAGATGGAGACGATCCGCCACATCGGGAAGTACACCGACGGCAAGTTCGAGAGCTGCGAGCTCGACGTCACCTACCCGGTCGCGTGGGGCAAGGAGGCGATCGAGGCGCGGCTCGCGAGCCTCTGCGCGCAGGCCGAGGACGCCGTCCGCTCGGGCTACTCGATCCTCATCCTCTCCGACCGCAAGCAGGACCGCGCACGGGTCGCGATTCCGGCGCTGCTCGCCCTGTCCGCGATCCACCAGCATCTCGTCGGCAAGGGGCTGCGGACCTCGACCGGCCTGGTGGTAGAGACCGGCTCGGCGCGCGAGACGCATCACTTCGCGCTCCTGGGCGGCTATGGTGCGGAAGCCGTACACCCCTATCTCGCGTTCGAGACGCTGCTCGACCTGAAGGGCCTCCTGCCGAGCGAGCTCGACGGCAAGAAGGCGGTCAAGAACTACATCAAGGCGATCGGCAAGGGTCTGAAGAAGGTCATGTCGAAAATGGGCGTTTCGACGTACATGTCGTACACCGGCGCCCAGCTCTTCGAGGCAGTCGGCCTGCGGAAAGGCTTCATCGACAAGTACTTCACCGGCACCGCCTCGTACGTCGAGGGCATCGGCGTGTTCGAGGTGGCCGAGGAGACGATCCGCATCCACCGCGCCGCGTTCGACGAGCACGACCCGGTGCTCAAGAGCGCCCTCGACGCCGGCGGCGAATATGCCTGGCGCGTGCGCGGCGAGGAGCACATGTGGACGCCGGACGCGATCGCCAAGCTCCAGCACTCGACGCGCGACAACTCGTACGCGACCTACAAGGAGTACGCCCAGATCATCAACGACCAGTCCCGGCGGCACCTGACGCTGCGCGGGCTGTTCGAGTTCAGGTTCGACCACGCGAAGCCGGTCCCGATCGAGGAGGTCGAGCCGGCCGCGGAGATCGTGAAGCGCTTTGCGACCGGCGCGATGTCGCTCGGGTCGATCTCGACCGAGGCGCACACCACGCTTGCGATCGCGATGAACCGCATCGGCGGCAGATCGAACACCGGCGAAGGGGGCGAGGACCGGATGCGCTACGCTCCGGTCAAGGCCGGCGAGACGCTGATGTCGCGGCTCGGCCACAAGCGGGTCGAGGTCGACCTCGACCTGATGGAGGGCGACTCGCTCAAGTCGAAGATCAAGCAGGTCGCCTCCGGCCGGTTCGGCGTGACCACGGAATACCTCGCTTCAGCCGAGCAGCTGCAGATCAAGATTGCGCAGGGCGCCAAGCCCGGCGAAGGCGGCCAACTGCCCGGCCGCAAGGTCTCCGAGTACATCGCCGAGCTCCGGTTCGCCACGCCGGGTGTCGAACTGATCAGCCCGCCGCCGCATCACGACATCTACTCGATCGAGGACATCGCGCAGCTCATCCACGATCTCAAGAACGCCAACCCGCGCGCCTCGGTCAGCGTGAAGCTCGTGTCCGAGATCGGCGTCGGCACGATCGCGGCCGGCGTTTCCAAGGCGAAATCGGACCACGTCACGATCGCCGGCCACGACGGCGGCACGGGTGCGAGCCCCTGGTCGTCGATCAAGCACGCCGGCACGCCGTGGGAGCTCGGCCTCGCCGAGACGCAGCAGACGCTCGTGCTCAACCGCCTGCGCGGCCGGATCGCGGTGCAGGTCGACGGCCAGATGAAGACCGGACGCGACGTCGTCATCGGCGCGATGCTCGGCGCCGACGAGTTCGGGTTCGCGACCGCGCCCCTCGTCGTCGAGGGCTGCATCATGATGCGCAAGTGCCATCTCAACACCTGCCCGGTGGGGATCGCGACGCAGGATCCGGTGCTGCGCCGGAAGTTCGAGGGCCGGCCCGAGCACGTCGTCAACTACTTCTTCTTCGTGGCCGCGGAGGTACGCGAGCTGATGGCGCGGCTCGGCGTCCGCCGGCTGAACGATCTCATCGGGCGGACCGATCTCCTCGACATGCGGGCGGGGATCGAGCACTGGAAGGCGAAAGGGCTCGACTTCTCGAAGATCTTCTACATGCCGAGGATGCCGCCCGAGGTCGCCGTCTACAACTCGGAGAAGCAGGATCACGGTCTCGAGAAGGCGCTCGACAACCGCCTCATCGAGCTCGCTCAGCCCGCGCTCGAGCGCGGCGAGAAGGTCACGATCGAGATGCCGATCCGCAACATCAACCGCACTGTCGGCACGACGCTCTCGCACGAGATCGCGAAGCGCTACGGTCATGACGGGCTGCCGTACGACACGATCCATGTCCGCTTCGCCGGCTCCGCGGGGCAGAGCTTCGGTGCGTTCCTCGCCCGCGGCGTGTGGCTCGACCTCATCGGCGATACGAACGACTACTGCGGCAAGGGACTCTCGGGCGGCCGTATCAGCGTGCAGCCCAGCCCGAAGTTCCGCGGCGAGCCGACCGAGAACATCATCACCGGCAACGTCGTGCTCTACGGAGCGATCGCCGGCGAGGCGTACTTCCGCGGCGTCGCCGGCGAGCGCTTCGCGGTGCGCAACTCGGGCGCGCAGGCCGTGATCGAAGGCGTCGGGGACCATGGCTGCGAGTACATGACCGGCGGCACGGTGGTGGTGCTCGGGGCCACGGGGCGCAACTTCGCCGCCGGGATGTCGGGCGGGATCGCCTACGTCTTCGACGAGGGAAAGTTCGCGAGCCGCTGCAACCGGGCGATGGTCGATCTCGAGCCGGTCCTGTCCGAGTCCGAGCAGCAGGGCAAGGTCGCGCGCGACATCTGGCACCTCGGCACCGCCGACGAGATCCTGCTCAAGCGCCTGATCGAGAACCAGGCCCGGTACACCGACAGCAAGCGCGCGAAGGCGATCCTCGCCGACTGGGCGAAGCACCGCGCGATGTTCGTGAAGGTGTTCCCGAAGGAATACCGTCGCGCGCTGGGCGAGAATGCCGCTGCTTTGCGGAAGGCCGTCGCCTGATGGGGAAGGTCACCGGATTCCTCGAGTACGAGCGGCTCGCCGAGGCGCACGAGGCGCCCGAGGCGCGCAGGAAGCACTACCGCGAGTTCATCGAGCCGCTCTCGGACGAGCACGCGAAGATCCAGGGCGCGCGCTGCATGGACTGCGGCGTGCCGTTCTGCATGAGCGGCTGCCCGGTCAACAACATCATCCCCGACTTCAACGACCTCGTGTACCGGGAGGACTGGAAGAGCGCGATCGAGACGCTGCACTCGACCAACAACTTTCCCGAGTTCACCGGCCGCATCTGCCCGGCGCCCTGCGAAGAGGCGTGCATCCTGCGCATCAACGACGATGCGGTCGGCATCAAGTCGATCGAGCACGCGATCATCGACAAGGCGTGGGAGGAGGGCTGGGTCAAGCCGCAGCCGGCCGCGCGCAAGACCGGCAAGAAGATCGCGGTCGTGGGCTCGGGGCCGGCAGGTCTCGCCTGCGCCCAGCAGCTCGCGCGCGCAGGCCACGCCGTGACCGTCTTCGAGAAGAGCGATCGCATCGGCGGGCTCCTCCGCTACGGCATCCCGGACTTCAAGCTCGAGAAATGGGTCATCGACCGGAGGCTCGAGCAGATGCGCGCCGAGGGCGTCGAGTTCCGCGCCAGCGTCCTCGTGGGGAGAACCGCACCGGGCGCCGGCGTCCCGAACGACGCGAAGACTGCGCTCGCCCCTGACCGGCTCCTGGCCGAGTTCGACGCCGTCGCCCTCACCGGCGGCGCCGAGCAGCCGCGCGACCTGCCGATTCCCGGGCGCGAGCTCGACGGCATCCACTACGCGATGGAGTTTCTGCCCCTGCAGAACCGTCGTGTCGCCGGCGACGAGGGCGTGCCCGGGCTGTGGGCGAGCGGCAAGCACGTCGTCATCATCGGCGGCGGCGACACCGGCTCGGACTGCGTCGGCACCTCGAACCGGCACGGGGCCAGGTCGATCTCCCAGTTCGAGCTGTTGCCGATGCCGCCGGACGTAGACCGCAACCCGGTGTGGCCGTACTGGCCGGTTCGGCTCCGGACTTCCACGTCGCACGAGGAAGGCGTCGAGCGCGACTGGGCGGTGGCGACCAAGTTGTTCCGCGGTGCGAACGGCAAGGTCAACGCGCTCGTGGCGTCGCGGGTGAAATGGGAGAAGGATCCGGCGAGCGGGCAGACGAAGATGATCGAGATTCCGGGTACCGAGTTCGAGATGCCCGCGGATCTCGTGCTGCTTGCGATGGGCTTCGTGTCGCCGGTCGCGAGCATGCTCGACGAATTCGGTGTCGCGAAAGACCCGCGCGGCAATGCGAGAGCCACGACCGACGGCAATGGCTGCTACGCCACCTCGGTGCCGAAGGTGTTCGCCGCGGGCGACATGCGCCGCGGCCAGTCCCTCGTGGTATGGGCGATCCGCGAAGGGCGCCAGTGCGCGCGGGCGGTCGACGAGTTCCTGATGGGGAGCTCCGAGCTGCCGCGCTGAGCGGCCGGCCCCCGGACACTGGTTCCGGCCCGAATCGGTGGTCATGGCGGCTGTTCTCGGCGCGCCGATTGTGAGCGAGGTCGTGAGCCGGCCGCTCCTTCGCGTATCTCGACCGCCACCTAAACAAAACGGTTCCGTTGCGTCGACGGACCGTCAACTTCGACGGACCCGCGACAGGCTCGGCCCGCGGCGCTGCCGGGAGGGCGTGCGAACCCGTCGCGTTTCCCGTCGTCGTGCCACGATCCGCATCCAATGACGACAACGGGTTCCGTCGCGATCCTGTGATGCCGCGAGAGATCGTGAATAGCGTGAAGAATTTGGCACAACCCATGCTCGGGTTCGCCCGAGCCGGACTGATGTCCTTTACCGCGGACGGTCCGAGGCCAAGAGCCGATCACACGAGCGGAGAACCCGTGTGGCACTCCAAGCTGCCCTAAAGAAGTTGGTCGTCATCCGCCCTCACCTGCCGAGTTCGGCGGAGCGGACGATCTTCGAGATGTGTGCTCGCGAGGTGCGGCGGGTTGGCAGCGCACTCGCGACCAGCCCGACGCCGCGGTTCTCTCCGACCGCTTCACTCGACTTGTCTGGCGCCGACGAAGTCCAGTTCGTGCTGACGAGCATCCGCGCGGCTGCCAGGCAGCACATCGATTCCGGCCAGGACATGCTGGCGCTCGTCGACCGGGTCGATGCGATGCTCGGCTCGGCAGGCAAGCCTGACGCCCGTGGGCGGCTCGAGGCGTGCCTCTACGTCGTCCGGGCGATCGCGATGGCCGAACTGCTGGTGAGCGAATCGCGAGCGCAGTTTCCGCGCTACGCGCCTCTTCGGATGCTGGCGGAGGAAGTGATGTCCGTCCTGGTCCGCGGCTTTGTCGAACGATTCGGGGGCGAGTTGCCGGCACCTATCCACCGGGTATTCCCGCATTTCGCCGATGCAGCGCGTGATGTGTGGCGGCCGGTACGGCGATCCCGCGGCCTGCTTCCGCGCCTGCTGAAACCCCGGACTTAAGAACCCCTAGTTTCGGGGCCGCGGCGTCGACGGCCCGTAATGGGGCCGCGGCTCTTCCGGGACCGGCCGGTATTGCGCGCCGATACCGCCGGGGCCCGGCGTAATCACCACTCCGCCAGGCGATGCCGGGCCATAGGCGGCGCCGACACCGCCAGGACCTGGGCCCACCACGACACCGCCTCGTGGCGGGCGAAAGTAGGGACCCACTACACCGCCGCCGCCGACCGCGACGTCGGGCGTCGGGCGATACTGCCCCGGCGCGGACCGTTGCACGGGCGGCCGAGCCTCCGGCCGGTAGTAGGGATAGAAGTAGCCGGTGTCGTAGTCGCTCGTAGAGCGATCGTCGCAGTCGACCCGCCGCTCGGCGATGCAGCGTTCGCGCCACTGGCGGTAAGCCTCTGCCGCGGCGGCTGCTTGCGCGGTCGCGAGCTGGCGATCGCGCTGGGCGTCCTGCTCGAGCCTGTCGACGCGGTCCTTGGGCGCCTGTTCGCGCCGGCCAGGCTCAGTCCGCGAATCCTGCGACTCGATCGTGCTGACGCGCCCCCTGTCCTCGCCGAGCTTGACGCTCTTGCCCTTGGCGGGCGGCGTGCTCGAATAGTTGACGACGCCCTTGTCGTCGACCCACTTGTAGACTTCCCCGTGGGCCGTCGGCGCGCACGCGAGAATCGCGCTCAGGACGAACAAGAGATTGCCGTGCGCCACCAGCCGATTACGCATGAGCTCGTCTCCGGGATGACCCTGCTAGATGATCCGGCGCCGAATAGCCGTCACCACGACCTCCGCGACGATCACCACCCCGAAGATCGCGACCAGGATCATCGCCACCCGTTCCCATTGAAACAAGTTTAGCGCCGTGTCCAGCGCCATGCCGATCCCACCCGCCCCCACCAGACCGAGCACCGCGGATTCCCGCACATTGATGTCCCAGCGGAATAGCACGATGCCCCAGAACGCCGGCTTGACCTGCGGCCAGTAGCCCTTGACCACCACCGAAAGCCACGGCGCGCCGGTTGCCTGGAGCGCCTCGACGGTCCCCCGGTTCGCCTCCTCGAGGGCTTCCGACAGGAGCTTCCCCGTGAATCCGATCGAATGGAACGCGATCGCGATCGTCCCGGCGAGCGCGCCCGGCCCGAAGACCGCAACGAAGAACAGCGCCCAGACCAGCGTGTTCACCGACCGCGCCGAGACGAGGATGAGCTTCGCGAGGTAGTTGACGCCCGCATACGGCGTGACATTGCCCGCGGCGAGGAAGGCGACCGGCACCGCCATCAGCACCGCGCCCACGGTGCCGAGCGTCGCGATGTGGATCGACTCGAGGAGCGGCGCCTGCACGCCCTCGGGGTAGAAGCCCCAGGCGACCGGCCACATGCGCCGCAGCATGTCGGCGATCTGCTCCGGCGCGTCGACGATGAACTCGGGGATGATCTCGACGGTCTTGAGCGAGGCGACGAGCGCGGCGACGACGCAGAAGTAGACCACGAAGCGCGCGATCCGCTCAGCCGGCGTGAACCGCCGCCATTCCCGCGCGACGGCAAGCCGAGGGGCGCTCATGCCTTGAAGATCTTCTTGATCCGCACCGTGAGCACTTCGCCCAGCATGATGAGGGCGATGATCGTCAGGACGATGGCGCAGACGAAGTCGTAGTCGAAGCGCTGGAACGCCGCGAACAGCGTCCCGCCGATGCCGCCGGCGCCGACGATCCCCACCATCGTCGAGTTGCGCAGGTTGGCGTCGGTCTCGTAGGCGACGAAGCCGACGAAACGCGAGAACACCTGCGGGATGACCGAGAACGTGACGACCGCCATGAACGGCGCGCCGGTCGCGCGAACCGCCTCGACCTGCTTGAGCGAGATCTCCTCGATCGCCTCGGTCATGAGCTTGCCCAGAAACCCCACCGAGGCGACCGTGAGGGCGAGGATCCCGGCGAGCGCGCCGAAGCCGACCGCCTTGACGAACAGGATCGCGACGATGACCGGATGGAACGAACGACAGAGAATCATCACCAGTCGCGCCGGCCAGGTGAGCCAGGCGGGCATGAGGTTGCGCGCCGCAAGCAGCGAGACCGGGAGCGACAGCGCGACGCCGAGCGCGGAAGCAACGGCAGCGATCTGCAGGCTTTCGAGCATGCCCTTGAGCAGCAGCTCCCGGCGCGAGAAATCGGGAGGGAAGAGCCGCGTGACGAACTTCGCGCCGTACTCGAGCCCGGCCGCGAAGCGCGCAGGCGTGAACTCGAGCTGCGCCGCCGCGTAGAGGAAGTACACCGCGAACGCGATCCACGCGGCGCGCGACCACCAGTTCGGGACGAAGGCGCGCCGCTCAACGCCGGCGATCACTCCAGCCAGTCCTCGCCACCGTAGATCGACTTCAGAATCCCTTCGTCGAGGCTTTCGGGAGGCCCGTCGTACACCACCCGGCCGCCGGTCATGCCGACGATCCGGTCGGCGAACCTGCGCGCCAGCTCGACGTTGTGGATGTTCACGATGACCGGGAAGCCGTGCGTCTCCGACATCGCCTGCATCAGCGCCATTATCTCGACCGAGGTCTTCGGGTCGAGCGAAGAAGTCGGCTCGTCGGCAAGCAGCAGGCGCGGCTGCTGCATCACTGCGCGCGCGATGCCGACGCGCTGGCGCTGGCCGCCAGACAGGCTGTCGGCGCGAGCGTGCGGGAATGCTCCGAGCCCGACGGTGTCGAGCAGCTCGAAGGCCCGATCGACATCGCGCGGTGGAAAGCGCCTGAGCCACGCCTTGAGCGGCGAGACGTACCCGAGGCGGCCGCACAGCACGTTCTCCATCACCGTCAGGCGCTCCACCAGGTTGTACTCCTGGAACACCATGCCGATGTGCCGCCGGGCCTCGCGCAGCTCGTGCTTTCCGAGCGTGGTCAGATTGCGGCCCTCGAACAGGATCTCGCCGGCCGTCGGCTCGACCAGCCGGTTGATACACCTGATCAACGTTGATTTGCCGGTGCCCGACGGTCCGATCACGGCGGTGATCCCGCGGTGCGCGAAGTCGAGCGTGATGCCGGCCAGTACGCGCTTGCCGGGGACGTACTCCTTGACGAGGCCTCGTATCGAGAGCGCGGCCGCAGCGGCCGCCGGCCGCGACGCCTCGACCGCCGCCGGGATCACTTCTTCTCGGCCGCCTTCTTCGCCGCCGCCTCGGCTTCGCGCTTCTGCAGGTTGTCGAACGCGACCTTGTTGAACTTCTCGCCGCTGCCTTCGGCGACCTGCCGCACGATCTCCCAGTCCTTCTTGTACGTGATCGGGAAGAAGCGATCGGCGCCGCCGAATGCCTTCTGCATCTCCGCCGGGAACCGGTAGTCGTAGAAGCACTTCAGCATCGTGTCGCGCAGTTTCGGTTCGAGGTCGTGCGCGTAGGCAAACGACGATGTGGGGAAGGTCTGGCTCTTCCAGATGATGCGGAAGTCGTCGGCCTTGATCTGCCCGCGCTCGGCCATGCGCTTGAAGACGTCGCTCGCGATCGGGGCCGCGTCGTAGTCGCCCGAGTTGACGCCCATGATCGACTGGTCGTGCTTGCCCGAGTAGAGCACCTTGTAATCCTGGTCCGGCACCACGCCTTCATTGGGGAACAGCGCCCGCGGCGCGAGGTTGCCCGAGTTCGACGACGGCTGGACGTGGGCGACCTTCTTGCCCTTGATGTCGGTGACCCTCTGTATCGGGCTGTCCTTCTTGACGATCAGCCACAGCTGATAGCCCTGCCACTCCTTCGCGTCGCCCTTGACCGCGAACGGCACCGCGCCTGCGAGGTTTACCGCGAAGTTCGTCGGGCCGGTGGAGAAACCGCCGACATGCAGGCGCCCCGAGCGCATCGCTTCGATCTCGGCAGCATTCGACTGCACCTGGTAGAAGACGACGCGCTTGCCGGTGCACTTCGCGAGGTGGTCGGTGAACGGCTTGAACACGTTCTCGTACACTGCCGGATCCTCGACCGGCGTGTAGGTGAAGACGAGCGTCGAGGGGTTGCGGTACTTCTTCGAATCCTTCGGCGGGTCGGCGGTGAGATCGCCGTCCTCGTCGCAGTAGAGCGGGTCGAGCTCGCCCCGGTTCTTGCATGAGTCCTGGGCGTAGACGGCAAGCGGGAGCAGGCAAGCCGCGGCGAACGCGGCGAGCGACAGGCGGCGCATGGGTCCCCTCCTGTGGAGGCGTCGAGGCGGGCGAGTCTAGCCCAAAGGCCGGCGCTCCGCGCCGACGCACGCCGTCTGCCGAGACCGTCCCGGCCGCGCGTCGATGCCCGAGCCGGCGTTCGATGGGCCGACGGTTCCGCTTGACCTTCGATCACGATAACATTCAGACGGTTAACGGAGCTTCGCACCGGTGAACATCGTCATCCTCGCCGCGGGTCAGGGCACGCGGATGCTTTCCGACCTGCCCAAGGTGCTGCATCGGCTGGCGGGCCGGCCGCTCCTTGCGCACGTACTGGATACCGCCCGGTCGCTCGCGCCCGGCCGGATCGCCGTGGTCTACGGGCACGGCGGCGAGCAGGTGCGCGAAGCGATCGGTGACGAGACCCTCCATTGGGTTCGCCAGGACCGGCAGCTTGGGACCGGCCACGCGCTTCGCGAGGCGCTGCCCGTGCTCGGCGATCATGCGGAGACGCTGGTGCTCTACGGTGATGTACCGCTCGCCCGCGCCGACACGCTCCGTGCGCTCGCCGCGGCGGCGAACGATGGCGTCGCGCTGCTGACCGTCACGCTCGACGACCCTGCCGGCTATGGTCGCGTCGTGCGCGAGGGCGGCGCGGTCAAGCGCATCGTAGAAGAGAAGGATGCCACCCCATTCGAGCGCGCATTGCGCGAGGTGAATACCGGAATCATGGCGCTGCCCACGCGGCATCTCGCCCGCTGGCTGGTGAACCTCCGCGACAACAACGCCCAGCGCGAGTATTACCTCACCGACGTCGTCGCCGCCGCCGCGGCCGAAGGCATCGCGGTGCGCGCGCAGCAGCCCGCGTCGGCCTGGGAGGCGTTCGGCGTGAACAGCAAGAACGACCTCGCCGAGCTCGAGCGCGTCCATCGTGGCCGGGTCGCCGGCGCGCTGCTGGAGGCCGGCGTCACGCTCGCCGACCCCGTGCGCATCGACGTCCGGGGCAAACTCGAATGCGGCCGCGACGTGGCGATAGACGTCAACTGCCTGTTCGAGGGCGAGGTGATCGTCGGCGACCGCGTCACGATCGGCGCGAACTGCGTGCTCCGCGACGTGCGTATCGCCGCCGACACCCGTATCGAGCCGTTCTGCCATCTCGAGCACGCGCACATCGGCAGACGATGCCGGATCGGGCCGTACGCCCGGTTCCGGCCGGGAACTTCCCTCGGCGACGAAGTGCACATCGGCAACTTCGTCGAGGTCAAGGCGAGCTCGATCGCCGCGCGGTCGAAGGCGAACCACCTTGCCTACATCGGTGACGCCGAGGTCGGCGAGCGCGTCAACGTGGGGGCCGGGACGATCGTGTGCAACTACGACGGCGCCAACAAGCACCGCACGATCATCGAGGATGACGTCTTCATCGGTTCGGATACCCAACTCGTGGCCCCGGTTCGCGTCGGCCGCGGCGCAACGCTCGGCGCCGGAACCACCCTCGTCGCCGATGCGCCGCCCGGTCAGCTCACGCTCTCACGGGCGCGGCAGACGACCGTGCCGAACTGGAAGCGGCCGGAGAGGAAGAAGTAGTAACGAGCGCGTGCGCGACGCTTCGGAGTGGCGAAGGGAGGGTCCGATCATGCATCCCGCATTGCTGTGGCTGGGCCGCCTCGCGGGGATTGCGGGCGCCGTGCTGATGGGCGTCGGCGCGTTCGTCCGGCTGAGTGGCAGCTTCTGGCTGTGGGGGTTTCAGGTCGGGACGCTCATGCTCGCGGGAATCGGGGGCATGGTCCTCGCGTGTCTCTGCTTTCTCATTCTGCTCGTCGATCGCGCTGGCAAGCCTTGACCGTCCTCGGCGCGCTGTCCGTCGCGCCCGTTCCAGGTCGCGCGGCGCATCGCCGCGGACATTCTCCTTGACTTCGCAGCAGGGGTGCGCTATTTATGCCGTCGTCATACCAACGCCGGCTGACCGAAGCCGTCAGCCGCGCCCGTCTTGTCCATCAACGCTGACGCGCGTGCGCGTTCAGGCGAAATCGGGAGGAACCGGAAGTGATCGTCCGCCTCGGCCTCATCCTCATCCGCGGCATCAGCGAGTCGGCGCGATAGCAACTCGCTCCGGCTAGGCGTCTGCCTGCCGGAGCCGCAGCGAGCCGGCGTCACGCCGGAGCGGCTTGCGCCTTTGCCTATAGGGCTGTCGTGCCTCGGCGACAGCCGCAGTCGCAGAGGGCGCACGTAACGCTGCTGCGCCATCGCTGCGTACCCGGGGTGCCGAAAATCTGTCAAACGGACGCGTTTCTCCGTACCCGCAGGCAAATGAATATGCTATGTTTTCCGACAGATAGTCAAAGTTCCGACACCCGACCCGTAACGCGCTCGATAGAACGCGCGCGGGGCGTCTTGGAACGGACGGGATCAACCGGGAATCACGAGCCGGCAAATCGTGACACCGTATGGGACCGATGCAGGCCGCGCCGTAGAGGGGCACCGAGAGGTCGAGGGACAATGATCACTGAGCAGGGTGCGTATCGCCGACCGCTCGGCTTCACGTTGATCGAAGTGATGGTCGTGGTCGTGATCCTCGGCCTGCTCGCGGCGATCATCGTGCCGAAGGTCATGAGTCGGCCTGACGAGGCGCGCACGGTCGCGGCGAGAGCGGACATCGCCGCGATCACGCAGGCACTCAAGCTCTATCGGCTCGACAACACGATCTACCCGTCCACCGAGCAAGGGCTCCAGGCGCTGGTTCAACGTCCGACGACGCAGCCCGCGCCGCTGAATTGGAAGCAGGGCGGTTACCTCGATCGGGTGCCGAAGGACCCGTGGGGACGCGAATACCAATACCTGAACCCCGGCGTGCACGCCGAGATCGACGTGTTCAGCCTTGGTGCCGACGGTCAGCCGGGTGGCGAAGGTACTAATGCCGACGTCCATCACTGACGTCGCAGCGCGCCGGCGGAACCGCGCCGGGCTCGCGTTTCGTGCGCGTGGTTTCACTCTGATCGAAGTGCTCGTCGTGGCGGTAATCATCGCGCTGCTCGCGTCGCTGGTCGCCGTCAATCTCGCGCCGGACGCTCGGCAGAGCCTGCGCGACGAAGGAGCGCGTCTTGCTGCACTGCTCGCGCATGCCCGCGACGAGGCGATCGTCACCGGGGCGCCGCTTGCCTGGCAACGCACCGAGTCCGGGTACCGCTTCCTCGAGCGCGCACCGGGCCGAACGTGGCGGCCGCTGCAGACGGACGCATCGCTGCGCCAGCGCGAGCTGCCTCCAGGCATCCGCTTGGAGGTCGCAGGGCTGTCGGCGGCGGTGAAGGGACGCGAACCGATGATCCTGCTCTCGCCGACGGGTTTTGGCGACCCGTTCCGGATCACCCTCGTGCTCGGCGAGCAACGCCTGCGGGTCCTCTACGACGGGGCCGGCGTGCCCGCGGTCGAGAACCCGGGTCTTTGAGCGGCCGTGAGCGGCGGGCGCATGCGAGGGTTCACGCTGATCGAGGTGCTCGTCGCGCTGGCGATCCTGTCGCTCGCGCTCGGGGCGGCCGTGCGCTCGGCCGGCGTCGCGGCCGACGGAACCATGGCGATGAAGCAGCGGGTGCTTGGCATGTGGGTCGCGCAGGATCGGCTCGCCGCGCACTCCATGCGGGCGGGATGGCCCGACATCGGAGTGCATCGAGGGAACGCCGAGCAGGCGCGCGTCCAGTTTGTCTGGCGGGAGACGGTCAGCGGCACACCAAACCCGCGCTTCCGCCGCGTGGAGATCGAGGTGTTTCCCGCGCAATCGCCCGATCACGCCGTCGCGACCCTCGTCGGCTATGCCACCCGCAGGGAGTGAAGCATGAGCCGTTCCGTCCGCGGCCTGACGCTGATCGAGCTGCTGGTCGCGATCGCGATTTTCGGCCTGCTGTCGGCGATGGCATACCGGGCGCTCACCGTCGTTCTCGAGAGCCGCGGGCGGATGGAGCAGGAGAACAACAAGTGGCGCGGGATCGGGCAGTTCTTTGCGCGGCTCGAGCAGGACATTGCGGCGGCCGCGCCCCGACCGGTGCGCGACCGTGGCAATCGGCGGGTACCCGCCTTCGTCGGCAACGCGGCGGCCCTCGGCACCACTGAAGCGGCACTGCTCTTGACCCGGACAGGCTACTCGCCCGACCCCGAGACGCCGGCTCCGCCGCGACGGATCGGCTACCGGCTTCGCGACGGAGTCATCGAGATGCTCGCGTGGGACGTGCTCGACCAGGGGCCGCGGTCCGAGCCGATTGTCATCCCGCTCCTGCGCGAGGTGCACAGCATGGAGCTGCGTTACCTCGACGCTCGCGGGCAGTGGCTGGCCGCATGGCCGTCCGCCGCCTCGGCGATTGAAGCGCAAACCGCCATCCCCGTTGGCGTGGAGATCGCGATTACCCTCGGCTCCGGCGAGCGCATGACGCGCCTGTTCGCCACGACGGTCAGGTTGCGAGGGTGAGCCGGCCGCGGACCCAGCGTGGGATGGCCGCCGTGGTGGCGATCCTCGTCGTCGCGCTCGCGACCAGCGCGGCGGCCTACATCCTCTGGCACCAGTCCCTGTGGCTGCGCCAGGTCGAGAACCTGACGGCGCGCGCTCAGGCCGATGCGATCGGGCGCGCGGCGGCCGAATGGGCCGCGGCCGTGCTCGCCGAAGACGATCCCGCAATCGATCACCTGGGCGAGCTTTGGGCCCAGCCGCTGCCCCCCTTCCTTGCCGAGCGCGCGACGCTAACGGGTGCCATCCAGGACGAGCAGGCGAAGTTCAATGTGAATGACCTGGTGCGGGAGACCGGCGTGAGCATTCCTCACGTCGTTGCCTTCCAGCGGCTGCTCGCGACGCTCGGTCTCCCGGCGACTCTCGCCGAGAGCGTAGTCGATTGGCTGGATGCGGACGATCAGGTCGCCGGCCCGGCCGGCGCCGAGGATGCTCACTACCTCGCGCTCGATCCGCCCTATCGCACGCCGAACCGCCGCATCCTTGACATCGCGGAGCTTGCCGCGGCGAGGGGATTCAACGCCGAGATCGTCCGGCGCCTGGCTCCGTTCGTCACCGCCCTCCCCCCTGACACGCCGGTCAACGTCAATACGGCGAGCCCCCAGGTGCTCCAGGCGGTCGTGCCCTGGCTGAGCGTCGACGACGCGAAGCGCATCGTCGAGTCCCGGCGCAAGCGGCCGTTCCGGAGCAGCGACGAGTTTCTGCAGGCGGCGCCCGGGCCGCCGTCGAACGCGGTCGAGGCGTACCTGGACGTCAGGAGTCGCTACTTTCGCGCCGATGCGGCCGTGGGCCTGGGGCGGGTGACGACCGGGTACCGGGCTGTCCTCGAGCGCGCCGATCGCGGCCGACCCGCGCTCCTGGCGCTTACCCAGGTCGCGATCTGAGGGCTGCCGGATGGCAAAACACCGCGCGGACACTGTCATTCAGATCCATCTGCCGGAGCGCTGGCCGGATGCGCTCGCGCTCGATGAGCCGCCCGTTCGGTGGGCGTGGTACTCGCAGCGAGGCAGGCGAGACGGGGTCTCCCGGCTCGCCGAGGTGCCGCGGGCGGACGAGACGATCCTGGTGCTCCCGGTCGCCCGCGTGGGCTTCGTTCGGGCAACGCTGCCGCCCGGTCCGCCGCACAAGCTGGCGAAGCTCGCTCCGTTCGCCATCGAGGACGCGATCGGATCGGCGCCTGAAGATGCCCATGCCGTCGTGCTCGACGACGTGCGTGACGGCGAGCGCCCGATCGCCGTGCTGGACGGCAAATGGATCGAGTCGCTGATCGACGCGCTCGACGCCGCGGGAGTCGTTCCAAATCGCGCCATCGTCGAAAGCGCACTGCTCTCGCATGCGCCGGATTCGTGGACCGTGGTCTGGGCCGGCGATGGCGGCTTCGTTTCCCTCGGTCCGGTCGAGGCCATGACCCTCGATGACTCGATCGAAGGGCGTCCGCCCCTGGCGCTGAAGCTCGCCGCGGACGAACGGCGGGCGCGGGGCATGGGGCCGCGCACGGTGGAAGTGCTGCTCGCGAACGGCGCCGAGGCGCCCGATGTAGCGCAATGGAGTTCATCGCTCCACGTGCCGGTCCAGGTAACCGGCAGATGGCGTCCCGAGGAAATCGACGGCCGCAACGCTCCCTGCCCGGATCTTCTTCCGGCCGCCTACACCCGGCCCTGGGCGGCCGGCGGCTGGGCGAGCCGACTCAGGCCCGCCGCGATTCTGGCCGGCGTGATCCTCGCGGGGCACGCATTGCTGACGATCGTCGATTGGGGGCGGCTTGCCTACGAGGCTCGCAGCCTGCGCTCCGAGATGGAAACGGTGTTCCGCGGGACGTTTCCCGACGCAAAGGCGGTGGTCGATCCGGCGCTCCAGATGCGGCGCAACCTTACGGAGTTGCGCCGCGCGGCCGGCGAGCCGGATAGTGCCGACCTGGTGCCGTTGCTCGCGAAGCTTGCGCCGGCGCTCACCGCGGCCAACGCGCGACCCCGGGCGCTGCGGTTCGAGCGGGGAGAGCTGCAGCTCGAGGTCGGGCTGCCGTCGAGCGGTCCGCGGTCGCGCGAGGAGCTCGCAAGCCGTCTGCGCGTACCCGGCCTGCGGGTTCGGGTCGAGCAGGTCGGCAAGGACGGCGACGCGACGGTCGCCACGGTGCGCGTAGCCCCGGAGGGGGCGTAGAATGCTTGACCGGCTGCGCGAGGGGTGGCAGTCGCGGACCGCGCAGGAGCGCGTATTGATCGCGGTCGGAGTGTCTGCGGTCACGATTGCAGCGCTATGGGCCTACGTCTGGGTGCCGATCGAGGCCGAGCGCGCCCGGTTGATCACCTCGGTTCCTAAGCTTCGCGCGCAAACCCAGCTACTCGCGCGCGATGCTTCCGATGTCGCGCGGCTGCGGGCCGCTGCTAGCTCGCGCGGCGACACGTCGCCACCAGCGGGTGCAGTCGAAGAAGCAATTCGGTCGGCGGGCCTCGGCGAGGCCGGAACCGCCGCGCTCGGCGAGGGCCGGGTGCAAGTGAACCTGGGAGTCGTCCCATTCGATCCGCTCATACGCGCTCTCGCTCAACTCGCGCAGGCTCACGGCCTGGCGGTGGACACGATCTCGCTCAAGGCCGCCGGGGAGCCCGGCAAAGTCCGCGTCGAAACATTGATCCTCAAGGGAGCGCGCAGCGGATGATCGGGGCAATGAAGCTAACCTATCGGGGACTGCGCTGGTGGCATGCCGTTCTGTTCGCGGCGGTGTTCGCGGCGACCGTGCTATCCATGCTGCCCGCGCGCTGGGCGGCGATCGCGCTCGAGCGCGTAACCGACGGACACGTTCGCGTGGCCGGAGCGAACGGCAGCGTGTGGAGAGGTCGTGGCGATCTGGTGCTGCGAGCGGACGGCGGGCAAGTCACGCTGCCCGGCGCATCGTGGCAGTGGCTGCCGGCACGCATGTTCGCTGGCGAAGTGGCCATCAAGCTGCGTTTCAACGGCACCGCGACCGGGGACGTCGTCGTCGCGCGGCGATTGTCGGGCCTGCACCTGCGCGACGCCAATGTCAGTCTGCCGGCGGCGGCGCTCGCCGAACGCGTCGCGCCGCTGCGCGGCTGGAGCCCGGGCGGGACGCTCGTCTTCCGCACGCGTGCGCTCGATCTCGGGCCGCACGGCGCCGCTGGCGGTGCGGAGCTCGTTTGGCAGGGCGCGTCCACCTCAGCTGCGCCGCTCGGTGATTTCCACTGCGTCGTCCAGGCCACACCCGGGGCCGCTGCACAGTTGACCATCGCGACGCTGCGTGGCCCGCTTCACCTCAGCGCTCAAGGGGAGGTGGACGCGGGCGGCGCGCTTCGCCTTCGCGGCACCGCGACGTCCGAACCGGCGTATCGCGCCCAGCTCGGTCCGCTGCTCCTCGCGCTCGGGGTCGATCGCGGGGACGGGGCCGTTTCCTTCGACATCGCGCTTCCCTCCTGGGGGCCCGCGTGAGACTGGCCGGCGCCCGGCAAGCTCTCGAGCGCGGTGCGCGCGCCCTGCCGATGATCGTGCTCGTCTCGTTGATCGTCCTCGGGGGCTGGCTTGCGGCGCGCTGGGTCGTGTACTTCGCTTCCCCCGCCGAAGCCCCAGTCCTCCCGCCTCCCGAGTCGTTGCAGCTCGACGCTATCGCCCGGGCGGTTGCGGATGGACATGTGTTCGGGATCGCGGAGGCCGGCGGCGCCTCGGTGACGAGTCTCAATGTCAAGCTGAAGGGCGTGTTCGCGACGGGCGATTCGGGCGTCGCGATCCTCAACACCGGCGGCAGGGACGAGCCACGACGCGTCGGCGCCGAGCTCGCTCCGGGCATCGTGCTCGAATCGCTGCATGCGCGGCACGTGGTGCTGAACCGCAACGGCGCGCGCGAGCAGGTGAATCTCGAGGAACGCAGCGTCCGGCGCCGCAATCGTTGCGACTGCACGCCCTCCAACCGCGCCGAGGGTCCCGCAAGCGTCGGTCGCCCTCGCCACCGGCGAGCCCGCCGATGGGCGCGACGCCCGTCCCGCCGGTGCGACCGGGTCCCGGCGCGGGGTTCCAGTTCCAGCGTCCGGAGCCGTATGCGCCGGTGGGCGACGTCGCCACCGAGCCGCAGCCGGCGCCGCAACCGGCGGTCGGAACGCCACCCCCGCAACCCGCGGTCGGAACCCCACCCCCGCAACCAGCGGTCGCTGCGCCGCCTTCGGACCTGATCACGAGTGGCTCTTCTCAGGGGCTCGTGATCCAGGCGATCCCGCAAGGCAGCATGCTCGAGCGCCTGGGCCTGCAGCCTGGGGACGTCGTCCGATCGGTGAACGGCGAGGCGGTGACAAGTGAGTCCGACGTGGCGCGCATCCTTCAGCAGCGCGGTATCCAGGGCTCGTTCAGCGCCGAGGTGCAGCGCGGCGGGATGACGATACCGCTCGCGGTGGGCGGGCAACAGCACTGAGGGACCGGCGTGGGCTTCATCCTCCAGCAAGCGGCGAGCAAACTGATGCGATTCGATTCCCGGCGCTTGCGCGCGCTCTTGCTGGCTGCCCTGATGCTCACCAGCGTCTCCTTGTGGGCGCAGCAACAACCCGTCGTCCAGCCGGCCGGCGACGACACGGTCACGCTGAACTTCGTCAACGCCGACATCCACGCCGTGGTCAAGGCGGTGTCCGAGATGACCGGCCGGAACTTCCTGATCGATCCGCGGGTGCAGGGAACGGTGAATATCCTGGCGCCGAAGCCGGTGCCGCGAAACATGGTGTTCCCGATCCTGCTCTCAGCGCTGCGCGTCCAGGGCTTCGCGGCGGTAGGCGGCGAGCTCGGGTACGTAAACATCGTGCCCGAGGCCGACGCGAAGTTCTACGCCGCGGCCCAGGCCGCCCGCGCGCGTGGCGACCAGATCGTCACCGAAGTGATCCGGCTGAGTTTCGAACCGGCGGCGCAGGTGGTCGGCACCCTGCGGCCGCTGGTCACCCCGAACAACGTGATCAACGCTTTCCCGGCGTCGAACACGATCGTGATCACCGACTACGCGTCGAACCTCGAACGGATCCGCCGCGTCATCGCGACGGTGGACCAGCCGCAAGCGGCTCAGCTGATGACGCTGACGATGCGCTATGCCGCGGCGGTGGACGTCGGCCAAGCAGTCCAGCGCCTCCTGCCCGAGCTCGCCCAGCCTGCGGCACCGGGTGCGCCACCGCGACTCGCGCTGTCGATAGATTCGCGCACGAACAGCCTGCTGGTGCGGGCGGACAGCCCGGCAGTGGCCAAGCGCATTCGCGGGCTGGTCGAAGGCATGGACACGCGCACCGCGGTTGGCGGGAACATCCACGTTGTCTATCTGCGGAACGCGCAGGCCGACCGACTGGCCGAGGCGCTGCGGGCGATCATCACTGGCCAGCCCACGCAGCGCGCAGCCGCGCCTGGGGCACCGGGCCAGCCGCCACCTCCCCCGCCGCCTGGGCCCCAGACCGGGCCGGGCGCCGCACCGCAGTCGGGCGGGGCGATCGCCCTGGCGTCGGTCCAAGCGCACCCGGAGACGAACTCGCTCGTCATCATCGCGCCCGACGCCGTGTACCAGACCCTGCGCACCGTGATCGAGAAGCTCGACGTGCGGCGGGCGCAGGTCTTCGTGGAAGCGCTGATCGTCGAGATCGCCGCCACGAAGGCGGCCGAGTTCGGGATCCAGTGGGCGGCGCTTTCCTCGGGCGACACGAGCGGTACCCGCGGTATCGGGGCGCAGACGTTCAACCTCACCCCGGGCTCGAACATTCTGGGGATCGCCGCCGATCCCACCACGATCGGGCAGGGCCTCACGTTGGGCGTGATCCGCGGCAAGCTCACCTTCGGCGGCGTGGAGATCCTGAACCTCGCCGCGCTGCTGCGCGCGCTGCAGCAGGATTCGACGGCCAACATTCTGTCCACGCCGACGCTGCTGACGCTGGACAACGAGGAAGCCAAGATCCAGGTCGGGCAGAACATCCCGATCGTCACCGGCGCGTTCACGCTCGCGGGCGCGGGCGCGGGCGCGGTCAACCCGTTCCAGACCTTCGAGCGGCGGGACATCGGCGTCACGCTCAAGATCAAACCGCAGATCGCCGAGGGCGGCACCGTGAAGCTGGCGATCTACCAGGAAGTCTCGAGCATCTTCAACGCGCAGAACCCGACCGGGATCATTCTCAACAAGCGCTCGCTCGAATCGCAGGTGCTGATCGACGACGGCCAGATGATCGTGCTCGGCGGGCTGATCTCCGACGACGTGCAGACTGGCAACCAGGCGGTGCCCGGCCTCGGACAGCTTCCGATCGTGGGTGGTCTGTTCCGGTACGACACGCGCAAGCGCGAGAAAGTCAACCTGATGGTTTTCCTGCGCCCGGTGGTCCTTCGCGAGCCGGCGGCGAGCGCGGGACTGACCGGCGACCGGTACGACCTGATCCGCGGGATCCAGGGCGGCATGCAGGTCCCGGACCGCCTGCCGCTGCCGCCGATGCAAGGTCCAATGCTGCCGGGGCAACTCCCGCCGCTTACTCCCGACCACCCGCCGGTTCCGCCGCGTGCCCCGGCGCCTGCCGAAGCGCCGCCGCAGAGTGAAGCGCCGCCGCAGAGCGAAGCGCGGCCCCAGGACCCGCCGCCGCAATGAGCTCGCGCGCCCCCACGATCGAGAGTGGTGGCCCGTCGACGGTTTTCGCGGCGCAGCTCGACACCGGTTTCGTCCGCGCGCTGCCCTACCATTTCGCGCGCGCGAAGGGCGTGATCGCCGCGCGGCGCGTCGGCGACATCGTCGAGCTGTGGGTTCGCCCCGGGGTGACCGCTGCTGCGATCAGTGAAGCGAGGCGCGTGCTCGGGGCGCCGGTCAAAGCGCTCATGCTTGCGCCGGAACTGTTCGAGCGGCGCCTCGCGCAGCTCTACACGCGCGATGCGAAGGGCGCCGAGGCCCTCATCGACGATCTCTCCGAGCAGGCCGATCTGAAGACCCTCGCCGAGGGTTTGCCGCAGATCACCGACCTCCTGGACACCGAGGACGACGCTCCGGTCATCCGCTTCATCAACGTGCTGCTTACCCAGGCGCTGCGCGAGCGCGCCTCCGATCTTCACATCGAGGCGTTCGAGGGCCGATCGCTGGTGCGGTTCCGCATCGACGGCACGCTGCGCGACGTGCTGGAGCCGCCGCGCGCGCTGCACGCCGCCCTCGTTTCGCGCGTGAAGGTCATGGCGAGCCTCGATATCGCCGAGAAGCGGTTGCCGCAGGACGGGCGCATCACGCTCCGAATCGCCGGCCGGGCGGTGGACGTGCGCGTCTCGACGCTGCCGACGGGTCACGGTGAGCGCGTCGTGCTGCGGCTGCTCGACAAACAGCAGGGACGGCTCGAGCTGGGCGCGCTCGGCATGAACGACCCGACGCGCGAGCAGATCGACACGCTCATCCGGCAGGCCCACGGCATCGTGCTGGTGACCGGCCCCACGGGGTCGGGCAAGACGACGACGCTCTATGCCGCGCTATCACGACTCGAGGCCGGCAAGCTCAACATCATGACGGTCGAGGACCCGATCGAGTACGACCTGGACGGCATCGGTCAGACGCAGGTCAACCCGGCGATCGAAATGACGTTCGCCCGCGCGCTGCGTGCGATCCTGCGCCAGGATCCGGACGTGGTAATGATCGGCGAGATCCGCGATCTCGAGACCGCGCGGATCGCGGTGCAGGCGAGCCTTACCGGACACCTGGTGCTCGCGACGCTGCATACGAACGATGCCGCCGGCGCGGTCACGCGGTTGATCGACATGGGCGTCGAGCCGTTCCTGCTCGCCTCGACGCTGCTCGGCGTCCTGGCGCAGCGGCTGGTGCGCACGATCTGCCCCGACTGCCGCAAGCCGGGCGTGCTGCTCCCCGCGGAGGTGGCCGTGATGCCCGCTCACATGCGGGACCGTCCGGTCTACACCGCGGTTGGCTGCCCGCAATGCAAGTTCAACGGCTATCGCGGCCGCACGGGCATCTACGAGTTGCTGCTCGTCGACGAGGAGATGCGCCACCTGATTCACGACGGTGCTGCCGAGGCAGCGATTCGCGAGCATGCGCTCAAGCGCGGCATGACGATGCTGCGCGACGACGGGCTCCGCTGGGTCGGCAGCGGACAGACGACCGTGGAAGAGGTCTTGCGGGTGACCAGGGCGGCGGAGGGCGAGTAGGGGCGTGTGACGCCGCCGCTTCGCTCGCCGACGCTCCAGCTATCCGGTTCTGCGACCACCGATGTCCGGCTATCGCTACGAAGCCCTCGCGCCCGACGGCAAGGTCCGCCGTGGGGTGCTCGAGTCCGACAGCCCGCGGCAGGCGCGCGCGCAGTTGCGCGAGCAGGGCATGCTCCCGGTCGATGTCACGCCACTTTCCGCCAGAGAACCCGGCGCGGCGCGCACCTTCAAGGTCGGCCGCCGGCGACTTAGGACCGCAGCGCTCGCGCTGGTCACGCGCCAGCTGGCGACGCTCCTGGGCGCCGGACTTACCGTGGAGCAGTCGCTCAACGCACTGATCGAGCAGTCCGAGCGCGACGCGGAGCGCCAGCTGCTCGCGGGGGTGCGCGGAGACGTGCTGGCCGGTGCGTCGCTCGCGCGCGCACTTTCGCATCATCCGCTCGCGTTCCCCGAGCTGTACCTGACGCTGGTCGAAGCTGGCGAGCGCTCGGGACGGCTCCCGGAAGTGCTCTCCCGCCTGGCCGACTACACCGAAGATCGCGAACAGCTACGTGGCAAGGTGGCGCTCGCGTTCATCTATCCTGCCCTGGTCACGATCGTGGCAGTCACCGTCGTCGTCGGCCTGCTGGTTTACGTCGTACCGCAGGTCGTGCAGGTCTTTCAGAACACCAAACAGGCGCTCCCGTTCCTTACCCGGGCACTGATCGCGCTGTCGGACTTTCTGCGCGTATACGGCGGTTTCGTGCTGCTTGCGCTGCTGTCAGCTGTGGTCGCCGGGCGAGTCGCGCTGCGCGATCCCGTGATGCGCGAGAAGTGGCACCGCTGGCTGCTGAGGGTCCCGGTAATCGCGCCACTGTACCGAGGGCTGAACACGGCGCGGCTCGCCTCCACGCTGGCGATCCTCGTCGGCAGCCGTGTCCCGCTCCTCACCAGCCTGCGGGCAGGGGCGGGCGTGGTCTCCAACATACCGATGCGCAAAGCGCTCCAGGAGGCGGCGGCACGGGTGCAGGAGGGCTCCAGCCTTTCACGCGCACTTGGAGTGTCGAAGCTCTTCCCGCCGTTGATGGTTCACATGATCGCGAGCGGGGAGGCGAGCGGCAGACTGGCCGAGATGCTGGAGCGCACGGCCGAGCAGCAGGGTCGCGAGCTCGAGCGCCGCATCGCGGCGTTCGTCGCGCTGCTGGAGCCGCTCCTGATCCTGGCGATGGGCGGTGTCGTGCTCGCGATCGTCCTCGCGATCCTGATGCCGATCTTCGAGCTCAACCAGATCATTCGCTGACCCGGGGGCCGCCGGACGGCTCTCCACCGTCGACGGCGTTTACAGCGTGACCGGGCGCACGCCGCGCTGACACGCTAAGTCATTGCCGCCAAAGGAGGTGTCGGGCTGGGCCCGCATCTTGCGTTTCAACGCTCGTTTGTTCGGCCTGACGAACCAAGGAGAAGAGGGATGCGAAATGCGGTCATGCGGCTGGCGGTGCTGTGCGGGGCGCTAGGCGCCTTGAGCACCAGCTGGGCGGTTCCGATCGTCGGCTCGAGCAACGGGTTCTTCACGGGGCTCTCGAGCTGCGATGATTCGGGTTGGACCAAGAACTGCAGGATCGTAAGCACCGCCAACGGCCTGGCCACGCAGGTGCAATGGGCGAAGGACGTCCAGGATTCCCGCACTACTCCCAGCACGCTGACCGCGGTTGACGTCGGTATCAATGCGACAACTGACGCGAACGACGTCGTGATCGCGCGGCTCGACTGGTACAACAGTTCGACGAAGGCGACATCCGAGCTCGACTATTTCGGGGTGAACTGGAATCTGCTGATCATTTTCACGCAGCCGAACCTCGCGGGCGACGTCGAGCAGTTCAATCTCTCGATCTATAACCCGGTCGGTGCGCCGGACCAGGTCAGCGGGCTCACCCTTGCCGACCTGAGCAACCTGAACTTCAACCTCAATGGTGTGACAGTGAGCGACCTGAAGTACTCGGTCCTAGGGTCGAGCTTCAGCGGGAACACCTGGACGAACGCTGAGAACAACTGGGCAAGCCTGTCCATCACGGCGGACTTCCGGAACAAGGTTCCCGAGCCGGGCACGCTGCTACTGCTGGGCGCCGTGCTCGGCGGCTTCGCGCTGACCCGCCGGAGATCGCGCTGAAAGCCCTCCGACGCGCGAACCACCAAACGAGGCCCGGCACACAGCCGGGTCTTTTGTTTGAACGGCGTGCGATCTCGGGCAGCTGGCCGTTACTGTCGGCTTGGTTCCGGAGCCAAGTCGACCGCAGTCGCGACGCTGGAAGACCGATCCGGCAGCCCGCAACAGGACGCTCGCCAGGAAAATCGCGAGCATTGCTCCCCGATACCCGAGCCCGGAGAAGGGTCAGCTGCCGGCGACCTACGCACTTACTGCGCTGGCTGGCGTCACTGTCCTGCCGGACGCTCGAGACGAACCACGAACGTTCCGGGTTTACGAAACACGGAAGCCGCCTCAGCGGCTCGTCTCGTGCGTCGCTGCCGCGAGCGAGCGCTCGATCGCTGGACCCATCTCTCGGGCGAAAGCTGCGAGCGCCGCGCTAGCGTCCTGTGCATTGTCGTCCACGACGTTGGTGTACACGACGCATGCAAAGGCGCCGTCGCCGCGTCCCCGTAACTTCGTCCAGACGAGCAGAAGCTTCGCGAGGAAGTCGTTGGCGGTCGTCTCTCCGTCGATCCAGTACCAGTGCCATACGACCAGACGCACGGTCGATCCGATCACTTCTGCGCGGCGGGCGGTCAGCTTTGAGCCCGCCCACTCGATGTCGGCCGCTCCGCGAGATGCCTGTCGCCACCGCCGGTCGTCGGAAGGCACGAGGACGTTCGCCGAGCTGACCAGCTCGCCTGCCTCGCCTTGACGATGGTAGTACGCGAGGTAAACAGCTACTTCCCGACCGCCCTTCTCGAACACCTGCTCACGTTCCGTGCGGTGCCCTACGACTCGCGGCTTCCAATCGGCGAGCCGCGCGGGAGCAGCCAGCCATCCGTTGCCGCCCTCGATTGCCGCGAGCACCGGGGCGTCGGCGGTCTCGCGGGCGTCCAGTTGGTGGGATAGCGGTTGCCAGATCGTTGCAACGACCAGCGCAGCTGCCCCGGCCAGCGCAACCGCGTGCCCACGCCCCTCGGTGCGCGGTTGCGCTGTCTTCCTGCAGCGGCTGGTCGGTCCGTGGGGGCCTGCGCTCGCGCCAGGAGGATCCGAGCCAGAACAATCCGAGGATGACGGCTCCGAAGAAGACCCATCCGTACATGAAATGATCGACGCCGGCCGCGAGCTTGTTCGAACTGAGATGGCCGATCATGACGATGAGGTACGCGCGGATCCAGTTCGCGACGATCGGTACGACGAGCGACGCCGAGATGAACATCGCACGCCTCGACGGCGTCGCATAGGCGAGGTAGGCGTACAGCGTGCCGCCCACCAGCGAGGCAATCAGGTAGCGGAGCCCGCTGCAGGCCTCGACGACCGACCATGATCCGGAGGGGATCACGAAATGGTTTCCGTCGCGATATACGGGTACGCCGGTCGCGCGCAACGCCGCTACCGTGAAATCGGCGGTCCGATCCATCAGCGCGGGGAGGAGGAAGTCGCCCGCGGGCACCGCGAAAAGCAGGAACAGGAGCGGAAACGCAATGCGCGCCGCCAGTTCGCGTCCAAGGATGGTCAGGATGGTCGCCTGGATCATCACGACCAACGCCAATTGCCTGCCGACATTGACGAAAGCGAGGTCGGAAAGGAGCCAGGCGACTCCGGCTGCCGCGAGCACGATGACGCCCGGCCAATAAGGTTCCAGCGGCACCCGAGCGATCCGGGCGCGATCACGCCATATCAACCAGGCCGCGATCGGAGCGACGATAAACCCGTGGGTATACGTCGGGCTTCCCGACCAGGTCGCGACCATCGAAGCGACGGTCCGCCAATAGACGATGAGGAGCGCACTCGCGACCATGGCGCAGACAAGCGGTGCGGGCCAGGCGCGCTCCGCGGGAGGACCGGTCGACACGCGCGCGACGCGCTCCGACGCCGTGCCTGCGGCCGGCTGCGTTCGATGCAGGGTGCTCGAGGCTAGTCACCGCGCTCGCAGCAGGTCCACTGCTTGCTGTCGCACGGTCGCCGATGGGGCGTTGGCAATCGCTGCGAGCTCCCGCTTCGCCGCGTCACTCTGCCCGGCCTTCAAGTACGCCGTCGCGAGGTGAAGGCGGATCTCATCGTCCGAGGGTGCAAGTCGCGCGGCGCGCCGGAGGATGTCCACGCCGCGCGACGTCTCGCCCACTTCGACGAGGAGCCAGCCGAGCGTGTCGAGGACCGCTGGATTCGTCGGCGCGAGGCGCTGTGCGCGCTCGGCGTACGCCAAGGCCTCCGGGTCGCCGAGCTGTGCGCCCGCCCACGCCAGGTTGTTGAGCGACACGACATCGTCCGGTCGCTGTTCGACGAGCACGCGGTAGTGCCGGGTTGCGGTCCGATAATCCTTGCCAAGGACGGCCCGCCTGGCGAGATACGCGCGCGCCGCGATGTCCTTCGGGGCTTCCCTGAGCCACCGGGCGACCAATTGCTCCGCCTCGGCGCGGCCATCGAGCTTCGCGAGCGCGGCATCGAGTTGGTCGATGAGCCCGGTGTCCGGCGCGCGCGCCAGCGCCGAGCGGTACGCGGCGGCGGCGTCGCGCCACATGCCTTGTGCAGCCAGCGCGTCGCCCTCCATCGCGAATCCAAGCGCGTCCTTCGGGCCGGGTGTCCTGCAGCGTGCGCGCCTCGGCCAGCGCCAGATCGCCCCGACCCGTCTGCACGAGCAACAGCACCAGCCGGCGGTGCAACTCGTCGCGCCGGGGCTCCAGGGCGATCGCTTTGCGCAGCGACCGCTCGGCGTTGGGATAGTCCTTCGCCGAGGCGTAGGCTGCCGCGAGCCGCAGCTGCGGCCCAGGGACGTTCGGCGACCGACTGACGAGTCGCCGAAATGCCTCGATTGCCTGGCTCAGCGACCCGGCAGCCTGGTGTGCCACGCCGAGGGCTTCGATGACGCGAAGATCGTCGGGCATCGCCGCGCAGGCCTCGCTGGCGATCGCCACGGCCTTGCTCGGGTCGCGAGCCCGCAGGTAATGGTCGATCAGTGCGATCCGCGGAACGGGGTTCGTGGGATCGATACGCGCGGCCTGCTCGAGCAACGCCACGACCTCTCGCGGGTCGGCGCGCGTGGCGACGAGCCAGTCCGCGAAAGCGAGCAACAGCGCCGAATTGGCGGGTTCTCTTGCCAGCGCTCTCTCAAAACGGGCGCGCCCGGTTCCCGCGGTCCCGATGTCGGCATCGAGTCGCGCGAGGTTGACGAGCGCCGTCACGTCGGATGCTTGGAGCGCGAGTACACGCTCGAACGCGCTCCGGGCCTCGGTGATCTCCCCGCGAGCGAGGTGAACAGCGCCGAGCAGCCGGTACGTCAACGGGTTGCCCGGTTGCTTCGCCTCGAGCGTGCGGGCGGCGGCGAGCGCCTTTTGCATCTCGCCGACCCGGAGAAAATGAACCACCAAGACGACATCGGCCTGGAACTGTGGAACCGACGAGCGTGAGACGGCCTCGAGCTCCTGCACCGCTCGTCCGTGATCGCCGGCCGCCAGCCAGACCTGCGCCAGGCGCGTGCGAACCGCGGTGTTCTCGGCATCCGCGTTGCGTGATCGCTGAAAGTACGCTGCTGCCTTCTCGAGGTCGCCTGCGAAGGCGTATGCCTCGCCGGCCAGCGCGAGCGTCGCGGCATCGACGGACGCCGAGCCGATCAAGGGGTGCAGCGATTCGAGCGCCCGATGGGGTCGGCCCGTGCGCAGATACAGTTCGGCGAGCAGGCGCCTCGCGACGACATGGCCTGGCGCCCGGTACAGCGCCTTGCGAAGCAGGTTTTCCGCCGTATCGTGCATCGCCGCGCGCGCCTCGATGGCGGCGGCAACCACCAGGCTAGGGACGTGCTCCGGGTCGACTTTCCGCACCTCCTGGATCGCGCGTCGCGCCGCGTCGTTTCGCCCTTGCTGCAAGGCAAGCAGCGCTTCCCAGTACGCAAGCCTCGGGTCGGGCAGCGCGAGCTTGCGTGCATCCTCGACGTGCCGGGCCGCGCGATCGAATGCCCCGTGGCGGACGAGGAGCGAGAGCAGGGCGTGCCGGGCCGCGCTTCGTTCGGGCCGTGCCCGGAGCACTGCCTCCAGCGACAGCATTGCATCGTCCGACTGGCCCTGGGCGAGCGCGAGCTCGGCCTTGAGGGCCAGCGCATCGGGCTGCACCGGCCTGCGTGCCAGGACGGCATCGACCAGCGAGGAAGCTCGTCGAGTATCACCTTCGATGGCGACGATCCGCGCCATGCCAACGCGCGCCGCGTCGTGGTCAGGCTGCGCCGCGAGCGCGCGATCGAAGGCGGCGCGTGCCTCCGCTGGCCGGCCGAGGGCGAGATACGCGCGGCCGAGCGCGCCTTGAATTTCGGCTACACCCGCCGAGTCCGCAACCGTCTTGTCGGCCAGCTTGGACTCGAGTCGATCCCAGCTGCCCGACTCTGCCAGGGCCCGCGCGAGTGCCGGATAGAGACGCTCGGGCGATCCGCCGAGTTCGAGGGCTCTCGACAACTGTCGCTCGGCGCCATCGGCGTCGCCGAGTTCGAGGAGCGAGATTCCCAGCAGGTAACGGGCGTCGGCGTCCTTCGGCCTCTGCTGCAACGCATTTTGCGCTTCAATCGCCGCGGCCTTGTAGTCGGCGCGGTCGAAGTACTTACTCGCAGACGCGACGTAGCTTTCCGGGGACTGCTTGCAGGAAACAAGGAGTCCCAAGGCCAGGCCACATGCGAGGCGTACTCCGGCGCGCCGAACCCGACGGGCGGTCAGCAAGTTCGCCGCCTTACCCGGCGAACTGTTCGGCAAGTTGCTCGGGTTTCTCGCCGAGCTCGCTTCTCAGACCGCAGCGGTTCATCAAGTCGTAGAGCGTGGGTCGGCTGACGCCGAGCGTCTGGGCGGCGCGGCTCACGTTCCCGTTGCACCGGCCGAGCGCGCGGATCACCGCATCCCGCTCGGCGCGTTCCCGGACGACCCGCAGATTGAGCGGCTCCGACTCACCCCGACACGACTCGAGCCCCAGATCGAACGCCCGGATGGTCGAGGTATCGGCGAGAATCACGGCGCGCCGGATCACGCTTTCGAGCTCCCGAACGTTGCCCGGCCAGGGATGCGCTTCGATCGCGTCGATCGCGTCGGGCGCGAGCGTCTTCCGGCCGCGACGCTGCTCCGAGCTGATTCGTCTTACGAGCGTATGCGCCAGGAGGGCCGCGTCGCCGGGGCGCGCGCGAAGCGCAGGGATGGCAAGCACGACCTCGGCAAGGCGGTAGTAGATGTCTTCCCTGAAGCGGCCTTCGGCGATCAGCTGCTTCAGGTCCCGGTGGGTGGCGCAGACGACGCGCACATTGACCGGGATACCGTTGCGGCCGCCGACCCGCTCGATGATCCGGTGTTGCAGAAAGCGCAGCAGCTTCGGCTGCAGCGGCGGGGGGAGGTCGCCGATCTCGTCGAGAAAGAGCGTACCGCCGTGGGCAAGCTCGATCTTCCCCGGCGTCTGCTTGACCGCGCCCGTGAATGCGCCGCGTTCATAGCCGAACAGCTCGCTCTCGAGCAGGGTCTCGGGAATCGCGGCACAGTTGATCGCGACGAACGGTTGTGCATTGCGGCTGGAAAGCTCGTGCAGTGCGCGGGCAAGGAGCTCCTTGCCGGTTCCCGACTCGCCCAGCAGCATCACCGATGCGTCCGTGCCGGCGAGCCTCTCGGTCGTGCGGATGAGACGCTGCATCTGCGGATCGCGCGTGATGATCGCCCCCAACGGGGCCCCGTCGACCGTCGCATGCGGTCGCAGCGCTTCCTGCTGCAGCTCGTGGAGCCGGAATGCCCGTTCGACGGTGAATGCCAGCCCTTCGAGCTCGAACGGCCGCTCGTGGAAATCATGTGCGCCCATCGAGATCGCCTGGACCGCGTGCAGGCGACCGTTCGACCCCGTCAGGACGATGACCTTGGTGTTGGGGGCGAGCGCGAGGATCTCCCGCAGCAGCCTGAACCCTTCGCTCGGATCGCCCGCCTGCGGGGGCAGCGCGAGCTCCATGATCACTACTGCCGGTTCATGTCGCCGGAGCTGGGCCAGCGCTTCATCCCGGCCGGAGGCGAGCGCGCACTCGAACTGGCCAAACGACTGCAAGAGCTGGTGTTGCAGCGCGGGGTCGTTCGCTACGATGAGAAGCGGCGCAGGTTGAGGTTGGTTTGTCACGGGGCATCCGGAGTGGGTCATGATGGTTTGAGTGACCGCAATAGTCGCGGACCGAAAGTGGTGTCCGAAAATTTAACGGATGCGGCGCCGCCAGAGGACCCGGCTTCTCTTCCTCCGAGACCTTGTTGCACCGCGTTCACACGAATTGACAATCCCGCGCACATCGCTCGCCCGCGCGCGCGTGCAGCAAGCACCATCGACGACTTGTGGCTCTGCAATGATGACGAATGCGCCGCGGGCAACTCACGTCCCGATGAAATTTCGTTCGTTGATGCTGTTCTTGCTCGCTCCTGCGACGGCACTCGCGGCTGATCTCGGACGCCTCACCGTCCTGTCTGGCGCGGGCGAACCGCTCCGGGCCGAGATCGAGATCATCTCGATCGCTCCGGGCGAGGCGCCCTCGCTTCGTGCCCGGATTCCTGCCGCCGACGTGTTCTGGCGCGCGAACCTCGAGCCGCCGCCCAACCTCAGCGCTCTGCGTGCGGGGGTAGAGCCGCGGCAGGGGCGACGATACGTCGTGGCGGTAAGATCGAGCGCTGCGATGGAGAATCCGTTCGTCCAGATCCTCGTCGAGCTCGAGTCGTCATCGGGAGTCGTCGTACGGGAGTACCCCATCCTGCTCGAGGATCGTCCGACGCAGATTGCGCGGCCTTCTCCTCCCGCCGTGTCGCGTGCCGAAGCGGCTTCGGGAGACGACCGCACGGCGCGCGTGCCAGGTGCCGCAACGCGGCGCCCGACCGTCGTGCTATCGCCCGACGGCACCTATTTGGTGAAGCGGGGCGACACGCTCTCGTCGATTGCGCTGGCAACGGCGCCGGTCGGGGCAACGACCGAGCAGATGATCGTCGCGCTCCATCGCGCGAACCCAGCGGCGTTCGACGCCGGCAATATGAATCGGCTGCGCTCCGGAACCGCGCTCCTGGTTCCGCCGGCACAGGGGGTCGAGGCCATCGGCCAGGCGGAAGCCCTGCAGGTCCTCCAGGCGCATCGGGCCGCGCCTGCGGCGGAGTCCCGGAGCGCTGCGCACCGGGATCCGGGTGGAGCGAGCGGCGACACGCGCAAGGATCGCGTGCAGCTGACGAGCGCGGATGATCGCCAACGTCCCGGTCCGCCCGTCGACTCGGCGGCTGGGGACGACATCGCCGCCTTGCGGCGGGCGCTCGCGGACGCCCAGGAGCGGATCACCCTGCTCGAGAAGAGCCTGGGCGACGTCCGGAGCCTGCCGGCGCTCTCCGGGACAGGCAGCCAGGGCAAGCTGCGCAGCCGGCGCGTGGTGAGCCGGGACCGGGAGCGGCCGCAGTGCCTCGGCGCAGGCCGCCCCCATCCGATACGTACCGCTTCCTCGACGCATATGCCGGCTGGCTGCTCGCAATCCTCGCGGTCGGGTATCTGTTGTGTATCGTGATGCCGCTCAAGACGGCGCGGGCTTGGCGGGCGCGCCGGGAGGCCCGGCACGATGAGGGGATCACGATTGCCGTCTCCGCAAGCCCGCGGCGACGGCAGCGTTCGACATCGCTGCCGAAGCAGGCGTTAAACATTGTCACAGCGGGACATTTTCCCTCCCCGCATACCGGGGGGCCGGCCTGATCTTCGACCCGCTGCGTCACAGCAAGCTAGAATCTCGACCTCTGCGGTTCGCTGCGTCTTGGCCCGAACGTCTGAAGGTTTGCCGGTTGAATTCAAACGAAAAAGGGGCGTCATGCGCGACTTCCTCATAGCCGTCGGTTGCACGGTTCACCGCCGTTCCACAGTGCCGCTCCTGGCTGGTGTTCTTGCCCTGCTTACCGCGTGCGGGACCTCGAGTTACCCGCCCGCACCCGCTTCCGCTGCGACCGCTGATTACAAGTACCTCATTGGCCCGGGCGATACGGTCAACATCGTGGTCTGGCGCAATCCCGAGCTCTCGGTGACCGTCCCGGTTCGTCCGGACGGTCGTATCTCTGCGCCGCTGGTGGAGGATCTCCCGGCCGTCGGCAAGGATCCGGCGACGCTTGCGCGTGATATCGAAAAAGCGCTCGCGAAGTACATCCGCGAGCCGGTCGTGACGGTGATCCTGACCGGCGTCGCCGGTGCGCAGACCGAGCAGATCCGCGTGATCGGGGAAGCCCAGAAGCCCGCCGCGATCCCGTTTCGCCAGAACATGACGATCCTCGACGTGATGATCACCGTAGGCGGCTTGACCGATTTTGCTGATGGCAACCGCGCGGTCCTCCTCCGCGGGTCCGAGGGCAACAAGCCGTACACCGTCCGATTGACCGATCTGGTCAAGCGCGGCGATGTCTCGGCGAACGTTGAGATGCGGCCGGGCGACGTCGTGATCATCCCGCGAGGCTGGTTCTGAGCCGTTCGCCGGATCACCCATTCATGCGAACGCAACGAGCGTAGCCAAGCCTGCACGGCCAGAGTCGATCATGGAACAGTTCCTTCACCAGATCGCAATCGCTGCTCGCGGCATGTGGCGGCGCCGCTGGATCGGGATCGCCGTCGCCTGGGCGCTGGTAGTCGTCGCAGGCGCGGCAGTGTTCGAGATGCCGGACCGATACGAGGCGAGCGCTCGCGTTTTCGTCGACACGCAGTCGATTCTCAAGCCGCTGATGTCCGGCCTCGCGGTCCAGCCCGACGTGGAGCAGCAGATCGGGATCCTGAGCCGAACCCTGATTAGTCGCCCGAACGTGGAGAAGCTCATAGGCATGGCGGAGCTCGATCGCGGAGACCTCTCGGCCGGTGAGCGTGAGTATCTGATCGACACCTTGACGCGCACGCTCCAGATGCAGGCGCAGCGGGCGCGAGAACCTGTACACGATTTCCTACCGGGATAGCGATCGCGCGAAGGCATCGCGGGTGGTGCAGGCGCTCGTGTCGCTTTTCGTCGAGTCGAGCATGGGAGACAAGCGAAAGGGCTCGGACGCTGCGCGCCGGTTCATCGAGGAGCAGATCGACGTCTACGAGAAGAAGCTGGAAGAAGCGGAAGGCCGCTTGAAGGACTTCAAGCTGAAACACATGGGAATAATGGGGGACGGGAAAGGTTACTTCACCAAGATGGCGGGGCTCAGCGAGGAACTGGCCAAGGCGCGGCTGGAACTGCGGGCTGCCGAGCAGTCGCGAGACGTGCTGAAGCGGGAGGTGAGCGGGGAGGACCCGGTGTTCCTGCCCGACCCGCGCTTCAGCGCCCCGCTATCGACCGGCACGCCCGTATCGGAGATTGACGCGCGCATCGAGTCCCAGAAGAAGTCACTCGACGACATGTTGCGCAGATACACCGACGTCCATCCGGATGTGGTCAACACCCGGCGGCTCATCGCGCAACTCGAGCGCGAAAAGCGGCAGGATATCGAGGCAGCGAGGAGGGCGCTCGACGAGACGAAAGGCCAGGTCAAAGGCCCACCGATGTCGGCGGCGACCAACCCGGTATTTCAGCAGCTCAAGATCGCATTGGCGGAGGCGGAAGCGAACGTCGCGTCGCTGCGCGGTCGGGTAGCTGAACTCGAGAGTCGTTACCGGCAGCTGGAAACCGCTGCGAAACAGCTGCCGGAGATCGAAGCGGGGTTGGCGCAGCTCAACCGCGACTATGAGGTGCAGAAGCGGAACTACGAGAGCCTCGTGTCGCGCCGGGAGTCGGCTGCCATCACGACGGATATGGATGCGGGATTCGCCAATTTCCGGATCATCGATCCACCGACGGTATCGCCGAAGCCGGTCGCGCCGAACCGAATGCTGCTGCTGCCGATGGTGCTGCTCATCGGCCTCGGTGCCGGGATGCTCGCGAGCTTCGGGGCGAGCCAGGCGTTTCCGACCTTCCACGATGCGCGCATGCTTCGCGAGCTCACGGGACGACCGGTGGTGGGGACCGTCGGGATGCTTTCGAATCCCCGGGTGGTCGCGAAGCGCCGAGCGGCAACCTTTCTCTTCGCCGGCAGTGCCGCCGGACTGGTCTTGGTGATCGGCGCAGCCATGGTCCTGGTTTCCCTGAAGGTCGCTTCGGCGTAGAGGAGTCGCGTGAGTCTCATCGAGGAAGCCTCGAAGCGCCTGGAAGAGCTCAGGCGATCCGGAGTCCAGATTCCGGACGGAATCGGTCAATCGCCGACGCCAGCGGGCGATGCGGCTCGCGAGGCGCCCCTCGGCCCCACGGAACCGGTAGCCATGGCGACTCACGCGCCGAAGTCGCGCTTGACCCCGCCGACCGCGGCCAAGGCCGCGACGGCTGCGCGATCGACGAAGGCGTCGAAGCGCGTCACGATCGATTTGCCGACGCTTGCGGCACAAGGCTTCGTGGCGCCCGAAGCACCGCACTCTGCCATCGCGCAGGAGTTCCGGGTCATCAAGCGGCCTCTGATCGCGAACGTGCAGGGAAAATCCGGTGTCCGGCCGAAGAATGCGAACCTAGTGATGGTGACGAGCGCAATCGCTGGCGAAGGCAAGAGCTTCTGTGCGCTGAATCTAGCGATGAGCATCGCCATGGAGCTCGACAGCACCGTGCTGCTGGTGGACGCCGATGTGGGCAACCCATCGGTGCTGCGCATGCTCCGGCTTCCGGATTCGCGCGGCTTGTTGGACGTGCTTACCGATCCTGATCTCGACCTCGGCGAGGTGATTCTTCGCACGAGCGTCGGGAAGCTCTCGCTCCTTCCGGCAGGCACGCCGCACGAGCGGGCGACCGAACTTCTTGCGAGCGAAACGATGAGCCGGCTCGTGGATGAGCTGGCCGCCCGGTATCCGGACCGGATCGTCGTGTTCGACTCACCCCCCTTGCTCCAGACCACGGAATCCCCCGCGCTGGCGACCCACATGGGACAGATCGTCATGGTTGTCGAGGCGGAGCGGACATCGGTGAATGCGGTGAAGCATGCGCTGACCACCATCGAGAAATGCTCCGCCGTCATGACGGTGCTGAACAAGGCAACACGTTCCGAGGGAAGTGCCGATTACAACTACTACTACGGCCACCGGAAGGCCGGCTGAGCGCACGTCGGCCATATGGAACCACTCGGATGATGGTTGGGACGCCGACTGCGGGGCAAGCCGGTCGGATCCTGACCCGGCAATGGCTTCCCGCCGCTGTGTTGGGGGCGTCGCTTCTGATCGCTCAGGGCGCGGCAGCTCAGCCGGCGGCTTTGCCGTCGTTCGGCGGCGCTATCCCTGGTGGAGCCGGTCCCACTACGGGTTTCGGGCTGCCGCAAACTTCCGTCGGTCTGGGGCGCCCGGGCGACGCGGTGGGAAGAGGCTGGGCGGTTACGCCGACGATCAGCGGGCTCGCGGGCTATACGAGCAACGTCAACCTCACGCCGCCGGGGCAGGAGCAGGGCAGCTTTTTCGTGGGGCTTACACCCGCGATCAGCGTGAGAGGTGCGGGGCCCCGAGCAATGCTCGTTGGCACTGCCGCGGTCGAGGGGCTGCTCTATTCGGGTGACACCAACCGGACACGGCTGTACCCGAGCGCGACGATCCTGGGTGCCATCGAGGTTCTGGACAACTTCTTCTTCGTCGACGGTACCGTCAACATCAGCCAGCAGTACATCTCGCCCTACGGCCCGCAGCCGATTGGCAACATCGGCGCTACCGACAACCGGTATACCTCCTACGGCTTTTCCGTCAACCCGTATATCCGGGGTGTCTTGCCCGGAGAGATCAGGTATCTCGTCCGCGATGAGAACTTCTGGAGCAATCTGAGCGGCGGGGCCCGCGATACTTCGGGTTTAACGAGCACGTACACGAACCGCTTCATCGGCCGTCTGGAGAGCCCGATTCGTGTTTTCGGCTGGGCGGTCGACGCGAACAGGACCTATACCAGTTTCTCGAACGATTCACCGTCGCTTACCCTCGAACTCGCTCGTGGCGTGCTCAACTACCGACCGGCACCGCAATGGCTGCTGTTCGCGACCGGCGGATACGAACGTACGCAGGGCGGTTTCACGGAATCCGACGGCCCGATTTACGGCGGCGGGGTCGCATGGCGTCCCGACGAACGCACGAACGCGCTGGCGAGCTGGGAGGAGAGATTCTTCGGCTCGTCTTACCTCGCGTCCTTGAATCACCGCAGTCCGTCCTGGGTCCTGAACGTGAACGCGTCCAGGAATGCGACGACCTATCCGCAGCTGCTCTTCTCCCTTCCGGCGGGCGGGAACGTCGCTGCACTCGCCGACGCAGCCTTCGCGACTCGTATCACCGACCCCGCCCAGCGCGCCGCGGCGGTCGAGCAGTTCTTGCAGCAGAGAGGGCTCCCTTCCCAGCTGCAAACGCCACTCAACGTTTATGACCAGCAGATTCTTCTCTACGAGCAACAGACTGCGACGTTCGGCCTAGTGGGCGTGCGAAACTCCCTGGTGGCCACCGCCTACAACCGCAAATCCGAGGCGATCGCCGCCAGCGGCGAAGCGCTACCGCCTCCGTTCGGCGCGATCAACAACAACACCCAGCGTGGTGCGTCCCTCGTATTTTCTCACCGGCTCACGGCCCTGACCAACATTGTGGCGACGGCGACTCGGTTTACGACGACCGCTACGGAACCGTTTACCGGCAAGTCCACGACCAATTTCCTGCAGCTTTCCGGGGGAACGCTCATCGGCCCGAAGACGACGCTGTTCACGGGCGCCAATTACACGAAATTCGACTCCGACACCGTCGACAACGAATACAACGCGGTCATGGTTTTCGTTGGCGCGTTTCACACGTTCTAGGCCGCGCATATGTACGAGCCGTTCTACGGGCTGACGGGAAAGCCCTTTCAGCTGAATCCGGACCCCGAGTTCTTCTTCGCGAGCCGGGGACACGCCCGCGCCTACGCGTATCTGCAATACGGTCTGTACCAGGGCGAGGGCTTTATCGTGGTAACCGGCGATGTCGGCGCCGGTAAGACCACGCTGGTCCGCAGCCTACTCAAGCGACTCGATCAGAGGAAGGTAGTCGCCGCCCAGATCGTCACAACCCAGCTCGACGCCGAGGACCTGCTGAGATCGGTTGCGGCCGCCTTCGGCGTTCCCGCCCGCGCTGCCGACAAGGCGCAGCTGCTCGGGAACATCGAAGCATTCCTGGTCGGCCTCGTGCCGCAGCGCCGGCGGGCGCTCCTGATCGTCGACGAGGCGCAGAATCTGACTGCACGCGCTGTCGAAGAGTTGCGGATGCTGTCGAACTTCCAGCTCGAGAACCGCGCGCTGCTCCAAAGCTTTCTGATCGGTCAGCCCGAGCTGCGACACGTGCTCCACGGCGGCCAGTTGCAGCAGCTTCGGCAGCGTGTCATCGCCTCCTACCATCTCGGGCCCCTCGACCAGGCCGAGACGCAGGCGTACATCGAGCATCGCCTGAAGCACGTCGGTTGGTCGGGCAATCCCAGATTCGAGCCGGAGACGTTCGACGCGATCCACGCCGCATCGGGAGGCATCCCCAGGCGGATCAACCTCGTCTGCAACCGCCTGATGCTGGCGGGCTATCTGGCGGAAAAGCACGCCATTGCGGCGGGCGACGTGAGGGCCGTGGCAAACGAGATACGCAACGAGCTCGGCCCCGAAACCGTCATCTCTCCGCTCGCATCGGTCACGCAGGCCACGAGACAGACCGCAGGGCTTCCGGTGCCCGTCGGCCAGATGCGGGGCTCTGATGGCGACTTGGCGAAGCTCGAGGACCGGGTCGCCCGTCTGGAGCGGCTTCTGCATACGACCGTGAGTCTGCTCCACACGCTGATCGAGCGCGAGCAGCAGGGCCGCTCCTCGCGGAGGGGCTGATGGGAGCGAACCCGGCGATGATCGGTCCGATTCTTTGCGTGGTGGGCGCGCGACCGAACTTCATGAAGATGGCGCCCCTGCTCGCGGCCTTCGCGCGCAACCCCGGCCTGCCGCGTGCGGTGCTCGTGCATACCGGACAGCACTACGACGCCTCGATGAGCGACCGGCTATTCGTCGATCTGCGGCTGCCGGCGCCCGACCTGAACCTCGAGGTGGGGTCGGGCACGCATGCCGTACAGACCGCGGAGATCATGCGACGGTTCGAGCCTATTCTTGACCAGTATCAGCCCTGCGCGGTGATCGTTGTCGGCGACGTCAATTCAACTCTTGCGTGCAGCCTCGTCGCGGCAAAGAAGGGCGTACCGGTGGTCCATGTCGAAGCAGGCTTGCGCAGCTTCGACCGCACGATGCCCGAAGAGGTGAACCGCCTCCTGACCGACCAGATCGCCGACCTCCTCTACACGACCGAGCGATCGGCCGCGGCCAATCTCGCTCGCGAGGGCATCGCGGCCGAGCGCGTCCGGTTCGTCGGCAACGTCATGATCGACTCGTTGCGCGCGAACCTGCCGCGCGCCGTCCCGCCCGCCGAAACTTCTCCGGCGTGCGGGCGCCGACCGGGCGCTGGTTCGCGACGCCTCCTCCGCGTTCGGCTTCGTCACGCTGCACCGTCCGTCGAACGTGGACACCCCCGAGGCGCTCGCCGAGTCGCTGGAGCTGCTGCGCGCCGTCAGCGGGCGGTTGCCGCTCGTGTGGGCGCTTCACCCGCGCACCCGGCAAAGCGTTGAAAGTTTCGCGCTCGGAGTCATTCATCGCGACGATCCGGGCCGCGGTCCTTCCGCCACAGGGGTACCTCGAGACGCTTGGCCTCATGGCCAACGCCGCGGTCGTGCTCACCGACTCCGGCGGCATCCAGGAAGAGACGACGGCGCTCGGGGTCCCCTGTCTGACGATCCGCGAGAACACCGAGCGCCCGATCACGGTCGAAGAAGGCACGAACACGATCATTGGTCGGGATCGCGCGCTAGCGATGAGCCTCGTCGAGGAGATTCTCTCCGGTGGCGGCAAACGCGGCCGCGTCCCGGAGCTCTGGGACGGGCATGCCGGACCGCGCATGGCGGAGCATTTCGCCGGCTGGCTCGAGAGCCGGCGGGCGAGCGTCAAGGTTGATCGATGAGGGTGCCGGTCAAGGCCCGTCGTCTCGTCGTCAATGCGCTGACCGTCGACGTCGAAGACTACTTCCAGGTCTCGGCGCTTTCGCAGTACATTCCGCAATCGAAATGGGATGAAACCCCCTGCCGCGTCGAGCGGAACGTCGATCTCATTCTGCAGCTCCTCGACGAGGCCGGGGCACACGCGACATTCTTTACGCTCGGCTGGGTCGCAGAGCGCTTTCCGCAACTGGTCCGACGAATCGCGGAGCAGGGTCACGAGATCGCAAGCCACGGCTATGCGCACGGCCGTGCGACTGAATCAACGCCCGAGGGATTCCTTGCCGACATTCGTGCTCGCGAAGACGATCCTCGAGGATATTGCCGGCACCGAGGTCAAAGGCTATCGCGCTCCGAGCTTCTCGATCGACCCGAGGATGCGTGGGCGCACGACTGCCTCGCACAGGCCGGCTACCACTACAGCTCGAGCGTTTATCCGATTCGCCACGACCACTACGGCGTCCCTGACGCCCGCGCTTCCCGTTCTGGTCTCGCAGCGACCTGCTCGAGGTTCCGATCACCACTGCCCGCTTGTTCGAGCGCAACTGGCCGGCGGGCGGTGGTGGATATTTCCGGCTGATGCCGTATTCGGTGTCACGCTGGCTCATCCGGCGGGTGAACGAGGTTGACGGCCGGCCAGCCATCTTCTATTTCCATCCGTGGGAACTCGATCCCGGCCAGCCGCGCGTGCCTGGCGTCGACGCGAAGACCCGCTTCCGCCACTACCTGAACCTCCACCAGACCGAGCACAGGCTCCGTCGATTGCTGGACGATTTTCGTTGGGATCGCATCGACCGCATCTTCCTGCAGGAGGTAGCGTGAACGTCAGCGCCGCCGAGCTCGCGGTCGCGCGGTCGAGTGTCGGGCTGAACGCTCGAGTGGCGACGGGCGAGGACCTGCAACGCTGGGATGCGTTCGTCGAACGCTGCCCGGAAGCGACCTTTTTCCACCGAGCAGGTTGGAAGGAAATCGTCGAAGGGCTCTTCGGCCACCGCACTTTCTATCTTCTCGCGGAGCGCGATGCGAGCATCGTCGGCGTGCTCCCGCTGGCAGAAGTCAAGAGCCTGTTCTTCGGCCACGCGCTCGTCTCCCTGCCATTCTGCGTCTACGGCGGCGTAGCGTCCACCGACCCTGCCGCGGTGCCGGTGCTCCACGCGGCGGCGCGGGAGATTGCCAGGGGACTTGCGGTGGATCATCTCGAGTTCCGCAACCGCACGGTGCGCGAGACGGCGTGGCCCCGACAGGAGCTGTACGTCACGTTCCGCAAGGAGATCGACCCCGACGTCGAGGCGAACATGCTCGCCATCCCGCGCAAGCAGCGCGCGATGGTGCGCAAGGGCATCAAGAACGGGTTGCGAAGCGAGATCGACGACTCCATCGAACGGTTCTTCGACGCTGTACGCGGACAACGTGCATCGGCATGGCACCCCGCCGCTGCCGAAGCGGTACTTCGAGGAACTGCAGCGCGTCTTCGGCCGCGACGCCGAGGTGCTCACCGTGCTTGACCAGAGCGGCGTAGCGGTGTCGAGCGTGTTCGTCGTTCTACTTTCGCGACGAGGTGCTGCCGTACTACGCGGGGGACCGGGTCGATGCCCGCGAGCTGGCCGGGAACGACTTCAAGTACTGGGAACTGATGCGGCGCGCCTGCGAGCGCGGCTATCGGATCTTCGACTACGGACGCAGCAAGCGGGGGACGGGCTCGTTCGACTTCAAGAAGAACTGGGGGTTCGCACCGGAGCCTCTCAGCTACGAGTACGTGCTTATTCGCGGCGACAGGGTCCCGGAGAACAACCCACTCAATCCGAAGTACCGCGCGCTCATCGCGATCTGGCGACGGCTACCGGTCGCGATCGCGAACTGGCTCGGGCCCTTCATCGTTCGGAACCTCGGTTGAGATGGTGTTGGCATGAGATTCGCTCCGGCGCCATCCCAAGGCTTAGGTCCTTCGCGAACTTCCCGGCAGCATGCAATGCGCCCGGCGGGCGATGATCCTTTGACCGCGGTCTAGGGGGAAGGAATTGGCGCACAAGGCGAGGGGGCAGCAGCTCGTTCTCCACGTCGTCCACCGGTTGGCGGTGGGCGGTCTGGAGAACGGCGTCGTCGAACCTCATCAACCGTCTCCCCGCGGAACGTTGGCGGCACGCGATCCTCGCCGTGACCGATGTCTCCGAGGAATTCTTCTCCCGCCGGATCGAGCGGGCCGACGTCCTCTACCTCGCGCTTGAACAAGCGTTCCGGGCATCTGGTCAAGCGCTATCCGCGCGTCTGGCGGATTGCTCCGCGAGCAGCGGCCTGCGATCATCCACACCCGCAACCTGGCGGCGCTCGAAGCGCAAGTGCCGGCGTGGATGGCCAGCGTGCCGGTGCGTATTCACGGCGAGCACGGCTGGGACGTGGGTGACACCTCCGGGGACAATGAGCGCTATCGGCTCGTGCGGACGGCTGTACCGCCCGTTCGTGCACCATTACGTTGCGCTCTCGCGCCATATCGAGTCGTACCTGGCGCGTCGCGTCGGTATTCCGGAGCGCGAAGATCGCCCAGATCTATAACGGCGTCGACACTGCTGCGATTCCGGCCCGCGGCGCCCGGCCGCGAGCCGATCGCAGGGTGCCCGTTCAACGACGCGAGCCTGTGGATCGTCGGCACCGTTGGTCGGATGGCGGAGGTGAAGGCCCAGACGAGCCTCGCCCAGGCGTTCATCCGTGCGTTGCAACTCGACCCTCGGGCGCGCAAGCAATTGCGTCTCGTCATGATCGGAGACGGACCGCTACGGGAGCGCGTCGCCGCGATTCTCGACCAGGCGGGCGCGAGCGAGCTCGCGTGGTTGCCGGGTGAGCGCTTCGATGTGCCGCAGATCATGCGCGGACTGGATTGCTTCGCGCTGCCGTCGCTCGCGGAGGGTATCTCGAACACGATCCTCGAAGCGATGGCGAGCGGGCTGCCGATCGTCGCCACGAGCGTTGGCGGAAATCCGGAGCTTGTCGAAAGCGACCTGACGGGCCGACTGGTCCCGGCGGCTGACAGCGGCGCGCTCGCGGAGTCGATCCTCGCCTATTTCCGCAATCCTCCCGAGGCTCGGCGGCACGGCAAGGCCGGCCGGAACCGGGTCGAGCGCCACTTCAGCCTGGACCGCATGGCAGCCGACTACGAGCGGCTGTACCTCGAGCTGCTCGAGGGTCATGCCACGGCGGCCGGCACGCTCGGGGCGGCGTGACGCCCAGCGACGACTTTTCGGGAGCGATCGAAGATGTGTGGCATCGTAGGTGTGCTTCGACACGATCGGAAGGCGGGGAATTCCGCGCGATCTGGTCGAGCGCATGAACGAAACGCAGCATCACCGCGGCCCCGACGAGTGCGGTCTCCATTTCGAGCCGGGCGCTCGGTCTCGGGCCACCGTCGTCTCTCGATCATCGATCTCTCGACCGGGCAGCAACCGCTCTACAACGAGGACGGGAGCGTCTGCGTCGTGTTCAACGGCGAGATCTACAACTTCCAGTCGCTCATTCCGGAGCTGACCGGGCTCGGGCACACCTTCCGGACGAAGAGCGACACCGAGGTAATCGTCCATGCCTGGGAGGCGTGGGGGCCCGACTGCGTGAAGCGCTTTCGCGGCATGTTCGCCTTCGCACTCTGGGACAGCGGGAACGAAACGCTATTCCTCGCGCGCGATCGCCTGGGCGTGAAGCCGCTCTACTACGCGCTGCTCGACGACGGGACCTTCATCTTCGGCTTCGGAGCTCAAGGCGCTGCTCGCGCACGGCGGCCTTGCGCGCAACTTCGACCCGTATGCAATCGAGGAGTACTTCGCGCTCGGCTACGTGCCCGAGCCGCGCACGATCTTCGCGGGCGCGAAGAAGCTGCCTCCCGCGCATACCCTTACGGTGAAGCGAGGCAGCCCTCCGCGCGAGCCGCGTCGAGTACTGGGACGTGAGCTTCACGCTCGACAGCCGCATCGACGAAGCCGCGGCCTGCGAAGAGCTCGTCGCCCGGCTTCGCGAGGCAGTGAAGCTGCGGCTGATCTCGGAAGTCCCGCTCGGCGCATTTCTCTCCGGCGGCGTCGACTCGAGCGCCGTCGTCACGATGATGGCGGGGCTCTCGGGAGAACCGGTCAACACCTGCTCGATCTCGTTCAGCGACCCGGCGTTCGACGAGTCGAAGTACGCGGAGATGGTCGCGGACGCTATCGCACCCGGCATTTCGTCGACCGCGTCGAGAGCGACGACTTCGACCTCATCGACGTGCTGGCGCGACTGTACGACGAGCCCTATGCCGACAGCTCTGCGATTCCGACGTACCGCGTGTGCCAGCTCGCCCGCACGCACGTGACCGTGGCGTTGTCGGGCGACGGGGGCGACGAGACCTTCGCTGGCTATCGCCGCTACCGGCTGCACATGCTCGAGGAGCGCCTGCGTGCCTCGCTCCCGCTTGTCGATTCGGCGGTCGGTCTTCGGCCTGCTCGGCAGGGTGTATCCCAAGGCCGACTGGGCGCCGCGCGTATTTCGCGCCAAGACGACGTTCGAGGCGCTGGCGCGCAGCTCGGTCGAGGCCTACTTCAACGGTGTATCCATCCTCCGCGACGGGATGCGCCGCCAGCTCTTCAGCAATGCCTTCAAGGCCAAGCTCGCCGGCTACTCCGCGATCGAAGTGTTCTACCGGCACGCGATGCGAGCCAACCACGACGACCCGCTGGCGCTCATTCAGTACCTCGATCTGAAGACCTATCTTGTCGGCGACATCAACACCAAGGTCGACCGGGCCAGCATGGCGCATTCGCTCGAGGTGCGCGAGCCGCTGATGGATCACCCCCTGGTCGAGTGGCTGGCGACGCTCCCGTCGGCGCTCAAGGTGCGCGGCCGGGAGGGCAAGTACCTCTTCAAGAAAGCGATGGAGGCGCATCTTCCCGACGAGGTGCTCTACCGGCCGAAGATGGGCTTTGCGGTGCCGCTCGCGGGCTGGTTCCGCGGGCCGCTGCGCGACCGCGTGCGCGAGGCGGTGCTCGGTCCGGCGCCTCGCTGAGACCGGGCTGTTCAACCCGACCTACCTGCGCCATCTCGTCGATGCTCACCAGTCCGGACGTGCGCGACTACAGTGCGCCGCTGTGGGCATTGCTGATGTTCGAGGCGTTCTTGCGCTGTGTCACGGGCCAGCAGTCGCGCACCGGACAGCTCCTGGCGGCCGTATGACGCTGCGCATCCTCCATGTCCTCGATCATTCGATCCCGCTACACAGCGGATACACCTTCCGTACGCTCGCCATCCTGCGCGAGCAGCGTGCGCTGGGCTGGGAAACGGTCCAGCTCACCTCGCCCAAGCACTACGCCACGGACGCTGCGGAGGAGACGATCGAAGGGTGGCACTTCTACCGTACGCCCATGAAGCAGGCGGGCATCGGCAAGCTCCCCGTCGTGGGCCACCTCCGACTGATGGCCGCGACCGCGAGCCGGATCGAGGAAGTGGCGCGCAAGGCCGCTCCGGATGTCATTCACGCGCACTCTCCCGTGCTGAACGCGTTGCCCGCGCTGCGGGCGGGGCGTCGCCTCGGCATCCCCGTCATCTACGAGCTGCGAGCGCTTTGGGAGGACGCTGCCGTCGATCATGGCACCACTCGCGAAGGCAGTCCCCGCTACCGGGCTTCGCGCTGGCTCGAGACCAGGGCGCTCCGTCGGGCGGCGCACGTCACCACGATCTGCGAGGGCCTTCGGCGCGAGATCGTCTCCCGCGGCATTGCGGGCGAAAAGGTGACGGTCATTCCGAACGCCGTCGATATCGAGGCATTCAGGAGCGGTCGCGAGCCCGACGAGTCGCTCCGGCGATCGCTCGATCTCGCCGGCGCGACGGTCCTTGGCTTCCTCGGCTCGTTCTACGGTTACGAGGGGCTCGACCTCGTGCTCGATGCGTTGCCGCTGGTGCTCCGGCGCGTTCCAAACGTGAAAATCCTGCTCGTCGGCGGCGGCCCCCAGGAATCGTCGCTCAAACAGCGCGCGGTTGCGCTCGGGATCTCGGATCGCGTGGTCTTCGCTGGGCGCGTGCCCCATGGCGAGGTACAGCGCTACTATGACCTGATCGACGTCCTGGTCTATCCCCGACGCTCGATGCGGCTCACCGAGATTGTCACGCCGCTCAAGCCCCTGGAGGCGATGGCGCAAGGCCGGCTGCTTGTCGCGTCCGATGTCGGGGGGCATCGCGAGCTCATCGAGGACGGCAAGACCGGCTACTTGTTTGCCGCGGGCGACGCGGGCGAGCTGGCAGAAACGGTGGCGCGAGTCCTCTCCGATCGCGCGGCCTGGCCGCGGATCAGGTCCACTGCGCGGAGCTTCGTCGAGCGAGAACGAACCTGGCAGCGAAGCGTCGAGCGGTACATCGAGATCTATCACTCGGTGCTGTCCGCGCACGCCGTGCCGCAGATCGCCTCCTGACCGAGCTGACAACGCCCGGAGTTTCCCGCATGTGTGGCATCTACGGTATCTACAACTTCTCCGGCGCCGCGGTCGACGTCGCCTTGCTGAAGGCGATGGGTCGTGTGATGCTCCATCGCGGCCCTGACGACGAGGGCGCTCACGCGGACGGGCCGTGCGCGATCGGCATGCGCCGGCTGTCGATCATCGACCTCGCCGGCGGGCATCAGCCGATCAGCAATGCCGACGGGACCCTCTGGGTGGTGTGCAACGGCGAGATCTACAACTTCCGCGAGCTGCGCAGCGAGCTCGAGGCGCGCGGCCACCGGTTCAAGACCCACTCGGACAGCGAGGTCGTTCTGCACGCCTACGCCGAGCACGGCGACGCATTCGTCGAGCGGCTCAACGGCATGTTCGGCTTCGCGCTCTGGGACGCGCGACAAGGCCGACTCTTGATCGGGCGCGACCGCCTGGGCATCAAGCCGCTGTACTACTTGAACGACGGCAGGCGACTCGCGTTCGCGTCGGAAGCCAAGGCGCTGCTCGAGGTTCCCGGCATCACGCCCCAGGTGGATTCGACCGCTCTCCGGGCCTATCTCGAGGTCGGCTACGTGCCCGCCCCTCTCTCCCTGTTCAAGGGAGTTCGCAAGCTGCCGATCGCCTCCCTGATGTCGGTGACGCGGAACGGCGTCAGCATCCAGCCGTACTGGCGCCCGCGGGTCGACGTCGACCCCGTCCCGTCCGCGGAGGAGTGGACGGACCGCGTTCGCGCCCGCATGGAGGAGTCGGTCCGGATGCAGATGGTGAGCGACGTGCCGATCGGCGCGTTCCTGTCGGGCGGGGTCGACTCCAGCGCGGTGCTCGCCTTCATGGCGAAGCACAGCGACGCGCCGGTTCGCACCTACTCGATCGGCTTCTCGGGCGGAGCGGCGGACCAGTTCTACAACGAGCTGCCGTTCGCGCGCCAGGTCGCGGGCCTGTTCCACACCGATCATCGCGAGATCCTGGTGCGCCCCGACATCGTGGCGCTGCTGCCGAAGCTGCTCTGGCACCTGGACGAGCCGATTGCGGACAGCGCGTTCGTCACGACCTATCTCGTGGCGGAGTTTGCCCGTCGCGAGGTCACGGTGATTCTCTCGGGCGTCGGCGGAGACGAGCTGTTCGGCGGCTATCGGCGTTACCTCGGCGAGCACTACATGAAGTACCTCGGCGCTTTGCCGGGGCCCTTGAAACGCGCCGCGGCCGCTTTGGCGAACCATCTGCCGAGCGACCGCCACTCGGCGCTGCTGAACCTGTCCAGGTACGCCAAGAGCTTCCTTAGCACCGCGGACCTTTCGTTCGAGGAGCGTTACCGCGCGTACGTCGGGGTGTTCGGGCCGCGCGAAGCCGGGGAGTTGCTCGTTGCCGGGCCGCCGCATCGCTTCGACGCGATCGCCGCCGCGTTCGAGGAGGCGACGGGGGACGATCCCGTCAACCGAATGTTCACCGTCGATGCGCTCACACAGCTGCCCGACGACCTGCTCCTGCTCACCGACAAGATGACGATGGCGACATCGCTCGAGTGCCGCGTGCCGCTCCTCGACCACGAGCTGGTCGAGCTTGCCGCGCGCGTTCCGGGCCACGTGAAGGTTGCCGGGGGAGAGCTCAAGCGCCTGATGAAGCGGGCGCTCGAAGGGGTGCTGCCGAAGGAGATCCTGTACCGCTCGAAGCGCGGGTTCGGGGCCCCGATGGGGGCGTGGCTGAAGTCGGAGCTCGCTCCGCTCGTCGAGCTGCTGCTCTCGCGGGAATCGGTCGAGGCGCGTGGACTGTTGCGCTATGAGCCGATCAGGCGGCTCGTCGATGCCCACCAGGCGAACCGGATCGACGGCACCGACCGACTGCTCGCGCTCCTCAATCTGGAGCTTTGGTGCCGCATCTTCCTTGACCGGGTCGCGTCCCACGAGGTGGCCGATCAGCTGCGGGAGGCGGTGGCGTGAAGATCCTCTACGTCTGTCACCGGTTTCCTTATCCGCCCAGGCGGGGCGGGAAGATTCGGCCGTTCAACATGATCCGGCATTTCTCGGCCTCGCATGAGGTCACCGTTGCGTCGCTCGCCCGGTCGAACGCCGAGGCCGAAGAGGGGGCCGGCATCGCGCCCTTCTGCGCCGAGTTCCACATCGGGCAGGTCAGCAACTGGGGTCAGGCCGCGAGAATGGTCGCTCGGCTGCCGACCACGGTTCCATCGTCGATGGGATTCTTCTATTCGGCGACGCTGGCCGCGACGATTCGTCGCCTGCTTCGCGAGCGACGGTTCGACCTTATTTTCGTGCACTGCTCTTCGGTTGCCCAGTACGTCGCGCACGTGCACAACGTTCCGAAAATCCTCGACTTCGGCGACATGGACTCCCAGAAGTGGCTCGGGTACGTGCGCTACAGGCGCTTTCCGTTGGGCCTGGGTTACTGGCTCGAGGGCATGAAGCTCGAAGCCGAAGAGAAGCGCCTCGCTGCCCGCTTCGACTATTGCACGGCAACGACGCGCGCAGAGTGGGACACGCTTCGAGGCTACGGCGTCGACACGCCGACCGACTGGTTCCCGAACGGGGTGGACAGTCAGTTCTTTGCGCCGGGCCCGGAGGTCCACGACGCCGACACGATCTGCTTCGTCGGGCGGATGGACTACTACCCGAACCAGGAATGCATGTTCGATTTCTGCTCGCGCACGCTGCCGCTGCTGTGCGCAAAGCGGCCGAGCCTCAGGCTCGCCATCGTCGGCGCCGACCCGTCCCCGAAGGTGCGGCGTCTCGGCGAGCTGCCGGGAGTCGTCGTGACCGGCTCGGTACCGGACGTCCGACCGTACGTGCGCGGTTCTGCGTTGATGGTCGCGCCGCTCAACATTGCCCGCGGCACCCAGAACAAGATCCTCGAAGCGATGGCGATGGGTGTGCCGGTCGTGGCGAGCCGCATCGCCGCCGGCAGCGTCGACGCGGTCGCGGGCGAGCACTTCCACGCTGCGAGCACCCCGGGCGAGTATCGCGACGCGATTCTGCGGATACTGGACGATCCCGCCGAACGGCGAAGGCTCGCCGAGGCCGGCCGCGCGCGGATGCTGTCGCACCACGCCTGGACGACCTCGATGGAGCGGCTCGACGCGATCGTCGCGCGTTGCATCGATAGCTTTTCACTCAAGGCACCTCAGGAGCTCGCCTCATGAACGTCAGCATCTTCGGTCTGGGTTACGTCGGCGCGGTTTCGCTTGCATGCCTCGCGCGCGAGGGGCATCGGGTCATAGGCGTCGACATCGACCCCGCCAAGCTCGCGCTCATCCGCGACGGCAGGACGCCGGTCGTCGAGGAGGGAATGGTCGAGCTGATGGCGAAGGTCGTCGCGAGCGGCCGTGTGGACGTGACGGACAACGTGCGCCAGGCCGTGCAGGATAGCGACCTCTCGCTCGTCTGCGTGGGGACGCCCTCCGCGCCGAACGGGAGTCAGGATCAGTCGGCCATCCTCCGGCTGGCCCAGGAGCTCGGGCAGGCGATCCGGGAGAAGGACCGTTCGCACGTGCTCGTTTTCCGTTCGACGCTGGTGCCGGGAACTGTCGAAACGATCCTCCGGCCCTTGATCGAGGAGGCATCCGGCAAGAAGGAGGGCACGCACTTCCACATCTGCTTTCAGCCGGAGTTCCTGCGCGAGGGCTCGTCGATCCGGGACTACGACAATCCGCCGTTCACGGTCGTGGGCGCGAACGGCCAGGAACCGGTCCGCGCGCTCAAGGCCTTGTTCGGCCATTTGCCGTGCGACTTCCATGCGACCTCGATCCGCGCAGCTGAGATGGTCAAGTACTGCTGCAACAACTTCCACGCCATCAAGATCACGTTCGCGAACGAAACCGCACGCCTGTGCGAAGCGCTGGGAGTGGATCCGTTCCAGGTCATGGATCTCGTGTGCCGCGACACGCAGCTGAACATCTCGCGCGCCTATCTGCGTCCCGGGTTCGCGTTCGGCGGCTCGTGCCTGCCGAAGGACCTGCGCGCGACCGCCTATCTGGCCAAGATGCGCGATGTGGAGCTGCCGATGTTGAGCGGCGTGCTGGAGTCCAACCGGGCGCACGTCGACTACGCGATCGCCAAGATCCTCGCCTCCGGGAAACGCCGGATCGGCATGATCGGGCTGTCGTTCAAGACCGGAACGGATGACCTGCGCGAGAGCCCGCTCGTCGCGGTCGCAGAGCACCTGATCGGAAAGGGACTGAGCCTGCTGGTGTACGATCCCGAGGTGCACCTCTCACGGCTGCTCGGCGCGAACCGCCGGTTCATCGAACAGCACGTGCCGCACATCGGCTCGGTATTGCGCGGCGAGATCGAGACCGTGATCGCCGAATCGGAGGTCCTGGTCGTCGGGTTGAGCGACCCGCGGGTGTTCCAGGCGATCCGAAGCCTGGCGCAGAACGGCCAGATCGTGATCGATCTCGTCAACATGCCGGACCGCACGGCGCTCCGCGCCCACTACGTTGGATTGTGCTGGTGAACGATGCGCTTGTTAGCGGACCGGCTTAAGCGGTCGATCGTCGTGACAGCAGTGGCGCTCGTCGCAGTTGTCGTGGGCGTGCTCGCCCAGGCCTTTCCATCCAGCGAGGCGGTGCGTCTGCGGAACGCTCTGCTTCTGATCGATGCGGACGTGGGCGATTTCAACTGGCGGCCCGATCAGCCGCCGGCCGGATTCCTCCAGGAGTCGCAACCGGTACCGCCCTTGATCGCGGCCAGGGCGAAGGAGATCGCAGGCGGGACCGACGGCGGCGACGTCGAGGTTGCGAAAGCGCTCGTCAGTCATCTTGTCGAGCACGCACGCGACGGGGGTGACATCCAATCCCTCGACCCGGAACGGACGTATCGAGCGATCGTGGAGGACGGTCACGGCTTCTGCGCCGATTTCATCGACACCTTCATTGCGCTCGCGCTGGCGGTCGACATTCCCGTCCGGGCATGGGCGTTCTCGTTCGATGGATTTGGCGGCCAGGGCCACGTCGTGGCGGAGATCTTCGACCGCGAGCAGGACAGATGGGTCATGCTCGACGTCTTCAACAATCTCTACCCCGTGGATCGCGAGACGGGTGCGACGCTCTCCGCGCTGGAGGCCCGCGAGCAGCTGATCGCGAACCCCAGCTCGGTAAGGTTCCTTGCGATCGGACCGGGACGGATTGCAATCCCGATCGAGGCGAAGCTGTTCGACTACTATCGGGGCGGGTTGTCCGAGTGGTACCTCTGGTTCGGCAACAACGTCGTATCGCGCGGCCAGCATCCGGTCACGAGCGTTGCAGGCTTCGTGTTCGAGCCACTCGGCGAGCTTCACGCGATCGCTCGTGGTGCCTATCCACATATCGTGCCCCTGAAGGCGAGCGCGAACGCCGAGCAGATCCGGCGGATGAAGGGGCTGAAGCAAGAGCTGCTTTGGGCTGCCGCCGTGGCGGTTGTGCTCGGCGTCGCGCTGGTGGTGCAACTAACTTGGTGGCTCGCGCGCCGGCCTAGGATTCCGCCCGAGCCAAGCGAACATGCAAATGTTGAGTCATAGCTGCGTCCATCGGCAAATGGCCGGATGAGCAGCCGGACGGAAGCACAAAGAACTGTCCGCGAGGCCGCCCTGACCAGCGTACGTGAACACTATGAAGAACGCTCCTGATTTTCGAGCACCAATGTCGGTCGGGAAACGAGATCAACCGCGCCTGGTGGTGTTCTCGATGCTGTTCCCCCATCCGCAACGACCTATCGCCGGGGTGTTCGTCCGGGAACGGATGTTTCGTGTGGGAGCGGTCTTGCCTATCGCGGTCGTCTCGCCCCAGCCTTGGTTCCCGTTACAGTCGCTCATCCGGCTGATACGCCCGCACTTCAGGCCGGCGGCGCCGTTCGAGGAAACCCAGGCGGGGATCTTGATCCTCCGACCGAGGTTTCTCTGCTTTCCGGCGGTGCTGAAACGCCTCGATGGACTCTTTATGGCTCTCGGGAGTTACCTTACGCTCCGTCGATTGAGAGGTCGCTTTCCGTTCGACGTGATCGACGCGCATTTCGCCTACCCGGACGGTTACGCCGCTACCTTGCTGGGTCGGTGGCTAGACGTTCCGGTCACGATCACACTGCGCGGCAACGAGGTTTCGCTGTCGAAGTATCGAGATCGGCGCCAGCGCATGGTGACGGCTCTCCGGCGAGCAACGCGCATCTTCGCTGTCTCCGCGTCGCTCCGTGAGCACGCAATAGCGCTGGGAGCGCCGCGGGAGAAGATTCAGGTCGTCCCGAACGGCGTTGACCTTATTAGATTTCGTCGAGAGGCCCGCGAGGAAGCGAGGCGTAGGCTCGGGCTTTCGAGTGACGACAAGATATTGGTTTCCGTTGGCGGGCTGGTTGAACGAAAGGGTTTCCATCGTGTCATCGGTTGCTTGCCTGCGTTGAGGACCCGGTTCCCTTCGTTGAGGTATCTCGTCATTGGCGGTCCCGGGCCCGAAGGCGACATGACTCGCGAGTTGCTCGACCAGATCGGGCGGTTGGGGCTCTCCGGGGCGGTGGCCCTCCTCGGTCCGATCGCCCCTGACGAGTTGCGTTGGCCACTTTCCGCAGCCGACGTATTCGTGCTGTCGACGCGCAACGAGGGCTGGGCAAACGTGTTCCTGGAGGCGATGGCGTGCGGATTGCCCGTCGTGACGACCGACGTCGGCGGGAACAAGGAGGTTGTTTGCCGCCCCGAGTTGGGGACCGTCGTGCCGTTCGACGATCAAGCGGCCCTTGCGCGCGGACTGGAAGCCGCGCTCACTAGACACTGGAATCGCGACCTCATCGTCCGTTACGCGAATCAGAACACTTGGGATGATCGAGTCGAAATGCTTGTGCAACAGTTCTCGACGCTGCACCGGGCGAGCCTCGATCGGAGCGCGGAGATCCAAGAGCACGCCGGGTAGACGCAGGCAGGCAATACATGGTCAGCCTTTACAGCCTGGTCGTTTCCCGCGGTGACCCGCCTGGGGATGCGCGATTTCCCCTTCTTTCGCTATCGGACCGGTGACGTGGGGGCGATCGCGCCTGCCCATGTGGTCGCGCCCTTCCGCTGCTGCGCGGGATCCAAGGACGCACGGCGGATTTCGTCGTTGCGAGCGACGGCACCGTGATGCACGGGCTGGCACTCATCTACGTTGTGCGGGATCTTCCGGGCGTCACGGCCTTCAAGATCATTCAGCACGACCTCAAGCGCACGGAGGTGCAAATCGTCGCTGATCTCGCATTCCAGCGTGAGTTCGAAGGGCGCATCCGCCGCGGGATGCGCGCACGCTTGGGCGAGGATGTCGACATCGTGGTGGGGCAGGTGGCGACGATCCCGCCCGAGCGCTCGGGCAAGCATCGGTACGTGCGCAACGTCGCGCGATCCGCCTCAGCGGCCCTTGAGCGGTCGGCCTCCTCCAGGGCCGCACGCTAGGGAGCCGATGGTGCTGCGCACGCTCTACCGCGTCCTGTCACCCGGCGGACCTCGCGGCTGTCTTTCGGTGCTGCTCTTCCACCGCGTTGTGCGAGAGCGGGACCCGCTCCAGCCGGACCTCCCCGACGCAGTCGAATTCGAAGGGATGATGCGTTGGGTCGCTGCGTGGTTTGAAGTAGTACCACTCGAGGAGGCAGCCGAGCGGCTGCGCGACGGTAGCCTGCCATCGGGAGCGCTCAGCATCACGTTCGACGACGGCTATGCCGACAACGAGTCGGTTGCGTTGCCGATTCTGAAACGCCACGGCCTCACGGCGACGTTCTTCGTCGCCAGCGGCTTCGTCGACGGCGGACGGATGTGGAACGATACCGTCATCGAGGCGGTCCGAGGCTGCGTCGCATCGGAGCTCGATCTCACGTCGTTCGGCCTGGGACGTCACGCGCTGCGGTCCGATACCGAGCGACAGGTTGCGATCGACGGTCTGCTCTCACGCCTCAAGTACCGGCCGGTCGACGAACGACTGCGGCTCGCGACCCGCGTTGCGGACATGGCCGAGGAACCGCTCCGAAACGATCTCATGATGTCCACGGAGCAGTTGAGGCGCCTTAATGGGGCTGGGATGGCCATCGGCGGGCACACCGTCAATCATCCGATTCTCGCTGCGCTGGATGAGTGCACGGCTCGTCAGGAGATCGCGCAGAACAAAGAGGCGCTAGAGGGACTCATCCGTGAGCCGGTACGCCTTTTCGCATATCCGAACGGCAAACCCGGTCAGGACTATGGCCCGGCGCACGTCGCAATGGTCAAGGAGCTCGGTTTTGCCGCTGCCGTTTCCACTGTACGGGGTGCTGCAAGGACCGGGTCGGACCCCTATCAGATCCCGCGCTTCACGCCATGGGATCGGACCGCATGGAAGTTCGGCGTTCGCATGGCACAGAATCTGGCGCGGTCGCGCTACGACATGGCGTGAATACCGATGGTGCGATTGTTCACTGCCCAATCGCTGCGGACCGCGATTGTCGTTCTGGGAGTCGCCGCTGTGCTCCTGCCGCTAGCGGTGATCTGGGTTCCCGAGCTTCGACACTATTACGTCGCGACTCCGAAGTTCGACGCGGCTGCGGCGAATGAAGTGCTCGCGAGTATCAACCCGGCTACATGCACCGAGTTCGCGCGCCACGATCTCATGAACCTCAGCAATACAGATCAAAACGCGATCGACCGCGCCATTAGCGCCCTCGAGCGCAACGCGGTCGATCTGCCCGACTCGCCAGAGATCCGGTTCACGCCCGGCTTCGCCCCGAGCGATCTCGTTCCAAACACGAGTCGTGGTCAGCTCGCGATAGCGAGCCTGGTCGTGCCCGATCTGATGCTCCGGGCGTGGGAACGCACCGGTAGTATCGAGTGGCTGCGGGCGGCTCGCGATTACATCGTGGGCTGGTGGTCGTTCGAGAGCCGGTCCGTGTTTCCGCAGGGCCTGCAATGGAACGATCATGCCGTTGCGGCGCGGGTCTTCGTGCTGACCAGGTATCTCTGCGCGGCGAAGCATCTCTCGGAGTTCCGCGACCCCGAAGCGGTCCGCGTGCTCGAGATGATCTTCGCGAGCGGTGAGCGGCTCACAAAACCGAGCTATTATACGTATCGTACGAATCACGGCATCATGCAGAATCTCGCGCTGCTCCATATCGCCGCGAGCTTCCCGGCCGCGGCGCAAAGCAAGAACTTCGCCGAGATCGGCGTAACGCGGCTCGGCGAGCAGCTCAAGTTTTACGTGGGACCCGAAGGGTCGATCCTCGAGCACTCCGCGGGCTATCAGGCATTTGGGGTCGAGCTGCTGGGCATGGTGATCCGCTACTTCCAAGCGCTCAGCAAGCCTCTGCCCGACGAAACTGCGGAGCGCTACACGAAATCGGTGGAGTTCTTCGCGCAGCTCCGTCGTCCGGATGGAACGCTCCCCTCATGGGGAAACACCTCGCGGGCCGATCGCGCGCCTCGCGTGCTGGTCGGCCGAGACGCGAGGGCGAATCCAAGGCTAGAGCCGCTCGAGATCTGGCCGAACCCCTCTCCGACCACCTGGGCACCTGTTTCCGCGGTCGCGATCTGGTGGGATGGAGGTAGCCAAGCCGACCGTCCGTCCGCCCAGACGTTGGTGACTTGGGCCAACTTCGCAACACAAGCCCATAAGCATGCGGACGAGATGAGCATTCTCGTTTGGACGGAACGATCGGATGTCTTGGTCGCGAGCGGGTATTGGCCGTACGATGCGCCGCACCGCCACGAAGCGGTGGGATGGGCGGGCTCGAACGCGCCGCGGTATGTCGGCGAGGACTCGAACCGGAGAGGACAGGCGCGGCTGCTGGGCTTCGCCAGCTCGCCTTCACTAGAGCTCGTGGATATGGAGCGGACGGCCGCGAGCGGAGCGAAACTGCGGCGCCAAGTGATTTATCTCAGGCCGAGTCGATGGATCGTTCTCGATACGACCTCGGCGACCTCGGCGACGTCGGCAGGAGAGTTCGAGGTCACTTGGATTTTCGATTCCCAACTTCGCGCCGAGCTGACCGCTGACAACAAGCACCTGCTGCTGCGCGACGCGCGTGGTCCCGTGGCCCGCGCGGACTTTGCCGGATGCGAGCAAGGCGGTACGCACCTGCTTGAGGGATCAATCGAGCCGTTCGGCGGGTGGACGGCATGGTATGGCGGGGTGCGCCCCGCCCCCGCCTTGCTGCGACGCTGCTCTGCGATGAATCACGCGAGCTTCGTTCTGCGCGCCGCAGAGTCGGCTAGCGATCCCGACGAGGAGCTCGTCACCAGCATCGAATCACCCGACCAATGGGAGATCCGCGCGTCGACCGCAACCCGGACTTTGGTGAGCCGCAGAGGAGAGCTTCTCGATCTGAGCCCGGCGCTCTGCGGCGACAACTGCCAGCCCTTACGGGTAATGGACGGCTCGCACTACGAGAAGGAGCAGGACTCGATCAACTCAGCGTACAAGCGCATGTCCCGGACCTATGCGCGCTTTAACGAAAGCTGGCTGGATTTCCGAGTCAAGAGTAGCAAAGCAGTGCTTGCCGCTTGGGTCGCGCAGCTTGGGCTGATGATCTTGAGCGTCACGCTTCTCCGGCGCTGGGTGCGCCATCCTGCTGCGACGCTTGCGTGCCTCGCAATCGTTTTCTGGATCTCCTTCGCGGTCTGGCTCGAAACTGTTTACTTTACGTAAGCGGTTCCGCAGTTCGTAACGTCCGACGCTGGGCACCAGCGGTCGCCGCGTGACGTGCCCGACCATAGTCTGTATCAGGCCGACGCGTTCCTTCCACGACCCTGCTCTCCCGAGGGTGCGTCGAGGTTTCCGCTCTTGGCTTCGATACACTTTGGGATGCGAGGATGTGAAATTGTCCGCGTTTTCTCCAGTTCCGCGAGCGTTCGGTAGTCTTGGTGACGCTATGCATCTGTCATGACTCATGCTATTGTCATAGCCGAGAAAAGTGGACCAGCGTCCAATAAGCGTCCCGATTAAAGGCGCCGCAGTCTCACCCGGATGGCCGAACGGACACAGACTGTCGCTGGATAGAGAGAAACGGTGTCGTCTGACGCCGACGGTATTTTTTTAGTGTCCCCATCGGGGATGGTTCAAACCCCTCGCCTTCAGGCGAAGCGAAGTTTGGCGAAGTCGACGTAGGTCGACGAGCCAGAGTTTCTTGGGGGGAATCGTGGCGAGGTTTTTACCTTTCAGTCGGCTTCGAGCCGACAAACCATGAGCCCCTCGCCTTATAGGCGAGGGTCGTCCAGTGGGGCTCAAGCTCTTGGCTGGGTGAGGGCAGAAAATGCAGGTCGCGCGTTCCACGAGATTTGCGTCAGCGAAGCGCTGAACAAGCAGACCGTTCTTCGGGCCGCGGTTTCGACAGGGAGGACCGGTGTTGAACTTCAAAGATTCCAACTGCAGTATCGCCGCGCAATCGCGCAATCGTCGGCGCGGCCCGCTCGCTTATGTCATGGCAACGTTGCTTGCTGCCGCGGTTGCCGCATGTGGCGGAGGCGGTGATGGCGGTGGTTCCACCGAGTCGGGAAACACTGGGGGATCGACACCCCCCACGGGCGGCACGTCGTCGGGCAGTTCACCCAGTGGAAGTACGTCGAGCGGCTCTACGAGCAGTGGAGGCACTGCAGGTACGTCGAGCGGATCTACAAGCGGATCCACCGGGGCAAGCTCTGGCGGAACCTCATCCAGCGGGTCAACGGGCGGAAGCACCGGCAGTACGTCGTCAGGCGGTTCAACGGGGAGCACTAGCGGGACATCGTCGGGCGGCACCACCGGCGGCGGGACCGCTTCGACGCTCGGGTGCGCCACCGAAGGATCGCTCGGTGGACGCACCGACATCCTTTTCTGCGAACCCTGGGCGAACGCGGACTGGTGGAAGAACGGCTATCTCAAGATCGCGAGCACGAGCAAACCTGCTGCCGCGAGCTCAGCCGATGTCGCGAAGACGGAAGTCGTGAACAGCGGATGCATTCATGGCTCATGCCTCAAGGTGACGATGGAGAAAAACAACGCCGGGGGCGCGCTAGCGCTGCACTACCCGATTCCCGGTAATCAGCAACAAGCGTATATTCGGTATTACTTCAAGCTCGCGCCGAACTTCAGTCCGGACATCTATACCACCAGCGGGGAGTCAGCGGGCAGCGGGGGCAAGTTCCCGGGCCCGGCAGACGTTGACGCCTACCCTGACCCCCAGTGCGGAAATGGTGGTGAGTTCTCGGACGGCATCAACTGCTGGTCGATGCGCCTCAAGTATCGAGATTGCAAAGGTACTGGCAGCGCGCACATCTGCGGAAGCCAAAACGCCACCACTCGCATCGGTGGCTATTTCTACAGTACGCTTGAGCAGAGCTTCGATAGCTTCGGACCGTGGGACACCATCCTGTGGGGTAGCCAGGGCGGCAGCTGCTCCTCCGCCGCTGGACTCCATTGCGGTATTGGCTCTGGCGGGCAGTTGGAGAACAACAAGTGGTACTTGATCGAGATGTTCGTGAAGATGAACACGCCGGGCGCATCTGACGGGATCGTCCGTGCCTGGGTCAACGGGGTGCTCAACTACAACAAGACCAACATGGTCTGGCGTCTTCCCGGCCACAAGAACCTCCACGTGCGCACGATGTGGCTGAACATTCACGCGGGCGGCGAGTTTGTCGGACCGCCGCAGACCACACAGGTCTACATGGACCAGATGGTCATCGCGACCGGCGCGCAGATCGGGGCCTGGACCGCTCCGAGCGGCAGTGGCGGAACGACCGGTGGAACCACGGGTGGAACGACGAGCGGCTCGACTGGCGGTGGCACAACCGGCGGAACGACCGGTGGAACGACGAGCGGGAGTGGCGGAACGACCGGTGGAACCTCGGGCGGAACGACCGGCGGCACGGGTGGCGGTACGGTAACCGCTGGTGGGACGTGCGACTCTCCCGGCTCGGGTCAGACCGTGCTGCAGGCTGCGGCTCAGGGATTGGCGCCCGGTCAGTGGTGCGAACTCGGGACGTCTGCCTTGAGCTGGTCATTCATACAATCCAAAGACCAGACCGCGGAAAATCTCTTGGAGTACAGCTCAAGCGGAATCTATGACCCCATACGCAAGAAAGTGCGCTACGTTGGCGGACCCCACACGGGAAGAATGCAGTGCCTCGAATATGACGAGGCCAGCAACGCGTGGTCCTATTGCACCAATCCGCCCAATTCTTCCGGCGGTCATGGCTATGACCATGATGTCGTGGACCCGACAACTGGAGACCATTACTGGCGTACGTACGGAGCTACGGCGGCCTCCAAACGGTATTACCGCTGGGATGGGTCCAATTGGATGGAGATCGCGAACAATCCATGCGAGAGCGCTACGGAGATTACCGCGGGCATGGCCTGGGACAGCAATCGTCGCGGGATCATTGCGCACAGCGATAGCGGCGGGGTGGCCTTCTGGAGCAAGGCCACGAACACATGGACTTGTCTAGGCAACCTTCCCGGGATCAGCAGTTCGAACGGTTACCACTACCTGGGTGAATTCAATGCGTCCAATGGCCTGGTGTGGATGCACGACCACAACGGGTCCAATCTGCATTGGAGGCTCAACCCCGGTAACACGATCACCTCCCTGGCGACGCCTCCAACCACCCTTGGCTGCTGCGGAGCAGCGGGTAGGTTGGTTGCTTACGACCACAACACCGGGCTTTTCGTCATGGCTGACCCGTTCAACAATCGCTGGTGGGAGTACAACATCGCCGCCGACACCTGGCGGTCGTTCTCGATCAGCCTGCCGCTCGATAACGGCAAGTACGATAAGACGAACGTCGAGGGGTTCGTCACGACGATTCCGCCGTACAAGACGATCCTCTACGTGATGGCGCGTGGCACGGGCGGGAAGCCGCAAGCCTACCTCTACAAGCATACGAAATGACCGATCGCGGCACGTCGATCGCGCCTGGCAGGCGGTCCGGACCCGGACCAGCAGGTACATGCACGTTCCGATTCAGCCGATAGCGGGAGGCCCCCCGGCTTTGCCCTGATCATGTCCCACATTTTTCCCCCACATCGATTCTGGGTAAAGATCAGGGCTTTGCCAGGGGGAGGCAAGTAGCCGTTTGACGCTCAGGAAGACGTCCATCGAGGAAACTCCCAGTCGATAGGCGAACGTGAAAACCTGAGCCACGCGAAGCGAGGGTGCAGGTGCGGCGGGCCAAGAACAATGGGGCCGCGTTCCGGGAGAGCGTCCCGCGGCCGGGACAGTCAAACGAGCAAGCCATCAGCACCTGGCATCCCGGCCCAGCCTTCGCGTAGCCACCCATCTTCAAGGGAGACGATACCGTCGATGACTCCACGCTTCAGACCCGGTCGGGCCCGCCGGCCCCCCATGGTGCATTCTCGTGCGCCTGCCTGCCTGCGGCATTGGTCGGGGATCTTCGCACCAACCAACTCCTGAGCGCGCGAAAACGCGTGGCAACGGGGACAAGCCAAGGGAAGCGATAGAGTCGATGGTGTGAGATGACGCGTTGTGCCGTTCCCCAGCGAAGGAGCTCCACGGATGCGTCGGTGTAGTACTCGATGACCTGATAGCGTCGCCGTGCGAATTCGTGCTCGAGCATGAAGTAATCAAGCAGGGTGCCCGGTGAATAGGCCCTGAGTGATTCGTCGTGTGTCGTCTTGAGCGTGATCAGCATGTAATCGTTGCCGAGGGTGAGCTGGCTGGCAGCCAGCCTGTCGCCCAGATGCAGCTCAAAGATCATTGCACGGCCGTGCGCCGCGAAGCGCATCAACATGTCCTTGTAAAAGCGGCCTTGAACGTTACCGGGGTGAACCGCCGTCCCCTCGCGCGCTTTCCAGCCACTGCTCTCCATCACGCCGTAGCGATCGAGCCCGTTCTCTATCGCCTGCGCGTCGGACAGAATCTCGAGCCGAGGCGCCAGCCCATCGCCTTCGGCCTTCCTCTGCGCGCGCCGGACTTGCTGCCGCAACCCCCTCGAGCGTGCCTCCCAGTACTCTTCAAAGGTGCCCGAGACCGCGATATTGAGCGTCGTCGCATGGGGCGCGGCTTGATGCGAGCGACGCGTGTACAGCGCATCTGCGACGGAGTATTGGGGATCCTGGGCCAGCAGATCGATAGCGATAGCGGTCGGGGGCAGTGTACGCAAAAGCGTGTCCAGGGCCAGATCATCGGGCAGAAGCACTGGCGGAATCTGTGTCTGGCTCGGTAGGAACGTGCGCCAGATACCGCGCTGCCTCGTCAGAAGCAGCATGCTGTCCACGTCGTCCTCCTCCCGATGCACGGCCAGCACGTCGCGTTCGGTCGCAAAATGATCGACGAGCGAGCCGACAAAGCGCATGTCGAAAAGAGGGTGCTCGCGGTAGAGCCGACGGTTGAGCCGATCCCAGTCAGGAGCAAATCGAGCCAGCCCCTCTCTCGCAGGGTAGAACGACCAGCGCACGATGCCCCTTCTCATTGGACAGCAACCTCCGATCTCTCGACAGCTGATGGGGCCTCACTGAAGACACGTTCGAACACCGCGGTCTCGACCCGTGGATCAGTCCGTTGGCTTCGGGTGGGGTGATAGGCCCGGGACCGCATAGGCTCAGTTCGCCCGTCCTTGCCCACCCAAATCCGACAGTTCTCGCCGCTCCCGCTCTCCTCGGAGATCACCCAATGCCTCGGGGCTCTGCGTGAGTGCTGTCCTTCGCAGGAGATCGCGCGTGATCACCAGAAGTGCGAGCTCGTAGTACGGGAAGTCCCAATACGCAAGGCCCTGAAACGCGCCTCCTACCAAGAAAGCGAGCAAGCTCACCTGAATCATCGAAGCCAAGGTGTGCGCCCACTTGAGGTCCGCACTGCCGCGAGCTCCCTTGATCACCTGCTGGCTGCACCGCCACGCGAGTACCCACACCAGCAGGAAGAGCGCGAGGCCGATGAAACCGTGTTCGCCGAGCACCTGGAAGTAGATGCTGTGGGCGGAATAGGCGAGGTTGGCCTCCGATTGATACTGCGCATAGATCTCAGGCGAGTACAGGTCAAAGCCGCCGCCGAGGAACCGGTCATTCGCGAGCCGCCAGAGCATCTTCCACGCGTGGATTCGCGACACGGCCGATCCGTCGTCCTGGTACTCCACGATCGTGCCCATGCGCGCCTCCCATTTCTCGGGCATGAACACGACGAGCATGGGTGCAGCGACAGCAAGTGCCAAGCCGAGTGCGATCTTGTGGTGGCTCCTGAACCAGAGCAGGAGCCCCATCGCGCTGAGGGCAAGCAGCGCGCCGCGGGATTGGCTTCCGAGCGCCGAAAACGCGCAGATCAGCATCGATGCAGCGAGACCGAGCTTGATCCAGCGACGCTTGCTTTCCGAAAAGAGGTAGTAGAGCAGGGGGATGGTCATGACCACCGCCAGCGCAAGGGCGTTGTTGTCCTCGATGAAGCTATCGGCGGGCCCCCAGACCCGAGACTGGCCCCCGGTTAGGATCGTGAACAGGCCGCCCTTGACGCCGTAGAACCCAACGGAGATCGCCAGAACCCAGACGAGCAGGTCGACGTGCCGTTTCGAGTTCAGGACGATCAACGAGACGAACACCATCATCTGTATCTTGACTACCCGGGTCCACTGCTCGTACGCGGCTTCCGGGTCCAATGCGAACAGCGTGGTGAGGCTCATCCAGAGGACGAGGACGATCAGGACGTACACTTCCGGCCCTGCCTTCCATCGGCGCTCGTCTCTCGTGAAGAGGAGTCCGAGGAACGTGGCGATGGCGACTACCATGGCGAACTGGAACGAGTACGCGGGCCCGAAGGTGAGTCGATGAGGATTCATGAGGCCGATCCAGGCCCAGAACATAACGCCGATATAAGGGTGCCGTACGATAAACGGTACGGCGATCCCAATCAGGAGGAACAGGATGAGGTCTCGAAGCGGCATTCCTGGTTCCCCGTCAGCGCGGCCGCTCGAGTCGGAAGCGGGGCGAGTGGTTGGCGAGCCAGCCTTCCAGGATCATGAGTATCCATACCATCTCACCGAAATAACCCGGGTGCTCGCTGACGGTTTGATCCACCAGGCCATCGAGAAATGGTCGGCGCACGATTCCGCGGTCGGCGAGGGACGCCAAGAAGGTGCGTGAGAGGTCGCGCAAACCGGCGTGGCGAATCAGCCAGGGCCCGAACGGGAGGCCGAAGCCGTGCTTTTTCTTGGTGATGGTCGCCTCGGGCAGGTACCCTCTCAGCGCCTCCTTGAAAAAGTACCGAAGCCGCAAGCCCCGCAATTTCAGCGAGTGAGGGAGCCGCAGCGAGAAGTCCACGATCTCGTCCGCCAGCAACGGAAACCCTACTGCGAGCCCCGCGAGTGCCGCCGTTCCGCAGACCTTCGGCAAATCGTTGTCGGCGAGCGCGTACTTCCAATCGTAGGCGAGCATCGCGTTCACGAGGTGGCCGTCCACGCGCGAATAGGCCTCGCGCTGCTGCCGCACTGGCTCATGGACGTCGACCTCTCGCAGGAACCCGATCTCGAGCACGTGCTCGACCCCGAGTCGCTCGAGAAGGTTATAGGTGTTCATGCGATCGGGCATCGGCAGCCGCGCCTGTCGCACGTAGCCCACGGCTTTCCGCACGATGGGCACGGCGGCGGGCCAGGCGGCGTTCAGCAGGAGCGGCTCGATGACCGTACTGCGGAGACCCGACGGCAGTTGATGGTACGCATCGAACACGCGCTGCAGCGCGTAGCGCGTGTTGCCTCCGAACAACTCGTCTCCGCCGTCACCCGCCAGGAGCTTTTCGACACCGTCACCCTTGGCGAGCCGCGCGCAATAGTAGGCCGGTAGCGCCGAAGAGTTGCCGAACGGCTGATCGTAATGCTGCGCGACTTCCGGAATACTGCGCACGAGATCATCCGGCGTCAGGTAGTATTCGTGGTGTTCGGTTCCGAAGTGCTGCGAGGCGATTCGCGCGTAGGCCATCTCGTCGTAGCCTTCGGCCTCGAAGCCGATCGAGTACGTTACCGCCGGATGGCCGGCCACCTCGCCGAGCATTCCCGAAACGGTGGAGCTGTCCGTCCCACCACTCAGGAATGAGCCGACTCTCAAACCGTCGGACTCTCTTGCGACGGCTTCCCGCAGCAACGAACGGAACTCGTGCCGGAGGTCTTCGAGAGATCCTGGAGGGTCGTCGCGAAAGGAGGGAGACCAGTGCCGGTCCACTCGCGCGGCGGTTTCATCGAACGCGGCGAAGCAGGCCGCCGGCAACCGCGAGACCCCGCGAAAGATCGTGCGGGGCGCCGGGATCACGTGAAAGTAGAGGTAGTCGTAGATCGCCTGTAAATCGATATCGACTCCGCGCCCACCGGGGATCGAGTCTGCCCGATCCGCGAAGGCGAGCCGCCCGCGTTCGAGGGCGTAGCAGAGGCCCCGAATGGCGAACCGGTCGCAGGCAAGGAGCGCGGAGCGATTGCGCAAGTCGACGAAGGCGACCGCGAAGCTTCCCGCAACGAGCGGCAAGCCCTCCTCCCGCTTCTCGCCGAGCAGTGCGATCCATCCAGCAGCCAGACCGTGCGCCATGGCGGCACGCTTCGCCCCCTCGTGTCGGAAGCGGGGTGCTCCCTCGCAGACGACGAGCAGACCACGCTCGATCGCGAGATCGGTGCCTGTCCCGCACGCCCGAATCTCTGCTCCTTCAAGGGCGATCCGCTTCTCCCCCGTGTGCGGTGCCGCGGCGACCCGAGCATTGTCCAGCGAAACCGATGAGAACTGCGCCGAGAGATCGACCCATCCTGTGATCATCTTCGTTCCCCAGTCGCATCGTCTTCGGCGTGGCCGCCCCGAGGCGCGAACCAGCGCGGCAGCTTGATGAGTGAATGGGTCACCACGGGATGCGGCGGGAAGCGCAGCGAGGGCGCACGGACGAGAAGCCGGAGAGCGTCGCGAGCCAGGCGAACCATGTCGCTCGCCTTGGCGCGAACCGCGGCGGCACCCACAGCAAGACCGGGAGGAGCAGCGAGGGACATTCGACAGACGCGCGTCCTCCGGTTGTCATGGGTCCGCGCCCGAGCTCGACCGAAGTGCGGGTTAGTGTAACCGAGGGTGGCGCGAGGACGTGCGCTCTTTCTCACGGAACGAAGCCGTCGACACAGTGACTCGTAAATTTTGGTCACAAGCCGGAGTGCTGGCAGGTTAGGCGCCGCCCGTCGCGCCAGCGCTGCACGCCTGGCCTCTGGACTTCTTGCTTGGCTAGCTGTAATTAGTCAGCACGCGCGGACTCGTGCGTCCCGGAGAGGACCCTCTTGCCTTGCCGTTGTCGGCGCCCGTCGCCGTGATTGTTCCTGCATTGAGCTTCTTCTTCGTACTGTCGCTGCGCTAGGAGGATCAAGAATGAATCCCGTCTCGGCCGCGGCCAAGGTATGTCGGTCTCTGGCGAAGAACGGTTTCCGGGAGACCGCAGACATCATCAGGAAGAACGTCCTGCAGTTCGGCTGGCGGTGGCAGAACGACCGATTCGATCGGAAGTACAACGTCGATACCGGGGGCAGGATCGAACTTGTGGATCTGCAGGTCGATAACCCGAACCAGAAGTTCGGAGTTCGCTACGAGCCCACCCCGTTGGGGATCTTCAGGAACATCATGGCCATTCTTCCGAAGGATCTGGGTGCCTTTAGTTTCGTGGACTTCGGATCCGGCAAAGGCAGAGTCCTGTTGCTCGCGTCTCACTACCGCTTCCGCAAGGTCATCGGAGTCGAGTTTGCCAGAGATCTTCACGAAATCGCGCAACGGAACATCCGCACGTATCGCGATCGCCGGCAGCAATGCTTCGACATCGAATCGGTGCATTGCGACGCAAGTGTCTTCCCCATCCCCGCCACGCCCTGTGTTCTGTATTTCTACCAGCCCTTCAGCGTAGAGGTGATGGCGAAGGTGATGACCAATATCAGGGACTCGCTGGCACTCGAGCCGCGCAGGATCTACCTTGCTCTCCTGCTTCCGCATCGGTACGTAACCGATACAGTCGAATGCTCCGGATTCGCCAAGAGATTGGAGACTAAGCGGCTACCCTTCGACTATGCTTGGTAGTACCAGCGGGAGCTCGCCGTTTATGCTGCCGACGCAGCGTGAATCGGCTCGAAAGAGCCGCCAGCAGCGGCGGGTTTCGGAGATGCGAGCGGCCCGGCTGAGGTCGCTGCTGGTCAGTCTTCCCACTTCTGAGCACGCTTGAGCTTGTCGCGAAGCCCCGGGAGGGGGAAGCCGAGCGCGTAGGCTTTCTTCGCCTCTGCGAGCGATCTGTCGTAGTCACGGAGCTCGAAGAAGGCGAGCCCGAGGTTGTAATGAACGTTCGCATTGTCGCCGCCGAGCTCCTGTGCCGTTTCGAGCTCGCGGATTGCCTTGTCTTTGTTACCCTGACGTAACAGGTGCGTGCCGAACAGTACCCGCACCATACTGTCGTCGGGCCGGAAGCGGATCGCGCGGTCGAAATAGCAGTCGACCGGGTAATTCGCCCCGCGCGGCGTGACCGTCTTCTCCTTCTCCGCCAATTTGGAGATCGCCAGGAGCGCGCGGGGGTGGTTAGGGAACGCCCGCAAGGTGTAGTCGATGTCATGACCCGGATAGGCGCCGGACGAGCCGCTTTTCAGGGTTTCGACACTTACAGTGAAGTGTGCTGATTCAACCAGGTGTTTCTGCGCGTCGGACGCGGTCCGGTAGTCAAACGGACCGTAAGCGTTCGTTAGCACGCCGCAGGGCGCAACCCCCTGGGCCTGCGCCGAGCACGACAATGCGAGCGACACCAATAGACTTGCAAGTGACGCCGACAGCCGTATCGAGCTGCTCAGTAGCGTCTTTTCAGTCACGGTCATGATCGACTTTCAACGCGACACTTCGCTCCCGATCGACGGCGTCGAAGCGGGTCCCTCCTGGCACGTATTCTTCCCGTCCCTTCTCGCGTATCCAACCCGCCGTCAGCTCTGCAACGCGCTCTTTCGACGCATGGGTAGAGAAGGTATGGTCTGCGTCCGGCAGCTTCTCGAGTCGAGCGCGGCGAAGCGCTTCGGTCCAGATGCTGGAGGATTCCCACGAGTCTGCAAACTCCCTGGCGGTATAGTCATTGCCGCTGAGAATCACCAGTGTACGCCCCGCGAAGCCTGTCAAGGCGACCGCCATCCGCTCCGGTAGCGGGCGCGTCGCCTTCGAATTCCCCGCCCCATCAACCGCTCGCGTGATCATGGCCGACTCGAACACGGTGCGAACGCTACTCCATAACGACGAGATCGTCTCGCGTGCACGGATCTCTCCTCGCATTGCCTTTCGCCAGAACGCCGGATCCATCACGCGTGCCGTGTAGTAGTGCCGTAGCTGGGTGCGCGCCTGTCCGGCCGCGGTCCGCACCCAGGGGTTCACGAGCACGGCCCCCGACACGCGAGGGTCGCTGCGGGCGTAGAGGCAAATCGCCGAAGCCGCGTCGCATAAGCCCCAGAGCGCTACCGTGCGCAGCCACGGAGCTTGCGCGAAGAAGGCGTCCACCGCAGCGCGCACGTCCTGACCAACATCCTCGAAGGTCCGCATCGCACCCGAACTATCGCCCATGCCGCGATAATCGAAGCGCATGCTCGCGATGCCTTCGCGAGCGAGATGCCGCGCGAGGTGTACGAACTGGCGATGGCTGCCGATTCGATACTGTGGCCCGCCGACAACGATCAGGACACCGGCGGCGTACGGGGCGGGCGGGGCCGTCAGGATGCCGAGAAGCTGCTCGCCCTCGCAGTGAAAGAAGAACGGGGTCTCCTCGAAGCGGACGTCCATTTTCAATGGCTCTCAAGCCCGGAGACGGTGGCTCGAATCAGCTCTGGCGCTTCGGCGATCTCGACTGTCTGCCAGAAGGGCAAACCCTTCACGACGCAGGCTTCGACCCGAGCGCCGCGTGCACGAAGCGCGGCGATGCGCACATCAGATGCCGGCAGCAGTCTCGGCTCGTCCTCGGTGCTGACCTCCAGCCATACAAGCTGTCCTGACCGGCTCTCGGTCGCCAGTTCCGCCTGCTCGAGCCCGGCTGCGAGCGAAGGACCGAGAGCATGACCGGCGATTTCGACCGACTCCCCCCCCGCGAGCCGGACGCGCAGCTCCTTCGTCCCGGTGCGCAGCGCAGCTTGATTGAGAGCCTGCTCGGCGAGTTTCAGCCGCAGGAACTGAGTGAGGTGCGAACGTCCGGTGAGGACCGGCTGCCAGAGGAGCAGCGAGGCTGGCACGCGAATCTGGTCTGCTGCCTGCGCGGCGATCAAGCATCCGGCCCGCAAGCCCCACAGCCAGCACACGCCGCCGAAACGGTCGTCCATCCAGCGGTGCGCGTGCACTGCGTCGCCGATCCACGTACCCCAGGTGGCCTCGCCAAAATCCCCCGAGCTGTCGCCGCAACCCGCAAGGTCGAGCAGGAGCACTGCCCAGCCGCGCTCCGCGAGCGCGCGCGCCGCAAGCGAAACCATGCGTCGCGACTTGTTCATCTCCTCGGCGAACGCATGCACGTGTACCACGGTCCCGCGTGTGGCAGCGTCCGGACCCGGCCGGTGCAGGACGCAGAACCGGCGCCCCGTTCCCATCGGCAGGTAGAACGTCTCGGACTGATGGCTGCGCAAGCGCCGTTACGCGGAAACCTTGCTCTCGACGAACCTGACCAGGCTTCCCACCGTGGAAAACGTGGCGCCGTCGATCTCGTCGTCTTCCACCGTGAACGCGAACCTTTCCTCGAGCGAGGCGATGACCGATACCACGGCCATCGAGTCAAGCTCGGGGATGGCGCCGAGGAGGGGCGTGTCGGCGTCGAAACGGGCCGTGCGTCCCTGGAGATTGAGTACGCCCTCGAGCACCTGGAGCACTTCGCGCTGCGGATCCAACTGCTCCCTCCGATTCGTGAGACAGCCTGCAATGGCGATCGGGAAATTGCTCACCGCGACCGGCGCACAGGTCGTCACAAAACCGCCTGGCTCGGTCTGATATGATCGAAACAATTATAGCGAGAAGGCGGTGCTGCAAGGATGCAAAACGCCCGCTTTGACAGGACCTCGTGACTTGCTTGCGGCCCGCGCCGCCCGCGGACGGCTCCCGAGATTCCAACCGCGCCCGGATCCCGGAATCGACTGACATCGCAGGCGAGGGTCGGGTCGCTCCGAGCGCACCCGACAGGTTTCCGCGATTGCCCGTACTGAGCCGAGGCTCGCTCGCTCGCGGGGAGCGGCGCGTCGGCGCCTTGTCTCCTCGACGAACCAGGGGTCGTGTTCACAACCAGCGGCTCCGCGGCCATCACGCTCGCCCTGGAGGCGCTCGGTATCGCCAGTGGCGATTGCGTCCTCGTGCCGACGTATCACTGCCCCAGCATGATCTCACCGATCGCTCGCTGCGGGGCACTGCCGGTTTTCTATCCGATCGATCGTGCTGGTGCACCAGACCTGGCGTACTTGGAGCGTTTGAAGATCCGCGGTGTGAAGGCCCTCATCGCCGTGCACTACTTCGGTTTGCCGCAGGCCATGTCGTCGGTTCGGAGGTTCTGCGACGAGCGCGGTTACCAACTGATCGAGGACTGCGCGCATGCGCTCTTTGGCGGCTCGGAAGGTGCGCGAATCGGCTCGCATGGCGCCTTCGCAGTCGGAAGTCTGACGAAGTTCCTTCCCGTTCCGGAGGGCGGCTGCCTGGTCGACAGGTCACATTCGATCCAGGAAAGCGAGCTTGAAAGCCGCAGCTCGAAAGCCGAGCTAAAGGCCTGGGTGGACATGCTCGAGCTCGGCGCCCGATTCGGCCGACTTGGCCGCTCGAGCGCTCTGCTGCTCGCTCTGGTCAGAATGAAGAATCTTCTGCGCCGCGCCTTCGCTTCCGACCGCTTGTCCGAGTCCGAGCAGCCGGCGAGCGCGAGCCGCAGCGACGATTTCGATCTCGCGCTGGCACACGCGCGGCCCACGCGGGTTGTCCGGTGGCTTGCAATGCATGTGGACCGCCAGCGTATTGTTTCGGCGCGGCGACGGAACTATGCTTGTTGGCGGAACGGTTGGCTGCGCTGCCGGGTGCACGTCCTCTGTTTCCGGTGCTTGCCGACGGCGCGGTGCCGTACGTGCTGCCGCTTTGGGTTGACGAACCCGATGCCGGATACGCCGCGCTGCGAGCGCTCGGGCTGCCCATGTTCCGGTGGAACTGGCTGTGGCCGACGACGCCGCACCTCGGACAAGACGAAGGGCGGCGCTGGGCTCATCACGTATTTCAGCTTCCTTGCCATCAGGATCTTTCCGGCGCGGACTTGGACTGGATGACTTCGGCGCTGCGCAACTTTTTTGCCGCCAAGGCATGAAGCCTGTTGCGAATAGAGCCATCGTGAAGCGCGTCCTGATGATCGCCTACCACTTTCCGCCGATGTCGGGCTCGAGCGGCATTCAACGTACTCTGGGCTTCGCACGCCACCTGCTCGACGCCGGTTGGCAACCCATCGTGCTCACCGCGACGCCTGGTGCCTATGAAGCGGTTAATAGCTCGCATGTGCGGGCGCTGCCGCCAGAGGTCATCGTGAAGCGCGCCGTTGCTTTCGACGCTGGTCGGCATTTCGCTTTTCTCGGCCGCTACCCGGCGTTCCTCGCGCGACCCGACCGCTGGGCGTCCTGGTGGCTCGGCGCGGTGCCCGCGGGCTTGATGCTGGCGCGAACGCTTCGACCGGTCGCCATCTGGTCGACGTATCCGATCGCGACGGCGCACCTGATCGGCGCCACGCTTTCGCGTCTGACTGCGCTGCCTTGGATCGCTGACTTTCGCGACCCGATGGCCCAGGACGGCTACCCCGAGGATCCTCAGACCTGGGCCGCGTTTCAGCGGATCGAGGAGCGGGCCATCCGTAAGGCGGCCTTCAGCGTGTTCGTGACCGACGGCGCCGCGCGCATGTACGCGGAGCGATACCCGAGCGCGCGAGCGGAGCGAATGAAAGTAATCGAGAACGGGTACGACGACGAAGCCTTCAGCGAGGCCGAGGCGAGCACCAACCGGAACGCCCCCTTGAATCCGGGCGCCGTCACTCTGCTGCACAGCGGGATCGTGTATCCAGGCGAGCGAGACCCGACACATTTCTTTGCCGCACTGCGAAGTCTTCACGACAAAGCGCTGGTTTCGCCCGCCACACTGCGGATTCGCCTCCGGGCATCCGGGCACGAGGAAAGGCTGCGCCAGCTTGCGGCGGCCGCGGGGGTGACGGGCTATCTCGAGTTTCTCCCGCCGGTGCCCTATCGGGAGGCGCTGGGGGAAATGCTGCGCGCTGACGGGCTGCTTGTCCTGCAGGCCACCGACTGCAACGACCAGGTCCCCGCAAAGCTGTATGAATACGCGCGTGCCGGGCGTCCGATTCTCGGTCTCGCTGATCCAAGAGGCGACACGGCGGAGACGTTGCGCGGCTTCGGGATGCAGGATATCGTCGCGCTCGACGATCCCGCCGCCATCGAGTCGGCGCTCGGTGCGTTCATCGCGGCACTTGAAGCCGGGTGCGCGCGCCTGCCCGACAGGCAGCTCGTGGCCGGAGCTTCACGGGAAGGCCGCACAAAGCAGCTCGTCGAGCTGCTGGAGACATTTGGCTGAAGGCTTCAACTCCCCCGGTCCTCACCCGCGCTTGGACCCCTGCACGCGATCCGGGAGCTCGAGGAAGCCCGGGGGTCGCGAACGAGCCGTTCCAGCGCGAGGGCGTGCCGCGGGTTCCTCACTCGAACTCTCGCCAAGCACCTTTCTTCTTGGAGCCGGCACGTGACGCCGAACCTAAAGGCGAAGATGGCGGCAGGCGCGGCCTGGATGGTCGCGTTCAAGCTGCTGGAGCGGTTGATCGGGGTCGTGAGCATCGTCGTTCTCGCCCGCCTGCTGACGCCGGCCGACTTTGGCCTCGTAGCCATGGCCACCGGAATCATTGCCATTGTCGAGCTGCTCTCGGCCTTCAGCTTCGACGTCGCGCTGATTCAGGATCAGGAAGCGACGAGGGCAAAGTTCGATACGGCGTGGACGCTCAATGTCATTCTGGCGGCCGTCTGCTCGGTTCTGATCGCCGCCGCGGCGTTTCCCGTCGCGGGCTTTTACGACGAGCCGCGTCTCGTCCCGGTGCTCATGTGTCTCGCACTCGGAGTATTGGTCCATGGTTTCGAGAACATTGGCGTCGTGACCTTCCGGAAGGACCTGCGGTTGAACCGGGACTTTCAACTGCTGATGGCAAGGCGCGTTGCCTCCTTCGTGGTCACGATTTCGCTTGCGTTCGCGACGCGGAGCTACTGGGCGCTCGTGCTGGGGATCCTGGCAGGAAATGTCGTTGCGGTTGCGATGAGCTACGTCGTTCATCCGTATCGGCCGTGGTTCGACCTGACGGCTCGCAAGTCGCTGATGCAGTTCTCGAAGTGGATGCTGTTGAGCAACTTCGCTCTGACGGGCAACAATCGCTCCCCGGACCTCGTCATCGGCAAGATCCTGGGTCCCGGCCCTTTGGGGCTCTTCGCACTTGCCCTGGAAATCGCCCATCTTCCCTCTACCGAGCTATCGGCTCCGATCAATCGCGCGGTGTATCCCGGTTACGCCAAGGTCGCAGCCGATCAGACGATGCTCAAGATGCATTTCCTGGCGGTTATCGGGCTCACCGCCCTATTGACGGTACCGGCGGCAGTCGGGATCGCCGCCATTGCGCCGGTGCTCATCCCGGTCTTGCTGGGTGACGCGTGGCTGCAGACTATCCCGCTGATCGAGATCCTCGCACTTTCCGGCCTGTTGATCGCACTACGGACCAACGTCCAGTACGTCTTCTTCGCCCTCGGGCGGTCCGAGCTCGGGACTGTCATGCACGTGGTCAGCCTCTTCCTGCTAGTGCCTCTTCTTATCCTCGGGACGCTCAATCTCGGGGCCAGTGGAGCAGCCTGGGCAGTGCTCGCGACCTCGATTGCCGTGCTGCCGCTCGCGTATTTTCTGCTCTCACGCCTGCTGGCAGTACGCTGGTCAGACGGTCGCCGCGTTTTCTGGCGGCCCGTCGTCGCCGCGAGTGTAATGGGATTGCTCGTTCGGCAGTACCTCGACTGGGCGCAGGTGCTCGACGATGCGGCATTGGCGCTCGAGCTCGGCGATCGTATTCGGATTCACTCTCTACCTCGCATGCGTGCTTCTGCTGTGGACGCTCTCCGGCTATCCCGATTCCGCCGAATCCCACCTCGTGCGCGCGTCGACGGGCGTGATCCGGCGAATTTGGGCCAAAGCGCGCCGAGCGTAGACAAGCGCCCGAAAGGGCGCGGGCCACGTCGGTGTAGGTCCCGGCGATTCTGACCACATCCGTGGCGGAAATTCTGACGGTCGGCGCGAATATCGAAACGATAGGCCCGACGTCCGAGGCACCGCGCTTCGGCGCAAGGGTGACGAAGGCCACGCCCGCGGCACGATTTGCGAGGTCTTGCAGCCAATCCGCACCACCCGTGGGCTATAGTCGCGCGCCTACTGACTTCCCCGGATCATGAAACGAGCAATCGCGAGGGGCGCGGCGTGGATGGTGCTCTTCAAGCTGGCGGAGCGCTCGCTGGGGCTCATCAGCACGGTCATTCTCGCCCGGCTTCTGGTGCCGGCGGATTTCGGACTGGTCGCGATGGCGATGTCCGTCATCGCCGTGATCGAGGTCGCGAGCGCGTTCAGCTTCGAGATCCCGCTGATCCAGCGGGAGCACGTCGCGAGGGAGCACTACGACACCGCGTGGACGCTGGGGATCGCGCTAGGGACCGGTTGTGCCCTGGTGACGGCCGGTCTCGCGTACCCCGCCGCGCTGCTGTACGACGAGCCGCGATTGGCGCCGATCATGCTTGTCCTCGCGGGAAGCTGGCTCGTCCTGAGCTTCGAGAACATCGGCGTCGTCAACTTTCGACGTAACATGGATTTTGCGCGCGAGTTTCGGTTCCTGACGGCGAAAAAGCTCGTAGCCTTCGTCGTCACCGTGACCCTCGCGCTGCTCCTGCAAAGCTATTGGGCGTTGGTGGCCGGCACGGTCGTCGGGCGCATCGCTGGTGTCGTCCTGAGCTACACCATGCAGCCGTTCCGGCCTCGCATCAGCCTAGCCGCGAGCCGCGACCTGTTTTCGTTTTCGGGGTGGCTGTTCGTCAACAACATCCTCAGCGTAATCCTCGCACGCACGTCGCATTTCATCATCGGCCGCGCCCATGGCCCCGAGGCTCTCGGTCTCTACACGGTCGGTACGGAAATCGCCTACCTGCCTGCCACCGAGCTGATAGCCCCGATCAACCGGGCGGTCCTCCCGGGTTATTCGCGGATGGCCCCGGACCCGCACACGCTGGGTCAGGGATTCACTTCCGTGATGTCCGTGATTCTGGCGGTAGCGTTGCCCGCGAGCGTTGGCGTCGCCGTGATCGCGGAGCCGCTGGTCAAGCTCCTGCTCGGAGACAACTGGCTCGGCGCCGTTCCGCTCATCAGGATCCTCGCGTTCTGCGGGGTCATCTACGCGATGATGTCCAACAACCTGACTGCATACTTCGCCATCGGCAAGCCGCACCTGCCACCATTCGTTCTCGCCGTGAGGCTGGCGGTGCTGCTCCCCTTGCTGGTCATCCTCGGCCGTCCATTCGGTGTCGAGGGCGTTGCATATGCCGAGCTGATCGCCTCGGTCGCGAGCTTGGCGGTGAGCTATCCGGTGTTGTTTAGGACGTTGAAGGTATCCAGCCGCAGTTACCTGGCAAGCTTGTGGCGTCCTCTGATTGCAGCCGCAGTCATGGGGTTTGCCGTGCACGCACTGCTTGGCGCTCTGGCGGCGGGGCCGGGAGCGTTCGGGGCGGCCTTGCAACTATCGACGGGAACCGCCTGCGGGGTAGTCGTGTACTTCGTGGCGCTGTGGGGCCTTTGGGTTGCATCCGGGAAGCCCCACGGCGCCGAGGCTTATCTCCTGGAACACGCGAGCCGGATCCATGGTTCGTCTCAAGGAAGCTTGGCAACGGGTCGCCCGCCGGGTCTGAATCGCAGCCCGGGCGCATGCTTCGCGACCCGGCAACTCTCGCTATGGGAACGACCGCACGTCTCGCGGCGCGCGGCGTTGCCTCGGTCCAGCAATTGTTTGAGTCCTGCCCCCGTTTGCCGCTGACCTCATGTTCGGCAAGAGGCGTGCCTCGAACGGGGGTAGCCGGAGTGAAACCGTGATCCAATGATCCGCTGCGACAATTGCTTACAATCCGCTCGCCTGGGAGGCGTAGCATGCATCTCCGCTCCGACCGGGCCTGTGGGGCGGACCTCGCAACCTCCCGAGGAAAATGCCGAGCGGCGATCAAGGGAAGAGCGGTCAACGACTTGGATGGCGCGGGGCGGACAGAGCCCCGAAGCGAAACGAGCGGGTTACTGGAACCGCCAACCTTCGATGAGCAGCAGACCTTCTGGAACTGGCACTGGGCGCACTGGCGTGAGCGGAGGACGATCAATCCCTGGAAGGATCGGCGCAACGCCGAGATTCTGCATCTGCTGCGTGAGCGCGGTCTTTCCAATGCACTGCTGCTCGATCTCGGCTGCGGCCCCGGATACTACACGCGGCCGCTGACAGAGTTCGGCCGCGTGAGCGGCATCGATCTGTCGGACGAGGCGATTGCCACCGCTCGAGCGAAGTACCCCGACATCGATTTCCATGCCGGCAACCTGTACGAGCATCCCCTGCCGCGCTCGCACTTCGATGCCGTCATCGCGCAGGAGGTGTTCGACCACGTCCCCGATCAGGGCGCTTTTCTCGGTCGCGTCCACGACGTGCTGAAGCCGGGCGGCTGGTTCGCCCTTTCGTGCACGAACCGCTTCGTCGTCGAGCGGCTCGCCCGAGGAACGTTTCCCGTGCAGCCGGCTGCGCACATCGCAAGACCGCTGACGATGCGCGAGCTCCGCGACAAGCTCGTGTCACGCTTCTCGGTAGTCGCCCTGTATTCCATCATCCCGGAAGTGGGAGAAGAGGGGATCTATCGGGTGGTCAATGCGCCCGGACTGAACCGCATCCTGAGCGTTCTCCTTCCGCAGCGGTGGCTCGATGCGGCAAAAGGGCGTCTGGGTCTCGGATATCAGCTTGTCGCTCTCGCGCAGAGGCGGCGGCAGTAACGCGACGTCAGGCACCGCAGGTCAGTCCGCAGAACGCGGACCCCGCGGATCGGAACGACGAGCCGGCCACCCCGCTCGCGAACGAACTGTGCCGCAACGTCACGACCTACAGGTTCAACGGCAAGGCGAGCACATGGCCGGGTCGCATCTCCCTATCCGACCGATGAATGGGCAGGATCGTGATACGGGGGTTCCCGGCGTATAGCGGCCTTGCTTGCGGGCTGAGATCGGCAGTGTAGTCGAGCGAATCGAGCCGCTCGGCGGGCGAGCCCCTCGCTCCCCCGGATGCCCGCTGGCCCTGGAACAGGTGGCTGCCTGGGCTCCACGCTCCGGGATCCATCGTATTGCGGGGTCCTCATGAGTTGGCGTCACTACGCGGGCATTTTTCGCATCTCGCTGGCGACGCTCCTGCTCGAGCTCGCGCTCACGCGCGTGCTCTCGGTCGCGCTCTGGTATCACTTCGGCTTCCTGTGATCTCGACGGCGATGCTGGGCTTCGGCGCCTCCGGCGTGGTCCTGGCGCTGTGGACCAGATTGCGCGAGCGCGCACCGCTCGATTTCACATTGGCCAAAGCTCCGTCCCTCGTGCCGTGGGCGTGGGGGGTCAACGGATTCTTCACGGTCATCGGGTCGGTGATGGCGATGACGCTGGGAATGATCTTCGGATTTACCACGGTGCTCATCGTCGCAGGGACGTGCTACGTGGCCTGTTTCTTGGCAGTCTGGATGGGACGCTGGCATCGTCCCCCCGCGGCCCTTGCGGACGCGAACACTCGTCACGCCCCGCCGCTTGAGCCTGCGTTGTACTCGCCGTCCGGGGAAAGCCAGGCGCGCACGCTTGTTGGCGCGCTCAACGTGGGGCTCATGCTGCGTCAAGGGTACGCTTCGCCGGCGTCGCCGCCTCCGCTGTCCCTCTGCAAACTTTTGTAAACCCGGTGCGTTGCCGTTGTGGGTCTCATCGAGGTTCGCTATCCTTGGAACTCCCTCCCAGCAGGCTATCGCGTATCATTGCCTGTCATGGGCCACGAGTCATTCCACCGCGACGAATCGATCCCGCTGTCTTCGAACCGGTCCTTCGGGTTCGTATTCGCGGGTGCGTTCCTGGTAATCGGCGTGCTTCCCCTCGTATGGGGCAGCGATGTGCGCGTCTGGAGCGTGATGGTAGCGGCGGGATTCATGCTGGTCGCGCTTGCGGCCCCCTCGCTGCTCGGACCGCTCAACCGGGCGTGGATGCGCCTTGGAATGGTGCTGCATCGGATCGTGAGTCCGATCGTGCTCGGGATCATGTTCTTTCTCGTCATCACGCCCATGGGAACCGTGATGCGACTGCTCGGCAAGGATCCGCTGCGGCTGCGGTACGACGAGAATGCGTCTACGTACTGGGTGGACCGCACTCCGCCCGGGCCCTCGCCTCAGAGCCTGAATCATCAGTTTTAGGAGCGTCTCGTGAGCCTCGTCAAGGAACTCTGGCTGTTCATGCGCGTGCGCAAGAAGTTCTGGCTGCTTCCCATCATCGCGGTGATGTTCCTGCTCGGCGGCTTGTTGGTCCTTGCCAAGGGCTCGGCTGTCGCGCCGTTCATCTACACGCTGTTCTGATCCGCGTGCGATGCGCATCCTCGGCATCTCGGCGTTCTATCACGACAGTGCGGCCGCGCTGATCCGCGACGGCGAGATCGTCGCGGCCGCCCAGCAGGAGCGGTTCAGCCGGAAAAAGCACGATGCGGGTTTTCCCGCGCACGCCGTCGACTACTGCCTGCGCGAAGGCTGGGCTGTCCCTCGACGACGTCGACTACATCGCCTTCTACGACAAGCCCCTGCTCAAGTTCGAGCGGCTGCTCGAGACCTATCTCGCATTTGCGCCGCGCGGCTTCAAGTCCTTCAGCATGGCGATCCCGGTCTGGCTGCGCGAGAAGCTCTTCCTCAAGGATCTGCTCACGAAGGAGCTTCGCACACGCGGCTCGCGCAAGGACGTCGAGGAGAGGTTGCTCTTCTCCGAGCACCACCTCAGCCACGCCGCGAGCGCGTATTTTCCCTTCGCCGTTCGATGAGGCCGTTGTGCTCACGATGGACGGCGTGGGAGAGTGGGCGACGACGTCGCTAGCCTACGGGAGCGGCAACTCGCTGGAAGTGCGCCGCGAGATCCACTTTCCGCACTCCGTGGGGCTGCTCTACGCGGCGTTTACCTACTACACCGGCTTCAAGGTGAATTCGGGCGAGTACAAGGTCATGGGTCTCGCTCCCTATGGCGAGCCGAAGTACGCGCCGCTGATCTTCGAGCATCTCATCGACCTCAAGCCCGACGGGACGTTTCGCCTCAATCTGGATTATTTCGATTACTGTACCGGGCTGACCATGACCAACGCCCGCTTCGATCAGCTGTTCGGCGGCCCGCCTCGCAAGCCGGAGGCGCTGCTGACGCAGCGCGAGATGGATCTCGCCGCCTCCGTTCAGGCCGTGACCGAAGAGGTGATGCTGCGGCTCACACGCTCGATCGCCGCCGAGAGCGGCATCGGGAATCTGTGCCTGGCGGGAGGCGTCGCGCTGAATTGCGTCGCGAACGGCAAGGTCCTGCGCGACGGGCATTTCAAGGAGCTCTGGATCCAGCCCGCCGCCGGCGACGCAGGCGGCGCGCTCGGGGCGGCGCTGGTCGCCTATCACCTTTTCAAAGGCCAGCCGCGGCCGCCGCTGAACGACGCTGGTGACCGCATGAAGGGCGCGTATCTCGGGCCCGCCTTCTCCCAGGAGGAGTGCGAGTCGCAGGCTGAGAGGCGCGGGGGCGAAGTTCGTTGCGCTCGACGAGGAAGCGGTCGTCACCGCGTGTGCGCACGCCCTCGCCGAGGGCAAGGCGGTGGGCTGGTTTCAAGGCCGGATGGAGTTCGGCCCGCGCGCCCTGGGGGGTCGTTCGATCCTCGGCGATGCGCGTTCGCCTACCATGCAGTCGGTGCTGAACCTGAAGGTGAAGTACCGCGAGTCGTTCCGTCCGTTCGCGCCTTCGGTGCTGCGGGAGCGGGTGGCCGACTGGTTCGAGCTCGACTACGACAGCCCGTACATGCTGCTGGTCGCCGACGTCGTCGGGCGACGCCGCAAGGCGATGACGGCGGAGCAACGGTCGCTCTTCGGCATTCAGAAGTTGAACGTTCCGCGCTCGGACATCCCGGCCGTAACGCACATTGACTATTCCGCGCGGGTTCAGACGGTGCACAAGGAGACGAACCCGTCCTACCACGCCCTGATCTCGGCGTTCGAGCGGCTGACCGGCTGCCCCGTGATCGTCAACACGAGCTTCAACGTTCGCGGCGAGCCGATCGTATGTACACCTGAGGACGCGTTTCGTTGCTTCATGGGTACCGAGATCGAGGTCCTCGCCGTCGGCAACTGCTATCTCCGCAAGGAGGAGCAGAACCAGGCGCTCCGCAAGAACTACGAGGAGGCCTTCGAGCTGGACTGAGCGGCGCGGCAAGACGCTGCGCGCTCAATGGGTGCGCCACCGAGTTGCCCGAGCAAGCCGTCCGCGTTTGGGGTCGCAGCCGACATGCACGACGCCGGATCGGTGCGTGATGCGACTTGCCGGGGTCGGGACGAGTGAGGGGAGCGGTTCCGGTGCGAGGGGAGAGCGCGATGAAGGGCGTGTCAAGATCTACTCGGCATACCGTCTGAACGACTTCATCATCTGCAGCGGCTACAAGGGGCAGATCATCAAGGAATCGTTCGCACGCTATCGTTCGAGTTCCGGGTTGGGCATAGCTTTCGCATAGAGTCCGGGCATGCTCTTTTCCGCGACATGCTTGCCGGGAGTTTTTGTCATTGAGCTCGGAACCGCTCGAAGACGAGCGCGGTTTTTTCGCCCGCACGTGGTGCCAGGAAGAGGCCGCAGCTCACGGCATCGATGTGAACTGGGTGCAGTCCAATGTCTCGTTCAACAAACATCGCGGCACGTTTCGCGGATTTCATTACCAGCATGCACCACACGAGGAGGCCAAGCTGGTTCGCGTGACCCGGGGCGCCATCTACGACGTGGTGCTCGACCTGCGGCCCGACTCGATGACGTACAAGCAGCACTTCGCTATCATCCTCAGTGCACAGAATCGACTGGCGCTCTACATCCCGCCGGCGGAGCTTCCGCACGGCATTCTGACGCTGGTGGACGACACCGAAGTGCTATATCAGATGTCAACGTCTTACGCACCGCAGTCCGCTGCCGGTGTGCGGTGGAACGATCCCGCCTTCGACATTACCTGGCCGGAGCCGGTGCGCATCGTCTCGAAGCGGGACGCGAGTCACCCGGATTTCAGCGAATCCAGGCGCTAGTGCGAGTTCGAAGCAAGGGCGCCTCCTTGCCGACCTGAAGCCAATTGCCCGCCGACCCGAAAGAGTTGCTCGACCTGCACGGCGTCGGGCTAGCCATGCACCGGCTCATGGCGGAGCTGTATCCCATCTGCCGCAGCATCACGGGAGACGGCCTGCGTGAGACGCTGCGCATCATCGCGCGATACATTCCGCTGCAACTCCACGAGGTACCGTCCGGGACTCGAGTCCTGGACTGGGCGGTACCCAGGGAATGGAACATCCGTGACGCCTACGTCAAGGACGGGCGAGGTGAGCGAGTCATCGACTTCCGCACGCACAACCTTCACGTCATGAGCTACAGCGTTCCTGTGCGCGCGACGATGTCGCTGGCAGACTTGAAACCACATCTCGTCAGCCTGCCCGAGCACCCGGATTGGATTCCATACCGCACATCGTATTACCGAGAGGATTGGGCGTTCTGTTTGAGCCACAATCAGCTGCTCGCCCTCGAGGACGGTACCTACGAGGTCTGCATCGACTCTTCCCTCGAGGACGGCAGCCTCACGTACGCAGAGTGCTACTTGCCAGGCGAGAGCGATGACGAAGTGCTGATCTCGGCGCATGCTTGCCATCCGTCGCTCGCCAACGACAATCTTTCCGGGCTGTCGGTCGCCACGTTCCTGGCGCAACATCTGAGCCGGACACCGCGACGCTACTCGTACCGGTTTCTCTTCATCCCCGGCACCATCGGTTCCATCGCCTGGTTGGCGTTGAACGAGGCTGTCCTGCCGCGGCTGAAGCACGGTCTCGTCGTTACCGGTGCGGGTGATTCCGGCCACACGACATACAAGAAGACTCGCCGCGGCAATGCCGAGATCGACCGCGCCGTCCAGCACGTCCTCGGACACTCCGGCTTGCCGCATGAAGTCCAGGAATTCATCCCGTACGGCTACGACGAGCGCCAGTACTGCTCGCCCGGATTCAACTTGCCGGTGGGATGCTTCGCGCGTACGCCATTTGGCCGTTACCCCGAGTACCACACCTCGGCAGACAACTTGGACTTCGTTCGTCCCCAGTCACTCGCTGACTCGTTCGACAAGTGCGTGCGAGTCATCGACGTGCTGGAACGCAACCGGCGTTATCTCAATCTTTCGCCGAAGGGCGAACCTCATCTGGGAAGACGCGGGTTGTACGGGTCAGTCGGCGGGCAGTCCGACAGCAAGACCTTCCAGTTGGCGCTGCTGTGGGTGCTGAACTACTCTGACGGCGACTCTGCCCTCCTGGACATCGCCGAACGTGCCGAACTGCCTTTCGAAGTGATCCGCTCCGCCGCCGAGGCGCTGGAGCGGGTTGGCTTGCTCAAGGCGCTGTGCGCGTCGTGAGCTCGGGCGCAGTGGTGGACACGTGAGAGCCAAGTGTCATGCGCGGAAGACTAGTCCTCGAAGACGGCTTCACCTGCTTCGGCGCGCCGTTCGGCTGGCAGGGTTCCATCGCCGGCGAAGTGGTCTTCAACACCGGCATGGTCGGATACCCGGAGTCCCTCACCGATCCCTCGTACCGAGGGCAGATCCTGATACTCACCTATCCTCTCATCGGCAACTACGGTGTGCCCGCTGACGAGCGGCCGGGCGGCATCAGCCGATTCTTCGAGTCCGACCGCGTCCAGATCGCCGGCCTCGTCGTCGCGGAGATGTCGCGTGAGTTCAGCCATTGGAGCGCCGTCCGGTCCCTCGATGACTGGCTCAGGGAGCACAAGGTCCCCGGACTTGCCGGCGTCGACACGCGGATGCTCACGCAGCGGCTGCGAACGAGCGGCTCGATGCTCGGGAAGCTCCTCTGCGGGGACGAGGACGTAGCCTTTCGCGACCCGAATACGGAGAATCTGGTTGCGCAGGTGAGCATCGATAAGCCCCGGCGCTACGGCGAAGGTCGCAAGCGGGTCGTGCTCATCGACTGCGGCTGCAAGAACGGAATCGTCCGTTCGCTGCTGGCGCGGAGTGTCGAGGTGTTGGTCGTGCCGTGGGACTGGCCGGCCGACGCGGAGAGCGCCGACGGCGTCGTGATCTCCAATGGCCCGGGAGATCCCCGGCAGGTCGAAGCGACGATCGCGACGGCGCGCCGGCTGATGGACAGCGGCGTTCCGACGTTCGGGATCTGTCTCGGGAGCCAAGTGCTGGCGCTGGCGGCCGGCGCCGAGACCTACAAGCTGAAGTACGGCCACCGCAGCCAGAATCAGCCCTGCGTCCTCGTGGGAACGAAGCGCTGTTTCATCACGTCGCAAAATCATGGCTACGCGGTGAGCGAGGAGAGCCTGTCCGCAGACTGGGTTCCCTGGTTCTTCAATGCCAACGACGGCACCAACGAGGGGATCCGTCACCGGGAGAAGCCGTTCATGGGCGTGCAGTTCCACCCGGAGGCCTGCCCGGGACCGGTGGACACCAGCTCGCTCTTCGACGACTTCATCCGGATGCTGTGACGAGCATGGCGAGCGTCAGGAAGGTCATCGTTCTCGGAAGCTCCGCTCTGAAGATCGGCGAGGCGGGGGAGTTCGACTACTCGGGCAGCCAGGCCATCAAGGCGCTGCGCGAGGAAGGGATCGCCACGGTTCTCGTCAACCCGAACATTGCGACGATCCAGACGTCGGAGCACCTCGCCGACAAGGTGTACTTCCTCCCCGTCAGCGCGTACTTCGTCGAGAAAGTGATCGCAGAAGGAGCGCCCCGACGGCATCCTGCTCGGCTTCGGGGGTCAGACGGCGCTCAACACTGGACTGGAACTCGCCAGGAAGGGGGTGTTCGAAAAATACGGCGTGGCGATTCTCGGCACACCGGTCTCGGCCATCGAGGAAACGGAGGACCGCCAGCTTTTCACGCGACGCCTCGCGGAGATAGATATCAAGGTGCCGCGCAGCGTGGCCGTTACGACAAAGGTTGACGCCGTGCGGGTCGCGCGCGAGTTGGGCTTCCCGGTGATGATCCGCATCTCCTTCGCCCTCGGAGGCCTCGGGTCGGGCGTGTGTCTCGACGCGGAGCAGGTGGCCGAACTCGCGCAGAAGGCGCTCACCTATAGCAATCTGATTCTCGTCGAGGAGTACCTCGAAGGATGGAAGGAGATCGAGTACGAGGTGGTTCGCGACCGCCACGACAACTGCGTCACCGTGTGCAACATGGAGAACGTGGACCCGATGGGGATCCACACGGGCGAGAGCATCGTGGTGGCGCCGAGCCAAACGCTGACCAATGCCGAGTATCACAAGCTCCGCAGCGTGGCACTCAAGGTGATTCGGCACTTGGGTATCGTGGGCGAATGCAACATTCAGTACGCCCTCGACTCGAGGTCCGACGACTACCGGGTGATCGAGGTCAACGCGCGACTCTCGCGCAGCTCCGCGCTGGCGTCGAAAGCAACGGGTTATCCGCTCGCGTTCGTGGCGGCGAAACTCTCCCTGGGCCACAGTCTCGTGGACCTCAAGAATGCCGTCACGCGTCGAACCATGGCGTGCTTCGAGCCCGCCCTCGACTACGTGGTGGTCAAGGTACCCCGGTGGGATCTGAAGAAGTTCCGCAAAGTCTCCAAGCGAATCGGCTCGGGGATGAAGTCGGTGGGCGAGGTCATGGCCATCGGACGCAGCTTCGAGGAGGCGTTGCAGAAGGCGCTGCGGATGCTGGAGATCGGCTTCGATGGCCTCGTTGCGAACCATGGGCTCGAGGTCGAGGACCTGGAAGGAATCCTCCGGAACCCCACCGACGAGCGGATCCTCCATGTGCCGCTCGCGATGCGGGCCGGCTACAGCGTCGACCGCATCCACGAGCTGACGCACATCGACCGCTGGTTCCTCTACAAGATCGCGGCCGTTCTCGCGGTGGAGGATCGGCTGGCCGTCTACGCTGGCGGCGTCTGCCCGAAGGGCGTCCTCGAGGACGCGAAGCGGGCTGGGTTCTCCGACGAGCAGATCGGCCGGATCCTGCGCCTGACCCAATACGACATCCGTGCGATGCGCCGCAATTACGGCCTCGCGCCCCAGGTCAAGCAGATCGACACGCTGGCTGCCGAGTATCCCGCAGAGACCAACTTCCTGTACCTCACCTACAACGGCGCGGCGAGCGACGCGCCGCCGGCTGGCCGGAAGGCCGTGATCGTCCTCGGCTCGGGCGTCTACCGTATCGGCAGCTCCGTCGAGTTCGACTGGTGCTGCGTCAACGCGGTGATGACGCTTCGCCAGCTCGGCTACCAGACGATCCTGATCAACTACAACCCGGAGACCGTCAGCACCGACTACGATGAGTGCGACCGCCTGTACTTCGAGGAGCTGACCTTCGAGACCATCTCCGAGATCTACGAGCGGGAGCAACCCCTCGGGATCATTCTCTCCATGGGCGGGCAGACAGCCAACAACCTGGCGCTCAAGTTCCACCACGCGGGGATGCGGGTCCTCGGCACGGCGCCGGAGCGGATCGACGAGGCCGAGGACCGGCACAAGTTCTCCTCGCTCCTCGACCGGCTCGGGATCGACCAGCCGGAGTGGCGGGAGCTCAGCTCCATCGAGGAAGCGAAGGCCTTTGCGAGAGAGGTGCAATACCCGGTCCTGGTGCGGCCGTCCTATGTGCTCAGCGGATCGGCGATGGCCGTGGCTTCGAACGATTCCGAGCTGGTGCGTTTTCTGGGCAAGGCCGTCGACGTGTCGCGCGAGCACCCGGTGGTGATCAGCAAGTTCATCGAGAACGCCAAGGAGGTGGAGCTCGACGGCGTCGCCCGCGACGGCGAGCTCCTGGCTCACGCGATCTGCGAGCACGTGGAGAATGCCGGCGTCCACTCGGGGGATGCGACGCTGGTCACGCCGCCTCAGCGCACTTACTTCGAGACGATCCGCCGCATTCGGAGCATCGCGAGGAAGATCGCCGCGGCGCTCCGCATCACGGGGCCGTTCAACATCCAGTTCATCGCGCAAGGGACGGCGGTGAAGGTCATCGAGTGCAATCTGCGCGCGTCGCGGAGCTTCCCGTTCGTCTCGAAAGTCTACAAGCGGAACCTCATCGACCTGGCGACGCGAGTGATCATGGGCTGTCCCGGTGGAGAAGTCCCTGACCTCCTTCATGGAACTCGACTACGTGGGCGTCAAGGCCCCGCAGTTCTCGTTCACGCGCCTCGAGGGCGCCGACCCCACGCTCGGGGTCGAGATGAGCTCGACGGGAGAGGTGGGCTGCCTCGGCGACGACTTCGAAGAGGCGTTCCTCAAGGCGATGCTCTCCGTGGGACAGCGGGTGCCGATCAAGAGCATCCTGCTTTCGACGGGCCCGCTCGAGGACAAGGCGGCCTTCGTGGCGAGCGCCCGCGCGCTCAAGCGCCTCGGTGTCCACATCTTCGCGACGCAGGGAACTGCGGACTTCATGCGGCAGTACGGCATCGACCTGGAGATGCTGCATTGGCCGCTCGAGAAGGCAAGCCCGAACATCCTCGAGTACCTCGGAGGAGGGAAGATCGACCTCGTCATCAATATCCCGAAGAACTACCAGGAGGACGAGCTGACCAACGATTACATCATCCGACGCAAGGCCGTGGATTTCGCGATTCCGCTCATTACGGAGCTGCGCCTTGCCCAGCGATTCGTCGAGGCGCTGGTCGCGAAGCGACTCGACGACTTGCATGTGAAGAGCTGGGACGAGTACGTGTAATCCAGCATCGAACGGCGTACGGTCCGATGCGCTCGGGGCCGCTTGCACGCCGTATCTCGATTGGCCTGCTCAGGGACGGCACCTTCGCTTTCGACACCTCACGCGTGGAAATTCACGACGCCTGGGGGCCTGACGGCAAAGCGGTAGGCCTGCGCGGCAAGTGATTCAATCCCCCATGGGCGCAACAGCCATCTCGTGCCAATCCTTCGGATCGCTGCTCTGCGCCTTGATCAGGTGGATGGCGTTCGCCTCGAACGAGACTCGAATGCGGGACTGTAGGCGCGTGATGATCTCCCTCTTGCGCTCTTCCGGGTACAGGCCGTACACAAGGCTCAAGTGCGGCGTGTACGCTTTCTCAGCCTGATCAAATACCTGTTGCGCGACAATGTTCGCGCTCATGACCGGAGTGGTTTGCTCCACGTTCGCGAACAGGCAATGAAAATACCCGCTTCCGTACGACAATTCTGTAAGGACTACCGGAAAAGGCTCCAGCTGCCGCGCGAGCTCCGCTGTTCGCCGGACGTGCTCTCGTGCCGTTCCTTCAAGGCTCAGAAGCGTGACATGCGGCTCGAACAGCGGAGCGTTCAGCTCCTGCGCGAGTTCCCGTATGGTTGCGGCTAAGCTATCGTACGTCGAGCCGGAAGGTTTCAGCCAAAGATGGTAAGTCGTGGCATTCATACGCGCGACATGATTGGGATGGCTCGCCGACGGGCTCGGGTCGGTCCCGAGCATCGCGTTTCTATTGGAGCCGGCTCGCGACACCGCGCATGGGTTGCAGACACCGCGTCACCAGCGGGGATCGAACGTCGTCACTGCCCGGACGAGGTCGTCAGGCGTCCCGATGTCGATGTAGTTCGCGTCCGGGAACGCCGTCCCCGTTACGCGCAAGCCCTTTTCAATCGCCGCCGCGATCACCGCGCCGACCGGCAGATCTCCCTGGGCGTCCATTCTCCGACGGACGATCCGGTCCTCATGATGCTCGTTCGCGAGCTCGGATGCGACGAACTCATGCATGAACTCGGTAAAGAGCGGTCCCCACACTGCGCAAAGCCACGCATACCGGAGATCGGTGGACGGGGGCTTGAGGATCATTGAACGCACCTGGCCGTGGCGGTCCATGTCGACCATGTCCATGACCCGGCAATCGTGGGCGGGATACAGCCCCAAGGCGACGTCCGCATCCGCCTCCGCCAGACGTTCGAGCAGCCGCTCAAAGACATCATCGGGACCGAAGAGAATGTCCGGGAACCCGAAAGCCACCGACCTGCCGCTTACGAAGGAAAATGCCCGGTCCAGCGTGTCGGGAGGTCCCTGCGAGTCGTCGATCACCAGGTAGGCCAGCTGGATCCCGACCATCGTGCCGTCACCGAAATAGGCGGGGATATCCCACTTGCCATTTCTCAGGATCACGTATGCCGTGGTGATGCCCGCCTGGCGCATCTTGTCGAACAGATGATGACTCGCCACCTTCACGCGCGGCTCCCCGCTCTGCTCGTCCCGGCGGAATCCGATCGGGTAAAGCTCTTTGCTGCAAGGTAGCGGCGCAATCCGGTTGCCCCGGCCCGCGGCCGGCACCAGCCCGACGACATCCAAGCTTTTGTGCTTCATCTCGCTCGCCGAGCGTTGCTAGCGGGCTTGTGGCGTCGAGCAGCGGCGCCCCTCAGCGCGGCCGCCAGTAGAGATCGTCATCGATCTGTCCGGTACGCTGCAGGTACTTGAGCTGCTTGAGCCGGGTAAAGGCGCGGAACTCGTGGGTCTCGGTCGACATTTCGATGCGCTCGAACAGCCGCCGCAGCTCGTCCGCGCCGCGCCGAGCATCCCAGCGGCAGCCGAAGCCCGGGAGCTTCGCGTGAATCTTGTCGAACGATACCCGGTAGCTGCGGTTGTCGCCGCCTGACTGACCGACGGTGACTTCACATCCGGGAAAGACTTCGGCAACGATTTCGGCGAGCTCGCGGATCCGGTAGTTTTCCGTGTTCCGGCCGACGTTGAAGACTTCCCCGTTGACGGCGTCGACCGGGGCTTCCAGCGCACAGCGGATCGCCTGGCAGATGTCTTCCACGTGCACGACGGGCCGCCACGGACTGCCGTCGCTTGTCATGGCGATCCTTCGGCGCGTCCACGCGAGTGCGCAAAGGTCGTTCAGCACGATGTCGAAGCGCATGCGCGGCGACGGGCCATATGCGGTCGCATTGCGGAGGAAGACCACACAGAAGTCCTGGTGCGCCATCGGGCGCAGATCACGCTCGACCATCGCCTTGCATTGCGCATACGCGGTCTGCGGTTGCGTCGCGGAGGTCTCGTCAAGGAATTCGCCCGACCCGACGCCGTAGACGCTGCACGACGAGGCGTACACGAAGCGGCGAACGCCAGCCTCCCGCGCCGCCCGGGCGAGCCGGAGCGAGCCCTCGTGGTTGATCTTGAAGGTGATCTCGGGTCGATTCTGCCCCAGCGGGTCGTTCGACAGCTCGGCAAGATGCACGACGGCATCGAACCCTGCAAAGTCCTCGGCCGTGACTGCGCGCAGGTCCTTGTAGACCGTCCTCGGACCCACGGCCTGGCCCAGCGAATCGATGTACAGGCACCCGTCGCGATAGAACCCGGTATCGAGCCCAGTCACCTCGTGCCCGGAACTCGACAGGTAGGGCGCGAGGCGAGCGCCGATGTAGCCTTCGGTGCCGGTCACCAGTACCTTCATGGCATTGCCTTTCGATGGCGGATCGTGTTCACAGCGGGGTCAACCCCACGCCTGGATGTCGGCGTACGCCTCGCACGCAATCCCAGAACTCGTTCGCGAGCAGCTCGATTGCCGGTGCGCGCTCAGGCAGTACGGACGACTCGACCCGACCGACCGGGACGAGCTCGGCGAGCGTCCCTGCAAGACACATTTCGTCGGCGACGTAGAGTTCAGTCCGATCGATCGGCCGCCGTTCGAAAGGCAGTTCGAGGCTCGCGCACAGTTTTGCAATGATTTCCACGGTGATGCTCTCGAGGCAGCCTTCGGACGACGGCGGCGTCATGACCACCCCGTTGCGGGCCAGAACGACGCAAGAGCCCGACGCCTCGGCGACCCTGCCCCACTGATTCAGCAGGACCATGTCCGAGAATCCCTGCCTTCGGGCCTCGATTCTTGCCAGTCGTCCGACCTGGTAGTTCGCTGCCGACTTGACCCGCGCAGGAAGAGCCGCATCGCCTGACCGCTGCCACGTGCTGACGCCTACGTCGATCGCCTCGGGCCTTTTCTTGTCCTGGTGATAGCCCAGGATGACCAAGTCCGTCACCGTACCCTCGCCCCAGTGGCCCTCAACGGCAAGTAGCGTCGTCCGCAGCCAGAGATCTTTCTCGCGGACCAGAAGGCGCTTCGCAAGGTCCGCGCACGCCGTACGGAAGTCGTCATAGGACATCGAGAACGGGAGATGCAGAAGATGCGCAGAGCGTCGCAACCGGTCGTAATGCTCGCGGAGCGCGAGCAGGGAGAACTCCTGGCTGTCATGCCGCCAGTATCCCTTGATGCCTTCGAAGACACTTACGCCGCGGATGAGCGCTTCGCTCGAGACGTGGACGGTCGCCTCGTCCCACGACGTTATGTGGCCGTTCATGTAGACGACGGGCGGGCGTTGCAGCTGCAGCATAGAATGACTTTCACCGGTCAGAACGAGATGGAAACGTCTCGATTTCGCATCACTCCATCTGCCCGGCGCTAGGGAAAACCTTTCCCCATCCTCGTGCGTAGCGGTCTCACGGAAGACAAGGCGAAGGGGTGGGCGTCAGTCCAGGACGCGCACTTCGGGAATCGGTACGACGAATCGCCCGCCCCACTCGCGGATGAACGCCATCTGGCGCGAGATCTCCTCTTTCAGGTTCCACGGCAGGATCAGCACGTAATCGGGCCGCGTCTCGCGGATGCGGTCCGGATGCAGGATGGGGATATGGGCGCCCGGAGTGTAGCGGCCCTGCTTGTGCGGACTTCTGTCGACGGTGTAGTCGAGAAAGTCCGTCCCTATGCCGCAGTAGTTGAGGAGGGTATTGCCCTTTCCCGGTGCGCCGTATCCGACCACCTGTTTGCCCGCGCGCTTCGCCGCGATCAGGAACTCGAGAAGCTTCCGTTTGGTCTCTCGCACCTGTTCGGCGAACGTGTCGTAGCGCTCGACCTGGCTCAGCCCGGCCTCGAACTCGCACTCGCGTAACGCCTGCACCCGGCCGGACACGGGCAAGGCCGCGTTCTCGGCGTGCCGCGCATAGATCCGCAGCGAACCGCCGTGAGTAGGCAGCTCCTCCACGTCGAAGAGCGTCAGGCGGTGATGCGCGAACACCTTCTCGACGACGAAGAAGGAGAAGTAGGAGAAGTGCTCGTGGTAGATCGTGTCGAACTGGTTCTCCTGCATCAGCCGCAGGAGATGCGGAAACTCCATCGTTATGACGCCGGTCGGCTTGAGGATGCGCTTCATCCCGGCAACGAAATCGTTGAGATCGGGAACGTGCGCGAGGACGTTGTTGCCGAGCAGAAGGTCGGGCCGGCCGCGATCGCGGGCGAGATCTTCGGCGGCCTCCCGGCCAAAGAAGCGGACGGTCGTCGGGATGCCGCGCTCCTCTGCTGCCGCCGCCACGTTGGCCGCCGGCTCGATTCCGAGGCACGGGACGCCTCGCTTCACGAAATGCTGGAGCAGATAGCCGTCGTTGCTGGCGATCTCCATCACGAGCGATCCGGGTCCGAGGCCGAAGCGCTCGATCATCGCCTCGACGTACCGGCGCGCGTGATCGACCCAGCTTTCCGAATACGACGAGAAGTACGCATAATCGGAAAATATCTGGTCCGGGCCGACGTACTGCTCGAGCTGCACGAGGAAGCATTGCCGGCACAGGTAGGCGTGCAGCGGATAGAACGGCTCGGCGTGGTTGAGCTGATGCGGTTCGATGTGCGTCTGGCAGAGCGGCGACATCCCGAGATCGACGAAGGTGTGTCGCACCGGGGCGCCACAGAAACGGCAGGGCGGAGGCCTCGACTCTTGATGACGGCTGGATTCCATGGGCTTCGCGATTGGTACGGCTATCGGCCGCGGCGTCCCGCGAGCTGCCGAGCAGCATAAACGCAGTGTTTACTCGCTAAACGGGCGCAATGGCAAGGGTTGTCCCGTCCCGAATCCGCAAATTTCTGTGAAACCCGTGACGGATTGCCAGGGGTTCCGGATGGCTGGCAGGCGCGTGTCATACAATCCGCCTCGATTCTCGTCCGGTTCATCCCGCTTGTCGATGCTTCCCGCCAGATCGGAGTCGACGCTTCTCCACGAGTTGATCAGCGTCGCGGCCGCGCGTTCGCCGGATGCGCCGGCGCTGGTATCGGGCTCGCGGACGCTCTCTTTCGAAGCGCTCGCGCGCGAGGTCGGTGCATTCGCGGGTGGCGTCATCGGGCTGAACGTGGGCCGGGGCGAGCGGATCGGCATCTATATCGAGAAGCGCCCGGAGACCGTCATCGCGTCCTTTGGGGCGCCTGCCGCGGGGGCGGTGTTCGTGCCCCTCAATCCGCTGCTGAAGCCGCACCAGGTCGCGTATATCGTTCGTGACTGCAGCGTCCGCGTGCTGGTCACGTCCTGCGATCGCCTGAAGCTGCTCGAGCCGGTGCTGAGCAGTTGTCCGGATCTGCGGCACGTCGTCGTCGTCGACGACGCGGGCGAGCTTCCGCCGTCGCACGCGATCGCGTTTCATCGCTGGCGCCAACTGCTTCAAGCGCCGGCCAGAGCCGGCCACCGCGTGATCGACACCGATGTCGTGGCGATCTTGTACACGTCGGGAAGCACCGGCAACCCGAAGGGCGTGGTGCTCTCCCATCGAAACATGGTGTGCTGGCGCCAAGAGCGTCGCGAGCTACCTCCAGAATCACTCGGGCGACACGCTGCTGGCTGCGCTGCCGCTCTCGTTCGACGCCGGCTTCAGTCAGCTCACGACCGCGTTTCATGTCGGTGCTCGGGTCGTGCTGCTCAACTACCTGCTGCCGCGCGACGTGCTCAACGCGATCGTCAGCGAACGGGTGACGGGGCTCACTGCCGTGCCGCCGCTCTACATCCAGCTTTCCCAGCTCGAATGGCCCGCGGCCGCGCGGGAGCATCTGCGTTACTTCGCGAACACCGGCGGCCGCATGCCGCTCGAGACGCTGAAAAAGCTGCGCTCGCTCTTGCCGCGGACCAAGCCTTACCTGATGTACGGCCTGACCGAGGCGTTTCGATCCACCTACCTGCCGCCCGAAGAGGTCGACCGTCGCCCCGACTCGATCGGCAAGGCGATCCCCAACGCGGAGATTCTGGTGCTGCGGGAGGACGGCACGCCGTGCGCGCCGGACGAGCCGGGCGAACTCGTGCACCGGGGTGCGCTGGTCGGCATGGGGTACTGGAACGATCCCGAGAAGACGGCCGAGAGGTACAAGCCCCTGCCGCGGCGCGAGACCGGACTCGTCTTTCCGGAGATCGCCGTGTTCTCGGGGGACACCGTCCGTATGGACGAGGAGGGCTTCCTCTACTTCGTCGGCCGCCGCGACGAGATGATCAAGACGTCCGGGTACCGGGTGAGTCCGAACGAGATCGAGGAGGTGCTCTACGGCTGCCAGCTCGTCGGGGAAGCAGCCGCGTTCGGTGTACCGCACCCCGTGCTCGGGCAGGCCATCGTCGTCGTCGCGACGCCGAAGGACGGCGCCTCGCTCGATGCCGACCGATTGCTCTCCGTTTGCCGGGAGAGGTTCCCGGCCTACATGGTCCCGGCGAAAGTCGAGCTGCGCACGGGGCCGCTGCCACGCAACCCCAACGGCAAGATCGACCGCAAGCTCCTTGCCGAGGAGTTCCAGTCCCTCTTCGAGGATGTGAAAGCGTGAGCGGGGCGTTTCCTCGGCATGCGCCGATGACGCAGTTTCCCGTCGAGGACGATTGCCTCGTCGTCGGCGGCGTGAAGCTGACCCGGCTCGCCGCCGACGTCGGCCGCACGCCCTTCTACGCTTACGACAAGCGCGTGATCGGCGAGCGGATCGCGCTCCTTCGACGGCACCTTCCGGCCGGCGTAAAGGTTCATTACGCGATCAAGGCGAACCCGATGCCCGCGCTCCTGGCCTACGTGGCCGGGCTGGTCGACGGGCTCGACGTGGCCTCCGCGGGGGAGCTGCAAGTCGTCGCTGGCGACGGGCACGGATCCCCGCGAGATCAGCTTCGCGGGGCCGGGCAAGACCGACGCCGAGCTGCGGGAAGCGGTGGCGGCCGGGATCCTGATCAACATCGAATCGCCGCGCGAGGCGCGCGTGCTCGCGCGGGTCGCATCCGAGACCGGATCGCGTCCGCGGGTTGCCGTAAGAGTCAATCCGGACTTCGAGCTCAAGTCGTCGGGCATGCGCATGGGCGGCGGGCCCAAGCAGTTCGGGGTGGATGCCGAGCAGGTCCCGGCGTTGCTGCAGGAGATCGGTCGCGGCGGGCTCGCGTTCGAGGGCTTCCATATCTTTTCCGGCGCGCAGAACCTCAGGGCGGACGCCATCTGCGAAGCGCAGCGCAAGTCGGTGGATCTCGCCGTCGAGCTTGCCCGGGCCGCGCCTGCGCCGGTGCAGGTCGTGAACATCGGGGGCGGCTTCGGCATCCCCTACTTCCCCGGCGAGCTGCCGCTCGACCTGACGCCGATCGGAGCGAATCTCGAGGCGCTTGCGTCGCGCGCGGCGACCGAGCTGCCGGGCGCAAGGCTCGTGCTCGAGCTCGGCCGGTACATCGTCGGCGAGGCCGGCATCTACGTGTGCCGGGTGATCGATCGGAAAATCTCGCGCGGACACGTCTTCCTCGTCACCGACGGCGGCATGCACCACCACCTGTCGGCGTCCGGCAACTTCGGCCAGGTGATCCGGAAGAACTACCCGGTCGTCATCGGCAACAAGGTTCACGGCGAGGCGCGCGAGATCGCATCCGCCGTGGGACCGCTCTGCACGCCATTGGACCTGCTTGCGGATCGGATGGACCTTGCCGAGGCGCACGAAGGCGACCTGGTAGTGGTGTTCCAGTCCGGCGCGTACGGACTGACCGCGAGCCCGACTGAGGTTCCTGAGCCATCCGCCTCCTATGGAGGTCCTCGTTTGAGTGTGCGTCAAGTGCGGCCGGGTCGGTGCGACTCATCAGTCCCGGGGTTCGGAAATCAGATCAGGGCCTTTCGCGAGTGAAACGCCTCGGCGTAACCTTGCTCGGCGTTGCTTTCGATACCGCGCAGGCGCATCAGGCCGCGGAACGTTTCGGGTGTGAACCAGGAATTCGTTGCCTGGCTCTTGTAGGCCGAAAGGAGGTACTGCGACTTGCGTTCCGCGACCGCAGTCGTCACCGGTACATACAGGTTGGGCTGGCCGATGCCACCGTCGTACTTCGGGATCTCGTACTCGAGGATCAGATGGTCGCGGAATGTGTTCCACGTAAGCTCGCAGACCACGCGGTGGTCCTGATGCCGATCATCGCGCTCGTGGGTGAAGATGACGTCGGGTCGACGCAGGCGCTTGAGCCCTTCGAAGCATTCCTTGACTTCTTTCCACTGCGCCGGAAGAAAACCGTCGCGAAACGCTTCCAGCTGGACATGTCGCGCTCGAGCTCGCCGCAGGAAGAGCCCGGCGCTCCTGCGCGTCTCGGCCGCCCGCGCGGATGTCGAGCTCAGGATCACCCAGCTCACCGCGATGGGCCGTTCGTCGGCCAGCCTCATCAACGTTGCTCCGCAACCGATTTCGATATCGTCGCAGTGCGCGCCGAGGCACAGCACTTCCAGCCTGTGCCGCCTGGGTCGATCGAGGGTCAGTGATAGCATCGCCCGAACGGAAGTGAAACTGCGCACATTCTAGGTGTCCATGGCCGCGATCCGTTGTGAATTGGTGCTCCGAGCGGTGCGGGCATCCTCTGTAACGCGAATTTACACCCGGCTTGCCGGGCTGAAGCCGTAACATTGCCGCTGTGGTGAGGCCATGATGGATCCGGCGATCGGCGTGGCGAGCTACGCTCGAAGCCGCCCAATCGGTCATTCCGGCGCAAGCCGGAATTCAGAAGCCTTTTGATCGCCCAATATGGGCATGCTGGACCCCGGCTCGCCGAGGCGACGTATCATCCCGCATCATGCTGCTAGAGCGCACATTCGACCGGGCCGACTGTCTCGCTCGCCGCGGACGCCGCGATGCGGCTCGTCGGCGGTGCCACGGCGAGCGGCGGCGCATGAGCGATGCGCCCGGGCTAGCCTTACGGCCGCGGCCGTGGCCCTCATCGTAGGCGTCTTCAGCCGCATGGCAACGCGGTACTCGAGCGTGCTCGACTCGATCAGTCGTCATCGCGTCGATCGGCCCACGAGGCTGGGCAAGTCTTTCGGCGATCTGAATGGCGACGGTCGTCCCGATTTGATCGCGGCAGTTCGGAGCGGCGGCGGCCTCCTGCGGTACGAACCCCGCTGGCGCCATCACGTGATCGCGCATTCCGGCTGGTTCAGCACCGATCACGAGGTGGTCGACATCGATGGCGACGGCACAACGACGTCGTGAGCGTGATGTTCGATCGGCTCGTCTGGTTTCGTGGCGGCGACTGGGCCCTGCGCGGACCGACTCCGAGCTCCAGACGTCGGAGGTCGCGGATTTCGACGGCGATGGCCGGCCGGATCTCGCTGCCCGCAATCAATCCTTCGTCGACGGCGACGGCGACAAGATCCATCTCTACCTGCAGGATCCGGACGCGCACCGACTCGTCGCGTCCTCACGGTCCCGCGGAGGAGGGCTTAAGGTGGCCGATATCGACGCCGCTGGCCGCCGGATATCGTGGTGAACGGGCTGTGGCATCGCAACCCGTACGGCGTGCCGCCGAGTGGGATCCTCGCCGGTCCATCGCCGCGTGGACGCGGGCGCATGCCTTTATCGACGTGCACGATATCAATGGCGATGGTCGCTTGGACATAGTGCTCTCGCCCTCCGAGCGCGTCGGTCGCGCTACCGGATCTCGTTGTTCGAGGCACCGCTCGATCCGACGCGCGAGTGGGAAGAGCACGTCGTCGACCCGGATGTCGCGGCTGTTCGTCAGTTCGTCGGCGCCGGCCGTCATCGACTCACGACTCAGCCAGGTCGACATCGTCTGCGCGCATGTCTTCAGCGCTGGACCGCACGAGGTGAAGATCTACTTCAATCTGCGACGATCGAGGGTCACGCCGGTCCTGCTCGACGACCAGCTCCCTCGCATACGGCCGCCCGAGTCTACCCCGATCGGCGCCATAGCCTGTACGATCGAACGCCGAAGCCCGCGTCAGGCGATCGAGTTGTGGGTGAACAGGCCTGTCCGCCGACACTCGCGAGCACCCGCTGATGCCGGCAGTCATCCAGATGCGCCATGTCTGAGCGAGCCGTTGTTCGTAGCCGCCGCGACCTCGACCGTTACGGCGCCGGACGTCGCGAGCGCGGCTGGTGGTACCGCAATCCAGGCCGCGCCACCGGCCGATGGGAGCGCCGGCCGTTCGGTGCGCCCGCGAACAATCTCGCGTTGCTCGCCGATCTCGACGGCGATGGCGACATCGATATCCTGGCAACACGCGAGCGCGGCTCCGACCCGAATGCGGCACTCGCATGGGCCGAGAACGACGGCCGCGGAACTTCCGCGTCCACACCAACATCCCTGATGGAGCCGGCGACTTTCTCCAGGGCGTCGCGGTACACCGCTTCGCTGACCGCCTGAAGATTGCGCTGTCGTGGCACCTCGCAGGGCAGGGCATTCAGCTTGTCACAGTACCCGCGCGGCCGCAGAGCGTGGCGAGTGGCGCGGATCGCGGAGTTTTCGCACGACGAGCCGCTGTCTGCAGCCGACATCGGTCGCGACGGACAAATCGACCTGCTACTCGGCACGCTGGCTGCGCAATCAGGGCGGTGCGTGGCGCCTCTACGCCATCGACGCGACCGCCAGGAATCCCGACCGCAACCGGCGCGCCGAGCTGATGGCGATTGCAGACTGGACGCCGTCGTCGGCTTCGATCCGATCACCCGACGCGGGGACGTGTCTGGCGCAAGCTCAAGGCGCTGACGCGACGGCGCGTTGCTCCGGCACCGGATCGGTACCGTCATCGGGTCGATGAGTCTGGATGTGGCCGAGTCGACGGCGACGGCGACCCATGCGTCGTCGACGAGCAGTACCCGAAGAACCCTGACGCGGCGCGTCTACTGGTCGTTGAGAACGAAGACGCCTACGGCCGGAAATGGCGCGAGCACCTCGTCCACGCCAGCGACGGCGTCACGCGGAACGCAGTGCTCGTCGATCTCGACGGCGATGACGATCTGGACATTGTTTCGATCGGCTGGCAGGCATGACCTCGTGATCTGGTGCGAGAATCTCGCCGCCGTTGTCCCGCGAACGCTCGTTGCCACGCGCGCCGTCGTCCCGCGAGACGCCCGCGGTGTCAGGCGCAGCCCGCCTCGAGCGCACGGGGTCCTTCGCAAAGCTGATTGACGGTCAGGAGGGTGGTGTCCAGACCGAGCGACCGCAGACTCGCGCCGACCTCGCGGTAGTAGACGGGGTTCATCAGCACGACATTCCGCGGGCGTAGCGTCACCAGCTTCTCCGGCGCATATACCGGCAACCCCGAGGGAGGAAGGAATCGCCCTTGGCGGTGCAGACTCAGGTCGATCGCGCAATCGACGAGCCGATCATCGGCGAGGGCGCTGAGGAAGCCCACCGTCTTGGCGGCGCCCTGCCAGATGACGGGCGGTCGGCCGTCCGCCGCAAGACTCTCCAGCGCAGACCGGCACCGGTCGATCGATCGCCGGCTGCGCTCGCCAAACAGGCGGCAGGTCGACAGGACAGCCTCCGCATGGCTGGTCGATTCGGTGTGCTCGGCATCGCGAGCAGCGGTGGCTTCCAGAATGAGGTACTGCTCGTCGTAGACCAGCGCCGTCCGCAGCACCCTGAAGCCTGCGAGCCGAAAGGCATGCTCGAGCGTCGCTCGCGTGAAATAGCCGCAGTGCTCGTAGTACACGTCCCAGAACGCGCACTCCGCAAGTACGCGTTCGGCCGCAGGGACTTCGAACAGCACGACGCTTCCCGGGTGTTGCTCCGCCCAGGACCGAACCAGGCGGAGAAAGCGCGACACGTCGTAGATGTGCTCGAGCGTATGCCGGCATACGATCGCATCCGCCTCTACCGCAACGTGCTGCTCGTCGAACGGCTCTGCAAATAGCCGTATGCGGTCGCCTTCCGCGGTCAATCTGCGTCGGGTCGGCAAGAGGGTCAAGACCGATCCCTCGCCCGATGCCCACGCGGACCAGCTCGGCCAGAAACTCGCCATGCCCGCAACCGACCTCGAGTACCGTCTTGCCGTGCAGCGAGTACCGATCGATCCAATCCTTCGCGAGCGAGCGGGCGAAGCTGCCGAAATGCGCGGAGGATGCCTGCGAGCTTTCGTAGCGTGCGCCCGCTTCGGCCAACATCGGTTCGAACGCGCCGTTGAATACGAAGCCGCAGCGATTGCAGCACCTGAGGAAAACGTCTCCACGCGGGACCGCGCGCGCAGAACCCGGATCGGAAAACACCGATGTGCAGGTAACCGGGGCGTCGGCCAGCGAATAGAAGGCTGATCGTCGCCGCGCTTGCGCAGACCGGGCACGAATCGTCGCTACCGTTCACAGTGTCATGCCGCCGACCGACGTAACGCACTGCTTCGCGGAAGTCCTGCACCAGATCGCGCCAATGGTGGTAGCACATCCGTGCCGCGTAGGCGAACGCGCGACGCTTGTCCGCGATCGGAATGGGAGCCGCGAGGATCACGCGGAACCAGTCCGCGCGCAGCCGCCACGACTGGAACAAGGCGCGCGCGTCGGGACGCGGGTAATGATGTCGCCGCACCGCGTCTGCCGACTTCAGACGCGTCGCGGACTGCGGTTCCATTCGTCGGAAGTACAGGGGCTCCGGTACCTGGGCAAATTTGCCGAGGAGCGCAAGGTGCGCCATGAGGACGATGTCCGATCCGGGATAATGCGGGACCAATCGAGTGCGGCGAAGCGCGGCGACGCGGATCACGCCGTTGAACACGTTGTTGAGCTGGAGTTTCGACGCGAGGTGTATGAAACGATCGGCCGGCCTGTCGCTCTCGAGGCCGAAGTCGTACGGGTACTCTTCTGCGTCTTCGAGCGCCGCGACGAAGAGCTTGGTGCGCGGGAAAGCGAGCACGATGTCGGGCCGCGCATCGAGCACATCGATGCATCGCTCGAAGAACGTCGGCGCGCACCAGTCGTTCGACGAGGCCCATTTGAAGTACTCTCCGCGCGCGCGCCGCGCCACCTCGGAGTAGTTCGGGTTGGCGCCGAGATTCTGCGGCTGCCGCACGATCTTGAGACGCGGGTCGAGCGCGGCGTAGCGCGCAAGCAAGTCGGGCGTGCCGTCGGTCGAGGCGTTGTCGCTGACGACGAGCTCGAAATCGCCGAACGTCTGTCCCAACAGTCCTTCGAGCGCCGTCGCGAGCGTGCGCTCCGCGTTGTACACGGGCATTCCGACGGTCAACCGGGGTGCTCGAATACGGCATATCGCAGGCAAGGATGAAGAGCGTCGAGGCGGCGCTGAGTGCTCTACTCGTCGTCGGCCTTGGCGAGGAACTCGTCGGCGTCCGCGCGCCGGGCCTGGGTTGACGGCGGCGGGGCGATCCGCCGGCCGGGACTCCTTGCGTCAGTCTCCTCGCCCCCTTCCACACCATCCACGGACAGTCGCCTCGCGCTTCCATCCGGTCCAGCGTGATCTTGTCCTTGAACGTGTCCATCGCCTGGAAGAACCCGCCATACCGGTAGGCGGCCAGCTGGCGTTGCTCGATCAGGCGCTGGAAAGGCTGCTCGACCAGCTCCTCCCCCTCTCGTATGCAATCCCAGATCGCGCGCCGAAAGCAGAAGAACCCGCCGTTGATCCAGAAGTCGGACTCGCGCAGCTTGCCGAGCCCCGTCACCATGCCTTCATTGTCCGTGAGGACGGCATGGAAGCTCTGCGACGTCCGCACCGTCACAAAGCTCGCGGTCACGCGGCGGCGCGTGAACTCTTCGATATGGCGGTCGAGCGGCAAATCGCTCAAGCCATCCGAGTAGTTCGCGAGAAAGATTTCGTCCCCTTCGAGAAACTCGCGTACCCGCAGCAGCCGCTGCCCGAGGTTGGAGTGCAGCCCGGTATCGACGAACGTGATGCGCCAGTCGTCGATGTCTGTCGCGAGCGGCGCCACCTTGCGACCGCCCTTCGACATGACGAAGTCATTCGACAGGCACTCGTTGTAGGTGAGGAAGAACTCCTTGATCAGATGCCCGCGATAGCCGAGGGCGAGAATGAAGTCCTTGTGACCGAAGTGCGCGTAATAGCGCATCAGGTGCCAGATGATCGGCCTGAAGCCGACGTTCACGAGCGGCTTCGGGATCGTCTCGGAGTGCTCCCTGAGGCGGGTCCCCAGGCCGCCGCAGAACAGGACGACTTTCATTTCTCCAACCCCCGGTGCTTTCCCCCATGCCAAGGCAAGAACGACTGCCAGGGCAGTGTACTTGGCGACGCCCCGCCGCAAGGTGACGAAGACCACGTATTTTGCGTCAATTCACAAAGATTTTGGGACAGCCAACGGCGCCTGTGGACTATAGCACTGCGCCGGCCCGGTCTGCGGTGTGCCGTGGCGCAACAGTCGCCGATGTCTTCCCACCAAGAGAAGACGGCGAGCCGGCCCGACACGGTGGCAGGCTCGAGCGCTCTCCCGGCAGCGCAGCGCGGCCAATGAATCGATAGACAGGTGTTCTGAGATTCGACCTTGAGTGCGACTCGCAAGGGGCACCTGCGATGAAGCGAGCGATCGCCCAAGGCGCCGCCTGGATGGTGCTGTTCAAGCTTGCCGATCGCTCGCTTGGGTTCGTCAGCATCCTCATCCTCGCTCGGCTCCTGGTCCCGGCGGATTTCGGGCTGGTAGCGATGGTGATGTCCGCAATCGCGATCATCGAACTTGCTAGCGCGTTCAGCTTCGAGGTCGCGCTGATCCAGCGCGAGCACCCTACGAGGGAGCACTACGATACGGCATGGACCTTGAACGTCGCTCTCGGCAGCGCCTGTGCGTTGGCGACCGTCGGACTCGCTTACCCCGCGGCGATGTTTTACGGCGAGCCACGGCTCACGCCGGTCATGTTGGTACTGGCGGGAGCGTGGATCGTTCAGAGCTTCGAGAACATCGGCACCGTGAACTTCCGCCGCGAGATGGACTTTTCACGCGAGTTCAGGTTTCTCGCCTCGAAGAGGGTGATCGCGTTTGTCGTGACGCTTTCGCTCGCCCTGGTCATCGGCGGCTATTGGGCGCTGGTCATCGGCATCGTTGTCGGGCGCGTCTCCGGCGTCGTTCTCAGCTATACGATGCAGCCGTTCCGACCCCGTTTCTGCCTGGGCAAGAGCCGCGAGCTGTTCTCCTTCTCGGGCTGGATGCTGCTCCATAACGGTCTCTCGGTCGTGCTCGGCCGCATCTCGCACTTGATCATCGGGCGCGTGCATGGCCCCGGCGCGCTGGGGCTCTACACGGTCGGCTCGGAGATCGCGTACTTGCCCGCGACCGAACTCATCGCGCCGATCAATCGGGCAGTGCTTCCCGGCTACGCGCGAATGGCGACGGATCTCAAGACGCTGAGCGAGGGGTTCATCGGCGTGATCGCCGTCATACTGGCGGTCGCGGTGCCTGCAGCCGTCGGCGTTGCTGTGATGGCAGGCCCGCTCGTGAAGGTCCTGCTCGGGGACAGTTGGCTGGGCGCCGTCCCGGTCATTCAGATCCTGGCACTGTGCGGCGCCATCCAGGCAATGATGTCGAACAACACGACTGCATACCTGGCCATCGGCAAGGCGCATCTACCCCCGCTCGTTCAGATGGTGAGACTCGCGGTGCTCTTGCCCGCGCTTGCAGTCTTGAGCCGCGAGGGAGTCGAGGGCGTGGCCTACGCGGAGCTGATCGCATCGGTCGTCAGCCTCACGGTCAGCTATCCGCTGTTGTTCAGAACGTTCAGGATACCGAGCCGCGTCTACTTTGCGAATCTGTGGCGTCCCGTTGCGGCGGCCGCCGTAATGGGCGTGGTGGTGCACGCGCTGGTTCGCGAGCTCGCAGCAGGGCCGGGCGCTCTCGGCGCCTTCCGCCAGCTGATCATCGGCATCCCTGCCGGCGTAGGCGCGTATGTCATTGTGTTGTGGACTCTTTGGTTGGCGTCTGGAAGACCGCCAGGCGCCGAGACGTACTTGCTCGACCATGCCAACGGTCTAGTCCTCCGGGCACGGGACGGCTGGCAGCGCGTGGCCGGCCGGGCGTAAGGCACGACGCCAGGCATACCCGCCCGCCCTGGAAGTCTCGTTCGAGAGCCACAGGGCGGTCGCCCGATCGTCGCGGGTTCCGATGCGTCGAGCTGAGCGTACGCCGCCGGCCGCGCGTCGTCTGCGATTCAGTGCCTAGCGTGATGCGCCTGATCGACGCCGTCCCCTGCACGGAACCCGGCTCGCGGGATGTCCGCTCGTAATCGAGGTCGTTCGCTCGCTATCGAGCTCCTTGACGAGGCACCGTGGTGCAGGCGCAACGTCACAAGAGTTTTTTCAATCATTAACGATCGACGCCGCGCAGCGTCGGCTTCGCTCGACGCATGACGCCTGCGTGAATGCACCGCGCGACGCGATTCGTCGCGGCGCGCGTCAGACGTCGTGCCTTTTTTCAATCTTTGACAGTTGGCGCTGCATCGGTGTGGCAGCATGGGTTCGCGTCGCGGGTGCGCCTCGGCTGAGCGGTGGATCGCCGACTGGAAGCGCGAGCGACGTTGAGGGGGGGACCTCCGGACAACGGTGCTTGCACCGTTGTCCGCGTCACAGCGCCGTGATGGCGCGCTGATTCACGTCGGACGTTGGAAGCCGTGACAAATCCAGAGAAGCTCGTTGGGGACCGAGTGTCGGCGTCGGGGGCGACGTGGTAAGCATTTTCCGCCACCACTTCCCGTTGGCGACGATCCTCCAGCTGCTCGCGGAGGCGGCGCTGTTCGTCTTCGCCGTGTTGCTCGCCGTGGCGGTGACGAACGACCGCCAGTGGGTGTCGCCGTTCAGCGCGATGCTGCCCGCGGTTTCGTTCGCGGTAGTCATGCTGCTCATGAACGGCGCATTCGGGCTTTATCAGCAGGACCGCCGGTTCCTCCCCGGTGCATTGGTAGCGCGATTGTTGATGTCGCTCGCTGCCGGGGTGGCGGTGACCTACGCTGCGTTCTTCGTCATTCCCAACGGCGAGATCGTTCAGCCGGCGATCGGCTACGCGGTCCTCTACGCGTTCGTCGGCGCGTTTTGCGTACACCGGATCGCACTGTCGCCCAGGGCGTCGGCGCTCCTGTCGCAGCGGGTGCTCGTGATCGGCGTCGGGCGCGACGCGCTCGCTGTCGAACAGGCGCTCGCGACCTCCGGAATGTCCGGCATGGCCGTCGTCGGTTTCGTCAACGCGCGCTCGGAACAGGAGGTGGCCGTTCCAGCCGGGCGCATCGTCGCGGACGTCGCCTCCATCGCCGAGGCGGTCGGCCGGTTGGCGGTCGACGAGGTCATCGTCGCGGTCCGCGAGCAGCGCGGGGGCGTGCTGCCGCTGCGCGAGCTCCTCGAATGTCGCTTGAGCGGCGTCCGCGTGACCACGCTGGCCGGGTTCTTCGAGCGCGTCTATGGCGAAGTGCCGATCGAGTCCCTGAAGGCGAGCTGGCTGATCTACGGCGAAGGCTTCAGCCAGGGCCGGGTTCGGAACCTCGTCAAGCGCTTCTTCGACGTGATGGCGGCACTGACTCTCCTGGTGCTGACGCTACCCGTGATGGCGCTGACCGCCCTCGCGATACGATTCGAGACCAGGGGACCGGCCATCTACCGCCAGGAGCGACTGGGTCGCGGCGGGATCCCGTTCACGCTGCTCAAGTTCCGGAGCATGGTGCTGGACGCCGAGAAGGACGGCGAAGCGAAATGGGCGGTTGCGAACGATAGCCGCGTCACCGTAATCGGCCGTTTCATCCGTCGCACGCGCATCGACGAACTGCCTCAGCTCTGGAACGTGGTCAAGGGCGAGATGAGCTTCGTCGGGCCTCGCCCGGAGCGTCCGTGCTTCGTCGAGCAGCTGAGCAAGACGATTCCGTTCTACGCGGTTCGCCACAGCGTCAAGCCCGGCTTGACCGGGTGGGCACAGGTCAGGTACACCTACGCGGCCTCGGTCGAGGACTCGGCGAGGAAGCTCCAGTTCGACCTGTATTACGTCAAGAACCACTCGCTGTTCCTCGACCTGCTCATCCTGGTCGACACGGTTCGGGTAGTCGTCTTCCGCGAGGGCGCACGCTGACGGGACTGGCGCGCAGGGCTTCCCGCCCTGGTGCGAGGCGCCCCACGCCGCAACGATTCTCCAACTTGAAGCCGATCTCATGACAACCATCGCCGTCATCGGTCTCGGATACGTCGGCCTGCCGCTCGCCGTCGCCTTCGGAAAGAAGCACCGCACGATCGGCTACGATCTGTCCCGGGCGAAGGTGGATGCCTATCGACGGCACGTCGATCCCACCGGCGAGGTCGCATCCGAGGAGCTGCAGGCCGCCAAGGGCCTGTCGTGCACCACCGATCCCGCGGCGCTCCAAGACGCGGATTTCCTGGTCGTCGCGGTCCCGACGCCCATCGACGACGCACATCAGCCCGACTTCGGCCCGCTGCTCGGCGCGAGCGGGATCGTCGGTCGCAACCTCAAGCGCGGGGCAACGGTCGTTTTCGAGTCCACCGTGTATCCGGGTGCGACCGAGGAAATCTGCATACCGGTGATGGAGCGCCACTCGGGGATGAAGTGGCGCAAGGACTTCTCGGTCGGCTATTCGCCCGAGCGCATCAATCCCGGCGACAGGGAGCACACCCTCGCCAAGATCGTGAAGGTCGTGTCCGGCGACTCGCCGGAGACGCTCGAGAAAGTGGCGAGCGTTTACGAGAGCATCATCGAGGCGGGCGTCTACAAGGCGGGCAGCATCAAGGTCGCGGAGGCCGCCAAGGTCATCGAGAACACGCAGCGCGACCTGAACATCGCGTTGATGAACGAGCTCTCGCTCATCTTCGGCCGGATCGGCATCGACACGCTCGACGTCTTGCAGGCGGCGGGGACGAAGTGGAACTTCCTGCCGTTTCGCCCCGGCCTTGTCGGCGGACATTGCATCGGCGTCGACCCCTACTATCTCACCCGCAAGGCCGAGATGGTCGGCTACCACCCGCAGGTGATCTTGGCCGGCCGCCGCATCAACGACGGCATGGGCAAGTACGTGGCCGAGCAGACCGTCAAGAAGCTGATCCAGACCGGGCATTCCGTGAACGGCGCGAACGTCTCCGTGCTCGGCCTCACGTTCAAGGAGAACTGCCCCGATCTCCGGAACTCCCGGGTGATCGACGTGATCCGCGAGCTCCGCTCCTACGGCGCGAAGGTGCACGTACACGACCCGGTCGCCGCTCCCGAGGAGGCGATGCACGAGTACGGTGTCGATCTGGTGCCCTGGCAGGGGCTGCCGCGGTCGGAGGCCATCGTCGTCGCGGTGGCGCACCGCGCGCTCCTCGATCGACCACCGGGCGATCTGCTCGACAAGCTGGCGCCGAAGGGCGTGGTGGCGGACGTGAAGAGCGTGATGGACGCCGGGTACTTCGCGGCGCGAGGGATCAGCGTCTGGCGGCTGTGATGACGAGCCCCGGCTGCGCGCCCCGCTATGGCGTCGAGTTGACGGCGCGCCCCCGCCGCTGGCTGGTGACCGGCGCGGCCGGCTTCATCGGTTCGCATCTTGTCGAGACGCTGCTCCGGCTCGGACAGGACGTCGTCGGCCTGGACAATTTCTCGACCGGCCAGCGCGCGAACCTCGAGGACGTGCGCGCGTCGGTGGGCGAGGGGGTCTGGGCGCGGTACCGCTTCATCGAAGCCGACATCACCGATCCCGCCGCATGCCGGCGGGCGTGTGCGGGGGCGGACGTCGTGTTGCACCAGGCCGCCCTCGGCTCGGTGCCGCGGTCGATCGACGATCCGCTGGCGACCCACGCGGCGAACCTCACCGGGTTCGTGAACATGCTCGTCGCCGCGCGGGACGCCGGCGTCGCGCGCTTCGTGTATGCGGCTTCCAGCGCGACGTACGGCGATCATCCTGGCCTGCCGAAGGTGGAGGAGGCGATCGGCGAGCCGCTTTCCCCCTATGCGGTCACGAAGCATGCGAACGAGTTGTACGCCCGCGTCTTCGCTCGATGCTACGGGATGGAGACCATTGGCCTGCGCTATTTCAACGTGTTCGGGACCCGACAGGACCCGCAAGGCGCGTACGCCGCGGTGATTCCGCGCTGGATTCGCGCGCTGCTGCGGGGTGACACGGTCGAGATCTACGGCGACGGCGAGACCTCGCGCGACTTCTGCTACGTCGCAAACGCAGTTCAGGCCAACCTGGCGGCGGCGCTGGCGTGCACTCGCGACTCGCTGAACCAGGTGTACAACGTGGCCGTCGGCGAGCAGACGACGCTCAACGAGCTGTTCGCGATGCTCCGCGCGCTCGTTGCCGCGGAGCGGCCGCAGGCGGCCGCATCCGAGCCGCGGTACGCGGATTTCCGGCCGGGCGACGTGCGCCACTCGCGAGCCGACATCCGCAAGGCCCGACGTCTGCTTGGCTTCGAGCCGACTCTCGGCCTGCGCCAGGGGTTGCGGGAATGCCTGCCGTGGTACATGCATCGGTTCGACGCCGAGCGGTCACCGGCGCGCATCGCGGTGCGGGCGCGGCATGCGTAGCAATCGCGCCAGCCGCGCCATCGCCTTCTGCGTCATCGGGACGGCCTGCGCGCTTGCCACCATCCTGCCGTCGCGCTCGCTCGCTCAGGCCGGGGACGGCGATACGCGCGACCTCCTCGCTCGCGCTCTTGCCTACGAGCACGGCGAAGGCGTGCCCAAGGATCCACTGCAAGCTGCCGAGTTGTACTGCGACGCGGCGCGCAGAGGCGATGCCGAGGCGCAGTTCGCGCTCGGCTGGATGTACGCGAACGGGCGCGGCGTCGCGCGCGACGATCGCCTCGCGGCCGGGCTGTTCGAACGCGCTGCGGCGCAGGGCCACGCTCATGCCGAACGGATGCTGCAGGTGGTCGGGGAGCCCCGCCTTCTGCCGGGCTGCATGAACCCGTTGCCCGCCGCCGTGGAGGTCCGGACGCCCACCGAGAATCCGTTCGACAATCTGCCGCGCTACAGACCCGAGATCGCCGACCTCGTTAGCCGCCTCGCGCCTCGATTCCAGGTCAACGCGCACCTTGCGCTCGCGGTCATTGCCGTGGAGTCCGGGTTCAACCCCTCCGCGGTCTCGCCGAAGAACGCCCAGGGCCTGATGCAGCTCGTGCCCGGCACTGCACAGCGGTTTAACGTGCGGAACGCCTTCGATCCGGTTGACAACGTGCGCGGGGGGCTCGCATACCTTCGCTGGCTTCTGTCGTACTATCGGGGCGAGGTCGCGTTCGTGCTGGCCGCCTATAACGCCGGCGAGGGGACCGTCGATCGCCACCGGGGGATCCCGCCCTATCCGGAGACCCGGGACTACGTGCGTAAGGTCCAATCCCTCTTTCGGCAAGACCGTCATCCTTATGACGAGAGTCTCACCGAGCCTTCGCCGATCCTGGCGGCGCCTGCGCGCAGCAGAATGTAACGACTGCAGCCACGCGGTTTCGGGCGGCGGCGGTCAAAATCTCAGGTGAATCCGGATGTGCGGCATCGTCGGCGCAATCGCCAACCGTAACGTAGTCCCCCTGCTCGTCGAGGGGCTCAAGCGCCTCGAGTACCGCGGCTACGATTCCGCGGGCGTCGCCGTCCTGAACGGCGGCATCAAGCGTGTGCGGCGCGTCGGGCGGGTCGCCGAGATGGAGGCGGCGGCGCACGCCGGCGGGCTCAACGGGAAACTCGGCATCGGCCATACCCGCTGGGCAACGCATGGCGGCGTCACCGAGCCGAACGCGCACCCGCACGTCTCGTGCGGCGAGATCGCGGTGGTCCACAACGGCATCATCGAGAACCACGACGTGCAGCGCGACCGCCTGCGCAAGCTCGGCTACACGTTCGAGTCGCAGACCGACACCGAGGTGATCGCGCACCTCGTCCATTACCACTACCTGCAGGGCGGCGACCTGCTCGCGTCGACCCGGAAGGCCGTCCAGGAGCTCGTGGGCGCCTATGCGATCGCCGTCGTCGCGCTGAGCGCGCCGGAGGTCATGGTCTGCGCCCGCGTCGGCTGTCCGCTGCTCGTGGGCCTCGGCGACGGCGAGAACTACGTCGCCTCCGACGTGTCGGCCGTTCTGTCGTCCACGCGCCGAGTGATCTACCTGGACGAGGGCGATGTCGCCGAGATCACCCGCGTCGGCGTCCGGATCCTCGACCGCGACGGCCGGGCAGTCGAGCGCAAGGTCCACGTGTCGGACGTCTCGCTCGCCTCGCTCGAGCTCGGGCCCTACAGCCACTTCATGCAGAAGGAGATCCACGAGCAGCCGAAGGCGGTGTCGGACTCGCTCGAACCGCTTCTTGCCGACGGCGTCACGCCGGTGCTGTTCGGCCCGGGCGCGGAGGAGGTGCTCCGCGACATCGAGGCCGTGCAGATCCTCGCGTGCGGGACGAGCTACTACGCCGGCTCCGTCGCCCGCTACTGGCTCGAATCGATCGCCAAGGTGCCGACCGCGGTCGAGATCGCGAGCGAGTACCGGTATCGCGACGTCGTCCCGAACCCGAAGCAGCTCATCGTCACGATCTCCCAGTCGGGCGAGACGCTCGACACGATGGAGGCGCTCAAGCGCGCCAAGCAGCTCGGTCAGGAACGCACGCTGGCGATCTGCAACGTCCGCGAGAGCGCGATCCCGCGCGCGTCCCGGCTCGTGTTCTACACGCGCGCCGGCGCCGAGATCGGCGTCGCCTCGACCAAGGCGTTCACGACGCAGCTCGTCGCCCTGTTCACATTGACCCTGGTGCTCGCGAAGCTCCGCGGCCGCCTGAGCGCAGCGGACGAGGCCGCGCACCTCGATGCGGCGCGACACCTGCCGGGGAGCATACAGCACGCGCTCAACCTTGAGCCGCAGATCCGGGTCTGGTCCGAGCGGTTCGCGACCAAGCCGGATGCGCTCTTCCTCGGGCGCGGCATCCACTACCCGATCGCGCTCGAGGGCGCGTTGAAGCTCAAGGAAATCTCGTACATCCACGCCGAGGCGTACCCGGCAGGCGAGCTCAAGCACGGGCCGCTCGCGCTCGTCGACGAGAACATGCCGGTCGTGGTCATCGCCCCGAACGACGCGCTGCTCGAGAAGGTAAAGTCGAACATGCAGGAAGTGCGTGCGCGCGGCGGCGAGCTGTACGTGTTCGCCGACCTCGACAGCCATTTCAGCGAGAGCGAGGGCGTGCACGTCATCCGCACGCCGCGGCACGCGGGTGTCCTCTCGCCGGTGGTGCACGCCATCCCGGTGCAGCTCCTCGCCTACAACGCCGCGGTCACCCGCGGCACCGACGTCGACAAGCCGCGCAACCTGGCGAAGGCCGTCACCGTCGAGTAGTCATCCCGCCCGGTGACGGGTTGCCGGGCGCTTCCCAGACCAGATTGGATCCCGTCTATCTCCTGAGGGCTGCCGTCAGGGCGCTGCTTCTGCCTCCGGGCGGACCGCTGCTCGTCGCCGTCCTCGGCCTCATCCTGCTGAATCGCCGCCCAAAGCTCGGGCGCGTCCTGGCCTGGGGGGGTGTCCTAGCCTTGCTCCTGCTCTCGCTTCCGGTCGGTTGCCTATCTCCTGTTGCGCGCCGCCGGGGATCCACCAGCGTTGGATCTCGAGCAGGCTCGATCCGCTCAGGCGGTTGTCATTCTAGGCGGGGGTCTCCGGTACAACGCCGCGGAGTTCGGCGGCGACACGCTCGGTCGGTACACGCTCGAGCGAGTGCGCTATGGGGCACGCGTCGCGCGCGCGACCGGCCTGCCGGTGCTCGTTTCCGGCGGTTCGCTGGCGGGCGGGAAGACCGAAGCCGGGCTGATGCGCGAAGCCCTGGAGCACGAGTTCGGCGTGCCGGTGAAGTGGGCCGAGGCGCGGTCGCGCGACACGCACGAGAACGCGCGGGAGTCGGCGGTAATTCTGCGCGCTGCCGGCGTCACTCGGGTAGTGCTCGTCACGCATGCCCCGCACATGCCGCGCAGCCGCGCCGAATTCGAGCGCGCCGGGCTGGAGGTCGTTCCGGCACCCACGCATGTGATCGGTCCCACCGGTCATCGGGTCCTCGACTATCTGCCGAGTGTGTTTGCGCTGCAGGCGAGTCACTACGCCTGCTACGAATTGCTCGGCAACGTCGTGCGGATCATCGCCGACACCTCGCGGCGCGGGAGCGGTTGACTTCGCGGCCGAATCGAGCGTAGCGCTCGGGCGCGACACGTCGTCATTCAACGACGTCGTCATTCAGCGACACTTGACGCGGGCGGGTCCTTCGCGGCGATAATCGCGCCGGCCTCAGACGCCGCGGCGCGCAGTGCCGCGAGCGGAACTCCCGGCCTGTTCAATCGCAATGCGCACTTGTGGGAGAGAGGCGCGTGCGTGCGATCTGGCAACTTAACTAGCGCAGATCTCGGACGACGCCTGACAAAACGCCTCGCACTCTGCCCTCATACTGCTCGTTGCCTGGCCTGCCGCGAGCGCAGGTCGCGACAATACCGGTCGAGCTCGCTCACCCAGACACGGCGAAATCTATGCGCGCAACGGTGGCGGCTGGTGGAGCATCGGCCCCACCCAGACCAGCCGGCTGGGTCCGGCTTCAGCACCGGCGTGATCGGGCTAGTGACACGGCCGGAGCTGGTTCCGGACGCCGGTGTGCCGCGTAACCCCGGCTTGGGACCATCGAGCGGCCTGATCCAATCTCAGTTGCGCAGCTCGAGCGCCGCGAGCTCGCGTTCGAGATCGGCGAGGATGGAGACGAGCGCGCGGTTGTAAGCCCGCCGCCAGCGATTGCGGGTCGGCGGCGGCGACCGCGACCCGGCTGCGGATCACCCGGTCGAAGCACGAGCTCCGGCCCCGAGCCGCGCAGCTTCACCAGGTAGAACTGGATCGCGATCTCGCCGGCCGGCTTCGCCGGGTCGCGCAGGTCGCCGTAAAGGGTGACGATCGAGCCCTCGAGCAGGTAGGGTGCGTCGACCGGCACGCCGGGCTCGATGACCGTCGTAAAGAGCCCGGCGCTCTTCAGCCAGCCGATCACCGCCGCCGTGACCATCGCTTCCGGGCTCTCGGCGAACTCGTTGTAGAAATCCGCGACGACGCGCTCGCCGTCGACGCGGTACACGAATTCCTTGCGCTCGTAGAGCGGGACGGCACGCATCGGCCGTACCTTGACCGCCACCGGCTTCGCGGCCGCAGCCGGCGGCGCTTCGCGCGACGCGGCGAGCAGGTAGCTTGTGCGCTCGAGAGGCGGGCGAGAGAACGTGCACGCCGCGAGGGCGAAGGCGCCCGTTGCAATCAGGGCGGCGCGGGAAAGTCGGACCGTCATGGCTTCGTCACGGGGCGCGGCGGCTCGCTCAGGACGCTGCCCGGATAGCGCTTTACCGTCTCGGTGAGGTCGCGCAGGTTCTCGGTGACGCGCCGCAGGTTGTAGAGCGCGGCGCCGAAATCCGAGTCGGCGCCCGCGGTGAGCGTGTCGAGCCGCGTGAGGATGCGGTCGAGACGGACGAGCGAATCCTGCAGATGCGGGTTCTGGGCCACCTCCCGCACCTTCTCGAACGCATCGGCCGCCTGGCCGGGCGCCGTGGCCCAGGCGGGGTTCGCGAGCACCTCGCGCAGCCGGGCGCTCGCTGCGCCAAGGTCCTTGAGGCTCTGCGCGACCTCGGGTGCGGCGACGGTCCGGTCGAGTCGCGCGATCAGCGCGCGCAGCTCTTTCACGGCGCCGGTCGCATCGCGCGCGAGCGCGCCGACCGGCAGCTCGCCGAGCTTGTCGTTCGCGGTCCGTGCGAGCACCGCGATCGAGTGGATCGTGCCCTCGATGTCGGCGTTGTCGAGCATCGCGAGAACCTTCTGCGCGCCGCTCACGATCTGGTTGTAGGTGCTCGGCGCCGACGGGATGTACACGTTCTCCGGCGCCCAGGTGATCGTGAGCGGCGGGTTCGCCTTCGGGTCGACGAAATCGATCTCGAGGTAGGCGGTGCCGGTGATCCCTACCGGCGCGAGCCGCGCGCGGAGGCCGGCGGCGATCATGTCCTTTAGACCATCGGGCTGGCCGCCGATCAGTTGCGGCTGCAGCTCCGCTTCGACGAGCACGTACTGCCGGCGGCTATTCGCCGGCACGTCCTGCTGGTACTTCGTCGAGGTGAAGCCGATCCTCGTGACCCGCCCGAGCTGCACGCCGCGGTACTTCACGGCCGACCCCTCGTCCAGTCCCTGTACCGACTCGTCGAAGTAGGTCTCGATCGTGACCGTATTCTTGAAGATGTTGCCGGCGCCGAGCGCGAGGACGATCGCGATGAAGATCGCCGTCGCGGCGATGATGAACAGCCCCAGCCGGAAGTAATTGGCCTTCTGGCTCATGCCGCCACCGGCTCGGGCTCGGCCTTGCGGTTGAAGAACTGCCGCACCTTCGGATTCGGGCTGTGGTCGCGCAGCCACGCCGGCTTGCCTTCGGCGATGATCCCTTTCGCCGCCTTGTCGACCATGATGCAGCGGTCCGCGATGGTGAAGATGCTCGGGAGCTCGTGCGTGATCACCACGAAGGTGATCCCGAGGCTCTCGCGCAGCCGCAGGATCAGCTGGTCGAGCTCCGCCGAGGTGATCGGGTCGAGCCCGCCCGAGGGCTCGTCGAGGAAGACGATATCCGGGTCGAGCGCCATCGCGCGCGCGATCGCCGCGCGCTTCATCATCCCGCCGCTGATCTCGGCCGGGACCAGGTTCTCCGCCCCCTGGAGCTGAACGAGCTCGAGCTTGAGCCGCGCGATGAGGTCCATCGCGTCGTCGGGTAGGTCCGTGTACTCCTCGAGCGGGAGGCGGATGTTCTCGGCGAGCGTCATCGAGCCGAACAGCGCGCCGAGCTGGTACATCACGCCGATCCGCTTCAGGATCTCGAGCCGCTCGGTGCCCGCCGCCCGTGCGATGTCCCGGCCGCCGATCAACACCCGGCCGGCGAGCGGCGTGTAGAGGCCGATCATGTTCTTCATCAGCACGGTCTTGCCGGAGCCCGAGCCGCCGAGAATCGCGAAGACCTCGCCCTTCTGCACCTCGAACGACACGTCGTCGTGCAGCACGAAGTCGCCGAAGCCGGTGCGCAGGTTCTCGACCCGGATGACGGGGTCGCGTCATATGTTGAGATAGTAGAAGAGCACCGCAAAGATGCCGTCGACGAACACGATGAGGACGATGCCGCTCACCACCGCGCTGGTCGCCGAGATGCCGACCGCCGCCGCGCCGGTCTCCGTCTGCAGCCCACGCAGACAGCCGACCCCGGCGATCAGCACGCCGAACACCACCGCCTTCGCGAGGCCGCCGAGAAAGTCGGGCACGTCGGTGTAGCTGACCGCCTGGTTGTAGTAGGTCTGCAGCGGGATGTCGAAGGTCAGCATCACCAGCGCGCCGCCGATGAGCCCGATGAGGTCGGCGAACACGACGAGCGGCACGGTCATCGCCGTCGCGGCGAGCACCCGCGTGACGACGAGGAAGCGAACCGGGTCGAGACCCATCGTCGTCAGCGCGTCGACCTCCTGGTTCACCTTCATCGTGCCGATCTCGGCGGCGAATGCGGCGCCCGAGCGACCGGCGAGGAGAATCGCGGTCATGAGCGGTCCGAGCTCCCGCAGCAACGACAGCGACAGCAGGTTCGCCACGAACAGCTCGGCGCCGAACGGCTTCATCGCGATCGCGGACTGGAAGGCGAGGATCACGCCCATCAGGAAGCCGATCAGGGCGACGATCGGCAGCGCGTTCACGCCGGCCTCCTCGGCGATCCGGAGCGCGTCGCGCCAGCGGATCCCCTGCGGGTGGCGGAGCGCGTACGCGAGCGCGGCGGAGGCTTCGCCGAGGAAGGCGATCTGGGCGTAGAGGTCGCTGAGGAGATCGGCGCCGGCGCGTCCCACGCGCTCGAGGAGCGGCACGCGCCGCGGCGGGGCCTCGGTTCCGGGCGCAAGCGCCTTCGGATCGAACTGGTCGAGGAGTTTCTGGAACCGCTCGGCGAGGCCGCGGATCTCGACCTCCGCGCCGGCGGGGCGCGGCCGGCGCAGCAGGTCGACGAGCAGCGCGATCCCGGCGCCGTCGCAGTAGTCGACCCGGCTGCAGTCGACCACTATCCTCGCGCGGGGATTGGCGCGCAGTACGTCGTGCGCCTGCGTCCAGAGGGACCCGACCGAGTAGGCGTCGAGCCGCCCCGCGAGCGCGATCGTCGCGAAACCGCCTTCGCCGGGCTGGAGCGCGAGTGTCGCCACCGGAGCCGCCGTTCCTGTGAACGGCGGCCATTATGGCTTATTCGGGTACGATCCCGAGGAAGTACACCGCCTCGAGCAGCACCGTCGGCTTGCCGAACGCGCCGAACCAGCGGTTGAAGATGTCGACGATCTCCGGCGTGCGATAGACCTGGGCGAGAGCGCGGTTGACCGCGAGCCGCATCCCGGCGTCGCCGCGCGGCAGCATGATCGCGTACGGCTCGACCGAGAGATCGTCGGGGAGCATCGTGTAGCGGGTGGGGTCCTTCACCTTGCCCGAGAGCCCGGCAATCAGAATTTTGTCGTTCGCGAATGCATCGACGGACCCCGCCTCCAGCGCGGCGAGCCCCTCGTCCCGGTTCTTCACCACGACGACCGTGCCGTTCACCAGCCGCTTCTTGAGCGCCTCGTTGAGCGGCCGCTCGTTCGTAGAGCCGGCGATCACCGCGATCTTCTTGCCGGCGAGATCGGTGAAGGTCTTCACGCCCGATTCGTTCCGCACGAGCACGCCGGTCGAATCCACGAACACGTAGTTCGAGAAGTCGACCCGCTCCATGCGGGAGAGTGTCGCCGTGGTCGCGCCGCACTCCATGTCGGCCTGCTTGTTCGCGACCAGGTCGAACCGGTTCTGCGAGGTAGCCGGCATCCAGTTCACCTTCAGCCCCTGGATCTTCAGCTGCTGCTCGATGCTCGCGACGACGCGCTTGCAGATATCGACGGTGTAGCCGGCGGGCTGGCTCTTCTCGTCCGCAAACGAAAAGGGCAGCGCGTCGGTGCGGTAGGCGATGGTGACGGTGTTGGTGTCGCGGATCCGCTTGAGCGCGCCGTCGGGCGCCTGGGCGTGGCCGAGCGCGGGTAGGGCGAGCGCGGCGATTGCAATGGCGATGCGGATCATGAGCTTCCCCTTTGGAAAACCGCGAAGGATACTGCGAAAAGCGCCCGCCGACCGGCGTCAGCCGCGCGCGTCGCGGCGCAGGGCCTGCGGCTCCGCCCGCGACACGACCTCGACCTTGAGCGGCGCCGCGGCGTCGAGATGGACGTCGCGCTGCGAGTACGGCACCGCGATGCCCGCTTCGGCGAGCGCCTTTTCGATCATGAAGCGCAGGTCGCTCGCGATCTGGCCCCCGTCGGCGCCCTTGGCGTAGTCGATCCAGAACTCGAGCCTGAACACGAGCGCGTCCGCGCCGAAATCCTCGAAGATCACCCGCGGCGGCGGGGTCTTGAGCACCTGCCCGTGCCGGTCGGCCTGCGCGAGCAGCGTGTCCGAGACCTTGCGCGTATCCGAGCCGTAGGCGACGCCGACCTTCACCGAGCGCCGCACCTCGCTCGACGTGTGGGTCCAGTTCGTGACGTTGGTCTCGACCAGCACCGAGTTCGGCACCAGCGTCTCGATGCCGTCGCCGGTGCGGATGGTCGAAGAGCGGATGCTGATGTTGGTGACCGTGCCCACGACCCCGCCGATCTCCACCAGGTCGCCGATCTTCAGCGGCCGCTCGACGAGCAGCATGATCCCGCTCATCAGGTTTTTGAGCAGGTTCTGCGCGCCGAAGCCGAACGCGATCGCGAGCGCGCCGCCGAGGAAGGCGAACACCGTGAGCGGGATCTTCACGAGATCCAGCGCGAGCACGAACAGCACCGCGACCAGCATGACCTGGAGCCATCGGCGCGCGATGCGGGCGACGTTCGGGTCGGCCTTGAACCGCGTCACGAGCTGGCGCTCGAGCCGCCGCACGAACCACGACGTGACGAGGTAGCCGAGCGCGAGCACCACGACCGCACCCGCGCTCTTGCCGACGGTGACGCTGCGCGTGGTGGTGATCTTGCGGCCGTCGACCTCGACCGAGTCTTCGGCGGTGAAGAGCTCGAAGTTCCAGATCTGGCGCAGGATGCTCTGCGCACCGAACCAGGCGTCGTAGAAGTACGCCCGTAGCGGCCGCGCGTGCCGGCCGTCGTCGAACTCCGCTTTCCAGCGCTCGAGGGCACCCTGCTCGCGCTCGATCGCACGCAGCGCGCGCTCGTAGATGCCGACCCGCTCGGCATAGGCATCGACGAGATGTCGCGCCGCGTTGCGCTCGTCGAGGAGGATCGCGTCGGCGAGGCGCGCCTCCTGTTCGTGCGCCTGGCTGCGCGCGAGCGCCACCTCGCGCTGCGCGAACTGCCGCCACGGCTCGATCCGCTGCAGCGCGCCGTCGATCCGCTCGTAGACCTCGCGCAGCCTCGCCGCGTCCTGCTCCGTGAGGAGCTTGAAGCGGTACTCCCAGAGTGCGCGCAACGTCGCAATGCTGTTGAGAAGCGCGCGCGCCACGTCGTCGGCGAGGTTTGCGTTCTCGGCCTGGACGCGGGCGAGCCTCACCGCGCGGTCGAGCTCGGCCCGTTGCCGGACCGCCGCCTCGGGCGACTCGCCGGGACGCCAGGCCGCGTCGCCCGCCGCCGCAAGCGCGGCCTGCGCCTTGGCGAGCGCCTCGCGCCGCGCGGAGGCGCGCAGGTGCAATTCGGCGAGCTCGCGCTCGAGCTCGGCCTTTTCCTTGTCGAGCCGCGCGAGTACCCGGTCGAGGTCCGCGCGCGTGAACGTCGTCGACTTCGACGCCTCCCGCACCTGTCGCTCGGCGAATTCGAGCTCTTCTCGCCGCTCGTCGCGCTCTTCGCGCGCGATCGCGATCCGCGCGTCCATCTCGGCGACCGCGACACCGAGCGCTCGCACGCGCAGGGCCGCGAGGTTGCGGTTCCAGGCACGTCGCGCCGAGTCGATCGGCTCCGCTGTTCCGCCGGACCGCTCCTCGGCAAGCCGCGCCTGCGCCTCGGCGGCCTTCAGGCGGCCGCTCCAGAGATCGAGCTGCCCGGTGTAGAGCGCGAGCTTCGACTCGGCGGCCTTCAGCTTCTGCGCGGTGGTCTGCGCCGACTCGCGCAGGCTGTCCACGAGCGAGAGCGGATGCGGACCCGGCCCGAGCCCCGGCCACGCTTTCGCCTTCGCCGACAGCGCCGCACGCTCGCGCTGCGCGGCCGCGAGCTCGTCGCGGCCGTCCAGTTGCCGTTCGAGGGCGCGTACCATCAGCTCGGCGATCGTGCGGCGCTCGAGGATTTCCGCGGGCGGCGTGCCGGGCGGCGCCGTCGAGTCGCCCTCGGCGACGTAGCGATCGAGCTCCGACCGCGCGGCGGCGAGCTTGGCCTTGAGGTCGGGGTCGGGCGCAGCGGCGGGCGCGGGAGCGGCCCTTTGCGCCGCGCCGGTGCCGAGGTTCACTCCGGGAAACGTTTGCGCCGCCGCAGCGCTGCAAAGCGCGATCGCGAGGAGGAGAACTGCGGCGATGGAAGTCACGCGGACGCCGGTGCGGGCGGGAGACCGGTAAGATACCGCATCGAATCGGCGCACGTCGCCGCGTGCTCGCCCGCGCGAACGCGAGAGGTTCCCATGAAGCATGTCCTGGCCGCACTGGTCGCCGCTTTCGCCCTCGCGAGCGGCGCCGCGGCGCAAGCGCCGTATCCGTCGAAGCCGGTCCGGCTGATCGTCCCGTTTCCGCCCGGCGGCAGCGCCGATACGATCGCGCGGCTGCTCGGGCAGGAGCTGTCGAAGAGCCTCGGTGAGCCGTTCGTCGCCGAGAATCGCCCCGGCGCGGGCGGCAACATCGGCGTCGACCTCGTCGCGAAGAGCGCGCCCGACGGCTACACCATCGGCCTCGCCGCGGCCGGCGCGCTCGCCATCAACCAGCATCTCTTGGGCCGGCTTCCGTACGACCCGGTGAAGGATCTCGCGCCGGTGTCGAAGCTCGCAGACATCCCGATCGTCGTCGCGGTGGCGAATTCCACGCCGGTCACGTCGGTACCCGAGCTGATCGCCGCCGCGAAAGCGAAGCCCGGCGCCCTCGCCTTCGCCTCCGCCGGCAACGGGACCGCGATGCATCTCTCGGGTGAGCTCTTCAAGATCATGACGGGCGTCGACATGACCCACGTCCCGTACAAGGGCAGCGGGCCCGCCGTGACCGACCTCGTCTCGGGGCAGGTCCCGGTCGGCTTCGTCGACCTCGTCTCGGCGCTGCCGCAAATCCGCGCCGGGAAGGTGAAGGGCCTCGCCGTGGCGGGCGCCAAGCGCACGATCACGGCGCCCGACATCCCGACGATCGCCGAGGCAGGCGTGCCGGGCTACGACGCCGTCGGCTGGTTCGGGCTCGTCGCGCCGGCCGGCACGCCGCGCGACGTGGTCGCGAAGCTGAATGCCGAGACGGTGCGGGTCATGGCGCTGCCCGAGGTACGGGAGCGCGTGCTCGCGACCGGCGCGGAGCCGGCCACCGGCACGGCCGAAGCGTTCGGCGCGTTCATCGCCGTCGAGATCCCGAAATGGGAGCGGGTGGTGAAGACCTCGGGTGCGAAAGCGAACTAGCCGTGCTGTTCGGGTTGTTCGGGAGCCGCGACGCCGCCGACCCGGAGGTCGCCGGGACGCTCGACTACCTGGTCGAGCGAATCGAACCTCGACTCAAGCTCGTTGGAGGCTACCGCAAGACGCTCGCGCGCCCGGCGAAGCGGGCGCTCGAGTTCGCGCGCGCGCTGGTGGCCGGGCTCCCTGCGCCGATCGCGCTGCGGTCCGGGACCTGGTCGGCCGAGCCGCGGCTCCGGGCGTTCTTCGCCGCCCCGCGGGACATCGGCGAGATCCTGGCCCGCGGTGTGGGGGTACGGGCGTTCTTCGACGGCGCGGCACGCGACGAGGCGTTCGCGATCCTCGGCATGACGCGCAGGACCCAGCGCGTGCTCACCCAAGCGCTCCAGGGCGAAGTCGTGCACAGCGACGTCGCGCGCACGAGCGTGAGCTTCACCGAGCACCGCGTCTCGTCGCCGTGCGCCTCCGCCGAAGCGCTCCGCATGGATCTGGAGCGGCGCACGCTCGACTTCGTCGCCGAGCGCGCGGCGGCGCAACTCGCGGCGTTCGACGGCGACCGCAAGACCCTCGAGCAGGAGCGCGACGTGCTGAAAGCGCGTCTCCGGCTCGCCGGTCGCGGCGGCCACGGTCTCGAGCCCCGGGCCGACGGCGAAGCGCTCGCGGCGAGCCTGAAGAAGGTTGAGGCGCGCCTCGCCGAGCTGGCCGGTGGCCTAAGCGATCGGATAGGCCTCGTCGCCGAGACCCTCGCCGCACCGGAGAAGCAGGTCGCGCTCGCGGTGCACACCTTGCGCCTCGACCAGATGAACTTCGTCGCGGCGGCCAGCGAAGTCGCGTGCGCGGAGATCACGTTCGTCGAAGCGACCACGGCCGAAGACCTGTCGCGGGTGCTCGTCCCGGTGGAGATCTTCCGCGCCGAGATCGCGCCGCCGCGCGACGGCCTCGCCGACGCGGAGAAATACCTCTGAGGAGAACCATGGCTCCCGTTATCGACGTCCACACCCACATGCTCACTCACGAGTGGGTGCGGCTGCTCGAGCAACAGGGCGGCCCGCGTTACACGCTCGCCGAGGTGCGCGGCGGCTTGCGCGCGATCCATCTCGACGGGGCGCCTTTCATGACCCCGATCGCGCCGATGTTCGACTGGGAGCTGCGCGTCGCGAACATGAGCAAGGCGCGGGTCGACATCGCGGTGGTCTCGCTCACCTGCCCGAACGTCTTCTGGGGTTCAGCCGACGTGAGCCTGACGGCGGCGCGCCACATGAACGACGAATTCGCGAAGGCGCAGACCGCCTATCCGGACCGCATCCGCTGGTTCGCGTCGCTGCCATGGCAGCATGCCGATCTGGCGGTCGAAGAGCTGAGGCGCGCGCTGGCACAGGGCGCATCCGGCGTCATGGTGCTGGCCAACATCGGCGGCAAGTCGCTCACCGATCCCGCGTTCGAGCCGGTGTGGCGCGCGATCGACGCGAAAGCGCTGCCGGTGCTGGTGCATCCCACCGCGCCGCCGGGAACGGGCGAGATGGCGATGCACGAGTTCCAGCTCACCGCGCCGATCGGCTTCACCTTCGATACGTCGCTCGCGATCGCGCGCTGCATCCTCGACGGCTTCCTGGACCGCTTCCCGAACCTCAAGCTGGTCGCCGCTCACGGCGCAGGCGCGCTGCCGTACCTCATCGGCCGGCTCGACATCTGCTGGGACAACATCCCGGCGACGCGGGCGAAGACCGCGGAGCGTCCGTCGAACTACATGCGGCGCGTCTACGCGGACGCCGTGGTGTTCACCCAGGACGCGCTCGAGATGTGCGTCCGCGTGTGCGGCACCGACAACGTGCTCTACGGCTCGGATTATCCGCACACCATCGGCGACATGACCGGCTGCCTCGCCCGGGTCGACCGGCTCGCTGGCGACGTGCGGGACAAGGTCCGGGGGCTGAACGCTCGGCGGATATTCGGGTTCTGAACGCGCCGGGCGCTAGTGTCAGAGGAGTTGGAGGAGCCAGGGTCCTGCTGCTTTAGGTCGACGGGCTGTCGCTCACCGGCGCGAACCGGTCCGTTCCACGGCCAGCTTGAGGCCGGCCGCCTTCAGAATGGCGTGGAACGTCGAGAAGCGCGGATTCCCGCCCGAAGACAGAGCGCGGTATAGGCTTTCGCGTGGCACGCCGGCGGCCTTGGCAACCTTGGCCATCCCTTCTGCCTCGGCCACGGTTCTAAGGGCGGCAAGATAGACACGAGGGTCCTCATCCTCCGCCGCCGCGTTCAGGTAATCCGCTGCGAGCTTCGGGTCCGCTCGCAGCTCACCGATGAGCCGCTCGCGGTGCGACACGGTCAGGTTCTCGCCCGTGGACCGCGCTTTCTCCGGTTTCCGTACTCTTGCCATAGCTCCACCGCTTTCTCGATGTCGTTGTCCTGCCTACGCTTGTCGCCGCCACAAAGCAGCACGATTATCGTCCGCCCGTCGCGGCCGAAGTAGACCCGGTAGCCCGGCCCCCAATCGATCCGCAATTCGCGGACTCCGTCGCGAAGAAACTTGGCGTCGCCGAAGTTCCCGACCGCCAGCCGTTCCAGCCGCACCAGGATGCGCGCCCGGGCCTGCCGGTCGGGAAGACCTGAAAGCCACTGCGTGAATGGTTCATCGCCTGCGGCAGTCTTGTAGCGCCTGATCTCGAACGCCATAGATTGTATCGTATACGTTACAGGAGGGCAAGGTCGCTCCAAGGCCCATTCTCGGGGGCGTAGTGGCTCAGTGCGTGAGCCGTCCGCCGGGGGCCGATCGAGGCGCCGCGTGCGCCGTGAACGCTCCAACCCCTCGCCGTCGAGCAGGTGCGGGTCGACATCCCGGTTGCGTCGCGTGGCCAAACGTGTTCCGGGGCGGGGTGGAGCTCCAGGCCTCAAGCGCGGCACATGCCGTACCACATCGGCCAGCTCGACATCCGCTGGGACATCCGCGACGACGCGGCCGAGCAGCCGTCGAACTACGTGCGTCGCGTGTACGCCGGCAGCGTGGTGTTCACGCAGGACGCGCCCGAGATGTGCATCCGTGTCCGCCGGACCGGCAACATGCTGCCGTTCGCGGTCGTCGGCGGGTTCTGGTACGTATGGGTGCTCGACTACAACCTGTCGGTCGCGAGCGCTGTCGGCTTCATCGCGCTCGCCGGCGTCGCCGCCGAGTTCGGCGTGGTGAGGCTGATCTACCTAAAGCAGGCGCTCGAGCGCTGCATCGCGGCCGGCGCGCCGGATGCCGTCGACACGCTCCTTTCAGCGATCGATGAGGGGGCGGTGCAGCGGCTGCGGCCAAAGGCGATGACGGTCGCGGTGATCCTCGCCGGCCTTGCACCGATCATGTGGTCTGAGGGCACGGGCGCGGAGGTGATGCAGCGGATGGCGGCGCCGATGATCGGGGGCATGATCACGGCGCCGCTGCTGTCGATGTTCGTGATTCCGGCAGCGTACCATCTGATGCGGCGACGCTAGTCGGCTTGCGAGCCCTCCATCGGGTCCGGGCCGACGTAGACGTTCACCGGATGGGTGACCACGCCGGCCGGCGCGATCGTGTTGAGCGGGATCACCGTGCGCGCGCCGTTGAACTGCCACATGAAGGCTTCGTCGCGTCCCGGGCCTTCGTGCACCACGAAACGGACGATCTGATTCTCGTCCACGTTCACGACGCGCGTGGACGGGCTGATCTCGACGACGCGATCGACGCGGCCGTCGGTCACCGGCGTGCCGAGCCACTCCTTCGGATCGGACGCGGCGGGCACCTCGGCGAAGTAGACCGCGGACGTGGCGAGCACGGCGGCGACGGCGAGCGGGCGGAAGGCGTGTCTCATGAGGAGCTCCTTGCGAAAAGGGGGAAGGGTGACCTGTCCTGCCGGCGTACCGGCAGCGCGGGTGATCTTGAGCGGCCGCCGCGGACGCGGCCGTGACGCCACGATTACGTTTCGGTAATCGGGCGGCGCGGGAAGAGCATGCGGAAGGTGGTCAGCGCGCCGGGCTCGCTCTGCGCCTCGATCCCGCCGCCGTGCAGCTCCACGATCGACTTCACGATCGCGAGCCCCAGGCCGGAGCCTTTCTCGGAGCCGGGCCGCGACGCATCGGCGCGGAAGAACCGGTCGAACACCCGCGGCAGCAACTGTGGCGGGATGCCCGGCCCGGGGTTGGAGACGGCCACCTCGCAGCCGCCGTCGGACGCCGGGCCGAGGGCGACCGTGATCTCGCTGCCGGGCGGACTGTGCGTGATCGCGTTGGAGACGAGATTCGCGATCGCGCGTCGGAACAGCGACGCATCGGCGCGCAGCGTGAGGTCGCCGACGCGACGGATACCGACGCCGGCCTCGGCGGCGAGGCCCTCGTAGTAGTCGATCAGGCGGTCCACTTCGGCGCCGGCATTGACCGGCCGCAGGTCGAGCGACGCCTGCACGTCGTCGCTGCGCGCAAGGAAGAGCATGCCTTCGATCATGCGGTTGATGCGCTCGAGCTCTTCCACGCTCGAGGCGATGACGGCCTCGTAGTCCGCGGCGGTACGCGGCCGGTTGAGCGCGACCTGGGCCTCGCCGAGCAGGTTCCCGATCGGGGTGCGGAGATCGTGCGCGAGGTCGGCGGAGAACTGCGACAGCCGGCGGAACGAGTCCTCCAGGCGCTGCAGCGTGCGGTTGAATGCGCCCGCGAGCTCGCGGAGTTCGGCCGGCACGCCTTCGGCCGGCAGCCGTTCGTCGAGTCGGCTCGCGGAGATCGCCCCGGCGCGGCGCGCAAGCGAGCGGAGCGGCGCGAGCCCGGTTCGCGCGACGAAAGCGCCGAGCAGGCCCGCCGCGAGCGCCGCGACCGCCACCGCGAAAACGATCCGCTCACGGTATTTCCGGACGATGTCCGCGCGATGCGTGACGTCGAGCGCGAGCACGATGTTCACCGGCGTCTCGGCCGCGTCGCCGAGACGGCTCCACCGCGTCAGCACGCGCAGCAACCGGCCCTCGCTTGCCGCGACGAGCGTTCGCTCCGCGCGGTCCCCGGGCATGGCCTCCGGCGCGCCGGCGAGCTTGAGCACGGCATCCGCACCGGTGCCGGCCGATGCGATCACCCTGCCGTCCACCTCGCGGAGCGAAAGCGAGAGATTCTCGTTCCCGACGACCGCGTCCATGAAGCGGTGCGGCTTGGCGCGCAGCTCCTCGAGCGAGCGGGTGCGCTCGAGGTTCTTGCGGAGCAGCGGGAGCTTGCTCGCGAGCTCGCGGGCGTCGTCGGCCGCGAGCTGCTCTCCGAGCGCATGGTCCAGGTAGAGGCCGATCCCGGCGAGCAGGGTCACCGCGACAGCGATGAAGCCGAGCGCGAGCCGCGCCCCGATCGAAGTGCGCCCCAGGCGCTCACCCGCGGTCTTCAAGCACGTACCCCATGCCGCGGACGGTGTGGACGAGTTTGCGCGGGTACGGGTCGTCCAGCTTCGCCCGGAGCCGCCGGATCGCCACCTCCACGACGTTCGTGTCGGTGTCGAAGTTGATGTCCCACACCTGCGAGGTGATGAAGCTGCGCGACAAGACCTCCCCCGCGCGGCGCACAAAGAGCGCGAGCAGGGTGAACTCCTGGTTCGTCAAATCGATCCGGTTCTCGCCCCGTCGCGCACGGCGCCGGACCACGTCCACCTCCAGATCGCCGACACGCAGCAGCTCCGGCTCGCGCGGCGTGCCGCGGCGAAGCACCGTGCGCACCCGCGCGAGCAGCTCGGCGAAGGCGAACGGTTTCACGAGATAGTCGTCGGCGCCGAGGTCGAGGCCGCCGACGCGGTCCTCCAACTCGTCGCGCGCGGTGAGGAAGACGACCGGTGTCGGCTTCTCGCGGCGGAGCGTCCGCAGGACCTGCCGGCCGTCGGCGCCCGGCAGCATGATGTCGAGGATGACGAGGTCGTAGTCGCCGGTGAGCGCGAGATGCAGGCCGTCGACGCCGTCGGCGGCGGTGTCCACGACGTAGCCGCTCTCCCCGAGCCCCTTCTGCAGGTACTCGCGGGTCTTGCGTTCGTCCTCGACGATCAGAATATGCATGGGGCGGACCGCTCGCTCATCCTAACCGTGCACCCGCATGGGCGCCATTACGAGACCGTAATGCTTGGCCCGGGGGGTGGGCCCGGCGTCCCCGAGCGCCTGCTGGACCCGCGCAATCAGCCGGCGGCGCAGCTCGACGGCGCTGCGACGGCTTGGGCCGTGCCGCCGGGCGTCGCGAGCGGCAGTCCGGCGGCGATCCACGCGTCCAGACCGCCCCCCAGCGGCCGGACGTTGGTGAAGCCCGCATTGGCGAGCTGCTGGGCGATGAGCGCGGCGCTCGCCTCGTTCGGGCAGCTGCAATAGACCACGATCTCCTGGTCGCGCGGGAACCGCAGCCGGGCCGTCGCGAGCTGATCGAGGTCCGCCGCGACGGCGCCGGGTATCCCGGGCTCCCTGGCGCGCGCGACCGCCGACCGCACGTCGAGAATCGCCGGCGCTGCGCCGGCCTCGATCCGCTGCCGGAGATACTCGACCGACACGCGGGCGATGCGCAAGCGCCGAAGGAACCGCCACCGCCGCATCCAGCGGTACCCGATGTACACGGCGAGCAGCGCGGCGAGCGCGAGCCCTGCCAGCGCCGCGTGTCGCTCGGCCGCGGCAAGGATCTCGTTCACCTGATCGTGGAAGACCACGCCCAGTGCCAGCCAGAGCCCGAAGTACAGCGCGGCGGCGGCGGTCGATGCAAGTGCGAAGGTCCTCGGGCGCAGCCCGACCAGGCCGGCTACCGGCGGCGCCACCGTGGAGAGTCCTGGCACGAACTTCCCGATCACCAGCGCCCACGGACCCCAGCGCACCAGCCGGTCCTCGCTCTGCCGGACGCACGAGTCCGGCGAGAGGGAGATTCTGCAGAGCGTCGACAAGACCGGGCGTCCGTAGCGGACGCCGGCGGCGTACCACGCGGTGTCCGCGGCGAGCGACGCGAGGATCGCGGCGGCGAGGGTTGCCGGCGCCGACAGGACCCCCGTGACGCTAAGTGCACCGGCGAGGACCAGGGTCGGGAATGCGGGCACCGGCGCGCCGAGCTGTTGCAGGAGCACGTTGGCGAACACCAGGAGCACGCCGTACTGCTGGAGGCTCGCGATTACCGTTTCCATGTCGGCCGTGCTCCGCCCCGTTCGCTGATGGCCGTCCAGCGCGTTGCCGGCGCGGGCGATCGCGCGTCCGCGACATTTCCCCGCCAGATCGTCGAAAAGGTTGGCACGTCCACGTCGAACCTTAGCATCCTGGCAAGGTCACGCGGCGACGGTGTGTCGGGTAGCCGACGCCTTGTGACCGCTGCAACAAAGGCTTACATCGACGCTGCCGGCTGCAAAACCGCGCTTACAACTGCCCGTTAGTCTGGTGCCGTCTCGTTGAGAGGAGACTGCGATGAAACGAGTTCTGACTGGCCTTGCCGCTGCTTTGCTGTTGATCGGCCTGCCGCTCGCGGCTGCGGCGGACGATGACGACCGTGGCCGCGATCGGCACCGCGGCCATCACGACAAGCACTACTCCAAGCATCACCAGGCCCGGCATTACTACCGGGCACCCCCGATCGTGTACTACCGTCCGGCGCCGCCGCCGCGGGTCGTCGGCTACCCGGTGTATGTGCCGGCGCCGGTCGCGGTACCGGCACCGCCGCGTCCGTGGCCGCTGAACCAGGTCGACATCGGGTTCAGAATCTTCTTCTGACGAGGGGTCTTCCTCCGGGAGACTCTTCCGGCCGATGCGCGGTCTGCCCGGTGACGGCCGGGTTTGGCCGCGCTTATACTCGCGTTTCCGTGAAACGCATGCTGCGCAAAGCGCTCGTCATCTTCCTTCTCGGCTGGTTGCCGCTGCAGGCGGGGGCCCTGCCGTGGATGGTGCTCGACTGCGAGCTCGACCCGGAAGGCTCGGCGATGCATCAGGCAATGCACGGCGGCGGGCAGCACGATCACGAACACGATGAGCCTGCCCACGACCACGACGGCGACACCGGGCACGACGCTTTCGGTCACGGTTGCTGCCACAACCTTTCGTCCGGCGCCGCAGCGGCGTCGCCGATCCTGTCGCTACCCGCCGGCGCGATCGTCCCGGTCGCGCTGACGATTCACCCCTACCGCTTCTTCCCCGAGTTGCTCAAGCGCCCGCCGCTGGCGCACTTCGTCTGACGACCGTGCTTTAGCGACGGCGGCGCGCAGCCGTCGTTCGTACTCGCGTTGCATCCGCACGAGGTTCGACATGACGAAGCAGCTCGCATGCGTCGCCGCGGCGATCGCCGTCGTCGCCGGCGCCGCGCACGCCCAATCGCGGGCCAAGCCCGAGGACGCGCGTTCGGCCGCGCCGCCGGTCCGCGCATCCGCGTTCGAGGGCTACCGGCCGTATCGCGACGAGGCGCTCGCGCCGTGGCGCGAAGTGAACGACGAGGTCGGCAGCGTCGGCGGCCACTCGGGCGTGGTCCGCGCCGACCGGAAAACGGCGCCGCCACCCCGCCCTTCGCCGGCGCAAACGCCCGAGACGAAGCGATGAGGCGGCCATGACGAACATCGGTCGTACGCTCGCGCTCCACGCCGCGTTCGCGCTCGGCGGCTGCGCGACGTTCTCGCAGGACGGCGGTTTCGGCGACGTGCGCAAGCTCGCGGCAGAGCGTCTCGGCACGAACGTGCAACTCGCGCGCGCGGACAAGGACGGCGAAGCGATCGCGGCGCAGGTGCAGGCGCTGCTCGCGAAGCCGCTCGGCGTCGACGACGCGGTCCAGATCGCGCTGCTGAACAACCCCGGCCTCCAGGCGTCCTATGCGTCACTCGGCATCGCCGAGGCGGATCTCGTGCAGGCCGGTCGCTTGCGCAACCCGAGCTTCGACTACCTGAACACGTGGCATGGCAGCGACCGGAAGCTCGAGTGGACGCTGCTCTTCCCGATCATCGATCTCGTCACGCTGCCGCTCAGGACGAAGGCGGCCGGCCGCGGCCTCGACCGGGCCAAGCTCGAGGGCGCGCGCGCGGCGGTCGGACTCGCAGCGGAGACGCGGCGCGCGTACTTCCAGGCGGTCGGCGCGCAGGAGACGGCGCGGTACGCCGAGCAGGTGAAGGAGGCGGCCGACGCGAGCGCAGAGCTCGCGCGTCGGTTGGCCCGCGCCGGGAACTTTCCGAAGCTCGCGCAAATGCGCGAGCAGGCGTTCTATGCCGAGTCCGTGGCACAGCTCGCCCGCGCGCGCCAGAGCGCGGTAGCCGACCGCGAGCGGCTCACGCGGCTGATGGGCCTGCACGGCGACGAGACCCGGTTCGTGCTTCCAGACCGGCTGCCGGACCTGCCGGCGGCGCCCGCCGAGCAAGGGGACGCGGAAGGCGCGGCAATGCGGCAGCGCCTCGACGTCCTTGCGGCACAGCGCGAGACCGAGGCGGTCGCCGAGTCGCTCGGGCTCGTGAAAGCGACGCGGGTGATCAACCTGTTCGACCTCGGGCCTGCGCGGACGCGCGAGGGCGACGAGCCGTGGAAGACCGGCTTCGCGCTCGTGATCGAGATCCCGCTATTCGACTGGGGTTCGGCGAAGGTCGCGCGCGCGGAGGCGGTCTACATGCAATCGGTGCAGCGCGTCGCCGAGACGGCGGTCAACGCGCGCTCCGAGGTGCGCGAGACGTACTCGGCGTACACGACCGCGTACGAGACCGCGCGGCACTACCGCGACGAGATCGTGCCGCTGCGCAAGCGCATCTCGGAGGAGCAGTTGCTTCGCTACAACGGCATGCTCATCAGCGTGTTCGAGCTGCTCGTCGACGCGCGCGAGCAGGTCACAGCCGTGAATGCCGCGATCGAGGCGGCGCGCGACTTCTGGGTCGCCGAGGCCGACCTGCAGGCCGCGCTCGCCGGCGCCGGCGAGACGCGCCCGGCCGGCGCGAGGCCCGCTGCGATCACAGCCCCGGTGCGCGCCGGCGGCCACTGAACGACGGAGTCACATCATGGTTACACGACGCAAGTTCCTCGGCGGCGCCGGCGCGGTAGCGCTCGGCGCGGCGGCGGTGAGCCGCGTGCAGGCGGCCTCGATCCCCGAGGCGCCGGTGCAGACGAGCGCGGCGACACAGCCGCCGCTCGTCCCTCCGAACGGACGGCCCTACAACCCGGTCGTCACGCTGAACGGCTGGACCCTGCCGTGGCGGATGAATGGCGGCTGGAAGGAGTTCCACCTCGTCGCCGAGCCGGTGGTGCGCGAGCTCGCGCCCGGGATGAAAGCGAACCTGTGGGGCTACAACGGTCAGTCGCCGGGACCGACGCTCGAGTGCGTCGAGGGCGACAGGCTGCGCATCTTCGTCACCAACAAACTCCCCGAGCACACGACGATCCACTGGCATGGCGTCCTGCTGCCGTCCGGCATGGACGGCGTGGGCGGTCTCACGCAGAAGCAGATCCCGGTCGGGAAGACCTATGTGTACGAGTTCGTGATGAAGAAGTCGGGCACCTTCATGTATCACCCGCACGCCGACGAGATGGTGCAGATGGCGATGGGCATGATGGGCTTCATCGTCGTGCATCCGCGCGATCCGAAGTTCATGCGCGTCGACCGCGACTTCGTGTTCCTGATCAACGCCTACGACGTCGATCCGGGCGCGTACACGCCGAAGGTCACCACGATGACCGAGTTCAACCTGTGGAGCTGGAACAGCCGCGTGTTCCCCGGGATCGACCACCTCGCGGTGCGCAAGGGCGACCGGGTGCGGGTCCGGATGGGCAATCTCACCATGACCAACCACCCGATCCACATGCACGGCTATGATTTCCGCGTGACGTGCACCGACGGCGGCTGGGTCCGGCCCGAGGCGCAGTGGCCCGAGGTCACAATCGACGTGCCGGTCGGCGCGATGCGCGCGTTCGAGTTCCAGGCCGACGCCCCGGGCGACTGGGCGTTCCACTGCCACAAGTCGCATCACACGATGAACGCGATGGGGCACAACGTGCCGACCATGATCGGGGTCGACCATCGTGGCGTCGCGCGCAAGATCATGAACCTCGTGCCCGACTACATGGTGATGGGCGAGCGCGGCATGGCCGACATGGGCGAGATGGAGATGCCGCTGCCGGACAACACGCTGCCGATGATGACCGGCCAGGGCCCGTTCGGGCCGATCGAGATGGGCGGCATGTTCACGGTGGTGAAGGTGCGTGAAGGACTCGCCCGGGACGACTACCGGGACCCGGGTTGGTACCAGCACCCGGCGGGTACGGTCGCGTACGAGTGGACCGGCGCGCCGCAGCCGGTCGCTCGCACCGCGCGGCCGGCCACCGATCCGACAGCGATGACGGTCAAGAAGGGGGGCGGCCATGCGGATCATTGAGTTCGTGGCGCTCGCCCTGTGCTTCGTCCCGTTCGCCGTTCATGCGCACGGCGACGGGCAGAGATCCGCCCGCAAGGCGCAGCCGATGGTCGAGACCGATTTCGGCCGCACCGGCGATCCGAAGAAAGCGACGCGCACGATCCGCATCGACATGAGCGACAGGATGCGGTTCACGCCCGACGCGCTCGAGATCCGGCAGGGCGAGACGGTCCGCTTCGTCGTGAAGAACTCGGGCAAGACGATGCACGAGATGGTGCTCGGCACGATGCAGGAGCTGAAAGGGCACGCGGAGCTGATGAAGAAGCACCCCGGCATGGAGCACGACGAGCCTTTCATGGCGCACGTCGCGCCCGGCAAGACGGAAGAGATCGTCTGGCACTTCACGAGGCCCGGCGAGTTCCACTATGGATGTCTGATTCCGGGCCATTTCGAGGCCGGGATGGTGGGCAGGATCAAGGTCGTTTCAAAGTAGGAGCTCGATGATGAGAAGGACGTTCTTGTCGTTGACCGCGGCAATGCTTGTCTTCGCCGCCCCCGTCCTCGCCCAGGCGCTCGCCGACGGCGAGATCCGGCGTGTCGACAAGGACGCGAAGAAGCTCACGATCAAGCACGGCCCGATCCCGAACCTGAACATGGAGTCGATGACGATGGTGTTCCACGTCAACGACCCGGCGATGCTCGACCAGGTCAAGGCGGGCGACAAGATCAGATTCCAGGCCGACAAGATCGGCGGCCAGTACACCGTAACGAAGATCGAGCCGGTGAAATAGCGAGCGTTGGGCGTGCCCGTGCTGGCGACGAGCGGCGCCGCCGTCGCGCGGCCCGATTGCCCCGCCGGGATCCCGTTCTGTATTTGATATCCGTCAACTCGAATGGCGCGCCATATGGCAGCCTACGATTCATGAAGCTCTTCAGATTAACCGGCTCGCGATCCCGTACGAGGCGATCGAGCGTTCGGCATCGGTCTGGTCGCCGCGGTGCTGTTCGCGATCGTCCCGGCGGTGCAGGCCTACTGCGGCATCGAGCTCCCAGCCGGGACGCCGGCGACTTCGCAGGTCGCGGACCAGATCACATACGCGGCAGAGACCGACGACGCCGAGCACCGCACCCCTTGCTGCGATGCCTTCCCCGAGGCGGCGATCGACGATCGGACGTCGCCGGAGGATGGCGCTCCGCTCGTAGGGAAAGCCCCCGTCGCCGCGCTTGCGCTCTCGCGCGGCACGACCGCGGCGATCTTCGCCGCCCTGCAACGCCGCACCTGGTACGACCTCCCGCCGCCGGAGCCGATGTTCCGGCGTCTCCCGCGACTCCTGCTCTGACCCGTTCCTGACGTCCGTTCGCCGGCGGGCCAGACCTCGCGTCTGTCCATCCGGCGCAGAGGACCGTTCCCCGCCCGCGTCCGCCACGAGCGCCGCTCGAAGGCCGAGGACCGCGCGGCACGCCCATGGAGGACCAGTCATGAACCGGATGCACCCTCTCAAGACCGGCGCAGCCGTGCGATCACACGCCGTCGTCGAGCTCACCGGGCTCGTCGCATTTCAGAACCTGTCGAGCAAGTTCAACAGCGCGCTTGGCGTGCCCGCGCACGGGTTCTGCCGCCTTCCCGCTGACGCGCCGCGGGAGCAAGCCGTTCATTGACCAAGTGTAGTTCCACCCAAGGAAATGGAGGCAATCATGAGACTCGCAAAACCGCTGTTCGCATCGCTCCTGCTCGCCGGCGCGCTCGCAAGCGCGCACGCGCAAGCGCCCGCTGACAAATCCGCCAAGCCCGCCCCGTCGATGCCGGGCGGTCCCGGCATGATGGGCATGGACATGCAGAAGATGCAGGAGCAGATGAAAAAGATGCAGGCGCAGATGGACAAGCTGCGCACGACGACCGATCCGGCGGAGCGGCAGAAGCTCATGCAGGAGCACATGGCGACCATGCAGGACGCGATGAAGGACATGCGCGGCATGGGCGGGCCGATGATGATGGGCGGCGGAATGGGTCCGGGCATGGGCGGCGGGATGATGGGCGGGCCCAAAGCGGGGCCCGGTGACCAACCGCCAGCGGCCGGCAAAGCGCCGCAAGCGGGACCGCGCACGCCTGATGAGCGGATGCGCATGATGGAGCAGCGCATGGACATGATGCAGATGATGATGGATCAGATGATGCAGCACGAGGAGATGGAGCAGCGCAAGTAGTGGACGCGCGTGCCGCGCCGGGATCACACCCGTTCTGGTGCGGCGTCGCGGTAGGCGGCCCTCTGGCTCACCGCGGGGGCCGCGCGATCGCGGCGCCCCTGCTTCGAGTCCTCACTTGTGCAAGGAGATGCGACATGACCAGCAAGTACACCTTTGGCAAACCCGTCGCGATGCCCTTCGAACAGGCGCGCGAGCGGGTCACAGCCGAGCTCGAGAAGGAGGGCTTCGGCGTGCTCACCGAGATCGACGTCGCCGCAACGCTGAAGAAAAAGCTCGGCAAGGACATGCCGCCCTACCGGATCCTCGGCGCGTGCAACCCGCAGCTCGCGCATCGCGCGATCGAGGTCGAGCCCCAGATCGGTGCGCTGCTGCCGTGCAACGTGGTGGTCCGCGAGGACAAGTCGGGCGGGACGCTCGTCGAGATCATGGATCCGCAGGCGGTGCTGCAGCTCGTCGATCGGGCCGAGATCGGCGAGATCGCCGCCGAGGTGCGCAAGCGCCTCGAACGGGTGCTCGCCGCCCTCTGATGCGCTCGCGACAAGCTGTCGAAACGGAGGACTGAGATGATGTGGGGTGGACCGGACGGATGGGGCTGGGGTTGGATCGGCATCGGCATCCTTCACATGGGGTTGTTCTGGATCCTCGTGGTCCTCGGGATCCTGGTACTCGTCAAGTGGCTCGCGAGCAGCGGCGCGTCGCGCACGGGGAGCCGCGCTCTCGACATCCTGAAGGAGCGCTACGCCAAGGGCGAGCTGACGCGCGAGCAGTTCGACCAGATGAAGCGCGACATGGGGGATTAGCGAGTGTGGCCCAGCTTCGTCCACACGCGGCGATGAGCAATTCGATCCGCGCGCCGATCTCCAACGGGCTTCCGCAGCGGTTCGGGGCATGATGGTTGGCCGCTCGTCGATCCTGGTCCACGTCGCCCCCAGACCGCCGTTATCCCGGCGGCCGGTCGAGATCTGCGAACACAAGGGCGTCGGCCACCCGGGCGCGCCCGAGGACCGCGTGCGCCGCATGGAGCAGCGCATGGACATGATGCAGATGATGATGGAACAGATGCAGGGCCAGATGTCGGAGATGGGCCGTCGCGACCCGCCGCCGGCGAAGAAGTAGCGCGCACGGCGCCGCGGCAGCCAGATCCCATCCGACGCGGCAACGTGGCGCACCGCCGGCATTCGCAACGTGCCGTCGGTTCTGCTATATGGATGTTATGAACCCGGCATACCCGCGCCGGAAGGAGGCCCAGCCATGACAATCGCCCATACGCTCAAGAGTTTCCTCGACAAGGAGCAGGTCCCTTACGAAGTGATCGCGCACCGGCACACGGCGACGAGCCTGCGCACCGCCGAGACCGCGCACATCGAGGCGAGCCGCCTCGCCAAAGCGGTGCTGCTCGAGCAGGATCTCGAGCACAGCCATTACCTGATGGCGGTTCTGCCGGCCTCGCACCGGCTCGAGCTCCCCGAGGTTGCGCTGCGGGTCGGCCGCCTGGTCCACCTCGCGACCGAGGAGGATGCGGCGATGCTGTTCGAGGACTGCGAGACGGGCGCGATCCCGCCGGTCGGTCCCGCCTACGGGATCGACACGGTCGTCGAGGACAGCGTTCTCGCGCAGCCCGACATGTACTTCGAGGCGGGCGACCACGAGCACGTCGTGCACATGGCGACCCGGGACTTCATGCGGCTGGTCGGAGACTGCCCGCACGGTCGGTTCAGCAGGGCGGCGTAGCGCTCGGGCGCACTTGTATGGTTGGCAGCGTGATCGTCGGCAATATTCGCGGAGGGTCGGATGGATCGTAGTGGGCGTCGCTGGGTCATCATCATAGGTTTCGCGGTAGGAGCGCTGGTCGCGGCGGTGCTCTGGATGGGGAGGGGCGTGCCGGACCAGCGGGCGGAAGCGAACCCGCCCGCGCCGGCGCCGGCGGCGGCCGTCCCTCCGCCACCGCCGCCGCGGCGGGTCATCGAGACCGTCGCCGGCATGCCGCCGGTCGTGGACCCGGACAATCTCTACAGCGAGACCCGGGCCGACCAGCTCAGTCCCGCGGTCGGGGGCGCGTTGCCGCGCGTCTACGTGCCCAACCGCCAGTCGAACGACGTCTATGTGATCGACCCGGTCGAGATGAAGGTGGTCGGTCGCTTTCGCGTCGGTATCAACCCGCAGCACGTGGTGCCCTCGTGGGACCTCAAGACGCTGTGGGTGACGAACAACGCCGAGGGGCGGACCGACGGCACCCTCACCCCCATCGACCCGATGACCGGCAAGCCGGGGAAGAGCATCCCGGTGGACGACCCGTACAACATGTACTTCACCCCGGATGGCCGCTCGGCGGTCGTGGTCGCCGAGGCGCGCAAGCGCCTCGACTTTCGCGATCCGCAGACCATGGCGATGCAGAGCTCGCTCGCCGTGCCCGAGTGCGCAGGGATCAACCACGCGGATTTCTCGATCGACGGCCGCTACGCGATCTTCACCTGCGAGTTCAAGGGCATGCTGGCGAAGATCGACTTCGTCGACCGGAAGGTGCTCGGCTATCTGAAGCTCTCGCGGGGCGGCATGCCGCAGGACATCCGCTCCTCGCCCGACGGCAAGTTGTTCTACGTCGCGGACATGCACGCCGACGGCGTACATGTCATCGACGGCGACGCCTTCGTCGAAGCCGGGTTCATCGAGACCGGCCCGGGAACGCACGGCCTCTACCCCAGCCGCGACGGGACGAAGCTCTACGTCGCCAACCGCGGCTCGCACAAGGTGTACGGCCCTCCGCGCGGCAAGGGCAGCGTCTCCGTCATCGACTTCGCGACGCGCAAGGTCGTGGCGACGTGGCCGGTCCCCGGCGGGGGCAGCCCCGACATGGGCAACGTGAGCGCCGACGGGAAGGTGCTGTGGCTGTCGGGCCGGTTCGACGACGTCGTCTACGCCTTCGACACGACGACGGGCGAAGTGCGCAGCATCAAGGTGGGCAAGGAGCCGCATGGCCTCACGGTTTGGCCGCAACCGGGCCGGTACTCGCTCGGCCACACCGGGAATCTGCGGTAGCGCGCACGGCCCACCCGGTCGGGTGGGCGCGACGCGCACCACCGGTTCGAGAGATAGGCATGCAGCACCATCCTCATGACCACGCCCACGGGGCGCACGCGCATCACCACGCGAGAGCCGCGGTGCGCGAGCCGCCGCCCGCGGTCACGGCCGGATCGAAGGTCGAGTGGACCTGCCCGATGCATCCGGAGATCGTCCGCGATGCGTCGGGCAACTGCCCGATCTGCGGCATGGCCCTCGAGCCGCGCACCGTCACCCTCCATGAGGTCGAGAACGTCCATCTGAAGGACATGACGCGGCGCTTCTGGCTGAGCGCCGCGCTGAGCCTGCCGCTCGTCGTCGCAGCAATGGCGGAGATGATCTGGGGCGCGGAGATCCGTCACGCGATCGGCGGGCCCGCGTTCGGGTGGGCGCAGTTCGCGCTCGCGACGCCGGTCGTGCTCTGGGGCGGCTGGCCGTTCTTCGAGCGCGCCTGGGTATCTTTCCGCACGCTGCGGCTCAACATGTACAGCCTGATCGGGCTCGGCGTTGCGGTGGCGTATCTCTTCAGCGTGTTTGCGGTGCTCGCGCCGGACGCGCTGCCCGAGGCGTTCAAGGCGCACGGGCTGGTGCCGCTCTACTTCGAGGCCGCCGCCGTCATCACGACGCTCGTGCTGCTGGGCGAGGTGCTCGAGCTCCGCGCCCGCGCACAGACCTCGAGCGCCGTGCGCGCGCTCCTCGGCCTCGCCCCGAACACCGCGATCCGCGTCGAGGCGGACGGCACGGAGCGCGAAGTGCCGCTCGCCGAGGTGAGGCCGGGCGACCGGCTCCGCGCGCGGCCCGGGTCCAGGATCCCGGTCGACGGCGTGGTGCTCGAAGGGCATTCGGTCGTCGACGAGTCGATGATCACCGGCGAGCCGCTTCCGGTCGAGAAGACGCCCGGCTCGCCCGTTACCGCCGGTACGGTGAACCAGACCGGCACGTTCCTGATGCGCGCGGAGAAAGTCGGCGCCGATACGCTCCTCGCGCAGATCGCACGCCTCGTCGGCGAAGCGGCGCGGTCGCGCGCGCCGATCCAGCGGCTCGCCGACCAGGTGTCGGCGTGGTTCGTCCCCGGCGTGATGACGGTAGCGGTGCTGGCGGCGATCGTCTGGGCCCTGGTCGGGCCGGAGCCGCGGCTCGCCAACGCCCTGCTCGTCGCGGTATCCGTGCTGATCATCGCGTGCCCCTGCGCGCTCGGCCTCGCGACGCCGATCTCGGTCATGGTCGGCATCGGCCGCGGTGCGCTCGACGGCGTGCTGATCAAGGACGCCGAAGCGCTCGAGATCATGGAGAAAGTCGACACCCTCGTCGTCGACAAGACCGGCACGCTGACCGAAGGAAGGCCGGCGTTGCAGCGTGTGACGCCCGAGCCGGGGTTCGCCGAGGACGAGCTGCTGGCGCTGGCCGCGAGCCTCGAGCAGGCGAGCGAGCATCCGCTCGCGGCGGCGATCGTCGCCGGGGCAAAAGCGCGCGGCCTCGCGCTTGCCGCGGTGACCGACTTCGAGTCGGTCACCGGCAAGGGTGTGCGCGGCAAGGTGGGCGGACGCGAGGTGCTGGTCGGTACGGCACGTTTCCTCGCCGAATCGGGCGTCGACCCGGCGACGCTCGAGGCGCAGGCCGAGCCGCTGCGGCGCGAGGGCGCGACGGCGATGCTGGTCGCCCTGGACAGCCGGCCGGCCGGGCTCCTGGCTGTCGCCGATCCCATCAAGGCGTCGACGCCGGAGGCCGTGCGCGAGCTCCGCGAGGACGGCGTGAACATCGTCATGCTCACCGGCGACAACCGCAACACCGCGCGCGCGGTCGCCGACCGGCTCGGCATCGCCGAGTTCGTCGCCGAGGTGCTGCCCCAGGACAAGCACCGCATCGTGAAGGAGATGCAGGGCAAGGGCCGCATCGTGGCCATGGCGGGCGACGGGATCAACGACGCGCCCGCGCTCGCGCAGGCGCACGTGGGGATCGCGATGGGCCACGGCACCGACATCGCGATGCAGAGCGCGCGTATCGTGCTGGTGAAGGGGGATCTGCGTGGCATCCTCAAGGCGCGCAAGCTCTCGCGCGCGACCATGCGCAACATCCGGCAGAACCTGTTTTTCGCGTTCGTCTACAACGCGGTCGGGGTGCCGATCGCCGCAGGCGCGCTCTACCCGTGGTTCAGCCTGCTCCTCAACCCGATGATCGCGAGCGCCGCGATGAGCCTGTCTTCCGTGTCGGTGATCGGGAACGCCCTGCGGCTGCGCGGCGTCAAGCTTTGACGCTCGGGCGGACCGCGCTCGTCGGTAGCGCCGGCGCGCTCGGCGTCGCGATCGCCGCGGTCGCCGTGCTGCTCGCGCGGCCACGTGACGACCCGGCCCGCATCGCCGCCGGACGCGCGTTGTACGACCGGCACTGCGCGAGCTGCCATGGCGCGAACCTCGAAGGCGAGCCGCATTGGCGCGAGAAGAAGCCGACCGGCCGGATGCCGGCGCCGCCGCACGACGCGAGCGGCCACACCTGGCATCACCCCGACGCGGTGCTTGTCGGCATCACCAAGCATGGCCTCGTGCCCGGCAAGTACGCGCCGCCCGGCTACGAGAGCGACATGCCGGGGTTCGGCGGCGCGCTCGCCGACGACGAAATCCTCGCCATCCTCGCCTATATCAAGAGCACTTGGCCAGACGAGATCCGGCGCGCCCAGAACGAGGCTAACGAGCGGGCGAGGCGCGCGCGGTGAATCCCGCTGGTTGCGGCCGGGCGTTTGGGTCGAACGTAGAACTCTCGCAACCCCTGACCGCAGGTTGCGCGAAAACGTCCGACTCTCCGCGTTGTCACGCCATCGAACGACAACGATGCCAAGGCCACGCGCGACCGGCTGAGCTTCAGGAATGCGATATGCTCCCGTTCGTGAAGCTCGCACGCCGCTACCGTCGCTCGATCGCGATCATCGCAATGGCCGCGCTGGCTTTCGCGCAGGCCGCAGTGGCCATGCACGCGTGCGTGATCCCGGTGCCCGTTCAGACGGCGATGCCGTGCCACGACGAACCGTCTCCCGGTCCAACCGCGCTCTGCCAGGCGCACTGCCAGGTCGACAAGCAGACCGTCGACAAAGCGAAGCCGCTCGCCGCGCTCGACGTGACGCCGCCGCTGCTCACGCTCGTAGCGACCGATTCCGGCGCGCCGCCCCTCGGGGGGATGCGCGCGCAAGCCGTGCCCACGCACGCCGCCTCGCCTCCGCTTTCCATCCTGTACCAGCGCCTGCGCAACTAGCAGCCTCCGCGCGAATCCGGGCCGCGACCGCGGCCGCATCCAGGATTCCTTTCACGCGGAGGTTTCATGTCGTCTGCCCGAATTGTTCGCGCGAGCGCGCTCGGCGCCCTGCTCGCCGCCGCGCCGCTGGCGCTCGCACAAACCGCCCCCCTCACGCTCGACGAGGCGATCCGCCTCGCCGAGGCGCGATCGGCAAAGCTTGCCGCGCAGGCCGCGTCCGTGAGCGCCGCCGGCGAGATGGCCGCGCGCGCCGGGGAGCTGCCCGATCCCAAGCTCGTCCTCGGCATCGAGAACCTGCCGGTCAGCGGCACCGACGCCTGGCGCACCGACCAGGATTTCATGACGATGAGGCGCATCGGCGTCGAACAGGGCTTCCCGAACGCAGGCAAGCGGCGGGCGCTCGGCGCTCGGGCGGAGGCCGAGGGCAGTGTCGAGAGTGCCACCCTTGCCGCGACCCGCCTCCAGCTCCAGCGCGAGGTCGCCAACGCGTGGTTCGACCTGCGTTACGCGCACGAGGAGCACGCGGCGCTAGTCGCGCTGGTGCGCGAAACCGAGCTCGAGGCGGAGACGGCGGCCGCGGCAGTCGCGGGCGGGCGGCTTGCCCCGGCCGATGCGCTCGCCGCGCGCGTTGCCGTCGAGCAGGCGCGCGATCGCCTCGCGATGCACGAGCGCTCGCTCGAGCGCGCGCGGATCGCGCTCGCGCAGCTCCTCGGAAGTACTGCGTCGCGCCCGCTCGGCGCGGCGCCAGATACTGCGCGTCTGCCGGTCGCCGCGAACGAGCTGCTTGCGCGGGTGGGCTCGCATCCGGCAGTGCAGGTGAGCGACCGGCAGGTCTCGCTCGCGCGGGCCGACCTGTCGGTCGCGGGGAGCACGAAGACGCCGGACTGGTCCTTGATCGTTTCCTACGGCCAGCGCAGCCCCAACTTCTCCAACATGGTGAGCGTGCTCGTCGCGATCGACCTGCCGATCGCCGCCGAACGCCGCCAGGATCGGGAGATCGCCGCCAAGCAGGCGCTCGTCGAGCGCGCGCGCAATGCGACCGAGGAGACACGGCGCGCGGCCGAGGCCGAAGCGCGGGGTTTTCTTGCCGACTGGGATACCGCCGCCGCGCGGGTCACGCGGTACGAGCGCTCGATCCTGCCCCTCGCGCGCGAGCGCGTAGCGCTTGCGCTCGCGGCCTACCGCGGCGGGCGCGGCACGCTCACAGGTGTGCTGGAAGCGCGGCGCGCCGAGGCCGAGGCGCAAATGAGCCTCGCGCAGGCGCTCGCCGAACGCGCTCGGGCCTGGTCCGCGATCAACTACCTGCTCCTCGAGGAGGGCAAGTCGTGAGCCGCCTCCGCTATGCGGCACTTGCGGTCGCCGGGCTCGGCCTCGCCGCCACCGGCTACTGGTTCGGAATGTCCCATCCGCAGGCCCCGTCGCCGGGAGCGCCCGCCGCCGAAGGGACAGGGGACCGCAACGTGCTGTACTGGTACGACCCGATGTACCCGCAGCAGCGCTTCGACAAGCCGGGCAAGTCGCCCTTCATGGACATGATGCTGGTGCCGAAGTACGCCGACGCGGGCGGCGACGAGCCCGGCGTCAGCATCAGCCCGCGCGTCGTGCAGAACCTCGGCGTCCGGACCGCCGAGGCGCGACCGGGGTCGCTCGCGCCGAAGCTCAGCGCGGTCGGCAACGTCGAGTACAACGAGCGAGCCGTCGTGCTGGTGCAGGCTCGCACCGCCGGCTTCGTCGAGAAGCTGCACGTCCGGGCGGCGCTTGACCCGGTGCGGGAAGACCAGCCGCTGGTCGAGATCCTGTTCCCCGAGTGGGCTGCAGCGCAGGCCGAGTATCTCGCGCTGCAGCGCCTCACCGGCGCGGACGTCGAGCCGCTGCAGCGCGCTGCGCGCGAACGGCTGCTGCTCGCCGGCATGACCGAAGGGCAGATCGCCGCGGTCGAGCGTGAAGGAAGCGTGCAGGCCCGCATGACGCTGCGTGCGCCAGCGTCGGGCGTGGTGGCCGAGCTCGGCGCACGCGAAGGCATGACCGTGGCCGCCGGCACGACGCTCTTCCGGATCGCGGGGCTGGGGACGGTGTGGGTCGTAGCCGAAGTGCCCGAGGCGCAGGCAGGAATGCTAGTCCCCGGGATGACGGTCGACGCGCGCTTGCCCACGTATCCCGAGGAGGTCTTCAAGGGGCGCGTGAGCGCGATCCTGCCCGAGGTCAACGCGGCGACGCGGACGGTGCGCGCGCGGGTCGAGATCGCCAATCCCGCCGGCAAGCTGAAGCCCGGAATGTACGCCACCCTCGCTCTCGGCGGGCGCGGGCGCGAGGGGTTACTGGTGCCGAGCGAAGCGGTGATCCGCACCGGCGAGCGAAGCGTCGTGATCCTCGCGACGGGCGAAGGGAAGTTCCGGGCCGTCGACGTCGAGGTCGGCATGGAGTCCGGCGGCGACACCGAGATCCGCAAGGGGCTGAAGGCCGGCGACCGCGTGGTGGTGTCGGGGCAGTTCCTGATCGACTCCGAAGCAAGCCTGCGCACGACGCTCGCCCGCCTGGAAGGAACCGGCGCCGAGGCGTCCGCGCCGGTCCACCAGGCCGAGGGCGTCCTCGTGAGCGGCAACGACAAGTTCCTGCTGATCAAGCACGGGCCCATTCCGAGCGCTCGGATGGGGGGAATGACGATGGAGTTTGCTGCGCCGAAAGCAGGGCTGCCGGCCGGCCTGAAGCCCGGCGACCGTATCCGCTTCGAATTCACCATGAAGGACGGCGAGTTCCAGGCAACGAAGGTGGAGCCGCTCAGATGATCGCCGCTTTGATCCGCTGGTCGATCGCCAACCGGTTCCTGGTCCTCATGACGACCGTACTCGTCACCGCCTGGGGTGTCTACGCGGTGATGCGCACGCCGGTCGACGCGATTCCGGACCTCTCCGACGTGCAGGTCATCATCCGCACGACCTGGCCGGGGCAGGCGCCCCGCATCGTCGAGGACCAGGTCACCTACCCGCTGACGACGACGATGCTGTCGGTGCCCGGCGCGAAGACGGTGCGCGGGTACTCGTTCTTCGGCGATTCGTTCGTCTACATCCTGTTCGCGGACGGCACCGATCCGTACTGGGCGCGCTCGCGCGTGCTCGAGTACCTGAACCAGGTGCAGTCGCGGCTGCCGGCGCAGGCGAAGCCGGCGCTCGGGCCGGACGCGACCGGTGTCGGCTGGATCTACCAGTACGCGCTCATCGACCGCTCGGGCCGACTCGACCTCGGCGAGCTCCGCGCGCTGCAGGACTGGTTCCTCAAGTACGAGCTGAAGGCGCTGCCCAACGTCGCCGAGGTAGCGACCGTCGGCGGCATGGTGCGCCAATACCAGGTCGTGCTCGACCCGGACCGCCTGCGCGCCTACGGTATTCCGCACTCGAAGGTCGTCGCGGCGATCCAGAACGCGAACCGCGAGACCGGCGGCTCGGTGCTCGAGCTGGCCGAGGCGGAGTACATGGTGCGCGCGAGCGGCTACCTGCAGACGCTCGACGATTTCCGCACGATCCCGCTCCTGGTCGGGAAGGGCGGGGTGCCGGTGATGCTCGGAGACGTCGCGCGCGTGCAGATGGGCCCGGAGATGCGGCGCGGGATCGCCGAGCTCGACGGCGAGGGCGAGGTCGCCGGCGGCGTGATCGTCATGCGCGCCGGCAAGAACGCGCTCGAGACGATCGGCGCGGTGAAGACGCGGCTCGCCGAGCTCGCGAAGAGCCTGCCGCAGGGCGTCGAGATCGTCGAGACCTACGACCGCTCGGGGCTGATCGAGCGTGCCGTGCGGCACCTGCGCGACAAGCTCGTCGAGGAGTTCGTGGTCGTGGCGCTCGTCTGCGCCGTCTTCCTCCTGCATCTGCGCTCGGCGTTCGTCGCGATCATCACGCTGCCGCTCGGCGTGCTGGTCGCGTTCACTGTCATGTTCTACCAAGGCGTGAATGCGAACATCATGTCGCTCGGCGGCATCGCGATCGCGATCGGCGCGATGGTCGACGCGGCGGTGGTGATGATCGAGAACGCTCACAAGAAGCTCGAGGCCTGGACGCACGAGCATCCGTGCGTGCCGATCGCGCCCGACGAGCGCTGGCGCGTAATCGGCGACGCGGCGGTCGAGGTCGGGCCGGCGCTCTTCTTCTCGCTCCTCATCATCACGCTGTCGTTCGTGCCGGTGTTCGCACTCGAGGCGCAGGAGGGCCGTCTCTTCGCGCCGCTCGCGTACACCAAGACCTACGCGATGGCGGCATCGGCCGGGCTCGCCGTGACGCTGATCCCCGTGCTGATGGGCTATCTCATCCGCGGGCGGATTCCCGCGGAGCGGCAGAATCCGATCAACCGCTTCCTGATCGCAGCGTACCGGCCGGCGCTCGCCGTCGTCCTGCGCTGGCCGAAGGCGACGCTTGCGGTCGCCGCGCTCGTCTTCGCGGCGACGCTGCTCCCCGCCTCGCGCCTCGGCGGCGAGTTCCTGCCGCCGCTCTACGAGGGCGATCTGCTGTACATGCCCTCGGCCCTGCCAGGCATCTCGGCGGCGAAGGCGGCGGAGCTGCTGCAGCAGACCGACCGCCTCATCGCCACCGTGCCGGAGGTCAAGCGTGTCTTCGGCAAGGTCGGCCGCGCCGAAACGGCGACCGACCCGGCGCCGCTCGAGATGGTCGAGACGACGGTGCAGCTCAAGCCGCGCGAGGAGTGGCGGCCGGGCATGACGCCGGAGAAGCTCGTCGACGAGCTGGACCGGCTGGTCAAGCTGCCCGGGCTCGCCAACATCTGGATCCCGCCGATCCGCAACCGCATCGACATGCTTGCGACCGGGATCAAGAGCCCGCTCGGGATCAAGGTGTCGGGCAACGACCTCGCGGAGATCGAGCGGGCCGCCGCGGACATCGAGCGGGTGGTGAAGGACGTCCCCGGCGTCACCTCGGTGCTCGCCGAGCGCGTCAGCGGCGGCCGCTATATCGACGTGCGCGTCGACCGCGCGGCCGCGGCGCGCTTCGGCCTGAACGCCGCCGACGTGCAGTCGGTGGTCGCGGCCGCGATCGGCGGCGAGAACGTCGGCGAGACGATCGAGGGCCGCCGCCGCTTTCCGATCAACGTGCGCTACCCGCGCGAGCTGCGCGACTCGATCGGGAAGCTGAAGACGCTGCCGATCGTGACCGAGGCCGGGGCGCAGGTCCCGCTTGGCGCAGTCGCAGCAATCGGGATCACGGACGGCCCGCCGATGCTCCGCAGCGAGAACGCGCGGCTCGCGGGCTGGATCTATGTCGACATCCGCGGCCGTGACCTCGCGTCGGTGGTGCATGAGGCGCAGCGCGCCGTCGCGGCCGGCGCGAAGCTACCGCCGGGCGTGTCGGTACAGTGGTCGGGCCAGTTCGAGTATCTCGAGCGCGCGATGAAGCGCCTTGCCGTAGTCATCCCGTTCACGGCCGCGATTATCTTCGTGCTGCTCTACCTCGCGTTCCGTCGCTTCGACGAGGCAGGACTGATCATGGTCGCGGTGCCGTTCGCGGTCGTCGGCGGGTTCTGGTACGTCTGGGCGCTCGGCCATGACCTGTCGGTCGCGAGCGCGGTCGGGTTCATCGCGCTCGCCGGCGTCGCCGCCGAGTTCGGCGTGGTGATGCTGATCTACCTCAAGCAGGCGCTGGAGCGCCGGCTCGCGACAGGCGCGCCGGCGAACGACGCGACCCTGTTCGAGGCGATCGAAGAGGGCGCGGTGTTGCGCGTGCGCCCGAAAGCGATGACGGTGGCGGTGATCCTCGCCGGCCTGGCGCCGATCATGTGGTCGTCGGGGACCGGAAGCGAGGTCATGCAGCGGATCGCGGCGCCGATGATCGGCGGGATGATCACCGCACCGCTGCTATCTATGTTCGTGATCCCGGCCGCGTATTTGCTGATCCGTCGCCCGCGCGAACGGCCGCGGCTGGCGTCGAAAGAAGTACCGCTCCATCCAACTAACCCCTAGATGGCCGACTAGCTCAGCGATCAATTCGCCTCTCGTTCTCTCATTCCATCGCAATAGGACCCTAAGCTGTCGACCACATTTTCCGGAAGCCGACACTCAACTCACTGGAAAGCGGTCGCTCAGCATGGAGCTAACCGGCGTGCGCGGCTTTTCGCGCAGGTCCGGTTGAGTGAAGGGTCAAGCGTCGCCTCGTTTGCGGTTACTGCGCAGTTTGAACTCGCCGTCACACGCGAAAGTAGCTTGCCTTTCAGAGCGTATCGAATGCCGTCTTTGCCGAACAGAGGCCAAGCATGAACTCAAAGGCGAACAGTCACTCGCAAGAAGGTGGCAGGTATTGAAGTGCCGCGGTCAGTGCTCTTGTTCTGTGCTGTCGCCAGCTCCAAAAGCTCCTTGTGGAGCTCTTCTACCTTGCCGGTCTTCTGAGCCGCTTCGAAAGCATTCATCGTTGGGCCATAGAATCGTCTAAATAATTCGATGACATCCGTCGGGCTCTTGTCAGGCGATATGAAGGAGTACGTGTCCTTGACCAGGGATATTTTTTCCTCGGGCACTCCGGCCTGACCAAAACGCTCGACGATGTGAGTGTCCACACCCCAAGTCATTGGACTGACGAAGCCTTCTGGGGGTGGAGGCGTGAACGATGAGCTTATCTTCAGCAGCTGCGACACGAACGAAGACGGATCGTTTGGAATCCAGTTGCCCATCACAATACGACCACCTGGCCTTGTGACCCGGACCATCTCCTTGGCTACGTCGAAGGGCTTGGGAGCAAACATTGCACCGAATACAGAGACGGTCAAATCAAATGAATGGTCGCTGACCCCTTGCAGGTTGCACGCATCTCCCTCTTGAAATGTCAGTCGATTGAGACCCGCCTCCGCAGCTCGTTTGTTTCCGGCGTCAACGAGGTTCCTAGCAATGTCGATTCCAACAACTTCAGCCCCCAATCGGGCCAGAGGCACCGCCGTAGTGCCATCTCCGCAGCCCAGGTCCAAAACCCGCAGCGGCGTTGTTATCGTGAGAGACTTGACGACTGCTTCTCCAGATTGCCGCATCAAGGCGGCGATCTCGGTAAAGTCGCCTTTTTCCCACAACGCTTTATTCGGATTCATGATTGTTCCTTTCTACTATGATGCCGGGGTTAAGAACGCCTAACGCTCCGCGCGTGAATTCAGCCCAACGGCGAGCGCCGCGGCACCTCCCAGCCCGCGGCGGTCGATCGCGCGCCAAGCTGCCGCGGATCGATAGTCACTGTTTCTTTCTCGGATCGTCGGCCGGGTTCAGGTAGGTCAGGCCCCACGGACCGACGCCGTGCAACTGGATGACGGTCTCCTCCTTCGTGTAGCCGAACATCGGCGTGCCAGGCGGCATGATCGCGACGCTCCCCGGTCCGAGCGCCCGGGCCTTCGCCGGGTCGTAGGTGTCGCCGGCAGCGAAGTAGAAGGTGCCCGAGAGCACCGTCACCCGCTCGTACGTCGGGTGCGTATGGGGCGCGATCTTGGCGTTCTCCGGCAGCCTGAGCCGGAAGGTGAACGGGACGGCCTTGTTCAGCGGGCCCTCAACGACTGCGATCTTGGCGCCCGGCGCGACGGCCGGGGCGTCCCCCCACGTGAGCTCGCCCGGCACCACCATGACGTGGTCGGTGTGGGCTTGTGCGCGCACGGCCGACGGCTCGAGTGCGCCGAGCGCAACCGTGACCGCGGCCAAAGTCGTAACGATCGATGTTTTCATGATGTTCCTGTGAAGTCGGTTGATGTCTCGCTAGTCAGCGCTCTCGGACCGAAGCGGCGGCACGAACCGCGACCGCAGCCGGATCCCAGAACAGCGCCGCGGTCCCCGGGACGCTCAGAACGATAACGTCTGGCGGTCCTGGGCCGCGTCGAGCACTCGGCGGCGCCCATCCACTTGCCGTTCTCGACCATGTTCTCGTCGGTCACGCCGTCGCAATGGGTGGCGGAAAAGAGATACTTGATGTTCTGCGTCATGGTTTGTGTCCTCCTGGGCTGCGTTGAGAATCAACGGGGCCGGCGGGTGCACCCCGCAACCCGGCGGGGAAAGCTCATTCCTTGGTGGCCACGATTGAGACGCTCTTGACGCCGTACTTCTTGGTCGCGCCCTGGGCGTTCTTCGAGATGAACTGGTACTGGGGGTTGTCCTTCACCCTCTTCACCCGCAACCCCGCGGTCTCAATCGCCGAGACGTAGTCGCCGACCTGCATCGCACCGCCGATGCAGGCGGCCCAGAGTGTTGGATCGCCAGTGATGCCTCCGGGAAGCCGGACATCGGTGACGATGTCGGCGAGCGCCAGGCGGCCGCCGGCTTTCAGCAGCCGCGCGGCCTCTCGGAAGACCTCGCCTTTGTCCGGCGCGAGGTTGATCACGCCGTTGCTGATGACCGCATCGCAAGACGCATCGGCAAGGCCGGTGGCCTGGATGTAGCCCTTGCGGTAGGTGACGTTGCCCCACCACGCCGCGGCGCGCAGGCGCTCCGCCTTCGCGAGCTGCTCGTCGGTCATGTCGATGCCGATGACCGTGCCGGTCTTCCCGACCTTGCGCGCGGCGATGAAGCTGTCCGTCCCCGACCCGCTGCCGAGATCGACTACGGTCTCACCTGCCCTCAGGTCGGCGAGGTCGAAGTAGTAGCCCACGCCCGCGAACGAGTCGATGGCTTCGCTCGGGATCGCGTCGAGGTCGGCGGGCGCATAGCCGAGCCGCTCGGCGAGCGCGCGCCCCATCTCGAAGTGGAACTCGCCGTGCGGATCGAGGGCAACGTCGCGATACATCGCCTTCACTTTCTCCTCGAGCGAAGCGGTGTCGATGCGCTGCGCGGATCCTGTTGCCGTAGTCATTGCCGGGATCTCCTTGGTGGTTGACCTGTGCGAAGGACGCCAGCCTTCATCGCCCAAGACGCGGTGAGAGCGAAATCGTTCCACTTGGTCACCGCGAGGCGCTGTCAACGACGATGCACAAGACTCGCCGCGGTGCCGCGCGCGTGCATGTCGCCTCGATGAAGGCGGGTGGAACCGTTTTTTGTCCGCGGGCGTCATTCCGTTGATGCTCAGGGCGCGAAGGGCTTTCGCAGCGCCGCGCGACGCTTGGCCGAGCCTGGTGGAGATCGTTCCACGCTCCGGTGCGCGCGCCCATGGAAAACCAGCCGGCGTCCGTGACCCTGCCCAACGCTCGTTGGAATGCCTCTTGCGGACAAGGGCCTACAATCTCTGCGCCCCCAAGAGCTGGGGCGGCGCCAGGGCATCGCACGGCGGCGGATGGAACCGTTTCGCCGGCCGCGCGTCTTGGCATTCGGGGAGGCGCATGGGCATCTCGCGGCAGGCTTTCGAAGATCAGGTGCTCGCCCTGCTGGGGAGCCTGAGCCGTGTTGCCCGGCGGCTCACAGCCAACCCCGCCGATGCGGAGGATCTCGTTGCGGAAACGGTGGCCCGGGCCTGGCGCGCACTCGATAGCCTCAAGAGCGAGGCCGCGTTCCGCGCCTGGATCTTCAGCATCCTCCACAACACCTTCGTGAGCGAACTGCGCCGCGCGGGAGCGCGGCCGCGGCTCGTGTCCGTCGAGTGCGACGAGGCGGAAGAAGAGGAAGTGCAGTTCTCGATCTTCGAGCAGATGCACCAGCCCTTCCTGCTCTGGTTCAGCAACCCGGAGCAGGCGTTCCTCGACAAGCTGCTGCGCGAGGATCTCGACCGGGCGCTCGCGAGCCTCCCGGAGCATCACCGGGTGGTGGTGGTCCTTTCCGACCTCGAGGAGTTGAGCTACGGGGAGATCGCCGAGGCGCTCGGCATCCCGGTGGGGACGGTGCGCTCGCGGCTCGCGCGCGCCCGCGGGGCGCTGCAGAAGATCCTCTGGCAGCAGGCGCGGGAGTACGGGCTGGACGCGGTCGCTCCCGCGTCGCGCCAGGGTAGCGATGGCGGCACGGATGCGCCGCGACAAGCAGCGGCCGGCGCGATAGTGCCGAAAGAGAAAGGTTTGATTCCATGACGAAGCACGAGATCGAGTGCGAACAGGCGCTCAGGCAGGTCTTCGAGTACATCGACCACGTGCTCGATGACACCGAGCGCGCCGCTATGGAACACCACTTGCACACGTGCCACAGCTGCTATTCGCGCGTGGAGTTCGAGGGACGGCTGAAGGCGAAGTTCGGCGAGCTGAAGAAGTCCGACGCAGACCCGACGGTGCGGGAGCGCATCAAGAGGCTGCTCGAGAGCTTCTAGCCCCGTGGACCAGGCGCGGGGGAAGTTGAATTTGAGGAGGTAGGTTTAGCCGTAGCGCGGGATGAAGGGCCTGCTCAAGAGCCACGGGCGCGCGGACGCGAATGACCAGGAGGGCTGCATGGTCGCCGTCTACAGCGACAAGAAGGAATTCATCTTCAAGGCCGTGGTCGACATGTACACCGATGTGGCCGCGCATCCCGGCAAGACGTTCCATTTCCCGACCGGGCGGCTCGCCTGCCTGTTCGTGGGCTACCCGGGTGAGCAGCTCGATCTCGTTCCCGCCACCGCTCCCGAATCGTTTGCGGGCGTCGGGTATCCGTTCGCGGCGGACGTGATCCGGGAGGGCGATCGGATCCTCGACATCGGCTCGGGCTCCGGAACCGACACCCTGATCGCGAGCACCCTGACCGGCCCGCGCGGCAAGGTCTATGGCCTCGACATGACCCGGGCGATGCTCGACAAGCTGCGCCGGAACATCGCGGCGATGGGCGCGACCAACGTCGAGCCGATCGAGGGAAACGCCGAGGAGATCCCGTTGCCGGACGCTCTCGTGGACGTCGTCACGAGCAACGGCGTGCTCAACCTCGTACCGGACAAGCCCCGCGCCTTTGCCGAGATCTCCCGCGTGCTCAAGCCGGGCGGTCGGCTGCAGATCGCCGACATCTCGCTCGCGATGCCCGTCTCGGACAAGGCGCGCGCCGACCCGAAGCTCTGGGCCGAGTGCGTGGTCGGCGCGGTGGTGGAGGACCACTACGTGGCGCAGCTCCGCGCCGCGGGCCTGAGCGTCGAGGTGATCAGCCGCTTCGACTACTTCGCCGGCAGCGTCAACCCCGACACGCGCCGGGTCGCTCACGGGCTCGGCGCGCACACCATCGTCCTGCGCGGGGCGAAGGCGTGTTGAGACCCTTCTTCCAGAGAAGCTAGACCGCGTCGTAGGACATCAAGCAGTACGGTCCGCAATAGGCGACCACTTCCTTGCGCTTCGGCAGCTTGGCGAGGCGCTTCTCGAGCCGGTTCACCGGGAATGTTGACCGCGCCCGGCAGGTGCCCCGCGGCGAACTCCTCGGACCACCGTCCGCCAAGCCTCGATCAACCCGTTGGCAGCAAGTGCTCACGTCGCCGGGCATAGTCATGTTGCCCACGGAGAGCCGCACAGCCCCGGACGCCCGGACGGCATCGAGGCCCATCGCTGCCAGGACGCCGCTCGGAGCGTCGTCTTCCGAATGGCAAGCCGAGCCAAGCGAGGCGGCGACAATGTGGCGGGCATCGTCCAGGAGCCTGCGACCGCTTACCCCCGGAAACGATACGTTAAGGGTGTTGGGAAGACGCAGATCCGGATGGCCATTCAATGCGAGCCCCGGTATCGCTTCGATCATCAGCGCGTGGAGTCCGATCACGCAGCTCGCGGAGACGGGCGGTCGCTTGGGGCAGTCGTTCTCGCCCGAGCCGCGCAGCAACCCCAAGACCGACAATCGCCGGTACGTTCTCGGTGCCGGGTCGCAAGCCGCGTTCATGCTCTGCGCCGAAACTGATGCTGCGCAGTGGCGTACCCCGGCGGACATACAGAGCCCCCACACCCTTGGGCGCGTAGAACTTGTGCCCGGCCAATGTGAGAAGGTCGACACCCAAGGTGTCGACGTCGACCCCGATCTTGCCGGCGGTTTGGGCGGCGTCGGTGTGCAACAGGACGTCCCGGGCGCGCGTGATTCGCGCGATCTCCGCGATCGGCTGAATGGTGCCGACTTCGTTGTTCGCGTGCATCACCGACACCAGGGCGGTATCGGGCCGGATGGCTCGTGCGACCTCGTCCGGCGAAACGAGTCCGAAACGGTCCACCGGCACCACCGAGAGACTCCAACCTTCCGCTTCAAGGTGCGTGGCCGGCGCCAGGACTGCCGGGTGCTCGATCGCGCTGACGACGAGATGGCGCTTCGCGCTGCGCAGGGCTTGCGCGACGCCGAGCAGGGCGAGGTTGTTGGCCTCGGTGGCGCAGCCCGTGAAGATGATCTCGTCGTCACGCGCACCGATCAGCGCGGCGACATGGCTTCGCGCCTGGGCGACGGCCTGCGCGGCGAATCGCCCGTAGGGATGCGAAGAGGAAGGGTTGCCGAAATGCTCGCGCAGGAACGGCAGCATGGCATCTGCCACTTCGGGCGCGACAGGCGTCGTGGCGTTGTAGTCGAGGTAGATCGGCGCATTCATGCGGGTTCGCCCGGGTTCGATCAGTCGCCAAGCACGCGGCGGCGGTCCTCGAACTCCTCCTTGTCGATCTCGCCGCGCGCAAACCGCTCCTTGAGGATATCGAGCGGTGTCGCGCCCCGGCTGCACATGCGTCCCGTACCACGGCCCCCCGAGCCAGCGCACCACCAGGACAGCAAGCGCAATCACCAGGACGAGGACCAGGATCATGAAGAGTGGACCAAAGATCATGCCGTACCAGCCCCCGGCCCAGTCCATCATGTGCGGGCCATAACCATATCTGTACGGCTCCGACGACTGCTGTGCCCAGACCCAGGACGGCGCGAGCATCGTTCCGCCAGCTGCCACTGCCGTTCTGAATATTCCGTCCTTGCTCATGACTTCCTCCTCGGCGCTTCTGATCAGGCTCGTCGCCTCGTGTTGTCCTGTCCGAGATGTCCCGGACGGCCTTGAAGCGCAATGCGTTCCAGCGCTCCATGCCACCGCGCAGCACGGACACGCCGTCGAAGCCCGCCGCCCGCAGGGTCGCCTGAGCCGAGGCGGAGCGCTTGTCGGTACGGCAAACGACGACGAACTTTCGGCCCGAGGTCGAGCGCAGGTCGTCCAGCCGCCGGTCGAGCTCGCCGAGGGGGATGTTCAGCGCGTCCGGGATATGCCCGAGCGCGCCCGAGAATTCGTCCGCGCCGCGTACGTCGAGCACGGTCAGTGCTACGCCGTCCTCGATCTGCTGGTGCAGCTGTTCCGGCTCGATCCAATCGACCGCGCTTGAGCGGAAAGCACCGAACAGCCGGGGCAGGAAGACGATCGCGGCGAGCAGCCCGAGCGCCAGCAGGCCGTAGCGGATCGCCGAGGTGTCGCCAGCCAGGGCCTCGCGGCCGGCATGGCCGAGCCAGGTATAGGCGATCGCTCCGGGCGCCATGCAGACGAACGAGGTGACCAGATACTGCAGGAACCCGATGCGCGTCAGACCGAGCGCGTAGTTCGTCAGGTTGAAGGGGAACAGCGGTACGAGTCGGACAAAGGCGACGAACCGCCAGCCTTCGGCTTCCACGCCGCCGATCAGCCGCTTCAGGCGACCGGCCGCCTTTCGCGCCACCCAGTCCCCGGCGAGGTAACGCGCGACGAGAAAGGCGATGCCCGCGCCGATGGTGGCGCCAAGAAGGTTGAGGATCGCGCCCCAGACCGGGCCGAACAGCGCGCCGCCGGCCACCGCGAACAGAGAGCCTGGCAGGAAGACTACCGTCCCGACCGCATAGAAGGTCACATAGACCACTGGCGCCCAGATGCCCAGCCCGGAGAGCCAGCCATCCAGCGCTGCCGGGTCGAGTTGGTCGCGGTGGAGTCCCGCCCAAAGGACGGCGCCGGCCACACCTGCAACGAGCAGCAGGCGAAGGATGAGACGGTGCCGAGCTCACTTCGACCCCTCGATCGTGGATTCAGAAGACGAGGACCCTGTCCGACCCGGCGGTCCAATCGGTGAGCTGGTCCATGGAGCCGCGCTTTGCACCCTCGACCAGCTCGTCGGCGGTGATGCCGCGCGCGTCCATGCAGGTGCCGCATACCGCGACCTCGCCGCCGCGGCGGAGCACGCCACCGAGCATGTCGGCGATGTTGTAGTAGCCCTGCGGCACCTTCTGCCCGCCGTGTGCGCAGGTGGCCGCGTCCCCCAGCAGGAACACGCGCACCCCGCTCGCGCCCTTCTCGAGCAGCGAGCGCGCGAGGCGCAGCGCGTTGTAGGACTTCTCCGTCCCGTAGGGCGGGTCGTTGAGGATCAGCAGCGTGTTCATGCGCGGTTCCCTCCCTGTTCGGCGTGCGGCGCGTTCGGCCGCCGGTTGATCGCATATCCGCCGGGGGTATCGCGAAACGGTTGCACGAGCAATCGATCGAGCCGCAGGTCAGCGGGCGTCCGGAACGCGTCCACGCCGATCGTCATCGCTTCGTGCCCGGCCGCCGGCTGCGCGCGGTAGGTCCCGAACAGCCGGTCCCACCAGGGCACGTTGAACCCGAAATTGCTGTTGGTCTCGTTGTGGACCACCGAGTGATGGACGCGGTGCATGTCCGGCGTCACGACGAGCAGGCGAAGCCACCGGTCGATGGCGACCGGCAGCTTCCCGTTTGAATGGTTGAACATCGCGGTCGCATTGAGCAGCACCTCGAAGACGAGGACCGCGACTGCAGGTGCGCCGATCGCCACGACGGCGGCCATCTTGATCAGTGTCGACACCAGGATCTCGATCGGGTGGAAGCGCGTGCCGGTGGTCACGTCGAACTCGAGATCGGAGTGGTGCACGCGGTGCAGGCGCCAGAGCATGGGCACCGCGTGGAACATGACGTGCTGGAAATAGATCGCGAGGTCGAGCAACACGATCGCAAGCAGGATCGCCGTCCAGCCTGGCAGTCCGAGCGCGTTGATCAAGCCCCATCCTCGCGCCTCGCCGGCAACGGCGACAGCGATCGCGGCGCCCGGAGCCACCAGGCGCACGACAAGCGAGTCGACCGCCAGCAGTCCCAGGTTGTGCGGCCAGCGCCGCCGGCGCGAGAACCGTGCACCCCGCCGCGGGGCGAGCGCCTCCCACAGGGCCACGACCGAGAACACGCCCAGGAACGCCGCGAGCCGTATTGCGGGCTCGAACCCAGCGACCGCATCGCTCATGTGCCGTCTCCCAGAAACGAAGCGTTGGTGCTACGATTTCGCTCAAGTAATCTACTATTCAAGTATTCGATTGAATAATACACACAAAGGAGTGGCCTTGTCAAACGTCGTCAGTCCGAAGCAGGAGGTCTACAAGAGCCTCGCGCGCATCGGCGCCGCCCTGTCGAGCGCCGTGCGGCTCGAATTGCTAGAACTGCTCGCCCAGGGCGAGCGCAGCGTCGACGAGCTCGCCACCCTGACCGGCGCCAGCGTCGCCAATACCTCGCAGCACCTGCAGAAACTCAGGCAGGCCGGGCTGATCGCCGGGCGCAAGGAGGCCCAGTTCGTGAAGTACCGCCTGGCGGGCGACGAGGTGGTCGCGCTGTTCAATGCGCTCGGCGTAGCGGGCCAGGCCTACCTGGCCGACGTTGACCGCGTCTTGCGGCTGTACTTCACCGCGAAGGACGACCTCGAGCCGGTGCTCGCGGCGGAGCTGCTCGAGCGTGCCAAGAAGGGCCTCGTCACCGTGCTGGACGTGCGCCCGCGCGAGGAGTTCGCCGCGGGCCACGTGCCGGGCGCCGTCAACATACCGATCCACGAGCTCGAGAAGCGGCTCGCGGAGTTGCCGAAGCGCAAGGAAGTCGTCGCCTACTGCCGCGGCCCCTACTGCCTGATGTCGTACGACGCGGTTCAACTGCTGCGGCGAAAGGGATTAAAGGCTCGGCGCCTCAAGGACGGCCTGCCCGAGTGGCGCACGGCCGGCCTGCCGACGGCGCGGGGCTGACGCCGCGCCAGATTACTCGCACGCTCGCTCGCCCTTCAATAAACAGCGCTAAGCCGAAGCGATCTACGGGGCGTCTTTCATCCCGCGCCTTGCACCTCGCCACGCCGTTCCGCTAGACTCCGCGCGTGCTGCGCGCCCGCTCTCCGGTCGTCTTCGTTATTCTTGCGCTCTTCATCACCAGCGTAGTGATGAGCTCGCTTGCCCCGATCGTTGGCGGTGGCCACGCGCCCGGCCACGATGACGCCGTGCTGGCGCTCGCCGATGCCGCCGCGCCGGTGACCGGCGAGTTGCCGGATGGCGACGGCATCAAGTGCAACCACGGCTGCCACTTCCTCCAGCACTTTCAGGGGAGCGTTGACCGATCCCCGCTGTTCATCCTCGACCGGTCTCCGGCAACGTATGCCGCAGTGGAGCCGGATCCAGCACCGCAACTCGTCTCCGACACCCGTTTCCGCCCGCCCCGCGTTCCCGCCCGGTCTGCCTGACGACGTCTGACGTCCCCGGCACGGCGGATCGCACCGCCGTGCGCTGTAACCGGCAGGGAACACAATGGTATTCGGGCCTCTGCACGTGCCGTTCGCGCTGCGCACGGCGCTACGAACCGCACTGATCGTCCTCGGCGCGCTGCTCGCCTCAGCGGGGAGCGCGCAAACGCTCACGCTCGACGATGCGCTCCGCCGCGCGGAAGAGGCCAATCCCCGCCTCCGGGCAGCCCAAGCCGAGGCGACGGCGCTCGAAGGGCAGCTCGCCGATGCGCGCGCGCTGCTGTGGAACAACCCTACGCTGGCAGGCGAGGTCGGGCGCCGGACCATCCCCAACGAGGCGCGGCAGCGCGAGTACTTGGTCGGGATCTCGCAGCCCTTCGAGATCGCCGGCCAGCAAGGCTATCGGCGCGAGGAAGCGGAGCAGTCCCTCGCCGCCTATCGCGAGCAGATCGCCGAGCTCCGCCGTCAGGTGCGCGCCGACGTGTCGCGCCGTTTTCTCGCGGTGCTCGCGTTGCAGGCGCGCATCGACACCGAACGCACGGTCCTCAAGCTCACCGAGAGCTCGGCCGCGATCGTCGACAAGCGCTTCCGGGCCGGCGAGGACACGCGGCTCCAGGCGAACCTCGCCGAGGTCGAAGCCGATCGCGCGCGAAATGAAGTTCGTTTCCTCGAGGAGCAACTCGTGCAGGCGCGGGCGGAACTGGCGGCGCTGCTGCAGCTCCCTCCTGCGGAGCTGCCGGAGGCGCGCGGCGAACTCGTGGCGGCGGCACCGCCCTATAGTCTCGAGCAGCTGCTCGGGCTCGTCGATTCACGACCCCAGTTCCGCGCATTCGGACACCGCGCAGAGGCTGCACGCAACCGGCTCGCGCTCGAGCGCGCCGCCGTGTATCCGGACGTCACGCTCGGCGTCGGCACCGGCCAGGACGGCCCGGCCGACGCGCGCGAGCGTCTGACGCTCTTCACCGTCTCAGTCCCGCTGCCGATCTTCCGGCGCAACGCCTCGGGGATCGGGCGCGCGTCGACCGAGCTCGCCCGCACGCAGATCGAGCGCGAGACCGCGCTGCGGGACGCGCGGAGGCAGGTCGTCGCCCTGTGGCGGACCTTCGACAGTCTCCGCAACCGGGTTGCGCGACTCCGCGACTCGCTGCTACCGCGGCTCGACGAGAACCAGCGGCTCTCGCAACGTGCTCTGCAGGCGGGCGAGATCGGGATCGCCGAGCTGCTCCTCGTCAATCGGCAGGTCCTCGACGCGCAGCGGGATTTCTTTGCGGCGCTGATCGATTACGAGACGACGCGCGTGACCCTCGAGGAGGCCGCCGGCTGGCCGGCCGCCCCAGCAATGACCAACGAAGGAGCAACCCCATGACGCCCGGCTTCAGCCGCGCGGTCACCATCCTCGCGATCGCCTCCGGTGTTCTGATGGGCTGCGGGCCGACGGATGACGGCGCACAGGCCGACGCCAAGAAGCAGGGGTCGACGGCAAAGGGAGCGCACAAGGACGGCGACGGCCACGACCACGGCAAGGAATCGAAGGGGGCGAGCGAGGCGCTGAAGCTCTCGGACGCGGACATTGCGGCTGCGGGGATCAAGGTGGAGCCGCTCGCCGAGCAGCCGGTCCGTGCGCGCATCGTCGTCCCGGCCGAGATCCAGCCGAATCAGGATCGAATCGTGCACGTCACGCCGCGCATCGCCGGCCGAATCGTGAAGGCGCCGGCTGCGCTCGGCGAGCGCGTGCGCGCCGGCCAGACGCTCGCGGTGCTCGACAGCATCGAGCTCGGCGAGGCGCAGTCCGCGTATCTCCAGGCGGCGAGCCGATCCGCCACCGCCAGCGCCGATTTCGAGCGGGCCGAGGGACTCAACCGTGAGCAAATCATCTCCCAGAAGGAGTACCTCCGGATCCGCTCGGAGTTCCAGCAGTCGGGCGCGGCGCTGCGCGCGGCCGAGGACAAGCTGCGCCTGCTGGGCGTCTCGCCGCCGGCGGCAACCGACCGGGCGGCGTCGGTGTTCCCGCTGGTCGCTCCGTCCGCGGGAACGGTGATCGAGAAGCATGCGGTCCTCGGCGAGCTCGCAACGCCCGACAAAACTCTCTTCACCGTCGCCGACCTCTCGGTGCTCTGGGTGCAGGCGACCCTCTTCGAGAAAGACCTGGCGCTGGTGAGAACGGGCGCGGCGGCTGAGGTCACCGTAACCGCGTATCCGAAGGAGGCGTTCCGCGGCCGAGTTGCCTACATCAGCGAGGTGTTCGACAAGGAGACCCGCACGGTACGGGCGCGGATCGAGGTGAAGAACCCCGACGGCCGGCTCAAGCCCGACATGTTCGCGCAGGCCGCGATCGAGGCCGGCGGCACGGCAAACGCCCTGCTCGTCCCGGAAGAGGCGGTCGTCCTTCTCCAGGGCCAGCCGACCGTCTACGTCGAGGAAGCGCACGGCTTCGAGCCGCGGCCGGTCGAGCTCGGGGCGCGGTACGGCACGCGCGTCGAGATCAGGAGCGGCGTCGCCCCGGGCGACCTGGTGGTCACGAGCGGCGCCTACGCGCTCAAGGCGCGGGCGCTCAAGTCGCAGCTCGGCTCCGGCCACGTCCACTGAGGAAGCGCCGCGATGCTGGAAAGAGTGGTCGACCTCTCCCTGCGCTACCGCGTCCTGGTCCTGGTGGCGTTCGGGCTCGTCGTGTTCCTGGGCGTGCGGGCCTGGCAGGAGCTGCCGGTGGACGCGTTCCCCGACGTCACCCCGAACCAGGTCAACATCTATACCGAGTCGCCGGGGCTCGCCGCAGAGGACGTCGAGCGGCTGCTCACCTTCCCGATCGAGACCGCGATGGCGGGTCTGCCCGGGGTCGAGACGATCCGCTCGGTGTCGCTGTTCGGGCTGTCGTACGTCGGCGGTCTACTTCAAGGACAACGTCGACATCTACTTCGCGCGGCGGCTGGTCGGGCGAGAAGCTGCAGGAGGCGAAGGAGCGCCTGCCCGCGGGCTACGGCGAGCCGGCGCTCGGCCCGAACAGCTCCGGGCTGGGCCAGGTGCTACTGGTACACGATCGAAGTCGGCCGACCCGAAGGTCTCGCCGATGGAGCTGCGCACGCTGCAGGACTGGACGGTGCGGCCGATCCTGCGCACCGCGCCTGGAGTCGACGACGTCACCTCCTGGGGCGGCTTCGAGAAGCAGTACCAGGTGCTGATCGATCCCGACCGGCTGGTCAAGTACGACCTCGGCTTCAAGGCGGTGATCGACGCCATCGCGGCCAACAACCGCCAGGTCGGCGGGCAGTACGTCAACCTCGGCGCCGAGCAGTATCTGGTGCGCGGGCTCGGCCTGGTCGCGAACACGACCGACATCGGCAACATCGTGGTCGACCGAGCGCAAGGGAACGCCGATCTACGTGCGCGACGTCGCCGAAGTGAAGGAGGGGCCGGCGCTGCGCTTCGGCGCGGTGACGCGAGAACGGCGAGGAGGTGACGCTCGGCATCGCGCTCGCCCGCATCCACGAGAACGCGAAGAGCGTCGTCGACGCCGTCCAAGGCGAAGCTCGAGATCGCGCAGGCGGCGCTGCCGAAGGGCGTGACGCTCACGCCGGTCTACGACCGCACCGACATCGTCGACAAGGCGCTCGGCACGGCCGAGCGAGCGCTGCTCGAAGGCGCGATCCTGGTGGCGATCGTGCTGTTCCTGTTCCTCGGCGAGCTTCGCTCCGCGGTCGTCGTGATCGTGACGCTGCCGCTGGCGATGCTGATCGCGTTCATCCTGATGCAGCGAGGTCGGCCTGTCGGCGAACCTGATGTCGCTCGCCGGGCTCGCGATCGGCATCGGCATGATGGTCGACGGCGCGGTGGTGATGGTCGAGAACAGCTTTCGGCTGCTCGCCCACCACGCCGGGAAAGCGGTCGACCGCACCAACGTCATCCTCCAGGCGGCGCGCGAGGTGGTCAACCCGATCGCCTTCGCGATCCTGATCATCATCGTCGTGTTCCTGCCGCTGTTCTCGCTCACCGGCCTCGAGGGCAAGCTGTTCAAGCCGATGGCGCTACGCGATCACCTTCGCGATGGCGGGCTCGCTGCTGCTGACGCTGACGCTCGTGCCGGTGCTGGCGTCGCTGATCCTGCGCGCCAAGGACGAGCAGGACACCTGGCTCGTCCGGGTCGCCAAGCGCCTGTACCTGCCGCTCCTCGCCTGGGCGCTCGAGCGCAAGCCGGTCGTCATAGGCGGCGGCGATGGCGCTGCTCCTCGGCGTCGCTCGCGCTGTTCCCGTTCCTCGGCAAGGAGTTCATGCCGAACCTGCAGGAGGGCGCGATCATGTTCCGGGTCACGAGCATCCCCTCGACCTCGCTCGAGGAATCGATCCGCGTCTCCGAGCGGATCGACGCCACGCTGCGCAAGCACTTCCCGCAGACGAAGTCGGTGCTGGCCACGATCGGACGCGCCGAGAAGGGCGAGACCGTCGACGTGAACTACATGGAAGTCCTGCGTCGACGTGAAGCCGATCCGGACGAGTGGCCGGCGCGGATGACCATGGCCGCGCTGTCCGAGGCGATGCAGGACAGGATCTCGGAGGAGAGTGCCCACCGTCGTGGTCGGCGCGACGCAGCCGATCCAGATGCGCGTCGAAGAACTGATCTCGGGCGTCCGCGCGACGCTCGCGCTCAAGGTCTACGGTCCGAACCTCGAGACCCTCGACGGCCTCGGCGCGCGGCTCAAGGCGATCCTCGAGAAAGTGCCCGGCGTGGCCGATCTCTCGGCCGAGGCGAACAAGGGCAAGCCGCAGATCGTGATCAGGGTCGAACCGCGCCGAGGCCGCTCGCTACGGCGTCAACGCCGACGAGATCCTCGAGGTGGTGCGGCCGGGATCGGCGGCTCCGGCCGTGAGCACCCTCATCGACGGCGTTCGCCGGTTCGACATCGCGGTGCGGCTGGACGAGAGCTATCGCAGCAACCTCGACGGCGATCGGCCGGATCCCGATCCGCACCGCCAACGGGGCGCTGGTCCCGTTCTCGCGCGTGGCGACGATCGAGACCGACGAGGGCTACACGCTTCGTCCGCCGCGAGCAGCTGCAGCGCTACGCGGTGCTGCAGATGGACGTCCGCGGGCGCGACGTCGACGGTTTCGTGCGGGAGGCGAACGAGCGGATCGCGGCCGAGGTCAAGCTGCCCGAGGGCTACTGGATCGAATGGGGCGGCGCGTTCGAGAACCAGCAGCGCGCCATGGCGCGGCTCGCAGTCATCGTGCCGCTCACGATCGGGCTGATCTTCATCCTGCTCTACACCGCGTTCAACTCGCTCACCTATGCGACGCTGATCATCGCCAATGTGCCGTTCGCGATCATCGGCGGGCTGGTCGGTCTGTTCGTCACCGGCCAGTACCTGTCGGTGCCCTTCGGCGATCGGCTTCATCGCCGTCTTCGGCGTGGCGATGCTGAACGGCATCGTGCTCGTGTCCTTCATCAACCAGCTGCGGCGCGAGGGGCGGTCGATCCGCGAGGCCGTCACCGAAGGCGCCGCGCTGCGCTTGCGGCCGGTGCTCATGACCGCGTCGGTCGCGATCCTGGGGCTGGTCCCGATGCTCGTCTCGCAGGGCGTCGGCGCCGAGACGCAGCGTCCGCTCGCGACGGTCGTCGTCGGCGGTCTGTTCACCTCGACGGCGCTGACGCTGCTGCTCCTGCCCCTCTTCTACGAATGGATCGAGATCCGTCGCAGCCGGCGGCCTTCATGACCCGCCGCGCGAATCAATTGCCGCATCTTCCGCTGAAAGGGACGTCTTCATGAAGCGCTTCAAATCGTTGGCAGCTCCCGTCTTGGTCATTGCGATTGCCGCCTTCGCGCCCGCCGCCTTAGCCGCTGACGATCACAAACACGACGAAAAGACGCATGCGGGGCATCACGGCGGCGTTGTGGCGATGGCCGGCCACACCGAGTACGAACTGGTCGCGAAGCCGGACGTGCTGACGATCTACGTCTCCAAGGAGGAGAAGCCGGTGTCGACCAAAGGTGCGAGCGGCACCTTCACCCTCCTCGGCGACAAGGAGAAGGTCAATGGGACGCTCCTGCCCGCCGGGGACAACCGGCTCGAGGCCAAGGGCACGTTCAAGCTGGCACCGGGCGCGCGCGTCGTGGCGACGGTGACGGTACCGGGTCACAAGGCGGAGCAGATTCGCTTTACGTTGAAGTAGCGAACGTGCCGTTTGGCGTCGGCGCACAGAGTGCCGCGATGAGACCGTCCATACGCACGGCGTACCGATGAGCGACAAGCTGGGATTGGAGCTCGGGCTCCTGCTGCCGGAGGTTCCGGACGAGCGCGACGCGACGGTCGGTCGCTTCGCGGAACGCCACCATGCGAAGGCCACAGTGGGCGCCGATTCGAGATTGAAAAGGAGCGAAGCGTCGGCTGCGGGCGTGCGCTGCAGGCCGAACATCGTGAGCACCGGCGCCACCGCGCCGCCGAGCAGGATCGCCGCAGCAAGCCAGGGCCGGTCGGGTCGCGCGAGGCCGCTGCCCGTCCGCGCGCCGGGCGCCCGTGTCACAATCGTCGCTCCCTTCTCCGTGCTCGATGTCCTCGATCGCCTTCATGATCGGCGCGGCGATAGCCGAGATCGCCGGCTGTTTCGCCTTCTGGGCATGGCTGCGGCTCGGGCAGTCGCCGTGGTGGCTGCTGCCGGGCGTGGCGAGCCTGATGGTCTTTGCGTGGGCGCTGACGCGGATCGAGACCGCGTTCGCGGGCCGCGCGTTCGCGGCGTACGGCGGCGTGTACATCGCGGCCTCGCTCGCTTGGCTCTGGGTGGTTGAGGACGCGCGGCCCGCTGCCGCGCTCCTCGTCGTTGACGCCGCACCGCCGCGCGCTGGCGGGACTCGGCGGTAGCGGGTACGCTAGCCGGCATCGAGCGGAGTGAAGCGTGGCCAGCAACCCTCGCCTCCACACCCACGACGACGCGACGCATCCGGACCGGCACCGCGGCGGCCATCATCATCACCCTCGGCCGGCGGCTACCGACGGCGAGCGCCGCATGTTCTGGGTGCTGCTCCTCACCGGCGGGTTCATGGTCGTCGAGGCGGCGGGCGGCTGGCTCGCCGGGTCGCTCGCGCTGATCGCCGATGCCGGGCACATGCTTTCCGATACCGCCGCGCTCGCACTGGCCTGGGCGGCATTCCGGGTCGGACGGCGGCCGCACGACGACAAGCGCTCCTACGGCTATCACCGCTTCGAGATCATCGTCGCGTTCGCGAATGGGCTGGCACTGTTCGCGATCTCGGCGTGGATCGTCGTCGAGGCGATCGGCCGTCTGCGCGCGCCGGTGCCGGTGCTCGGGGTACCGATGCTCCTCGTCGCGTCCGCCGGGCTCGTGGTGAATCTCGTTGCGCTGTTCGTGCTGCGCGGCGGCGACCACCGCAATCTCAACGTGCGCGCAGCGTTGCTCCACGTGCTGGGCGACCTGCTCGGATCCATCGGCGCGATCGGCGCCGCGATCGTCATCCTCGCCACCGGCTGGACGCCGATCGACCCGATCCTGTCGATCGTCCTGACGCTCCTGATCCTGCGCGGCGCCTGGGACGTGACGCGCCGCGCCGGCCATGTGCTGATGGAGGGAACGCCGGACGGTTTCGACGCCGCGGCGATGCGCACCGATCTCATGACCGCAGTCCCGGGCCTCGCCGACGTGCATCACGTGCACGCCTGGATGCTCAACACCGAACGGTCGATCGTCACGCTGCACGTGCAGCTCGCGCCGTCCACCGATGCGAGGGCGGCGCTCGCGGCGATCAAGGCCCGCCTCAAGGAGCGGTTCGGGATCGCCCATTCGACGGTGCAAATCGATCCGGGCGAATGCGTCGATTGAGGCCATGACGCGCCTCGCGGCGGTGTTCCTCTTCACCCTGCACGCCGCCGCCGCTTCCGCCGACCCGGCCGCGGAGTCGCAGGCGCTCGCGGCGATCGAGCGCGGCGATACGCCGGCGTTCCGCGACGCGCTCCTCGCGCTCGCACGGGCGACGACGACCGACGAGGCGGCGCTCTTCTTCGCCCGGGCGGTCGAACGGCTGCCTCGCAACCGCGCGTTCCGGGCGCGCTTCGACGCCGCGCTCGCCGGACCGCTCGCGCCGCCTGCCGGACGCGAGCAATACCTCTTCGTTTGCGTGCCCGGCTGGCTCTACCGTACGCACCCCGAATCCGGCGCCGATCTCGCGCGGCCGCGTGCGGTGCTCGCCGCCCGCGGCTACGCCGTGCAGCTCGCGGAAATCGACGAGAACGCCACGGTCGAGACGAACGGCGACGCGCTCGCGACCGAGCTCGAGCGGCTCGCGGACGACGCCGGCGGTTGATCCTCGTCAGCACGAGCAAGGCCGGCCCCGAGACGCAGCTCGCGCTCGACCGGCTCGAGCGCGCGGGCAAGGCGGGGCACGTCGCGGCCTGGGTGAACATCGGCGGCCTTCTCAACGGTACGCCGCTTGCCGACCATTGGGAGGCCTGGCCGCGAAGCTGGCTCGCCGCGCTCGCGTTCGCTTTCATGGGGCACGGTACCGAGAGCATCGGCAGCATGACGACCGGCGCGCGCCGCCCGCACTTCGCCGCGCTGCGTCTGCCAGCGGGCGTGCTGGTAGTGACCTACATCGGCGCGCCGCGAGCATCCGAGGTGAATCCGGGTGCGCAGAACGACTACGCGATCATCGCGCCGCACGGCCCGAACGACGGCATGACCCTGCTCGCCGACGCGCTGCTGCCGCAGGGCATCACCGTCGTCGAGCGGGGGCTCGACCACTACTTTCGCCGCGCCCGACCTCGACCGCCGGATCGCGGCGATGGCGCAGGCGGTCCTGGAGACGTTGGAGGACCGCTAACGCTATGCGACGGCAGACCAGGAGCGGATATTCTTTCCTGCTTGAGAAAACCCTACGCTCGCTTAGTCCGCGTGGCGTTGTTGTAGACGCCGAGGTGGGCCCTAGCCTCGTGACGAGTTGACGGAGGGATCGCTCGGCTTCACCTGCGCTGTCCGGTCTCGGCAACGAGGCGGCGATGGCCCGCTTCATGACGAAGCCATGAACGTTCGCGCACGAGCCAACGCGGTCTCGCGGGTGCCGGCGCGGCCGCCCAGTTCACCGACGGCGTGGCGGTCTTCGTGCGGCCGATCGCCGGCGCGATGCCAGCAGCTGCTACAGCCCCACGACGCGCAGACCACTCGCTCGGGCGGCAGTGCCGAGCGCAGCATCGTGCGTCGCCATCACGAGATCCGCACCGGCCCACTCTCGCCACAGTAGCGCCGTGGACAGATGGATCGCATCGAGGGTGCCTAGCAACGTTGGCAACGGCTGCGCAGCGCGCGCGAGAACAGGGCGCGTCGGCTCGACCACCTCCATCGCCTCGAGGAGCCTGAACACCGCTTCGCGCCGCGAGGCGATCTGGTCGTCGGCAAGGCCCTCGAGAAGCCGCAGCCGGTCGAGTGTGCGCAGGCACTCGACCTCGACCAGCGCCGAGGCCACGCCGCGCTCGACCACTCGCCATTCCCGGAGAGCGTTGGACTGCCCGAGGACGATCCGCAGGAGAACCGACGAATCGAGATAGGCGATCACCGTTCGCCCTGACGCTCCTCCAAGAGCAGTTCGACCGCATCGCGCTTCAGACGCAACGGCGATGGCAAGGGCACGCGCTGCAGCTTCGGCGTTCCGCGGGGAGGTGCACGCACGGTCAGCGCAGCCCCTGCTTCGCTGTAGGGCACGATCCGCGCGATCGGGGTGTCCCGGTCGAGCACGGTCAAGGTGCGTCCGCTGCGCACCTTCCGGAGGTACTCGCTCAGTCGACTCTTCAGTTCGGCGATCCGGATCTCGTTCATGGTCTCATGTTAGTCACAACTAGTCACGAGAGCAAGACCCGGTCCAGCCCGGCACGGCGTACTACTCGAATGCGTCGGCACGTCGAGCGCGATGTCCAGCCACCATGCGTCTCCTGCACCGCAGACAGACGCCGCACGACCTCCGGACGTCCTGGGATCGCGAAGGGTAAGCCCCCGGTCCGAGCTCGCCAAGCTGCGCCGCCGCACGGCCGCGGCCGTTCACGTACGAGCCTACAATCCCGGAATGCGTCTCCTGCAAGCGCTTTTGCTCGCCCTCGGGTTCGGTTTCTCGGCGCCGCCCTCGCCCAGGACCCGAGCCCGCACGCGATCGACATTCCGCCGTGGTTTGCCGAGACCTTCCTCGACTTCCGCGACGACGTGCGCGAGGCGGCGAAGGACGGCAAGCGCCTGATGATCTACTTCGGACAGGACGGCTGCCCCTACTGCACGCAGCTGATGAAGGTCAACTTCTCGCAGCAGCGCATCGTCGGGAAGACCCGCGCGCACTTCGTCGCGATCGCCCTCAACCTGTGGGGCGACCGGGAGCTGACGTGGGTCGACGGCCGCACGACCAGCGAGAAGGAGCTGGCGCGCGCGCTCAAGGTGCAATTCACGCCGACGCTCCTCTTCCTCGACGAGCGCGGCGCGATCGTCGCGCGGATCAACGGCTTCTACCCGCCGCATCGATTCGAGGCGGCGCTCGACTACGTCGCCGGCCGGATGGAGACGAAAGCCGCTTTCGGCGAGTACATGAAGACGGTCGCGCCCGATTCCGCCAGCCCGCGGCTCGCCGACGAGCCGTTCTTCCTGAAGCCGCCCTACGACCTCCGGCGCAAGCCGGGTGGAAGGCCGCTCGCGGTCGTCTTCGAGACACCCTATTGCGCGCCCTGCGACGAGATGCACCGCGAAGGGTTCGCGCGCGCGGCGGTCAGGCGGCAGCTCGCGCGCTTCGACGTCGTGCGCCTGGGGCTTGCCGACCGCAGCGAGCTTGTCACGCCGCAGGGCGCGACGACGACGGCCGAGGCCTGGGCTCGCGCGCTGAAGGTCTCCTACACGCCGAGCGTCGTGCTCTTCGACGGCGGCAGCGAGGTGTTCAGGATCGAGGCGTACGTGCGGCCGTTCCACCTCGCCGGGGGGCTCGATTACGTTGCAAGCGGTGCCTACCGGACGGAGCCTTCGTTCCAGCGCTACCTCCAGGTGCACGCCGAGCGGCTGCGCGAACGCGGCGAGCGCGTCGAGCTATGGCAGTGACCCCCTCCCGGGGAACCAAACGGGCCGCCAGCAATCCGATACCGTGATCCGATCTTGCGCGAGCGCCCATGGACACCCCTTCCCGTTCCGACACCCCCGTACGCGAGCCCCGCACCTTCGAGTTGCGGGATGCGGAATGGGTGGAAGAGACGCCCCGGCGACGGTTCCGCGTCTCGCGCTGGATCCTGGTCCCGGTCGTGCTGGCGGCGCTGACCGGCATCGCGTTGATCATCTTCGCGGCGATCGCCGCCCTTGCGACCGGCGGGCTCGTCGCCTTGCGTTCGGTCGTGGTCGAGCAGGGCGCGCGCCTTCGCAAGCGCTTCGCGCGCCTGGTTCAGAAGCGGAACAGCAGCCCGATCGAATAGAGATCGATGTCCAGCTCGCCGGTGTTGGCGTTGCCGACGTTCATGTAGCGCTCCCATTCGAGGCGCAGCGTCACGTTCCTCGCGAACGCGTACTGCGCGCCCAGGCCGAACTTGAGATTCGCCTCGTCGGTCGAGGCGTTCGTGTTCGATCCGGGCGCCGGGGTCACCGTCCCGCTGGTCGAGCGGAACGTCCTCGTCTCGGAGCCGACCACGCCCACCTTCGCGAATGCGTCGAAGTTGGCGCCGAGGGGCAGCATGCCGACCGCATCGAGAAACAGGCCGATCACGCGGATGTCCGCATTGAGGGCGCCGGTGGTCGGCGCCGTCACGTTGTTCGTGATCTGGAACTCCCCCAGCCAGGCGAAACCGCCTTCCAGCGCGAAGTAGGAATTGAAGCGGTAGCCGGCCAGCACCTGGACCCCGGGATCCCGCTCGTCCTTGACGAGGTTGCTCGACGTGGCCCCGGCGACCGCCACCACGTCCGCGTCGATCGTGGTGTTGGACGAGCCGATCGTGAGCCCGGCGTACCAGCCGGCCTGGGCCCTGACGGGCCCGGTCGTACCGAGCAGCGCCGCTCCGATGCACATCGCGACCGTGGCGGTATGGGTCTTCATGGCACCTCCTGGATTGGTATTGCGGGGGAGTCAATCATAGTCCGCCCGTGCGCCCCTCCCCCGGGCGGCAGTAAACTCTGCCCCGTCCCCTGCACCCCGGGCGCGAACGATGACCGACCTCAGCGTCAGCCGCGAGCTCACCGCCTACAAGGCGAAGCACAAGATCCGCTTCGTGACCGCCGCGTCGCTCTTCGACGGTCACGACGCGTCCATCAACATCATGCGGCGGATCCTGCAGGCCTCGGGCTGCGAGGTGATCCACCTCGGCCACAACCGCTCGGTCGAGGAGGTGGTCACGGCGGCGCTGCAGGAAGACGCTCAGGGCATCGCGGTCAGCTCCTACCAGGGCGGCCACGTCGAGTACTTCAAGTACATGCTCGATTGCTTGCGCGAGCGCGGCGGCGAGAACGTCAAGGTGTTCGGCGGCGGGGGCGGGGTGATCGTGCCGGCCGAGATCAAGGCGCTGCACGACTACGGCGTCACGCGCATCTACTCGCCCGAGGACGGCCAGAAGATGGGCCTGCAGGGCATGATCAACGACATGGTCGAGCGGTGCGACGAGGATCTCTCCCGCTACGCACCGAACGATCTGAAGGCTTTGAAGGCGGGCGACCGGCGCGCGCTGGCGCGGCTCATCACGGCGCTCGAGAGCGGCGCGTCCGGGAAGCTTCGCGAGCAAGTCGTGAACGAGGCGGACGCGCTGTCCGTCCCGACGCTCGGGATCACCGGCACCGGCGGCGCGGGAAAGAGCTCGCTCACCGACGAGCTGGTGCGCCGGTTCCGGCTCGACCAGGGCGATCGCCTCGACATCGCGGTGATCGCGGTCGACCCGTCGCGGCGCAAGACCGGCGGGGCCCTGCTCGGCGACCGCATCCGCATGAACGCGATCAACACGCCGAAGGTGTTCATGCGCTCGCTCGCGACGCGCGAGACCGGGTCGGAGGTGTCGGCGGCACTTGGCGACGCCATCGCGGCCTGCAAGGTCGCGGGGTTCGACCTGATCGTGATCGAGACGGCGGGGATCGGCCAGGGCGACGCGGCGGTCGTGCCGCACGTCGACGTGTCGCTCTACGTGATGACCCCCGAGTACGGCGCGGCGAGCCAGCTCGAGAAGATCGACATGCTCGACTTCGCCGACTTCGTCGCGATCAACAAGTTCGACCGCAAGGGCGGCGAGGACGCGCTGCGCGACGTGCGGAAGCAGTACCAGCGGAACCGCCAGCTCTTCTCGACGCCGGCCGAGGAGATGCCGGTCTTCGGCACGCAGGCGAGCCGCTTCAACGACGACGGCGTCACCGCCCTCTACCAGGCGATCGTGCCGAAGCTCGTCGCGCACGGCTTCAAGCCGCAGCCGGGCGCGCTCCCGCCGGTCGCGACGAAGGCCTCGTCGAGCAAGCAGGCGATCGTCCCGCCCGCACGGACGCGCTATCTCGCCGAAATCTCCGACACCGTGCGCGGCTACAAGAAGCACGCGTCCGAGCAGTCACGGATCGCGCGCGAGCGCCAGCAGGTCGCGGCGACGAAGGCGATGCTCGGCGCGAGCCCGGCCGCCACGGCGCTCGACCCGCTCGTCGCGGCCCGCGACGCCGCCCTCGCCGCCCGCTCGAGGAAGCTCCTCGAGATGTGGCCGGCCATGCGGAAGGCCTACGCGGGCGACGAGTACGTGGTGAAGATCCGCGACCGCGAGGTGCGCACGAAGCTCACCTACAAGAGCCTTTCCGGCACCACCGTCCGCAAGGTGTGCTTGCCGCGCTACGAGGACCACGGCGAGCTCCTGAAGTGGCTGATGCTCGAGAACGTGCCCGGCTCGTTCCCGTTCACCGCCGGCGTGTTCGCGTTCAAGCGCGAGAACGAGGACCCGACGCGGATGTTCGCCGGCGAGGGTGATCCGTTCCGCACCAACCGGCGCTTCCACCTCGTCTCGAAGGACATGCCGGCGAAGCGGCTGTCGACGGCGTTCGACTCGGTGACGCTCTACGGCTTCGACCCGCACGAGCGGCCGGATATCTACGGCAAGGTCGGGAACTCCGGCGTCTCGATCGCGACGCTCGACGACATGAAGGTGCTCTACAGCGGGTTCGACCTCTGCGACCCGGCGACCTCGGTGTCGATGACGATCAACGGCCCGGCGCCGACGATCCTCGCGATGTTCATGAACACCGCGATCGACCAGCAGCTCGACAAGTTCCGCGAGGACAACGGCCGCGAGCCCACCGACGACGAGTCGCAGAAGATCCGCGAGTGGACGCTCGAGACCGTGCGCGGCACGGTGCAGGCCGACATCCTGAAGGAGGACCAGGGCCAGAACACCTGCATCTTCTCGACCGAGTTCAGCCTGAAGGTGATGGGCGACATCCAGGAGTACTTCGTCCACCACGGCGTCAAGAACTTCTACTCGGTGTCGATCTCGGGCTATCACATCGCCGAGGCCGGGGCGAACCCGATCTCGCAGCTCGCGTTCACGCTGTCGAACGGCTTCACGTTCGTCGAGACGTACCTCGCGCGCGGGATGCACATCGACGACTTCGCGCCCAATCTCTCCTTCTTTTTCAGCTACGGGATGGATCCGGAGTACTCGGTGATCGGCCGCGTTGCGCGGCGGATCTGGGCGGTGGCGATGCGCGAGCGCTACGGGGCGAGCGAGCGCGGGCAGAAGCTCAAGTTTCACTCGCAGACCAGCGGCCGTTCCCTGCACGCGCAGGAGATCGCGTTCAACGACATCCGCACGACCCTGCAGGCGCTGATCTCGACCTACGACAACACCAACTCGCTGCACACCAATGCCTACGACGAGGCGATCACCACGCCGACGGAGGAGAGCGTGCGCCGCGCGATGGCGATCCAGCTCATCATCAACCGCGAGTGGGGCCTCGGCAAGAACGAGAACCCGAACCAGGGCTCGTTCGTGATCGAGGAGCTGACCGACCTCGTCGAGGAGGCGGTGCTGAAGGAGTTCGAGGCGATAGCCGAGCGCGGCGGCGTGCTCGGCGCGATGGAGCTCGGCTACCAGCGCGGCAAGATCCAGGAAGAGTCGATGTACTACGAGCACCAGAAGCACGACGGCTCGTACCCGATCGTCGGCGTCAACACCTTCCGCAACCCGCACGGCGGCCCGGTGCCCGATAAGATCGAGCTGATCCGGTCGACCGAAGAAGAAAAGCAGTCGCAGCTCAAGCGGCTCGCAGAGTTCCAGGCGCGGAACGTCGGCGAGTCACCGGCGATGCTGAAGCGGCTTCAGCAGGCCGTGATCGAGAACAGGAACGTGTTCGAGGTGCTGATGGACGCGGTGCGGGTCTGCTCGCTGGGGCAGATCACGCACGCGCTGTTCGAGGTCGGAGGGCAGTATCGGCGGAGCATGTGAATCGAGCTCGACAATGAAGATCATCGGCCCGAACCGCGACCACTCGGAGATCGAGCTGGACCCGACCCGCGCCCATCGACGGGGACGGGTGCTCGACGCCATGCTTCGCTCCGCTCTGCCGCGGCCGCAGCGCGGCGTTTACCGGGGAACCTTCGAGGCGCTGGCGCTCATCGACGAAGCGCGGATGGTCGAGGCCGCGCGTCGGGTGGAAGACGCCTGAGCGTGGAGGACCTGCTTCTCAAGCTGCTCTCGCGGTTCAGGGAAGAGGGAGTCGAGTACGTCCTGGTCGGCGGGCAGGCCGTGCGCCTGAACGGGTTCCTGCGGGCGACGGAGGACGTGGACGTGCTGCTCCACGCGACGCGCGAGAACGGGCGGAGAGTGAAGCAGGCGATGGATTTCCTTGCGTCATCAAGCGAGCTCGATCCGGAATGGTTCGAGCCGGAGGACGGTGAGCTCGAGAACATCCGGGTTGCAGACGATCTCATCGTCGACCTCCTGTTCGCCGCAAATGGCGAGACCTACGAATCGGTCCGCCCCTTCGTCCGGGAGATCTTGGTGGAGGACGTCTCGGTTCGCGTGCTGAACATCGACGGTCTGCTTCGCACCAAGACCGACTATCGCGAGAAGGATATTCTCGACAAGCAGGTCCTAACCCGCATCAAGGAACGTCTGGAGAGCGAAGGCGGCACATGAAGTTTCAGATGGCGAAGAACTCGCTCTTCGCGGTGCTGCTCCGCTCACCGTGGTGGATCAGCATCGGCATCGCAGCAGGGATCACGGCGCTGGCAAAGGCCATCCTGCCCGCGATCCCGGTCGCCTACGCCATCTTCGCAGGCCTGCCCTTCATCGTGATCGGGGTCATCGCTGGCTGGCGGCAGCTCCGGGCACCGAGCGCCACCCGCGTCGCCAGCACGCTCGAGTCCGTCCGCGCCATGTCGTGGGCTGACTTCTCAAGCGCGATGGAGGACGCGCTCCGCCAGGACGGCTACAGCGTGAATCGGCTCGACGGCGCCGCGGCCGACTTCGAGATGACCAAGGCGGGACGTACTTCACTCGTCGCGTGCAAGCGCTGGAAGGTCGCGCGCACCGGCGTCGAGCCGCTGCGCGACCTGCACGCCGCCAAGGACTCGCGCGAGGCGAACGAGTGCGTCTACGTCGCCATCGGCGAGATCACCGATGGTGCGCGGAAGTTCGCGCTCGAGAAGCGGATCCGCCTCGTTGACGGCACGGAGCTCGCGAAGCTGCTGCCGCGCGCCGGGCGCGCGTAGCCGGACGGGGCGTCAGCCGATCTTGAGTGGGCTCTCGCCGTGGGTGATCTCCCGCATGCGCCGCTCGAGATCCGCGTGGTCCGTGGACTGAGCCAGATAAGCCTCCAGTTCTCGCTGGCGTGCACGGTGCGCCGCCCGGTCGAACCACTCCATGACGCGGTAGATCGCGTTGGCGATTGCTTCGCCGTGACGCAGCGCCACCTTCGCGGCCGCACGGTCTGCATCGCTCAGGTTGATCCGGTCCAGCAGGATTTCGCTGGAGCTTTGGGACAGGCTTTCGGCTAGTCGTTTCATTGCGGGGACCTCACTCGATTTCGGGCGGCATTGGTGCGCCGTACTCATCGAATATGGCGGCCCGCGCCGGCAATTCCCAATCGCAAATCCAGATGGTTAGGATCGTTCCGGGTGATCCCCCTCGACTCATGGATACAATCGCGGCTCCCTTTCAGGAGCTGCACATGTCCACACCCCAATCCCCGGCCGGCCTCGTCATCGAAGAGCTCACCATCGGCAGCGGCAAGACGGCCGCCGCCGGCCAGAAGGTGACGGTCCACTACACCGGCTGGCTGACCGACGGCAAGAAGTTCGACTCGAGCAAGGACCGCAACGATCCGTTCGTCTTCAACCTCGGCGCGGGGCAGGTGATCCGCGGCTGGGACCAGGGCGTGCAGGGCATGCAGGTCGGTGGCAAACGCAAGCTCACCATTCCGCCCGACCTCGGCTATGGCGCCCGCGGCGCGGGCGGCGTGATCCCGCCCAACGCCACGCTCGTCTTCGAGGTCGAGCTGCTGGGCGTCAGTTGAGGAAGGGCGATGCCTCCGGTAGCGGCCTTCTCCGACTTCGGGGAGCACGAGGGGGCCTGGCCCCCTCGTATATTGGCGACACCTGACGGGTGACGCTCGCCACCCTCGCCGCCGCGCAGCTCGCGTACGGCGATCTGCCGCTCCTCGACCGGGCGGCGCTCACCGTCCTCGAGGGCGATCGCATCGGCTTGATCGGCCGGAACGGCAGCGGGAAGTCCTCGCTCCTGCGCGTGATCGCGGGGCTCGCGCAGCTCGACGACGGCGAGCTCAAGACGCGCGACGGCCTCGCGGTCGCGCTCGTCGAGCAGGAGCCCGAGCTGCCTTCCGCCTCGACGCTGCGCGAGAGCCTCGCGCTGCGCGGCCATCTCGAGCGCGTCCATGACGAGCGGGATCGCTGGCGCGCCGATGCGCGGCTGATCGAGTTCCTGCATCGCTTCGGCCTCGACGGGGCCATGGACCCGTCGACGCTGTCCGGCGGCGAGCGCAAGCGCGGTGCGCTCGCCGTCGCGCTGGCGCTGCAACCGGAGCTGCTGCTGCTCGACGAGCCGACGAATCACCTCGACATCGACGGCATCACGCGGCTCGAGGAGCTGCTGCTCAAGGGGCCGGCCTCGATCGTCATCACGCACGACCGCGCGTTCCTCGATCGCGTCGCAACCCGCATCGTCGAGCTCGATCGCGGGGCGCTTCGCTCCTATCCCGGAAACTTCACCGCCTTCGAGACGCGCCGCCGCGACGAGCTCGTCGCCGAGGAGGTTGCCAACCGCCGCTTCGACAGGTTCTGGGCGCAGGAGGAGGTCTGGATCCGCAAGGGCGTCGAGGCGCGCCGCACGCGGAACGAAGGCCGCGTCAAGCGCCTGGAGGCGCTCCGCATCGAGCGCGGCGCCCGCCGGGAGCGCCTGGGTAACATCAAGCTCACGCTCGACGCGGGCGAGCGCTCCGGCCGGCTGGTCGCCGAGCTGGACGACGTCGGCAAGCGGTTCGGCGCGCTCGAGATCGTGCGCGATCTGTCGCTGCGGATCATGCGCGGCGATCGCATCGGGCTCATCGGTCCGAACGGCGCCGGCAAGACCACGATGATCCGGCTCATCCTCGGCACGCTCGCGCCCGACGCGGGCACCGTGCGCCTCGGCACTAACCTCCAGGTCGCGTACTTCGACCAGATGCGCGGCGAGCTCGACCCGGAGCGGACCGTCGCCGACACGATCAGCCCGGGATCGGACTGGATCGCGGTCGGCGGCGGCCGCAAGCACGTGATGAGCTATCTCGCCGAGTTCCTGTTCCCGCCGCGGCGCGCGCAGGCCAAGGTCGCGAGCCTCTCCGGCGGCGAGCGGAACCGGCTCCTCCTCGCGCGTCTCTTCGCGCAGCCGGCCAACCTGCTGGTGCTGGACGAGCCGACCAACGATCTCGACATCGAATCGCTCGAGCTGCTCGAGGCGACGCTGCAGGAGTACGCCGGCACGCTGCTCCTCGTCAGCCACGACCGCGCGTTCCTCGACAACGTGGTGACGCAGACGCTCGTCGCCGAAGGCGGCGGGAAGTGGCGCGAATACGTCGGCGGCTACAGCGACTGGGTCGCCCAGCGCCAGGCAGCCGCGCCCGCGGCGCCTTCGCCGGCAGCGTCCGAACGCGGCGACCGCAAGCCTTCGCGCCAGCCGCAGAAAGTGAAGCTCACGTTCAAGGAGCAGCGCGACCTGGAGTCGCTGCCGGCCGAGATCGAGGCGCTCGAGCGCGAGCAGCACGACCTGACGGCGCGGATGGCGAGCGCCGACTACCACAAGCAGGGGCCCGAGCGGATCAGGACAGACCGCCAGCGCGCCGAGGAGATCGAGCGGCTGCTCGAGCGCGCGTTCGAGCGGTGGAGCGCGCTCGAGGAGAAAGCGAAACTGGCCGCGGCCGGCTGAGCCGCCGCCTCAGCGGTTCTCCAGCCGGTTGTAGTCGAAGAGCCCCGCCTCCGACGGCGCCGAGCGCGCGTACGCGTCGACCATCGCGTCGCTCGCGGCCCAGAACCCCGGATCGGTGCGGCGCAGGGCGAAGCGGTCGGCGAGCTTGCGGTAGTCGTCTTCCGAGGCTAGACCGCGGATCGCCGCCGCGAGCGCGGGCAGGTCGGCGCGCCGCACGCGGTAGATCGCGTTCGGATACGCGCCGATGAAACCGGGCACGACCGTGAGCGTGTTCTCGGCGGGCAACAGCTCGGAGCTCTCGGAGAAGATGTGCGAGACGTTGCTGTGGGCCGTGTTGCGCAGCAGGGTGAACCACTGCGACGGGCGCGGCGAGTCGTCCACGCGCACGAACACCGCCTCGGGAAGCCACGCCGTGCTCGCTCCGCGCACCGCTGCCAGGGCCTGCAGATCGCGCCGCAACGTTTCGTCCGCCACGGCCGGGAGATCGTAGCGGGGCGCGAGCACCGGCGCGAGGCGCGCACGGAGCATGCCGTACAGCTCGCGCTGCGGATCGGTGGTGCGGTACACGATGTCGGTCTCGCGGTCGAAGTGCGCCTTGCGGCCGTACACGTAGTCCTTTACCGAGCTCGACGCGCCGCGGTACCAGTAGTCGCGCGTCGGCTCGCGCGCCGCCTGCGGCAGGAGCACGAGGAAGTTGAACTCGCCCTCCATGCGCAGGAAGTCCATGTACAGCCGACTGTTGATCTGGTGCCCGGCGTTGCCGTACACGTCGTAGCCGGCGGCGAGCAGGTAATAGATGCGCTCGAAGAGCGGGTAGCCGATCACCCATGCCGTCTTCGGCGGCTCGCCCACCAGGCCCTGGACGACCGACGCGCTGTCGAAGTGCCGGAACACGGTCAGCGCGGCGTTCGGGTTGCGTCCATCGCCGTCCCAGACGAGCGAGAGGTCGACCTTGCCGGGCCCGGCGAGCGTCCGGTCGAGGATCCGGCTCTTCGCCTGCAGGTATTTCGTCTCGAGGTCGGCATACTCGAGCCATGGTCTGAGCACCGGCGCGTCGCTCCCCCATTCGGCGGGCAGGCGGAGATCGCTCGCCTGCCGCGCGATCAGCTCGGCGCTCGCCTCGCTCTCGCCGGACTTCGGGTCGACGAAGAACACCCAGAAGCGGTCCTCGATGACGTCGACCGCGAGCTGGCCGCGGCAGACCGGGCCCTTGATGAAGTTCATGATGAAGTACTGCGCCTCGTCGAGCATGAATCGGTAGCGCGAGTCGGCCGGGATGGCGTTGAACGCGACGAACGGATTCGTCGCCGTCTCGATCGCGTAGCCCGGCAGCGCGCTCACCTGGTACGGCGCGGCGAGGAACCAGGTGCGGAACTTCGCCATCCGCCCGGGCGAGAGCGCGTAGGGCATGTGCGTCTTGGCGAGGATCGCCTCGCGCTCGGGAACGAGCCGGTAGTAGACGCGCGGCACGCCCGGGTCGTCGTAGGGCCGGCGCGTCGCGATCAGCGCGACCGGCTTGCCCGGCGGGGTGGCCGACCGCACGATGCGGAAGGAGCGCCGCGCCCTGTCCGCCTCGAAGTACAGGAACCCGAGGAACAGGTGCTCGTAGAGGTAGCGGGTCATCAGCCGCTCCTTCGGCGAGTCGCCGTTGAGGAACGTCTCCCAATCCTGCACCTGCCGCGTGACACCTTCGGGGAGCGGCGCGGGAGCCTCATAGGGCGCGCCCGCGGCGAGCCAGCGCGCGACCGTGTCGAACTCGCGCTGATCGAGCCCCGGCAGGCCATAAGGCATCCCGGCCAGCGGGAACTGGCGCTCGTAGGACTCGTACTCGTCGATACGCGGGCAATACTGCGTCCGGTCGAGCGAAAAATCGAACGGCTCGGGCAGCACCGCCACGTCGGGCAGCGGATGGTCGCGCTTGAGGGCGAGGCTGCGGTAGAGCACGCTCGCCGCGAGGTTCGCCTCGGCCGTCGGCGCGCGCTCGTTCAGGACGGGGAAGAAGCCCTTCTTCCGCCACTCTGAGGGCTGCTGCGCATCGATGAAGAGTCGAGTCGGCGAGGCCTCGCTGAGACGGCCGCCGTCATAGACGGTCGCGGTGCTGCCGCCGCGGGCGACGCCTTCCCAGGAGCCGAGCTTGATCTGACAGGGCGCGTCGTAGCAGCCGTGGCACACGACGCAGCGGCGCTCGAGAATCGGCTGCACGTCCGCGCGATAGGACAAGCCGCCGGAGGGCGCGGCGGGTTTGTCGTAGCGGGTGGGATCGGGCGCGCCGTAGCGCCGGTCGATCGAAGAGTCTTGAGTGAGCGTGGCGCAGCTTGCGAGACAGGCGACGAGGAGGGCGAACGGGAATCCGCGCATGAGGGTGGAGGTGATCGGGACCCGCGATGGTAGCCGAGGCGGCTACCAGGCGGACGGCCGCCGTGCCCGGCGCTCACTCGAACCCGTTCGGGCGAGCCGTTTCCCGGGGCACTGGCGGGGGCTCATTTGCGCGGCGCGTCTAGCGAGCGCGCCGAAGAAGGAATATGGTTCTCCCTGCGGCTGTACGCAATCGATGCGCCGACCGGGTTCCGAGAAAACCCTCTGCCCCATCGCAACCACGAAGGAGGACAACCAGAATGATCCGCTTATCCATCAATGGTCGGGGGTATGACGTCGACGCCGACCCGAGCACGCCGCTCCTCTGGGTGATCCGGGAGCAGGTCGGCCTCACGGGTACGAAATACGGCTGCGGCGTCGCCCAGTGCGGCGCCTGTACGGTGCACATCGACGGCGCCGCGGTACGTGCGTGCGTAATGCCGGTCAGCGCCGTCGCGGGCAAGCAGATCACGACGATCGAGGGCCTCGCCACGGGCAGCGCCCTGCACAAGGTGCAGCAAGCCTGGATCGACCACGACGTGCCGCAGTGCGGCTACTGCCAGACCGGGATGATCATGGCGGTCGCGGCGCTCCTCCGGGAGAAGCCGCGGCCGACCGACGCCGACATCGACGCTGCCATCACCAACATCTGCCGCTGCGGCACCTTCCAGCAAGTTCGCGAAGCGATCCACGCCGCGGCCAAGGCGTAAAGGGGGAGCCATGACCTACATGCCGAAGTTCACCCGCCGCTCCTTCATGATCACCAGCGCCGCCGTTGGCGGCGGCCTTGCGCTCGGGTTGCGCCTGCCGTTCGGTCCCGCCGTCGTGCGCGCGTCCGACGGTTCGCCCGAGCTCAACGCCTGGGTCGTGATCCGGCCCGACGAGACGGTCGTGATCCGGATCGCCCGCTCCGAGATGGGGCAGGGCACGCTCACCGGCCTCGCCCAGCTCGTCGCCGAGGAGCTCGAGTGCGACTGGTCCAAGGTGACGACCGAGTATCCGACACCCGGCCAGAGCGTCGCGCGGAAGCGCGTCTGGGGCGATTTCTCGACCGGCGGCAGCCGCGGCATCCGCATGTCGCACGAGTACGTGCGCCAGGGCGGCGCGACGGCGCGCGAGATGCTGATCGCGGCGGCGGCGAACGAGTGGAAGGTCCCGGCGGCGGAGTGCAGCGCGTCCAGCAGCGTCATCACCCACAAGCCCTCCGGTCGTACCACGACCTACGGCAAGGTCGCCGAGGCGGCCGCGAAGCTGGAGCAGCCGAAGGGCGTGAAGCTCAAGGACCCGAAGGAATGGAAGATCGCCGGCAAGCCGGTGAAGCGGCTCGATACGGTGGACAAGGTCACCGGGAAGCAGGTTTACGGGTTCGACATCAAGCTGCCGGGAATGCTCAACGCCGCAATCAAGGATTGCCCGGTGTTCGGCGGCAAGGTCAAGAGCTTCGACGCCGCCAAGGTGGCGGGCATGAAGGGCGTGCGGAGAGTGGTGCCGGTCGGCGAGTCCGCCGTCGCCGTGGTTGCCGACACCTGGTGGCAGGCGAAGACCGCGCTCGATCAGCTCCCGGTCGTCTGGGACGAAGGCGCCAACGCCAAGGTGTCGAGCGCCTCGATCGCCGAGATGCTGAAAGCCGGCCTCGATGCGCCGCAGGCCTTCGTCGGCAACCAGAACGGCGACGCGAAAGCCGCGCTTGCCGGAGCGGCGAAGAGGATCGAAGCGGTCTATTTCTATCCGTTCCAGAACCACGCGTGCATGGAGCCGATGAACGCGACCGCGCGCTACACCCCCGACAGGTGCGAGGTGTGGGTGCCGACGCAGGACGGTGAAGCATCGTTCGCGGCGCTGCTCGCGGCATCCGGCCTGCCGGCCGACAAGTGCGACGTCTACAAGCTGAATCTGGGCGGCGGCTTCGGCCGGCGCGGCGCCTTCCAGGACTACGTCACGCAGGCGGTGCTGATCGCCAGGCAGATGCCGGGCACGCCGGTCAAGCTGCTGTGGTCGCGCGAGGAGGACATGCTGCACGGCCACTACCATCCGGTCATGCAGTGCAAGCTGGTCGGCGGGCTCGATGCCAGCAACAACCTCACCGGGCTGCACATGCGGCTCTCGGGTCAGTCGATCCTCGCCGCAGTGCGCCCAGCCATCGTGGAGAAGGAGAAAGGGCGCGACCCGCTTACCTTCCAGGGGGTCGCCGACGCCGGCGAGCATTCGTTCGGCTACACCATCCCGAACCTGCTGATCGACCACGCGATGCGCAACACGCACGTGCCGCCGGGATTCTGGCGCGGCGTCAACATCAACCAGAACGCCGTCTTCATCGAATGCTTCGTGGACGAGCTCGCGCTCGCGGCGGGCCGGGACCCGCTCGAGTTCCGGCGCAGCATCATGGCCGGCCACCCCAGGAACCTCGGCGTGCTGAACGCCGTGGCCGAGCGCATCGACTGGAGCAAGCCCGCGCCGCAGGGCATCCATCGCGGCATCGCGCAGATGAAGGCTTTCAACAGCTTCGTCGCGGCGGCCTGCGAGATCTCGGTCGAGGGCGGCAACAGGGTCAAGGTCCACCGCATCGTGGCCGCCACCGATCCGGGCTACGCGGTGAACCCGGCGCAGATCGAGCGGCAGGTTTCGGGCTCGTTCGTCTACGGCTTGTCGGCGCTGTTCTACCAGGAATGCACGGTGAAGGACGGGCGCATCGAGCAGGACAACTTCACCAGCTACAACTCGATGCGCATTGCGCAGATGCCGAAGGTGGAGTCGATCATCATGCCGACCGGCGGCCCCATCTGGGGCGGCATCGGCGAGCCGACGATCTGCGTCGCCGCCCCGGCGGTGCTCAACGCGTTCTTCCGCGCGACCGGCAAGCGCATTCGCTCGGTGCCGCTGAAGAACCACGACATCCAGCTGGTGTAGGCGGTTGGCGGGGTGGTTCTCGACCGCGGCGGCGGTGTTGGCCGCCGCCGCGCTGCCGGGCGGTTTCACGCGCGCGGAAGTCTACGCGGTGGTCGGCGATGCGATCCCCGCGCCGCTCGCCGGCGCGAGGGGCGACGCCGCGCGCGGCCGGGGCATCGTCGTGAACCGCCAGGTCGGGCTCTGTCTCCTGTGTCACAGCGGGCCGTTTCCCGAGGAGCGATTCCAGGGCACGATCGGGCCCGACCTGAGGGGTACCGCGACGAGGTTGTCGGAAGGCCAGATCAGGCTCAGAATCGTCGACGCGAGCCGGGTCAACCCGGCGACCATCATGCCGGCCTATTTTCGAACCGAAGGGCTGACGCGGGTCGCGCCGGCGTTTCGCGGCAAGCCGGTGCTGACCGCCGGCGAGGTCGAGGACGTCGTCGCTTTCCTGGTGACCCTGCGCGACTGAATGAGCACGACACGCCGCGAGTTTCTCGTCGGTGCCGGCGGACTGGGTCTCGCGGCGGCGATGGGGCCGGTGCGCGCGACGCCCGTCGCGATGCAGGAGGCGATCCGCAAGGTGGTCGGGCAGGCGCCCATCCGCCGCGGCAAGGTGAAGCTCGACGTCCCGCCGCTGATCGACAACGGCAACGCCGTGGCGCTCTCGGTTGCGGTCGAGAGCCCGATGACGCCGGCCGACCACGTGAAGGCGATCCACGTGTTCACGGAGAGGAACCCGCAGCCCAACGTGTTCAGCGTCCATCTCGGCCCGCGCGCCGGGCGCGCCGGCCTCGCGACCCGCGTCCGACTCGCCGACACGCAGACGGTGGTCGCGATCGCCCAGCTGAGCGACGGCTCCTTCTGGTCCGACAGCGCCGAGGTCGTCGTCACGCTCTCGGCCTGTCTCGAGGGGCCGGTATGACGGTGCGCGCGATCGTCCATGTGCCCGCGCAGGCGAGGCGCGGCGAGATCATCGAGATCAAGACCCTCGTCCGGCACGTCATGGAGACCGGGTTTCGGCGCACCCAGCTCGGCGAGCTGGTGCCGCGCGACATCGTCACCCGGTTCGTGTGCACCTACAACGGCACCGAGATCTTCCGCGCGGACCTCCATCCCGCGATCGCGGCCAACCCGTTGCTCGCGTTCACCACGGTCGCGACCGAGAGCGGCACCCTCGAGTTCAGTTGGGTCGGCGACAACGGCTTCGCCGTGACCGAGTCCGCCACGATCACGGTCGTGTGAGCGAGCGCACCGGCACGCTGCCGCGTCGTGCGCTCGCGGCGATCGTCCTCGTGATCCCGACGCAGGCGCTTTCCGCCGGGGAGATCCCGCTCCAGGAGCGGCGCTCCGGCTACGAATTCATGGCGCGCGAGACGCGCGCCATGCAGGACGACGACCTTGCCAATCCGGGTACGCTCTGGGTGCTCGACGGCGAGGCGCTGTGGAACCGCGAGACGGGTACGGCCGGACGGGCTTGCGCCGGCTGCCACGGTGACGCCCGCACGAGCATGAGGGGAGTCGCGGCGCGGTATCCGGCTTTCGACGCCGCGCGCGGGCGCCCGATCAATCTCGAACAGCGCATCAATGCCTGCCACACCGGGCGGCAGAGCGCGCCCGACCTCGCGTTCGAAAGCCGCGAGCTGCTCGCGCTCGCCGCTTACGTCGCTCGGCAGTCAAGGGGGATGCCGATCGATCCCGTGATCGACGAGCGCACGAAACCGTTCCTGGAGTCCGGCCGGAACGCGTTCCATCGCCGCCAGGGCCAGCTCAACCTCGCCTGCACCCAGTGCCACGACGACCTCTGGGGCAGGAAGCTCGTCGGGAACACCATTCCCCAGGCGCACCCGACCGGCTATCCCCTGTACCGCCTCGAGTGGCAGGGCCTCGGCTCGCTGCAACGGCGCCTCCGCAACTGCTTCATCGGCGTGCGCGCGGAGCCGTACGCGTATGGCGCGCCCGAGTTCGTCGAGCTCGAGCTCTATCTGATGTGGCGCGCGCGCGGGATGAAGCTCGAGACGCCGGCGGTGCGGCCCTGATCGATCGGGACCTCGTGATCCGGCTGCCGGTCTTCGACGGGATTAGTCCATCGGACGTATTGCGAGCCTGATTGCCCGACCGTAGCGTGCGCAATACGTACGCGCTCGTACCGGGCGCGGACTTCGTCGACGTGACCGGCGATGCGCCTGACGCGTGTGTTCGCTCGGGTCAAGCCGAGTTGCGCAACGATACCGAAGTCGTCTGCGCGAGCGGGCGCGCGGTTGATCATGCGGCTCCTGGATCGGAGGTAGGGCACCATGGCCTTGTCGCGGTTTTTCACGCTGGATGAGATGACCCGCTCCGAAACGGCGCGGCGGGAAGGCATCCCGAACGAGCCCGGTGCGACGGAGGTCGGCAGGCTGCAGGCGTTGTGCGCCGCCGTGCTCGACCCGCTTCGGGAATCGATCGGGCAACCCGTCAAGGTGAACTCCGGGTATCGCTCCCCCGACCTCAATCGCCACATTCGCGGTGCGGAGGACAGCCAGCACGTCCAGGGCATGGCGGCGGATCTCCAGGCACCTGGCTTGCGGGTGCTCGAGCTGTTCCAACGGATCATCCAGCTCGGCTTGCCTTTCGACCAGCTGATCTACGAGGCGAAAGACGCGACGACGAAGTGGGTGCACGTGTCCCACAACCCGGCGCGCAACCGCGGCGAGATCAGGACCGCCGTGTTCGGCGCGAATGGACGGCCGTTGAGATACCCCATCGTCACTGCGGCCGCGGCCCTCGCCATGGAGGAACCGGCCATGCGCGCTCGCGGCGCAGGTCCGGTCGAGATGGACTACATCGAGATGGACGACGCGCCGGCTGCCCGTCGGCCGACTGTGAAGAGGAAGAAGAAGAAGACGGTCAAGCGCGCCAAGGTCAAGACGGCGAAAGCTCCCAAGCGGGAGCCGGTCAAGACCGCGCGCGTCAAGGCGGCAAGACGAAAGGTCACGGCGCGGAAAGCCGGCGCGAAGCCTGCGGTGCGCGCGAGGAGTGTGGCGAAGCGCGCCGCCAGCCGGTGAGCGACTCGAACGCGTGCTGCCGCCGGCGGCGCTACTTGCGCGCCTGATTGTCCTTGCCGCCTGCCTGCCCTGCGGCGCACCGGGGAGTCGACACCGGTGCCGGAGGGACGCGCTCAGCCCTTGTGACTTCCGCTCGAGCCGGGCGTCCGGCGCGCGCGCGGTGTCGTCGGCAGGCCGGTGTGCTGCGTGCGGAACGGCCGATGCGCCCGGCGCTTGCCCTGATCATCGTCACCGGCGCCCAGGGGCTGATACGCCGGCACGAGCTGATGCCTGCCGCGGCCGATGAGATCGGCGCGGCCCATCCGCCGCAGCGCCTCGCGCAGCGCCGGCCAGTTGTCCGCGTCGTGGTAGCGGAGGAACGCCTTGTGCAGGCGGCGTACCTTGAGGCCTTTCGGAACGATCACCTCCTCGCTCGTGCGCGACACGCGGCGCAGCGGGTTCTTGCCGCTGTGATACATCGCTGTCGCCGTGGCCATCGGTGAAGGTAGGAACGCCTGCACCTGGTCGGCGCGGAAGCCGTTCCGCTTCAACCACAGCGCGAGCTCCAGCATGTCCTCGTCGGTCGTGCCGGGGTGCGCCGCGATGAAGTAGGGGATGAGGTACTGCTCCTTGCCCGCCGCCTTCGAGTAGCGGTCGAAGAGCTCCTTGAAGCGGTCGTACGCGCCGACGCCCGGCTTCATCATCTTTGACAGCGGGCCCTCGGCAATCGCTTCCGGGGCGATCTTTAGATAGCCGCCGACGTGATGCTGCGCGAGCTCCTTCACGTACTCGGGTGACTCGATTGCCAGGTCGTAGCGCACGCCCGAGGCGATCAGCACCTTCTTGATGCCCGGCACGTCGCGGGCGCGGCGGTACAGCTTGATCAACGGCGCGTGGTCGGTGTCCAGGTTCGGGCAGATGCCGGGATACACGCACGAGGGCCGCCGGCACGCGCTCTCGATCTCGCGGCTCTTGCATGCGAGGCGATACATGTTGGCGGTCGGCCCGCCGAGATCGGAGATCACGCCGGTGAAGCCCGGGACGGTGTCGCGCACGGTCTCGATCTCGCGGATCACCGAGTCTTCCGAGCGGCTCTGGATGATGCGGCCCTCGTGCTCGGTGATCGAGCAGAACGTGCATCCGCCGAAGCAGCCGCGCTGGATCGCGATCGAGAACCGGATCATCTCGTACGCGGGGAGCTTCGAGTTCCCGTAACGCGGATGCGGCCGGCGCCGGTACGGCAGCTCGTACACCCAGTCCATCTCCTTGGTCGTGAGCGGGATGGGCGGCGGGTTCAGCCACACGTCGCCGTCGCCGTGGCGCTGCACCAGCGCGCGCGCGTTGCCGGGGTTCGACTCCAGGTGCAGGATGCGCGAGGCGTGCGCATAGAGCACCGGGTCGCCCGCGACCTGCTCGTACGCCGGCAGCCGGATGACGCTCCGCTCGCGGTCGGCGTTTTTCACGCGGCGCTCGAAGCGCACCACGTTGTGCCCTGCGGGCTGTCCCCGAGGTTTCGTCCGCGCGTTGTCCTCCATCGCGTACGGATCGACCGCCGGGTTCAGCGGCCCGGGCGTGTCGAGGTGGGTCGAGTCGATCTCGATCCAGTCCGACGGGAACGCCCGCCGTGCGAACGCCGTGCCGCGCACGTCGGTGATGCCGTGGACGCTCTCACCCGCGGCGAGCCGGTGCGCGACCTCGCAGATCTGCCGCTCGGCGTTGCCGTAGACGAGGAGATCGGCCTTGGCGTCGAGCAGGATCGAGCGGCGCACCTTCTCCGACCAGTAGTCGAAGTGCGCGATGCGTCGGAGCGAAGCTTCGATGCCCCCGATCACGATCGGTACGTCCTTGAATGCTTCGCGCGCGCGCTGCGCGTAGACGATCACGGAGCGATCCGGGCGCTGGCCGCCTTCGCCGCCGGGGGTATACGCGTCGTCGCTGCGGATGCGGCGATCGGCGGTGTACCGGTTCACCATCGAGTCCATGTTGCCGGCCGTGATGCCGAAGAAGAGGCGCGGGCGGCCGAGCGCGGCGAACGGCTCCGCGCCGTGCCAGTCCGGCTGGGCGATGATGCCGACGCGGAAGCCCTGCGCCTCGAGCGCACGACCGATGATCGCCATCCCGAAGCTCGGGTGATCGACGTAGGCGTCGCCGGTCACGATGATCACGTCGCAGCTGTCCCACCCGAGCTCGTCCATCTCGGCGCGCGACATGGGCAGGAACGGGGCCGTGCCGAAGCGCTCGGCCCAGTGCTTCCGGTAGCTCGTGAGGTCGCGGGCGGTCTGCATGGAGCATCGGATTATCCCCCCTCAGAGCGGCGGCGAGCGGCGAAGGTTCAGTCCCGCCCGACCCGGGCCAGCAACCGGTCGAGCTGGCTGGCGAAACGCTGCCGGTCGCCGTGTGCGAGCGGCGCCGGACCGCCGGTCTGCACGCCGCTGGCGCGCAACTCGTCCATGAAATCGCGCATGGTCAGCCGCTCGCGGATCGTCTCCGGAGAGAACAGCTCGCCGCGAGGGTCGAGCGCGTGGCCGCCGCGGTCGATCACCTGGGCGGCGAGCGGGATGTCGGCGGTGACGACGAGATCGCCGGGCTCGACCCGCCGCGCGATCTCGTGGTCGGCGACGTCGAACCCGCGCGGCACCTGGACCGAGCGGATGAAGGGCGAGGGCGGCGTCCGCAGCGCGTGGTTCGCGACCAGCGTCAGCGGCACCCGCGCGCGCTCGGCGGCGCGGTAGAGGATCTCCTTCACCACCGCGGGACAGGCATCGGCGTCGACCCAGATGTTCATTACGCCGGAGCATGCCCGACCTCGCCTTCGCCCGTCGAATGGCGCATCTGGCATCGAGCCTTGACCCTGTCCAGACGCTGGTGTTACCTTGGTGACACCTCCCGCTGGATCGCGCGATGATCTCGACCACCACCCTCAAGCTGCCGGAGCCGCTCAAGGCCCGGATCGCCCCGCTGGCCGAGGCCGCGGGGAAAACATCGCACGCCTGGATGATCGACGCGCTGGAGGCGCAGGTCGCGCTCGCCGAGATGCGCGAAGCGTTCATCGCCGAAGCCGAAGCGTCGGCAGCAGAGGTCGACGCCGGCGGGCCGCTGTACGCCGCCGAGGACGTACATGCGTATATCTTGGCACGCGCGGCCGGGAAGACCGCACCGCGGCCGAAGCCGGGGCGGCGCGCGCGCAGGCGCTAGCGCAGGCGCGCCGCCCGTTGGCAGCGGTCACCTACAGCGCGCGGGCGCTGGCCGATCTCGATCGACTGTTCCATTTTCTCGCCGCCGAGAACCCGAACGCTGCAGTTGACGCCGCAGCGGTGATCGTCGACGCCGTGACGATCCTCGAGCGTCACCCGTACATCGGACGGCCGGTACGGGGTCGCCTGCGGGAGCTCGTGATCTCGTACGGCCGTACCGGATACGTCGCGCTCTACCGCGTGGCGGCCCGCGAGGATCGCGCCGAGATCCTCGCCATCCGCCATCAGCGCGAGGCGGGCTACCGTTCATAGGTGTGGCGCCCGATAGGCCGGTCGGCCCGGCGTTTCCGTCGCGCGTGGCGCCGGCACCGCCGGCCGCGACCGGCCTGACGACGCGGCGAAGCGGGTTACCATTCACGACATGGGCCCGGTCAAGCTCCTCGGCGTGCTCCTGATCGCTGCCGGCGTGGCCGGCCTGGTCTACGGCAGCTTCTCCTACACCAAGGAGGAGCACAAGGCGAAGCTCGGACCGCTCCAGTTCTCGGTCAAGGAGAAGGCGACGGTCACGGTGCCCGTCTGGCTCAGCATCGGCGCCGTCGCCGCCGGCACGATCCTCCTGGTGATCAACCGCAAACGATGAAGGTGAGCGCATGAAATTCCGACCCCTCGGACGTACCGGCGTGCAGGTGTCCCAGCTCTGCGCCGGCACCATGGCGTACGGCGGCGACGCGGACGAGGGCGCGTCGTCGGCGATGTACAAGGCGTGCCGCGAGGCCGGCATCAACTTCTACGACACCGCGAACCAGTACAGCGGCGGGCGCTCCGAGGAGATCCTCGGCGACCTGTTCCGGGGCCATCGCGAGGAGCTCGTGCTCGCCACCAAATGCTTCAATCCGACCGCCCCCGACGTCAACGCGCGCGGTCTCTCCCGCCGTCATATCACGCGGGCAGCGGAAGACAGCCTGAAGCGGCTCCGGACCGACCGCGTCGAGGTGTTCTACCTGCACCAGCAGGACCCGTCGACGCCGCTCGAGGAGTCGCTGCGCGCGCTGGAGGATCTCGTGCGCACCGGCAAGATCCTCTACCCGGCGCTCAGCAACCACGCGGCATGGCAGACGCAGAAGGCGCTCGACATCCAGGACGCACGGGGCTGGGCGCGAGTCCAGGCGATCCAGCCGATGTACAACCTGGTGAAGCGCCAGGCCGAGGTCGAGATCCTGCCGATGGCGGAGGCCAACGGCATCGGGGTCTTCCCCTACAGTCCGGCCGGCGGCGGCCTGCTGTCGGGCAAGTACGTGCGCAAGGACGCGCCGGCGACCGGGCGTCTGGTCGAGAAGGCGCAGTACAAGGACCGGTACGGCGAGGACTGGATGCACGAGACCGCGGCGAGCTTCGCCGCGTTCTGCGGGAAGCGCGGCGTGCATCCGATGAGCATGGCCGTCGCGTGGGTCGGGAGTCACCCGGCGGTCACCGCGCCGATCATCGGCGGGCGCAACGTCGACCAGCTGCGTGCGTCCCTCGACTCGGTCGAGATCGAAATGACGCCGGAGCTCCGCGCCGAGATCTCGGCGCTATCGCGCACGCCGCCGCCGGCCACCGACCGGCTCGAAGAGGCCAAGCCGAAGAAATAGTCCGCCGGCCGGGCCGGGTCGTCCTTCAGCTCCGCCTCCAAAACGTATGGCATGCCGTCCCGCCGGCGTCACTCCCGCCGCGTTCGAGTCGTCGTCGCGATCGAGGTTCCGATGCTGAACGACTTTGTTCTTCCGCCACCAGTTCAGCATCGTCTCGAAATCGCCACCGAACTTCTCCATTTTCAGTTGCTCGGCGACGGCGCCGCAGACTGCCCGTTCACTCGCGTCGACCATGCGCGTGGTCGCGGCGTGATCGCAGATCCAGAACAGCTGCTCGAGATCGACGTCCTGGACGCGGGCGTCGCGAACCGTTGCTTGCCGGGGCGCGTCGAGGTGTGGCGCCGCCGTGCCGTCAACTGGATTCCACGCGAGCGCCGCGCCTGCCGCCGCCAGCGCGGCGACGTTCGCGAAACCCGCCAAACCGCGTCGCTTCAGGTATGCCGTAAGCATGATCGATCCTCCTTTGCCGGGCCGTTGGGATTGCCGCGTGCCGTTGCAGCGCGCGGCGCGGCAACGGCAACGAGACCGAAGGTAGGCGACGGTCCCGACACCCGTAAGTGCGTTTTGGCACCCGAATACGGATCTCATCCCCGGCGGCGCCAGCGGCCGACACCCGTACGGACACGGTGCTGGTAAGGTTTCGGGTGTCTGCGATGTCACGCGACCGGCAACCCTCGAGCCTCGGTCTGAGGAGCATCGGGCTCCTCGACGGTCTTCCCGCCGAGCGACTCGACGCACTTGCGCGCGAGTGCGCATGGCGCCGTTACCTGCCCGAGCAGCAGATCATCTCGCGCGAGGCCGACGATCGCGACCTCCACCTGATCGTCTCCGGCCGCGTCCGAGTCACGACCTACTCGGCGGGCGGGCGCCAGGTGACGTTTCGCGACATCGGCGCGGGTGACTGCGTCGGCGAGGTCGCGGCGATCGACGGCAAGCCGCGCTCCGCGGACGTGATCGCACTCGAGAGCACGCTGGTCGCGTCGATGCCGCCGGCGGTCTTCTGGCGCCTCGCCCGCGAGGAGCCGCTGGTCGCGGAGCGCATGCTGCTGCGGCTCGCGAGCATGGTGCGAGGCCTCTCCGAGCGCGTCATCGATCTCAGCACGCTCGGCGTTCAGAACCGCATCTACGCCGAGCTGCTTCGACTCGCGCGCGAGGCGGGCGTCACCGGCAACACGGCGCGCATCGATCCCGCGCCGAAGCACACCGACCTCGCGAGCCGGGTCAGCACCTACCGCGAACAGGTGACTCGCGAGCTCTCCGCCCTGGTCAGGATGGGCATCGTCGAGCGCGGCAACCACGCGCTCGTCATTCGCGACGTGACGCGCCTCGAGCGGCTGGTCGAAGAGGTCCGCAGCACCGCCTGAACGAACCGCCTATGCGGCGTAGCAGGCCCGCACCGCGTGGTCTTCGTGGGGCAAGCCGCGCGCCGAAGAGCGCCATGATGCCGGTCGCCCATGACCTGGTTGACGGTGCCCTCGTAGTGGTGAACCGCGCTCATCATGAGCTCGAGGAGCGGGTCGAGCAGCTTGCGCGCGTCCTCCGGGTCGCGGTCCGCGAGGAGTTCGATCGAGCCCTTCATGTCCGCGAACAGCACCGTGACCTGCTTGCGCTCGCCTTCGAGGGTGGCCTTCGACGTGAGGATGCGTTCGGCGAGGTGTTTCGGGGTGTAGGTCTCCGGTGATGCAAACCGGGTCTGCGGCGCTGGCGCAACGCTCACCGGGTGCCCGCACTCCGGACAGAACTTCGCGGTCGGGGCGATCGGGCCCCGGCAGTTGGTACAGTTCCTCACGAGGGGGTTTGCGCACTCCTCACAGAACTTCGCCCGTGGCGCGTTCTCGTGATGGCATTGCGGACACTGCATCCTGGGCCCCCCCTTCCTCTGGCAGCCGCTAGTGTGTCACTACTGCATCCCGGGAACCGCGGCCGGCGCACGCTGGTGCCGCAGGACTAGGCCCTTCGGGCGCTGCGCCTTAGTCCGTCAAACAGCGTCGGCTAGTGCGTAAGCGCACTTCCGCGCGTCGGTGCGCTGCGTAGCCTTCGAACTGTCGTCGTGCAAGTCACGACCGCAAGGCTCGAAGGAGGCGTCATGAATCGGTTCTTCCGCTGGTCCGCCGCGCTCGTGGCGCTCGCGTGCCTCACCCCCGCTGTCGCCGACGAGGGCGCCGCGACCGTCCAGCCGGTGAAGCTGCGCTTCGAGCCCGGGTTCATCCTGGAGGAGGTCGCGCAGCGCATGCGGGTTACCCTGCGCCCGGACGTCCCCCTGCCCGCGATCTTCGTCGAGAGCACGACCCCGCTCCGCCAGTTTCAGGACGCGATGCAGGCACAGTGGCGATTCCGGCCGCCGGTCGTGTCGAACACCTACGCGGTCGAGCGCAACGAGATCTACCTGAGCGATGACGCCTCGTTCTACCTGCGGTTGAAGCGGACCCTCGACGACTCGCTCGCCCACGAGTTCGTCCACTACATCCAGGCCAAGTACTTCAACGAGGATCTCTCTACGGACGGCTGCGAGGTCCAGGCGGTCGAGGTGCAACGCTGGTTCCGGGAGATCCACGTCCAGGCGAGCCCCGCCGTCTCACCGCAAGAAGCGGGCGACGGCAACCTCGGCGGAGAGCGTCTCTCGAACGCTCCGACCTGCATCATCACATCGGGGGATGGCGGCGCTCGGGCAGTTCGATGCCTGACTGGATCGCGGGACGCGCCGGGTTGACCCTTCTCCGGATCAGTCCGGCAGAAACAGCGCCGGATCGACGGCGACCGCGTTGAGATAGACCGAGAAATGGAGATGCGGCCCGGTGACGCGGCCGGTCGCGCCCACCTTGCCGATCGGTGCACCCGCGGAGACCGGTTCGGCGACGGCCGTCTCGATCGCGCTCAGGTGCGAGTAGAGCGATAGCAGCCCCTGCCCGTGGTCGAGGATCACGGTGCGGCCCGGAAAGAAGTAATCGCCGGCGTCGATCACCCGGCCCGAGTTTGCGGCAATCACCGGCGTGCCGACGGGCGCCGCGATGTCCATCCCGGTGTGCGGGCTCCGCGCCTGGCCGTTGAAGTAGCGGCGCAAGCCAAACGTGCTCGAGCGCCGCCCGGCCGCGGGCTGAAGCATGGCGAGCGTAGCCGGCGCAGCGTCGGTGAAAGTCCTGAGGACGCTGTCGAGATGCGCCCGCTCGCGCTCGTAGCGGAAAAGATCCTCCTTCGAGAGGTCGACCTGCCCCGGCGGTACCTTCAGGTGCTGCGACGCGTACTTCTTCGTTGCGACGTCGATCTCCCGGCGTTCGTGCACGCCACCGGCGCGTTCCACCTCCACCCGCAGCTTCGCGCCCGGCTTCGCGCCGAGTGCGATGCCGACGAGCGCGACCCACTCGTCGGCATCGCCTGCGACCAGTACCCGATCGCTCCCGAGGCGCGCGCGCGGCGGCGCCGCGGACGCGCCGAGGCTGATTCGCGCGACGCCGCCCGGCACCGCGGACGTGCGCGGCATCGATTCGCTCCACGCGCGGCGCGTCCATGCCGCTGCGGCGAGCGCCGAGGCGAGCGAGAGAAGCATGCGGCGGCGGTTCACGAGCCTGTTGTCGGGCTACTTCTGATGTGTGAACGGCAACATCCGGTGCAGGTACCGATCGCGGTGGATCCAGTGGTGGCGGACGCCGAGCGTCCAATGGGCAAGCAGGGCGACGAAGAGCAGCACCGCGGTGAGCTTGTGTGTCCATTCGGCGATCGGTGCGATCACGGGGTGCTTGCCCAGAAGGTTGGGCATGTGCCAGACGCCGAAGAAGTTGACGCCATAGCCGCCGGTCATCACGAAGACGTAACCGCTGACCGGCATGAGAAACATGCAGAGGTACAGCGTGGGCTCGATCCAGCTCAGCGTACGCTTCTCGCCGTCGCTCAGATTGGGCGCCCAGTCGGGCAGCGGGGTGGCCTTGCGCCAGATGTAGCGCGCGAGCGCGACGAGCAGGACGACGAGCCCGATCGACTTGTGCCAGTTGTAGAGCGTCCCCTGGGTGAACCCGGCGGTCGTCTGCCCCTGCGGCGTGTTCAGCATCATCGCGGCGACCACGAACTGGTTCAGGATGAGCACGAACACGGTCCAGTGGAGCGCCTTGGTGACGAATCCGTAGCGGATGGGGCTGTTCTTCATCGCGGTCCCTCCTCCGGCGGGCGACGGTACCACGGCGGATCGCGGGAGCAGAAGCCCGCGGCGTGGAGTAGATTTCCGGCCTTCTCGGCGTCCTCCCGGAGGCGGAAATGAAAAGGCTGATCGGCCGTGCGGTCGCGTGGTCGCTGTGCGTCGGAGGCGCCTCGCTCGCCTGGGCGCAGGCGACCGAGGAGGACGTCACGAAGCGCTCGACGCGGCTCGTCCCGACCGGCCCGTGGCCGGCGGGCGACGAGCGCGGGATGGCGAACGCGGTCGGTCCCGGCACGTGGCTCCGCTGCAGCTGGTATCTCGCGCAGCCGAAGGCGAAAGTCTACGAAGCCTCGCGCGTGCGCTCGGACACGATGCCGCTGTCGCCGTTCAGCGGGGCGTACGTCTACAAGTACAACCCGACGACGGTCCTGCCCGGGACGCAGCACGCGTTCAACATGGACTCGATCACTGGCGACGCGGGGCAGCAGGGGACGCAGATCGACGCGCTCGGCCACTTCGCCGTGCTGCCCCAGGCCTGGGACGGCAAGAGCGAGTCGCCCGCGGACGGCGCCGTGTACTATGGCGGCTACAAGCAGGCGGACGTGAAGCCCACGCCCGACTCGCCGCTCCTCAAGCTGGGGATGGACAAGGTACCGCCGATCGTCACCAGCGCGGTGCTGCTCGACGCCAAGACCTACGTCGGCAAGGGCGAGCCGATGAAGCCGGGGCAGCTCGTCACCGCCGCCGACATCCAGGGGATGCTGAAGGCGCAGGGGCTCGCGAGGCGCGGCATCATGCCCGGCGACGTCCTGTACGTGTACACCGGCTGGGGCGATTTCTGGCGCGACCCGGACACCGAGAAGTTCTACTACACGAAGGCGCCGGGGCTCTCGTACGACGCGGCGCGCTACCTCGGCGAGCGCCGGATCGTCGCGGTGGCGCTCGACACGCCGTTCGTCGATCCGGTGAACGAAGGCCAGCTACAAGGCAAGGCCGGCGCCGCGGCGGGCACGCCGCAGAGCCTGCCGTTCGCGGTGCATCACCACATGCTCACGCAGGCGGGGATCCACCACATCGAGAATGCGAACCTGAGCGAGATGGCGCGGGACAAGGTCTGGACGTCGTGCACCATGATCCTGCCGGCGCTCGAGAAGGGCAGCGCAGGGTCGGCGGTACGGCCCGTCGCGATCGGCGTGCCGCGCCGCTGACGCGCGCTGTGGGTTAGGCGAACCGCGCGCGGATACGCTGCGCGAGGGCCTGCGCGCCGTGCCGCAGGAATTCGGCGGCGGCCTGGACCGCCTGGGTGGCGCCGTAGACGGCGCTGGCGATCGCCTCAGCGCGGCGCAACGTCGCTTTTGCCGCCTCGCGGTCGGCTGGGGTCATGCGGACCCGGTCGAGCAGGGCTTCATCAACTCGTCTCATCGGAACCTCCATCGGTTTCAAGCGATCATGGTGCATCGCACAATACCAATATAGGTCCGCGAACCGGGAACTCCTAATCGCAAATACAGATGGTTACGATCGCACCGGCGGATCGAGGACGACCTCGGCGCGCACCGTTCCGGCCCGCTCGTGCCGGGCGATGAGCGCTACCGATCCGCCCGACGGCGAGCGCACCACCCACTCGACCTTCGCGCGGTCGTCGGTCGCGTCGCCGCCCCAGCCCGACCAGCTGCTCGGCACGGCGGGCTGGTAGGCGCGGCCTTCGAGCTGCCCGAGCTCCTCGCGCGCGCTGCCCGTCTCGAGGTGTGCGCCCGGCGGCAGCTCGATCTCGACGACGAGGCCGCGCACGGTCTTGTTCTTGAGCGCGCGCTTGGTGACGTAGCTCGGCAGCCAACCCGTGTTGTGCACCACCAGCCGCACGCGCCACGTGTCTGGACCGAGACGCGTCGCGGACGCTTCGAGCCGCTCGAGCCGCGGCGAGACGAGGAGATGCCACACGAGCCATCCCGGGAACAGCGCGACCTCCTTCTCGAGCAGCGCGTGCGGGGGGTTGCTCCAAGTGTAGAGCGCGTCCCAGCCGCCGAGCTCGACCGCGCCGAGCTGCGGGTGGCGGAACGGGTACCAGTCGACGAAGCCGCGGCCCCCGAGCACGCGGTCGTTCCACTCGAGCAGCTTGAGGTCGTCCTCGAGCGGGTGGTCACGGTACCACTCGATGAACTTGTAGTCGCCGATCCCGGCGGCGCGCTGCGGGCTCCAGATCTCGATCGTCCAGGCGAACACGCCGAGATGGTCGTAGGCCCAGTCGTCGAACGAGCCGGTGATGACCTCCTTCGGGTGGTAGCGGAAATCGTGGAACACCGAGATGGCCGGGTAGCCGGTCAGCTCGGTGCCCCGCTGCCCCAGCTTCTGGTAGGTCCAGAGGTCCTCGGCGGGCAGCGTGTCGTCGGCCTGGTGCGAGTACGGCCGTAGCAGCACGCCGCTGTAGGTGTGAAACAGGATCGCGCCGGTGATGTTCGGATGCGAGGCGACGAACGCGACGGCGGTGCGCACCTCCGGCTCGGAGGTCGGGAAGGGCCCGGCGCCGTGCTGCTCGTGCTCCTGCCGCCAGCCCGCCGGAAAGTTGCGATTGAGGTCGAGCTGCTCCCGGCGCGGCGCGAGCTTGATCGTCACGCCGTCCCAGCCCTCGATCGTCCCCTCCGGCAGGAGCCGGTAATAGCTGCCGCCCGTCTCGGCCGGCTCGCGGCGGACCATGAGCCGCCGGTCGCGCTCCGACACCTTCCACGGGCCGTTCGGATCGGGCACGCGCATCGAGAGCACGCGGCCGTCGCCATCGACGTCCTCGCGGCGCAGCCCCGCCACGGGCTCCTCGTCGTAGGGGTAAGGCCGTGTGCTCGACCGGAGAATCCTCGGCACGTCGGCGAGCGCCAGTTCCGCGCCGTCCGGGTTGAGGCGGGGGCAAACGTAGAAGACGCGGGTCTCGAGACATCGGGTCACCTCGTCGTCCTTGCCGTGCTGCGTGACGAGGTGGTGGAGCAGGTAGAGGCACGCCATCGAGCCGGCGACCTCGGCCGCGTGGATGTTGCCGTCGACCCAGAGCGCCGGCTTGTCCCGGTCGGCGCCCGAGTCGAAGCGGGTCGCGGTCGCGAGCCAGATGTCCCGCCCCTCGAAGCTCCGGCCGATGCTCTCGATGCGGAGCAGGCCGGGATGCTCGGCGGCGAGTGCCTGCAGTTCGCGCGTCAGCTCGTCATAACGCAGATAGGCGTCGAAGCGCACTGGCGGAGCACAAGCGCGCCGCTCAGCTCTCCAGCTTCGCGTCCATCGTGATCTGCGCGTTCAGCACCTTCGAGACCGGGCACCCCGTCTTCGCCGCGTTGGCGGCCTTGGCGAACGCCTGCTGATCGGCGCCGGAAATGCGCGCGGTCACGTCGAGGTGGATGGCGGTGATCGCGAATCCCGCATCCTGCTTCTCCATCGTGAGCGTGGCCGTCGTGCGGATCGACTCCGGCTCCAGCTTGGCCTCGCCGAGCTGCGCCGAGAGCGCCATGGAGAAGCACCCGGCGTGCGCCGCCGCGATCAGCTCCTCGGGATTGGTCCCGAGGCCGTCCTCGAACCGGGTGCTGAAGGAGTACTGCGTGTCCGAGAGGACCTTGCTGTCGGTCGTCAGCGTGCCTTTGCCGTTCTTCAGGCCGCCCCGCCAGACTGCGGATGCTTTGCGTTTCATTGCCGGACTCCTTGTCGAGTGGGACGCCTAGTGTGCACTGGCTCGTCACGGCACAGCAAGCGCCACGCCCCGCACGGAGCCATACTCCCCGTATGCGCTGGAGCGCGAGGTGCTCGAGCGCGCGCTCGCCTAGTCGAAGCAGCCGGCGTAAGCGTTTTGCGCCTGAGCCAACGTCACCGCGCCGGCCAGTGCCACGCGGGGGCGTCGAGCCCCGCGGTCTCGGCGATGCGGGTCTCGCCGAAGTCTTTCTCCAGCATGACGCGGTTGCACCCGGGCTGCTCCGCCAGCGCGGCGATCAGGCGCGTCGCGTGCGAGACGACGACGATCTGCACGCGTGCCGCCGCGCGGGCGATGAGCCGCGCCAGCGCGGGCAGCAGGTCGGGATGCAGACTCGTCTCCGGCTCGTTGAGGACCAGGAGTTCGGGCGGGCGCGGCGTGAGCAGCGCGGCGATCCAGAGCAGGTAGCGGAGCGTGCCGTCGGAGAGTTCCCCGCCCTGCAAGGGCCGCAGCAGACCGTGCTGCACCATCGCGACCTCGAGTCGTCCGCCGTTCGCCGTCACCGACACGCTGCAGCCCGGGAACGCGTCCGCGACCGCCTCGTCGAGCGCCTCGGCCTCGCCGATCTCCCGGATCGTCTGCAGCGCCGCCGCGAGATCCGCGCCGTCGTCGCCGAGCACCGGCGTGTGCGTGCCGACCTGCGGCAGCCGCGCGGGCGCCTCGAGGTCGGTGCGGAAGTGATCGTAGAAGCGCCACGAGCGGATCCGCTCCCGGAGCGCCAGGACTTCTGGCGCATTTCGCGGATCGGCGAGCTGGCTCATCAGCCCGTCGAACGCGGACAGGTGCTGCGACAGCGTGTCCCACTCCCCGTCGTCGCGCCGCGACCGCACCAGCGGCCCGCGCCGGTCCACCAGCAAGGCCGCAGGGCGCAGGACGGGCCCGTTCCAGATGCACTCGCGCTTGATCTCGGGATCGAGCGCGAAGGCCGAGTTGCTCGGCGTCGGCAGGCCCAGGTCGATCGCGTAGCCGAACTCGTCGCCCGCGAACCCGAGCCTCAGGCTGACGACCGCGGCGCGACGCGTGCCCTGCACGGCGTAATCGCCGCGCTTCACGGCGCGGCCGAAGCTCTCCGGACCGGCCCAGAGCGTGGATTGCAGCCCGCCCTCGCGGGCGAGCGACGGAACCAGGCGGCCGCGCGAGGCGTCGGCGAGAAGCCGCAGCGCACGATAGAGGTTCGACTTGCCGCTGCCGTTCGGCCCGGTGACGACGTTCAGCCGCGTGAGCGGAACGACGAGGTTCCGGAGCGAACGATAATTGGCGACCGCCAGTGTCGTGAGCAGGCTTGCCTCTCGGACCGGTTGGCCGCGCCGCGATGACTTCGCCGCCGCGCCGGCATGGCCGACCCCCAGGATACCCGAGGCGCCCGCGCCTATCGCACTGTGAACGGTGCGTTGTACGGCCGACCGAACGGCACGCCGCCCACCACCGTCTGCACCGGCCGCAGGTGGACCTTCCCGTCGCGCTCGTTCTTGCGCGTGTCGACGAAGCGCACCGGGCCTTCGACAACCTCGAGGATCGACACGTCGCCGGGTGCCCCGTTCTGCAGCGAGCCGAGCTTCGGCGCGCGGTTGATCACCCGCGCCGGATTGACGGTCGCCATCGCGATCACCTGCTCGAGCGTGAAGCCCATGTTCAGAAACTTGCTCATCACCCACGTGAGGTACGGCATGCCGGGCGTGTTGCCGGAGAAGACGTGGATGTCCGAGGAGATCACGTCCGGCGGCGCCCCCTGCTGGATCGCGGGCTCGGCCATCGTGTAGTCGAAGCTGCCGCCGCCGTGGCCGACGTCGAAGATCACGCCGCGCCGCTTCGCCGCGAGGGCCGCCGGCAGCAGCTTGCCGTCCTGCACGATGTTCGTGCCCTGGCCCGCGTCGTTGGGCGCCCCCGAGTAGCTGTGGGTCAGGATGTCGCCCGCGCGAAGCGTGTCGAGGATCTGCGACATCAGCTCGCGGGTCTGCACGCCGCCGATGTGGCACATCACCTTGCCGCCGCGTCCCAGACTGCTCGCAGGCGCGGATCGCGCGCTGCAGCGGCTCGAGGCCGTGCTTGGCGATCACGTTCTCCGACATCCGCACCTTGACGCCGATCACCATGTCGCTGTTTTCGGCGACTGCCTTGGCCGCGGTGTCGGTCTGCGCGTAGTTGATGTTGAAGAGCTCCGCCACCGGGAAGCCGGCGAGCCCGATGTTCGCGATGTGGACGAAGGCGTAGAGCCGGCACCTGGTCTGCGCGCCGATGTGACGGCGGAACACGGCGAAGTTGTTGGCGCCGGCGTCGCCCGCCGAAACGAGGGTCGTCGTCGCCTGGAACTGCGCCAGCTCGTCGGCCGGGATCCCGATTGCCGAGCCGTACGGGAAAACGTGCGCGTGAAGGTCGATCAGCCCTGGTGTGACGAGCTTCCCGCTCGCGTTCAGGACGCGCAGCGCGCGATCGGCGGGGATGTCGGGCTCGACTGCTTCGACGACGCCGAAGCGGATCCCGACGTCGCGCCGCGCGCGCAGGTTCTGGCTGGGATCGAGCACCTCGCCGCCCTTGATGACGAGGTCGAACTTGTCCTGCGGGCCCATCGCCGCGTGCACGGCGCGGCCGACGAGGCCGGAAGCGGCGAGCGCCGACACGGCGCCCGCGCCGGCGAGAAACCTGCGACGGTCGTTTGCGTTCATGTGCGCCTCCCTTGGCGGAGCGCGAACGTTGAGCCGCGCCCGGAGGAGCGTCAAGCTGCGACGCAGCAGCACGGGATGCCGCCGACTCCTGTACGCTCGCGCGCTCTCCCCCCGGAACGCCATGTCCGATCACAACCTCCGCGCATCGGACTTGCGGCGGCGTCTCCGTTCAGGTGCCGCAGCGACCTCGACCGCAAGCGGTGCGTCCTCGACTGCATGATCGACCCGCTCGCCCTACTACGTTGGGGCAAGAGCAACTGACGACCGGCGCGTTGCTCGATGCCGCCCGCGAGCTGTCGCGGTCGCTCGCGACGCTCGAGTTCCCGCCGCCGGTCGCGCACGTCTACGACCCGCACCGATACGCCTGGGCGCCCTACGAGGCGTACGTGACGCGCTACGGCGCGGGCCCCAAGCGCGTCGTGCTGCTTGGCATGAACCCGGGGCCGTTCGGGATGATGCAGACGGGTGTGCCGTTCGGCGAGATCGCGGCCGTGCGCGACTGGATGGGCATTCGCGCACGCGTCGAGAAGCCGGAGCACGAGCATCCGCGCCGGCCGATCGAGGGCTTCGAGTGCAAGCGCTCCGAAGTGAGCGGCCGGCGGCTGTGGGGATGGGCGTCGGGGCGCTTCGGCACGGCGGAGCGGTTCTTCGCCGACTGGTTTGTCCTCAACTACTGCCCGCTCGCGTTTCTCGAGGCTTCGGGCCGCAACTTCACGCCGGACAAGCTTCCGGCGCCGCTGCTTCGCACGGTCCACGAGGCCTGCGATCGCCATCTCGCCGCGGCGCTCACCGCGCTCGCGCCGGCCTGGGCGATCGGCATCGGCGCGTTCGGCGAGCGCCGGATCCGCGCGGTGCTCGAAGGGAACCTCGTCGACGGCGCGGTGGCGCGGAAGATCCGGGTCGGACAGATCCTCCACCCGAGCCCGGCCAGCCCGGCGGCGAACCGCGGCTGGGTCGAGGCGATGGAGTCGCAGCTCGCGGCGCTCGGCGTCCGATTCGGTACGTAGCCTCACGTATCGAAAACCTTTCCCGCGCGAGGCCAAATGAGAGCCGATGCCACGACCCACGGGGGACGGGGTGCCTGCGATACGGGCCGGCATGACGATTACGGCGATGCTGCTTCTCGCTGCGGCGCCGCTCGCGACCGCCGCCGATCGAATCGCCAACGCCGAGGCGGCCCGGTGGTATCACGAGGGCTCTCCGGCGCTCTTCGTCGATCTGCGGACCGCCGGCGAGCGCGCGCAGGGCGGCCGGCTCGTGCGGGCCCTGTGGATTCCGCTCCGCGCGGCCGGTGGCATCCTCGGCCCGGAAGCCGGGCGGCTCGCCGACGAGGTCCTGCGCGGGGCCCGCGGAGATCGGTTGCGGACCGTGGTCCTGGTATGTGAGCTGGGCGTCAAGGCGGCGGCGGCTGCGGATGCGCTCCTCGCCCGCGGCTTCCGGACCGTGCTGTCGGTCGACGGCGGGCTCTGGGCCGGGGAGCCGTGGCTCGCCTTCCAGCTCGAGTAGTGCGGCGCGGCACTGCTAGATCACGCGACCGACGCCGAACCGGAGATCGACCGTGGCCGCAGTGGAAAACCGTTCCGACCGGATCGATACGCTGCTGGTATACCCGCTCTAGCGTCATCCGGCGGAAGCCGGGATCGAGTGCAGCACCTCCTGGACTCCGGCATTCGCCAGGGTGACGGGATCAGTCGATCGTCGCGCCCGACTCCTTCACGACGCGCGACCATTTCGCGATCTCGCTCCTGACGAACTCGCCGAAGGCCTCTGGCGTGCCGCCCGGGAGGTCGGAGAGCCCGCCCGGCGCGAGGCGCTCGCGGACGTCGGGCGCGGCCATCGCTCTTGCGATCTCCGCGTTGAGCCGGTCGACGACTTCGCGCGGCGTGCCGGCCGGGGCAAAGTAGCCGAACCACGCCGTCGCCTCGTAGTTCGGCACGCCACCCTCGACCATCGTCGGGACGTCGGGCAGCGGTGCCGCGCGCTTCGCGCCGGTGACGCCGATCGCACGCAGCTTCCCCGCCCGCACGTGCGGCAGCGCGTCCGGCGCGACGGCGAACGCGAAGTCGACCTGGCCGCCGAGCATTGCGGCGACCGCTGGCGCGCTGCCCTTGAACGGAACGTGGTTGAGCTTGAGCCCCATCGTCGTGGCGAGCATCTCGGCCGACAGGTGCTGCGAGGTGCCGTTGCCGTTCGACGCATAGCTCAGCGTGCCGGGCCTCTGCCGCGCCGCGGCGACGAGATCCTGCACCGACTGCAGCGGCGACGACGGATGCACGACCAGGATGTTGGGCGTCGTCGCGACCAGGATGATCGGCGCGAAGTCCGTCACCGGGTCGTACGGCAGCTTCGCGTACAGGCTCGGCGCGATCCCGTGCGGACCGATGCCGCCGACCATGATCGTGTAACCGTCCGGGGGCGATTTCGCGGTGAACTCCGTTCCCACGCTGCCGCCGGCACCGACGCGGTTCTCCACGACCATCGGCTGGCCGAGGCTCTCGCCCGCCTTTTGCCCCACCGTGCGGGCGATCAGGTCGTAGTAGCCGCCGGCCGGGTTCGGCACGACCACCCGGATCGGCTTCGCGGGGTACGGTTGCGCGAGGGCGCCGGCGGCGACGAGCGCGAGCGCAAGCGCGGCGAGGATCGGGATCGGTCGCATGGCTCCTCCGGTGCGGGGTCGCGGCGAGTGTAGTGCATCCGGTCGCGCGGGGGCGATCCTTCAATCGAGCCGACTGCACCTCACCAGAGGCCCTTGCTTCTTGCGGCGAGGCCTAGAATTAGCCATGGCCGCCCTCGCCAAGCGTCTCGCCGCGAATGTCCCCGGCGACTTCTTCGTCGACTCGACCTGCATCGACTGCGGGACCTGCCGGCAAGTTGCCCCGGAAGCGTTCGCCGAGGGGCGCGATGCCTCGTACGTGTATCGCCAGCCGGTCGACGAGGCCGGGACGCGCCGCGCGGCGATGGCGCTCGTCGCCTGCCCGGTGGCGGCGATCGGCACCGGGACGAAGCGCGACATTCCCGCGGCGCGTCAGGCGTTCCCGGAGCCGATCGCAGACGGGGTGTACTACTGCGGCTGGGCGGCCGAATCGAGCTACGGCGCCCGGAGCTACCTGATCGTCCGCCCGCGCGGCAACATCCTGGTCGACTCGCCGCGCTACGCCGCCCCGCTCGTCGCGGGGATCGAAGCGCTCGGCGGCGTGCGCTGGATGTTTCTCACCCACCGCGACGACGTCGCCGATCACCGCAAGTTCCGCGAGCGCTTCGGTTGCGAGCGCATCCTGCACCGCAACGACGTCGTCGCCGGCACCCGCGAGGTCGAGATCAAGCTCGACGGCGACGCGCCGGTACCGCTCGACGACGAAGCGCTCCTCATCCCGGTGCCAGGGCACACGCCCGGCTCGACCTGCCTGCTCTATCGGGACTTCCTCTTCTCCGGCGACCACGCGTGGTCGGACGCTCGTGGCGAGCGCGTCGTCGCTTCGCGCAGCGTGTGCTGGTACGACTGGGCCCTCCAGACGGCGTCGATGGAGCGGCTCGCGAATTACGCATTCGAGTGGTTGCTGCCTGGCCACGGCATGCGCTGCCGCCTGCCGCCGGCGCGGATGCGCGACGAGCTCGTCCACTGCATCGGGCGCATGAAGGCGAGCAGCCGCCCCGCGTCGTAGTGGGACGTGCCGAACATGGGACCGCCGTCCCACGGCGGAGGCAAGTAAACTCGCGCCCGCAGACCAACGACAAGCGATTCGAGGAGGAGATCCGATCATGTGCGAGCTCGCGCCATCCCCCGCCACGCCCGAAACGCCACGCCGCGCCGGGCGCGACCCCGAAGAGCGCGGCGTCTCGCGCCGCGAGTTCCTCACCTCGAGCGCCGCGGGGATCTTCGCCGGCGCCGCGGCCGGCACGGGCCTCGCGGGCTGTGCGACGGCCGACCATGCTGCGCTGAGCGGTGCTCCCGGACAGCGCGTGCTGCTGAAGGGCGGCGTCGTGCTGACGATGGATCCGAAGCTCGGCGACTTCGACCGGGCCGACGTGCTGATCGAGGGCTCGAAGATCGCCGCGGTCGGGCCGAACCTCCAGGCGCGACGCGCCACCGTGGTCGACGCCTCGAACATGATCGTGATGCCGGGGTTCGTCGACACGCACCGGCACATCTGGCAGGGCCCGCTGCGCAACGTGTTCCCCGACGGCCGCCTGGGGGACTACTTCAAGTCGATCGGCACGACCGCGCGCGGCGTGTACCGGCCCGAGGACGTCTACGTCGGCGATCTCCTGCGCTCGTGGGGCGCGATGAACGCCGGCGTCACGACGATGCTCGACTGGTCGCACATCTCCAATACGCCGGCGCACTCCGACGCCGCCGTGCAGGGGCTGCAGGAATCCGGCATCCGCGGCGTCTATGCCTACGGCTTCGGCGCGCCGGGGCCGGCGACCCAGTATCCGCAGGACATCAGGCGGATCCGCAAGCAGTACTTCGCCAGCGACGACCAGCTGCTCACGCTCGCGCTCGCGACCGCATTCGATCCGAACCACTGGCGGCTCGCGCGCGAGGTCGGCGTGCCGATCACGCTGCACGCCAACGGCGTCGGCGAGCTGCTGCCGCTCGCGAAGGCCGGGCTGATGGGACCGGACGTCACCTACATCCACTGCTGCCGCCTGACCGCGGAGGAGTGGAAGCACATCGCCGATACCGGCGGCAAGATCTCGATCGCGGCGCCGGTGGAGATGGAGATGGGACACGGCATCCCGCCCATTCAGCAGACGCTCGATCTCAAGCTTCCGCTCTCGCTCAGCAACGATGTCGAGACCTCGATCGGCTGCGGACTTCTTCTCGCAGATGCGCACGGTCTTCGTGCTGCAGCGCATGCAACTGCTCGCCCGTGAGCGGGCCGGCGAGAAGGATCTCCCGTCGCTGCTCGGCGTGAAGCAGGTGGTGCGAGATCGCCACCCTCGGCGGCGCGACGGTCAACCACCTCGAGAGGAAGGTGGGGTCGCTCACGCCCGGCAAGGAGGCCGACGTGATCATGCTCGCGACCGATCGCATCAACGTGATGCCGCTCAACAACGCCTACGCGGCGGTCGTGCAGACCATGGATACGAGCAACGTCGAGGCCGTCTTCGTCGGCGGCAAGGTGAAGAAGTGGAAGGGGCAGCTCGTCGGCGTGAACGTGGTCGAGCTGCAGCGCAAGGCCGAACAGTCGCGCGACTACCTGCTCGCGCAGGCGAAATGGCCGAAGACGGTGCTCGGCGGATACCTGCCCGGGCACTGAGCGGGCGCGGGCGAACCCTCAGCTGAACGTCGTCGTCGAACCCTGGCGGGCGCACCCGCTCGCGTGGATTCACCGCGGCGAGGCACGGGCGGTCGCCGCGGAGTTGCGCCGCGCGGGTTACGCCGTGCGGATGGTCGAGTTCAGCGAGGCGGGGATCGGCGCGCTGCCGTCGGGTCCGCTGCTCCTGCGTGTCTCCGATCCGGTGATGCTCGTCGCCGCGCAGGCGCTGGGCCGCGCATCGATTCCATACTTCGGCCCCGGCGCAGCGGCGATGGCCCGCTGCTACGACAAATGGGAAGCGTACCGTCTCGCGAGCAGAGCCGGCATCGACTGCCCGGCGACCGCGCTCGCGAGCGACGCCGGCAAGGCGACATTCCCGCTGATCCTCAAGCCGCGGCAGGGTTCCGATTCGATCGGCATGCGTCTGGTCGGGAGCGGACCGATTCCCGTGCGAGCGCGAACCGATCGCTACCTCGCGCAGGAGCGGATCGTCGGCGCGGAGCTGACGATCGCCGTAATCGGCGGCCGGGTGGGGATGCCGCTGCGCCTCGCGCTCCCGGAGGGGACGCCCTACTCCTTCTCGCGCAAGTATCTCGCGCGGCCGGGCCGTGCCCCGCTCGCGGACACGGCGCTGGCGGCGAAGGTGCGCGAGCTCGCGGTGCGAATCGCCGGCGTGCTCGCGATCGACTGGGCGGCGCGGATCGATCTCATGCACGAGACGGCGACCGGCAGCCTGCGCTTTCTCGAATGCGACGTCGCGCCGCTCGTCGGCCGCGACTCGGCGTTCGCGGCGAGCCTCGCGGCCGCCGGGATCGGGCGCGCGGACCAGCTGCGGCTGCTCGTCGACGCGCGGTGAGCGGCGACCGCGGTCAGCGTCCGGCAGCGTCCCGGGCGCGCAGCTTCGCGGCGATGTACGCGCGGTGGGGGACGTGCAGAAGGTCGGCGATCCTGCGAACGACGTGCTGCTCGTTCGCGCTCAGGTCGGCGTCGGCGTAGGCGACCTGCCACATGAGCTCGATGACCCGCTCCTTCTGCGCCGCGGAGAAATGCCGGTTGATCAGCGAGGTGAACTGGTAGTAGTCGGTGGCGTCCCGCGCCTCCTGTTCGGCGAGGCGGATCAGCGTCTCGGCCTCCACGGCATCGAGACCGAACTTGGTGCGCACGGCGCCAAGGGCCGCGTCGCGCTCCGTGTCGTCCATCGTGCTGTCGAGCCGGACCGTTTCGACGAGGAGCGCGGCGGTGGCGACCTCGATCGGGTGCCGGTCGTCGCCCCGCGCCGCGGGGGCGTTCACCTGTTGATCGAAGAAGTCGCGGATGGCATTCAGCATGAGGCTCTCCGGAGCGTCTGACAGCGCGATCGTGCTCCAGGTTGCACGGGCGCGCCGAACGGTCAGAACCGCCCGATCGCTCCCATCATGCCGATGGCGCCCATGCCGAACGCGGCGGCGAGCCCCGCGCCGATCAGGAACGTGATCACGACCGCGATCGCAACCAACAGGACGCCGTAGGCCATGGCTTTCCGCTCCGGCATCTTCATCAGCAGCGGCGCCCCGAGCTGCAGGAGATAGAGCGAGTAGAGGCCGCCGAGGAGCGAGATCAGCCAGCCGACCACCGGCAGGATGGTGAAGATGCCGGCGACCCACGAGGCGGTCAGCGCATGGGCGGTGAGCTTCAGCGCCTGGTCGAAATTGCTGCGCCCCTCGAAGCGCGGCGCGAGTGCGTTCGCGACGAACGCGAGGATGAGCACCATCACGAGACTCAGGACGTACCCCGTCAGCGCCGCCTGCAAAGCGACGCCCGCTCCGAGGCGCCCGAAGCCGAGCGACCCGACGAGCGCGGTGCTGACGAGCGTCGCCGCCGCGGGCAGGATCGCCAGGATCGCGATGTAGCCGAGGTAGAGGGATTTCAGATCGCTCCGCTCGCCGGCGATCGCTGACCACTCGCTCTCCGGCTGGAGCAGGATGTTCGTTGCGCGGTTGACGGCGTGCATCGTCAGCTCCTATGCCGGGAGCATACGGGCACGCCCGCCGGTCGCGCAACCTCGGAAGCCGCAGGGCCGCCACGGGTTCTCGACGAGGGTTCCGCCGCGCTGTTCGACCGCCTCGGACGGCGCGCGACCGGCCTTCCCGGGTCCCGCCCGAGGTCGTGCTGCCCAACCGGGTGAAACGGTACACGCCGCGCTGACGGCGGGGGGTGGACGGCGCCTCCGGTTTGGCGTAATCATGACATTGTTCTGAACCTGTCCCGGTCGAGGAGGCCCCGTGAGAAACGCGATCACCCCCCTGGTACTGCTGCTCTGCGCCGTCGCGACGCCCGCCCGGGGCGAGTGCTACACGGTCTACGACCGGGCGAGCCGGATCGTCTATCGCTCGGAGCTCACCCCGATCGATCTCTCGGGCCCGATCCGTGCAGGGCTCCAGAAGACGTTCCCCGGCGGGCAGCTCGTCATATCCGGCGATGTCCAGCGGTGCACGCGCATCGAGCCGTCGAGCCCGGTCGACCCGATGACCGGCGCGGCCGCGCCGGCCGACACGGCCCCGACGCGGGTGCCGATGAAGCCCGCAGCGACGGCCGGCTGAACGCGCACCCCCCGCGACGGCGTCGTCGCGGATGAACCTGCACGGCCTGTCGAATTCGCCGCGGCGGCGAGCTCGCGAGTGATCTCGCGATGCGCGCGCCACGCCCTGTTTCGCGGCGCGAGGACCGATTCTTTCGAACTCACGTTCCTTGTCCGACTCTGATGTACGCTTCCGCGCGGATGCGTTCTACTGGGGCGGTGGCGATGGAAGCACGGGCCGGAGCGGGCGCGATCAACGCGGGGATCGCCTATGCGGTCGACTCCGGCGAGAAGCCGGTAAACGAGACGTTCGGCCCGGGCAACATCCGGCGCCGCAACACGGGGACAAAGGAGCAGCGGTCGATGCCGATCCGCGACGGGCGGCCGCTCGCCGGCACGTTCTCGCTGGACGAGAACGGATTCGTCCTCGTGCCGCATCCGACCGCGGTCGCGGATTTCTTCGACAAGGATCAGCTCGCGGCCGTCTACTACCCGGAGGTCGAGCAGATCGTCAAGGCCGTGTCCGGCGCCGCGCGGGTGGTCGTCTTCGACCACACGCTGCGCTCGGGCGACGAGGCCGAGCGCGAGGCGCTGCTCGTCCGCGAGCCGGTGCTGTCGGCGCACAACGACTACACCGAGTGGTCCGGGCCGCAACGCGTGCGCGAGGTGCTGCCCGACGAAGCCGATGCGCTGCTCGCGCACCGGTTCGCGATCATCCAGGTCTGGCGGGCGATCAACCAGCCGATCCGGTCGAACCCCCTCGCGATCGCCGACGCGCGCAGTGTCGCTCCCGGCGACCTTCTCGCCGCCGAGCGCCGCTACCCGCACCGGGTCGGCGAGACGTACCAGGTGCGCTACAACCCGGCCCACCGCTGGTTCTACTTTCCGGAGATGCGGCGCGACGAGGCGCTCGTCTTCAAGGTCTACGACTCGGCGAAGGACGGGCGCGCGCGCTTCACGGCGCACACTTCGTTCGTCGACCCCAACACGCCGCCCGGCGCACCGCCGCGACAGAGCATCGAGGCGCGAACGTTCGCGTTCTTCGCGTAGCGCACCGGCGCGGCGCGGGCCGCGGTGCGCTGTCTCTTGGTGCGCGATGCCCTGTCCCGGGGCCGCAACCGGGGCACAAGCGCCCGCGCCCGCTCTCCTCAGCCCGTCTCCTTGGGGAGTTCCCCGGCGGGCCCGACCTGGTTCCCCTCCGGCACGATCCGTGCATTTGCCGGGACAGCCGGCCGGAGAATATCGCCGAGGTCGATCGTCGCGACGCGCAACTCGCCCAAGTCGTGCGCGAGCAGTACCAGCGTCGCCTCCGCGTAGTCCATCGACGTGTCCGCGTAGGTGGCGAGCAGTCGCGGCACAGCAGCCAGAGGCCGCTTGACCAGCTCACCGGCACTTTCCTCGAAGGGGTCGCCCGGACCCCGGAAGGGAGACCCGTTGCGCCGGCGGGCGTTATGCTGGTTGCCCATGCCCGCCAACCTCTCGCCCGAGTACAAGGCCGCCGAGGCCGCGTTTCGCAGGGCGCGCGAGCCCCGCGAGCGGCTCGACCGGCTGCGCGAGATGCTGCGCACGATCCCGAAGCACAAGGGGACCGATCACCTCCAGGGCGACATCAAGCGTCGGATCAAGGAGCTCTCCGACGAGCTCGAGGGGCCGCGGAAGGGCGGCGCGCGCAGCGCCCCGTCGCTCGTCGTCCGCCCCGAGGGCGCGGCGCAGATCGCGTTGATCGGACCGCCGAACTCGGGCAAATCTGCGCTGCACGCGCGGCTCACCAGCTCGCACGCGCACGTGGCGGAGTATCCGTTCACGACGCAGCATCCCGAGCCCGGGATGATGACCCACGAGGACGTCCACTTTCAGCTCGTCGACCTGCCGGCGGTGTCGCCGCAGCATCCGGTACCGTGGCTCGCCGCCACCCTGCAGACGGCGGACGCGTGCCTGCTCGTCGTCGACCTCGGCGAGCCGGCCTGCGTCGAGCAGGTGCAGGCGATCCACGCGCTGCTCGCGGAGCGGCGCGTCACGCTAGGCGAGCGTTGGCCGTCCGCACCCGGCTCGGCGGCCGCGGACGAAGATCCGTTCGCGATTCGCCTGCCGACGCTGCTGGCCGCGAACAAGGCCGACCTCAGCGCCGACGAGGACGCCGAGCTCCAGGCGTTTCGCGAGCTCACCGGATCGAGCTATCCGGCCGTCGTCACTTCGGCGACCACCGGCCGCGGCCTCGGCGAGATCGGTTCATTCCTCTTCAGCAACCTCGACATCGTGCGCGTCTACACGAAAACCCCCGGCAAGCCGCGCGAGCTCGGCGCTCCCTTCACCCTGCGCCGGGGCCAGACGATCGAGGACGTCGCGCGGCTCGTCCATCAGGATCTCGCGCGCACCCTGACGTACGCGCGCGTTTGGGGCCGATCGGGCTTCGACGGCCAGCACGTCGGGCGTGAGCATCCCGTCGAGGACGGCGACGTCGTGGAGCTGCACGCGTAGGTTCTCTCAGCCGCTGCGCGGGACCGGCGCGGACGCGCGGGAACGCCACCCGCCGCCCGACCGTTGCACGAGCCACAGCGCGATCGCGAGGTTCACGATATTCCACGCGATGCCGTTCGCGAATGCCGCGGTGTACGAGCCGGTGAGATCGAAGATCGCCCCGGTCATCCAGCCGCCGAGCGCCATGCCGAACAGCGTCGCCGTGATCACGGCGGCGATCCGGGTGCCGGCCTCGCGCGGCGCGAAGTGTTCGCGCACGATGATCGCATACGCCGGCACGATGCCGCCCTGGAAGAGGCCGAAGAGTGCCGAGATGACGTAGAGCGAGGCGAGCCCGTCGAACGGGAGGAACAGCATCAGGGCGAGGCCCTGCAGCGCGGACCCGAGCGCGAGCGTGCGCAGGCCGCCGATGTGGTCGCAGATCCAGCCCGACGCGAGCCGGCTCACGATGCCGAAGCCAAGCATGACCGACAGCATCTCGGCGCCGCGCGCGGGGCCGTAACCGAGATCGGCACAGTACGCCACGATGTGGACCTGCGGCATCGACATCGCCATGCAGCAGGCGAGCCCGGCGACGATCAGCAGACCCTGCAGCGCGCCCGGCGACAACCCGAGCGGTCGCGGCGACCCCGACCCCGTGCGCCCGGCCGCGGCCGACGCCTCGAACGCCGGCGGCCGCCGCCGCAGTACGAGCGCGAGCGGCAGCATCACGGCCGCGCAGAAAAGGCCGATGCCGACGTGCGTTTGGCGCCAGCCCACGGTCTCGACGAAGTGCTGCACCACCGGCGGCCACACCGTGCCCGCGAGGTAGCTGCCGCTTGCGACGATCGCCACCGCCAGGCCGCGCCGGCGGACGAACCAAAGCGAGATGTCGGCGAGGAGTGGCGAGAACGTCGCCGAGGCGCCGAGGAGGCCGATGAGCAGTCCCTGGACGAGGGCGAACTGCCACAGGCTCGCCGTCGCGCCGGCGGCCGCGTAGCCGGTCGCAAGCGCGATCGCGCCGATCACGACCGGGACGACGACGCCGAAACGGTCCGCGAGCCGACCCATGAGCAGCCCGCCGACGCACAGGCCGAGCAGCGTCAACGTGTACGGCAGCGCCGCGTCGCCGCGCGCGACGCCGAACTCCGCCTGCACGGTCGGCAGCACGACCACGCCCGACCAAAGGCCGACGCCGCCGACGGCCGAGATCGCGAGGGCCGCCGCGAGGCGCACCCATGCGTAAGCGGAGTCCGCCTCGCTCTGCAGCTTCGTCATCCACGCCTCCCGTCCGCTCGGGAAGGAGCGACGGGCCGAAGGTACCTCAGTCCCGCGACGGTGCGCCATGCACGCCGCAGCGGCCGTACCCTGCGGCCGGACTCACTGTACCGGCAGGCGCCCCAGCACCGACCCGGTCTCGTCGGCCAGACGCTTGACGAGGTCCGCGGCGGACTCGCGCCGCGCGAGCGCCACGCCCTGCCCCGCCCACAGGGAAAGGAACTCCGCGCGTCCCGCCTTCGCTGCCGCGGCCCGCAGGGGTCGCGTCAGCGAGTTCTGCAGCGGGAACGGGAGGATCCTGCCCTCGTCATCGCCGAGCTCAGTCATGAAGCGGTTGACGATTCCGCGCGCCGGACGGCCGGAGAACGCCCGCGTGATGCGCGTGTCGCTCTCCCGCGCGCCGAGAATCGCCAGCTTGTACGCCTCGGGGATCCCGGCCTCGTCGCAGGTCAGGAATGCCGTGCCGAGCTGCACGCCGCTCGCACCGAGCGCGAGCGCGGCGGCGATGCCGCGCCCGTCCATGATGCCGCCCGAGGCGATCACCGGGACCTTGATCGCGTCGGCGATCTGCGGCACGAGCGCGATCGTTCCCACCATCCCCGCATCGGGCTCGCCCGCAAACGTGGCGCGGTGTCCTCCGGCTTCGGCACCCTGCGCGACGACCGCGTCGACCCCTGCGCGTTCGAGCGCCAGCGATTCAGCGACGTTGGTCGCGGTGCCCATCAGGAACATGCCGCGGCCCTTGATCGCCGCGATCGCGGCGGCTGGCAGGATGCCGAAGGTGAAGCTGAACGCCGCTGCGCCGCTTTCCAGTGCCGCTTCAAAGAGCGCAGGGAACGCGTCGGCAGGGGCGTCCGGCGCCGCGGGTGCCGGCAGGCCGAGCTCGGCGAAATACGGGGCGACGCTCGCGAGCGCGGCGCGCGTGTCCGCGGGCACCGGTGGCAGCGGCGTCGGCGCGAACAGGTTGATGCCGAACGGCCGCTTCGTCAGGCCGCGGACCGCGCGCGCCGCCTCGGCGATCTGCGGCGGCGAGAGGTAGGACGCCCCGATGAAGCCGAGCGCGCCGGCGTCGCCCACCGCGGCGACGAGCGCCGGGGTGTCGCCGCCGCCTGCGAGCGGCGCCTGGATGATCGGGTGAGTGAGCTTGAGCCGGCGGGTGAGCGCGGTCTGGATCGCCATGGGAGGCCTCGAACGTGTGCATCGCCACCCTACCTTGACGGGGTCATCCCGGCAAATGAATAATCGCGAACGAGTCGTTCTCGGATCGAGAATCATGGACTTCGCTTCGCTGCAGGTGTTCAAGGCGGTCGCCGACGAGGGCGGCATCAACCCGGCAGCGCGCAAGCTCCACCGCGTGCAGTCCAACGTCACCACTCGCATCCAGCAGCTGGAAGCGTCGCTCGGGACGCAACTCTTCGTGCGCGAGAAGCGCCGGCTGCATCTCTCGCCGGCAGGGCAGGTGTTCCGCCAGTACGTCGAGCAGGTGCTGCGGCTCTCGAGCGAAGTGCGGAACGCGCTCGCCGGCGACTCGCCGCGCGGGGTGCTGCGAATCGGCACGCTCGAGAGCACCGCGGCGAGCCGGCTGCCGCCGCTTCTCTCGCGCTACCACGCGGCGCATCCGGCCGTGACCGTGGAGCTCGTCACCGGCACGACGGATGCGCTGGTCGAGGCGGTTCTCGGCCGGCGCCTGGAGGCGGCGTTCGTCGCGGACTGCCGGCCCTCCGCCCGACTGGAGACCATGCCGGCCTTTCGCGAAGAGCTGGTGCTCGTCGCGCCGCGCTCGCATCCGGGTATCCGGCGGGCCCGCGACGTGCGCGCGGACACGCTCATCGTCTTTCCGAGCGGCTGCGCATACCGGCGCCGATTGCAAGCCTGGCTCGGCGGCGACGGCGTGGTGCCGGACAAGGTCCTGGAGCTCGGCTCCTACCACGCGATCGTCGCCTGCGTCGCGTCCGGCACCGGCATCGCGATCGTGCCGCGCTCGGTGCTAGCGACGATCCGGCGCGACGAGGGCGTCGCGGTCTATCCGCTCGCGCGGGGAACGGCCGTGAGCACGACTGCGCTCGCGTGGCGAAAGGGCGAGCTGTCGCCGCCGCTCAAGGCGTTGCAGGCGGAGGTCGCTGGATTCAGGAAGGGCGCGGCGCGCCGGCGCCCGTGAAGCGGCGCACCAGGGCGAGCACGACGATCAAGCCGACACCCGCGGCGCCGGAGATGATGATCTCCAACGGCCAGAGGTTGTGCGAGGTCGGGTCGCGCGACGTGTCTACGACGATTCGCCCGACGACGAACGCCATCACCGCGACCGGCACCGCCGCCGCGAGCCGCCACGCGCCGCGCCATCTCCACAGCGCCCACACGGGCGCGCCGATGCAAGCGAGCACGAGCGCCACCAGCACCGGGGCGATCAGAAACCCGAGCGCGAGATCGCCGGCGGACGGGGGCTGCGCCGCGGCGGCGCGACGCTCCGCCTCCCACGCCGCCGCAGTCGCCTGCTTCAGCTCGGGAACCCAGATTGCGGTGGGCGCAGCAGCAGGCCCGTCGCCCCACCGGAGCTGAACGGAGTACGCCGCAACCTCCCACTCCCGATACGGCTTGCCGCCGCCGGCGACGATGCGGATCTCGTCCACTTCAGTCGGCTTGTCGAACGAGATCCAGCCAAGCGCGTAGCCGGAGCCCGACCACTTCGCGGAAGCATTCGACTTCCAGCCTTTCTCGACCCGCTTGCCGCCGAAGTACGCGTGCGTCCACAGGCCGATCGGCTCGTCGGCGTCGAACTGGATCCGCACGTAGAACGGCTGGTCGCGGCCGAGCGTCGCTTCAGCCGGCGGGTCGGTGGCGGCGACGCGCACGCCGATATCCGCCTGGGCTGCGCCGGCGGCGAGGGCGAGGGCGAGGAGGAGCAGGCGGCGCATCACCGCAACGTAGCACGAGCGGTCGCGGCAAACGGACGCGGCGGGCCCCGCAGCGAGGCTTAGTTTGCGGCGTGGCACTCGAGAAACCCGGCGGCGAGCCCGCGGAAGCGGTCCGGATCCGCGGTGAAGAAGAAGGTGCCGAGCCCTGGCACGACCTTCAGTAGGCGTTCGGCAGGCGATCAACCCCGTTCAATACCTCCGGCTAGCGGTGGTTGAGATGCATCACATCGTCGCCGACGTCATGATCGTCGACGAGGTGCATCGAGGATCGCTCGGACGACCATGGATCACCCTGGTCTGGTGATACGTGCGACAGCGCACAGACGCGCGATCCACACCACGCGCACCATGTTGGCGCTGTACCCGATTCGCCTGCTGCCGGTCCGTCGATGCTGTCTGCCGTATCGGACAAGGTGGTGATCGACGGGGAAGCGCGAGTAATGACCACTCCCGGAGACCGTCGGGCCGGCGAGGGTGCGCCGCGGGGCTGATTCTGCGCTATCGGTCGTCCTGCAGGAGGGAATATGCCAAGTACAGTTTATCAACGGGTTAGAGGCAACCCGAAATTCCACGATTTGGTGGCTCGCCGCGCGCGCTTTTCGTGGGTGCTCTCTGCCATCGTCCTGGTCGGCTACTACAGCTTCATGGCGGTCGTCGCCTTCTGGCCGGGTCTTCTCGCCACGCCGCTCTGGCAGGGCGCAGTGACCACCGTGGGCGTGCCGGTCGGCGTTGCCATCGTCGTCATTTCCTGGTTGCTGACTGGCCTGTACGTGCACCGCGCCAACACCGAGTTCGATGCGATCAACAATCAAGTCCTCGACGAGGCCAACCGATGAAAACCCCAATCGTCAAACTCGCCATCGGCGCGCTGCTGGTGGGGCTGTCCGCGCTGGCGCTCGCTGCGCCCGCGGCGATGGGCCCGGTCGAGAAGCAGCCGCTCAACATCTACGCCATCGTCATCTTCTTCGTGTTCGTGCTGATAACCATGGGCATCACCTACTGGGCTGCCAGCAAAGTCAAGTCGACGGCCGACTTCTACACCGCCGGTGGCGGCATCACCGGCTTTCAGAACGGCTTGGCGATCGCCGGCGATTACATGTCCGCGGCCACGTTGCTCGGCCTCTCCAGCCTGATCTACTTCAGGGGCTATGACGGGTTCATCTACATGATCGGCTTCTTCGTCGGCTGGCCCGTCATCCTGTTCCTGATGGCCGACCGGCTAAGGAACCTCGGCAAATTCACCTTTGCCGACATCGCCGCCTACCGTCTCGACCCGACGCGGATCCGCACTTTTGCGGCGGTGGGCACGCTCACCGTGGTGGCCTTCTACCTCATCGTGCAGATGGTGGGCGCCGGCGAGCTGATTCAGCTGCTATTCGGGATCGAGTACAACTACGCTGTCATCGCGGTGGGCGTACTGATGATGGTCTATGTCACCTTCGGCGGCATGGTCGCCACGACCTGGGTGCAGATCATCAAGGCCGTGCTGCTGCTCGCCGGCGGCACGCTGCTCACGCTGTTGGCGTTCTATCAGTTTGGCTTCAGCTTTGAAACGCTGGCGACGAAGGCGGTGGCCGCGCACAAGGACGGCGCCAAGATCATGGGGCCGGGCTCGCTGCTGGCCGATCCGGTCACCGCCGTATCGCTGTCGCTCGGGCTGGTGTGCGGCACTGCGGGCTTACCGCACATCATGATGCGCTTCTTTACCGTGCCCAACGCTAAAGAGGCACGCAAGAGCGTGTTCTATGCGAGCGGCTTCATCGGCTTCTTCTTCCTGGTCGTGGGCCTTATGGGCATGGCCTCCATCGTCATCGTCGGCACCGACCCGCAGTTCTTCGAAGGCGGCAAGGTGGGCGGCACGATCATCGGCGGGGGCAACATGCCGGTGATGCACCTGGCGAAAGCCGTCGGGGGCGACCTGTTCCTCGGCTTTCTCTCGGCGGTCGCCTTCGCCACGATCCTCGCCGTGGTCTCAGGGCTTGGGCTCGCGGGGGCTGCGGCGATCTCGCACGACATCTACGCCAACGTCATCCGCAAGGGCACGGCCTCGCAGCAGGAAGAGATGCGCATGTCCAAGATCGCCACAGTGGTGATCGGGGTTGTGGCCGTTGTGCTCGGCATCCTGTTCAAGGGCCAGAACGTGGCGTTCATGGTGGCGCTAACCTTCGGTATCGCGGCTTCGGTCAATTTTCCCTTGCTGATCCTGTCCATGTACTGGAAGGGACTCACCACCCGAGGGGCGCTCTTGGGCGGCCTCTCCGGGCTCGTGTGCGCGGTGGGGCTCGTACTGCTGTCGCCGACGGTCTGGGTGAAGGTGCTCGGCAACTCGCAGCCGATCTTTCCGTATGACCATCCTGCGCTGTTCTCAATGACGACTGCCTTCCTGGTGACCTGGCTGGTCTCCACGCTGGACCGTAGCTCCCGAGCGCGCAAGGAACAGGCGGCTTACGCCGATCAGTTCGTCCGCGCTCAGACCGGCTTCGGTGCGGCGGGTGCAGCACAGCACTAAATCGGGGCCAACGTCCACGACAAGGAGATGCAGCCCGACTGTGTCCTGGAAACAAGAGACCACCCAAGACTTCGGAGCTGAGTTCGAATCCGGGCATTGCGATTCAAACGGAAAACGGAGGAGCAATGAGCCACACTAGTCCCTACGACGTCGGTATGGACAAAGGCCCGGCGAACTACACACCGCTTACTCCCACTATCTTTCTCGAGCGGGCGGCCCGTGTCTATCCTCATCGCATCGCCACGATCCATGGCGATTGGCGGATCACCTGGAAAGAGACTTATAGCCGCTGCCGCCGGCTCGCCTCGGCATTAAGCAAGCGCGGCATCGCCAAGAGCGACACCGTAGCGCTCATGGCGCCTAACGTGCCGGCCATTTATGAGGCCCATTTCGGCGTGCCGATGATCGGCGCGGTGCTCAATACCCTCAATACCCGGCTGGACGCGGAAGCCATCGCGTTCCAGTTGCAGCACGGCGAAGCCAAGGTGCTGATCACCGACCGCGAGTTTTCTCCCATCATCGAGAAAGTCTTGCCGATGCTGGAGCAGCGCCCCCTGGTGATCGACATCGACGACCCGGAATACCAAGCCGGCAAGCTGCTCGGCGAGAAGGATTACGAAGCCTTCCTAGAGGAAGGCGACCCGAATTTCGCCTGGTCCGGCCCAGACGATGAATGGGATGCGATCGCGCTCAACTACACTTCTGGCACTACCGGCAATCCCAAGGGTGTCGTTTACCACCACCGTGGGGCGTACCTGAACGCGGTAAGCAACGTCCTCTCTTGGGCCATGCCCCATCATGCCGTATACCTCTGGACACTACCGATGTTCCACTGCAACGGCTGGTGCTTTCCCTGGACCATCGCTGCAGTGGCCGGGACCAACGTATGCCTGCGGCGGGTCGAAGCCAAGCTGATTTTCGATGCGATCAAGAAACATCAGGTGACGCATTTCTGCGGCGCACCGATCGTGCACAGCATGCTCATCAATGCGCCGGAAGACGTTCGCAGCGGCGTCGGGCACAAGGTCTACGGCTTCATCGCCGGCGCATCGCCACCGGTCGCGGTGATCGAGGGGATGGAGCGGCTCGGTTTCGACATCACCCACGTCTACGGCTTGACCGAAACCTATGGCCCCGCTGCGGTGTGCGCCAAGCACGAAGAGTGGGACGGCTTGCCGATCGAGAAGCGCGCCGAACTGAACGGCCGCCAGGGGGTGAACACGCCGCTCCAGGAAGCGATGACGGTGTTCGATCCGGAAACCATGAAACCGGTGCCGTGGGACGGTGAAACCATGGGCGAAATCATGTTCCGCGGCAACATCACCATGAAGGGTTATCTCAAGAACCCCACCGCGACCGAGAAAGAGTTCGCCGGCGGCTGGTTCCGCACCGGAGACCTGGCGGTGATCCACCCCGACGGTTATGTCAAGATCAAGGACCGCTCCAAAGACGTCATCATTTCCGGCGGCGAGAACATCTCGTCATTGGAAGTAGAGGACGTGCTGTACCGCCATCCGGCAGTGATTGGCGCGGCGCTAGTGGCGCGCCCGGATGAGAAATGGGGCGAGGTTCCGTGCGCCTTCATTGAGTTGAAAGAAGGTGGGCACGCCACCGAAAAGGAAATCATGGAATTTTGCCGCGAGCGCATGGCGCGCTTCAAAGTTCCCAAGACCGTCGTGTTTGGACCGCTGCCGAAGACTTCTACCGGCAAAGTGCAGAAATTCCTCTTACGCGAACGAGCGCACACCTTGAGCAAGCCTTGAGCAGGCCACCCCGACGCCGACACCACGCTGGCGCTCAGCGAACGGCAGTTCTAAGACAGCCACCTTCCGGGAGAAGATCATCAACGCCATGAACGGCTACGACATCGAGGACCTCCGCCCGGGCATGCATGCCACGTTCTCGAAGACCATCACCGAGGCCGACATTGTGCTGTTCGCCGGCGTTTCGGGCGACAACAACGCGATGCACGTCAACGAGGAGTTCGCCGCCAGCACGCAGTTTGGCGGGCGCATCGCGCATGGGTTCCTGACGGCCAGCGTCATTTCGGCGGCGGTGGCCAATCGACTGCCCGGCCCGGGCACGGTGTACCTCGGCCAGCAGATGAAGTTCTGCGCGCCGGTGCGGCCCGGCGACACCGTGCATGCCACCGTGACCGTGCTGTCGGTGGAAAACGCGAAGGCCCGCGCCGTGCTGTCCACGGTGTGCCGCGTAAAGGGCACCGTGGTGATCGAGGGCGAGGCCACCGTGATGACTACCTCGATGGCGCGCCGCTGCGCGGCCGCCAATGCCTCCCGCAAGCCCGCGGCTGCCGCGACCCTGGCCTGAACCCGAGGAGCGAACGATAAAGGTACTCGTCCCCTAGCGCCGGCCGGACAAGCGCCACCGCCGTCGTGTACGCTCGGCCGGCGGGCGTCGCATCACAGCGGCGCCTGCTCCAGCGCCGCATGCACGACCTCTCGATCATCATCACGCTCGCCGGTGCGCTCGCGGTCGCGCTCGCCTTCGGCTGGATCACGCAGCGGCTCGGGCTGTCTACGCTCGTCGGCTACATGCTCGCCGGCATCGTCGTCGGGCCGTACACCCCTGGGTTCGTGGCCGACGCGGGGCTTGCGTCGCAGATGGCCGAGATCGGCGTGATTCTGCTGATGTTCGGTGTCGGGCTGCACTTCCACCCGCAGGATCTGCTGCGCGTCTGGCGCATCGCGGTTCCCGGCGCCATCGCGCAGAGCGCCGTCGCCGCCGTCGCGGGCTGGGGGATCGCGCGCGCGTTCGGCTGGAGCGATGGCGCCGGCGTGGTGTTCGGCATGGCGCTCGCGGTCGCGAGCACGGTCGTGCTGATGCGGATGCTCGTCGAGCAGGACCGCCTCAGCACGCGCGACGGCCACGTCGCGGTCGGCTGGCTGATCGTCGAGGACCTGTTCACCGTCGTCGCGCTGGTGATGCTGCCGGCGCTCGCCGCCGAGCGGAGCGACCCGACCGGGGTGGCGGGTGCGCTCGGGCTCGCGCTCGCCAAGGCCGCGTTGTTCGCAGCGCTCGTCTGGGCAGTGGGGAGCCGTCTCGTCGCGCCCGCGATGGAACGGATCGCGCGCACCCGCTCGACCGAGCTCTTCACCCTGACCGTGTTCGTCGTCGCCCTCGGCATCGCGCTTCTCGCCGCCGAGGTCTTCAACGTCTCCGTGGCGCTCGGTGCCTTCTTCGCCGGATTGGTCGTCGGGCAGTCGCGGTTCGGGCCGCAGGCGGCGGCCGACATGGTGCCGTTCCGCGACGTCTTCTCCGCGCTTTTCTTCGTCTCCGTCGGGATGCTCTTCAACCCGGAGATCGTCACGTCGCAGCCGCTGCTGGTCGTCGGCGCCCTCCTCATCGTGCTCGTGCTCAAGCCGGCGGTGGCGCTCGCGATCGTTGCGCTGCTGCGCGACACGAAGCAGACGGCGCTGACGGTCGCGGTGGGACTCGCCCAGATCGGCGAGTTCTCGTTCATCCTCGGCGTGCTCGGCACGCAGCTCGGCATCCTGCCGGCGGCGGGGATGGACGTTCTGGTCGCCACGGCGATCGTCTCGATCGCGCTGAATCCGCTGCTCTTCCGCATGGTGGTCGCCCGCGAGGCGGGTCCCGCGCTGGCCGAGAGCGATTCGCCGGAACCGGCCGCAGCAGCGCCGGAGGAACGCGGCACTGCGCCCGAGACGGGGCCCGCGGTGGCGCTCACCGGTCTCGGCGAGCTCGGGCGACGCGTCGTTCAGCGCTGCGCCGAGGCGGGTATCCCGGTCTCGGTCATCGACCCCGATCCCGACGCGCTCGCGGGGCTGCGCGGTCGCGGGCTCGCGGTCGTCCGCGGCGATCCCGCGGAGCCGGAGGTGCTGCGGGCGGCGGGTATGGACGACGCGAAGATGATCGTGGTGACCAATCCGACGCTCGCCGAGAAGATGCGGATCTGCATGGCGGCGCGGCAGGTGAATCCGCGCATCGCGATCGTCGCGACCTCGGGCAGCGGCGCGGAGCGGGCATGGCTGCGCGAGTTCGGCGCCGCGTTCGTCTGCGACGCGATCGACGAGATGACCGAAGCGCTGGTGAGGACGGTTCGCGGCGGGCTCTAGCCGCCGAGCGCCTGCTCCAGGGCGCAGGCCACGGCGAGGATCCGCCGGTCGGTCATCGCGGTCCCGCAGACCATCAGGCCGACCGGCGCGCTGCCCGGCGCGTGGCACGGCAGGGTCACCGCGCAGCCGTCGAGGAAATTGATCAGGCCGGCATTCCGCAGCACGCGTGCATTCCACTGGAAGTACGCCTCGTCGGAGGCGTCGACCTCCGCGATCGTCGGCGCGACGCACGGCACGGTCGGCATGACGATGGCGTCGAACGGGGCTGCGGCCGCCTCGACCTCGCGGATATACGCGGCGCGGACGAACGCCAGCTCTACGAGGTCCGGGGCCGGGATGTCGTTGCCCATCGCTACGCGTTTGCCGACGCGCGGGTCGTACTCGCTGCCGCGGTGCGCCCAGGGGCGGTGGATCGCGGCCGCCTCGGCACCCGCGTAGCCGCCGCCCTTGAAATACCGGTCCTGCCGGTCGAACGCCGGCATCGCGACCTCGATCACCGCCGCGCCGGCGCGGGCGAGCCTCGACAGTGCGGCCTCGAACGCTTTGCCGACGTGCGCGTCCAGATCGGCGAGCGCGCTCGACCGCGGCAGCATCAGTCGCAGCCCCTTCACCGGCAGCGCCGCCAGCGTTGCATCCGGCTCGCCCGCGAGCACCGCGTCGTAGGCCGCGCAGCACGCCGCGGTCTGCGCGAGCGGTCCGATCGAGTCGAGCGTGTACGAGAGCGGGAACGCGCCGTCCCGCGGCACGCGGCGGGCCGTCGGCTTGAACCCGGCCACGCCGTTCAGCGCCGCCGGGATGCGCACCGAGCCGCGCGTGTCGCTGCCGAGCGCCATCACGCTCATGCCGTCGGCGGCGGCCACGCCGGCGCCGGATGACGAGCCGCCGGGCACGCGGCCGGTCTCGCGGTCCCAGACGTTGCGCGGCGTCCCGTAGTGCGGGTTGAGCCCGAGCCCGCCGAACGCGAACTCGACCATGTTGGTGCGGCCGACGAGGATCGCGCCTGCCGCACGCAGCCGCGCGACCACGGGCGCGTCCGCTTTCGCCGGCGGCGCACCGGCAAGGATCTTCGAACCGGCGCGCGTCGCGTCCCCGCCGACGTCGAAGAGGTCCTTCACCGCTACCGGCAGTCCGTCGACCGGCGAACGGACGATCCCGCTCCTCCGCAACCGGTCGGCAAGGTCGGCCTCGGCGCGCGCCATGTCGGCATAGACCTTGAGGAAAGCGCGCGCGCCCTCACCTGCCGGATCAGCGATGCGGGCGAGCACCTGCTCGAGGAGCTCACGACTCGTGGTCCTGCCGGCGGCCAGATCGGTGGCGAGCGCTGCTGCGGGCTTCATGACGGGTCCTTCCCGGTGCATCGGCGGCGGAGTTTAGCCGGAAGGGCTGCAGCCGTGGCAGGGCGCGCGGAGAATGTCGCGATCGCCGCCCCGCTTCGGGCGCGGCCGCATGGAGGGCCATGATGCTGCTGTCGCACCGCGACTACGATCCGCTGGTTCTCGGCTCGCCGCTGCGGCGACGCGGGCCGTGCATCGCGCTCTGCGTGGTGCTCGCGATCCTGCTCGGCTTCGCGGCGCTCGTCCAACTCGGCCTGATCGGGGGCATGCGCCCGGACGTCGCGAGCGTGTTCCTCCGCGCCCTGCTCCTCTCCAGCCTGCTCGCGCTCGTGCCGCTCCGGATCCTGTGGTACCTCGACCGGCGCGAGCGCGAGACGCCGTGGCTGTTCGCCGCCGCGTTCTTCTGGGGCGGCTTCATCGCGACCGGGCTCGCGCTGCCGTTCAACACTGCCTTCGCGCAGCTGGTCGATGCCTGGGTGACGGCTAACCCCGTGGTCAGGGAAGTGCTCGGGCCCGACGCGGTGGGGATGCTCTCGGCGCCGATTTCTGCGCCGATCATCGAGGAGGCCACCAAGGCGCTCGGCGTGCTCGTGATCTTCTGGCTGCTGCGCGACGAGTTCGACAACATGCGCGACGGCATCGTCTACGGGGCGCTCGTGGGTGTCGGCTTCACGTGGTTCGAAGCGCCGATCTACGTCGCGCAGGGCTATGCCGAGACCGGCGTGGCGCCATGGGGAATGCAGCTCGGCTGGCGCTATGCGCTGTTCGGGTTCGGCGGACACGCGCTCTTTACCGCGCTCTTCGGCGCCTCGCTCGGGCTCGCCCTGCAGACACGCCGCCGCTGGCTGCGCGTCCTCGCGCCGATCGGCGGCCTTGCGCTCGCCGTCACCGCGCACGCGCTCAACAACGCCCTGCCGCTCTTCTTCGCGATCGCGGCGGCGGCCGCCGGCGAGCCGCCGCCCGTGGACGACTCCGCGGAACCCAGTCTCGGCTTCTTCCAGGCGTTCCTGTACGGCAGCCTGTTCGAGCTCACGATTTTCCTGCCGTTCGTGGTGATCCTCGCGTTCGCGCTCTGGCGCAGCGGCGTCTGGGAGCGCCGCGTGATCCGCGAAGAGCTCGCGGCGGAGGTCGGGCGGACCGTGAGCCCGCAGGAGTACGACGAGATTGCTGCCGACCGCATGTTCCGCACCCGCCGGATCGATCCGCGGTACCCGCGCGCGTCGGCGGCGATGGTGAACGCGCAGCACGAGCTCGCGTTCCGCAAACGGCGCGTCCGGGACGAAGGCCGCGACCCGGAGGACGACCGCTTGGTCGCGCGGTGGCGCGAGCAGATCGGGCGGTTGACGGGCGCCGGCTAGGGCTCGCGTCGGATACCGTCACGATGCAGCGACCGGCGCGTCACTACCGTCGAACTCATCGTCGAGAACACGCGCGTCTATTCACGGCGGTCGACGCCCGACGGTGATCCGGATGTCGCCCCGTCCGAACCGCTCTGGAACAAGATCGGGCCCGGGGAGACCCTGCTGCGCGGGAGGTGAACGCAGCGGGCGGGATCTGGCGCAACCCGAGAAGGTGTAGGAGGTTACGCTGGAGATCATGCGGCGACTGCGCGTTGGGGGATCGAGTGGTGCGGATGCCATGACCAGCGGGGCGGCAATCGCGTACCAGCCTCCCCGGATGCCTATCCGTGGATACCTATCGGTGCCGATTAGTGCCCACCCTTGGCAATTGCAGGTCATCCGTGCCAATCTTTGCTGGGGGCTACTTAGCGTTAGAGCGCAACGGCCCGAGGGGCCAAACACCAGAGTAGTCCGGAGACCGACAGAGCTTTAGTGGCTCAATTGCCACGTTTTACGAAACGTATCTCGTTCCGCTGATCTTCGAGCCATACGCTGCGGATCTGGCGAATCGGCTAGCTTCGAGGTCTCTGACTCGCGTGCTTGAGAGCAGCCGGTCAACGGTGTCGTGACCGTGCTTTGGCATCTGGGTTACCTGAGAGCGCGTCCATCGTCGCCACGGATCTGGATCATCCGATGTTAGACCACGCCTCCGAGCTGGGACCATGGCGACCTGTGGAACACGTCGTAAGCGACGCCAGCAATAGCCTTTCAATCGCGAACACATCGCCAGATTGCTGCCTCCGGCCTGTTCTTCCGAGCAAAGGCACCAAGAAACTTTCGGAGCACGTTGGCTCAGATCCGAGCGTTTTACTGCAACAGGCGCGGAATCGATCAAAGATACAGTTGCCGACGTGGTGAAACGCGCTCGTACGCGCTCAGCCGAGCATCTCCTCGCTTCATCGAGGCGCCTACGGCTATCGGGACCTTTCGCCATAAGTCGAGCGCGACGCGGCTCAAGCTCGTTCTCGATCACACGGCGATCCGCATCGGGCAGAACGCCGGTCCCGCGATCGCGTCCCGGAACTCTCCGAAGGATTGGACGCGGAAGGCCATCGCTGCTGGCGCCGCGCAGCTGAAGCTGGACGCCGCGTACTCGGGCGAGAGGAGGCAGCAAAGCCGGGCGTGTACTTCTTGAGCGGTATCGATTCAGAGTCCGGGAAGCCTGCGGTATACGTCGGCGAGGCCGAAAGCATCCGCGATCGTCTACGAGGTCACCTCGAGAAGGACTTCTGGAACCATGTGGTCTTTTTCGTCAGCAAGGACGAGAACCTCACCAAAGCGCATATCCGGTACCTCGAGGGTCGGCTGATCCGACACCGGCCAGATCAGTCGGAAGGGCCATGGTAATGAACGGCCAGTCGAGTGGTGCGAAGCTCCCCGAGTCTGACCGCGAAGACATGGAGATCTTCCTTGATCGCATTCACCAGCTAATGCCGGTTCTTGGGGCTGACGCCCTGCTGCCGATTGGCCAAGCGCCGGAAGGTAAAGCCGAGAAGCGGCTTCATCTGGTCTGTGAGATCAAAGGCCTGAAGGCAACTGGTCATCTCACACCGAATGGTCTTGTTGTGCTCACAGGCTCGCAGGCGGTTCTCAAGGAGCGCGCCTCCGCTCATCAGTGGCCCTATACGCTTGCGACGAGGAACAAGCTAATCGAGGACGGAACCTTGGCGCAGGACGGAGATCACCTGCGGTTCACTCGTGACGCGGAGTTCAGCAGCCCCAGCGCGGCCGCCACTGTCGTTCACGGAGGCTCGGCCAACGGGCTTCTCGCGTGGAAAGATAACGATGGCAAGACGCTTAAGGAACTCGAGGCCGTCTAACCGTCAGTTACAGCCGACCCGCTCCGGCGGGCTTCGCCCGCCTGCACGAGCGGCTGAACTGAGTAGAAGCACGAGGCGTTGACGGTCCCACACGCCTTTGTCACCATGCCTCGATGCACTTCCAGATTCTCGGCGAGATCACCCGCGCGGAAACCTTCGCTGTCGGATCATCGATCAGAGAACTCACGCGCCTCCGAAAGCGATACGGCAAAGGCCGGTGGAGAAAACGCAAAGGCATCGCGCGCGTACGACTCGAGGATGGCACTGTTCTTCGCGCCGAAGTTCATTGGTACGAAGCGACCGGGATAGGCAAACGCGAGTTCAAGATCAAACGGTTCATCGAAGGAACATGACGATGGCAAAGAGCGCACGCCGATTTGTGCTGTGCCTAGACAATCAAGGCTACGAGGCTTCGTTAGAGACCCGGAAGGTGTACGTCGCGCTACCCGACGAAGTGGCTGAGAAGCATCGTCTGATCAGGGTTATCGACGAATCAGGCGAAGACTATCTGTACCCGAAGCGCTTCTTCGCTGTAGTCGAGTTGCCGCCGTCGCTCAGGAGAGCGGTGCTTGCAGCGGCCTAACCCCGTATATGGGCTCCCCCCGCAAGGGAAGAGCCTGATCGATAGGGCTGGCACGGCGGGAACGCCTGCAGTCGTGTATCCGGCATCGTGAGTGGCTCTCGGTGGCCCGTGCCGACATGGAATCTGCGAGCACCGGCTCAGTCTTGAGAGAGCACGTTGTATCGAGCGTATGCCTGGACAAGCGCGCTCTATCCGGTTGCTTCTGGCGAGAGAGCATCTTCCGGATCTGGACTGAACCCGCCTCCCGTTTCGGGGCGCACGAAGGCGACGCCGCCCAAGGGCGGGGCGGAGGAGCTTGCGCCTGCTCGTATCGCGCTGGTTACAGCCCGAGTAGCGGCAGCTGTCCCTTCGGATACCGGGTCCCCTGCACCCCAGAGTCGTCGATCGCGCGCGCGAGCGCTCTCGCCTCGTCCGAGGAGAGCTTGACGTCGAGCGCCGCGAGGTTCTGCCGCAGGTGTGTCCGACGCTTTGTCCCGGGTATGGGGACCATGTCGGGACCCTGCGCGAGGAGCCAGGCGAGCGCGAGCTGCGCCGGGGAGCAGCGCTTCGCGTCCGCCATCTCCATCAGCGGGCGCACGAGCGCGGCGTTGCGCTCGAGGTTCTCGCCCTGGAAGCGCGGATGGTCGCGGCGGCGGTCGTTCTCGCCGAGGTCGGCGAGGCTCTTGATCGCACCGGTCAGCATGCCGCGCCCGAGCGGGGAATAGGGCACGAAGCCGACCCCGAGCGAGCGGCAGGCGGGCAGGATGTCTTGCTCGACGAAGCGGCACCACAGCGAGTACTCGGTCTGCAGCGCGGCGATGGGGTGCACGGCGGCGGCGCGGCGCAGCGTCTCGGGCCCGGCCTCGGAGAGGCCGAGATAGCGCACCTTGCCCGCTTCGACCAGGCGCTTCATCGCCCCGACGGTGTCCTCGATCGGCACGCTCGCATCGACGCGGTGCTGGAAGTAGAGGTCGATGACGTCGATCCCGAGGCGGGCGAGGCTCTTGTTGCAGGCCTCGATCACGTAGTCGGGGCGGCCATTCGCCGCCGGCTTCCCGTCGGGACTGCGGACGTTGCCGAACTTGGTCGCGATCACGGCTTTCGCGCGATAGCCGTCGGCGAGTGCGCGGCGGAGCAGTTCCTCGTTCTTCCCGTCGGCGTAGGCATCCGCGGTGTCGAGGAAGTTCGCGCCGGCATCGAGCGCCTCGCGGATGGTGGCGACCGCTTCCGCCTCGTCCACCGGCCCGTAGAGGCTGGTCATCGCCATGCATCCGAGCCCCAGCGCCGAGACCTCGAGGCCGTCGTTCCCGAGTCGTCGCGTTTGCATCACTCACCTCCGTTCCTCGCGTTGGATCGGGAGTCTACCTCTACAATCACGCACCGAACGGAGGCACGCCCGATGACGCCGCAGACCGTCCGCATGCTCACCCGCTACAACGCCTGGGCCAACCGGCTGATCTTCGACGCCGTGGCCGCGCTGCCGGCGGGCGAGGCGACCCGGGAACGGCAGACGCTGTTCAAGACTATGGTCAATACGCTCAACCATCTGTACACGGTCGACGTGATCTGGCAGGCGCACCTCGAGGGGCGGGAGCACGGCATCCCGGCGCTCAAGACCGTCCTTCACCCGGCGTTCGACGACCTGTGGCCGGCGCAACAGGCGATCGACGAGTGGTATGTCGCCTACGGCGACCGTTTGACGGAGCCGGGCCTGAACGAAACGGTGCGCTTCACGCTCATCGGCGGGAATCGGGGGACGATGCGCCGCGGCGACATCCTGCTCCATGTCGTCAACCACACGAGCTACCACCGCGGCTGGGTCGCCGACATGTTCTACCAGGTGCCGAGACACCCGCCGACGACCGATCTGCCGGTGTTCCTGCGGGAGCACGGGACGCTTGCCTGACGGAGACTGGAATGAAGACGATCGAGCTGACGCAGGCCGACATGGAGAAGCGCGTCGCGCGCTTCAGCGAGCTGAAGCCGCTCCCGACGCAGACCGAGGCGAGCATCCCGCTCGCCGCGAAAGACGTGATCTACGCGCGCAAGCTCCTGTCGGTGATCGGCCTCGAGGCCGGCGCCACCCCGATCAGCTCCAACGCGCCGATCAGGGGCGCGGCCGGGATGACGATGACGTTCGCGGTCTGTCCGCCGGGGCAGGGGCCCGAGCTGCACGCCCATGTGAGGACCTACGAGACCTTCACCGTGCTGCGCGGCCGGTTCGAGCTGCGCTGGAACGATCTCGGCTCCGAGCGCCTCGTGCTGGAGGAGTTCGACACGGTGTCGGTGCCGCCGGGAGTCTGCCGCGCGTTCCGGAATATCGGCGAAACCGAGGGCGTGCTGCAGGTGCTGATCACGGGCGGCGTGCATGACATGCAGGACATCGACTTCGCCCGGCAGATCGGCGACCGGCTCGAGGAGATCGACCCGGCCGCGCGCGCCTATTTCGAGCGGGCGGGCTTCACGTTCACCGCGAGCACCCGCGGTTGAGACACGGGATTGACGCCAGTGCGCCGTCTCGTCGTCGCGTTCGCCGCCGTGCTCGCGGCGTGCACCACCCCCGCGCCACCGCCTGACGTCACGAAGACGATGAGCGGGACATTGACCTACCGGCAGCGCATCGCCCTGCCGCCGCAAACCGAGGCCGTCGTCCGGCTCATCGACGTGTCGCGCGCCGACGCCTCGGCCACGGTGCTCGCAGAGACGCGCTTCAGGGTCGAGGGTCGGCAGAGCCCGCTGCCGTACAAGCTTTCGTACGATGCAGCGCGGATCGATCAGCGGATGCGCTATGCGGTGAGCGCGGAACTGCGCGCAGGCGAGAGGATCCTGTTCCTGAACTACGGTACGCCATAACGTGCTGACGCAGGGCGCGCCGTCCAACGATGTGGAAATCCGCCTCGACCAGAACCAGGGACGCTGACATGACACCTTCGGACCGACAGGCCGCACAGCTCGCCGATGCGGGCAACTATCTCGCCGGCGGGGGCCTCGGTCTCTTCCAGCTGCCGCCGGATCTCAACCTCGTCGTCGAGCGCGGATTGGGCAGCCGCGTCTGGAGCGTCGCCGGCAAGGAGTACATCGACTATCACTTGAGCTCCGGTCCGGCGCTGCTCGGCCACGCGCATCCCGGGGTCGTCGACGCGGTCGCCGCGCGGCTCGGGAAGGGCACCGCCTACTACTTCCTCGCCGAGCCCGAGATCGCGCTCGCGAAGCGGCTCGTCGAGGCCGTCCCGTGCGGGGAGGTGGTGCATTACACCGGCTCGGGCACCGAGGCGACGTTCTACAGCCTGCGCATCGCGCGCGCCTTCACGCAGCGGACCAAGATTCTCAAGTTCGAGGGGTCGTGGCACGGCATGCACGACTACAGCCTGTGGGGGACCGTGCCGGCGGCGCCGTCGGACTATCCGCGCTCGAAGCCCGATTCGGTGGGAATCCCCGCGCAGGCGGGCGACACGGTTCTGGTGACGCCATTCAACGAGACCGCCCGCGCGGTCGAGATGATCGAGCGCCACGCCGCGGAGCTCGCCGCGGTCATCGTCGAGCCGCTCCAGCGCGTGCTGCTGCCGGAGCCGGGTTTCCTCCAGGCGCTGCGCGAGGTGACGCAGAAGCACGGCATCGTGCTGGTGTTCGACGAGATCGTGACCGGCTTCCGGATCGCCTGGGGCGGCGCGCAGGAGCGCTACGGCGTCGTGCCCGACGTCGCCTGCTACGGCAAGGCGATGAGCGGCGGCTTCCCGATGGCGGCGGTCGTCGGCAAGGCGGACGTGATGTCGGTGCTCGACGTGCGCAAGCGCCCCCGCGCGGAGGTCGTGTGGGCGACCCACACGCTGAGCCGCAATCCGATCGGCGCCACGGCCGGTTGCGCCGCGCTCGACGCGCTCTCGCAGCCCGGCGTCTACGAACGGTTGCACCGGACCGGGTCGCGGCTGCGCGCGGGGATCGTCGCTGCCGGCGAGCGCCACGGGTTTGCGGTGCAGGCGCCCGGCGAGGACGCGGTGTTCGGCGTGCGTTTCACCGCCCGCAAGCCCCTGCGCACCTGGATGGATCTCACGACCGCCGACAAGGAGCTCGGGCTCCGCTGGGCGCTGGAGATGATCCGGCGCGGGATCCTGGTCAATCCCAACGAGAAGATCTACATCTCCATCGCCCACACCGACGCCGACATCGAACACACGCTCGAGGTCGCGGACGAGGCGTTCACCGCGATGAAGCGGTTGCGCTAGAGCTGGATGTAGTGCTCCAGCGGCACCGCGTAGCGCAGGAAGACGAGCGCGCCGGTGTCGCTGACGAGCTCGGTATGGTGCGCGCCCTCGTGCGCGACTTCGTAGTCCCCCGCGCGCAGCGTCGATCCGCCGAGGTACCGCACTTCACCCTCGAGCACGATGCACTCCTCGCTTGCGGGATGGTCGTGCGCCGGCGCGCGTGCGCCGGGCTCGAGCCGCACGAGATAGGACTGCGCCGTGCCGTCGGTGTACAGCAGCTTCACCCGGACCCTCGGCAGTACCTCGAGCCAACCCTCGTCGCTGGCCGGAATGGTGACGAACCCGGGGGCGGCAGCGCGGGCGAGGATCCGTGCGCGCAGCGCCCTCGCGCGGTCGGCCGGGGGCTGTACGGGGGCGATCGCCGCGCACAGCGCGACGATGACCCATTCAGGCAGGACGTTCATTCTTAAGCCTTTTCTTTTGCAACCGGGTAGTTCCAGCCCGCACTCAGTATACGGCGCCTCGGTCGAGCTGGATCATGCGGACTAATACCTTTGGCTTACGACGGCCTATGCCTTGGGTCGATTCGTCCGGCGCGCCGAAGAGGAAATAATTCCTCCGTCCCGTCCACAGCCCAGAGGAGCAGCCATGCAAGCGAGATTCCTGATCAGCGCCCCGGCTTTCACGAGACTAGGCCCGGCCGCAGGCGACCGCGGCTGGCGCAGCGACCCGGACTACGCGCAGCGCACCGTCGAGCGGGTGATTGCGCGGTCGCCCGGCGGCGGGCGCGAGATCGGCGGCCGCCGGCTCGAGGACCTCGCGGCGTTATCGGGCGAGTTTCCCGCGGCGAGCATCGAGGAGGTCATCGCGACGATCGCCCGCTTCTTCGGCGAGCGGCCGCCGCGCGTGGAGGCCGAGGGCGTCGAGTACGCGGTCGGAGCGACCCTTGCCGCGTTCGAGCCGCTGGCCGCCTGATCGCTTGCCGGTGAGCCCGCTCGCGGGCGAAGATCAGGTCCCCGGCGAGCCTACGAGGACCGCGATGGATCCGCGCATCATCGAGGTGGCGTGCTTCAGGAAGACGTCCGGATGACGCCTGCCGCAGCAGCCGGCACGGTCCGGCTCGGCGACCTCACCGTGAACCGCCTGGGGTTCGGTGCGATGCGGGTGTGCGGCCCGGACATCTGGGGGCCACCGAAGGATCGCGCTGCGGCCCACCGGGTGCTCCGGCGCGCGATCGAGCTCGGCGTGAACTTCTTCGACACCGCGGACAGCTATGGGCCCGAGGTGGACGAGACGCTGATCGCCGAAGCGCTCCATCCCTATCCCCCGGGGCTGGTGATCGGCACGAAAGGCGGGCTCGTGCGGCCGACGCGCCACGCCTGGGATCCGGATGGGCGGCCGGAGCATCTGCTGCGCGCGCTCGACGGCAGCCTGAAGCGCCTCAAGCTCGAGCGGATCGACCTCTATCAATTCCACGCCCCGGATCCACGGGTGCCGTTCGCCGAATCGGTGGGCGCCCTCGCCGGGGCGCAGCTTGCGGGGAAGATCCGCCACCTCGGAGTATCGAACGTCACGCTCCGCCAGCTCGCCGAGGCGCGCCGTATTGCGCCCATCGTCGCCGTGCAGAACCGCTACAACCTCGAGGACCGCGGCTCCGAGGACGTGCTCGACGCGTGCGAGCAGGCGGGGATCGCTTTCCTCCCGTGGTACCCCCTCGGTGCGGGGCGGGTGCTCCGGTCATCCAAGCTGCGACGGATGGCTGCCCGTGCGGGGGCGACACCGTCGCACGTAGCGCTCGCGTGGCTGCTCGCCCGTTCGCCGGTAATGCTCCCCATCCCCGGGACCGCGTCGATCCCGCACCTCGAGGAGAACGTTGCCGCGGCGGCGTTGAAGCTCGCTGCCGCGGACCTTGCAGCGCTCGGCTGAGTCCCTCAGGCCGCCAGCGCCTCCGGCGTGACCAGCCGCGCGATCGCCCGTTCCGCGCCCGCGAGCGCGGCCTTCTTGCTTGCCTCATCGATCGCCAGGCCCTCGGCGTAGACGAACTCGACCTCGTCGATTCCCAGGAAGCCCAGGAGCTGCCGGACGAACGCGGTTTCGCTGTCGCCCGCGGTCCCGGCATACCGGCCGCCGCGCGTGGCGAACACGTACGCTTTCTTCCCGGTAAGCAGCCCCTGCGGCCCCTTCTCGGTGTAGCGGAAGGTGACCCCCGCGCGCGCGATGTGGTCGAAGTAGGCCTTGAGCGTCGACGGCACGCCGAAGTTGTACATCGGCAACCCGATCACGATGACGTCGGCGCGACGCAGCTCGTCGATCAGCGTGTCCGAGTAGCCGACGACGGCTTGCTGCTCGGGACTGCGCTCGGCTGCCGGGGTCAGGAACGACTGGAAGCGTTCCGCGCTGAGGTGGGGCACCGGGTCCCGGGCGAGGTCCCGGGTGAACACGGCCGCGCCCGGGTTTCGCGACCGCCACCCGGCGACGAACTCGCTCGCGAGGCGGCTCGACTGGCCATTGTCGGAAAAGAGGCTGGTGTTGAGCTGAAGCAGGGTTTTCATGAGCATCTCCTGGATGGATGCCCCCATCTTCGTATTTACTGATTCGATTAAAAAGTAGAAGATTTCGTCCTAAACAATCTAATGAATAGATAGATGGCTACGGCCCCTCGGATCGCTCTCGACCAGTGGCGCGCCCTGCTGGCGGTTGTCGAGTCCGGCGGCTACGCACAAGCCGCCGACGCCCTGCACAAGAGCCAGTCGACAGTGACCTACGCGGTGCAGAAGATCCAGTCGGCGCTCGGGCTGAAGGTGTTCGAGATCCGCGGCCGCAAGGCGGTGCTCACCGAGGCCGGCCAAGTGCTCGTCCGCCGCGCACGGACGCTCGTCGAGGAAGCTGCGGCGCTGGAGCAGGGCGCCAAGGCCATGGCGGCGGACTGGAAGCCGGAGCTGCAGCTCGCGGTGGAAGTGATCTTCCCGACCTGGCTGCTGCTCGAGTGCCTCCGCGACTTCGCCGCGGAGCGGCCCGAGACTCGCATCGAGCTGTACGAAACGGTGCTCGGCGGCACCGACGAGGCGCTCGCATCGCGCCAGGTCGACCTCGCGATCGTCTCGCAGGTGCCGGGCGGTTTCCTCGGCGACCCGCTGCTGCGGTTGCGGTTCATCGCCTGCGCGCACCCGGACCACCCGCTGCACCAGCTCGGCCGGGAGCTCACCGACCGTGATCTCCGGGGGCATCGGCACCTGGTCATCCGCGATTCCGGCCTCCAGCGCACCCGGCCGGGGGTCTGGACCGGCGCCGAGCAGCGCTGGACCGTCAGCTACAAAGCGACCTCGATTCGGGCGGCCACGATGGGGCTCGGGTTCGCGTGGTATCCCGAGGAGAACATCCGCGAAGAGCTCGCGGCCGGCGTCCTGAAGCCGCTACCGCTCAGGGAAGGGGCCGAGCGTTGGGCCGATCTCTATCTCGTGTTCGCGGACCGCGACTACGCCGGGCGCGACGAGCGGCGGCTCGCCGAGATCATCCGCACCTCGGTGGCGAGAGCGTGCGCCGGTGCGGCGCGGCCATCGTGACGCATAATCCCCCGCGATGGACGCCGACGACCTCAATGCCAGGCTGGGTGGCACGCTGCCTGCGCTGCTCGGAATGCGGTTCGTCGAGGCGAGTCCCGACCGCGTGGTGGCCGAGCTGCCGATCCGAGACGATCTCCGCACTATCGGGGGCGCGCTTCACGGCGGAACGCTCATGGCGTTCGCCGACACCGTGGGCGCGGCGGCGACGATCGTCAACCTGCCGGCCGGCGCGACCACGAGCACGCTCGAGTCCAAGACCAACTTCTTCGCCGCGGGGCGCTCGGGCGTGGTGCGCGCCGAGGCAACCCCGTTGCACCGCGGGAAGACAACGATGGTCTGGCAGACGCGCGTGACCGACCAGAGCGGCCGGCTGCTCTCGCTCACGATCCAGACGCAGATGGTGCTCCGAGGGTAAAGGGCAGCGCGCCGATAAATTGCCATGCGAGGCGCGCGGTCCTCTAATCGATCTTCATCTCCTTGATGATCGGGCGGAACTGCGCGAGCTGCTGGCGCAGGATCGCGTCCTGATCGGCGGACGAGGAGCCCACCGGCTCGGCCCCGATATCGGCGAACCGCTTCACCACCTCGGGGTTTCTCACCGCCGCGGCGGTCTCGCGCTGCAGGCGGTCGATCACGTCGCGCGGCGTCTTGGCCGGCGCGAAGAGGCCGTTCCAGCCGTCCGCCTCGAGGCCCGCGTAGCCCAGCTCCCGCACCGTCGGCACGTCGGGCAGCTCGGGGATGCGCTTGGAGGCGTTCGTCGCCAGTGCGCGCAGCCTGCCAGCCTTGATGTCCGCGAGCGACGACGAGAGCTGATCCCCGCCGACCTGCAGCCGGCCGGCGAGCAGCTCCTGCTTGAGTGGCGCGGCGCCTTTGAGGGGCACATGCGTCATCTCGACGTTCGCTTCGCGCTTGAACGCTTCGCCGATCACGTGCATGAACGATCCCGGCCCGGTCGAGCCGTAGCTGTAGTGGACATTCTTGTTGGTTTGCAGGAACGCGGCGAGCTCCTTCAGGTCCCTGGACGGGATCGTCGGGCTTGCGGTGATCACGAGCGGCACGAAGACGGCGATCGAGATCCCCGCGAAGTCGGCGTCGACGTTGTACAGCGGCCGGTTGGCGATCTGCGCCGCCGCCGAGGCCATCGGGAACGTGACGTTGTGCATCAGGATCGTGTAGCCGTCGGGCGGCGCCTTCGCGACGACTTCCGCGCCGAGTTGGCCGCCGGCGCCCCCGCGGTTTTCGACCACCACCGGCTGGCCGATGCTCTCCGTCATCCGCTGGGCGACCAGCCGGGCGACGATGTCGGTGGTCCCGCCGGCGGGGAACGGCACGATGATCTTGATCGGCTTCGCGGGGAAAGCCTGCGCGATCGAATGCTGCGCAAACGCGGCGAGCGCGGCGCAAAGCGCCGCCTGGACAAGCTTCGTCCTCATGGTAGCGAGTCCTCCTTGGGGTCCGCGGGTTGTACTCCAAACGCCTGCGGTTGTCAGCACCCCGGCGGGCGTTGCGCGACAATCCGGCGACTCTCGCGGAAGGAGGGACGCCAGTGAACGCACGTGCGCAGCGGTTCAACGTCAGCCATCGCGCCCGCTCCGGGTTCGTGCGGCGCGGCCTGCGGAGCTACTTCGAGTACCGCGACCTCGGCATCGAGCGCGCTACCCGGGGCAAGGTGGTCGCGCACGTCATCCGCGCGCGGCCGGGGAAGGCGCCGCATGGCGAGTGGCACTACCACGACTGCGATGTGCAGTTCGTGTACGTGATAAAGGGCTGGGTGAAGTTCGAGTACGAGGGTGTCGGGAAGCGTACGATGCGCGCCGGCAGCTGCTTCTACCAACCGCCGAGCATCCGGCACCGCGAGCTTGCGCATTCGCAGGACCTCGAGATGATCGAGGTGGTCGCGCCCGCGAAGTTCGAAACCCGCGACGCAAAAGCGCCGGCCCGCGGGCGCAAGTGAGGACGGCGATGGTAGCCCTTGGCAAGGCATGGCGGAAGACCGCACGGAGCTGATACGACGATGCCCTACCTTTTCATTGCCAGCATGGACGTGGACCCGGACAAGGAAGCGCTGTTCAACGAGGTCTACGACACCGAGCACATCCCGCTCATCCTCAAGGTGCCGGGCGTCATCTCCGCGCGGCGCTGCACGACCGAACCGCTGACCATGATCATCGGCGGCGAGAGGAAGATGATTCAGCCTGAGGGCGAGCCGAAGTACAGCGCGGTCTACGAGCTCGAAAGTCCCGCGGTGCTGGTCAGCGAGGGCTGGGCGAAGGCGGTCGACGCGGGACGTTGGCCGGGCGAGGTGCGGCCGTACACCCGCAACCGCCGGCACGTGCTGAAGAAGCTGACCGGCTGAATCAGGGCGCGCGGCGCGCCGTCCAGCGGCTCGAACCGCCGCGGCTCGCCATCTCCCCCGCCATCGTTGCGCCGGTCACGCGGCCCCGAAACGCAAGCATCCGGCCGGCGTGCAGCACCTCGAAGCGGATGGCGTCGGCCCGCACACTGAGATCGCGCAAGGCAAGCGACACGCCGTCCACGATCGCCGCACCCTCGAGCCGGTCGGGCCACTGCTCGATTGCGACTTCGATCGGGCGCGCGGACACCGGGCGCTCGAGCTCGAGCGCCCACTGCCCGTCGACCTGCGCCGGGACGACGTAGTAGTAGAGCTTCGTCTCGGTCATGCCGTTGATGTTGAACTTCTCCTCGACGTCGAAGATCAGCGTCTTGTCGGGTCGCCACGAGTCGAGCGCGTAGTCGTGCGACACGATGCGCGCGCCGGCGGGCAGCTCGGCGCGGAGCTTCGGCACGAGCCGGGTCACCAGGCGCGGCAGCAGATACATCGTCACGACGGTCGCCGCGGCGAGGTCGGCGGTGAGCACGTCGTCCCGAACGAACTTCACCCGTTCGGCGACGCCGTCCCGCTCGGCCTGTACGCGCGAGAAGACGACGAGGTCGGCGTCGCGCTCGATCCCGACGCCACGTGCGCCGTGGCGCTTCGCGGCGGCGATCACGAGACGGCCGTCGCCTGACCCGAGGTCGTAGACGGTGTCGTCGGGGCGGATCTCGGCGAGCTTGAGCATCTCGTCGAGGATCACCCACGGCGTCGGAACGAAGGGCCCGCCGTCGTTCGTCGCCGGCTTCGGCTGCGCGCGCACGCGCGCCGTGGCGAGCGCGAGCGGCACGGCGCCGATCGCGCCGAGAAGGCGGCGACGAACGGCGTCCGGGGCGCGCGCCACGCGGGAGGCTACTTCAGCGGCTTGAACCGGATCCGCTTCGGCCGCGCCGCTTCCTCGCCGAGGCGCTTCACCTTGTCCGCCTCGTACTCATGGTAGTTGCCCGGGTAGAACACCACCTGCGAGTCGCCCTCGAAGGCGAGGGTGTGCGTCGCGATGCGGTCGAGGAACCACCGGTCGTGCGAGATCACGAGCACGGTGCCGGCGAACTCGAGGAGCGCCTCCTCGAGCGCGCGCAGCGTCTCGACGTCGAGGTCGTTCGACGGCTCGTCGAGGAGCAGCACGTTGCCCCCGGCGATCAGCGTCTTCGCAAGATGCAGCCGGCCGCGCTCGCCGCCGGAGAGCTGCCCGACGACCTTTTGCTGATCCGGACCCTTGAAGTTGAAGCGGCCGACGTAGGCGCGCGATGGCATCTGGAACTTGCCGACGGTGAGGATGTCCTGGCCGCCCGAAACGTCCTCCCATACCGACTTCCCGGCGGTGAGGTCGTCGCGCGACTGGTCGACGTAAGCGAGCTTCACCGTCGGCCCGACCTCGATCGCGCCCGCGTCGGGCTTCTCCTGGCCGGTGATCATGCGGAACAGCGTCGACTTGCCGGCGCCGTTCGCGCCGATGATGCCGACGATCGCACCGGGCGGGACCGAGAGCGACAGGTTGTCGATCAGCAGCCGGTCGCCGTAGCCCTTGCTCACGTCCTTGAACTCGATCACCTTGTCGCCGAGCCGATCGGCGACCGGGATGAAGATCTCCTGGGTTTCGTTGCGCTGCTGGTGCTCGTACGAGGACAGTTCCTCGAAGCGCTGCAGCCGCGCCTTGCTCTTCGCCTGGCGCGCCTTCGGATTCTGGCGCACCCACTCGAGCTCGGCCTTCATCGTCTTGACCCGGGCGGCCTCCTGCTTGGCCTCGGTCTCGAGCCGCTGCTCCTTCTGCTCGAGCCACGACGAGTAGTTGCCCTCCCACGGAATGCCGAACCCCCGGTCGAGCTCGAGGATCCAGCCGGCGACGTTGTCGAGGAAGTAGCGGTCGTGGGTCACCGCGATCACGGTGCCGGGAAACTTCTGCAGGAACTGCTCGAGCCATTCGACGCTCTCGGCGTCGAGGTGGTTGGTCGGCTCGTCGAGAAGGAGCATGTCGGGCTTCGAGAGGAGGAGCCGGCACAGCGCGACCCGGCGCTTCTCGCCGCCGGAGAGCTTCTCGACCTTGGCGTCCCACGGCGGCAGCCGCAGCGCATCCGACGCGATCTCGAGCTGGTGCTCCTCGCCCGCGCCTGAGGCGGCGAGCACCGCTTCGAGCTTCGCCTGCTCCTCGGCCAGCCGGTCGAAGTCGGCGTCGGGCTCGGCGTAGGCTGCGTAGACCTCGTCGAGCCGCTTCTTCGCCGCCAGCACGTCGCCGAGGCCCTCCTCGACCGATTCGCGGACGGTCTTCGACGGATCGAGCGCGGGCTCCTGCGGGAGATGGCCGATGCGGAGATTCGGCATCGGGATCGCCTCGCCCTCGAAGTTCTTGTCCTCCCCGGCCATGATGCCGAGCAGGGTCGACTTGCCCGAGCCGTTCAGGCCGAGCACGCCGATCTTCGCGCCGGGGAAGAAGCTGAGCGAGATGTTCTTGAGGATGACGCGCTTGGGCGGCACGACCTTGCCCACGCGCCGCATGGTGTAGACGTATTGCGCCATTCGTACGACCCGGGAATCGAGCTGAAGGGGAAACGGACCGGGCGCGATTATCCACCGTTCGTGCCCGGGCGTCGCGCTAGATCGACTTGAGGTACTGAGCCGGCGACGGCAGCTTCACGCCGCCGGCTGCGGCAGGGACGGCTACGGTCGACGGCGCGGAATCCGTCTCGGATCCGCGCCGAGCTTGCGCACGGCACGCACCGTCCGTGCGTAGTCGGCGGTGTCTACCGCGTTATCGAGCAGGAGCTCCACCTTGCGGCGGACCGAATAGACCTCCACCGCCTCGGTCGCCGTGGGCCGCACCTTGGCAGGAATGATAACGGTGCGGTCCCGTCTGATCTTGGTCGTCGCCATACTCTCGGTTACCCAGCGATCGAAGACTCGGATGATAGCGCTGGGGGCCTAAACCGCCGCAACTCGGTACGCAGTCCCGTACCGGCCGAACTCGTGGCTGGTCACGCCGTTCTGCACCGAGCCCGCATACCGCGGCAGCGGTTGCTCGACGGTGATCCTCACGATCGCCGACTCGCCCGCCTTGACGAGGCCGGCGTGGACCGCCGCGACCGCGATCGCGGAATCGCCGGTGTAGACGTCGGTGCCCCAGAGCGGCCCCGCGGCTTCGCCGGTGACCCGGAAGTAGTACGTCGCGCCGACCGGATCGCAGAGGTCGATCATGGTGAGCGGCGCATCGGCCGCCAGCAGCCCCTGGTCGAGGAGGTGGCGGATCTGCTTCTTCGTGAGCCGGCCGCGGCGGTCGAAATAGGCGACGAGTTCCTGCACGACTTTCATTCCTGATTCCTTCTAGACGGGCTGCATCGCGATCACGCGGCCGTAGGGCGGGCTGAATGCCGCCGCCCCGCGCGCCGGCAGCACCCACAGCACGTCGTACGGCTGGGGCTCCGGCGGGTAGGCGATCTCGCCGTCGGTGACGACCACCACGGCGCGCACGTGCTGGTCGTCGGCGAGATGGCGCAGCGCGGGCGAGAGATCGCTGCCCCCGTAGCCGGTCACCTGGCGCTCGGCGAGCGCCTCCGGCGGCACCAGCTCGTCCCCGGTCACTGCGGCGTCGCACTGCACGAGCCGCACCTGGTCGACGCCGACGGCGTCGCAGAACTCGCCGATCGCCCCGAGCGCGCGCGGGATCTCGTCGGTCATCGAGCCGCTTGTGTCGAGCACGACGTTGAGGATCCAGCCCTCGCGCCGGCGGCCAGGCAGCACGATGTCGGTGCGCTCCGCGCCGCGGCGCGACGCACGGGTGAACGTGCGCTCGCCCGGCGCGACCGACTCGAGCCAGCGCTGCAGCGCGAGCTCCCACGGTATGCGATAGACGCCGCGCAGCGCCGCGACCGTCTGGCTCGCGGCGCCGGCATCGGTTCCGCGCAGCCCTTCGGCGAGGCCCATGGCGCGGGCGAGGCTCAGCGCCTTCGCCGCGAGTGCCTTCATCCGCTCCGCGTTCGCCTTCTGGTCGCCCGCTTCACCGGGGAAGAGCTCCGCCTCGCGCGTGCCGTCGAGCACGTCGCCCGCCTCGTCGCCCGCGCCGGCTGCTCGGCGCGCCGTGGTTGCTTCGCCTTCCCAAACGCGGGTCTTGGTTTGCACGGCAGCGTTGCGGCGCATCTCGAGGACGATCTCCTCCGCCGAGCGATTGCGCGCGCCCGGCATGTCGAGCCCGCCGGCGGGGATCGCCTGCCCGAGCTCGGTGCGCAGGATGTCGTTGATGATGTAGTCGTGCGCGTAGTTGAACTCCACCCGGTCGGCGCCGCGGGCGCGGTCGTGGGTGCGGAGCGCGAGGTGGAGCAGCTCGTGCGCGAGCACGAAGACGAGCTCGCCGTCCTTGAGCCGCCGGACGAACGTCGGGTTGGCGACGAGCCGCCCCGACGCGAACACGCCCATCGTCGGCAGGCGCTCGTCGATCGACACCCGCGTCGCGGCGGCGAGCCCGGCGAGGTGCGGGAACGGCACCGTCACCATCCGCAGCCCCCGTGCGATGCGCTCGAGCAGCCCGCGCTCAGTCACCTCCGGGTTCACAGCCGCGCGACCTGCTTGAGCAGCCCGAGCATGGCGGCGTCCGCGCCGAGCGCGCCCCAGCGGTCCACGAGGTCGGCGAGCAGCGTCAGCTGGTGCTCGTCCGGGAGACTCTTCAGGAAGCGGTTCACGGTGCGCGGCTTCACCCCCTCGAGCTTGCCGTCGCGCACGTGCTGGCGGACGCAGTTCAGGACGAACCAGCGCGCCGCGTCGCTGCGCGGTAGCGTCTCGGGATGCTCGACGTAGTGCCGAACCGGATGCATCGCGCCGATCGCCTCCTCGGCGAGCGCGCAGAAGATCGCGGCGTCCTCCGCCGAGAGCCGCCCGAAGGCGAGCGCGCGGCGCGTCTCGCGCGAGAGCACCCCGCCCGCCTCCGCCATGTCGAGCGCGCGCGAGAGCTGCGCCCAGCTCCGCGGCGTCGAGAACGGCACCGGCTCCGGCGGTACGCCGCGCATCAGCGCGTCCGGCATGTGCGAGATGAAGCCGAGGATCTCCGGCCGCACCTTGTTCCGCGGCGCCCATGCGAGCCACTCGTCGACGTCGACCCGGACATGGAGGATCGTCACGCGGTTGACGAGCGCCGAGCTCAGCGAACGTACGAGCGCGCGGTCCTGCACGCGGTTGCCGGCGGCGACGACCCAGGTGCCCGCGGGAAGCGCGTGCTCGCCGAGGCGCCGCTCGAGGAGGAGCGAGTAGAAGGCCTTCTGCACGTCGGGGGCGCAGGCCGGCAGCTCGTCGAGGAAGAGGCAGAAAGCTTCCGGCTTCTCGGGCAGGAGCAGCCGCGGCGGACAGAACACTGAGCGCTCGCCGACGATGCGCGGCACGCCGCTCACGTCCTCCGGCGCGATCTGCGTGCCGAGGAGCGACCGGCACGCGAGGCCCGATTCGCGCGCGGCCTGGTAGACCATCTCGGACTTGCCGACGCCGGGCGGCGCGAGCAGCAGGAAGCTCGCCTCGTGCGCCATGCACTGGATGAGCTTCTTCGCCTGTCCAAGCGTGATCGACTCGTCGAGCGGGCTGACGGCGGCGGCGGCGAGCGGAGCGTTCAAGGGTGTGTCCTTCCGGGCGCGAAAATCGCGCTCGGTCGGAAACGCGGCGCTGCCCCCGGGGTCGACACGCCCCTCGCCGAGGGGCGTGCGGCGTTACGGGAGCTGGATCTTTCCGCCGCCGCCGAGGCCGCCGCCGCCCAGTCCGCCGGGTGGCAGCCCGCCCTGCGGCACGACGATCGACGAAGCCGCCTGGCGGCGGAGCTCCTGCAGCTCGCGCATCGTCTGCTCGATTGCGTCCTTGGCGAGCGGGCCGAACTTCGTCGCCGCCTCCGCGAGGGAGCTGGCGTCGATCTCGAATACGATCGGGAGCGCACCGACGTTGCTCATGACCTGCGTCTCGCCGACGTAGACGATCTTGCGGGTCGGGTCGGGGGCACCCTTGCCGTCGACGGGCGTCAGGCGCCGGATCGTGCCTACGCGGCGGTCGGTGAAGACTTCTTCGAGAAACAGCGTGGCGGGGTCGAGCTTGATCTCGCCGCGCGGGTCGGGTCGGGTGGCCATGACGCCTGCTCCTAGTCTGCTGATACGAAAGGATAACCGATGCGGCGCCGGAAGCTGATGACGGCTGCATGCCTCGCACTGTTGCCCGGTCTGGCCCGCGCGCAGGCCCCGGCGCGGGACGCCGAACTGATCCGCGCCGCCGAAGCGGGCGACGCCACGGCGGTGAAGCGCCTGCTCGCGCAAGGCGCGAGCGTTCGCGCCCGCGATGCCCGGGGCCGTACCGCGCTCGTCGAGATGGCGGTGATCACCTACCAGTACCTCCCGGCCGGATTCGGGTGGACCAAGCCCGGCTACGAGTATCCGCTGATGTGGGGGCTCATCATGCTCGCGGTCGCGCTGCGCGGTGGCGGCCCGTATTCCCTCGACCGCAAGCTCGGCTGGGAGCTCTGAAGCCCCGCCGGAGGGCGGTAAGCATCGCCGCTTCGTTCGACCTCGACGCTGGAGCGATCAATGGCAGATACCGATACCGGACGCGGTGAGGCGATGGTCCGCCTGACCGCAGCCGATTAGTCCGGCTTCATCCCTGCGGTCTTGATCACCGTCCCCCAGCGCGCGATCTCGGCTGCGATCATCTTTCCGAACTCCTCGGGCGTGCTCACGGTCGCGATCGCTCCCTCGCTGCGCAGGCGCTCCTGCATCTCCGGCGACTGCATGATCGTGCGAATCTCGCCGTTCAACTTCTTCACGATGTCCGCAGGCGTTCCCGCGGGCGCGACCACGCCGTACCACTGCGTCGCGTCGAACCCCTTCACGCCCGCCTCCGCGATGGTGGGCACCTGCGGGAAAGCGGCGAGCCGTTTCGTGCTCGACACGCCGAGCGCGCGCAACTTGCCGGCCTGCACGTGCGGCATCAGCGCAGGCGCGCCGGTCATCGTCATCGAGACCTGGCCGGCGACGACATCCGTCACCGCGGGCGCCGCACCCTTGTAGGGCACGTGCACGAGATCGGTCGCCGTCTGGAGCTTGAAATACTCCATCGCGAGATGCGCGGCGCTGCCGTTACCGCCCGTGCTGTAGGTGAGCTGGCCCGGCTTCGACTTCGCCAGCGCGACAAGCTCCATCACGTTGTTCGCGGGCACCGACGGATGCACGACCAGAACGTTCGGAACGCTGGCGATGAGCGCGACCGGCGCGAAGCTCTTGACGGCGTCGTAGGGAAGCTTCGGATAGAAGGTGGGATTCACGGCGAGCGTACCGATGTGACCCATCAGCAGCGTATAGCCGTCGGCAGGCGCCTTCGCGACGAGCTCCGCGCCGATCGACCCGCCGGCGCCCGGCCGGTTCTCGACGATCACCGGCTGCTTCCAGGCCTCGCTCAGCTTCTGGCCGAGCGAGCGCGCAAGAATGTCGGTTGTCCCACCCGGAGTGAACGGGACGATGATGCGGATCGGCTTCGACGGATAGGTCTGCGCGACCGCAGCGCCCCAAGCGAGCGACACGCACAACATCAATCCCCGCAGCAACGACGCAATGGTTGGTGCGCCGGTGTAGAGGTCGGGCGAGCGGGTTCTGTCCAGCATGCTCATGGCAATACCTTTCCGGGGTTCATCAGATCGGAGCGTCTGCTTCCCCGTGAGGCGGGGGC
>CAWGCC010000061.1:0-19211 GCA_963820965.1 uncultured beta proteobacterium | reverse complement strand
CCTGTCGAAGGACGTCGCCGAGGTGGTGACGAAGGCGCTGGCGTAGCCGGCGAATCCCGTCGGCGTCGAGGGCTACTCCACGCGCTTGAACTTCTGCGCGCGCCGGCCGGTGCCGACCTCGGCCGTGTAGAGGTTGCCCTTCGAGTCGATCGCCATGTTGTGCACCCACTTCAGCTCGCCCGCCATCCGTCCCGGCGCGGCTGAAGGTGCTCAGCGTGACGCCGGTCTGGCGGTCGAGCACGAGGATCTGGTTGTTCGCGCCGTCGGCGACGAAGATGTAGCGTTCGGTCACGTCCTCGGAGAGCACGAGATCCCACACCGAGCCGTTCTGCAGCGTGGCCGGCTCGACGCGGAACTCCTTCACGAACTTGCCGCTCTTCTCGAACACCTGGATGCGGTCGTTTGCGCGGTCGCAGACGTAGACGAACCCGTCGCGCGAGAGCCGCACGCAGTGGACCGGATTGCCGAACTGCTGCAGGAGCGGCTTCGACGGGTCGTAGGCCGGCTGCTTGTCGTCGTTCGGCACGTTGCCGTAGGCGCCCCAGTGCCGCTTGTACGCGCCGCTCTTCGAGTCGAGCACCAGCACCCGCCGGTTGCCGTAGCCGTCGGCGACGTACATCTCGCCCGTCGCCGCGTCGATCACCATGTGCGCCGGACGGCCGAGCTGGGTCATGCTGTTCGAGCCGCCGGTCGAGCCGCTCTTCCCGATCTGCTGGAGGAACTTGCCGTCGGGCGTGAACTTCAGGATCTGGTGGTCGACGTTCGCTGTTGCCCGCGATCCAGACGTTGCCGTCGAGGTCGACGAAGATGCCGTGCTCGCTCGTCGGCCAGTCGTAGCCCGCCCCCGGCCCGCCCCAGCTCCTGAGCAGGTTGCCGTCGGCGTCGAACTGGAGCACCGCCGGCGCCGGGCGGCAGCACTTGGTGGTGGGCGGATTCAGCATCGCGCCCTTCTCGTCGTCGACGAGCGTCGTCGGGCGGTGCAGCACCCAGATCCGGTCGTCCTTGTCGACCGCGATCCCGGCGACCTGGCCGAGGATCCAGTTCTCGGGGAGCGGCTTCGGCCAGGCCGGGTCGACCGCGAACTTCGGAGCGGCCGCGGCGGCGCCGGCGCGCTGCTCGGGCATCTGCTGGCAGCTCGCCAGGACCACCGCTGCCGCGGCGAGAACGAGCGGGAAAAGGTTCGGTCGGGGCATGTTTCCTCCTTGGCGTCGCCGTGTCGCGGCGGGTGTTGTTGTCGGATCGAAAGCTTACTCCTCGTTCGGCGCGCACCGGGGGTCGCGCGACGCGCGCGACCTGTGCGATGATCGCCGCGTCGTTCGGGGGAGAACCGGAATCGGGGCTTCGGCGTCACGCTCGGCCTGCATCCTGACCCTCGCGCTGCTCCTCGCAGCGTGCGCACCCCCGTCGTCCCGGCAATCGGCCGGCGCGAAACGGCCCCCGCCCACCACCGAGCCGTTCCGCATCCAGGACCTCGCCAAGAGCGACATCGACAACGTCGCCGAGACCCATCTCGAGGAGAGCCTCGCGATCGTCCGCAACCTCGCCGAGAAGCTCTACCGCCGCAATCCGCGCGAGTGGCGGAAGGGACCGTACAAGAGCCCGGAAGTGGCCATCGACCGCGTCTTCGACCGCAGCCAGGCCTGGCGCTTCGCGGAGCTCGGCAACGTCCGCGGCACCGACGCCATCTATCTCGCGTTCCGGCCGGAGTTCGCCGGCGACCGCGTCTTCGCCTTCACCGTCGGCCTGGGAAGCATGATCTACGAGGCCTACGGCGGGAAGGACGAGTTCTACCTCCTCGACACGGTCGAGCCGCAGCCGGTCTACAACGCCGCCCGCAACATCGAGATCGCGGTGTGGAAGCTCTCGAACGCACGCGACGCGAACGGGCAGCTCTTCCTGCTGTCGAACGACCCCGGGGGCGACCCGCCCAACCTCAGCTTCGAGCGCGAGTTCGGCAAGCTGATCGCCCACCAGGACGTGCTCGCGCGGATCCTCGCCCAGCGCGAGAACCGGACCCTGCGCCGGATCGTGCAGCAGTTGCCGACGGCGGTGTTCCTGCCGGTGAAGTGACGCGGCGCTAGAGCCCGACGGACGCCGCCACCAGCCGCGCGAGCTCCGCCCTGAGCTCCCGCTTCACCGCCGCGTAGTTCGCATCGTCGATCACGTTCGCGAGCTCGTACGGATCGGCGTCGAGGTCGTAGAGCTCGTCGACGCCCTCGCGGTTCACCCAGTGGATCAGCTTGTGGCGGTCGGTGCGGATCGCCTTGTAGCTCATCCCGACGAGCCACGGCAGCGCGTTCTCGGTGAAGTACTCGGCCAGGAACGACCGCCGCCAGCCGTCCTTCCGCCCGGCGAGGAGCGGCGCGAGCGACCGGCCCTGGATCTGCGCGCCCGGGGTCCCGCCCGCGAGATCGAGGATCGTCGGCGCGATGTCGAGCGTGAGCACGAGCTCGTTCACGCGCGTTCCGGCTTTCGCGAGCGGCGGATAGCGCAGCACGAACGGCGCGCGGATGCCCTCCTCGTACGCGAACCGCCGCTCGGGGCCGAGCGCGTGCTCGCCGAAGAAGTAGCCGTTGTCGCCGAGGAAGAGGATGACGGTCCGGTCGAGCTGCCCGCTGCGCTCGAGCGCCTCGAAGAGCATGCCGACGCCCTCGTCCACCGACGCCATCATCGCCGCGCGCAGGCGGATCTCCTCCTGCGTGCCGGCGTGGAGCGACTTCAGCACCGCCTGCGACTTCTCGCCGCGCTTCAGGCCGAAGGCCTCGGCCCACGCCGGCTTCGACTTCAACACCTCCTCCGGCGGGAGCATGTTGGGGCGGCGCGGAAACTCGGCGCCGCGATAGAGATCGGCGTGGCGCGGCGCCGGCTTGTAGCCGCCCCACTGCGTGAGGTCGAGCGTGCCGTCGGCGGCCTGGAACGCGTCCGGATGCACTGCCTTGTGGGCGAGGAACAGGCTCCACGGGCGGTCGTGCTTCGCGGTGACGAACGCAACGGCGCGCTCGTTGAGAAGGTCGGTCATGTAGCCCTTGTGCTCCCGGTAGACGCCGTTCTCGTTCAGCCTGGGGTCGAAGAGCCGGCCGTGGCCGTCGAAGCTCACCCAGGTCTCGTAGCCGGTGCGCGGCGTGCCGTCGTTGCCCATGTGCCACTTGCCGATGTGCGCGGTTTCGTAGCCGAGCTGCTGCAGAGCGACATGGTAGTTCGGGAGGCGATGGGAGAGCGCGTCGCGCGCGACGTTGTCGATGATCCCGTGACGGCTCGCGTACTGGCCGGTGAGGATCGACGCACGGTTCGGCGAGCAGATCGGCGTAGGGTGGAACGCTCGCGTGCAGTTCGCGCCCTCGCGCGCGATCCGGTCCACGTTGGGCGTCTTCATGTACGGATGCCCGCCCGCGCCGAACTCGTCGAAGCGCAGGTCGTCGATCAGGATCACGAGGAAGTTCGGGCGCTCGGCCATGCTTCGCCTCCGGGGCGGTGAGCGGCCGATGGTAGCCGGAACCCGCGCCGCCGTGCTCAAATCGGGGCGCATGGACGCCGTCCTCTTCGATCTCGGCAAGGTGCTGCTCGACTGGAGCCCGAGCTACTACTACGAGCGCTTCTTCGCCGGCGACGAAGCGGGGCTCGCGCGGTTCCTCGACGAGGTCGTCGCGCCCGAGTGGATCCTCGAGATGGACCGCGGGCGGCCGATGGCCGAGGCGATCGCCGCCCGGCAGCGGCTCCACCCCGCGCACGCCGAGCTCATCGCCCGCTGGCGGGAAGGCTGGCCGGAGATGCTGCGCGGCGAGATCGCCGGCACGGTCGCGGTCCTCGACGAGCTCGCGTCGCGCGGGCGCAGGCTCTACGCGCTCACCAACTTCTCGCACGAGACCTGGCCGGTCGCGCGCGCGCGGTTCGGGTTCCTCGGGCGGTTCGAGGACGTCGTGGTGTCGGGCGAAGTGGGCTTGGTGAAACCCGACCCGCGGATCTATCGCCTCGCGATCGAGCGCTGCCGGCTGGATGCCGCGCGGACCGTCTTCGTCGATGATGTGCCGGTGAACGTCGAGGCCGCGCGCGCCGAGGGACTGCACGCCCTGCACTTCACGACGCCGGAGCGGCTGCGCGACGACCTGGTGAGGCTTGGCGCGCTCTGACGAGCCCCGCTCCCTGGCCCGCCCTAGCTCCCTGACTCGCCCTACTCCCCCCGCGCCTTCGCCTCCATCCTTCGGTCGAAGCGCGCGACGTTGACTACGACGCGCTCGTGCGTGCCGTCGCTGATCGGCTCGCGCTCGTCGCGCGCGGACACGCGGAACTTGAGCATCCGACCATCGACCGCGATCAGCTCGGCCTGCGCTTCCACCCGCATGCCCACCGGCGTTGCGGCGAAGTGGCGGACGTCGAGCTGCACGCCGAGGGACTGGTGGCCTTCCGGGAGGAGGTGCTCGACTGCCGCGAGTGCGGCCGCCTCGAGGAGGTTGATCACAACCGGCGTCGCGAGTACCGGCACTCGCCCGCTGCCGACGTGGGGGGCGGTGTGTTCGGGGGCGACGGTGAGCTGGGCGCTGCCAGCGGCACCGGGGGCAAGGGTTGCAGGACTGCTCACGTGCTCAGTTCTCCACCGTGATGGTACCGCGCCGCGCTAGCAACCGGCGCATCTGCTGACGACCGCTTGGCCTTGAGCGCGGCAGGCCGGGCGGCGCGCTAGCCTGTCGTTACCTGGAGACACTTGCGAGCTTTGCCTCTTCTCGATCACACTTGCGCACATCAGCGGACCGAACGTGCCAGATCACGTGTCGCCTGCGGACGTGGTGCGCGCGGCGCTACGACGCATACCTCACGCATTTCTTTAGGAGAAAAAAAATGGTATCCGTGGTTGAACGATGCTGCCGCACTTGCCTCGACGCGGTGCCGGATCACTATCGCGGTGCTCTGCGATGCGTAGCGTACGACCGGCCGGTGTCGGCGCGCGATGTTTGCGACATGTGGTGGTTGAACGAGAACGTCGTCGGCGGGAAAGCCGCTGGTCGGGATATCGTGGTTGTCTCGACGGAAACCTTACACGCGTCCTAACCCTGTGCCCGCCGGCAGGCCGGGCGGCGTTCTCAAGTTCGATGCTCTAGTTCTTGACGCCTGCCCTCGCGACGCGCGGGCCGAGGCCATACTGCAACGCCCTCGCTGCCGGCGAAGTCAATTCCAGTAACACTCGGCAAGACCGGATTTCGACTGTCCGAAGGGCAGCCTCTTGAAGCGCGCGCCGGTGCGGCTAGCGCCCGATCACTTCGAACGCTCTGCGCCCAACTCGCGCAAGATCTCCGGCAATCGCTCGCGCGCGGCAAGCTGTTCTTCGGCGTACAGGCTGCGGCCGTGCGCATCGATCCCCACCGTGACCGGCCCCAGCCCTTCGACCGCAAGCCGCACCAGGCGGTAGTGGACGAGCATGTCGCTCCAGCCCACTTCCACGACCCGCCGGATGGCCTGCGAGTGCAAGGTGGCGCCGCCGCCGAGGAACGACAGGTAGACGCAGCCCGCCTCCCGCATGGCCTCGACGCACTGCTGATCGAGCCCGCCCTTGCCGCCGACCGCGTGCCATCCCAGCTCGCGGATCAGGCGCGGCATGTGCGCATTGAAGCGCGTGCTCGTCGTGGGATTGAGATACAGCACCTCGAACCTGCCGTCCGTCTCGCGGCTGAAGCTTCCGAGGTGAAACAGCGACACGCCGTGCAGCGCCAGCGGGAGGGGTTCGGCGCCGTCGAGGCAGCGCACCAGCCGCTGGATCGTCGGCAGGCCGGCGGTCATCACGATCTCGCCGTCGATGACGACCTGGTCGCCCGCGCGCAGCTCGCGCGCATCCGCGGACGAGAGCGGGAACTTCATGCGGTGGGTCCGGATCGTCACGGCGCTCAGTCAACCTTCACGACGCTCACTCGACCGTCTCGACGCGCCCGTCGTTGTAGATCCGCGCGCGCGTGCGCCGGTTGATCCAGCAGTTGAAGCACACGGCCACCGGCGTGAAGCCGTGACCGGCGGCGTAGTTCACGTGCACCGCCATCGCTGTCGAGTCGCCGCCGGTGCCCATCGGGCCGAAGCCCGTCTTGTTCACCGCCGCGAGGAGCCGCCGCTCCATGTCGGCGACGATCGGCTCGGCGTGGGCTTCGCCGACCGGCCGCAGCGTCGCCTCCTTCGCGAGCTTCGCCGCGTAGTCGAAGGAGCCGCCGATGCCGACGCCGATGACCACCGGCGGACACGGCTGCGAACCGGCGCGAATCACCGTCTCGAGCACGAACTTCTCGATCGTCGCGAGATCCGGGAAGCTGAAGATCTCCAGCGCCGCCCAGCGGCCGGAGCCGAGCGCTTTCGGCGAGCAGGTGATGTCGACATTGTCGGCGCCGTCGACGAGGTCGAACGTCACGATCGGCATGCCCTTGCCCTTGTAGCCGCGCTCCAGGGTCAGCGGGTTGGTGACGTGCGGCAGCAGCGGCGGCTGGATGGTCGCCACCAGCTCGTCGAACCCGTCGGCGATGGCCTGGCGCACGTTGCCGCTGAACTGCGCCTGCGTGCCGACGCGCACGAAGAACACCGGCACGCCGGCATCGGAGCAGATGAACTGCGACGACGTTCGCGCCGCATCGGCGCTGCGCAGCATGATGCGCAGCGTGTGCCGCGCCGTCTCGTTCGATTCGGTGGCGTCGGCGCGCTGCAGTGCCGCCTTCGTGTCCTCCGGAATGCCCCTGAGCGAGCGGTCGTAGAGCTGCGCCGTGACAGTCTTCACGAGCTCGTAGGTGATCGCCATCGCCGCTCCCCGCCCTACTCCTGCGCGGGCGCGGTCAGCTTCACCGACGGCCGCTGCGCGACCTTCTCGAACCACGCCGCGCTGCGCGGATGGCCGTTGCGCCAACCGAGGTCTTCGAACCGGAAGTCGAGGTAGCCGAGCGCGCACGCGAGCGCGAGGTGGCCGATCCCGAACGGCGCAGCGTCGAGCTCGCCGGTCTCGCGCTCGATGGTGTCCAGCGACGTCGTGATCTTGAGCGCGAAGTTCGCGAGCCAGTCGGCGTTCCGCTGCGCGGGCGGCTGCTCGCGCTCGTTCCGGAAGATGATCAGGGTGTCGAGCATCCCGTCGCCGAGCGCGTGCCAGCGCAGCGCCTGCCAGCGCGCGGGCCCGGACGGCGGAAAGAGCTTCGGGCCGACGTGCAGCGAGTCGAGGTATTCGCAGATGACGATCGAGTCGAAGAGGATCGTCCTGTCGTCGGTCACGAGCGTGGGGATCCGGCCGAGCGGGTTGTCCCGCAGCACGTCGCGGTTCGGCTTCGACATCGCCACGACCGAGCGCACGAGCTCCAGTCGATCGGTCAGGCCGGTCTCGTGCGCGACCATCATTACCTTGCGGACATACGGCGAGCGCGGCGACCAGTGGAGCTTCATGTGCGGGTGCGATCGATCCGTCTGCGGGAGGCAGCGAGGATAGCTTTTTTGCCGGGCGCGCGTCCGGCGCATTAGACTTCCGGCGAGGATACGAGGATGAGACGAACCGGCCGATGGATCGCCACGCTCGCCGCCGCCGCGATGCTGCTCGTGGCCGGCGCCGCGGCCGCCGCTTACCCCGATCGCCCCGTGCGTCTCGTCGTCCCGTTCCCGGCCGGCGGCGGCGCGGACTTCATGGCGCGCGCGCTCGCGCAGAAGCTCTCGGCGCAGCTCGGCCAGCCGGTGGTGCTCGACCACCGCGCGGGCGCCGGCGGGACGATCGCCGCCGAGGTGGTCGCGGGCGCCGCGCCCGACGGCTACACGCTCGTCTTCGGCACGGTGGGCACGCACGCGATCAACGTGAGCCTGTACGCGAAGCTCCGCTACGACCCGGTCAGGGATTTCGCGCCGGTGAGCCTGACGCACCTCGCGCCGCGCGTGCTCGTGGTGCATCCGTCGGTGCCGGCGCAGACGGTGCCCGAGCTGATCGCGCTCGCAAGGGCGAAGCCCGGCGAGCTGACGTTCGGCTCGGCCGGCAGCGGCGGCACGAACCATCTGTCGGGCGAGCTCTTCAAGTCGTTGGCGGGAATCGACATCGTCCACGTCCCTTACAAGGGCAGCGCGCCCGCGTCGGTCGATCTCCTCGGCGGGCGCATCACGATGGTGTTCGACTCGATCGTCGCGTGGGGCGATCACATCAAGACCGGTAAGGTGCGCGCGCTCGGCGTGACGAGCCTGCGGCGCTCCGCCGCGCTGCCCGACGTACCGACCATCGCCGAGTCCGGCCTCGCCGGCTTCGACGTCGCCAACTGGCTCGGCGTCCTCGCGCCCGCCGGCACGTCGAAGGAGGTGATCGCGCGCCTGAACGCCGAGATCAAGGCGGCGCTGGCCGACCCCGAGATGCAGCGCCAGCTCGTCGCGGCAGGCATCGATCCCACCTACGGCACGCCGGAAGCGTTCGCCGAGCTGATTCGCGCGGACATTCCGAAGTGGGCGAAGGTCGTCAAGGCGTCCGGCGCGCGCGCCGACTGAACGGGAGCAAACCATGCCGGGTCCGCTGTCGCACGTCCGCGTCCTCGACCTCAGCCGGATCCTCGCCGCGCCGTGGGCGGGGCAGATCCTCGCCGACCTCGGCGCCGGCGTGATCAAGGTCGAGCGCCCCGAGGCGGGCGACGACACGCGCGGCTGGGGGCCGCCGTTCCTGAAGGCGCGCGACGGCACCGAGACGCGCGACGCCGGCTACTACCTCGCGGTGAACCGCGGCAAGCGCTCGATCACGCTCGCGCTCGACAAGCCCGAGGGCCAGCGCATCGTCCGCGAGCTCGCCGCGCGCGCCGACATCGTGCTCGAGAACTTCAAGGTCGGGACGCTCGCGAAGTTCGGCCTCGGCTACGAGGATCTCAAGGCGGTCAACCCGAAGCTCATCTACTGCTCGGTGACCGGCTTCGGCCAGACCGGGCCGCGGCGCGAGCAGGCAGCCTACGACTTCATGATCCAGGCGATGGGCGGGATGATGAGCGTCACCGGCGAGCGCGACGACCGGCCGGGCGGCGGGCCGCAGAAGGTCGGCGTGCCGATCCTCGACCTGATGACCGGGATGTACGCGGCGGTCGCGGTGCTCGCGGCGCTCGCGCGGCGCGAGACGACCGGCGCCGGCGAGTACGTCGACATCGGCATGCTCGACGTGCAGATCGCGGCGCTCGCCAACCAGGCGATGAACTACCTCGTGTCGGGCAAGGTCCCGCGGCGCACCGGCAACCGGCACCCGAACATCCAGCCGCAGGACGTGTTCGCCTGCGCGGACGGCGACATGGTGCTGGCGGTCGGCAGCGACGGGCAGTTCGCGAAGCTGTGCGAGGTGCTCGGGAAGCCCGAGCTCGCGCGCGACGAGCGGTTCGCGAAGAACGCGGCGCGTGTGCGCAACCTCGACGCGCTCCTGCCGCTGATCGCGGACATGCTAAAGCGGCAGGACCGCAAGCACTGGGTCGACGCGCTCGACGCGGCCGGCGTACCGTGCGGACCGATCAACACCATTCCGGAAGTGTTCGAGGATCCGCAGGTGCAGCACCGCGGGATGCGGATCGAGGTGCCGCATCCGCTGGCGGGCACCGTGCCGCTCGTCGCGAGCCCGATGCGCTTCCGCGAAGCGCCGCTCAAGCACGAACGTCCGCCGCCCCTCCTCGGCGAGCATTCGGCGGAGATCCTGCGCGAACTCGGACTCGGTGACGCGGAGATCGAGAAGCTGCGCGCGAGCGGCGTCGTTTGAACGCAAAGAGAAAGCCAGATGAAGGGCTGGTCGCCTGCCGAGACTACAATACGCCTGCTCGAAAAAGGACGATCTGCATGAGCGACGGGCATACCCGGTCAACAAAGACCAGTCTGAGGATGTGGCGTACTGAACTGGCGGTTGTCATGTCCGCCATGCTTTTCCTCGTGGTCATGCCCACCGTCTGTGCGGCCGAGACGTCTTCCGGCAACGCTACACCGGTGCGCCTGCAACTCAAGTGGCGTCACCAGTTCCAGTTCGCCGGGTTCTACACGGCGCTCGAGAAGGGCTATTACCGCGAGGCCGGTTTCGCTGTAACGATCATCCCGGGAACCCCCGGCACCGATCCTGTCGAGACTGTGCTAAAGGGCGAGGCCGACTTCGGCGTCGCGTCCTCCGAACTGGTGTTGCGCTACGCCAAAGGCGACCCGGTTGTCGTGCTTGCCTCCATCTTCCAGCACTCACCACTCACCTTGTTTGTTCGCCGCGACGCCGGCATCAATACCGTGCATGACCTCGCGGGCCACAAAGTGGCGCTCGCGCCGTGGGAAACTGAGATTTTCGCCTACCTTCAGCGCGAGCAGGTGCCGATCGACCGACTGCACCTCGTGCAGCATGACTACAGCGTGGACACCCTATTGCAGGGGCGCGTCGACGCGCTTGCAGGCTACGAGACCGACGAGAGCTACTACCTGCAGCAATCGGGCGGGCAATACCGCCAGTTCACGCCACGTTCCAGCGGCGTGGACTTTTACGGCGACACGCTGTTCACCACCCGTGCAATGGTGAAGAGGCACCCCCAATGGGCGGAGGCATTCCGCGCGGCGAGTCTGCGCGGCTGGGAGTACGCACTCGCCCATCAGGCGGAGATCTCTGCACTCGTTCACGCGAAGTACGCGCCCGACCTTCCCGTGGAGAAACTGCGCTTTGAGGCCGAACGCATGATGCCACTGGTGCGCTCGGATCTTGTAGAGCTAGGCCACACGCACGTCGGCCGCTGGCAGCACATCTTTGACGTGTACCGGGAACTCGGCCTTGCACCGGGAGGCGTCGACATCGACATCCGCGGACTGATCTACCATCCCCCGCGGCCGAGTGACCTTCGCTGGCTGCTGTGGGTGCTTGCAGCCGGCGCCCTCATCTTGGCGGTGGCGATCTGGCTCGCACGTCGCTTCTATCGCTTCAATTGGCGCCTGCGTCAGCAACTGGAGGAGAACCGGCGCCTGCAGGATCAACTACGTGCGCTCACCATCACCGACCCGCTCACCGGTCTCCACAACCGCCGCCACTTTGACGTCGTTTGCGCCACAGAGTGGGAGCGCGCGCGTCGGGACCATAGGCCGCTGGCGGTGCTGTTCATCGATGTCGACTACTTCAAGTCCTACAACGATCACCATGGGCATCGCGCCGGCGACGACTGCCTTGCCGCGGTCGGCAAGGCAGTCGGCCAATCACTGCAGCGCCCGGCGGACCTCGCCGCGCGCTACGGCGGCGACGAGTTGGTGGTCCTTCTGCCGGACACCGACACGGACGGCGCGCTCGACGTCGCCCGGCGCGTGGTGGCAGCGATCGGTGCGCTGGATATCCCGCATGGTGGCTCTTCGTTCGGACGGGTCACCTTGAGCATCGGTGTGGCGCAGCTGGTGCCCGGGCCGAACCACACATTCCAGGAACTGCTCGAGCGCGCCGATCACGCGCTCTACGCGGCCAAGCAGGCTGGCCGCAACGGGCTCATGGCGGCGCCGACGTACTTGTTCGATCAGCGCGTCGCCCGATAGCGAGGCTATCCGCACGCGTCGCCAAGTGCGTTGCGTTCTGGCTCCGCACAGGCCGGCGGCCCCCAGCCGAAACACCCGCCAACCACTCATCTCGGTGCCCACACGGAGACTCCGCAAGGTGCGAACTCGGAACCGGTGACGCGGAGATCGAGAAGCTGCGCGCGGCAGGTGTCGTTTCAACGGAAAGAGAAAGACAGGAGTCGAGCAATGCCCCGCATCCCCCTGCCGTCGGTCGAGGAACTGAACGCCGAGCAGCGCAAGGTCTACGACGCCGTCGTCGCCGGCCCGCGCGGCGTCGTGCGCGGGCCGATCCGCGCCGCGATCCACAACGCCGAGCTCGCCGACAAGTGGCAGCAGCTCGGCGAGCTCCTGCGCTACCGGACGAGCCTCCCGCCGCGGCTGAGCGAGCTCGCGATCCTGGTCACCGCGCGCCACTGGGACTGCCAGTTCGAGTGGTTCGCGCACGAGCCGCCGGCGCTGAAGGGCGGCGTGCCGCAGGCGGTGATCGACGCCATCCGACATGGCAAGCGCCCGAAGTTCGACCACGAGGAAGAGGAGGCGGTGTACGAGTACGCCGCGCAGCTGAACGCAACGCACTTCGTGACCGACGCGGCGCACAAGCGCGCGCGCGATCTCCTCGGCGTCGTCGGGGTCGTCGAGCTGACCGCGCTCGTCGGCTACTACAGCATGGTCGCCGCGACGCTTAACGCGCACGAGCTTCTGCCGCCGCCGGACGTGCCGCCGCCGCTGCCGCCGCGTGCCTGAAATCCGTCAGCCATGGCTGACGGAAGTGCGCCCGCACTCAAAGTCGGCTTTCGACCCATTCCCTCGCTCTTTCGGCGCGGACTCCCGGGGTGACTCGTCCTCAGCGAGGGCGAGCCTCGGCGACGACTACAGCGTGCCTAACGGCACTCGCCACACGCAGCCGAGTACGCGCCACGCTTAGAATCGCCCGCACCGCTTCGACAAGCCTCTTGCTCCGCCCGGAGCGATGCACCTGGGCGAACTGCTCCAGAGCAAGCTCCAGTCGGATGAGGTCGTTCGCGTCGAACAGCGGCGTAATCGGCAACTCCGCGAGCTTGGCGGAGCGAATGACGAGCCGCGCGAGCTGATGCTCAACGTCCCGAGCAACTTTTGTTTCGATGGTCGCGTCCATAGTCAGGCCGATCTGTCGCGCGTTAGTCCACACAGTGGGTCATGTAGATGGACTTCAGGATCTGGAAGTCAGAAAGCGGCGCGCGAGCGATGCGCTCGACCAAGGCCTTGCGTATCTCGTCTGAGGATCTCCGTCCCTTAAGTCCCCGGATAGCCTCGTCAATCTGATCAAGAGGCGCTCTCGATAGCAGTTCCACCGCCGACAGCTCGTCGTCGGGTTTCGCGCCCGTTCGAAGCGGGTCCCTGAGTGTGTTCATTTTTTCTCTCCCTCGCGGCCAGCAGGCGGATTGGTCGGATGTCGTTGTCATAGCAGCTTCCGGGCCAGATCGTCACAGGACGTTACACGCGTGAACGGTGTCACCCCCACATCACGGCGGCATCGCGCAAGGGGACCTTTTTCACGGCGAGCTGGCTGCGCCGGCTGCTATGCAACAGGCGTCCCGCGGGGTGAGCCGCCGAAGCGCTCTGTGCCGACTGACGGATAAGCGACGGCGCTCGCCCTTCAATGTCACTTCAGACTTGGTGCCAAGCACGCCCGAGGTGGAATCATTTGTGCGCCGAGCAATGGGCGGCGATTCGTCTTCCATCCGGACGCAATACGGCCGCTTCCCGGCCGGCATTCCTTCCGCTCGTAGTAGCAGCTCGTCGGGATCAAGCAGCGCCTCTTCCGGATCAGGGATCAGCCTGACGGCGCAGGCCCAATTCGTGAACTTTGGTTACAGCCCCGCTGCGACGATTGGACTTGCTCCTGCAGGGTGTAAAACTTTGCGCTCAACATCCAGGAGTCGCGGGCGGAATGTTCGGTCTATTTCGGAGGAAGGCGAAGCCCACTCCATCTGGGCGACCTCCCAAGAAATCAGAGCCCAGGAGTGAATCCGGGCGATTCGAGCCTCCTTCGCTGGAGGGTTACACGATTCAGGAACTGGGAACGCAGGAAGTCGCGCATGTCGTCCGCCTGGCGCGTCTCACGCCGGAGCAGTTGATGCGGGTGCTAAATGCGAACGACAGACCCGTACCCAAGCAATCGGCGGAGTGGCGACCGCAAGACTTGACGATGTGACTTCAGTGACGATGCGAGGTCAGTACTGGAACCTCTATCGTTGCATATGAACGACGTCCTCTAAACGTCGTGCACAAGCGGGCGCCGGCAGGACCAGGCCGGGAGTGGAGAACCCGAACGAGAGCTGGTTCGGCCAGGTGTTCGAGCGATTGGTAGGCGAAGAAGGACTCGAACCTTCAACCTTCGGTAGGCTGCTGCGCCGACGCTCTCCCGCTTGAGCTATCCGCCTGGTCGACACCTTAGATGAATGTGTGGACGGCGAACGAAAACAATCGTGAAACCGGGCGCATTATCGCGCGTGCGATGGTGTGTAGGAGGTCGTGCGCCGATCCCCCGCGTCCCGCAAAGTTGCGTAACTCCGAGTGCCGCTTTTTGTTAAGGGTTGTCCGACACCTGCCCGGACGAAGAGATTGACAGCAGGCCGGCGTTCCGGGCTGCTGCCGCCAGGAGTTGTCCAGATCGCCACCGTCGGCAGGGTCGAAGCCAAGATCGTCGACAAGGCGAAGCACGGTTGCCTTGGCGTCCAACGAATCGCCGAAGACCGAGAGAGCTATCCGCCCCGTCGTTCCCCTCGGAACGCCCTTCCGATGGCCGACCCCGCAAGCTCAAGAGCTTCGTCGGTGGTGCCTCAGTCGGGCCCGTCGCCGCTAATATGAGTGTCGTTCGGGTTGGGACTACCTTTGCGGGTTTCCGCAAGCGACTTCAAGCTCATCAGATAAATCGCCCACTTGGTACTGCAATGGTGCATGAATTCGACCGGCTCCTTCCAATCCTGGTGTTTGAAGAGGACGATCGCATGGTCGCCTGCTTGTTTGAGATCAAAACTTATCTTTGTGCCGATCCATTCTTGGGGCCCCTCGACCACTTGCCATAGCACACGCTTGGCGGGCTGAAGCTCAAGAACCTTCATGTCGAAGCCGCCGATCTCGGAGCCGCCGGCGCTAAAGCGGAACTTGAGCGCTCCGCCGACCTTGCTTTCCCCTTCCGTGTTGTTCGTCCACCAGGCGGCCAGGCCTTCGCGCGTGGTCAATGCCTCATAGACTTCGTCCAGGGACGATTTGATTCCGACTCTGTGCAGAATATCCGCCATTTGCCATTCTCCTTACTGGTTGTCCGAAACGACAGTGTTGTCGACCACGCACAGCTTAGCTTCGGCGACGGCGAACGGGGAGTAACAAGTGTGACGGTTTTTTTGGTGGCGCCCGATCACGGCATAAGATGCGACATGGATTCGCTCGTCACGGCGGCGGCGAGAGCACTCAAGGCAGACGACCCCTTGGGCGCGCTCGAGTGGATCGCGCTTCGGCACGACGCGCCTCTCACCGCCACTTTTGAACCGTAGCCGCTTGGCTCTGGCGCTCGAATCCCTACATCACCATCAACCTTCGATGGTTGGCGACTGCCCAAGGGCGCCCGTTGTAGCGAACTCTTGTCGTATTCCGGGAAACCTCAGCCGATTACAAGCTCAGTGTGCGCTTAGTCACGGCGCATCCGAATCCTGGCGCGTCACCTGCTTTTATCCGGTCCCGAAGCCCGCCGCCATCAGCGGGTGCCCGGGGGGACAGAAATGGATCAGGCCATATTGGAAAGCGTGGTTGGGGGAGGCACAGCCTCGTCGGCGCAGATGCTCAAGCAAGCGCCTATCGACGATCTCGATGAGGTGGTGGGAATGCTCAAACGCCACCTCTCTACTGAGGAGATCTGCGCGGCCTTGACCGAGCGGATCGAAAAGGCGCCCGTCGAGGACCTCCAGACACTCAAGGAGGTCTACTTCAAGCATTGCGCCTGACTGACACCAATCGGCGCAGCAAGGGCTCAGGCCGTGAAGGATGGTGGGGCAGTAATCAACGCTAGAGGATTGGTACGGCAATACAGAAAGCGTCTGGCAAGCACAACCGCAAACGGGTCGACAGCTCGCACTGACTACATCTTGAGCCGCTCGAACGATATGGCGCGGAACGAGCCGGGATGCCGTGTCCGGCGATGGGAAGCGGAAACCGGCCCAGGCGGCCTGTCCTCCTCTCTTTGACGCGCGGCTGATTCTACCGGCGGGGACTTGTATCGGCGACGGCGAGCGCGCGCCGTCCCGCATTCGCCATGCGCAGGCGAGTACGCGCCACGCTGAGAATGGTCCTGACCGCTTCGACAAGCAGCTTGCTCCGCTCCGAAGTGTGCACTTGGGCGAAACGTTCCAGGGCAAGTTCGAGTCGGATAAGGTCGTTCGCGCCGAACAATGGGGTGATCGGCAACTCCAAGAGTTTCGGGGAGCGAACAAGCAGCCGCGCGAGATGCTTCTCGACATCGCGGGCAATCCTCGTTTCGGTCGTCGGATCCATCTCGAAGAATTACGGCCGGGGCGCGGAACGGTCAATGCCATTGTCATAGCAGATTCAGGGCCGGTTTGTCAAAAAGCCGTGAGTGGTGCCACAGGCGCCCCTGCAGGGCGTCCTCAGGGAAAGGGATCGGCGGTACAGCCTCTCGGCTCCCTGTCGGATAGACGACAACGTTCGCAACCGGATGACCACCCCTTCCGCGCCAAGCCGCTTCGCGGCGGATTGTAGCCGTTAGACCGACGAGCGAGCTGCCCGCGCCGCTTGCGCTCGGCCGCACGGGGAGGCCCAAGCGAATGCCTCACCCGGGAGTCGCGTACGCTCAAACCTGCAACAGACGGAAAAGAAAGCGTCCTGGCGCTTTAGGTACGATGTCGAAAAATCCGACGAAGAACACTTGAACCCCGGACAACGAAGCGTCGCGGCGCTTCTCGCGGCGACTGTCGTTAGCCTGCCGTTCGGCACGCTCTATGCCTTCAGTGTGTTCCTGAGGCCGATGGAGGTGCTGCTCGGCTCGACGCGGGCGGAGATGAGTTTCGTCTTCGGTCTCGCCACCGTGACCCTCACGATTGGCATGAACTTCGCGCCGCAGCTCTACCGGCGGCTCTCTCCCGCCGCGCTCGCCGTCGCGTGCGGCCTCTCAAGCGGGGCCGGGCTGTGGCTCGCCGCTTCGGCGTCGAGCTTCGTCCACTTCGTGCTCGGCTACGGGGTGCTGTTTGGGCCAGGAGCGGGCGTGCTCTTCATCGTGGGGCAGCAGGCCGTGAACCAGACCGTCGGCAAGGCGCGCGGACTCGCGAACGGCTACGTGGTAAGCCTCTACCCCCTGGGCGCGATGCTTGGGGCACCGATCTTGGGTTGGTCGATCCAGGCCTTTGGCGTGCGGCCCACGCTCGCCGGCCTCGGCGTCGTCGTGCTGGCCGCATGCGCGATCGCGGCCGCCGTCTTGCGGGCCGCCGGGATCCAGATGCTCGACCCATCGTCGACGGAGGCCGGAGGAGGTCGGCTCGGACGTACGTTCTACTTGCTGACTGCGGTGTTCTTCCTCGCCGCGGCCGCGGGCCTTACGGTCCTGAGCCAGGCCGCTGCGATCGTGCAAGCCTACGGCGGCGTCGCCGCGCTCGCGGTCGGAGCGACGGCCTTCATCACCGGCGCTGTGGGCGTCGCCCGCATCGCCGGCGGGTGGCTCGTCGATCACTTCGCGGCCGCGCGAGTGGGCGTCGGTGCGCACGCCTGCTCGCTCGCGGGCGCCGTGATGTTGAGCCTGATCCCGACCCCGGCGACCGCAGCCTTCGCCCTTGGCCTTATCGGGGTCGGGTACGGTCTCGTCTCGGGGCTCGCCGCTGGCGCCATCGCACAGTACTGGCACAAGAACCAGTTCGGCCGCATCGCGAGCCGCCTCTACATCGCCTGGTGCGCGGCGGCAATAAGCCTGCCGGTGCTCGCGGGTGCGCTATTTGACCGCACGGGCAGCTACGCATCCGCGGTGTGGGTCGCCGCAGGGATCAACGTTCTCGGCGTGCTCGTCGCCCGCATGCTCCCCGTCCGCAAGTAGCAGAGGCTTCTCTCGGCGTTGCGACCCCACGGTGTCGAGAGCGGACGTTGGCTGATCGACTGATTGACGAGCCGCCGCATCGAGCGCGCACCGACTAGGATGTGTCCCGTGCCGAGTAAGACTCGCTCGCCGCATGCACCGGCGGCCCGCACATCACCCCTTCGAAGACGACGAGCGCGACGAGCACGACGAGCGCCGCGACCGTGACCGCAAGCGGTGAATGCGCCGCGAGCGGTATCGCGAGCATCGCCGCCGCCACCAGCCAGCGCACGGCGAAAACCGGCCGCGGCGGCGGCGCGGTGAGCTGCGCCTGCGCCACGTTGAGCGCGGCGAGGAACGCCGCCGCGCCGCCGCAGAGCGCCCACGCGCCCGCCGGTCCGCCGTGGCCGGCGTCGCCCCTGACCAGCAGGCTCACACCGGCCGCGACGAACATGAGCGCCGCGAGCAGCGGCAGGTGCGCATAGGCGAAGGTCACGATCGGTCGAGCGTCGTGCTGGAGCTCTTGACCCGTGAGCCGCTCGAAGTAGACCCACCACAGGCAGGCGGCGATACCAAACCCGGCCACGGCGACGGTGACGACGCCGGGACTCCAGGTCGCCTCCATGGTCCCGCTGCCCACGGACACGACCAGCTCGCCGAGCACGATCAGCGAGAACAGCCCGAACCGCTCCGGGACGTGCGCCGGGTCCACAGGGATGTGCCGATGCAGCCGCGTGTTGAGCGGCGGCATGCTGAGGTCGAGCAGGATGGCGACGGCCCAGATCACGGGGCTCCACGACGCCGGCAGCGCGGCCGACACGAGCCACAACGCCACGCTGAACGCGTAGACGCTCCCGTACCGCCGGATCAACGGTCGCGCTTCCGCCGCGTGTCGATAGGCGCGCACGTACAACGCGACGAGGATTCCCCGGAACGCCGCGAACGCGATCGCGAACCCGGCGTAACTCCCCTTGGCGACGTCGGGGATCTGCACCGCGAGCGCGAGCAGCGCGAGCATCTGCGCGAAGGTCGCGATCCGGAATGGCAGGTCGTCGGTGTCGAAGCGGTCGGCGTAGAAGCTGAACCCCTGCCAGGCGAGGAACACCGCCAGGTAGAGACCGCCCGCGAGCGCCGCGCCGTGCCAGTCCGGGTGGTGGACGAACAGATGCGCGAGCTGCGCGATCGCGACGACGAGCACGAGGTCGAAGAAGAGCTCGAGCCAGGATGCGTGCCGCTCGCCCTCCCCTTTCGCGAGCGTCCGGAGGCGCGGCGGCCGGAGCCAGCGCCGGGTCCCGGTCGCGGTGGCCGTCATGCCCGGGCCCCGCCGCCGGGCTTCGCCAGGGCGAGGTCCGCCCAGATGAGGGCGAGCAGCCCGCCCAGCGTGGCGAAGTTCTTCAGGAAGTGGAGCAGCTGGCCGCGCCGCTCCTCGGCGGCGTACGCCCAGAACGGGTGCGCCAGGAACGCGTCGACGACGATGAAGATCGCGAGCAGGCCGGCGATCCAGCGGAGCTTCCAGCCCGCCATTACCGCGAGGCCGGCGGCGAACTCGAACGCGCTGAAGACCGCCGCCCCGGCCGATACCGGCGGCCCCGCCACCAGGCCGCCCGCGATCAGCAGGCGCTCCAGGCCGAGACCGACGAACACGATCGGGATGAGGATG
>CAWGCC010000060.1:0-17777 GCA_963820965.1 uncultured beta proteobacterium | reverse complement strand
TGCTGCGCATTCATGACGTGCCGACCTGGCAAGGCGCGGGGGTGCGGCAGGTTATCGCCACGATTAGTGCTGGCTCGCAGACGCCAGAGATCACCGGACGAATGATTCGCGCCGGAATGAACATCGCGCGGCTCAACTTTTCACACGGCGAGTTCATCGGTCACCGGCAAGTCATTGAGAACATCCGGACGGCCTCGGCCCAGGGCTTTCGGACACGGAGAAGAACCGAACCATCAGTTAGGCCACAGTGTTGTGATAACCCATCAGACGATGAGGAGAGAAAAATGTTACCTCGAACACCTCGAACAATGAAAGCTGCCGTTGTCCATGAATTCGGAAAGGCCTTGAGCAGTGTCACCAGACGAAGCGGAAAGTCATCGCGCGTTCGCTGTAGTACTTCAGAGCCTCGTACGCCATCACCGGCCCGAGGTCGGATCCGCCGATGCCGATGTTGATGACGTTGCGGATATGCTTTCCCGTGTGTCCCTTCCATGCGCTGCTGCGCAAGCGGTTGGCGAAGTCCGTCATCTTGTCGAGCACAGCCTGGACCCTTGGCACCACGTTCTCGCCGTCCACAACGATGGAGGTCCCTTTCGGCGCGCGCAGGGCCACGTGCAGGACGGCGCGCTGCTCGGTGACGTTGATCTTTTCGCCGCGGAACATGGCGTCGATCCGCGCGCGCAGACCGGACTCGTCTGCCAGCTGCAGCAGCAGCTTTATGGTCTCGTCGGTGATCCGATTCTTCGAGTAATCGAGATAGATGCCCGCGGCCTCGGCGGTCATGCGTTCGCCGCGCTTGGGATCGTCCGCGAACAGCTTGCGGAGATGCAGGCCCCGCACCTGCCGGTAGTGCGCCTCGAGAGCCTTCCAGGCCGGGCGCTGAGTGACGGATTCTATCGATGCCATCTTGATGCTCCGTTTGCTAACTCGCCCTATCCAGCTCACAGTTCTGGGGATGAAGCGCCTCCAAACCGCAGAACGCCCTACCCTGCGTCGCGCAAAGCGCTGTCCACGATCTCCTGCGCCTCGTTCACGATCGCCTGTAGGTGCCGCTCATCCTTGAAGCTCTCCGCGTAGATCTTGTAGATGTTCTCGGTGCCGGAAGGCCGGGCGGCGAACCAGCCGTTCGCCGCCACCACTTTGAGGCCGCCGATCGGGGCGTTGTTGCCCGGCGCCTTGGTTAGCCTGGCGGTGATCGGCTCGCCCGCGAGCGTGGCGGCCGTCACGGCCTCCGGCGAGAGTCTTCCGAGCCTCGCCTTCTGCTCCGGGGTCGCCGCCGCATCGATGCGCAGGTAGTAGGGCGTGCCGAATTGGGCTGTGAGCTCGCGGTAGTGCTCGCCTGGGTCCTTGCCGGTGCGTGCAGTGATCTCGGCCGCGAGCAGGCTCATGACGGGGCCGTCCTTGTCGGTCGTCCACACCGTGCCGTCATGGCGCAGGAAGCTCGCACCGGCGCTCTCTTCGCCGCCGAAGCAAAATGAGCCGTCCAGCAACCCCGGCGCGAACCACTTGAATCCGACGGGCACCTCGCACAGCCGGCGGCCGAGCTGCCTCACCACTCGGTCGATCATGCTGCTGCTGACGAGTGTCTTGCCCACGGCGGCATCCACGGGCCAGCGCGGGCGGTTCGTGAGCAAGTACCGGATGGCGGTCGCGAGATAGTGATTGGGATTCATCAGCCCGACGGAGGGCGTTACGATGCCGTGCCGGTCGGCATCCGGATCGTTGGCGAAGGCGACGCGGTATTGATGCTTCAGTTCGACGAGTCGCGCCATCGCGTACGGACTGGAGCAGTCCATGCGGATCTTGCCGTCATGGTCGACGGTCATGAACGAGAAGGTCGGGTCGATTTTCGGATTCACGACCGTGATGTTCAGTCCGTAGATGTCGTTGATCGGCTCCCAGTAATGCACCGCGGCGCCCCCGAGCGGGTCGACGGCGAGCCTTAGGCCGGCAGCTCGGATCACGTCCATGTCGACGACATTGCGCAGATCGTCGACGTAGGGCAAGACCAGATCCTCTTGCCGCGTGGTCGCCGCCTTCATGGCCAGCGCGAGCGCGACGCGCTTCACACCCTTGTTACCCTCGCGCAGCAGCTGGTTGGCGCGATCCTGAATCCACCGCGTCACGTCCGTGTCCGCCGGACCGCCGTCGGGCGGGTTGTACTTGAAGCCGCCGTCTTCGGGCGGGTTGTGCGACGGCGTAATGACGATGCCGTCGGCAAGCTGCTCCTTGCGTCCGCGGTTGTAAACGAGAATGGCCCGCGAGATGACCGGCGTGGGTGTGACGCCGTCATCACGCTGGATCACCGTCTGCGCACCGTTCGCAGCAAGAACCTCCAGCGCAGTGCGCTCGGCCGGCCCGGACAGCGCATGCGTGTCCTTGCCCATGTAGAGCGGGCCGCCGGTGCCCTGGCTGCGGCGGTAATCGCAGATCGCCTGCGCGATGGCCACGATGTGGGCTTCGGTGAACGAGCCGTGCAGCGGCGAGCCGCGGTGCCCGCTCGTGCCGAAGCTCACCAGCTGGTTCGGGTCGCCGAGGTCAGGCTTGCGCTCGAAATACTCCCGCTCGAGCCGGGCCACGTCGACCAGCAGCTCCTTCGGGGCCGGTGTCCCGGCCAGCGGTGAGATCCCCATGGGTTTCGATCCTTGCTCCCCTCGCGTCCGAAGAAAGCGGGGCACACCCTCTGCTGGATGCGCCTTAAAGCCTGGTGCGTCGTCCTCGTTGTGCCCGGCTTCTCGGACGGTTACCGGCGAGCTGAGGGCGATCAACCGCACGCTCACTGACGCCGATTCGTCCTTCTCGCGGCCCCGGGATCTCGCCGCTGGGCGCGGGCGGGCCCGCTTGGGCGCTACTGCACCCTGAGTTCGGCGATGAGGCGCGCGTCGACTTCAGCTTCGGCCGCGAGCCAGTCCTCCACATCGTGGCCCTCGACGCAACCGCCCTGCTGGTAGCGGAAATATGCTGCGTCTCGGATCAAGCGCTCGCGCGCTCATCGGTGCTGATGGCAGGTGCCTGAGCGGTGTCCTCCCTTGCGGGCTGTGCGGATGCGGGAGACTGTTTGGGTGCGTAGGGTTGTGCGGCTGCCTGTTCGACGGCGGACGCGATCGCATTCATGGCCATGTTCACCTCCTTTGGCGGAACAGTCGAAGCACGAATGTCGGTATTCCGAGCCGTCATGTCGCAATGCGAGCCGCGCGACCCCCGAATTACGTGTCACGCGCTCTCCCCGCTTCGCACTCGCGACTTGGCGTCGGAACGAGTCATTCTCCACCGTTCAACCCGCAGTGTGTTGACGGACGTCAAGACCGCGCGAACCGCGGTGGGCGCCGCGTCCGGCTCCGGGGCAGACGGGGCGCGCTCGGCGTGGCGACGATCGACGAGTAGGAATTCCTGATGCTCATCAACAAGAAAAGTTCATCTGGCATCAGCGATCGAAGGGCAGCATTCGGGTCCAGCCAAATCGTGGGGCGCGCACGTCGCGCGCCCAGCCGCGACCGCGCGCTCGTGCGCGAGCAGGCTGCCCACCGCTGTCGCCCGCCAACCGCGAGGTGCACGAAGCGGCCCGGCTGTGGTCGCCGATTGCCAAAGCGATCGGCAATCCCCCGGGTGCGACCGATCTCGTCCTCGAAGCGCAGCATCCGTTCGACGAGATGACCGAGGCTGCGGGCACGGCCGACATCGCACTGACCGATGTCAGATCCATACGAGAGGAATTACCCGGGAGGCCACTTCCCCATATCGGGGAAGGACTTCGAGAGTCGCTGGATGATGTCGGCCTCGATCACCGCCAGTAGCTCCGGTCCCAGCGCGCCGGCCGATTTTTCGTGGGTCGCGAAGTACATCATGAGCAGTTTGCGCAGCTTCTCGAAAGCGATCGGGTTGTCGGCTTCCGCACACCGAAGCGTCCCTTTGCAGCACCCGCGTCACAACGCCGGGATCGAGGATCCTGACCTTGCACAGCAGCGCCAACCTGGCGATCTCCCGGTCGAGCTCCTCCAATTGGTTCGACCACCACTCGATGAGAAAACGGTCTTGTTGCTCAGCCATTCACTTGCTCCGTAGCCCACAGGGGCCACCTGCAGCGTAACGACTGATACGCGCGAAGTAGTCGGCGAAGGGTCGGGGTTTGGTCGCCTTTGCTGGGCCCGCCGCCACTTCGGCGGGAATGGGCGACGCGGCAGGCAACAGCCGAAGCGCCGTCCCGACCAAATCCGGACCGAAACTCGACGTTTCGCCAACGACTTGCGCGAGCGTCGCCCTTAGGCTGCGAAGCCATGAAGCACTTCATGCCGGGTACGGCTTCCGACCGCCAGCTCGTCGAGAGCGCCGGAGCCTACAAGTTCGCCGACGCAAGGTTCGGCGCGTGGGTCTACGTCAGTGGCGCGAACGAATATGCGGCGCTGCAGAGGCTGCGCGCCGACAGAATCGCCGAGCGCGAATGGATCATGTCCCGCGGCTCGGTGCACAGAGCCGCGGCGGACCGGACGGCGTGGAGCGCGTGGAAGCCCCAGGGCTTCGACCTCATGCCTGCTCCCGTCGCGCCCAGATGATGATCCACTTTCGCAAGCTGGCGTGCGTCGCGCTCGCTTTGGCGGGCCTGATCGACCACCCTGCGCGCGCGGACGAAGCCGCATCGGGCCGGGAGGTTTACGAGCTCCGTTGCCGCACCTGCCATGGCGGCACGGCGCCGGCCGATTCGCCGATCGGCCCAAGCCTCGCCGGCATCGTCGGCACGATAGCTGGGACGCAGGCTTCCGGCGTGCACTCGCGCGCTCTAATCGATTCGGGAATCATGTGGAATCGTGATTCGCTTCGCCGCTTCCTATCCGACCCGCGACGCGCGATTTCCGGCACGTTCATGCCAATCGGGGTCGCTGACCCTGCGCAGCTCGAGAGCCTGCTCGACTACCTCGAGTCGCTTCGCTGACCTGGCCCCGTTATTCGAGCCGCAGGCGGGGGGCGCAGACGAAGTACTTCGCGACTCCGTATATCGACGTCAAGTGCTCGCCGAAGAGCCCGGCTCCGTCCCTCAGCCAGCGCTAATCCGTCGAATCCCGACGAAATGCCGACCGTTCGCTGACGACTTGGCAAGGAGCCAACGCTAAGGTGCCCGCATGACGACTCCGCAGATGATCGGCGTTATCGGCGCCGGCACGATGGGCAACGGCATCGCGCAGGTATGTGCGCTCGCCGGTCGGCGCCGCTCCTGAAGGAGATGGTCGCCGACGGGAAGCTCGGCCGCAAGATCCGGCCGCGGCTTCCACACCTACACCTGAGGCATTCTATGGAAATCGGCGACAAACTCTCCCGCAGCGTCGACATTTCCGAACGAATCACGCGCGTACTGCAACACCGGCTGCAGACCGCAACCGAGCGGTTCCGCGAGCGGGTGCAAAAGGCGGCGCAGGGAATGCAGCCCGCGGCCGCCGCATGGTCGGCGTGGCCGCAGTACGCGATCGACTGCGCGCAGCGCGCGGTGATCTTCTGGGACACGCTGCGCCAGCGCGGCAACAACTACCTCGAGCACGTGCAGCAGGGCCAGCCGCCCGTGCTGCACTTCAAGCACGAGATGGTGCTCGACGGGCGCACGCTGCAGAAGCCGGTCAACTATGCCTTGCTTCGCATCATCCCGCCCGAGGGCGTGACGGTCGACGCCAAGAAGCGCCCCTACATCATCATCGACCCGCGCGGCGGCCACGGCCCCGGCATCGGCGGCTTCAAGGACGACTCGCAGGTCGGCGTCGCGCTGCGCGCGGGACACCCGGTCTACTTCGTCATCTTCTTCCGCGATCCGGAACCCGGGCAGACGCTGCTCGACGTGTGCGCGGCGGAGCGCGAGTTCGTGCACAAGGTGCGCGCGCTGCATCCGGAGAGCGCCAAGCCCGCCATCGTCGGCAACTGCCAGGGCGGCTGGGCGGCGATGATGCTCGCCGCCTCGGAGCCCGACGAGACCGGGCCGCTCGTGATCGTCGGCGCGCCGATGTCGTACTGGGGCGGCGCCTGGCGCGAGGGCGAAGGCGACAACCCGATGCGCTACGCCGGCGGCATCCTCGGCGGCACGTGGCTCGCCTCGCTCTCGGCCGACCTGGGCAACGGCAAGTTCGACGGCGCGCACCTGGTGCAGAACTTCGAGAACCTGAATCCGGCCAACACCTTCGTCGACAAGTACTACAAGGTGTTCGCCAACGCCGACACCGAGCCCGCGCGCTTCCTCGAGTTCGAGCGCTGGTGGGGCGGCTACTTCCTCATGAACCGCGAGGAGATCGAGTGGATCACGCGCAACCTCTTCGTCGGCAACAAGCTCTGGTCGGGCGAAGTGAAGTCCGGGCCGGACGCGAGCGGCGCCTTCGACCTGCGCGAGATCCGCTCGCCGATCATCATGTTCGCCTCGCTCGGCGACAACATCACGCCGCCGCAGCAGGCGTTCAACTGGGTGGCCGACGTCTACGGCTCGACCGAGGAGATCAAGGCGCGCGGCCAGGTGATCGTCGGCCTGATGCAGGAGGAGGTCGGCCACCTCGGCATCTTCGTCTCCGGAAAAGTCGCGCAGAAGGAATACACGCAGATCGTCTCGGTGATGAAGTCGATCGAGATGCTGGCCGCCGGGCCTCTACGGCATGGAGATCCAGCAGCGCGAGGTCGGATGGCAAGGTGGACTACGAAGTGAAGTTCCACGAGTACCGCCTGGAAGAAGTCGCGGCGCGGCTGAACCGCCACCAGCGCGTCGACGAGAAGCCTTTCGAGGCGGTCGCCGCCGTCTCGGAATTCAACCAGCGCGCGTACGAGCTCTTCCTGCAGCCCTTCGTCCAGGCCACGTCGGACGAGTTCATCGCCACGCACGATCCGCCGCTTCCATCCCCTGCGCGTGCAGCGCTGGGCGTTGTCGGATTTGAATCCCTGGCTCGCGTGGCTGCCGGGCGCCGCGCAGTTCGTGAAGGAGAACCGCCAGGCGCTGCCGGCGGACGATCCGCTGCGCCGCGCCGAGGCGAGCCTCGTCGATCTCGCGAGCGCCACGCTGGAGTACCAGCGGGCGCTGGGCGACGCGTTCACCGAGGCGCTGTTCTTCCATGTCTACGGCAACCTGTTCTCGCTCTACATCGCCGACCGGCAGCCCGCGCCGGCGGCGCAGCCGGCCGATCCGCGCGAGCTGCCCATCGTGAAGGAAGCGCTCGCGTCGATCGACAAGGGCGGCTACCCCGAGGCGTTTGCCCGCGTCGGCTTTCTCGTCACGCGCCGCGGCGACGTGCCGCTGTCGCGCCTGGAAGCCGGGCAGCAGATGGTGAAGGACTACAAGGAGTTTCTGCCCGCCGTGCCTCTCGAGCAAATGCGCCGCGTCGCAGGCGAGCAGGAAATCATCGCGACCTACGAGACGGACAAGGCGATCGCAACCCTGCCCGCGCTGCTTCCGCAGCGCAAAGACCGCGAGCGGCTGCTCACGCTGCTCGAGCGGCTGGCGAACGATCCGCGCGTGCGGCACGACGGCTTGACGCCCGAGCAGCAGCACGATGCTCGAGCGCGTGCGCAGCGGCGCTCGCGCGGGCCGGCGGCGCGTGAAAGACGCGGCTCCGGTTCACTAGAGAAAAGGCCCATGGACCTGCCGCATTCGCAGCTGCTTTCCACGGTTCTCGCGGGCCGCAAGGGCTTGATTGTCGGCATCGCGAACGAGAACAGCATCGCCTACGGCTGCGCGCGCGTCTTCCGCAACCTCGGAGCGGAGCTCGCCGTGACCTGGCTGAACGAGAAGGCGAGACCGTACGTCGAGCCGCTGGCGCGCTCGCTCCCGGCGACGATCGCCATGCCGCTCGACGTCGAGCAGCCCGGCCAGATGGAGGCCGTGTTCGCCGCCATCAAGGAAAAATGGGGCCGCCTCGACTTCGCGCTGCACTCCATCGCCTTCGCGCCCAAGCAGGACCTCCACGGCCGTGTCGTCGAGAGCTCGCGCGAAGGGCTTCGCGCGCGCGATGGACATCTCCTGCCACTCCTTCGTGCGCATGGCGCGCCTCGCCGAGCCGCTCATGGACCGCGGCGGGTCGCTGCTGACGATGAGTTACCTCGGCGCCGCCGAGGTCGTGGCGCACTACGGCGTGATGGGCCCGGTGAAGGCGGCGCTCGAAGCAGCCGTACGCTATCTCGCGGCCGAGCTCGGGCCGCGCGCGATCCGCGTCAATGCCGTTTCTCCCGGGGCCGATCCAGACGCGCGCCGCGTCGGGCATTCCCGGCTTCGACAGCTGCTGGCCGAGGCGCGCACACGCGCGCCGCTGCGCCAGCCGGTCACGCTCGAGGACGTCGGCACCTTCTGCGCCTTCCTCGTCAGCGACGCCGCGAAAGCCATCACCGGCGACACCCACTACGTCGACGGCGGTTTCCACATCCTAGCGTGAGATTTCCATGACCAGCACATTTGCCTACGAAGACCTCGAAATCCTCCGCAACCGCACCTTCGACGAGATCGTCGTCGGCGACCGTGCGAGCATCCAGCGCACGCTCACCGCGGCCGACCTGCAGCTCTTCGCTGCAATGTCGGGTGACGCCGCGGCTGCGCAGAGCGACGCCGAGCCGGCGGCGTCGACGCGCTTCCATGGCGTCATCGCGCACGGCATGTGGGGCGCCGCGCTGATCTCGGCGGTGCTCGGCACGCGGCTGCCCGGCCCGGGCACGAGCTACGCGGGCCAGACGCTGAAGTTCCATGCGCCCGTGCGCGTGGGCGACACGCTCACCATCACCGTAACGGTGACCTTTCGCGAGGAGGCGACGCGCCGCCTGGTGCTCGACTGCCAGTGCACGAACCAGGACGGCGAGACGGTGATCTCCGGCGAGGCGACGGTGATCGCGCCCGCCGAGCGCATCGAGCGCCCGCGCGGCACGCTGCCCCAGGTACGGGTGTCGCTACAGCACGGCGACGAGCTCGTGCGGGTCCTGCAGTACGTGAAGCCCCTTGGCCGCATCAAGGTGGCGGTCGTCTATCCGTGCGACGAGTTGAGCCTGTCGGCCGCGCTCGACGCCCGCAGCGCCGGGATCATCGAGCCGGTGCTGATCGGCCCGCGCGAGCGCCTGGAGGCAGTGGCGCAGAAGCTCGGCACGAAGATCGGGGAGCTCGCCGTAGTGGATGTGCCCCACGCCGAGGCCGCCGCGGCGCGCGCCGTCGAGCTCGCGCTCAAGGGCGAAGTCGAGGCGCTGATGAAAGGGAGCCTCCATACCGACGAGCTGATGAGCGCCGTGGTCGCGAGCGCGCTGCGCACCGACCGGCGCATGAGCCATTGCTTCATCATGCAGACGCCGGCCTATCCGCGGCCGTTCATCATCACCGATGCGGCGCTCAACATCGCGCCGACCCTGAAGGACAAGGCCGACATCATCCGCAACGCCGTCGACCTCGCGCATGCATTCGGCATCGCGCGGCCGCACGTCGCGATTCTCGCGGCCGTGGAGACGATCAACCCCTACATGCCCGCAACGCTCGATGCGGCCGCGCTGTGCAAGATGGCCGACCGCGGCCAGATCGCCGGAGCGGTGCTCGACGGGCCGCTCGCCTTCGACAACGCGGTGTCCGCCGCCGCGGCCCGCACCAAGGGCATCGCGTCGCCGGTCGCCGGCTCGGCCGACATCCTGGTCGTCCCCGACCTCGAGGCCGGCAACATGCTCGCGAAGCAGCTCGAGTACCTCGGCGGCGCGGCGAGCGCCGGCATCGTGCTCGGCGCGCGCGTACCGATCGTCCTCACGAGCCGCGCCGATCCGCGCGAGGCGCGCATCGCATCGTGCGCGGTCGCGCTGGTCGTCGCGCGGCGCCTGTCCCGCCCCGCGGCGGTGACCGCCGCGCCACGAAAGCAGGCGGCATGAACGGGCCGATCCTCGTACTGAACTGCGGCTCGTCGAGCATCAAGTTCGCGCTGTTCGACGCCGCCGTCCGCCCGCTCGCGCGCAAGGCGCTCTGGTCCGGACAGGTCGACGGCATCGGCAAGGACAAGCCCTATTCAGCGGCGCTGCAGGAGCTGCGCGCGAGCGTGGTAAGACAGACGGGCGGACGGCCGCCCGCGGCGGTGGTCCACCGCGTGGTGCATGGCGGAACCCGGTACTCGGCGCCGGTGCGCGTCGACGCCGCGCTGCTGGCGGATCTCAAGAGCTACATTCCGCTCGCGCCGCTGCATCAGCCGTTCGCCCTCGAGGCGATCGAGGTGCTGCTCGCCGAGCTGCCGGAGATGCCGCAGGTCGCGTGCTTCGACACCGCGTTCCATCGCACGCTCCCGCAGGTCGAGCAGATGCTGCCGCTGCCGTACGCGCATTGGGAACGCGGCGTGCGGCGCTACGGCTTTCACGGGCTGTCGTACGAGTACATGGCAGTCGCGCTCGCCGAGCGCCACGGCGATGCCGCGCGCGGGCGCACGATCGTCGCGCATCTCGGGAGCGGCGCGAGCCTCTGCGCGATGCGCGAGCTGCGCAGCGTCGCCACCACCATGGGCTTCTCGGCGCTCGAGGGCCTGATGATGGGCACGCGCTGCGGCTCGCTCGACCCGGGCGTGCTGCTCTATCTCATGCAGACGGAAAAGCTCGGCGCGGCCGAGCTCGAGCGTCTTCTCTACCGCGAGTCCGGACTGCTCGGCGTCTCGGGCCTCTCGGCGAGCCCGAAGGCGCTGCTCGAAGCCGAGCACACCAACCCCCGGGCGCGCGCGGCGCTCGAGCTCTACGTGCGCCGCATCGTGCGCGAGATCGGCGCGCTGACCGCCGTCCTCGGTGGGCTCGACATGCTCGTCTTCACCGCCGGCGTCGGCGAGCGCAGCGCGGTGCTGCGCGAGCGGATCTGCGCCGCGCTCGGCTGGCTCGGGCTCGACCTCGACCCGAGGCGAACCGCGCAAACGCACCGACGATCTCGCGGGCGGGAACCCGCGTGCGGGTCGCCGTGGAGCCGACCAACGAGGAATGGATCGCGGCATCTCACGCCGTGCGCGTGGTGTCCGCCGAGATGTCCGATGTCTCTCAACCCTGAATCCAAATACCCCAGCCGGCGCGCCTACGTGGTGAAAATGCGCAGCGACGCAAAGCCGGGCGAGCTTGCCGGCCGTGTCGAGAACCTGGTCACCGGCGCGAGCCGGGAATTCGCCTCCGGCTCCGAGCTGCTCGAGTCCATCGCAAGCGACCTCAAAGCGAACGCCGAGAGCAGGTGGCCGCCGGCGTGAATGCCCGATGGATACGGCTCTCGTAGGCGCGATGTCGGCCGTGCTCGGATCGCAGTTCTCGCTCGAGGACCAGAAGGAAGGCATGGCCGCTTTCGTTGAGAAGTGCAAGCCGGCCTTCAAGCACCGCTGAGCAGACCGACGGATGCAGGTCAACTCGGCGCGCCACGCGTGCCCTATCGTCGCCTAAACGAAGGAATTCCATGATCACGCAACCCAACGACTTTCTGATGCAGGCTTGGAAGCAGCAGGTGGACGGCTGCCTGCTCACCATCGAGACGCTCGTCGAAGGCGCCACCAAGCTGAGCGGGCTGCAGCTCGAAGCTGCGGTGGACGCGCACGCCGATCTCGAGGCGACACGCAAGGCGGTGGTGGCCACCACCGATCCCGCCCGCGTTCTCGAGCTGCAAGCGCAGTGGGCGCGCGCGAGCGCCGAGAAGTGCGCGGCGTACTGGCGCAGGTTCTACGAGGTTGCCGCGCAGACGCAGGCGAGCCTCGCGCAATGCATGGTCCCCGCGGCGGCCGCCCCGGCGGCGGTCGACGATTCGAAGCAAGCGGTGCTGACGCTCATTGATCAGGCGTGCAAGCAGTGGCTCGATACGGCGCAGCAGTTCTACAAGCTGCCGGCCATCCCGGCGCTGAGCGAACGCGAGGCGAGCTGCTCAGGCGCATCACCGACCAGTACTTTGCGAAGAACCTGACGGCGGAGGAGCTGCGCGATCTCCCGCACACCGAGCGGGCCGATCCGCTGAGCGCCTTCGGCGAGGCTTGCCGCGCGGAGCTGAAATCGCTTCGTGCGGCGATGTAGGGTCCGCGCACCGTTTCCCGACCGAACGCCGACGCTTCGCTGACGACTGGCCGCGGCGCTTGCCCTAGACTCTCTTCAATGCGCTTACTTGTTTCCATTGCGATTTTTTCCGCGTCGCCATCGTTCTCGGGGGCCGCGCAACCCCCAGGTTTGAGCCCTCGGTGGAGGTGCCCGGCCGGTTCGCGCGAGCGACCGCGCCCTCCCAATAGAGTGACGCCATGTATGCCAAGAGACTAGCGAGCAGCGTCGCGGCCGCTCTCATGGCGCTGACCGCAGGATGCAACCTCGCACCGGAGTACACGCGCCCCGACCTGCCGGTGGCCAATGAATACCCGGCCGATGCTCTCGCACCGGCGCCTGCGAAGCCCGATGCGCGAACGGCCCCCGCCATCGCCTGGCGCGATTACTTCACCGACCCGCAGCTGCAGACGATGATCGAGCAGGCGCTCGAGCACAACCGCGATCTCCGCGTCGCGGTCCTGCGCGTTCTCGAGGCGCGCGCCGCGTTCCAGATCCGGCGGGCCGATCAGTTTCCCACCCTCGATGCGAACGCCGGAGCGTTTCGCCTGGGCATTCCCGAGAGCCTGAGCTCCACGGGCAGTTCGCGCACCGCCAGCATCTACGACGTCGGCTTGAGCGTCACTGCGTGGGAGCTCGATTTCTGGGGCCGCGTGCGCAACCTCAAGGATGCCGCGCTGGAGCAGTTCCTCGCCACCGACGCCGGCCGGCGCGCGGTCACCGTGAGCCTCGTCGCGCAGGTGGCCGACGGCTATCTCGCGCTCCGCGAGTTGGACGAACGCATCGTGATCGCCCGCGAGACCGTCAGGACCCGCGAGGAGTCGTTCCGCATCTTCACGCGCCGATTCGAGGTCGGCACTACGACGCGCCTCGACGTGGCGCAGGTCGAAACTCTGCTCACGCAGGCGCAGACGCTCGGCGCGCAGCTCGAACAGGCGCGCGCCGCGCAGGCGCACGCGCTCACGCTGCTCGTCGGAACGCAGCCGGCGCGGCTTTCGGAGCGATCGAACTTGAACGACAACGCCGCTCCTGCCAGACCTGCCCGTGGGCTTGCCTTCGGATCTCCTCCAACAGCGGCCCGACATCGTCGCCGCCGAGCACCGTCTGCGGTCGGCGAACGCCAACATCGGCGCAGCGCGCGCGGCATTCTTTCCCAACATCACGCTCACCGGGTTCTTCGGCACCGCGAGCGCCGAGCTGAGCGGCCTGTTCGCGGGCGGAAGCACCGCGTGGGCTTTCGTGCCGCAGCTCGTCCTGCCGATCTTCGACGCCGGCCGCCGGGGCGCCAACCTCGACCTCGCCGAGGTGCGCCGCGACGCGGCGGTGGCCGACTACGAGCGCACGATACAGGGCGCGTTTCGCGACGTCGCCGATGCGCTCTCGGCGCAGCACTGGCTGGCCCAGCAGCTCGCGATCCAGCGGCGGGCGCTCGCGGCACAGCAGGAGCGCGCGCGGCTCGCGCAGATGCGCTACGACCGCGGCACCGCGACCTTCCTCGAGGTGCTCGATGCCCAGCGCGACCTGCTGTCGACCGAGCAGACGGTCGTGCAGTTGCGCCGGGCGCTGATGTCGAGCCGGGTATCCCTGTACGCCGCGCTCGGCGGCGGCAGCCAGCATTACGGCGAACCGCCGGAATCGACCGCGCGGTACGAAGCCAAGCGAGGCGCACCATGAAAGGAGCCGTCTTGAGAACCTCTGTCACCGTATTGATCGCCACGCTCCTTTGCGCGTGCACGCCGGACAAGCCGCCCGCCGAGGCGCTTCGGCAGGTGCGCACCGTCGAGATCCGCTACGACCAGCCCCTGCAAACAAACCGCTACACGGGCTCGGTGCACTCGCGCTACGAGGTGGACCAGGCGTTTCGCGTCGGCGCCAAGATCGTGAAGCGCAATGTCGACGTCGGCCAGCGGGTGCGCGAAGGCGATGTGCTGGCGGTGCTCGACGACACCGATTTCCGGCTCGCCGTGGAAGCGACGGAGCAGCAGCTCCTCGCCGCCGAGACGGCGGCGCGGCAGGCCCGCTCGGACCGGCGGCGCAACGAGGAGCTGAAGGGCGATGGCGCCGTCAGCATAGCCGACACCGAGCACACGGAAAGCGAGGCGGTCAGGGCCCAAGCGGCGGCCGAGGCGGAGGCGAGGAAGCTCGAGCTCGCCCGCAACCGGTTGAAGTACACGGTGCTGCGCGCATCGCGCAGCGGTGTCGTCACGGCCGTGCGATCCGAGGTGGGCCAGGTCGTCGCCGAGGGGCAGCCGGTCGTTTCGATCTCGGATCACGGCGAGCCCGAGATCGTGGTCGACGTGCCGGAGAATCACTTCGCCTCGTTCACGAAGGCGCGCTACAAGGCAGTGCTGGCGAGCGCGCCCAGCGAGACCTTCGACGTCGTCCTGCGCGAGCTCTCGCAGCAGGCTGCGCCGCAAACCCGGACGTACCGCGCTCGATTGAAGCCGGCGACCCCTAGGCCGCTGCCGCTCGGCGCCACGGCCACGCTGATCGCGGAGCTGACCGCCGCGGAAACGTCGGTGGCGGTGATCCCGGCAAGCGCGATCACCCAATCGGGCGGGCAGCCGGCGCTGTGGGTCGTTCGCCGCGCGGGCGCCGAGCCGGTGGGAACCGTCGAGTTGATCGGCGTCGTGGTGCACGGGTATCGCAACGATGAGGTGCTCGTCTCCGGGCCGCCGGCCGGTGCGCTTGTCGTCACCGCCGGTGTGCAGAAGATGGCGCCCGGATTGAAGGTCACGCTGACCGGTTCACGGCACAGCGAAACAGGCAAGCAAGTCGCCCGATGAAGTCGTTCAACCTCACCGAATGGGCGCTGGGCCACCGCGCCGTCGTGCTGTTCCTGATCCTCGTGATCGCCGTCGGCGGCGTGCTGGGCTTCACGAAGCTCGGCCAGCTCGAAGATCCGAAGTTCTCGGTGCCATCGATGACGGCGATCGTCATCTGGCCGGGCGCCTCGGCGCAGCAGATGCAGGACGAAGTACTGAACCGCATGGAGAAGAAGTTCGAGCAGCTCGACCACTTCGAGAAGGTCGTCACCTATGCGCGGCAGGGCTATGGCGGCATGACGATCACGGTGGTCGGCGGCACCTCCAAGGCGGACCAGCTCGAAGCGTGGTACCAGGCGCGCAAGAAGTTCAACGACATCAAGCTCGAGCTGCCCGAGGGCGTCGTCGGCCCGATCTTCAACGACGAATACGGCGACGTGACCGGGCTGCTCTATGCCGTCAAGGGCGACGGCATCAGTCACGCCGAACTGTCCGACGTGGCCGAAGACATCAAGCGTCGCCTGCTCAAGGTGCCGATGGTCAAGAAGGTCGACATCGTCGGCAAGCAGGCCAAGAAGGTCTACGTCGAGTTCTCGCACCAGAGACTGGCCGCGCTCGGCATCACGCCGCTGGCAATCGCTGAAAGCCTGCGGAACCAGAACGAAGTTCTCCCCGCCGGCTCGATCGACACGCGGGGCGACCGGGTGCTGGTGCGCGTGAGCGGCCAGTTCGCCAGCGAGGAGGACATTCGCAACGTGCCGGTTACGGCCGGTGGCCGGACGATCAAGCTCGGCGACTTCACGACCGTCAGGCGCGGATACGAAGATCCGCCGACCTACACGGTGCGCCACAACGGCCAGCAGGTGCTGATGCTGGGGATCGTCATGACCGACGACGGCAACATCGTCGATCTCGGCAAGGCGCTCGAAACGGCGGTCACCAAGCTGCAGGCCGAGCTGCCCTACGGCGTCGAGCTCGAGCGCGTCGCCGATCAGCCGACCGTCGTCAGCGAATCCATCTGGGAATTCGAGCGCTCGCTGCTGGAAGCGCTGGCCATCGTGCTCGCGGTCTGCCTGATCAGTCTCGGCTGGCGCACGGGGATCGTGGTCGGGCTGTCGGTGCCGATCGTGCTCGGCGTCGTCGCACTGGTGATGCTCGCGATGGGCTGGAACCTCGAGCGCGTCTCGCTCGGCTCGCTGATCATCGCGCTCGGCCTGCTGGTGGACGACGGCATCATCGCGGTCGAGATGATGATCGTGAAGATGGAGGCGGGCTGGGACCGGCTGAAGGCGGCCGCCTTCTCCTACGCAGCGACCGCGATGCCGAGGCTGACCGGCGCGCTGATCACCGTCGCCGCCTTCATGCCGATCGGATTCTCCCAGTCGACCACCGGCGAGTACGCGGGCGGGATCTTCTGGATCGTCGGCACGGCGGTGCTCTTCTCGTGGGTCGTCTCGGGCATCATCACGCCCTACCTCGCCGTCAGCATGCTGCCGAAGGATTTCGGCAAAGGACATCACCACGGCGACCCGTACGACACGCCGTTCTACCGGAAGCTCCGCCGGCTGATCGATTTCGCCATCGAGCGACGCTGGTGGGTCATCGGCATCACCCTGGCGGCACTGGCCGTGGCGATCTTCGCAAGCCGGTTCGTGCCGCAGCAGTTCTTCCCGAACAGCTCGCGGCCCGAGCTGGTTGTCGAGCTGCGACTGAAGGAAGGCGCTTCGTTCGCCGCGACGACCGAGCAGGTCAAGAAGATGGAGTCGGTCCTCGCGAAGGACGAGGATGTCCGCTTCTTCACGGCGTACACGGGCGCCGGCCAGCCGCGTTTCTATCTCTCGCTCAATCCGGAGCTGCCGAACCCGGGCTACGCCGCCTTCATCGTCATGACACGCGACACGGAGGCGCGCGAACGGGTGCGCTCGCGACTGATGGCAAGCGTCAACGAGCAGTTCCCCGAAGTGTGGATCCGCGTTACGCGCCTGGAGCTCGGTCCGCCGGTCGGCTTCCCGGTCCAGTTCCGTGTCGTCGGTCCGGACACCCAGGTCGTTCGCAGGATCGCGCGTGAGGTGGAAGCGGTGGTGGCGTCGAGCCCGAAGGTGCGCGACGTCCAGCTTGACTGGAACGACCCGGTGCGCACCCTGAAAGTCGACCTCGACCAGGACAAGGCGCGTGTGCTCGGCCTCGCGCCGGCCGACGTGGCTCTCGTGACCCAGACCGTGATGAACGGCGCGACGCTCTCCCATCTGCGCGAGCGCGAAGACCTGATCGACATCGTTGCCCGTGCGGTGCCGTCCGAGCGTCTCGATCTCGACACGCTGGAGGACGTCAATATCTTCACGCGCCAGGGCACGGTGGTGCCCCTATCGCAGGTCGCGCGCGTCCGCTACGAGCTCGAAGAGCCGGTGCTGTGGCGCCGCAGCCGCGACATGGCGATCACGGTGCGCGCCGACGTCAAGGACGGCGAGCAGGGCGTGTCGGTGACCCAGTCGATTCGCCCGCTGCTGAAGGACATCGAAGCGAAACTGCCGTTCGGTTATCGCATCGACGTCGGCGGTGCCGTCGAGGAAAGCGACAAGGCCAACCGTGCGCTCGCGGCCGTGGCCCCGGTGATGCTGGTCACGATCCTGGCGATCCTGATGCTGCAGCTCCAGAGCTTCTCCTTGATGTTCATGGTGTTCCTGACGGCGCCGCTCGGACTCATCGGGGTCGTCGCCGCGCTGCTGGTGTTCAACGCGCCGCTCGGCTTCGTCGCGATCCTCGGCATCACGGCATTGAGCGGGATGATCATGCGCAACTCCGTGATTCTCGTCGACCAGGTCCAAGCGGAGATGGCCGAGGGCCGCGACCCATGGAACGCCGTGCTGGAAGCGGCCGTCCATCGGACCCGCCCGGTCGCGCTCACGGCGGCGGCCACCGTGCTCGCCATGATTCCGCTCACGCGCAGCATCTTCTGGGGCCCGATGGCGATCGCCATCATGGGCGGCCTCACCGTCGCCACGATCCTGACGATCTTCT
>CAWGCC010000059.1:0-5201 GCA_963820965.1 uncultured beta proteobacterium | reverse complement strand
CGCCAGCTGCTTCTCTTCGAGACCGCTCGCGAGAATCAGGAGGCGGCGCTTCACGATCGCCTTCGACCCATGCCTCGCCTGCCACTGCGTGGCAAGCAGCTGGAGCTCGCGTAGGGCGACTCGGACCCCGCGTGCAGAGAGGCGAGTGACGCTCAAATGAGTCTATGACGACTCGAACTCAGCCGTCGGCGCCCGCCGGGCGCTCGAGAGCCGACCGCGCGGACACCTCGCGAGGTCCCGGTCGAGAACTGGCGCACGGGAGCGGGCTCGTGCGGAGCGGGATGGGCCTTCCTGCTCGTGGCATCTCTGCTCGCATTGGGAACGCTTCTGCTCAGGAGACGCAGCCGCGCCGCCGCGGCGGCCTACGCGGTAGCGGCGAGCGGCTGGGGCGGCGAAGCTTCGCTCGGCTTCGCTGCGACAGCCTTCTTGTGCGGCTTCACCGCGTTCGCATCCTCCGCCGCTTCCGAACCGATCACGATCCGGCCGCTCAGCTGGGCCCCTTCCTCGATCACGATGCCCGGCGTCGTGAGGTCGCCCTTCACGTTCGCCGTCCGCTCCAGCGTGATCTTGCGGCGGGCGGTGATGTTGCCCTCGACTGCGCCCGCGATCTGCACCTCGTCGGCCTCGATGCTCGCGAAGACCCGCGCGCCCTCGCCGACGAGAACGGTCCGCTCGCACTCGACCTCGCCCTTGACGTACCCGTCGATCCGCAGCGTCTGCTTGCAGCGCAGCTTGCCCTCGAGCTCCGAACAGGCATCGACACTCGTCGAAGGAGACACCGTACGCGGTGCCGGCTGTGCCGGCAGCGCCGGCCTGGACATCGCCTCCGCGGCCTCGACCCCTCGCTCGCCCCTCGCCATGAAGTCCTTGATCGCCACGGTCGAACCCCCTTCTCGCTGACTGGCCAAGTGAGATCGGTTCGCGCACCCCCTCGGCACGCGCCCTCCAGGTCCCTGTCGGCGAAACGCGCGCGCTCCACGTGACACCCGTCACGCCCCTGGAGCCGCAGAAGAGAGGCGCCGACCCGCAGCGAGGGTTGGGGGGAAATGGCTGCGCCCAGCGACTACGAGCGAGCGGTCACTCGCGCTTCTGGCCGATATTCACGCGGATGCTCCTGCGGCTTCCCAGCACCCTCACGATCGCCTTCCTGGTTTCGATCGCGAGCCCGACTCGAAGTGCGGAAATCGACAGCCTGACGGGCCGTTCGGTCCTCCTCGCCGACTCATCGGATGCGCTCGAGCGCCGTCTCGACGAGGCCCTCGAGGCGGGCGTCCTGCGTGCGAACCAGGCGTCGGCGGGCTGCGACGAAAACGCACTGTATCGCGAGCTGCGTCGTGCGCTGGCCACACCCTTCATCGGCCACGTGATCGCCGAAGCGCTCAACGAGGACGGGACGTTGGATCGCCGCCGCGTCCGGAGAGCGGACTCGATCTACCGCGATCTCGACCTCCTCGACAACGTCAGCGTCCACTGGAAGGACCTGAGCGCCGTGGTCCGCGTGGGCGACGTGCTGATGGGTGTCGACAAGCTCGGCCACTTCGTCGTGGAGGGGTGGGAGTATTTCGAGATCGCCCGCCTCGATGGCAAGGGGATCGCGGCCGCCATGGAGTGGGGCGAGCGCAGCGAGAGGACGTACTTCGGGCGCTTTACGACGGGCGTCCATTCCTACGCGGACCTGGTCGCGAACTTCGAGGGGATGCGATTCTGGCTGCACGTCCTCGGACGGGCGGACGACCCGCTGGACACGGGTTGGCGCTCCCGTCGGCCCTACGTGACCTGCCGGCGCCGGTTCTGGTTCGCCGGAGAGCGGCGCTGGCTCGTGTCTCGAAAGCTCGATCTGGCGGATTACGTGACTCCGGTCTGGGACGAGGCAGTGAACTGCTGCAGCTACCGGAGCGAAAGGATCGAGGCGCTGGTGCTCGCGCGAATCGCCGAGCTCTCCGAGGCCGACAACGTGAATTACGCCTGTCCGCTCGATCCGGATGGCTGTGCACGGGCACGGCAGCGATTCGGGGAGTGGGCTCCCCGACTGCTGCATCCCACCTGCCTGGCGGCGCCGTCGTCCGCACGTCCCTGGTGGCGGTTCTGACTCCTCAGAGCACCGGCACGCCGCGGCGGCGCGGGCCGAGCGGAAAGGCGCGCTCGAGACGGGCCACCTCGTCCGGGCCGAGCGTGAGGTCGGCTGCGGCCGCGTTTTCGGCGGCGTGCTCGGCGCTCGCGGCTTTCGGGATGACCAGCACCTCTGGCTCGCGAAGCAAGAAGGCGAGCGCCAGCTGGCGCGGCTCACCCCGCGCGCCGCCGCCAGCTCGGCGAGCACGCGCCCGCCGCGGCTGCGCGGCCCTGGGAAACGGCCCGATCCGAAGGGGCTGTAGGCGACCAGCGCGATGCCGTGGCGCGCGCAGAAGGGCAACACGGCGTGCTCGATCGCGCGCTCGCCGAGGTGGTAGAGCACCTGGTTGCAGGCGATGCGGCCCGCTCCGGCCAGGGCGAGCGCCTCGGCAAGTTCGTCTTCATCGAAGTTGCTGAGACCCCAGGCGCGGATCTTTCCCGCGCGGGCCAGCTCCTCGAAGGCCCTCGATCGTCTCGGCGAGCGGGTGCGGCCCTGGCCAGTGCAGGAGATAGGCGTCGAGGCGGTCCGTGCCCAGACGCCGCAGACTCGCCTCGCAGGCGCGCAGCGTCCCGCGCCAGCAGACCCGCAAGGGAAAGAACTGGCACTTCGGGATGAAGCTCCACATCGGGACGGACCGGCGCGGGATCGTCCACAGCCTGACGGCTACGCACGCCGCGAACTCCGACATCCAGCAGCTCCCGCAGCTGCTACACGGCGAAGAGAGCGAGTTCTACGGCGACCAGGTGTACTGGAAGGAAGCCGACCGGCAGGCCTTCGCGGAGCAGAGCGTGCGCTACCGGGTCAACCGGCGAGATCCCGGAGGAAGTCCTTGGAGCGCGGGCTGCGCAGCGAGCGCGCGCTGAAGCTCGCGATCGCGGAGGTGTACGTGCAAGGCGTGTCGACGCGGCGCGTGACGGAGGTTACGCGCGAGCTGTGCGGGCTCGAGGCGACGAGCACCGACGTGTCGCGCGCGGCAGCTGAGCTGGACGTTCAACTCTCGGCCTGGCGCGAGCTACCGCTCGAGCGCTGCGCGTATCTCGTGCTCGATGCTCGCTACGAGAAGGTCCGCCACGGCGGCTCGGTGATCGACTGCGCCGTGCTGGTGGCGATGGGCGTGCGCGAAGAAGACGGCAAGCGGACGCTGCTGGCGAACCCGCGGGCGACGCTGTTCCCCAACGAGCCTTGCTCCTCCGCCTCAGGCGGTGGCCTTCGGGCACCAGCACGCTCAACCCGTTGAAATCGCCCCGAGGCGGGGGAGCGAGCCCGGATGCCTCAGGCTCGTCCAGACGAAGGATCGACCCTTCTGCGCAACGCCAGGAACATCGCGATCAGCAGCATCACGGAGAAGGCGAACAACCCCCGCAGAGACATCGCGGGAATCGACAACCCCACCGTGTGGTGCTGAGCGTCGATCAGATTCGCGACATGAGTTCCGCCCACTTGCTGCGTGAACAGCGCGACGCAGCCGGCCGGATGGAGATAGACCGTCTGCGGTTTCACACGATCGATCACAGCGGTGACCGTTACAGCAGACTGGTTGTAGAGGAACAGGGTCCCTCCCGGAAGGGCGACCTCGAAGAACACGTCGAAGAAGCTGTCTGCCAACGTATTGTTGATCGCCTTCTCCACGATGGTGCCCTTGGACGGGTTCAGATTCACGCCACCCGGCGTGAGGCCCAAACCCGCCGTCAGCGTGTATCCGCCGCCACCTCCGAGGCTCATCGAGACGATCTCGGTGTCGATCACGTCGATATGGGAGTCGGTGGAGGAGCCGAAGGCGCCCGGAAAGTTCGCGGAGGCATCACTTGCCCCCTGCCTCTGCACCGTGGTCGGCCCGCTGAGGATGATGTTCTGATCCTTGACGCAGTCTAGATTCACGTCGATGCCGACGACCGCTCCGGAGGTCGGGAAGAAGTCGCTGCCCCCCGCAGGGCCACAACCATCGACCCAGTGATTGCCCGGGCCGCACGATGCCTGGGCACGCGCGAGGTCCGGAATCGCTGTTCCAGCGAAAAGCCCAGCTGCCGCCCAGACGGCCAATCGGAAGATTCCCTGCAGCATCGTTTTCTCCTCGGAGGTCATGTAGGCGAGTACACACCCGTGTAGAGTTACGCACGTAACGGTCATGCTACGTCTACATCATTGTTGCGAATTTCTCAGACTGTCAACGAGTATTTGAATCGTGAATCGCTTTCCGGGTCCACTGGGAAAAACGTCTTCTCCGACGGAAGAAGGCGGTTTCCCCGCGGGATCCCGGGGACGTGGGTGATTCGTTCCCAGGCGAGCTGCTTCGCCGCGTCGTCGTCATTCGGCGGAAACCGTCGCGCCGCCCGGGAAGAACCGAACGGGCGGCTACATCGCGACGCCGTGGTGTCCGAACTCAAGCCGGGTCGGAGCTGCTTCCGGCACCACCGCGAGGTTCCGCGACGGCGTTTTCGCTCGCCGCCGCTACCGCCTTCCATCCCTCTCAGATTTCGATCCAGGCGGTCAAGCAGCTTCGAGCTGTGTAGAAGTTCTTGAGCGTGGAGATCGCGTACTCTGCCTGAGGAGGGGTCTAATCCCCTCACCCGGTAGGTAGCGGACTGAACCCGAACTTATCGGACGTGCCGAGAACGCCGCTTTTTTCTCCCATGCCCTGACACCGCTGTGATTGCTCACGAGTCGAGCCCGCAAGACGAGTCGGCTGCCCAATTCGATTCGTCCGACTTCCTGGCCTCAGACGGTCAGGTCTACATCGAACCTGGCGGCAACGTCCCGACCCTCTCCCAATCGGGCCTGATCGCCTTTGGACTGTTGCTGCAGAAGATCACCGCGTTCGCGGCCCGGTTCGCGTTGGCGTACGGCTTGCTGATGGCGCCCTGGCCGGGATGGGTGGAAACCTACGGGAAGATCTACGCCTCAGCGACCGCGTTTCTCTTCGAGTCTACGAACCCAGACCGCAGCGTTCGCATCCGTCACATCGTTCCGCAGCCCGGGACCAGCGAAGCCACGGCGGTCCAGGATACCGAGGACCCCGATTCCATGGCGTCGCCGCGCATGGGCACTGGCATTGGCCGCGATAATCGCGAGCGGATTTTCCGCGCTCATGCGT
>CAWGCC010000058.1:0-5709 GCA_963820965.1 uncultured beta proteobacterium | reverse complement strand
CCGAAGCCGCAGAACGGTTGACTACGCCAAGCTCGCGCCCGGATCTTGGTGCTTCTCGCGGACGCAGGTCCCGAGGGCGGCTCACCGGGCGCTACAAGGCATCGGCTAGGGCTCGCGGCCGCCGCTGGGCGATCGGACTCGCCCTCGCTCGCCGGGAAGATGTTGGCGGACCGGACGGACGCTCACTGGCCCCGCCCCCAGCGCTCAAGCTTCCGGATCGTCTGCCAGTACTCACACGCTAGCCCGGTCCGCCCTTGATCCAGCGCCTTGTTCATCCGCCGGCGCGCGCGCTTGATCAGCCACTCGCGGATCAGGTCGGCGCTTGCAGCAATCAGGGGCCGCGCGGCCGGCATTCGCCGCGAGCTTCGAGAATTGAATGACCACGACATGGCAGAGCATCTAGGCGAAGAGGGACTCGAACCCTCAACCCTCGGCACCTATAGCGCCGATGCTCTGCCAGCTTGAGCTATCCGCCTAAAGTAGAGCCTAATGCGCCCCCCCTCGGGAAGAAGGCAAAACATCGTCACAGCGAGTGAGCGACTTCACGTCGCCTGGGGATTCGCCTGCGAGACGCCGCTCGACGTGACGACGAGGGCGAACCCGGCCGGGAATTCACCATCTTTGACTGTCGGCGCACGTAAGAGGAGCTAGGCTTTTCTTGCCGGCGCACCAACTCGCCTCGACTGACGGGCGCGCCGACAGGAGCGACCCACTGCGATGATCTCGAAACCGGCACCGGTGTACGACGACGCTATGCGCGCTGTCTGGCAGGACGTACGCGTGGCAGCGCTACTTGCCGTCGTCGCGTGTCTCCTCGCCACTCTGTGTACCTGAACGTACCCTGCGAGCAAAGCTGGATGGCCGAGCGCTACCCGAACCGAGAAACGCCCTCCGTGGAGGCAGGAACGTCAACGGCGGAGGGTAGGCGGCGTTGGCTCGTGCGGCGCGTCTGGGTCGTCGATGCCGACGGGACCAAGCGGGCCGGGACGCTGTGGTGGATCGATGGTGATAGCGCGCAAATTCGCGTGGCCACGAGCGTAACCGTACTGCCGATCGCGGCGCGGGGAAAGCAGTGGGATTTCGTCGATAGCCAAGGCGAGGCGCCCCGCAAGTAGCTGGTCGCACGCGGCGCCGGCGAAGGCTCGCGTGGTCAGCCAGCGGGAGCGGTAGTCTCGCCCCACTGCGCATCACTCAAGGCTCGTTTTCCTCCTCTACCCCCACGGCGGCACCGGCCCTGGACGGGCGTTCACGTCTCGATTGGCGGCCAGATTGGCGGATAGCTTGGCGTCCCCTAGGGGATTCGAACTCCGTTACTGCTCTGAAAGTATGATATAGCCTGTCTACGGCTGTTCACGGCTGTTGATTTCCCTCTGAGTTGTACAACAGGATGCGCCCGTTAACAGCCCTAGACTTGTACAAAACTTGTACAGGCCGTTACCGCCGTGGCGCGAATCGACCTCGTCAAGAAACGCGAAAACCTCCCCAAGAGGCAGGCGCCCTATTGGCGCACGATCCGCCGCGGCCAGGCGCTCGGCTACCGTAAGACGAAGGCCGGCGGTACCTGGCTCGCGCGCGCGTTTGTTGGCGGCAAGATGCCGCACAAGACGCTCGGCGCGGAGGTCGACTTCACCTACGAGCAGGCGCTCGACGCGGCCGAGATCTGGTGGCGCACGATCACAAGCGGCGCTCCGCGCGGCTACGACGTTCTGGCAGCGCTCGAGGACTACGCCCGGACCAAGAGCGCCAACGTCGACGATCCCCGCTCTGCGACCGTCTGGCGCGACCTGACGACCCTCGGGAAGCACCTGTCCGGCGAGTGCCTCGGCCGAGAACTCACCGAGCTCACGACCGCCGAGCTCGAGCGCTGGCGGGACGCCCTCCCCGTCAAGCCGGCGACGCGCCGCCGCGTCTACACGATCCTCGCCGCCGCTCTCTCGAACGGCTACCGGCTCCACGGCGCCGGGGACCCGAGCGTCTGGCGGCGGGTGAAGGCGGTCAAGATCCAGAAAGTGACGCGATCGCGGCTGTTCATCCCGACCGAGCAGGAGATCAAGGCCCTGCTCGCGAAGTGCGAGCCCGACTTCGCGGCGCTCGTGCGTGCGGCCGTGCTGACCGGCTGCCGCTATGGCGAGCTCGCCGCGCTCGAGGTGAGCGACTTCGACCACGCGAAGGGCGTGCTGACGCTGACCGTATCGAAGACCGGCGCGCGCGAGATGATGCTCTCAAGTGCGGCGGTCGCGTTCTTCACCGAGCAGACGAAGGGGAAGCTCCCGAAGGCGCGCATCTTCACGACCGCCGAGGGCGGGCCGTGGGAGAAGTCGATGCAGCACCGACGGATGCGCGCGGCGACGCCGATCCGTCCCTTCGTCTTCTACTCGCTGCGGCACTACGCACTGAGCCGCCAGCTCGCGGCCGGCATCCCCGCGGCGCTGGTGGCGAAGAACGCCGGGACGTCTGACGCGATGCTGCGCCAGCACTACCACAAGTTCATCGCCGAGGACCGGAGCCTTTTCGACCGGGTGACGGCAATGGCGTAGGGAAAGAAGGATGCACGAGCGACGCAAAACGGCGTACCACGAAGCAGGTCACGCGATCGCGGCCGAGGAGCTCGAGGTGCTCCATGACGGCGCCTGGATCATCCCGAGGGCCGATGGCACGGCCGGCCGCAAGCCGGCACCCGCACGTCAACTGCGCGCAGCGCTCGACGCATTCTTGAAGGCGTCCGGGACCGACGATCAACGGAAGCATTTCGGGAAGCTGATCGGCGGCCTAGCAGCACGGCTGCCGGAACTGCCGCGAGTGAAGGAGGAGGAGCCGCCGCACCTCGACGAAGTGCCGGTGCCCGTCGATCGGCGCGACCGTGCGAACTGCCACATGGAGAAAGCGTGGTGGAGCTCCTCGAAAAGCGCGACCGACGCGACGATGCGGAGGAGATCTACCGGAAGGCGCGCCGGATCGTGACCTGGCACTACCAGTGGATCATCGTGAATGAGTTCCTGCCACAGATCATTGGCCCGGACCGCGTGAAAAGCCTGCTCGCGAACCCGAAGGCGGTCTTCCCGAGCCCGGTGCCGTTCATGCCCGTCGAGTTCCAGGGCGCTGCGTATCGCATGGGCCACAGCTTGGTGCGACCCTCCTACCGCGCCAATTTCAACGGCGACGTGGGGGGCAAGGTGGCCACTGGCGCCCCTCAGTTCTTCGGCATGATCTTCGACCCAGCCGGCGAGGGGCAGGCGGACCCGGTGGATCTGCGCGGGACGGGCACGCGCGCGCCGCGGCGCTTCATCGGCTGGCAGACGTTCTTCGACTTCGAGCCCACCGTCGTCCCCGCTAACAAGATCGTCCGGCCGAACAAGCGCCTCGAAACGAAGATCTCCAGCGCGCTCTTCCTCTTGCCGGAGGCAACGATCGCGGGCTTCGCCAAAGGCCAGCCCGTCTCACTTCCGCAGCGCAACCTGCTGCGGCACGTGACGTGGGGCATCCCGTCCGGGCAGGCGATTGCGGCCGCGATCGGCGCAACGCCGCTCACGACCGGGGACTTGTCGGACATCCAGGGGCTCGGTGCCGGTCTCGCCGCGTCCACGCCGCTCTGGTTCTACATCCTCAGAGAAGCGCAACTTCAGCACGACGGGTTGAAGCTGGGCGACGTCGGGGCGAACATCGTCGGGCGGGTGTTCATCGGCATGCTGCAGCTCGACCGCAATTCGTTCTTGGCGAACGAACCGAACTGGACTCCGATCCTGCCGGACCGGTTCGGCAACGTCACCGGGAGCTTCAAGATGGTCGACTTGCTGAGCTTCGCAGGAGTGGTGGACCGAGGACCGGGGTCGCCTCAAACGACGCAGAACGACGGGTAGTCTCTGATCACGGGCCTGGCGTGTCGGCAGGGGTGCGCCTGGGCGTCCGCCATCGGGCGAGCTGAGCTTCCGCTTCGGGTCGATAGCGCCGTCGAACGGCCGCTTTCCGACTGCGTGGCTGAACTGCTGCTTATGGCCGAAAGCGGGCGTGCCTGACGGTTAGCTAACGACCGAGGCCGTGTAAAAACGTCGAATCTGCGTGACCACGCCTCGTGAGCACGCTCGAGAACGCTTGGGAAGGCCGCTAGCGCGCTGTGCACGATGGCGGGCTGATCGGAAGTTGTTTCGAGAGCTGCCCTGCAAATGTGCTGAGCAGCCCGTCCTGTGGGGCTTGTCTCGCGGGGAAGAAGGGCCTTATGCCCTCATCACCTGCATCAGCGGCACGATTCCCACGATCTGCATGACCCGTTTAAGGTTGTAGGCGAGCACATGCAGGCTCATCTCGGTACTGACCCGAGGCAGCCGCTTGGTCAGGAAATGGGTCGAGCCCATCCAGGCTTTGAGGGTTGCGAATGGATGCTCGACCGTCTGCCGGCGTAGCCGTGAGGCTTCGGGAGTACGGTCCAGCCGCTCCTGCATCGCATCGAGGACCGCTTCGTGTTCCCAGCGCGCGATCCGCCGATACTCACCCGTCGTGCATCGCGCTTTGATCGGACACTTGGGGCAAGCCGAGGGCCAATATTTGTGCAGCGTCATGCCGCGCTCGATGGTGGTAAAGCGCTTGATGGCCCGTTCCCCCGCGGGGCAGCGGTACTCATCGTCCTCGGGGATGTAAACAAAGTCCCGTTTGTCGAACCGACCCTCGGCCTTACTGTTTGAGGTCAGCGGCTTGGGCACCAGGGGTGTGATGCCGGCCTGCTCGCAATCCAGAATCTCTTCGCCTTTGAAGTAGCCGCGATCGGCAAGGACCGTCAGCTCTTCGGCTCCCGTGGCGCTGCGCGCCTGCTTGGCCATCGAGGACAACTGCGTTCGGTCATGGCCGAGGTTGGTGACTTCGTGGGCGACGATCAGATGGTGCTTGGCATCCACCGCGGTCTGGACGTTGTAGCCGACGATGCCGGTGCCGCTGCCACTGGTGGCCATTGAGCGCGCATCCGGATCGGTCAGCGAGATCTGCTGGTCCGGCGCATCGTGCATCTGCCTTCCAATCTCGTTGAGGCGCTTCATTTGCGCTTTGATCCCGGCGATCTTCTCTTCGAGCCGGACGGCCTGGCCTCGGAACCGCCGTCGGCTCCCGATCCGCCCCATCGAGTGCCGTCAGATAACGGTCGATGCTCGACTCAATTTCCTCCATTCGCCACTTCAGCTTGGCGCTGGTGAAATTGCGGTCGCGGTTGTTGACCGCCTTGAATTTGCTGCCATCGATGGCGACAGATCGTCTCGGAAACAGTCCCAACTGCTGGCACAGCACAACGAACTGGCGACAGACGCCTCGGATCGCCTTGCTGTTGTCTTTTCGGAAGTCGGCGATCGTCTTGAAGTCCGGCATCAACCGCCCGGTCAGCCACATCAGCTCGACGTTGCGTTGGGTTTCTCGCTCCAAACGTCGGCTCGACTGGATCCGGTTGAGATAACCGTAGATGTAGATCTTCAACAAGACCGAGGGATGGTAAGCAGGCGGGCCAGTATCGGCTGGGATGGCACCTTCAAAACTCAGATTGACCAAGTCGAGTTCATCGACAAAGACGTCGACTACGCGCACCGGGTTGGTATCACTGTAGTCGTCGAGACTCTCGGGAAGTAAGGTGCCTTGGCCTCGATGTTCACCTTGGATAAAGCGCTTCATGGGCTACTCGCGTCAGGACGATGATGCGAAGCTCATCCAGTGTGCATCGCACTACGTTTTCACACA
>CAWGCC010000057.1:0-82924 GCA_963820965.1 uncultured beta proteobacterium | reverse complement strand
CTTCCCGAAAATTCGTCGCGCACCAGCTCTAACAGAGCCTGCGTTGATTCCGCATTACGCAGCCAATCGTTCGTAATGATGATGCAGGCCGCCGAGTTCCGCGAACTCGACCACCCTACCCCGGTCTGGCCGATGCACCGCCCGCGGATTCGGTGCGTCCATCGATAGGGAGAGGTGCGTTCGCCAATCGTGGTAGTAGTCGAGATATCGAGCAACGATGCGCCTGAGATGCCGGTCGTTCAGAACGATCACATGATCGAGGCAGTCGCGTCGTAAGGTGCCGATGAGTCGCTCCACGAACGGGTTCTGCCACGGACTTCGCGGTGCGCTGAGAACCTGCTCGATGCCCATGCCGTGAACTCGCTGTTGAAACGCGCTGCCGTAGATCGCGTCGCGATCTCGAAGCAGGTACTTCGGTGCGCTGTCCCATGGGAAGGCTTCGATGATCTGCTGGGCCGTCCACTGAGCGGTCGGATTCTCGGTGACGTTGAAGTGAATCACCGTGCGGCGAGAATGTGCGAGCACCACCAAGACGAAGAGGAGCTTGAACCGGATCGTCGGTACGATGAAGAAGTCGATCGACACCAAGTCCGTGACGTGATTCTTCAGAAACGCCTTCCACGTCGGCGAGGACGGCTTGCGAGGTCGGACACGGTACTTGTCCACCGTTGACTTCGCCACGTCGATGCCGAGCTTTCCCAGCTCGCCAACGATGCGCGGCGTGCCCCACAGCGGATTCGCGCCAGAGACCTTCCGAATGAGCTCGCGGATCTCCTTGCTGATCGGAGGTCGGCCGGGCTTTCCGGCTCGGCTCATGCGCGCCCAGTGATCGCGAAAGCGTTTGCGCTGCCAGGAGATTACGGTCGCAGGCTGAACGAAGACCAGGGCTTCCCGCCATTTTGCCCAGCGACGCGAGAGCCAAGACCAGAAGATGCGGTCTCCGGGGCGAATTCGTGGTCGCTTGACCGTTCGCTGGTAGATCGCCAGCTGATGTCGCAGCGCCAAGATCTCCAGCTGCAGCGCGAGATGCGATCGAAAGAGCGTCGCGAATCCCGCCAGCAGGGCCGAGAGCACTGCCCCCATCGCTTGAGCCTCGCCGAACATTGGACGGAACCGATGGACTCAAGCTGCGCGCTCCACCGCCCGATGTCAATAGAATCAAGCACTACGGATTTTCAGGAAGGACAACGTCTTCACCGCTGCGGTCGAGGCCGTGCGCTGATTGCTGCGGCCCAGCGCCTTCGCTTCAGAATGCCTTCGCTTCGACGGGAGGATTTCGGAGCAAGTCGATCGAGCCAGGTCGCCCGAACACTCCCCACTCTTTTCCGTCGACATCGCGGATGATGACGTAAACCGGCGCGAAGTCGGCTTTGCCCCGGACTGCATGATTAGCCACGGCACTCGTCAGTGAATGCATGAGTGAAGCCTTGGCCGCTTCATCCATGGCTCCCGCGGCGACTTTGACTTCAAAGCTCACAATCTGCAACCCGCCCGGTTTGCCGCATGGAATACGCTGTTCGCGGCGTACTCATGCACATAAATGGTGACCGTGCTTCTGGTAAACGGTGTGTCCGGCAGCCCTTCAGCCGCCAGTCCCAGAGCGGTGATCTCTTCGCACAACGTGATTAGCGAGAAAACTCAGCAAGCTCACCGTGGTAGCAAGAATGGTCGCACCGACTCACAGGAGGTGCGCCATGCCGATGAACCGAGTTCAGTTTCAACCGGGGCTGTCCGTGGCGAATTCCTAGTACGAGCAAATTCGCCTGTGTGGTGCAGTCTTGCGTACGCTGACGGTCATGCTACGGCTCGCCCGATGGGCAAACTCCTAATCCTCGCCATCCATCTGCTCGTCACGGTCGCTCTTTCTTCCTCGTCGCCTCGCCGCAGACCCGGTCCCAAAGGTCCTCCCGCAGAACTCATCGCGGCGATCGTTGAGCTGAAGTCCCGCAATCCCAAGTTTGGCTGTGTGCGCATTGCCCAGCAGCTCTCTCATGTCTTCGGCATCGAGATTGACAAGGACGGTGTTCGCCGCGTGCTCGCGAAGCACTACCGGGGCCGTCCTGGCTGACGTTCAGAGACTATTACAACGCCCATCGCGTTCATCGTGCGCTCGCCGGCTCCACGCCAGCGCAGCGCGCCGGAGCGCCCTCCCCCGCCGCTGCTGCGCTTGATCACTACGCTTGGCGGCAGCACTGTCGTGGCCTGTTTCAGACCCCGATCGCCGCTTGGATATCAATTCGCCATCCACAAGTTCTTCGCGAGTGCGTGGCCGACCAGGCCGGCGTCTTTCGACGAAAGTCCACTTCCGCGCCACCAGCTCGCGGTGCCAGCGAAGCAACGTCTCGGGCGTGACGATCGTGCCAAGCTCGTTAAGCACCTTGCGCCCGAGTGCCCTCGCCTTCTCGGCAAGTTGCCGACGTTCGGCGTCAGTGAAGACGATGCGCCGTCCACCGAGCCGCGCGCGAAGCATGCGGTTCTCGGCTTTCAGATAGTCGATCGTCGCCGCCTGTTGCCGGTGCAGCCAACCGGCGACCACCATCAGCAGGAACTGAAGCACAGTCGTGGAATCCGGCATCTCGGCCGGGATGTTGGCTGCACCACCCTCCCGCGTCGACCATCACGCCCCAACTGCTACCCGGGAGGCCGGGTAGTAGGGTCGAGTTTTCGAACAGTACGGGTCCCACGTCCATGGCCGAAGCTCCGCGGTTCCGATCTGGGAGGACGAGAACCGTCTTGTGACAGACGATAGACCGGGCGAGCGCCGGGCCTGACAGTTTTCGGCGTCACATGCCGATGTGGATGAAGCCTAGTGACCGGGAGGTCGAGGTGAGCAAGGTCGGCGTGCTGATGAACACCATCGCCGGAGAGTGACCACGCGCGCCGATGAGTGTTGGAAGATCGACCGACATCTGGGGTTGCGAGCAGGGCGATCGCGCCGGCAAAGACGGGGTGGGGCGAATAGCGCACAGCCGGTGTGGATGAAACCTAGCTAGTTTTTTTCCACGATACGAGGGGGCACGGCCGTAGACGCGGCGCCCCCCTCGTGCTCCCGAAGCCAGGAGAAGCGACGCCATCGGCGTCGGTTCTCTCTAGTTTGTCACCGTGTTGCACGACCCGCGATGCCGGAAACGTCTGTACAGTGCTCGCGGGCTGGGCGCAGAGGTCGTGCGTGTTTTGGTGCGAAAAGCCCGTTCTCTAGTTGGACCGGGGATCCCGCGCGCACCCCGAATTGTTGCCCAGGGCCATCGCGGTCCGGGAGCACGTTTCTTAGAGTCCGAACTTCGCGGATCCCATGCCCAGTCCTCTTGTTGAAGGAGGCTGACATGCAAGTACTGTATCCGAGATGTGCAGGGCTGGACGTGCATCAGGCGAACGTGGTCGCCTGCGTTCGCATCGCTGAGGGCGCTCGCGCATCGCACGAGGTGCGCACGTTCGAGACGACAACGAAGGGCTTGCTTGCGCTCGCCGACTGGCTGCATGAGAGCGCCTGCACCCACGTGGCGATGGAATCGACCGGGGTGTACTGGAAGCCGGTCTGGCATGTTCTGGAGGGCGAGTTCGAGCTGGTGCTGGCCAACGCCTCGCATATCCGCAACGTACCGGGGCGCAAGACCGATGTGAACGATGCGACGTGGATTGCCGATTTGCTCGCCCACGGGCTGATCCGCAGCAGCTTCGTTCCGCCGGCCGCGATTCAGGAGCTGCGCGATCTCACGCGCACTCGCAAGCAGCTGGTCCGCGAGCTTGCCCGGCACACCCAGCGCATCCAAAAGACCTTGGAGGACGCCAACATCAAGATCGCCGGGGTGATCAGCGACATCCTCGGGGCCAGTGGACGTGCGTTTCTCGAGGCCATCGTCGCCGGCGAAACCGATCCCGAGAAGCTCGCCGATCTTGCACACGCTCGTCTGCGTGCCCCGCGCCATCGGATCGTCGAGGCCTTGCGCGGCAGAGTTGGCGAGCACCACCGCTTCATGCTCAAGCTCCACCTCGCCCAGATCGGCGCCATCGAGAACGCAATTGCCGAGATCGAAAAGAGGCTGGGCGAACGCCTGGAGCCCTTTCGGGAGGACGTAAAGCTGCTTGTGACCATGCCCGGTATCAGCCAGACCGCCGCTCAAGTGATGGCAAGCGAGATGGGCCTGGACATGGGCCGCTTCCCTAGGCCTCGTTGATTTCCATGCCCTGAACGTCAGACACCTTCCAGTTCGCACGCTCTAGGGCGAGCCGCACTGCCGGTACCGGCCCGATGCCGAACATCTCCGGTTCGATCGCCGCCACGCCGTGCGCCACCAGGCGCGCCAGTGGCTTGAGGCCGCGCTTCTCGGCGAACGCGCGCTCGGCCACGATCATCGCCGCGGCGCCACTGTTCAAACCCGGCGCGTTGCCGGCCGTGATCGTGCCATCCTTGCGAAACGCAGGCTTTAGCTTGCCGATCATCTCGATTGTGGTTTCGGGCCGATTGGTCTCGTCCTTGTCGAAGATCACCGGCCCTTTACGGCTCGCCAACTCGATCGCAGCGATCTCGTCCTTGAACTTGCCCGCGGCCTGCGCAGCGCTGAAGCGCTGCAGCGAGCGCGCGATCGGCACGATCAGGCAAGAGTGTCTGGACTGGCTGATTCCGATGTCCGAAGCGGATCTGCGTGCGATTCTCAAAGATTGGAGAACGCATTGCAACAGGACGCGTCCGCACATGGCGCTAGGCCCCGGCGTGCCCGACCCGCCACCGCAAACTCCCGTACTCCAGGCTGGGCAGTCTCGACATCGGATCCGCGAGGGCTTCGTCGTGCTCGCGAAACCGGTGCTGGGCGGGCTGCATCACAAGTATTCGTTGGTGCCAATTGCCGGCTGATCCGATTTTTGCGTAGGACAGGGCTTCTTGCTCCTCGCTCCTATAACGTCCGCGGTCCTTGGCCGACTGCTGGTCGGCGTAGCGGCGGAACCACCAAGCCAATCCAACGCTGATCTGCGCGAGGCCCACGTCAGCGTCTTGCCGAGCGCTGGAATCACGGCAAACAGGTAGCAGGGTCGACGCCTAGGAGAGCGCGAGGGTCACGGTCTTGCGGTAGCTGATCTATCGCGCGACTTCGTGACTCCGTGAACTAATCCTGCTCGAGCGCGTACCTGCAATGGGAATGTAACCGGAAGCTGCCTAAACTTTAAGCACCAGCGCAGGCTACTTCCCCGAGTCTTCAATGAATACGACTACCCCCTACCCCTCAATGCGGCGCCTCGTGGAGGCGACGCCCGCGCAGTTGTGGGAGTGGTATGCCCAGCTACCGGCCCCGAAGACACCTGGCGAGCGACAAATCCTTGTCGAGACAATGCGGCGTCTCAATCTCATCCCCGGACGCTGTTCGCACCAGGAAGGCCAACCTCGCTCGGACGGAGACAGGGTTACCGACTGAACAGACTGGAGGGGGGCGGTGAGTTTCCGCCTTTGACATTCAGACGACCACCAGAGCGCGTCCTTGTATAGGCTCTATGGCGATCGCCGCAACCCAACGCCCGTCGTTTCCAGATGGTGCGTCAAAAGATCGCCACGCGCAGCCATCGCGCGAAGCCTCGCTACGTCTCTCTAAGGACCAGCTCGCGCCGCGCCCCTTCTAGGGCGGCTTCGAGGGCTGCGTCCAGATCCTCGGGGATCCGCTCGGGCGGTGAGAACCGCACAAGCGGCGCGTCCGTCTCCTTGCCAAGCACCACCGCGGCTACGTCAACCTCCCAGCTATCGCCGCGTGCTGTGCTGCGGGCGGTCACAGAGATGATATGTCGGCCGAAGATCTCGGCACGCTCCATGCGTTGCATATGGAACCCTGAACGTAAAGGTGAACGAGAAAGTGTGATGCGCCGGATCAGCCTTCTAATCCCGCGCCTTCGCCTTTGTGCGCAAAGCTTACCTGGTTCGAATTACAAGGACGCGCGCGCTTCCGGGTGAGCGGCGGTCACGTCGCCCCACTCGGCGACATCATGCCAGTTTCGATTAGGGCGCGCCCTCTAAAGCAATGAGTGATGCTGCGGACCTTCGGGGATTGATCGCAGGCCAACCAAGAGCGGCGTTTGTATCGCTCACGCCGTTCGAGGTCGTCGCGGGTTCGTTAGGATCGAGTTTGCCGAACAGCCCGCATTCGGCAAATGTCTTCGGTGACATCCAGGGTGGTTGCGGCATCGCGATTCTTGACCTATTCGTCTCGCTCGCCGCCTACGCGATGCTGCGTTAATACCTGCCCACGGTGGAAATCAAAGCCAGTTTCGAAGCTCCGGCAGGCCCGGCGTCTGCCCAACTCGATGACGTGCTGGCACGGCGGGCGCCCGATGTGTCGTATAGTTTGCGGAGGGAAATCTTCCAGCCGTTTGGCCGCGGCGGTGACGAAGACAGCAAAGACCTCAACAGCGAAGGCCAGGAAAGGGAAGGCACGGGTATCGTTCATCGAGCCCATGCTCCTTTCGCGGAGCGAAGCGCTGCCCGTGCTCGTCGGACTCACGCCGCCCCGAAGCGCCAGCGCAGGACCGTACGCCTGGGCGACCCGCGGTTGCAGCGGACACGCCGATCAACTCATTTGACAGGAACGGCCGGAATACCGACATCGGCTCGAGAACCTGGTACGTAACGATTACGCCCATGGTTGACCGAAGGAGCGCGGCCATGTACGTGATCAGCACCCGAGACCTCGAACGGATCGTGCAGTCAAGCTTCCCGGCCAAGAACCGGTTCTCCGCCGAGTCCGATCTCGGTCTCGATGGACCGCGCTTACCGGCGGTCGCGTTCGTGCACGGCGGGCCCGATCCCTATCTCGACCGCCCGGTCGATGCGTGGCTGCAGAATGGATCGGCGTTCGTCTCGCTCTACGCGCTGCTCAACCGACTGTGCCGAACGGGCGCGCTCGTCCCCGGCGAGTACGCCGTGACGCGCAACGCCGCTGCCTGCTGACGCCTGTAACCAGCTCCGATGAAGGGCGACCCGAAAGTGCTCAGTGCTGCGAGCGCGAACAGCCCTCTCGACGAGCAGTTTCTCTGCAACAACGATCTACGAGGCCTCCCGCAATTCAGTCCCGCACCCCGCCCCTCCTCTCCTCCTCCTGGTCGGGCCGGTGCGGGTGGCCTTTCTCTCTTCGCCGTTCCAGGCGGCGCGCGAGCCCGCGCATCGCGCGTGGCCTTCCCGCACATTTGACCGGAGTCGCTTTGCGATGATGAAACCCACGCAGTCCATCCTGGATAACTCGTTCCGCTATGTGCCGGCGGTGGCGACGTCTGTCATGCAGACGTGGCGCCGCTTCGGCTGGCAACCGACGACCGATGACGAACGCAAGCGGCGGCGCAGCGGCTTGGCGAGGATAGCCCCGGAGGAGCGCTCGCCGGCGCAGGCTTGGCCTGCTCAGCGCACCGCTTCGACCGGCACGGCGAACACGTAGCCTGCGCCGCGCTCGGTGCGGAGGAGAGTCTGGCCCGGGCCGCCGGCCTCGAGCTTCTTGCGCAGGCGTCCGACCTGCACGTCGATCGAGCGATCGTAGACCTCGTCGTTGTGCAGGCGCGAGAGGCTGAGCAGCTGGTCTCGCGACAGCACCCGCTGCGGGGCGGCGAGGAACGCCGCCAGCAGGTTGAACTCGTTATTGGTGAGCGCGACCGTCTCGCCGCCTGGGGTGGTCAGCCGGCGTAGCCGCGCGTTGAGCTCCCACCCCGCAAAGCGATAGGCGCGGATCCGCGCGAGCCCGTCGGCCACCGTCTCCTGCGCGCGTGAGCGCCGCAGTAGGGCGCGGATGCGCGCCAGCAGCTCGCGCGGGGAGAACGGCTTGGTGAGGTAGTCGTCGGCGCCCAGTTCGAGCCCCATCACCCGATCGGCCTCGTCTTTGCGCCCCGTGAGCATGATGATCGGCACGTCGGACGCCTCGCGGAGCTTGCGCGCGATCTGCATCCCGTCCTCGCCCGGGAGCCGCAGATCGAGCACGACGAGATCGATCGTCTCGCGCGCCATGACCGCGGCGGCCTCCTGCCCGCTCGCGACCGCGGTGACGCGCACCTCGTTGTCGCCGAGATAGTCGGCGATCATCTGCCGCACCGACGGGTCGTCGTCGACAGCGAGTACGTGGGCGGTCTTGGTCGAGTCCATCGGCGGTTGGCTCACGTCCATCGGTCGTTTCCACGCGGCGTTGATCGCCGAGGGTAGCAGACCGCGCCTGCGCGTCCCCACGATTTAACGGCGCCCTGGCGATCATGTCAACTGACACATTCGTCCATACGACTGTCGCAATGGCGGGCCGCGCGGCGCGTTGAATCATGAGCGGGGAGGTGCGCCTGCACGAGAGAGAAAGCGGTGTGGTGGCTCGCCGAGGCGGCCACCTCGGCGGCCCCTGAGGGGGTGCGAGGCGTGATCGCCGACGCGGTGCGCTCTGCGTGGATCGCATCGCTGGAGCCGCACATGGCGGTCAGCGACCCGATCGAGGATCGGTAATGTCGACGGTGCCCGAAGGTCGTACCGGACAGATCTCGACGCCCGCTGTGCAAACCCTGCTCGGCGCGGCGGCCCTCGCCGTCGTGAGCTTTGCGGGTTTGCGTCTGCAGGCGAGCGCCGAGGCGGCCGCCTTGCTGTTCCTGTTTGTCGTCGTGCCGGTCGCGATCTGGGCCCGGCCGTCCGCCGCGACGCTGGTATCGATCCTCGCGATCCTGGCCTTGCATTTCGTTTTCACTCCGGCGGTATCCCCCCTTCATCCGCGCTCGACCGAGCGGCTGGACGTCGTGACGGTGGTCGTCTTTGCCGCGGCGGCGCTGATCATCACCCCGGCGATGTCCGCGGTGCGCAAGTCGTTCCGCGAGAACGCGGCGCTGAAAGACCAACTCCGCATCATCGTCGACACGATCCCGACGATGGTCTGGAGCACGCCGCCGGACGGTGCCGACGATTTCGTCAACCGGACGTGGCTCGAAGACACCGGGCTGCCTGCGGAGCACACGCGCGGCTCCGTCTGGCAGGGCGCCGTGCATCCGGGGGACCGTGCCCGGGTCGTCGACGCATGGCGCAGGGCGACCACGAGCGGGGAGCCGTTCGAGCAGGAACTGCGCCTGCGGCGGGCCGATGGCGAATATCGCTGGATGCTCAGCCGCGCGGTGGCGCTCCGGGACCACCACGGCCGCATCGTCAGATGGTATGGCACCACCACCGGCATCGAGGATCGCAAGCAGGCCGAAGAGGCGCTGCGGCTGTCGGAGGACCGGTACGCGCGGGCGCCGGCGCGAACGATGTGATGAAGAAGCCGCTGTCGGCGCGCGAACTTGCCAGCAGCCTCGCGCGCGTCTTCCATCAGCCATCATGACCGGTTCCCGCTCTTTCAGCGCGGCATCGATTGCAGTCGATGTCGGCGCCCGCGACCGGGCCGAAGCGCTGCTCTCCGTCGAGCACCGGGTGCTCGAGATGATGGCGGCGGGAACGCCGCTCGGCGAGACGCTCGATGCGGTGTGCCGGCTGGTCGAAGCGGTGTCGCCCGAATGGCTTGCCGCAATCCTTCTGGTCGACGCCAAGGCCGACAGCGTCTGGCACGGCGCGGCACCGACGCTTCCCGCAGGCTACGTCTCGGCGATCGACGGCGCGCGCATCGGCCCGGCGTACGGACCCTGCGGGCTCGCCGCGCAGGGACACCAGGTGGTGGCGTCCGACGTCGCCGCAGACCCGCGCTGGTCCGCCGAGTATCGCGAGCTCGCGTTGCGGCACGGGCTGCGCGCGTGCTGGTCGACGCCGATCAAGGCCTCGAACGGCAGGGTGCTGGGCGTGCTCGAAATCTACCTCCGCCAGTCGGGTGACCCATCCGCGCGGCAGGGGCCGAGACTCGAGCCCTTCGTTCATCTGGCGGCGATTGCCATCGAGCGGGCCCAGGCGATGCCGGCCGACATCGGCGGCGAGATGCTCAATGCGCTGCGACGTTCCGAGGAGCGCTACGCGCGCGCCATGGAGGCCTCCGGCGACGGCCACACGGACTGGATCGTCGCGACCGATGAATTCTATGCGTCGCCGCGCCTGCTCGAAATGTGCGGCCTCCCCCGACGCGAAGTTTGCCGGGCGCGCGGACTTCGTCGCGCGGTTTCCTATCCATCCGGAGGACCGCGACCGGATCGTAGCGGCGGTCGCCGCGCACTACGCGGGCACCTCGACCCGTCTGGAGCTCGACATGCGCGTCCTGCGACGGGGCGAGACGCGCTCGATGCACGCCATCTTCCTGTGCTCGCGCGATGCCTCCGGCGCGCTTGTACGCGTGAGCACCGCGGTGACGGATGTCACCGACCGCAAGATCGCCGAAGACGAGCTGCGGCTGAGCAAGGAGGAACTGCAGCGGCTGATGGACTCGGTCTCGGACTATCTCTGGAGCGCCGAGGTCGCGGCCGACGGCTCGTACAGCTATCGCTACTACTCGCCGGTCGTGGAGCGCATCACCGGCTGGCCGCCCGCGTACCTCCTCGAGTCGCGGGAGCGCTGGGTCGGCCTGCTCCATCCCCTTGACCGGCCGTGGGTCGACGAGATCTTCCGGCGGCTCATCTCGGGCGCCACCGAACGGGTGGACGTGGAGTACCGGATCGTGCGGCCGGACGGCACGCTGCGCTGGGTGCGCGACAGCGCGCATGGGACGCGGGTCGAGGACGGCCGCATCCTCCTCTACGGTGTCGTCGGCGACGTCACCGAGCGCAAGCTCGCCGAGCGAGGCGCTGCGCGAGAGCGAGGCGCGCTTCCGCGCGCTGACCGAGCTCTCCTCCGACTGGTACTGGCGAGCAGGACGAGAACCTGCGCTTCACGTACCTGTCGAGCCAGGCCGATGACGCTGACCGGCTACTCGGGCGACATCCTCGCTCGGCAAGACGCGCTGGGAGCTTCGACGGCGTGACGCCGCTGTCGAGCTCCTGGGCAGAGCACCGGGCGGTGCTCGCGGCGCACCAGCCCTTCCGCGATCTCGAGTGTCGCCGTGTCGCGCCGGACGGCACGATCCGCTATCTCAGCGTGAGCGGCGCGCCGATCTTCGACGAGCAGGGCCGCTTCCAGGGCTATCAGGGCGTCGGGCGCAACATCACCGAGCGCAAGCGCATCGAGGAGGAGCTGCGCTCGCGCCAGGAGATGCTCGCGCTCGCGCAGCAGTCCGCGCGCGCGGTCGCCTTCGAGTGGCGCATCGGCGATCCGGTCGAAGGCAGCACGTGGCCGGCCTGCGTCCGCGTCTCGGACGGTGCGAAGGCGCTGTTCGGCGTCGCGCCCGGGAGCTTCGACGGCAGCTACGAGAGCTGGAAGAAGCTCGTCCATCCCGACGACTGGCCGCGGTGCAGGCAGGCGATCAAGATCGCCAGCGAGACCGGCGAGCGTCGACGTCGGAATACCGCGTGGTGCAGCCCCGGCGCCGCGTCACGCTGGCTGCACGCCAAGGGCCGCATGCTGCTTCGACGCCGAGGGCAAGCCGGCGCGGCTAGTCGGTTTCGATGCACGACGTGACCGAGCAGCACCAGGCCGAGGAGGAGCTGAAGCGACCTCGAGCGCAGCTGCGCCAGGCGCAGCGCCTCGAGGCGATGGGCACGCTCGCCGGCGGCATCGCGCACGACTTCAACAACATCCTCGGCGCGATCCTCGGCTACGGCGAGATGGCGCTGCGCGACGCGCCCAAGGGCAGCCGCCTCGCGCGCGACCTCGACAGCATCATGATCGCCGGCGAGCGCGGGCGCGCGCTCGTCGACCGCGTGCTCGCCTTCAGCCGCAGCGGGGTCGGCGAGCGCGTCGCCGGTCCACGTCGAGAAGGTGGTGCGCGAGGCGCTCGACCTGCTCTCGGCGAAGCTGCCGCCGAGCGTGACGCGTGCAGCGCCAAGCTGCACGCCGGGCGCGCGGCGATGCTCGGCGACGCGACGCAGGTGCACCAGGTGCTGATGAACCTTGCGACCAATGCGATCCAGGCGATGCCGGCGGGCGGGACGCTGCGCGTCGCGCTCGACACCGTGCGCGTCGAGGCCGCCCGCGCCGCGACGATCGGCGGCGCTCGCGGCCGGGGAATACGTCGTGCTCACGGTCGCCGACACCGGCACCGGCATCGCGCCGGAGATCATCGAGCGCATCTTCGACCCGTTCTTCACCACCAAGGAAGTCGGCACCGGCACCGGCCTCGGGCCTGTCGCTGGTGCACGGCATCGTCACCGAGCTCGGCGGCGCGATCGACGTCGCGAGCACGCCGGGCGCGGGCAGCACGTTCACCGTCTACCTGCCGCGCTCCGGCGATGCTGCCGAAGCGCACGAAGGCGAAGCGAGCTCGGCGTTGCCGCGCGGCGACGGGCAGCGCGTGCTGGTCGTCGACGACGAGGAGCCGCTGGTGCGGCTCGCCACGCGCACGCTCGAGGAGCTCGGCTACGCGCCGATCGGCTTCACCTCGAGCAGCGCCGCGCTCGCGGCGTTCCGCGCCGACCCGCAGCGCTTCGACGCGCTGATCACCGACGAGCGCATGCCGGGCATGTCGGGCTCGGCGCTGATCCGCGAAGTGCGCGGCATCCGCAGCGCCATGCCCGTCGTGCTGATGAGCGGCTACCTGGGCGGCGCGTCGTCGCGCCGCGCGCGCGACGCGGGTGCCGACGAGGTGCTGAAGAAGCCGCTCTCGGCGCGCGACCTCGCCACGAGCCTCGCGCGCGTGCTGCGCCAGTGAGATCCGGCGCCCCGAGCGCCGAAACGCGATCGAGATTAGGCCTGCAGCACACGCGCCAGGCTCGTCGCAGCTCACGTGCCGACAGTGGCTTCTTGAGGACCTCGTCGGCACCCGCGTTGTCCGCGCGGGTCGCTCACCATCCCGTCGCCGACGTAGCCGCTCACCAGCACGATCGGCACCGAGCGTCGGATTCCGCGCACCGCGCGAATCAGGGCCGAACCGGTCATGCCCGGCATGCGCTCGTCGGTGACCACCGCGTCGAAGCCCTTGGGATCGGCGCGGAAGGCCTCGAGCGCCGCGAGGCTCGACGTGAAGCCGACCGGCGCATAGCCCAACTCCTCGAGCGTCTCCGTCGCGAGCCTCACCAGCGGCTCCTCGTCGTCGACGAACAGGACCCGCTGGCCGGCGCCCTGCGGCACGGCCTGCTCGGCGTCTGCTCCAGGTCTTCGGGCGCGTCGCCCGTGCGCGGCAGGTACACGGTGAAGGTGCTGCCCGAGCCGACCGTGCTCGCCACGTCGATCGCACCGCCCATGTCCATCACGATGCCGTGCACGAGCGAAAGCCCCAGGCCGGTCCCGACGCCCACGTCCTTGGTGGTGAAGAAGGGGTCGAAGATGCGGTCCAGCGATCTCCGGCGCGATGCCGGTGCCGGTGTCGGCCACCTCCAGGACGATGTAGTCACCGGCCGCGATGGTGCCGATCGTCACGACACGTGGCGCAGTCGACGCTCGCAGCCGCCTTCAGCGACACGCGCAGGCGTCCCGCCCGAGGGCATGGCCTGGATCGCGTTGGTGGCGAGGTTCATCAGCACCTGGTGCACCTGCGGTCGGGTCGCCTTGCATCGCGGCACGGCCCGCCTCGCAGCGCGGGCTCGATGGCGATGCCCGGCGGCGACTTCGCGCGCGACCAGGTCGAGCGCTTCGCGGACCACGCCTTCCACGTGCACCGCGATGCGCTCGCCCACGCCGCCGCGGCTGAACATCGAGGACGCGATCCACCAGCGCACGGCCGCGCTCGCCGGCCGCGACGATGCTCTCGAGATCGCGCGCGAGCCGGCTGCCCGCGGGCAGCATCGCGCAGCGCCCTCTCCCCGTATCCCAGGATCGCGCCGAGGATGTTGTTGAAGTCGTGCGCAATGCCGCCGGCCAGCGTGCCCATCGCCTCCAGGCGCTGGGCCTGGCGCAGCCGGGCTTCGAGCCGCCGCAGTTCCTTCTCGGCCTGGTGGCGCTCCGTGACGTCGAGCATGAAGCCGACGCACGCGCACGGGCCGGCCTTCCTCGTCGAAGAACATGCGGCCCTTGCGCCTGCAGCCAGTGCAGCGCGCCGTCCGGGTGCACGACGCGATACTCGACGGCAAGCTCGCCGGAGGCGCCGGCCGCGCCATGGCCTCGTCCACCGCCGCGCCGGTCCTCGGGATGCACGAGCGCCTGCCAGGCCTCGAAGGTGCCGTCGTGGCTGCCTGGCGGCAGGCCGTACATGGCCTCGAGATCGGGCGACCAGCGGCCCTGGCCTGAGCCCGCGCCCATGCGCCATTCGAAAGCGCGGCGCGCGCGGCCTGCTGCGCCAGGTCGAGCATCTCCTGGCGCGCGCAGCAGCGCGGCCTCGGCCTGCACGCGCTCGGTGATGTCGGTGGTCGTGCCGATGTATTCGTCGACGTCGCCCGCTCGCGTCGGCCACGGGGCGCCCCACGCTGCGCAGGTGCCGGATGGACCCATCCGGCAGCACGACTCGATAGTCGATCGAGTAGGCCCGCCTCGCCCGGTCGATTCCTCGAGCGTCGCAGGACCTGCGAGCGATCCTCGCGGATGGACCGCGGTCAGGAACAGCTCGACGGACGGCTCCGCCTGGCCCGGCTCGAATCCCAGCATGCGGTACTGCTCTTCCGACCAGTACACCTTCGCCGCTCGACAGCACCCAGCCCCAGCTGCCGGTGTGGCTGATCCGCTGCCCCTCGGCCAGGAAGGCCTCGCTGCGCCGCAACTGCTGCTCGGCCTGCTTGCGCTCGGCGCGCTCCTCGGCTTCGCGCAGCGCCCGGCTGCACCGAAGCTCACGAGCCTCGACAGCCGCGTCCTTGAGCACGTAGTCGGTGGCGCCGATCTTGAGCGCCTCGATCGCCACTTCCTCGCCCAGCGTGCCGGAGACGAAGATGAACGGCACGTCGGGGCGCCGCTCCAGCGCGATGCTCCAGCGCCGACAGGCCGTCGAACGACGGGAGCGAGTAAGTCGGCGAGGATCAGGTCGAAGCCCGCCCGCTTCGAGCGCGGCGACGAAACTCGTCGCGCGTCTCGACGCGCGTGACCTCGCAGGCGATGCCGCCCGCCTCGAGCACGCCCTGAATGAGCTCGGCGTCGCTGCGGGTCGTCCTCGAGATGCAGGATGCGCAGCGGAGACGTTCATGGCGCGGCCTCAGCGTCTTCCTTCCGACGCTGCCCGGCGGCGGCTCGTTGATGACCGCCCAGAAGACGCCCGAGCTCCTTGATCGCGTTGACGAACTCGTGGAAATCGACCGGCTTGACGACGTAGGCGTTCACGCCGAGCTGGTAGCTCGCGCACCATGTCCTGCTCCTCGCGCGAGGAGGTCAGCACCACGACGGGAATCAGCTTCAGCTTGTCGTCGGACTTGATCTGCTGCAGCACCTCGAGGCCGTCGACCTTGGGCAGCTTCAGGTCGAGCAGCAGGACGGCCGGGTTCTCCGTCGGCGCGCGTCGCGAAGCTGCCCCGGCAGTAGAGGTAGTCGAGCGCCTCCTGCGCCGTCGCGCGCGACGACGACCTCGTTGGCGAGGTTGTAGTCCTCGAGCGCCGTCAGCGTCAGCTCGACGTCCTTCGGATCGTCCTCGACCAGCAGGATCGCGTCCCAGCGTATCCGCTCATGTCGCTGCCTCCTGCGCGGTCTTGGGAAGCGAGAAATAGAACGTGGCGCCGCTGGTCCACCGCGCCTTCGGCCCAGACCCTGCCGCCGTGGCGCGTGCACGATGCGCTGCACCGTGGCCAGGCCGATGCCGGTGCCCTCGAACTCCTCCGGCGCGATGCAGGCGCTGGAACACGCCGAACAGCTTGTTCGCGTACTTCATGTCGAAGCCGACGCCGTTGTCCTTGCACGAACACGACGACCTCGTCGGGCTTGCCGTCGACGCAGCCGATCTCGATCTCGGCCTGCGGCCGCGTGCGCGTGAACTTGACGGCGTTGGCGATCAGGTTGACGCAGCGCCAGCCGCAGCATCGCGCGGTCGCCATAGCACGCTGGGCAGCGCGCCGATCTTCCAGGCGATGTTGCGCCCGTCGGTCTCGTGCCGCACTTCGCCACGACCTCCTGCACGAGCTGCTCCAGGCTCGACCAGCGTGTTCTGCGTCTCGGCCCGCCCGATCCGCGAGAACGCGAGCAGGTCGTCGATCAGGTCGCCCATCCGCTTCGCCGACTCGAGGATCATCGTCACGTAGCGCCGGCTCTTCTCGTCGAGGACCGGCGCCGGCGTGCTTCTGCAGCAGCTCGGTGATAGCCCGCCATGTGGCGAAGCGGCGCGCGCAGGTCGTGCGACATCGAATAGGCGAACGCCTCCAGTTCCTTGTTGCTCGCCTCGAGCTCGATGGTCCGCCGTTCGAGGTCGGCGTTGAGCTGCCGGATCCGCTCCTCGCCCGCGCTTGCGCTCGGTGATGTCGTTGTTGGTCTCCAGGATCGCGACCGGCCGGTCCTGCTCGTCGCGCCGCAGGGACCATCGGCTCGAGACGACCACCTGCGTTCCATCGGCTTTCGTCTTCGCTGAGCTCGCCGTCCCAGCGCCCGGTGCGCAGCAGCTCCGCGCGGATCTGCTCGAGCGGCGTCGGGAAGACCGTCTGCAGGAGCTCGTGCGAGGGCTTGCCGATCGCCTGCTCGGGCGTCCACCCGTACAGCTCCTGCGCGCCGTGGTTCCAGTAGGTGATGACGTCGTCCATGTCGCGGACGAAGATCGTGTCGTGCGTGAGATCGAGCAGGCTGGCCTGCTGGGTCCGCACCACGACTTCCACCTCGAGCTCGTCGCGAGCCTCGCGAAGCTCCTGCTCGACGCGCCGGCGCCGGGAGGCGAACCAGCCGATCAGCAGCGCGAAGACGACGAACGCGACGAAGTACGGGGACTCCGAATAGTGGATCTCCCAGGTGTACAGGGGCACCGTGAAGAAGTAGTTGAAGCACAGGCTCGACAGCACGATCGCCAGGGCGCCAGGACCCGGCCCCCCGTACCAGACCGCGGCGGCGATGGCCATCAGTAAGAGCGGGAAGGCCAGCTTGTCCCAACCGAGGAGCTGGGCGAGAACGCCCAGGCCGACTGCGATCGCAATGAAAGCGACGGCGAGCGGGTAGGGTCGGAGCCGCCGCGTCGCGGTAGAAAATCCCGCACTCCTGTGCGTCGCGGCCTCGCCCCCCTGCCGGGCATCAGCAGGTTCGCACCCGACCGCGTCGACACGCTGATCAGCGAGATTCATATGTTCGTCTGCCTGAACAGCATCGTTTCAAGATCATTAACCCGACCGGGGAGCGTCTGTCCCTCCCAGGGATACCGCTCCATTTCAGGCCCCGGCCACCCCCGCAATGTGACGGCGGCGCTGGCAAAGATGACAATTGACACAATCGCCCATCGCCCGAGGCGGATCCAGGATCGGGCCGATGCATGCGATCGGGCTCGTCAAGCTCGGTCTCGACGAGTAGAGGCAATCCGGAACTGCTTGGCAGGCGCCACGCGCGCCTGCCTACTTTTGCAGATGCGCTACCGCGAAGAATCAACGAGCTGCGTCCCCCGCCGGCATGCGCATTCCACCGCGCTGTCCTTCCGGATCCTCGCGCGCGGTACGATGCCGGCGGAGGGCGTCCCTCCGCCGGCACCCCGGTCGACTTCGCCCCGCCCGGCAGCTTACGGGTTGAAGGTGAACGGCTGCTCCTGTTCGTAGGCCGGGATGAGCCGCCGCATTCCGTCGCTTTCCGAGCGCTGCTCGAATGACGTGGTCTCGGGCGCGTTCCGCCAGACGCTGTTCGGCGAGACGTCGAGGGTGGGCTGGGCGAACGCGGTGAAGGCGCTTGCACCGAGCACGGCGGCGGTCACTGCAATAAGGGTCTTTCGCATGGCACGTTCCTTTCATCGATGTTGGGATAAGGTGCTCGCGTACTTGGCGGCGGCTTTACTCACCGCCCCTCGGCTTGCAAGTCACGCTGCGCAGTTTGCGAGCGGCAAGCGTCCGTTCGATGTCCGAGTCGAGCCCCGTGAGCAACCGTTGTCCGCTCCGTGCGTCACTCGACATCTGTGTCGCCGTGCGTTATCGCATGTCTCGAGTTCGCGCTGATGCATGTCATCCGAGATCGACAGCGTGGCGGGTGAAACGAACCGAGTCGTCAAGCGACGCGCGCCCGCCTAAGAGGAGCGCGAGACTCCCCCCGTGTACCAGCCAAGCGGAGACCTCCCATGACCCGGTCCGAAGAAGTGGTCCCAACGCAGTCCACGGCCCTGCAAGCCGCCGCCGACGGTGCTCCGGCGATCCATCGCTCCCGGCGTGATTTCCGGCCGCGGTCCATGCCGCGACGGAGCGCTGCTGGTCGGCTGGGGCGTCGCGTCGGCGACCTATCCGGTGCTATTCAGCCCGCGAGCGCCCGCGGGTCCGCCTGCGCGCCGACCGTACGGCCGAAGTCGAGGCGGCAGCGAGCGACATGGGTCCGGGCACCTCCACGTCGATGACGCAGGTCGCAGCGGATCTCCTCGGGCTGCCGGTGAGCCGGGTGCGCTTCAGCCTCGGCCGATCGATTTCCCGCCGACGCCACCCAGAAGGCGGCTCGCAGACCATGGCTTCCGTCGGCTCGGCGATCCGCGCCGCCTGCATCGCCGTGCTGGAGGAGAGCGGAGGCGCGAGCGCGCGAGACCGGTCGAGGCGAGCGCGTCGTCGCGCGCGACCCCGAGGTCGCCCGCCGGTTTTCCATGCATTCCTTCGGGGCGGTGTTCGTCGAAGTGGCCGTCGATCCCGATCTCGGCACCGTGCGCGTCCGCCGCGCGGTCGGCGCGTACGGCGCCGGGCGCATCGTCAATCCCCGTCTTGCGGCTAGCCAATGCACCGGCGGCATGATCGGCGGCATCGGCATGGCGCTGATGGAACGCACGGTGCTCGATGCGCGCGACGGCCGCGCAGTCAACGCGCACATGGCCGACTACCTCGTTCCGGTCACCCTCGACACGCCACGCCTCGAGGCTCACTTCGTCGCGGAAGACGACCCGCATGTGAACCCGCTCGGCGTCAAGGGGCTCGGCGAGATCGCGCTCGTCGGCGTCGCGCCCGCCATCGCCAACGCGGTCTTCCACGCGACCGGAGTCAGGGTGCGCGAACTGCCGATCCGCATCGAGAACATCCTCGCCGGTTGACGTCCGCTTCAACCGAGAGACGAGGCACCGGGATTACCCCCTGACAAGTCGGACTTGTGAGGATCACGGGAATGCGACGACCGAGAGTCGAAGTGTGTCAACTGACACGTGCAGCGGCCTCGGCTACATGCTCAGGAGGTGTGTCAGGCCTACGGTGCGCAGCGTCATCCTCAATGGAGGGACGTCACCGATGGAAACGAGTCAATCGACGATGAACGCGCACGTCCTCGCGGTGGACGACGATCCGTCCGTGCGCCAGATGATCGTTGACTACCTGGCCGACAACGATATGCGCGTGACCGCCGCCGCGAGCGGGCGCGAGATCGCCGATACCATCGCGCGCGAGACAATCGACCTTCTGGTCCTCGATCTGCGCCTGCCCGGCGAGGACGGCATGCAGATCGCCAGCAAGCTCCGCAAGGAATCGGACATGCCGATCATCATGCTCACCGGTCGCAAGGACGAGGCCGACCGGGTGATGGGCCTCGAACTCGGCGCGGACGACTACCTCACGAAGCCCTTTTCGCCACGCGAGCTGCTCGCCCGCATACGGGCGCTGCTGCGCCGCTCCCGTGCCCACGAGACGGTGGCCGACGGCCTGACGCGCATCCGTGCCTACCGCTTCGCTGGGTGGGAGCTCAGCGTGCGGCTGCGCAGGCTGACAACTCCGCAGGGCGAGACCGTCGCCCTCACCAATAGCGAGTTCAACCTGCTGGTGGCGTTCCTGGCCGCGCCGCAGCGGGTGCTCTCGCGCGAGCAGCTGCTCGACCTCTCGCGCCTGCACAACGACGAGGTCTACGACCGGTCCATCGACGTGCAGGTGGCCCGGCTGCGCAGGAAACTCGAGCCCGGCGCCACGCGGCCGCGGCTCATCCGCACCGAGCGCGGCGCCGGCTACGTCTTCAGCGCCGCTGTCGAGACCGTGTGGTGACCGGCTAGGTCGGGAGAACGCGCGCGAGGCTGGTCGCGAGATCCCGCTCTGAGAGCGGTTTCTTCAGCACATCGTCGGCACCCGCCTCGCGCGCGCGGCTCGCCACCCCGCCGCCCACGAAGCCGCTCATCAGCAGGATCGGAAGGTCGCGGCGGATGGCGCGCAGCGCTTTGATCAGCGCCGAGCCCGTCATCCCCGGCATTCGCTCGTCGGTGATCACGGCGTCGAAGCGCTTCGGGTCGGCGCGAAACGCCTCGAGAGCGGCGGAGCTCGAAGTGAAGCCAAGCGGCTGATAGCCAAGATCCTCCAGGATCTCCGCGGCCAGACCGACCAGCGCCTTCTCATCGTCCACGAGCAGCACCCGCTGCCGCGCCCCGCGCGGGAGCGCCGGCGCCTCTCCGCCGGCGGCGACTTCCGCCTGGCCGGAGCGCGGGAGGTACACGGTGAAGACGCTGCCCTCCTGCTGCCTGGTCGTCACGTCGATCGCACCTTCCATGTTGGCGACGATGCCATGGACGAGCGAGAGGCCGAGCCCCGTGCCGATGCCCGCTTCCTTCGTCGTGAAGAACGGATCGAAGATGTGCTCGAGCACCTCGGCCGGCATCCCGGTCCCCTCGTCGGCGACGGTGAGCACCACATACTCCCCGGGCTCCAGGCCGCCGACCGCGGCGAGACGGGCTCCGGCGACGCGCAGCACATCGAGCGCCACGCGCAGCACCCCGCCCGAAGGCATCGCCTGGATCGCGTTGGTCGCGAGGTTCATCAGCACGCGGTGAACCTGGGTCGGATCGCCGAGGATCGCGGCACGGCCCGCGCGCAGGTCCGCCTTCACTCGTATCCCGGCCGGCAGCCTGCCGGCAAGGAGGTCGAGCGCCTCAGCCACGACCTTCTCCGCGTGCACCGCCACGCACTCGCCCGCGGTGTTGCTGCTGAAGGCGAGGATCCGGTCGACCAGCGCGCGGCCGCGCTCGCCCGCCGAGAGGATGCGATCCACGTAACCGGCGAGCGGGCCGTCGGCCGGCGCGGCCCGCAGGGCGCGCTCGCCGAAGCCGAGCACCGCCCCGAGGATGTTGTTGAAGTCGTGTGCAATCCCGCCGGCGAGCGTCCCCATCGCCTCGAGGCGCTGCGCCTGACGCAGTCGGCGCTCCACCCGCAGCAGCTCCTCCTGCGCCCGCTTGCGGTCGGTGATGTCGCCGATCGAGCCCACCAACCGGTATGCCCTTCCGGCCGCGTCGCGCAACGCGATCCCGCGTTGCCGGAACCAGCGGTGGCTGCCGTCGGCGAGGATGATCCTGAACTCCATGTCGTAGGTCGGGGTCTCGCCAGCGATCAGCGCCTTGATGCTGTCGTGCTGGAGCCTCGCGTCCTCGGGATGGAAGTTCAGGATCTCCCGCCACTGCCGTCGGGGCCGCCACAGTTCGCCCGCCGGCATGCCGAACAGCTCCTGCGCGCGCTGCGAGACGTAGACGCGGTCGCTCGGCAGATCCCAGTCGAAGATGCCCTCGTTGGCGCCGGCCACCGCCAGGGCGAAGCGCTCTTCCGACTGGCGCAGCGCTTCCTCCGCGAGCTTGCGCTCGGTGATGTCGGTGATCGCCGAGTTCGAGCGCTGCACCGCGCCCGCGGCGTCGCGCGAGCACAGCACCGTGATGTGCAGCCATCGCGTCTCGTTTCCGCGCAGTATGCGCACCTCGTAGTCGAGGCGGGTCGAGTCGCCGGCGTAGTACTCGTCGAGCGTGCGCAGCGCGCGCTCCCGATCCTCGGAATGGAAGTTGAAGCGGGCGAGGAAGTCCGCCCGCCCCGCGAATCGCGTGTCCGGCGGCAGGCCGAGCATCTCGAGCAGCCGCGGCGAGGCGAACAGCTCGTCGGTCGCGACGATCCACTCCGTGTGACCGTCGCCCGCCGCCCGGACCGCGAGCGCGTAGCGCTCCTCCGAACGCCGCAGCGCTTCCTCCGATTGCCTGCGCTCGGCGTTCTCCTTCTGCAGGTCGGCGTACAGACGTGCGTTCTCGAGCGAGATCGCCGCCTGCGAGGCGAGGAGGTTCAGGACCGCGATCCGGGCCGGTGTGAAGACGCGCGCCGCCAGCGGGTTCTCGAGATACAGCACCCCGATCAGACTCGCCTGCTCGAGCAGCGGCAGGCAGAGAATCGAGCGCGAGCGGCCCCGGGCGATGTACGGGTCCGACGAGTACGGGTTCGGCTGGGAGGCGTCATCGAGCAGCACGCTCTCGTGGGTACGGATGACGTAGCGCAGGATCGATTCGGGCATGTCCGCCGGCGTCACCGCGGCGTCGCGCATCCCGAGCTCGACCTTCTCCTCGCCGATCGCCGCCTCCGCCTGGACGCGCTGCGCCTCACCGTCCGGCAGGATGAGCAGGCCGCGCTGCGCCCCGGCATGCTCCAGCGCGATCGACATGAGCTTGTCGATCAGCTTCTCGAGCACGATCTCGCCCGATACCGCCTGCGACATCTTCACCACGCTCGCGAGGTCCAGGCCCTCGGCCCGCGCAGCCGCCGTGGCCGTGAGAACCGGCGGCGCCGGCTCCGCCCGCAGCTGCGGGTGGAGCTGGTCGAGCTGCCTGACCTTGCCGTCCGCGCCCCAGCGGAGATAGCAGTAGCGGGCGTTGCGGAGATAGGCGTGCGCGATCGTCTCGAACCCGCGCGCAGCGTAGAACTGCGCGGCAAGCTCGTTCGCGATCGCCTCGTTTTGCACGAAGCCGTTTTGCCGCGCCGATCGACTCGCCTCCTCGTAGAGATCCATGGCCTCCGCGGACCTGCCTTCGATCCGGGCGACTTCGGCCAGGACGAGTGCGTAACGATTGCGATAGTTCTCGGGACAGTTGTCGGACCAGAGCCTCAGCTTCTGCAGCTTGCCTTCGAGAAGCCGGGCGAATTCGGCCTGCTCCGCCGGCGGCGCGCCGGGATAAAGGGCGGTCAGCGTCAGCGCGTGATAGAAGTGATGGGTCGCCTCGATCGGCATCGCCATGGCGGCACCGAGCGTGGACTCCGCCCGGCGCGCGGCTTCCAATGCCTCGGCATGCCGCCCGTGGAGGAAGGCGAGCATCTGCTTCATGATGTGATGAAACACGATGCCGCAACCGAACGCCGCGCTTGCGATCGCGCCCAGCGACGCCGCTTCATCGAAGCCGCCTTCGTCGAACTTCAGCGGATCGCTCGTACTTCCTTGCAGGCTGGCCACGAACTGCTGCTCGAGCTGGATCGTTTCATAGACCGCGTCGATGTGGCTTTGCCGGGCAAACGCCGCATTCTTTGCCGCCGCCGCGCGGGCCTCTTCCAGCGTGTCCCCTCTTTCAATCGCCTGCCACACGGTTTCGAAGGCCAGGTACCCCGCGTAGACCAGGTCGCCGACCTCGAGGCAGGCGCGGAAGGCCTGCTCGAGGATCGGGACGCCGGTGGCGAAATGTCGTCGCCAGAAATTGATGTGGTCGCCGTGCAGATGGAGCAGCGTGCCGCGCAGGCGTACGTTGCCGAACTTCTCGTTGAGCCGCAACGCCATCTCCGAATACTCGAACGCCTGCGCCATCTCGGCGTAGACCGAGACGAGCACCAACGCATGCACTGCGTAGGCGTAGCTGGACAAGTCGGTGTTGCCGTAGCGAAGCGAGAAATTCACCGCCTTCATCGCCACCAGCGGAAACAACTGCGGCCGCCCGATGTATGCGCCGGGCATTGCATCGACGAGCAGATTGATGATCGCCCGTACCTCGCCAGAGCTTGCTGCCGGCGCATCGAGCAGATCCGAGATCCGCCGCTGCCCGAGATTGACCGGTATGGCGCGGAACTCCGCATCGGCGGCGGCTCGAATTTCATCGTTCGATTCCGGGAAGGTCACGCCGAACAGTCGCAGCGCTTCGACCGCAAGGGCAAAGCTCTCTTCGTACTTGCTGCCGACCTGACAGACCTTCATGCGCAAGCTGTAGATGCGAGCGCGGTCGAGATCGGAGCTGGCGTTGCACAGCATCAGGTCGAACAATTGATCTGCCGAGGCGAAATTGCCGACGAGGTACTCGCACTCGGCAAGAGCGAGATGAAGCTCCAGGGTCTCGTCGTAGCAGCTCGTCCACGCATCAGGTGCAACGAGCGACTGCGCCTGTGCCAGATAGTCGCGCGCAGAGCGGTAGGCGATCGCGGCTTTCGCCTTCAGCCCAGCCTGCACGTTCAAGCGCAGCAGCTGCATCCTTTCATCGGGGTCCGCGATCAGTTCGACGGCGTGATTCAGCTGATTGACGACGGCGAAGACCTGCTCGGAGAGTTCCGCGGGCCTCCCTGCGCCGAGCCGGCGCCCGATCCGCAGATGCATCTGCGGTCGCAGCGCCCGTGGGATCAGCGCGTAGGCCGCCTCCTGCACACGGTCATGCGCGAACGCATAGGCGCCTTCGAGCGGGAAGACGAGTCCCGCTTGCGCCGCGTCCTCGAACGCCGAGTGGATCGCTTCCTCCGGGCCGTCACGCACGATGGCGAGCGTCGGAAAGTCCGCGATATTTCCGAGGCAGGCGAGCTCTTGCAGACTCTCCTGTGCGTTGTCCGGCAGTCGCTTCAGCTTCGCCACCATCAATTCGACGATGTTGTCGGTGTAGCTCTTTGCGCCGATGCGCGCCACGTCCCAGGTCCAGGCCCCCAGAGCGGGATCGAATGACACGAGCGCCTGATCGGCCAGTTCGGTCAGGAACTGGCTCGCGAAAAACGGATTGCCGCCGGTCTTCTCCCACACCAGGCGCGCGAGCGGACGCACGCGTTCCTCGTCGCAATGCAAGGTGCCTGCGATGAGCCGGCCCAGATCGCCCATCGAGAGCGGAGAAAGCACCATCTCGTGCACACGCGTGCCGGCCCGCCGTAGCGCGTCGAGCGCCGGAACAAGCGGATGCGTTGGCCCTACTTCGTTGTCACGGTAGGCGCCGATCAGCAGCAGGTGGCGTGTTTCCGACCGGCCGATCAGGTCCTCGATCAGGGCAAGCGTGGCGGCGTCGATCCATTGCAGGTCGTCGAGGAACAGGACCAGCGGATGCTCGGGCCGCGCGAACACCTGGAGAAAGCCGCGAAACACCATCTGAAAACGATTGCGCGAGTCTTGCGGCGGCAGGTCCGGAACCGGAGCCTGCTTGCCGATGACGAGCTCGAGCTCGGGAATGAGACTGGCGACGAGCCGGCCGTTCGGCTCCACCGCCTGCCTGATCGAATCGCGCCACCGCGCGAGCTCGGCCTCGCTGCTGCCAAGGATCATCGTCACCAGGGACTGCAGTGCCCGGGCAAGCGTGGCGTATGGAATGTCGCGCTTGTACTGATCGCACTTTCCGGCAGCGAAGATTCCGTGCGACAGGCTGAGCGCCTTGTGCAGCTCGTTGACGACCGAGGACTTGCCGACGCCGGAATAGCCCGAGACGAGGATCAGTTCCGGCGTGCCGTGCGCTACCACACGCTCGAACGCGCCGACTAGCGCCCCCACCTCCACTTCCCGGCCGTACAACTTCTCCGGAATGCGCAGTACGTCGGGAATGTCGTGCCCGCCCAGCGGAAAAACCTCGATGGGACCGCCCGCCTCGTGCGCCTCGAGGCAGCGCCGCAGGTCGGCGCACACCCCTGCCGCAGTCTGGTATCGATCCTCGGCCGTCTTGGCGAGCAGCTTCATGACGACGGCGGAGGCCGCCGGCGACACGCCCGGAGCGCGTTCCGCGGGCGGCACCGGCTGGCGCGCGATGTGGCAGTGGACCAATTCCATCGGGTCGGTCGCGGTGAACGGCAACTCGCCGGTGAGCATCTGGTAGAGCGTGACGCCCAGTGCGTACAGATCGCTGCGTGCGTCGACCGAGCGGTTCATGCGCCCGGTCTGCTCGGGCGCCATGTACGCGAGCGTCCCGGCGATCGTCTCCGGGAGCTCCGGCACCTGGCGCTCGCGCGCGAGCCGCGACGCGATGCCGAAGCCGGTGAACCAGGCGGCGCCGGTCGCCGGGTCGACGAACACGTGATCCGGCTTGACGTCCTTGTGGATGAGGCTGCGCGCGTGGACCCGGCCGAGAGCTTCCGAGATGCCGATGGCGACGCGAAGGAACATGCGCGTCGTCCCACGGCCGCCCGAGAAGGCGGCTCAGCAATTCGGCGCCCGGGTCGTCGAGGACAAGGGCGGTGCGGCCGTGATCACCCGAAAGGGCTCGGGGCCGGACTGCCCACGCGGGATCGAGCTCGTGGCGAAGGGCGTACTCGTGCTTGAGCCGCTCGATGGTCCGCGGCTCGGGCTGATCCGAGGCCAACGCGACCACGAGGACCGTTTCCGAGCCGTCCTCCGCGAGCGCCCGGAACAGCAGACACTCCCCGTCGGAACGGAGCCTTTCGACGCGCTCCCATCCGGCCTCCCATGCGGGTCGCATTGCGCTGACCTCCCCTAGCAAGGGGACCTACAAGAGCCGATCCCAGCGTACCGATGACCCGGTTTGACCGGGCTCGGTCTGGTGCGATCCGCCTGGGAGCGGGAGAACGTTAGCCGCGCGCCTCGTGCCGCGCGGCATGCAGGCCCTTCCGACTCTGCAATGAACGCTCGCGCACGAGCCCGTCCTCGCGGCGGCGGGGCGGCCCAAACGAAGACATCCTGGCCGGTGGTCCGCGCGTCGTCGCGCGCGCAGGAATGGTGTGTCGCCTGCAACGCGCGACCGTAAAGCGGACAAGATCCGGTAATCCCGCGCCAGCAGACTGTGCGCATCGGGTGCATGGACATTCGATCAATCCAACCTACGGAAAGGAGCTTCAAATGAAACGCACCATCATCACCACCCTGCTGGCGCTCGTGATCGGGTCGACGGGCGCGCTTGCCGCCGACGAGGCGGTGACCGTCCTCTACAAGAACAACCCGGACATCGTGAGCTACGAGCAGCTCAATCCCTAAGCTAGTGCAAGCGAGCGATCCCGCCACGCGACATCGCAACGTCGGTGGCGGGGCATCCAGCCGAAGGCGATGCCGATGTCGACAGGAGCACTGGGCGCGATCGCCGTCGCGTAGATCGCAGCCGGCTGCGCGAGCTACTACAGCGGGATTGGGCCGCACCCCATCCGGCCTTAACGCTGTAACCAACCGAAAGGAGCGCAAGATGAATAGGATCACCGGGTTCCGGGGCATGCGAGCGCTGGCAGCGCTCGCCGCCCTCACCGTCAGCTGCACCCCCGCACTCGCCGAGGACGGAAGGACACCATCCCCGGGGTTGACCCTGGACGGGGCGAGCGTTTCACGGCAGCTCACTGCCAAGCGGCCCGAGTGCCCGAGCGAGCCGGTCAGCATCTGGTACGCGGACAACCCCCAGGCATCGGGCGGGCTGTACAGCAACCCCTGGGCCAACTGCAGGCTGCCGGCGAATCCTCGCTGAGCCTCAGGAGTATCGCCATGCCGACAGTTCGAGTCAGAAGCTCCCGACAAGCGCAGGCTCGTTCGATCGCGCGCGTGCTCGGTGTCACGCTCCTCGTGGTCTCTTCGGTCTGTTCCATGGCAAGCCAGAGCGACCGATTCGTCGGGGCCCACGAGGTACCGCCATTCGTCTGCGACCGTGTCGAGTTCGCACACGACTTCGCCGTGGACGGCTCGCGGTCGGAACCGTGGACCGGCGAGTTTCCTCGGTGGTTCTACGACACCACGGTTCCCCGCGCCCTCTGCCCGTCGCGCACACCGGTGCCGCGGAGCTACGGCTGATGGCGTCCCGGATTGAGCGCACCGGCACGTCGCCGGCCGTCACCGAGATCGCGTCATCGACGACGAGCACTGTTGGTTTGGCGTCGGACATGCGTGACGTCCCTCCTGGTCAGCGCTGGAACGCCGCCTTACCTGCAGTACCAAGCCCCGCCAGCTCTGGGGCATGCTCCTCCCGATTGAGGGTTGAGCGCTATCACGTGTTTCTATTAGTTACGCCCGCGTATCGCTCCGTCAGAATGCGAGTGGTAGCAAATTCGGCGCTTCACAGCTAGTGTCGTGAGTCCGAGATTCACTTGCCGAGGCTCGCGTCGGTGACACGCAGAGAATCCCGTTTCTGCCTCATGCTCAATGGTTTAGAGACGATCGGGTATCGAACGTTGGGACACTACTGGTTCAGCGCATTAACGACTCAGCACACTAGGACTCCATGACTCACCAGCCTTCCGGCCTCGTCGTTGCCGTAGTCGATGATGATCACCGCATTCTGCGGTCGCTTGAATATCTCCTCGAATCCGCCGACTATGGCGTTCGTCTGTTTACGTCTGCCGCAGCACTACTGGACAGCGGTTGTCTGCCGGAGATCGATTGCCTGATCTCGGACATCGACATGCCGAGCATGGACGGTTTTGAGCTGCTACGGCTGGTGAATGCGGCATGCCCCGGGTTGCCGACCATCCTGATCACCGGTTACCCCGACACGCTGAAGCGATTGCCGCCCCTTGGGGGAAGCAACCCGCGCTGCTTCACGAAGCCATTCCAGGGCCCGGAGTTGCTCGCGGCGGTCAGCGACGCTCTACGGCGTTCCCGCGGGTGAAGGAGGCACAGCTTCGGCGCGACGCGGCTGCGAGTCGGGCCTGCGGACTGCCCTTCGGCCATCGCGGTCTTGCGACGTACTATTCTTGCAACAATCCTGTTTCGTGGGTGAGCGGCGGGTAATTTCGCTGCCGCTCGCCCGCCTGGCGCTCTAGACTTTCCCCATCGAACGGGGAAAGCGGGCGGCGGCTTAACAAGCGTGAATAGCCTACTGGCAAAGATGCCTGCGCTGCGTCGCACGCTTGCTGATGGCAGAGCGCGCAATCACCCTATCGCTTGGGACTCGCCTTGCCGGTGCCGCAAAGAACCGCTGCGATGCTGAAAACCGACGCCGCAGTCCCAGAGGAACAGCATTTCATCCTCTCGACCTTGTCGCCAAGTCCGGCGCAAAAGCGGCTGGCTCTTGCCGTCGTCCTCGGCATATTGGTCGTCTTTGCCTTGATCACCGTTGGTCCGCTCAAGGGCGTCCAGCTTGGCCGGGTCGACGCTTTCGTCCCGGCCTATGCGACGGCGATGTTCGTGTGCGATTCGATCACCGCGATCCTCCTGTACGCCCAGTTCTCCATCCTGCGCTCGCGTGCCATCCTCGTGATCGCGAGTGGATATCTCTTCACGGCGCTCATCCTGATCCCGTGGATCCTGGTGTTTCCGGGTGTGTTTGCGCCGAGCGGGCCTGATGGGCGGCATGCAGAGTACGTCATGGCTCTACTTCTTCCAGCACTGCGGCTTTCCCCTGTTCGTCATCGGCTATGCCTTCTTGAAGGATGCGGATCCCAACAAGCGATTCTGGCAGGGCACGGTGCGTGCGGAGATCGCCCTGAGTGTCGCCTTGACGGCGGCCCTCGTCTCGGCGGCGGCATTTCTTTGCATAGCGGGCGAAGCGCTATTGCCGCGCGTGATGCTCGATTCCACTCCGTCTTCAGCCCGCTGTGGCCCTACTGTTGGGGCGCCCGTCGCGTTGCTAAGTATTTCCGCCCTCGTCGTGCTCTGGATCCGGCGACGCTCGGTGCTCGATCTTTGGTTGATGGTCGTGATGTTCCTGTACTTCGATAGAGATACCTCTGAGCTACTACCCGGATCCGACGCGCTTCAGCGTCGGCTGGTATGCCGTCCGGGTCATCGGGTTCTTATCCAGCAGTATCGTCCTGATTGTCCTGCTGTACGAGATAACGACGCTCTACGCGAGGCTGCTCGGCGCGGTCCTTGCCCAGCGTCGCGAGCGTGAGGCGCGGCTGATGACCGGGGACGCCGTCGCGGCGACGATCGCTCACGAGGTCAGACAGCCGTTGACTGCGATGGTCACGACGTGCCGATGCGGGCTTGCGCTTTCTTGATCGCTCGACGCCCAATCTCGACAAGGCCAAGGAGGCATTCAAGCGAATCGTCGCGGACGGCCATCGCGCGGGAGCGGTGGTCGGAAGCATTCGCGCGAACTTCAAGAACGACGTCCAGGACAAGAACCTCGTTCGACCTCAACGAGCTCATCCAGGAAGCGCTTGCCCTGGAGCGTGGCGATCTGCAGAAGCACCGGATACTCGTCCAGGCCGAGCCGAACAGGCAGCTGCCGGAGGTACGAGGAAATCGAGTTCAGCTGCAGCAGGTGCTTCTCAACCTGATCATGAACGCCATCGACGCGATGGCGGCCAAGGATGAGCCGAGGATCCTGAGCGTCAAGTCCGAGGCGTACGAAGGCGACCGCGTAATGGTATCGGTTGCGGACACCGGGACAGGAATCAGCTCGCAGGACGTCGATCGGATATTCAACCCGCTCTTCACGACCAAATCCGACGGCATGGGGATGGGCCTGTCGATTTGCCGTGCGATCATCGAGGCCCACGAAGGCCGGCTGTGGTTTGCCCCGAACACTCCCCGGGGCGCCGTATTTCAATTCACCTTGCACGCCAATAATCCGGCGTCCGCCGCTGACGGCTCGATCATCGTTGCGGATGCCGGGAGTGGGTCATCGGTATCTCGAGCGCCCCGGCCATTCTCACCAGCTCGGCAAGCGATCCGGCCTCCATCTTCTTCATGATGTTGCCGCGATGAATCTGGAGCGTGACCTCGCTGATGCCGAGCTCGGCCGCGGCCTGCTTGTTGAGAAGGCCGCTCACGACCAGCGGCAGCACCTCCCGCTCGCGTGGCGTCAGGGACGAAAGGCGCTGATGCAACTCGGCCAGCTCGGCTCTCTTCCGCCTGGCGTCGCGATCCTGCGCGAGGGCTGCATTGATCGCCCGCATCAGGTCCGCCTCCTTGAACGGCTTGGTCAGGAAGTCGACCGCGCCCGCCTTGATCGCGCGCACGGAAGAGGGAATGTCGCCATGTCCGGTGATGAACACGATCTGCGGGTGATTGCCCTGCGCGATCTGGCTTTGGAGATCCAGTCCGTTGATGTCCGGAAGCTCCACATCCAGAACCAGGCAAGCCGGGACGTCGGGCTTCGGATACGCCATGTACTCGGCAGCGGAACCGAACGCGACCGCGTGCATATCGAAGCTCGAAAGAAGCTCGGACAACGCTTCGCGGATCCGACGATCGTCGTCCACGATGAAAACGATGTGGTCTTGCGGATGTGCCATCCGCGCGATGGTACGCCCACTAGCGGGTCCTTCAACTTGGCCTTCCCGCGCCTGGCCCCCCACAGGCAGCTTGAGAATTCGCTTGCGCTAGCCGGAAACATCACATTGGTCAGCGCCGGCATGATGCAGAAGTGCTCCGCTCGCGGATTCCGCCGGGAGCAAGAAAGGGCTGCTCTGACTTGTCGGTCTAAGGACGCTTGTGGATCGTGATAGGCAGCGAGCGAATGCGCCGGCCCGTCCCGTGGAACACCTCGAGCTTCATGTCGACGGTCCGCGCTCTCGGGTCTCGATCGCAGTTTCGCTGTGCAGCCGAGTACTGGTCATGGTTTCCGGGGCGCCTCATGCGACGGGTGCCAGGTCTTCCAGGACCGTCGGCAGAAGCTCGCTCACGGTGGGGTGGATGCGCACGTGGCGCTGGAATTCGGTGTACGGCATGCCCGCGTACACGGCTTCGAGGAGCGAATGGACGGCTTCATCCGCCCCGGTGCCGAGGAGCGCGGCACCCAAAATGCGTTGCGACCCTTGCTCCACGTGGATCTTGAGGAAGCCGCGGGTTTCTCCCTTCTCCACCGCGCGCGCGACCCGGGACATGGGCCGCTTCCCGACCAGCGCCTTTATGCCCTTCTCCTTTATCTCTTTCTCTGAAAGGCCGATCCGCCCGAGCGGCGGGTCGGTGTAGAGCGCGTACACGGGCAGCCGGTCGGTGTGCTTGCGGCCGGCGTTCGAGAGCAGGTTGTCGGCGACGATCTCGTAGTCGTTGTAAGCGGTGTGGGTGAAGGCGCCCTTGCCGTTGCAGTCGCCCAGCGCCCAGACCTGCGGATTGGAGGTGCGAAGCGCTTCGTCGACCTCGATGTAGCCCCGTTTGTCGGTCGTGATCCCGGCGGCGTCCAGGCCGAGATCGTCGGTATTGGGCACCCGGCCGACGGCGAGCAGCAAATGGGTCCCGGGCTCGCGGGGGGCGCCCGTCTTGCAGCTCAGACCGACGGAGAGTCCCTCGGCCTCCTTCTGCACACTGACGCACTCCGCGTCGAGCCGCAGTTCAATGCCTTCGGCGCGCAGGAAGCCCTGGATCTCCAGGGAGACGTCCTCATCTTCCCGAGCCACCAGGCGCGGCCCCATCTCCACGACGGTGACGCCGCTGCCGAAGCGGCGGAACATCTGCGCGAACTCCAGTCCCACGTAGCTTCCGCCGACGACGACGAGGTGCGGCGGGACGAAGTCGAGATCCATCATCGACACGTTCGTCAGGTAGGGCACCGTATCGAGCCCCGGCATGTTGGGGATCAGCGGCCGGCCGCCGACATCGAGGAAGATCTTGTCCGCGCGCAGGATCTGCGCGCCCACCTGGATGTCCGTGCGACCGACGAAGCGCGCGTGTCCGCGGTAGACCGTGGCGCCTCTCAGGCCTTCCATCCATTTCTCGACGCCGTGGCTGGACTTGCCGACGATTTCGTCCTTCCGCGCCTGGACACGCTTCATGTCGATGCGCGGCATGGCGTCCAAGAGCACGCCATAGTCGGCGGCGCGCCTCGCGACATGCGCGGCGTAAGCGCTCGCGACCATCGCCTTCGTCGGCGTGCACCCGTTGTTGACGCAAGTCCCTCCGAAGCTGTGCTTCTCGACCACGGCGACTTTCCAGCCTGCGCCGGACAGTCGCGCGGCGAGGGCCGGACCGGCCTGGCCGGTACCGACGATGATGGCGTCGAAGCTTGCAAGGGGCTCTGTCATCTGCGGATCAGACCAAGGGTGGGCGGCCGTTTCCGTGGCGAAGCGTGCATGCCGCCGGCCTCAGGGCTGTGTCAAGCGACGGCCGCGTGTGTGGCAATTGCAACGTGCATGTGTGCGCTGTCGCTCTCGCGCACGGACTCGTCATCTTGACGTGCTGGGCGTCTGGGGTAAGTGCGCGTGACGTTCCGGTCGCTGCGCGGAGGCGATATGGCCACCTGATTAGCGACGAAGCTCAGCCAGCGAGCGAGCAGTCCGCCGAATGCCGTCATTCCGGGGCTGCCCGTAAGGGCAGAACCCGGAATCCAGAGACTTCTCGCGCTCGATTCCTGGATTCCGGGTTCCGCTACGCGGCCCCGGAATGACGAGCTGAGGTTCGTCGCTAATCAGGTATGGCCAAGATGCGGGCAGTTCAGGTGAGTCGTCCAAGGCGCGCTTCCGCGTCGTACTCACGACCGCTTGCGTCAACCGACGGCTAGCCAGGCCTTTGCCGTCCGCAGGTCCGGAAACAAGCGCACGATCGTTCCGCGATTCGCCGCGGCCAGCTCGGTCAAGCGCTCGGCCGCCGTAGGCTCGCGGCCGCCAAGGATGATCGCGACCCGCCCTCGCACGACCGCGGCGAGCTTCAGGCCGTTGTCGTACGCCTGGATTAACCCGTCGCCATCCGCCGCGCCGTCGCAGACGACGAGCAGCGGCTTCGGGCCGAATCTGGCAAACGCGTCGACAACGATGTCGATGAAGCCGGGGCTGCAAAGGCCCGCGCCCCCGATCTGCAACTCGATGTGTGTGCCGCAGTTGATCAAGATCAGCGTTTCCCGTGACGGGATAGGCTAATCAGGATCGGTGAGCGCGCCTATAACGTGTTTCTGTTAGTGTCCCCTCGTTCTTGAGGGCGCGCACGAGAAGGTCGGCGGCGTTCATGCCCTACTCGGTGTCGCTGCCGCGTCCCGAGGCGCGAGCGGTGATGGACACCGCCTTGGCGTTGACGAACTAGCGGATGCCGTGGCGCGCGAGCTCCCGGCCATGGCCGGAGCGCTTCACGCCGCCGAACGGCAGGCGCGGATCCGAGACCACCATCGCGTTGATGAACGTCACCCCCGCCTCGAGCTCGTCGCTTGCGCGCCGGCGCTCGGCTTCGTCGCTCGTCCATACGCTCGAGCCGAGACCGTAAGGGCTCGGGTTGGCGAGCTCGATAAGAGCGAGCGAAGAATGTTCGCGCGCCTGAGTTTCGCAGGCCATTGCGGCGGCAATGGTTCGTCGCAGCGGCGTTATGGTTCGGCTGACACGATGCTCAATGCAAGGCCCTCGTGACGGCGCGAGCGGCTGCGCCGACCACCTCGAACTCGGACGCGCTCTCGAAATCGCGCGGCGTGACGTACCTGTGACGCAGTCCGGCGTCCCGCACGCCTTGGACGGGCACGATCGGGCATCCGACCAGCACGAACGCCTGCGCGAGCAGGCTCGAGCAGATGAAGCGCGTGGCGCCCTTGGTCGCGTGGGGCGGCGGCGTCGGTATGCGGCCGGGCCACGCGAGTCCCAGCAAGCGCCGCGCGAGAGTCCAGGCGTGGGCGATGTCGTACTCGTCGCCGATCCGGCTGACGACCCAGTCCGCAACGCGGCGTCGGTCCGTGTCCCGAAGGCCCGCGGGACGCAGTGCGCGCACACGCAGCCCGTCGAATTCGGAGAGAGGCACCGCTCTGACGCCCGCCGCGATGTCCGCCTCGACGATGCAGCGCGGGTCCGGCCCGTCGTCGAGCGGGCCGACGTACATCGAGACGTGCGACCAGGTCGATCCGGTGATGCGTCTGACCAACGCCGCGATGCGGGTCTTACCGTCCGTGAGCAGAACGTCGCCCGGCCGAAGCACTGGGGCGAGAGATTGCAGATCGGCGGCAGTCGAAGGGCTATAGCGCTTGACCGGCTGCGCGAGATAGCGCGCGAACGCCGTAATCAAGCGGCTACGGCACCGGGCGGCGAGCAATGGGAAGCTGAAGAACACGGCCGAGCTCGAAGCGGATCAGAGGTGACCGGTGCGCCGACGGAGTTGATCCCTCCGCCGGCGTCCTGCCACTTCACCAGTCGCTCACGGATTAAAGGTGAACGGCTGCTCCTGCTCGTAGGCCGGGATCAACCGCCGCGCTTCTTCCGCCCCGCCTTCCGAGCGCTGCTCGAAAGCCGTGCTCTCTGGCGCGTTGCGCCAGACGCGGTTCGGCGACGTATCGAGGGTGGGCTGCGCGAAAGCGGTGGAAGCGGCTGCACCGAGCACAGCAGCAGTCATTGCAATAACGATCTTACGCACGGCATTTCCTTTCATCGAGGTTGGGTTAAGTGCTCACGCACCTGGCGGCGGCTTTACCTGAACCCACCGTCGCGCGGCCTGCAAGTCACGGTGCAGACTTTGCGCGCGATCAGTGTCCGTTCAACGTCCGAGCCGAGCCCCGCGAGTACGGTTGTTCGCTGAGTGCGTCAGTCGACACCTGCGCGCCAACGCGTGTTGAAAGTGCTACGCGCGACTGCGGCCCGCGGGCGACTGATCACCCAGCCGCCGGGGAAGTCCGCATCGATTCCGGATTGGAGCGAACGTATGGGCAGAGCTCTCTGTCGCCGTGCGTCCTCGCATGTCTCGAGCTCGCGCTGGTGCATGTCAGCCGACATCGACCGGGTGGCCGGTGAAACGGACAGGGTCGTCCAATGACGCACGGCCACCAAGAAGGACCGCCAAACTGCGGGCGTGCCCCAGCCAAGTGGAGACCCCCCATGACCCGATCCGAAGACGTGGTCCCAAAGCAGCCCACGGCCTTGCAAGCCGCCGCCGTCAAGGTGAGCGAAAGATACTTGGAAGACTTCGCTGTGGGACAGATCTACCGCTCTGGCCAACTCACGGTCGACAAGGACCGCATCAAGGCCTTTGCGGCGGAGTTCGACCCGCAGCCATTCCACTTGGACGATGAGGCTGCACGCAGTTCGATATTCCGCGGACTGGCGGCGAGTGGCTGGCACACAGCCGCTTTGACCATGCGACTACTCGTCGAGAGCGAGCTCAAGCCCGCGGGCGGCATCGTGGGCGCGGGCTTCGACGAGTTTCGCTGGCCGCTGCCCGTGCGCCCCGGCGACGAGCTCAGTCTCGACAGTGAGATTCTCGAAGTGAGGCCGTCCAGGTCGCGCCCGGACCAGGGCCTGGTCAAGGTGAGAACGACGACGAGGAATCAGAACGGCGACGCGGTGCAAATCTCCGTGGGAAACCTCGTCGTGCCGCGTCGCCCTGGGCAGTAGGCCCGCGGGGCAATGATCGCGGTCTGGCATCGACGTCAAGGTGCCGGCATGACGATCGCGAGCCGTGCCGAATCGTCGGGCCCGTGGGCATCGCCTGGACTGCGTTCGTCGCCAGATTCATGAGCACATGGTGCACCTGGGTCGGGTCGCCGAGCACCGCGGCGCGCCCTGCTCGCAGTCGCCGCTCGACGTTCACGCCGGCGGGCGCTTCGCGGCGAGCAGGTTGAGCCCTTCGCCGACGACCGTCTCGACGTGGACCGCAACCCGCTCGCCGGCACCGCTGCGACTGAACGCAAGGATCCGCTCCACCAGCGCGCGGCCGCGCTCGGCGGCAGTGACTATGCCGTCGAGATCGCGTCGGAGCCGGCTGCCCTGGCCGCCTCCCGAAGCGTCATCTCGCGGTAGCCCAGGATCCCGCCGAGGATGTTGTTGAAGTCGTCCGCGATGCCGCCGGCGAGCGTGCCCATCGCCTCGAGGCGCTGCGCCTGCCGCAGCTGGCGCTCCAGGCGCGCGAGCTCGTCGGCCGCCTGCCGGCGGTCGGTGACGTCGAGCATGAATCCGACCATGCGCGTCGCATTGCCGGCATCGTCGAAGAACATCCGGCCCTTCGCCTGCAGCCATCCGCGAATCGCTCGCCACACGAGTAAGGCTTCATCCGTACGGGCAGCCCTTGTCAGGCCGTGAGCCAGGGCGCATTCTCGTACATTCGACTTTCGGCAATGGACCCATCCGATGGCGGAAAGCGATCGCGAAGAGCCAGCGCCAAGGTTGCGCCTGGAACCGCAGGGCCTAGCGAATATCCCGCCAAGCATCGGTCAGCGCCGGACGGCGCGGATCCTCGTCCTTGCGCTGCTCGCCATCCTCGCCATCACATGGCCTTTCGCCACTGTCAAGCTGCCGGAGATCGGCGCGTTCGTGCCTTCCCTTGCAGCAGCGCTGTTTGTCAGCGACTGTGTGACTGCAGTTCTGCTGTTCGGTCAGTTCGCGATCTTGCGTCAATGGGGTCTGCTGGTCATCGCGAGCGGCTATCTTTTTTCCGCCCTGATCGTCGTTGCGCATGCGTTGGCCTTCCCGGGAGCGTTCTCGCGCAGCGGTCTGTTTGGCTCCGGTCTGCAATCCGCCGTCTGGCTCTATTGGTTCTGGCATGCAGGGCTGCCGCTCGCCATCATCGGCTATGCGCTGGTCAAGAATGCGGATCGCGCGATCAGCGCCCGCTCGACGCGACTTGCCATCGGCTCGAGCGTCGCAGCGACGATCGCCCTTGTGATTGGGATGTTCTGGTTTGTCACCCAGCATCATGACCTCCTGCCGGTAACCTTTGTGGACGTACGCCCACTCAGTCTCTTTCGCAGAATAATCGGAGGCGTGGTAATTCTGGTGCTCGGCGGCATTGCTTTGTGCCTGCTATGGGCGCGCCGACGAACCCTGCTCGACGAATGGCTGATGGTTGCTCTCTGCGCGCTTCTGATCGAGGTTGCCTTGGCGTCTGTCTTGAGTGGCGATCGCTACACTGTTTCATGGTACGCGGGTCGGTTCTATCAGCTCGTGACGGCCACAGTCGTGATGGCTGTGTTGCTCGTAGAGATGACAAACCTGTATGCGGATGTCGCGCGCTCGAATATGCTGCTGCAGCACGAACGTTTACTGCTCGAGCGCGCAGTGCAGGCTCAGCTTCGCGAGCGTGAGGCCCGGCTGATGACGGGAGACGCCGTCGCCGCCTCGATCGCTCACGAACTCCGGCAACCGTTGACGGCGATGGTCACAACTGCCGATGCGGGCTTGCGCTTTATCGACCGCTCGCTCCCAAACCTCGACAGGGCCAGGGAGGCGTTCAAGCGAATCGTCGCGGACGGCCACCGCGCTGGATCCCTGATTGGAACCATCCGCGCCAACTTCAAGAGTGACGTCCGCGAAAGAACCTCCTTCCACCTCAACGAACTGATTCAGGAATCGCTTGCCCTGGCGCGCCGCGACCTGCAGAAGCACGGGATACTCGTCCAGGCTGAGCCGAACAGGGAGCTGCCAGAGGTAAGAGGAAATCGGGTTCAGCTGCAGCAGGTGCTGCTCAACCTGATCATGAACGCCGTCGACGCGATGACGGCCAAAGATGAGCCGAGGATCCTGAGCGTCAAGTCGGAGCTTTCCGAAGGCGACCGCATAGTGATATCGGTTGCGGACACCGGGACAGGAATCAGCTCGCAGGACGCCGACCGCCTATTCACCCCGCTGTTCACGACCAAATCCGACGGCATGGGGATGGGCCTGTCGATTTGCCGTGCGATCATCGAGGCCCACGAAGGCCGTCTCTGGTTTGCCCCGAACACACCCCGGGGCGCCGTGTTTCAGTTCACCCTGCACACCAATAATCCGGCGTCCGCCGCGGGCTGATCACCGTTGCGGATGCCGTGAGCGGGTGACCGGTATTTCGAGCGCCCCGGCCATTCTCACCAGCTCGGCGAGCGATCCGGCGCCCATCTTCTTCATGATGCTGCCGCGATGGATCTGGAGCGTAACCTCGCTGATGCCCAGCTCGGCCGCGGCCTGCTTGTTGAGTAGCCCGCTCACGACCAGCGGCAGCACCTCCCGCTCGCGCGGCGTTAGGGACGAAAAACGTTGATGCAGATCGGCGAGCTCGGCTCTCTTACCGCCTGGCGTCGCGATTCTGCGCAAGGGCTGCATTGATCGCCCGCATCAGATCCGGCGCCTTGAATGGCTTGGGCAAGAAGTCGACCGCGCCCGCCTTGATCGCGCGCACGGAAGAGGGAATGTCTCCATGTCCGGTGATGAACACGATATGCGGGTGACTGCCCTGCGCGATCCGGCTTTGGAGATCCAGTCACGATCGCCGCGTCAAGTACCGCAACTCCGCTCGGCTCGCGGAGGTCGTCGCTGCCGAACTCCGCGTCAAGGACCTCCCTGTTGACGACCTCGTCGCCGGACTTCAGGGCCATCCGCTACCTGGGACTTGTTGGCTGGGCCTCTTTCTGGTTGCGCTCGGACTGCACCTTGTCCCACAACTGCATGAACCGGCGGTCCAGCTCGCTCACGAGCAGCAGCAGGCTCTCGCGGGGCAGCCGCTCCGGATCCATGGGGATCATGTCGGCCACCGGGGAAATCCGGTGATCAGTACGCCTGCACGCTGCGTAGCTTCACGGCTTAGCCTGTCGATGACGATGACCGCACCGATGCGGATCCCTTTACTGGTGACGGCACCTATCGTCCCTGGAAGCGGATCCGCAACGTGCTCCCCGGGGCGCGGCCGCGGCACGGCGAACCGCGGCTGCGACCTCGGGGCTTTCTCTTGATCTGGTTCGGTCGCACCCTGGCGCCTCGTGCTCATGTCGGCGCCGGAAAGGCGCGCGGCCACGGACGGACCGACCTGGCCCATGCCGATGATGAGAGCGTCAAGGCCTGCGGGCATGCGGACGGCTCACGCTCCCAGCTTGATCTTGCGCTTCGGCAGCTTCCAGTGAGGCCGCACGAAGTGGCAGGTGTAGCCGCCGGGATTTTGCAGGAGGTAATCCTGATGTTCCGGTTCGGCCTCGCAGAATTCACCCGCGGGAACGACTTCGGTCACAACCTTACCCGGCCACAGGCCTGACGCATCCACGTCGGCGAGACTGCCGCAGCACCGCCGAGCACCGCAACCGCCAGCACCGCACCTCCGATTCGTTTCAGCTTCATATGTCCTCTCGTGTGAAGCGGTATGGGAACTGCACCTTCACATTGGGCAAAGCCCTACGCCTGGAGCGTGGTCTGACCTAGGGCATCGCGCCTCATCTGAAGGTATCGACCAACACCATCGTCCAATCGACGCGACGCCACGTCCTCTGGTGTGATTCTCTCCACGCATTGTGGTCGACGAATCGTGAGGACAAGGCAATGAGGGCAGTAAAGCGAGCAAGGTCGATAGCGGCAGTATTCACGGCGATCACGCTGGGCAGCGCCGCCGGCCATGCCCACGAGCTGGAGCAGGTCAATACCGACTTCGAGCGCGCCATTCCAAACATCCCGGGGAAGAGCTTGCTCGCCCTCGTCGTGGACCCCGAAGGGAACCTCTTCACCGGGCAAAACCTGATCTCCTTCAACGAGGTCGACAGGGGCGGACACTTCGCCGCCTCGGAGCAGCTGCAACTTTTCGCTGAAGAACTGCGCGCCGCATTTCGACCGCTGCGCGCATCCCGTTGAAAGACGCCAACTTGACAAAGGAGATGCTGGCGATGAAGAGGAAAACCATGCTGACGGTTGCGACTGCTACGGTGGTGGTCGCGGTCTTGGGTGGCGCGGCCGTTTCCGCGCAGGATAAGTACACCTTGAAAGTGCCGGGTGGGCTCGCGTTCTCTGAGTTCAGGGGATACGAAGACTGGGCGGTTGTCGCCGTTCACCACACCGAAGACCTGATCAAGGTGGTGGTCGCCAATCCCGTGGCGATGGACGCCTATCGGGCCGGCATTCCCGACAACGGCAAGCCCTTCCCCGATGGCTCCAAGATGTCGAAGATCGAGTGGAAACCGACAAAGAGCACCACCGCCCCCTATGACATAAGGGTGCCGGGTACCGTGTACGACGTCGACTTCATGGTGAAGGACAGCAAGAGGTTCGCGGACAGCGGCGGATGGGGATATGCCGTGTTCGTGTATGACGCCGCGTCCGATATGTACAAGCCCGGCACCCTGGCTCACCAGCCGCCGCAGGGGAACGACGCCAAGTGCGGGGTCGCGTGCCACACGATAGTGAAGTCGAAAGACTACGTTTTCACCGAGTACGCGAAGCGGCCTTGACCAGCTCCATGCCAGCACAGACCGCCAACCTCTTCCTCCTCCAGGATCTCGAGAATTCCAGCAGGACGGCGAAGCTCGCGGACAGGGATCTCAGTGCGCTTCGCGCCGTCGCAGACTGGATCGAGACTTTCGTGGCCCGGCCTAACGAGGACCTGGGCCGCGCTGGGCTGGGAGAGTTTCACGAAAGGAACGAGGGATCTGCGATTCGCAATCTGAGCTTTCACCCATTCAAAGCACCCGTGCCGTTCTTGCTGATGAGGCATGCGGTCATCAGCGACTGGATGTTCTTTTTGGACAACGAAGACTGGCTCGGCTTTTGGGCGCGTCGCTTTGGGGAGTCCCCGCAGTCCAGGCTCTTGCTCAGGAACTACGCCGCACCAACTGGCGGCGGCTCGAATTGAAAGGACGAAAGGAATTTTCATGAAAACGACTCGAATCATTGCAATCGCGGCGCTGGTCGCCACAACCGGCCTGGCGCTGCACGTGCGCGCAGGCGCAGCAGGTCGGAGCCCGGCGCATCGATCTCCAGCGGCACGACCTGAGCGTCGCCCGGACGCGAGGTCCTCCAGGTGATCGTCGAGCTCGAGCCGGGAACGACGGCCCCCAGGCACTCGCATCCGGGCGAAGAGATCATCTACGTCCTCGAAGGCACGTGGGAATACACGCTGGAGGGCAAGCCGCCGGTGATCGTCAAGGCCGGCGAAGTCCTGTTCATCCCGGCCGGAACGATCCACTCGGCGAGGAACGTCGGCACCGGCCGCGGAAGGGAGCTCGCGACGTATATCGTCGAAAAAGGCAAACCGCTTCTCGTGCTGGCCAAGTGAGCGGAAAACCGCCGCTCGCCGCCCACCTCTGACCATGTCCCTCACCCGGCTCGCCCTCGACCGGCGGCTGGCGTCCTTGACGCGGCCAGACAAGATTTGCCTGCCGTCGTCGTTCTCGCCGGTGCAGTAGCCGACGGGCGGTGCGAAGGATGAAGAAAGCCGCTTACCTTGCTTTTGCGCTGCTCGGAGTGATCTGGGGAAGCAATTTCATCTTCATGAAATGGGCTGCCGAAGACATATCGCCGAGCCAGATCGTGCTCCTGCGCGTCGTGTTCGGCTTCCTCCCGATCTTCTTTTTCGCTCTGGCGAAGCGGGCGCTGCGTTGGGAACATCATACGCTACGTGCACCACTTCGTCGTCATGTCGCTCCTTGCAACGGCGGTGTACTACCTGGCTTTTGCCAAGGGGACGGCCCTTCTTCCGTCAAGCATCGCGGGCCTGTTGAGCGGCGCGATCCCATTGTTCACTTTCATTTGTGCCTGGCTGTTCCTACGTGAAGAGCACATCAACATGACTAAAGCGGCGGGAGTGGCTCTCGGTTTTCTGGGCGTGCTGCTCATTGCTCGTCCCTGGTCCAGCTCGGGCGCGATCGACATTTCCGGCGTCGCCTACATGATGGTCGGTTCGATGAGCGTAGGGTGTTCCTTCGTTTACGCTCGAAAATTCATCAGCCCGCTGAAGCTCCCTGCAGTCGCTTTGACGACGTATCAGATCGGGCTCGCGATGATCTTCCTTTTCCTGACGACGAGTCTGGATGGAATCGGAGCCGTGTTTGACGATACGCGCGCCTGGACAGGTCTGATCTTCGGGCTGGGGCTGTGCGGGACGGGTCTGGCGTACGTCATTTACTACTACATCGTTGAGAACCTTGGCGCGGTCGCTGCCGCAGGCGTTACCTATATCCCGCCTGTCGTGGCGCTCGTCATCGGTGTCTTCCTGGCGGGCGACGTGATTCATCCTCTTGGCTACCTTGCCACGGTACTCATTTTGTCGGGCGTCGCCCTTCTGCAGTACGGCAGCCGCCGGGTGTCGGTTTCGAAACGATAGGTGGGGCATTCCCGCAGTCGAATCAATTGGACGATGGGCATCGGCAGATCGCGCGTACCTTCGCCGTGGCCGATTCCGCATTCACCAACGTGTCGACCGACACCATGGTGCTATGGAAGCCAAGGGCCGCGCGTGCTGTAATCCGACCCGGAATTCACAGCGACTTGCGTCGCACCAGCTCCCGAGGCCGGAGACAAGCCATGGTGAAAGTCACATACGAGCAGGACCTCACTGCGCTTCTGGTGATCGATCCGTACAACGATTTCATTTCCGAGGGCGGGAAGGTATGGGATCGGCTGAAGACGGTTGCAGAAGCAAATGGTTGTGTTCCTCACATGCTGCAGGTTCTGAATGCGGCGCGGAAGGCCGGCGTTCGCGTCTTCTATGCGATGCATCATCGGTACCGTCCCGGCGACTACGAGACCTGGAAGTACATCGCGCCGATCCAGAAGGCAGCCTGGTCGCGCAAGGCCTTCGAATACGGGACCTGGGCGGCGAGATCCGCAGCGAACTCGCACCGCAACCGGGCGATGTCGTGGCCCTCGAGCATTGGTGTTCCAGCAGCTTTGCCAACACCGATCTGGACCTGCAGCTCAAGAAGCATGGCATCCATCGGCTCATCGTCATCGGGCTCATAGCGCACACCTGTGTGGAGGCGACGGTACGTTTCGCCGCTGAACTAGGCTACGACGTCACGGTGGTAAGAGACGCGACCACGAGTTACTCGGATGAGCACATGCACGCCGCTCTGGATATCAATATCCCAAACTACGCCAGCGCCATTGTGACCACCGATCAGGTCGTCGACTCGCTCTCTGCCGTGTAGTCCTTGGCAGTGTTTACGCAGTAGTGTGACCGGGCCGCGCTCCGTGAGGGCCCGGAACAGCAGACAAATCCCAGGTTGGCCGTCCCGGAGCCCTCAGTGAATCGGCCCTACACCGGCGCGAGGAGCCCGCGGACGTCCATGGCACTGCTCGCTACGCCGCTCGCGTCTGCTCGCCGACCGGCAGCTTGCGAATCCGCTTGCCGGTCGCCGCGTAGATCGCATTGGTCAGCGCCGGCATCACGCACGACGTCCCCGGTTCGCCGATACCGCCAGGCGCTTCCGAGCTCTTCACGAGATGCACGTCGATCTGCGGCGCCTCGTTGATGCGCAGCACGCGATAGTCGCCGAAGTTGGTCTGCTCGACGCGGCCGTCCTTGATCGTGATCTCGCCATACAGCGCGGCCGACAGCCCGAACACGATGCCGCTCTCCATCTGCGCGCGAATCGTGTCGGGATTGACCTGGATGCCGCAATCGACGACGCACCAGACATGCGTCGGGTTGACCGCGCCGTCCTTGTCGACGCTGACCTGAACGACCTGCGCGATGAAGCTGCCGAAGCCGATGCAGAGCGCAATCCCGCGGCCCTGGCCTGCCGGCAGCGGCTTGCCCCATCCGGACTTCTCCGCGGCGATCTGCAGGACGGCCTTCGCGCGCGGGTTCTTGTCGAGCAACGCGACGCGGTAAGCCAGCGGATCCTGCTTCGCGTTGGCCGCGAGCTCGTCGACGAAGCTCTCGACCGCGAAGGTTCCGCGCGTCACGCCCACGCCGCGCCAGAAGGCGGTCTGAATTCCAGCGGCGGTTCCTGCGCGACCCAGTCGACATGAATGTCGCTGAAGCCGTACGGCTGATTCGCCGAGCCCTCGACCGCGTCGGGATCGATGCCGTCCTTGATCCAGCCGGGGAAGTAGCGCGCGATGATCGACGAGCCGGTGATGCGATGCGACCAGCCAACCGCCTTGCCCTGTGCGTCGACTCCCGCGCTCAAGCGGTCGTAGTAGTACGGGCGGTACATGTCGTGCTGGATGTCTTCCTCGCGCGTCCAGATCACCTGCACCGGCCCCTCCACCTGCTGCGCGATCTGCACGGCGCGCACCGTGCCGTCGTACTCGAGGCGGCGCCCGAAGCCGCCGCCGAGCAGATGATTGTGGATGCGGACCTGCTCCCGCTTCAGGCCGGTGACCTTCATGACGGCCGCCTGCGTGAGACCCGGAATCTGCGTGCCGACCCAGATGTCGCAGCCGTCCTTGGTCATCTGCACGGTGCAGTTCATCGGCTCCATCGTCGCGTGCGCGAGAAACGGCTGCTCGTAGACGGCGTCGATCTTCTGCGCGGCCTGCGCGATCGCCGCGGCGGCATCGCCGTCATGCCGCGCGACCGCGCCGGGCTTTTCCGACGCGGCGGCCAGCTGAGCAACGATGTCGGCCGTGGAGAGCTTCGCGTTCGGTCCCGCGTCCCACTGCGGAGCCGCGGCGGCGAGACCTTGCTTGGCCGCCCAGGTATGAATGGCGACGATCGCGACCGCGTCGTCCAGGCGGACCACCTGACTGACGCCGGGCACCGCCTTCGCCTTCGCTTCATCGACCGAGACGAGCTTTCCGCCGAAGGTCGGCGAAATCGCCACGACGGCGAACTTCATTCCCGGCGGCCGGCTGTCGATGCCGAACTTCGCGCTGCCGTTGACCTTGCCGGCGGTGTCGAGACGCCGATGCGGCGTTCCGATCAACTTGAAATCGGCCGGCTCCTTGAGCGCGACTTTCTCGGGCACCGGCAGCTTCGCGGCGGCATCCACCAGCTCTGCCATAGCCGAGCTTGCGGCCGGTGGGCGCGTGCACGACCACACCGTTTTCCGCGTGACAGGTGGACGGATCGACGTTCCAGCGCTGAGCGGCTGCCGTCACGAGCATGACGCGCGCCGTCGCGCCTGCGCGACGCAGCGGGACGTACGTGCCGCGAATCGCGGTCGAACCGCCGGTCATCTGAACGCCGATCAGCGGATTCACGTAGATCTTGTCGTCCGGCGGCGAGTGCTCGATCGCGACTTTGTCGACATCGACCTCGAGCTCTTCGGCGATCAGCATCGGAATCGAGGTGTAAGTCCCCTGTCCCATCTCGATGACGGGCATCACGAACGTGACCTTGCCGGTGCGATCGATGCGCAGAAAGGCATTCGGCGCGAACGGCGCATCGGTCGTGAGAGTGTCGCGGATCTCGCCGCGTGCGGGCAGGCCGAAGCCCAGCATCAGCCCGCCGCCGATCGCGGCGGTCGCGGTGAGCTTGAGAAAGTTGCGGCGCGAGGACGATACGCGTCGTGAGTTCGATCGATGCGCTTCATCTCACGCCTCCGTATCCGGGACGCCGCGCCGGCGCCTGCTTGATCGCGGCGCGGATACGCGGATAGGTGCCGCAGCGGCAGATGTTGCCCGCCATCGCATCGTCGATGTCCGCGTCGCTCGGCTTCGGATTGCGCGGCGAGCAGCGCGCTCGCCGACATGATCTGGCCGGATTGGCAGTAGCCGCATTGCGGCACGTCGAGTGCGAGCCAGGCGCGCTTGGATCTTCTTGCCCGCCGGCGTCGCGCCGATCGCTTCGATGGTCGTGATCTGCTTGCCGGCCGCGGCGGAAACCGGCGTGATGCAGGAGCGCGTCGGCTGTCCGTCGATCTGAATCGTGCACGCGCCGCACAGTCCCATGCCGCAGCCGAACTTGGTGCCGGTCATGTTGAGCACGTCGCGCAGCGTCCACAGCAACGGCATGTCGTCGGGGATATCCAGGTTGCGGGGCTTTCCGTTCACGTTGAGCGTGATCATGGCGTTCCTCCACTGCCCGGGGTCGGGGCTCCACGAGACTGTGGACGGCCAACGCGGCGGCAGTGTTTCGGTGGCGACCGCCGTATGTCAATCGACGTAAACGACCCGCGACCAATGGTCCACGCCGATCGCGGCGTCGAGCACGCGGCTCGTCGCTCACGCCGCGCGCGTGACCGCGTATTGGCCGGGCAACAGCACGCCGGAGCGGCACAGCCGGTTCAAGAGCGCATAGAGCGAGACGAACGCCGAAGCGCCCTGGAGCCAGGCGTCGACCGGGCGGTCGAGGTACGGATCGGGGCCGCCGTGCACCATCGCGATCGCCGACAGGCGTCGCCGATCGAGCCCGAGAGTCGGCCTCGGCCGAGAACCTTTCCTTCACCGGGAAGCTCGTGCGCACCAGTCGCTCGAACTCTCGGGTGTTGATTACGCGCATCGGGGGCCTCCAATCTCGTTCGTACGCCTGCATCCTCCCGCCCGCGCGTCTCGCCGCGATGTCGGCGTCGCCGCGCTTTCCGTCAGATGTCGCAGGAGGCACTCACGCTGTCATCGGACCGGCGACGGCGCGACGCGCGATCACGAGTACCGCGAGGATGTGAACTCGAGCAGCAGGCCGAGCACGATGAACCCGGCCCCGAGCGCCACGCCGAACGGAAACGACGAGCCGGCGCTCGCGACCAGGAGGATCAACCGATGAGCGCCAGGGTCATCCTAGGCGCTCCCGAGCTCGCCGTTTCGACGGCCGGCCGCTGCCCTTCAGCGATGACGACCGGTCACGCGGCATCTTCATCGCCAGCCTTGCCGCCAGGGCCATCCGCCGCGACCAGGGCCGCCGCCTCGCCGCGGGTGTAGAACAGCCCGGCGCGCTCGAACCCCGATATCACGGAGGCCTTCACGGCGCAGGCGCGCCAGCCTGCGTTCCGCCCTAACACCAGCTCGTCGGGTAGCCCCTCGAGCGTGTGGAAAGGCGCCATCCGGCCGTCGGCAAAGCGGGACACATAACCGCGCGCGTACCGGTGTCGATGAACGCGGGCCGAAACCCTGCGCCCCGGTTCCGGCTGCTGACGCCACCGGTCCCGCGGTGGCACCTGTTCTCGTGTTCGAGCGTCAGTTCCGTCATCGCATTCATAAACCCACCATTCAGAGTGAAGGTCCCTGGACCGCGGACAGAGCCCGCGCGCCGCGCTGCTGCCTGCACTGCGAGTCGGCGCACCGGAATGCGCGATCAACCACATGAGCGAAGTTTCGACTGCCGTCGCGTCGAGCGTTTGTCGTCAAGCCGGCGCGCCGATTCAGCCGTCGCACAGGTTGTGGCGACTGCAGCAATCCAATGATGGTTGGCGCAAGAAGCGCGCCCGTCGCCCGCGGCCAGCACGTTGCAGCGGCCCGGGCGAGGAAGCGGGACCCGGCGTGGGGGCTAACGTTGCCTTCGAGGAACTGCCACCGTGTAGTGCACCGTCACCGTCCGCGGCGCGATCCGCGGTCGAAACGTGTCAATCGACACATAGCCCCCCAACCGCCCGGCGAGACACGCGCCGGCGAAGGCACGCCGAGCGCGCGGGCGGCGCGCCGTCGAGCGCGCAAGAACGGTGTGTCGGCTGCCACACGCGACCGCAAAGCGGACAACGTCCTGCAATCTCTCGCGTCCAGTCTCCTCGCATCGCGTGCATGGGCATTCGATCAGTCCGAGCTATAAGGAGCTTCGAGAAGCGGATCCGACCAATCGACGCGACTTTGTGCGTCCGGTGTGATTCCGTCCGCGCATCGTGTGTTGTGTCCCTCGTCTCCTAACTACGTTAGGACCATGACAACCTTCGACACTGACACAGTCGTTGTCGCCGCCGGGCGCGCTACGCCGGTCGGCGACCAGCGAGCGGCTTGGCGGTTCGGCAAGTGACAGGGCCCCTCGCGACGCTTCGACGCCATCATCGTCGGTACCGGCCAGGCCGGCCCGGCCCTCGCCGCGCGCCTCTCCGGCGCGGGCTGGAAAGTCGCCGTGGTCGAGAAGCACAAGTTCGGCGGCACCTGCGTCAACAACGGCTGCACGCCGACCAAGGCGATGGTCGCGAGCGCGTACGCCGCGCACGTCGCGAGGCGCGCCGCCGACTACGGCGTGGTCCTGGACGCGATGCCGCGCGTCGACATGAAGCGCGTCAAGGCGCGCAAGGACGAGATCGTCCGCAACTCCAGCGACGGCGTCGAGAACTGGCTGGACGGCCTGAAAGGCGTCACGGTCTACCGCGGACACGCGCGCTTCGTCGGCCGCACGAAGTCCAGGTCGGCGTCCGCAGACGCTGAGCGCGGAGAAGATCTTCCTCGAACGTCGGCGGCCGGCCGCTCGTCCCGGACATGCCGGGGCTCGATACGGTGCCCTACCTGACCAACGTCACGATGATGGATCTCGACTTCGTCCCGCCGCATCTCGTCGTCGTCGGCGGCAGCTACGTCGGCCTCGAGTTCGCGCAGATGTTCCGCCGCTTCGGCAGCCGCGTCACCGTCGTGGAGATGGGGCCGCGCCTGGTGGCGCGCGAGGACGAGGACGTCTCGCTGGAGATCCAGGACTTCCTGCGCGCGCGAAGGCATCGAGCTGCGGCTCGACGCGGAGTGCATCAGCGTGCAGAAGGAGGCCGAGGGGCTTTCCGTCGGCCTGAGCTGCAAGGAGGGCGCGCCGCGCGAGCACGGCACGCATCTGCTGCTCGCCGTCGGCCGCGTGCCCAACACCGACGATCTCGGCCTGGATGCCGCCGGGATCGCGACCGACAAGCGCGGCTACATCGAGGTCGACGAAGCGCTGCGCACCTCCAACCCGCAGGTCTGGGCGCTGGGCGACTGCAACGGCAAGGGCGCCTTCACCCACACCGCCTACAACGACTACGAGATCGTCGCCGACAACCTGCTCTCGAACGCCGGCCGCAAGTACACCGACCGGCTGCCCGTGTACGCGCTCTACACCGATCCGCCGCTCGGGCGGGTCGGCATGAGCGAGGCGGAGATCAGGAAGAGCGGGCATCGAAGGCGCTGGTCGGCAAGCGGCCGATGACCCGGGTCGCGCGCGCGGTGGAGAAGGGCGAGACCCACGGCTTCCTCAAGATCCACGTCGAGCAGGGCTCGCAGCGCATCCTGGGCGCCGCGCTGCTCGGCACCGGCGCCGACGAGTCGGTCCATTCGCTGCTCGACGCCATGTACTCGAAGCATGCCGTACACCGAATTCCAGCGCCACGTGCGCATCCACCCGACCGTGAGCGAGCTCCTGCCGACGGTGCTGGAAAACCTCACACGTGCATTCCTGCGGCGGAACCAACGAAGGAGAGAGCCATGGCACTAGCAATGCACAGCGAACCTGCACTCAGGCAGCGAGACGCGCACAGTCGACCTGAAGCTCGAGGTCGTCGTCATTCCGGTGTCCGACGTCGATCGCGCCAAGCGCTTCTACGGGAGCCTGGGGTGGCGGCTGGACGCCGATTTCGCCTTCGACAACGGCTTCCGGGTCGTCCAGTTCACGCCGCCCGGCTCGGCGTGCTCGATCCAATTCGGCACGAACATCACGTCGGCCGCGCCTGGCTCGGCCCAGGGCCTCTACCTGATCGTCTCCGACATCGAGGCTGCACGCGACGAGCTCGTCGCCCGTGGTGTCGAGATCAGCGAGGTGTTCCACGCCGGGACGCCGGGAGCTCAGTTCCAGCCCGACGGCACGAGCGGTCGAGTCAGCGGGCCCGCGCCCGACCACGCCAGCTACCGCTCGTTCGCCACGTTCAGCGATCCGGACGGCAACGGCTGGCTGCTCCAGGAGATCAAGACGCGGCTTCCCGGACGAGGACTCAGCAGCCTGGACGTCGCGACGCTGACCGAGCTTCTGCGAGAGACAGAGAAGCACCATGGCGAGTACGAACCGACCGCTCCGAAGCACCACTGGTCGGGGTGGTACGCCGCCTACATCGTCGCGCGCGAGCGCGGGAGGACTCCCGAGGAGGCAGCCAAAGATGGCGCGCTCCACATGGAAGGTGCCCGCCGATGAGGGCCGACATCGTTCCCGGTGCCGTCTTTCCCGACTACGAGCTTTCGGACCACCGCGGCAAGCACCGCACGCTCTCGGAGTTGCAGGGAGGCGATCCGCTGGTGCTGGTGCTCTCCCGCGGAGGTTTCTGTCCAAAAGACAGGAGACAACACGAAGGGCTCCTGCAACTCCACCGCGAGATGCAGGTCGGCTACTGCCGTCTCGTGACCATCTCGACCGACAACCTGCTCGAGACGAACGAGTTCCGCGCCGGCGTCGGCGCCCACTGGACGTTTCTCTCGGACCCCGGGCGCAAAGCTGCAGAAGGATCTCGACATCGCGGAATACACCGACCCGCATCACAATCCGATGATCCCTCACACGCTGGTGCTCGAGCCCGGCCTGCGTGTCTACAAGATCTACAACGGCTACTGGTTCTTCGGCCGGCCGACGGTGGAGGAGCTGCGCCTCGACCTGCGCGCCGTGCTGCAGCGCTGCCGTCCCGATTGGGACATCAGCAGCGCGGAGCAGCGAGCAGCCTGGGCGAAGGGCGACAAGGCGAGTTTCTATCCGTACGGAAAAACGCAGGCGCAGGTGTTGGCCGAACAGGACTGATCCGCTCGGCGGCCGTCCCGCGCTCGCGGCGGATCGCGGCCATCGCCGGCGCCGGTCCCAATACCAAGGTGCAATGGAAGCCCGGCCGTGCTAGCGCGAAGAGTTTCGCTGTTTGATCAAGAGCAGGGAATGCGATGAGCGTCGTCAAGGCCGCCGCGGTGATCTGCGCACCACGGTTGCCTAAGCACAGGGAATCAGCGCGCCGCACCGGGTTCTAAGCAGCAGGCAGGCCGCACTGCGGCGAGTTCGAGTGTGGTCGCCGTGGCCGTCGAAGAGCAATCAAGGAGGGGCCAGCCAAGGATGCTGCGCTCCGCATGGAAGGTGCCCGCCGATGAGGGGCGCAAAAGGGTGCTGCACGGATTGACGCTGCCGCCGAGCACGACGCGACGCGGCCGGTCGACGTTGCGTCGTGCGCGCGCCAGGGCTCAGGCAAGTCAAGCGAGCCGAGCGACTGCGCAATGACCGCGCGCAGCTCCGGGACATGCCCCCGGCGACCGAGATGATGTGAGCTGGCGACGAATCACGACAACTGAAGAACAGCGACGCCAGGCTGCAATGAAACCGTTGCCGGCGAGGGCCAGAATTTCTCCACTGACCGACAGGAAAGAACGCAATGAACCTGCTTGCCAAGACGCTCGCCGCGGTCGCGGCTTGCACCGTGCTCGCCACCGGCGCCTTTGCCCAGAGCACGGTGGTCCCCGTCGACGACGAGCCCGCGGCGCAGGCGCAGCAAGTGGGAGCCCGGCGCATTGATCTCCAGCGGCACGACCTGAGCGTCACCGGACGGGAGATCGTCCAGGTGGTCGTTGAGCTCGCGCCGGGAACGACCGCCCCCAGGCACACGCATCCGGGCGAAGAGATCATCTATGTCCTCGAAGGCACGTGGGAATACACGGTGGAGGGCAAGCCGCCGGTGACCCTCAAGGCCGGCGACGTCCTGTTCATCCCGGCCGGAACGATCCACTCGGCGAGGAACCTCGGGACCGGCCGCGCAGCGGAGCTCGCGACGTACATCGTCGAAAAAGGCAAGGCGCTCCTCACGGTGGTCGAGTGAGCGTCCTCGCCGGGCAGACGATCGTCGTGATCGGCGGCAGCTCGGGCATCGGGCTCGAAACGGCCCGGCGCGCCCGCGCCGAGGGAGCCGACGTGATCCTCACCGCGCGGGACGCGGATCGCCTGCACCGCGTCGGCCTCGAGCTCGCGGCCAGCACCGCTGCCTTCGACGCCACCGACTTCGAACGGCTGGGGAGGTTCTTCGACGAGTTGCCCACGCCGATCGACCACGTGCTGGTCACGGGCCCCGGTCCCCACTACGCGCCGCTGGCGGAGTTCGACGTCGAAAAGGCGCGCCGCGACGTCGATGCCCATCTCCTGCTGCCGCTGCAGGTCGCTCGGAACGAGCAGCTCCGCACGACACTGCCGATCCGACGCGTCGTCGGCCCGGCTGACATCGCCGCACTGGCCGTCCACCTCATGACGAACACGGCGGTCACCGGCGCGACCTTCGACATCGACGGTGGCCAGCAGCTCGTCGAGGGGTGACCCGAGGAGATTCCAATGGATTTCGAGACGCTCAAGGTGCGCCAGGATGCAGCCGTCCTCTTCGCGGATATCGCGGCCCCGCCGATGAATCTTCTCGGACCCGCGCTGGTCCGCGATCTGGTCGCTCTGATTCAGCGAGCCGAGGCCGACGCCGTCGTCCGGGTGCTCGTGTTCAGGAGCGCCGATCCCGACTACTTCATTTCCCACGTCGACGTGACCCGGATCGGGGAATACCGCGAGGCGGCGGCGAAGCTCACCGGCGAAGCGTCGATCGGCATCCTGTTTCGCTACCTGAGCGCAAGCCGTCTGGTGACACTCGCGCAGATTGAAGGTCGCGTGCGCGGCGCCGGCAGCGAGTTCGTGCTGGCGTGCGACATGCGCTTCGCCGCGCGAGAGTCGGCGATCTTCGGCCAGCCGGAAGTCGGGTTCGGCCTGATCCCCGGCGCGGGGGGCGTGCAGCACCTGGCGCGCCTCATGGGGCGCGCGCGGGCTCTCGAGGTCGTGCTGAGCGGTGACGACTACGACGCCGAGCTCGCCGAGCGGTACGGCTGGATCAATCGAGCGCTGACCTCGAAAGCGCTCGGCGAGTTCGTGACTTCTCTCGCGCACAGGATCGCCGGGTTTCCTGCCGCCAGCCTCGCCACGCTCAAGGAGCGGGTGAACGCAATCGCCCTCGCGCCGGCCGCGGACTTCCGTCGCGATTCCGACCTCTTTCTGCGAGCGCGCTCGCGACCCCGAAACCCAAGGCCGGGTCCAGGCGGCGATGAAGCGCGGCTTGCAGACGCGGGACTGGGAAAAGGAGCTGGCCCGGATGCTGCCCGACCTGGCCGAGCGCTGATCGAGACGAGGACTCGTCATGTATCGAAAAGAGGACGTCCGCTTCCCTGCCGAGGGCGGGATCGAGCTCTCGGCGTGGCTGTTCAGGCTACCTCCACGACTTCAACGCTTGCGCGGCAGCCACATCGACGCCGCTGGAACTCTACAAGAGGATGCCTGCATTGCATCCGAACCGGGGCATCTTGAGGATCGCAACGGCGACGGCAGTGCTCGCCGCCTTGGGCGCCGCCGTTTACGCCCAGGACAAGTTCGACAAGTACTCGCTGAAATCGCCGAGCGGAATCGCATTCTCCGACTTCAGGGGCTACGAGGACTGGGCGGTGGTCTCCTCCGCCCGCACCGATGAAGTGCTCAAGATCATCGTCGCCAACCCGGCGATGATCAAGGCCTACAAGGCCGGCGTGCCCGGCAACGGCCAGCCTTTCCCGGAAGGCTCCAAGATCGCGAAGCTCCAGTGGCGCTTCAAGAAGAGCACCGAGGCCCCCTTCGTCGTGGATGTGCCGGACGCCCCCACGCAGGCTTTCCTCATCGAGAAGGACAGCAAGCGGTTTCCGCAGACCGGCGGCTGGGGATACGCGCTCTTCAACCATGACGTCGCCACCGGCAAGATGACGGCCGACGAGGCCAAAGCCGACTGCGGGCACACATGCCATGTGGCGGTGAAGAGCAAGGACTACATCTTCCATCCGTACCAGACGCGGTGAGCGGCGGGCTTGTGTCAACCGACATCCCGTTTCGCCAGTACGTGAGGGTTCCACGCGGAGCTGCCGCCAAGGCCGGCGACGTCCCGTTCATCCCGGCCGAGAGGGTCCACGCGGCGAGGAGCGTCGCCACCGGCCGCGGAGCGGAGCTCGCGACGTATATCGTGGAAAACAAGCAAGCCGCTTCTGATACAAGGCGAATGATCGACCACCGCCGCCGCCTGATGCTCTGTGCAGCGTAATGGCCCTGGATGCGATTGCCGCGTTCGTGAAGGTCGTGGAGGCCGGCAGCTTCTCGGCTGCTGCGAGACGCTTGGGCATGCCCAAGACGACGGTCAGCGCCAAGGTTGCGGCGCTGGAAAAGCGCCTCGGTGTCCGTCTGATCCAGCGCACGACCCGCAAGCTGCGCATGACCGAAGCGGGCGAGAGGTATTTCCATCATTGTGCGATCGCGACTCGCGAAGTCGAGTTGGGCGAAGCTGCGCTGCAGTCGGCGAAGGGGAAGCCGCACGGTGTCCTCAAGGTCACGGCTCCGGTGGATCTGGGACGTGCTCTCCTGCCGCGCATCGTGCGGGTCTATACGGCGAAGTATCCGGATGTGTCGGTCGAGCTCATCATCACGAACCGGATCGTGGACTGGTGGAAGAGGGGGTCGACCTTGCCATTCGCTGGGCTGGAGCACTGAAGGACTCGTCGCTCATCGCTCGACGCTTCGTCGAGACACGCTCGAACCTGTGGGCGTCGCCGAAGTACATGAAGGGGCTTCGGCAAGCCCACCCATCCGCGCGACCTGGTGAATGCCGCGTTCGTGGCGCATCCCGTTCTGAAGGTCGGTAACACTCACGAACGGGAAGTCGGACTTCGAGCTTCAGATGAACGGACGTGTTTACGTCGATGACTTGGAAGTCGATCATGGCGCTGATCGTGCTGGGAGAGGGTATCGCATGGTTGCCGGACTTTCTGATCGAGGATGCGGTGGAAGCCGGGAAGCTCGTGCGCGTCCTGTCGCAATGGCGGCCGAAGCAGCAGCAGCTGTGGACGTACTACTTCGTCCACGCCGGTCGCCGATACGCGGTGCCGAAAGTGGAGGGATTCATCCAAACGGCATTGGAGCTCCACGGGTTACTGCACGAGAACGCGGACTGCAGCGGCAAAGCGCAAGTGATCAGCGGACCGGAATGGGTATCCGTCCCCGCGGGTCAGGCAAATTGATGGCCTTCGATAAAACCGACGGCGACGCGGGTCCATATCGATCGGTGGGACTCCTTTGGCCGAGAGTTTCTCCAGGAGATCCCGACCACGGAGCAAATCCCGCCGCTGATGTTGGGAATGTTCACTCGCGCGCAAACGCGACTCGCGCCCGTCGCGGCGGCGATGGCGAAGGCACTCACCGTGTCGGCGCGAACCCAGGTGGCGAGTGAAACCGCGCGTTCGAAGGCTGGACAGTAGCCTCAGCCTGCTCATTCAAGGGGTTGACGCTCCCACATCGAGCCTTGTCAACTCGAAATCCGTCTTCCGGTCCCTTGTATCTCGATAAAATGCGTTAGGCGTTTCCGGAGAAGGTGTTTCGTCGTCTCGCAGTGGCGGTCGCCGCGGCAATACGCGTCCCCTTGCGAAGAAGGTCTGGCTAGCTCGCGCGTGCATAGCGACTCGGAGGCTGGCCCACGTAGCGGCTGAACGCGGTGCTGAAGGTGCTTGCTGAGCCGTAGCCAACGCGTTCGGCGACCTCGGCGAGCCGCAAGTCGTGGCGGCTTCGCGTCGTTCACGCAGCCGGCTGCGGTGACGAACGAGTCCGACGTGGCCGAGGCGGTGTGGCGTGCCGCGAACGACACATCGGCGCAGCTTCGATTTCCTGCGGGTGCCGACGCGGTGGCGCTGGCTCAGTCGAGATGAAAGATGGTGGGGCGACTTGCAAGCACCGTGTCGATGGTCGGCGCTGCGGCCGGCGCCCGCTTAGCGCAGCGTTGAAGGTCTGCTTTCCGCGATACTGACTGTCGCCTCAGGGTCGATGGACTAAACCGCTCGCGCGGTAGGGGGCTCCGGTCCGGCGGCTTGCACTGCGGCGGCAGAAACAGCCACATTGTCCGCACGCCCTGCACAGTGATTCCACATTTTGCCGTCTAGTGCACAGCCGCGGAACCTCCTAGATTGCGCATCTCGAACACCGACCAAGCGTTCAGAAAAAGGAGATGTGGCGATGAAGAGCAAAACCATGGTGACGATTATCACTGCCGCGGCGGTGCTCGCGGTCTTGGGTGGCGCGGCCGTTTCCGCGCACGATAAGTACAGCTTGAGAGTGCCGGGTGGGCTCGCGTTCTCTGAGTTCCGGGGATACGAAGACTGGGCGGTTGTCACCGTTCACCACACCGAAGACCTGATCAAGGTGGTGGTCGGCAATGCCGTGGCGATGGACGCCTATCGGGCCGGCGTTCCCGACAACGGCAAGCCCTTCCCCGATGGCTCCAGGATGGCAAAGATCGAGTGGAGACCGACAAAGAGCACCAGGGCCCCCTATGACATAAGCGTGCCGGGGCCCGTGTATGACCTCGACTTCATGGTCAAGGACAGCAAGAGGTTCGCGAACAGCGGCGGATGGGGATACGCCGTGTTCGTGTATGACGTCGAGTCCAAGACGTACAGGCCCGGCACCCTGGCTCACCAGCCACCGCAGGGAAACGACGCCAAGTGTGGGCTCGCATGCCACACGATCGTGAAGGGGAAGGACTACGTTTTCACCGAGTACGCGAAGCGGTGAAGCGGGGTGAGTCGTGGACGCCATGCGATCTCGTCCAGCTCATTGACGGCTACAAGAAACTGCTCCTGCGGGCTCAACCCCTTGAAGGCGACGACACGAGCTACAAAGCGATCGTCGTTGTATTCGCCGATCTGTCGGCGGATCGCGCAAAAGAATACATGGACGGCGTCCAGATTCAGCATCTTAAGAGACTGTCTTACGTGGAAGATGGAGTCGTGATGGGGACTTCCACGCAAGGAACGAGGGTTCTGCGATTCGCAACCCGAACTTTCAACCATTCAAGGCACCCGTGCCGTTCTTGCTAATGAGGCACGGGGTCATCAGCGACTGGATGTTCTTCGTGGACAACGAAGACTGGCTCAGCTCTTGGGCGCGTCGCTTTGGAGAGTCCGCAGTCCAGGCTCTTGCCGGCGAACTACGCCACACCAACTGGCGGCAGCGCCGCCATGACCCTGATGGCGAAAACAGCTAGCGGGAAGCCGTCGCGACCTGCACTTTGAACCACTGAGAGCCGAGACAGCGGCACGCCTTCGATCTGCTGTTCGTGCGACACCTATGCGTGCACTGAATGGCCGGCCGGCCTCGCCGAAGTTGAAGAGCACGTTAGCGGGAGCTCGAGCTTCGGCGCAGTTCCCGACATCGGGCACAACCTCCCGCAGGAACGCCCCGGGCTTCAAGTTGCTGCGCTGGTTCAAGGGTAGTTCAAAGGTCGTACGGTGGATGGCGCGCCTGACGTGCGCGTCATCCGCCGCCTAACTATCCCCCCGCGGCACGCGACAAATGCAGCAAAAGTGACCCCATCGTTCACTCGATCGGAGATATGCGTCTGGTGAGATGGGGCGTTCCGTGTAGCCGAATCTCCAAAGGAGAGAATGCAATGAACCTGCTCATCAAGACGCTTGCCGCAGTCGCGGCTTGCACCGTGCTCGCCACCGGTGCTTTCGCCCAGAGCACGGTCGTCCCCATCGACAACGAGCCCGCGCCCAGGCTGATCGTGGAGCCGCCGCTTCCCGGTCCGCTGGCCCGGGGCGTCGTGTTCATCCCGTACCGGGTGGAGAACTTGCGCATCCTGCCCGTGGGCGGGGCGGCCGCACGCAACGTGTCTCCGCGCGTCGGCCATCTGCACATCACCGTCGACGACCTGCCCTGGTCTGGGCGGATTACGGTCAGAGCAACACCATCATCCTGGTGGGCATGCCGCGCGGCCAGCACAAGGTGCTGATCGAGGTGGTGGACCCCGAAGGCAACGTCTTCACCGGGCAAACGGTGACGTTCTACTCGCCGGGCAAGGAGGTTCGTCCATGAAGCTCCACAAACTGGCGGCTGCGCTGGCATTCGGGCTTTGCATCCTTTCCGCCGTGGGCTACGCCCAGCGGCCGAAGATCGCTCGATCCGGCCCTTCAAAGCCCAGGTGCCGCAAGCGGCGCTCGATGACCTTCGCCGGCGCATCGCCGCCACGCGCTGGCCCGACAAGGAAACGTCGATGACCAGTCGCAGGGCGTGCCGCTCGCCGAGCTGCAGGAGCTCGTCCGGTACTGGGGCAGCGGCTACGACTGGCGCAAGGCGGAAGCGAAGCTGAACGCGCTTGCCGCAATTCATCACCAACATCGACGGCGTGGACATCCACTTCATCCACGTCCGTTCGCGTCACACGAATGCGCTGCCGCTGATCGTCACGCACGGCTGGCCCGGATCGGTCATCGAGCAGCTCAAGATCATCGGTCCGCTCACGGATCCGACCGCGCACGGCGGCCGCGCCGAAGACGCTTTCGACGTCGTCATCCCGTCCATGCCGGGCTACGGCTTCTCCGGCAAGACCGACCGGCACCGGCTGGGGCCCCGACCGCATCGCGCAAGCCTGGGCGGAGCTGATGAAGCGCCTCGGGTACACGCGCTACGTCGCCCAGGGCGGCGACTGGGGCTCCCCCGTCTCCAACTCGATGGCGCGGCAGGCGCCCAAGGGATTGCTCGGCATCCACGTCAACCTGCCGGCGACGGTACCGCCCGAAGTGGCCGCGGTGCTCGCCGTCGGCGGGCCCGCGCCGGCGGGACTCTCCGAGAAGGAACGCGCGGAGTTCGAGTCGCTCATGCGCGTCCGCCAAGATGGGGAACAGGGCCTACGTCGCGATGATGACCGCACGGCCGCAAAACATCGGCTACGGCGTGACGGACTCCCCGGCCGGCCTCGCGGCGTGGCTGCTCGGACATCCGGGCTTCGCGAAATGGACGTACGGCGCCGATCCCGAGCAGTCGCCGACGAAAGACGACGTGCTGGACAACATCACGCTGTACTGGCTGACGAACACCGGCGCCTCGGCAGCGCGCATCTACTGGGAGAACGCCGGACGCGGCCCCACCAGCGCGGCCGACGCAGAAGAGCGCCGAGATCTCGCTCCCGGTGGCCATCACGGTATTCCCGGACGAGGTCTACCGAGCCCCGGAGACCTGGGCGCGGCGCGCCTATCCCAACCTGATCTACTTCCACGAGGTCGACAGGGGCGGACACTTCGCGGCGTGGGAGCAGCCCGAACTCTTCGCGGCCGAGCTCCGTGCCGCGTTCCAATCGCTTCGCTGATCTTGAAGATGAAGGACATTCACATGAAAACGACTCGAATCATCGCAATCGCGGCGCTGATCGCCGCAACCGGCCTGGCGCTCCACGTGGCGCAGGCGCAGCAAGTGGGAGCCCGGCGCATCGATCTCCAGCGGCACGACCTGAGCGTCCCCGGACGCGAGGTCATCCAGATGATCGTCGAGCTCGAGCCGGGAACGACGGCCCCCAGGCACTCGCATCCGGGCGAAGAGATCATCTATGTCCTCGAAGGCACGTGGGAATACACGGTGGAGGGCAAGCCGCCGGTGACCCTCAAGGCCGGCGACGTCCTGTTCATCCCGGCCGGAACGATCCACTCGGCGAGGAACGTCGGCACCGGCCGCGGCGCGGAGCTCGCGACGTACATCGTCGAAAAAGGCAAGCCGCTCCTCACGGTGGTCGAGTGAGCGCTTGGCGGCGTTCGGCTGAATCGATGTTCGTGACCAAGCGATCCTTTGGGGAAAGGAGACCACCATGACCGGACCAGCACGGATGACAGGCCTTCGCGCAACCTTGGCCGCGGCCGCCGTAGCCCTGTGCCTGCTCACCCCGGCGGGCAGTGATGGGCAGAGCCTCACCAACGAAACGAAGAGCACACCAAGGGAGATGGCTTTTGAGACGCTCACCGTGCGCGTGGAAGGCGGTGTGCTGTTCGCGGACATTGCGGCCCCGCCCATGAATCTGTTGGGCCCAGAACTGGTCCGCGATCTGGTCTCCCTCATCCAGCAAGCCGAAGCCGACGACGCCTTCAAGGTGCTCGTGTTCAAGAGCGCCGACCCTGACTACTTCATTTCACACGTCGACGTGACGCGGATCACAGAGTACCGGGAAGAGGCGGCGAAGCTGACCGGTGAAGCATCGATCGCCCTCCTGTTTCGCCATCTCAGCGCCAGCCGCCTCGTCACCATCGCGCAGATCGAGGGCCGCGTACGCGGCGCCGGCAGCGAATTCGTGCTGGCGTGCGACATGCGTTTTGCTGCGCGCGAGTCGGCGATTTTCGGTCAGCCGGAGCCGGGGTTCGGTGTGATCCCCGGCGGGGGCGGTGTCCAACACCTCACGCGCCTCATGGGCCGAGCCCGGGCGCTCGAGGTCATGTTGAGCGCGGACGATTACGACGCGGAGCTGGCTGAACGGTACGGCTGGATCAATCGAGCGTTGCCCGCCAAGGCGCTCGGCGATTTCGTCAGATCGCTCGCGCATCGGATCGCCGGGTTTCCGGCCGTCGGCCAGGTCGTGGTCAAGGAGCGGGTCAATGCGATCGCGCTCGCGCCGGTCGAGGACTTCCGTCGCGATTCCGATCTCTTCAGCGAGGGTGTGCGCAACCCCGAGGCCCAAAAGCGCATCCAAGCCGCGCTCAAGCGCGGCTTCCAGACTCGAGACGCGGAAATGTCCCTGGGCCGGTTGCTGGGCGACCTGGCCGACCGTTGATGGCGCGCGCTCGAAGCGGTCGGCGCCGACTTCACCCCGGAACGTCGCGAGGGAGGTAGAGCCGCGCCGGCCGCCTGATCCGCTAGGCGCGTAGAATCGGAGGCTTCAGCGCTGACAGCGCGCCCGACGAGTGTCCGCCATGAAGATCACAGCTTTGCGGCCCAGACCTCGCGACCTTGCGGGACCTCGCGCCGCCCAGTTAAGAGTCTGCAGCTTTGACGCCTGAACACGGACCCTTGAGTGTGGGTGCAGCGCAGGAGGACTCGCTCGAGGCGCGGTTGAAAAGCACCCTCAATATGATTCCGGCGTACACGTGGTACGCGGCTCCATCAGGCGCGCTGACCTTTGTAAACGAACGATGCGCGGATTACCTTGGTCTCCCGAAGGATCATCCTCTTCGGTCGGGGACCGAGGCGGGCGCAGTGTGGGACTCCAAGATCCCGCTGTTACATCCGGACGATCGCGACGAGACGCGCAGAGTTTGGTTGACCTGTCTCAGGACGGGCTCTGCGGGTGACGTGAGTTTTCGACTACGAAACGCTCAAGGAGGATACCGCTGGTTCGTCAGTCGCGCCGAACCTCTCCGAGCGAATGATGGAACGCTGCTGTATTGGATCGGCGTCGACCACGATATTGAAGAACGCAAGCAGGCCGAGTTCTACCTGGCGGAGGGGCAGCGGCTTACGCACACGGGTTGCTGGGCATTCAACGCTGGGGGTTTCGAGTACTGGTCTCCCGAGCTGTTCCGGATCCACGGCCTCGAGCCGGGCGGCAAGGCGCCGAGCATCCAGGAATACATGGCGCTGGTGCACGCGGAAGATCGGGAGTCCGTGGCGCAAGAAATTCAGAAGATGCTGGCCGAGAATCGCGGCTTCGACTTCACGAAACGGATTGTGCGGCCCGATGGAGCGGTTCGTCATGTACGTTGCGTCGGCATGCCAGCGACCAACGTCGGGATTTTCCAGGGGTTCGTCGGGACAGGGATAGATGTCACAGAGCAGGAGCAATTAACGAAGGCACTGCACAATAACGAGGAGGAGCTGCGCCGGGCGCAGCGCCTCGAGGCGATGGGCACGCTCGCCGGCGGCATCGCGCACGACTTCAACAACATCCTCGGCGCGATCCTGGGCTACGGCGAGATGGCGATGCGCGAGCGCCAAGGAGGGCACGCGCCTGCGCCGCGACCTCGACAGCATCATGGCCGCGGGCGAGCGCGGCCGCGCGCTGGTCGACCGCATCCTGGCGTTCAGCCGCAGCGGCGTCGGCGAGCGCGTGCCCGTGCACGTCGAGGCAGTGGTGCGCGAAGCGCTCGACCAGCTGCCGCCAACCTGCCGCGAGAACGTGACCATCGCGCCGCGCCTGCGCGCGGGGCGCGCCGGCGATGCTCGGCGACTCCGACGCAGGTGCACCAGGTCGTCATGAACCTCGCGACGAACGCCGTGCACGCCATGCCGCAGGCCGGCGCGCTGCGTGTCTCGCTCGAGACGGCTGCGCATCGAGGCCGCCGCGGCGGCGACTCATCGGCAAGCTCTCGCCGGGCGACTACATCGTGCTGACGCTCATCGATGCCGGCACCGGGATCCGCCCGAGGACTGCTCGAGCGCATGTTCGATCCGTTCTTCACCACCAAGGAGGTCGGGGTCGGCACCGGCCTGGGCCTGTCGCTGGTGCACGGCATCGTTGACCGAGCGTCGGCGGCGCGATCGACGTCGCCACGAGAGCTCGGCAAGGGCACCACGTTCACGGTGTACTTGCCGCGAAGCGGCGACGCGCTCGGCCAAAGTCGCGGACGAGAGCCGCCCGCTGCCGCGCGGCGAGAGGCCAGCGCGTGCTCGTGGTCGACGACGAGGAGCCGCTGGTGCGCCTCGCCACGGAGACGCTCGAGAGCCTGGGCTACCGCGCCGGTCGGCTTCACCTCGAGCGTCAATGCGCTGCAGGAATTCGGCGCCGAATCCCGGGCGCTTCGACGCCATCCTCACCGACGAGCGCATGCCCGGGGCTGACCGGCTCGGCCATCATCCGCGAGGTGCGCCGCATCAACCCGTCGATTCCCGATCCTGCTGATGAGCGGCTTCGTCGGCGGCGCCGCGGCGCTGAAGGCGCGCGAGCTCGGTGCGAACGACGTGCTGAAGAAGCCGCTCCTCGCGCGCGAGCTCGCCACGAGCCTGGCGCGCGTGTTGCATCCATGAGCCGCGCCATGCTGGCCGCGGCCGCCAGCGTTCGCCGGCTACAGGCGCCATCGGCATAGCCAACGCCGACATCGCTACGCGGAGCGTGCAGGGGACAGTGCAACGCTGAATGAGACGGGCCGAACCGAGCAGCAACCAGTCTGCGATGTGGTCGGACGAGGCGTTCGAGGCCACGGTCGGGAAGAGATCATCATGCTGTCGGGCAAGATCCCGCTTCGGCGACATTGTAGTATCCGCGGGCGATTACTTGACGGCCGGGCCGGGCGATGTACACGACTCGGAGGCGCTCGAAGATTCAGTGTTCTTCATTGCCCACGTCGGGGGGGCAGTGATCAAAAGCTGAGCTTCAATCCAAGCGGCCGGTGGATGGCGCGCCTGACGGGCGCGTCATCCGCCGCTTTTTTGCGATACCCAACACCTTCGTCTAATCGACCAAGCGATTCCAGTCTGGTGAGATGGGGGCTTTAACGAGGAGCAACGATGCGGAAGTTCAGCAAGGACGAAGAGGCGATCCGCAAGCTATCGCCGGAGCAGTATCGCGTGACGCAGCAAAGCGGCACCGAGCGTCCCGGAACCGGCGAATATCTGGACAACAAGGAGCCGGGCATCTACGTCGACATCGTATCGGGCGAGCCGCTGTTCGCCTCGTCCGACAAGTTCGAATCGGGATGCGGCTGGCCGAGCTTCACCAAGCCGATCGAACCGGCCAATGTCAACGAACTGCGGGACACCACGCATGGCATGATCCGCACCGAGGTGCGCTCGACGTTCGGCGACAGCCATCTCGGCCACGTCTTTCCCGACGGCCCGCGCGGACCGCGGCGGCCTGCGCTATTGCATCAACTCGGCCTCGCTGCGCTTCATCCATCGCGACGACATGGAGGCCGAGGGCTATGGGGCTTACCTGAACCAAGTGGAGGATATCCAATGACCGAGGAACGTGCCGTTCTGGCCGGTGGCTGCTTCTGGGGCATGCAGGATCTGATTCGCCGCTATGACGGCGTGATGTCGACGCGCGTCGGCTATACCGGCGGCAGAGTTCCCAACGCGACCTACCGCAATCACGGGACCACGCCGAAGCCATCGAGATCATCTTCGATCCCGCCAAGATCAGCTACCGGCAGCTTCTCGAGTTCTTCTTCCAGATCCACGACCCGACCACGCGCAATCGCCAGGGCAACGACGTCGGGCAGCAGCTATCGCTCGGCGATCTTCTACACGAGCGACGAGCAGAAGCGGGTCGCCGAAGACACGATCGCCGATGTCGACGCCTCGGGCCTGTGGCCGGGCAAGGTGGTGACCGAAGTGGTTCCCGGCCGGCGACTTCTGGGAGGCCGAGCCCGAGCATCAGGACTACCTCGAGCGAAATCCCGGCGGCTACACCTGCCATTTCGTCCGGCCGAACTGGAAGCTGCCGAGGCGGCCCAAGAAGGCAGCGTGAGCGGCAAAGCGCAGCTCGCCGGGCAGACCGCTGGTGGTGATCGGCGGTAGCTCGGGCATCTGGCTCGAGACCGCCCGGCTGGCTCACGACGAGGGGGCCAAGGTGATCCTCACGGCGCGCGACTCGGAGCGCCTGCGCCGCGCAGGCCTCGAGCTTGGGGCGGTCACCGCCGCCTTCGACGCCACCGATTTCCAACGGCTCGGGAGGTTCTTCGACGAGCTCGGCACGGCGATCGATCACGTGCTGGTGACGGGCCCGGGCCCCTACTACGCGCCGCTGGCGGAGCTCGACTTCGAAAAGGCGCGCCGCGACGTCGAGGCCCATCTCCTGCTGCCGCTGCAGATCGCCGGAACGCCTGATGGGCAAGGTTCGCCCGGGAGGGACTCTGCTCTTCGACCTGGGCGGCACCGGCGGCCGCCGCGCGGCGCCGGGGCTCTCGTTCATCGCAGCGCGCGGCGCCGGGCTTCCGGTCATGACGAAGAACCTCGCGCTCGAGCTCGCGCCCATCCGCGTGAACCTGATCGCGGCCGGATTCGTCGACACGCGGCTGTCGGCGGCGATCCTCGGCGACCAGCTCGACGCACGTCGCGAGCAGCCATCTCGCACGGACGCTGCCCATCCGACGCGTCGTCGGACCGGCCGACGTCGCCGCGCTCGCCGTACACATCATGACCAACACAGCCCTCACCGGCGCGACCTTCGACATCGACGGCGGCCAGCAGCTCGTGTGAAGAACGCCGCTTATCTTGCTTTTGTCCTGCTGGGAGTGATCTGGGGCAGCAATTTCATCTTCATGAAATGGGCAGCGGAAGACATATCGCCGAGCCAGATCGTGCTTCTGCGCGTCGTGTTCGGCTTCCTCCCGATCTTCTTCGTTGCCCTGGCGAAGCGGGCGCTGCGTTGGAAGCATCTACGCTACGTCCACCACTTCGTCGTCATGTCGCTCCTGGCAACGGCTGTGTACTACCTCGCTTTCGCTAAGGGGACGGCCCTACTTCCGTCAAGCATCGCCGGTCTGTTGAGTGGCGCGATCCCATTGTTCACTTTCATTTGTGCCTGGCTGTTCCTAAGTGAAGAGCATATCAACATCACTAAAGCGGCGGGAGTGGCTCTCGGTTTTGTCGGCGTGTTGCTCATTGCGCGTCCCTGGTCCAGCCTGGGCGCGATCGACGTTCCCGGTGTCGTCTACATGATGATCGGTTCGATGAGTGTGGGATGCTCCTTCGTTTACGCTCGAAGATTCATCAGCCCGCTAAGCTCCCCGCAGTGGCTTTGACGACCTATCAGATCGGGCTCGCCATGGTCTTCCTTTTCATGACGACCAGTCTGGATGGAATTGGCGCCGTGTCCAACGATACAGGCACCTGGATCGGCCTGATCTTTGGGTTGGGGCTGCTGCGGCACGGGTCTGGCTTACGTCATCTACTACTACATCGTTGAGAACCTTGGGGCGGTCGCTGCTGCAGGCGTTACCTATATCCCGCCTGTCGTAGCGCTCGTCATCGGCGTTTTCCTGGCGGGCGAAGTGATTCATCCTCTCGGCTACCTTGCCATGGTGCTCATCTTGTCGGGCGTCGCCCTTCTGCAGTTCGGCAGCCGCCGAGCGTCGGTTTCGAAAGGATAGGCAGGGATTAGGCAGGGATTTGTCAGTCGTGCGGGCCGAAACCAACGTGTCGACCGACACTCGGCAAGGAAGCCGCGCTATGGTTTCCGGGTGGCACCATGTGCAACTTCGTGGCTATCAAGGTACACACGAAGCCAGGGGACGCGATCGTCGCTGACGCGATGGGCGCACATCATTCGGGCGGAGTCCGCCGGCGTCGCGTTCAGCTGCGGCGTTCTGATCGAGCCGATTGCGACGGAGCGTGGTGTGTTTACCGCGACCCAGCTGCGGGAAGCAGTGCGTCGCCTGCAAACCGCGCCGGTGCCCTACGGGCCGCCGGTGCGGCTGGTCTGTGTCGAGCAGACGCACAACTTCGGCGGCGGCGCCGTATGGTCGGCGGATGAACTGCGCGACGTGTCAGAAGCAACACGCGAGCTGGGCTTGGCGGTGCACATGGACGGTGCCCGCCTGCTGAACGCGAGCGCCGCGCCCGGCGTAGCCGCCCGTGCTTTCGCAGCGATGGTCGATTCGGTATGGATCGATTTCACGAAGGGTCTTGGGGCGCCGATCGGCGCCGTGCTGGCGGGGACTGCGCCATTCATAGCCGAGGCGCACCGGTACAAGCACGTGTTTGCCGGTGCCATGCGTCAGGCGGGCATCGCAGCGGCGGGCTGCCTGCACGCGCTGGATCACCACGTGGATCAACTGGTGGAGGACCACGTACGGGCTCGGCGCCTGGCCGAAGGCCTTGCGGCGATTCCGGGCATTGTCGTGAGGACGCCGCGACCGAGACGAACATGGTGTTCTTCGAAGTCGTCGACGCGGGATTGTCGAACGCCGAGTTCGTCGACGAGATGCTCCAACTGGGTACTATTTCACAGGGCGTGAGGCAGCATTCCAAATACGCGCTCTCAGCAACCGTCCCTCATCATCAAGGAGAGTTCTATGCCACTGCTGCGAATCGACCTGCCCCAATCTATCGATGCCGAGACGGCGCGAAGAATCGGCGAGACAATCAACAACGCCATGGTCGACGTCATCAACGTGCCCAACGGCGACAAGTTCCAGGTCATCACGCGGCATCCGCCCGAGGGGCGCAACCTCACCCAGAGTACCTGGGCATCAGCTACTCCAACAACTTGGTCTTGATCCAGATCACGCTGAACCAGGGCCGGACAGTGGAGCTGAAAAAAGGCGTTCTACAAGCGCGTGGCAGACGACATCGCTGCGCTAGGTCTGCGGAAGGAAGACGTGTTCATCAACCTCGTCGAAGTACCGAAGGAGAACTGGTCATTCGGAAATGGCGAGATGCAGTACGGCCCACAGGAGCCGGCGGCTACTCCAAGCGCGCGATAGTTGGAGAAGGACTATGGCCAAAGTGACATACGACAAGCAGCTCACCGCGCTTCTGGTGATCGACCCGTACAACGACTTCATTTCCGAGGGCGGCAAGGTATGGGACCGCCTGAAGGCGGTCGCGGAAGCAAACGGCTGCGTTCCTCACATGCTGCAAGTTCTGGATGCGGCGCGGAAGGCGGAGCTTCGCGTCTTCTATGCACTGCATCGTCGGTACCGTCCGGGCGACTACGAGACCTGGAAGTACATCGCGCCCGATCCAGAAGGCAGCCTGGTCGCGAAAGGTGTTCGAAAACGGGACGTGGGGTGGCGAGATCCGCAGCGAGTTCGCACCTCAACCGGGCGACATCGTGGCCCTCGAGCATTGGTGTTCCAGCGGCTTTGCCAACACCGATCTGGATTTGCAGCTCAAGAAGCACGGCATCCATCAGCTCATCGTCATCGGGACTCATAGCGCACACCTGCGTGGAGGCAACTGTGCGCTATGCCGCCGAGCTTGGCTACGAGGTCACGATGGTGAAGGACGCGACCGCGAGCTACTCGGACAAGGAGATGCACGCCGCGCTCGACGTCAATATCCCGAACTACGCCAGCGCCATAGTGAGCACAAGCGAGATCGTCGACTCGATTTCTTCTCTCTGAGCCTTAGGGATCAGTGCGCAGTAGGTTTACGTGATTGCCACCCCTCATTCAGTACGTCTCCCGTTTCTTCGCCGAGGCATTCCAGGGGCCAGAGCTGCTGACGGCCCTCAGTGAGGCTCTACGAGCTACTGCAGGGTGCGAAGCAGCGCGGCCGCCGACGTGACATCGCGCGAATCGAGACCCTCGGTGAAAGTTGCGAGCACCGGCTCGAGGACCGCCCTGCCAGGCGCGGGTCTTCGCTGGGTCTGGTACAGGCGCGCAAGGCTGGTGGCCGCGCGCAGCTCCCAGGACAGGGCACCTTGCGCGTGCGCCAATTTGAGGGCTTGCCGAAAGTAGCTTTCCGCCTCGGTTTGCGAGCCGATCTGCAGTGCCAGCTCGCCCCGTATCCGGAGGGCCTCCGCCAGACACCAGCGTTCCTTCGTCTGCTCGACACGGGCAAGTGCTTCGTGGATCGCCAGGAGCGCCTGCTCGACGCGCTTCGCCTCGGCCAGGCCCTCCGCCTGGGCAAGGAGGAATGCGGTCAGGTATTGCACGAACTTCGCCTGACGAAGCTCGTCCACCGCTTCGCCCAGCTGCAGCACCCCGCCGCCGACATCGCCCCGGCCAATGCGCAGCATGCCGCGGAAGCAACGCCCGTAGATGCGCCAGACATCGAGGGAGTTGGTCGCCGCCTGCTCCATGAACATCGCGATGTAGCGCTCGGCCAGGTCGAGGTTCCCCGCCAGGAGCGTCACCGGGCAAGCGGCCTGCGCGAGCACGTTGCCCAGGGACAGGCTGTGGCTCAACGACAGCGCTTCCTGGATGCCGGTTTCCACGTTGCGCAGGGCCTGGTCCGCTTTTCCCCGCAACCAGAGAACGCGGGAAAGCGTGATGCGGGCGGTTACGCGCTGGTCGAACTGAAAGCGCACGACGTGAGAGCGTCGCTGCGGAGCATCGTAGTGGCTCAGCATGTGCTCGATCGACACCAGCGCCTCGTTCTGCTCGCCGAGGAAATGCAGCGATTGCGCCATCATGCGCTCGCCGACCAGCGTGTCGGCGCGGTCGGACGAGCGTCTCCGCCGCCTGGCGGAACTTTCGCGCCAGCTCCAGCGCGGCGGTGAATTGCCCATTGTTGATGCTGCCGGCCCACAGCCCCCACAGCGCTCGCAGCCGGTAATCGGTGCTGCCGAGCCGCTCGGCGAGCTGCAGCGCATTGTTCCACGCGACCCCGGTCTCACGCGCCGGCCCGGTCGTATACATGAGCGACCAGCCGTGCGCCGCGTGCAGCTGCATGACGCGCTCTTCGCTCACATGCCCGGCGGCCGGCATCCGTTCCAGCGCCTCCTCGACCCGCGCGCGGCATTCGTCGATCAGCGACAGATGGAACCACAGCGGGACGGCGGCCACGGTGAGCCGGATGGCGCTGGACTCTTCGCCTTCTGCGGCAAACGCCCAGTCGAGCGCCGCTCGAAGATCATCCACGTACCCCTGGTAGGCCGCGAGCCATTGCGTTGTCGGCAGCGACTCCCAGTCGAGCATCGCCTGATCGAACAGGTCGCGACACCGCTCGGCGTGCCGCCGGGCCACGAGTTCGAGCTCGCCGGCGGCGGCCAGCTTCTCGCGGGCATAGGCACGCGTCGTTTCGAGAAGCCGGTAGGCGCCGGTTGCCGCATCCCGCATGACCAGCGACTTCGAAACCAGGTTGCCGATGCCGGCAACGACCTCGGCCTGCGTCAGCTCGGCGTCGGCGACGACGCTGGAGGCGAGGCCCAGCGGCACAGGGCCCGCGAACACGGCCAGCCGACGCAGGATCACGCGCTCCGGCTCCGGCAGGAGGTCATGGCTCCAGTCGAGCGCGGCTTGCAACGTGCGGTGCCGCGGCATCGCCGTGCGCCTGCCTCCGGCGAGAATCCGTCAACCGGTCGTCCGAGCATGGAGGACAGCGCATCGAGGCCAAGCGCCGCGGCCCGGCTGGCCGCCAGCTCGAGCGCCAGGGGAATGCCGTCGAGCCGCGCGCAGATCGAAGCCATCGTCGAGAATGCCGCGGCGTCGGGAGCGAATTGCGGATCGGACTCGCGCACGCGGGCAAGAAAAAGCCGGATCGACCCTGAGCGCATGGCGACCTCGGGCGCAGCTTTCACCTCGGGGAAGTCCAGGCCAGGCACGCGGTACACGTACTCGCCGTCCGCCCTGAGCGGCTCCTGGCTGGTCGCCAGGAGGCGGGCGGCGGGCGTGTGCTGGAGCACCGCCTCGGCGAGCTGCGCGCACGCGTCGATCAGATGCTCGCAGTTGTCCAGAACCAGCACGACCGGCTGGGCGCCGATCGCGGCCGCAATGCGCTCCGGCGTCACCGCGCCGCCGGCCAGCGCCAGTCCGAGCGCGTTGGCCACGGTCGCAGGCACGAGGCGCGGGTCCGAAAGGGGCGCGAGCCTTGCGATGCAGACCTTTCCAGCGGAGCGCTCGAGCAGCCTGCGCGCCGCTTCGACCGCAAGCCGCGTCTTCCCGATGCCGCCCGGTCCGCAGAGCGACACCAGGCGATTTCGCGTCAGCAGCTCGAGCACCTGCCGCAGCTGCTCGTCGCGTCCGATCAGCTCGGAGATCCACTGCTGAAGGGTGCTCGACTCGCCGGACTGCCGCGGCGGGAAGGCCCGCGCGCGCGAATTCAACGATCCTGCCCACCTCCGACTTGGAATCCATGGCAGCAATTGTACCGATTCAGATCGGCCGCTTAGAACCGAAGCACGCGCGCAAGGCTCGTCGCGAGCTCGCGCGCCGACAGCGGCTTCTTGAGCACCTCGTCGGCGCCGGCGTCGCGCGCGCGATCGATCGCGCCACCGCCGACGAACCCCGTCATCAGCACGATCGGAATGCCGTCGCGGATGCCGCGCACCTGGCCGATCAGCGCCGAGCCCGTCATTCCCGGCATGCGCTCATCGGTGATCAGCGCGTCGAAGCGCTGCGGATCGGCGCGGATCGCCTCGAGGGCAGCAGCGCTCGACGTAAAGCCGAGCGCCACGTAACCGAGCTCTTCGAGCGTCTCCGTGGCGAGACGCACCAGCGGCTCCTCGTCGTCCACCACCAGCACGCGCTGGCCTTCGCCGCGCGGCAGCGGCCGGTCCTCGTCCGTCGGTCCCTCCGTTGCGTCGCCGCTCCTTCGCAGGTACACGGTGAAGGTGGTGCCCTTTCCGCGCTCGGTGGCGACGTCGATCGCGCCGTCGACGCTCGTCACGATGCCGTGCACGAGCGAGAGGCCGAGGCCGGTGCCGACGCCGACGTCCTTGGTGGTGAAGAACGGATCGAACATGCGCTCGAGGACGTCATCCGGGATGCCGGTGCCCGTATCGCTCACCGTGAGCACGACGTAGTCGCCGGGCACGATCGAGCCGACGGTCGCCGGCCGCGCCGCGTCGAAGCGCGCCGTCTCGAGCGCGACGCGCAGCATGCCGCCCTGCGGCATCGCCTGCACGGCGTTCGAGGCGAGGTTCATCAGCACCTGGTGCACCTGGGTGGAATCGCCGAGCATCGCCGCACGCCCCGCGTGCAGGCGCGGCCTGATGGTCACGCTCTCGGGCAGGCTCGCGGCGACCTGGTCGAGCGCCTCGCGCACGACCGCCTCGACGTGCACCGGGACGCGCTCGCCGATCGCCGCTCCGGCTGAACGCGAGGATGCGGTCGACGAGCGTGCGGCCGCGCTCGCCGGCGGCGATGATGCTGTCCAGGTCGCGGTGCAGGCGCGTGCCCTGCTTCGCGTCGCGCATCGCCATCTCGCCGTAGCCGAGGATCGCGCCGAGGATATTGTTGAAGTCGTGCGCGATGCCGCCGGCGAGCGTGCCGATCGCCTCCAGGCGCTGCGCGCGGCGCAGCTCCTGCTCCATCTTGCGCAGCTCCTCCTCGGCCTGCTTCCGCTGCGTGATGTCCTGCATGAAGCCGACCATGCGCGTGGCGTTGCCCATGGCGTCGAAAAACATGCGCCCGCGCGCCTGCAGCCAATGCACCGAGGCGTCCGGATGGACCACGCGGTATTCTGAAGCGACCTCACCCGTGCGGTGCGCGTGCCGCACGGCCTCCTTGACCGCCGGCCAGTCCTCCGGGTGCACGCAGCTTCTTCCACGTTTCGAAGGTCCCGTCATAGGTGCCGGGCGCGAAGCCGTACATCGCCTCGAGGTCGGGCGACCAGCGGTTCTCGCCCTCGCCCTCCCCGATCTTCCATTCGAAGGCGATGGCGCGCGCCGACTTCTGCGCGAGCTCGAGCATCTCCTGGCGCGAGCGCAGCTCTTCCTCGATGCGCTTGCGCTCGGTGATGTCGCGCCCGATGCCCTGATAGCCCTTGAAGCGACCCTGCTCGTCGAAGATCGGCGCGCCGCTCACGCTGAGATAGCGCACGGTCCCGTCCGAGCCGACGCGGCGGTACTCGAGATCGCGGAACGGCTGGCGCGCCGCGAGCACCGCCTGGTGCTCGGCCCAGGAGCCCGAGAGCGGCGTTCGATGCCGGCGAGCTCCCAGCGCGTCTTGCCGATCGAGGATTCGCTCGGATAGCCGGTCAGGTCGATCGGCCGGCCGAGAGATAGGTGAAGCGCAGGTTCTCGTCCTGCTGCCAGTACCAGTCGGAGGAGAGCTCGGTCAGCGTGCGGAAGCGCGCTTCGCTCTCGCGCAGCGTCGTCGGCGGCGAGCTTGCGCTCGGTGATGTCGCTGACGACGCCGATGACCCGCTGCGCCACGCCGTTCGCGTCGCGAAAGATCTTCCAGCGCCCGTGGATCCAGCGCAGCTCCTCGCGCCGCGCAGATGCGGTACTCGAATTCGTGCTGCAGTGCGCTCGCCGGCGAGGACGTCGCGCGCCATTTCGTCGAGCCGCTGCCGATCGCCCGGGTAGAAGCGCACTGCGTGCACCATGTCGCTCCGCGTGCGGTACTCCACGTCCGCGGGCAGGTCGAGCAATTTCTTCAGGTGCGCCGACGCGAAAATCTCGTCGGTCTGCACGTTCCAGTCGAAATGCCCCTCCTCCGAGGCTTCCATGGCGAGCGCGTAGCGCTCTTCGGACAGCCGCAGCGCCTCCTCCGCGCGCCTGCGCTCAGTCACATCGCGAGCACTCCCGGACCAACGGATCGGCCTCCCGGCAGCGTCACGCACGCAGACGCCGGTGCGCTGAACCCACCGTGTCTCCCCGCGCACGATCACGGGTTGCTCCATGCTGAGGCGGTTGCCCGTGCCGGCAAACAGTTCTGCCGTCGCTCGAAGCCAGGCTTCGCGCTCCTCCGGCGCGTAGGGCAACGCGGCCAGGACTTCCTCACGGTTGGCGATGCTCGTGTCTGTCAATCCGTAGAGCTGGGTAACCCGAGGTGAGAGGTAATACTGCCCGGAAATCATGTCCCAGTCCCAGTGCGCGTCCTGTGCGGCTTCCATCGCCAACTCATAGCCTTGCTCCGAACGCCGCAGCGCCTCCTCCATGCGCTTGCGTTCGGTGATGTCGCGCCCCACCCCCTGGTAGCCCTTGAAGCTTCCCTGCATCGTCGAAGATCGGCGCGCCGCTCGTGGCGATGTAGCGCATCGTCCCGTCGCCGGCCGGCCGGCGAATAGTCGAAGTCGCGGAACGGCTTGCGCGCCGCGAGCAGCGCCTGGTGCTCGGCCCAGGGAGTCGAGAGCGGCGCGATGCCGGCGAAGCTCCCAGCGCGTCTTGCCGATCGCCGAGCCCCCGGGATAGCCCTCGGGCGGGGTCCATGCCGGCCGCGGAGTAGGTGAAGCGCAGGTTCTCGTCCTGCCGCCAATACCAGTCGGACCAAAGCTCGGTCAGGCCGCGGAAGCGCGCCTCGCTCTCGCGCAGCTCGCCCTCGGCGAGCTTGCGGTCCGTGATGTCGGCGACGACGCCGATGACCCGCTGCGCCCCTCCGTCCGCGTTGCGAAAGACTTTCCAGCGCCCCCGATCCAGCGCGGCTCCTCCGCCCCGCAGGATGCGGTACTCGAATTCGTGCTCCACCCCCCGTCCGGCGAGACGCCGCGCGCCACTCCGCCGAGATCCGCGGCCAGTCGTCCGGGTGATAGCGCACGCGGGCCATGACGTCGCTGCGCGTGCGGCACTCCGCGTCCCCCGGCACGTTCATCACCCTCTTCGGCTTGGGCTGACGCGAAGATCTCGTCGGTCTGTACGTTCCAGTCCAAGTGGCCCTCCTCGGCCACTTCCATGGCGACGGCATAGCGCTCTTCCGACAGCCGCAGCGCCTCCTCCGCGCGCCGGCGTTCCGTGACATCCCTCACGCTGCCGCACCATCGGACGGCCCGCCCCGATGGATCGCGCACGCACAAGCCGTTGTGCTGGATCCAGCGGACTTCCCCGTTGATGATTGCGCGCAGCTCCATGCTGAGCCGTGATCCGGTGCCGGCGAAGAGCTCGCGCGACGCGCGCAGCCAGACATCCAGGTCCTCCTTCACGAGCGGCGTCTTGGCAAGATAGTCCTGGCGGGACGTGAAGGTGGTACCGGGTGGCAAACCGAACACGTCCACGACGCGGGGCGACGTGTAGTACTGGTCGGTGCCGACGATCCAGTCCCAATGCGCGTCCTGCGCCGCCTCCATGGCGTACGCGTAGCGCTCCTCCGAGAGCCGCAGCGCCTCCTCGGCGCGCTTGCGTTCCGTGATGTCGATTACCGAACCAGCCCAGCGTACGGGTGCTCCAGACGGATCGCGGACTGCAAATGCCGAGCATATGGATCCATCGAACGTCGCCGCCCGGGACCAAGCGAACCTCGATATCGAACCGGGCGGCCTTGCCGGCAAAATGCGCAGCGACGGCCGCCTCGAACCTCGGCCGGTCCTCGGGGTGGAACGGAAACTGCGCGAGGAACTCGGTGCGGCTTGCCCACGTGGCGTCCGGCGCAATGCCGGCTAGCTCTCGCATCCGCGGCGAGACGTGGTACTCGTCGGTCGCGATCTTCCGTCCCAGTGACCTGCACCCGACGCCTGCATCGCGATGGCGTGGCGCTCCTCGGACAGCCTGAGCGCCTCCTCGGCGCGCTTCTGGACGTCGATGTCGCTGACCGAGCCGGCGAACCGGTGCCCGCCCACCCACATCGCGCACGCACTGGCCGCGGATCCGCCCCCAGCGGAACGCGCCGTCGGCGTCGCGCACGCGCCATTCGCCTTCGTAGTCGTCCTGCGTTCCGGCGAGGTGGTCCTCGACCGCGCGCCGTTGCGGTGCACGTCTTCGGGTGGAGCACCACCCTGGCCCACCACTGCGTGCGCGGCCGGACCATGACCCCGGGCTCCAGGCCGTAGATCCGCTGCGCCCGCGCCGAGAGGAACATGTGTCGGTCACGACGTCGACGTCCCAGATCCCGTCGTCGGAGCCCGCGACGGCGAGCGCGAACCGCTCTTCGCTTCGGCGCAACGCTTCCTCCGCGAGCTTGCGGTCGGTGATGTCCGTGGAAGTACCGGTCCAGCGCACGACGCTTCCCGTCGCGTCGCGGAAGCAAATGCCTTCGAGGCGGCGCCAGCGCGACTCCCCGTTCGACGATTGAGCGAAATTCCATGGCGAGCGTGCGCGTCGCGGCTCGCGAAGAGCGCTCGTCACCGCTTGCTCCCATTCCTCGCGGTCATGAGCGTGGAATCGGCCGGCTCCGGATGAACTCCTCGCGGGTGGAAAACGTCGTGCCGGGCGCCAAACCGCACAGCTCGAGGAGCCGCGGCGAGACGTAGTACTCTGTCGGTGGTCACGTCCCAGTCCCAGGTACCGGCGTTCGACGCAAGCATCACGCGCTCGTAGCGTTGCTGCGATTCGCGCAGCGCCTCCTGGGAAGCGGACAGATGGGCGGTGCGTTCGGCCACCGCTGTCTCCAGTTCGTCGCGCGTCTTGGTCAGGAGGCGCTCCCTCTCGCGCAGCGCCGCCTGCGCACACCGGTACGAGCTGGTGCCCCAGCCCACCGCCGCCCCCGTCAGCCCGAGGCTGACGAAACGCGGCAGATCGAAGAAGCCCCCGAGCAGCGGATAGTTTGTCGAGAGCGACCCGGTGACGACGACAAGCTGAGGAAAGACGAGCGCGGACAGGAACGCGGCGAGAACGCCGGGCCTGGCGCCCCCAACCAGGCCGCGGCAACGACCCCGAGAACGAAAGGTCCGGTCGGGTGAAGAAGCGACCCCGCCGGCGACAGATACAACAGCACAGCAACGCCGACGCACGCCGGCGCCAACGCATAGCGCAAGGCGATCGCCGGCTTGCCGCGCCAAACGGTCACGCGTGCCAGTTCCCTTGCGGCGAATGGGGCTTTGGCAGCACTCTCTTCGACTCCGCGCCGGTGTGCCGCCTCGGCCCGCGCCGGAGCCGCGTCGCGAGAACCGGGGATCGGGCAGTTCCGGCCCGATCGGGCATTCCATCGGCACCACGGCTCAACGCTGTGTCAATCCGCGGTCGAATGTGTCAATCGACACATAACCCCGTCCCCCATCCGGGAACACGCCCGACGAAGGCATTGCACCCGCCGGGCGGGTCGTCCGTTCGGGGCACCGCAGATTCTCTCGTGTCTGTTGTCACATTGCATGATCTCGTCGTCACATTGGAGGCGTGCCGCGGGGCGTCAATACGAGGCGAGACGGCCAGCGCACGCACCGCGCGGGTGTTTGCTGCCCGCACGGGCGAACGCGTACGCAGCCGAGGAGCTATGCAGGAGGTTGGTGATATCGTGAACTCCGCTGATGGCGGCGCCAGGGGCGCCTTGGAAGCGATGCCGAACGCGGTCGAGACAGCACGAGCGAGGACGCCCGGGGATGCGGCGTCGCTGACGGCGATACGGTGGATTCGCTCCTACGGCCTGGCCGTCGCCTGCGTCGCGACTGCACTGGGGCTGGCGCTCGTCGCCGACCTCCAGGGAGTCGAGCAACTGACCTTCCCGCTCTTTCTGATGGGCGTCGGCGCCGCGGTCTGGTACGGCGGGCCGGGGCCCGGTGTCCTCGCCGTTGTGTTCTCCAGCCTGTGTTTCAACTACTTCTTTACCGACCCGCGGCACACCCTTTACATCGCCCCCTCCGATCGCGCCTATTTCGTCGCCTTCGTTCTGTTCGCGGTGATGATCGGCTGGTTCGCCTTGCGCCGACGCCGGATCGAGACGGCGCTCCGCCAGGCACGCGACGAGCTCGAAGCAGAACTCGCCGAGCGGAAGCGGCGGGAGGAGGAGATCCGGAGGCTCAACGCCGACCTGGAACGGCAGACGATCGAGCTCCAGGCGGCCAACAGGGAACTCGAGGCATTCGCCTACTCCGTATCCCATGACCTGCGAGCGCCGCTACGACACGTGGCTGGGTACTCCGAGCTCCTGCAGAAACACGCTGCCGCGGCGCTCGACGAGAAGAGCCGCCGATACGTGTCGATGCTCCTGGATTCGGCCAGGCGGATGGGCACCCTGATCGACGATCTCCTGGACTTTTCCAGGATAGGCCGTGCTGAGGCGCACAACACCCTGGTAAGTCTGGAACAGCTGGTGCGCGAGATCATGAGCGAGCTCGAGCGGGACACTGAGCGGCGCAAGATCGTCTGGAAAGTCGGGACGCTGCCCAGTGTGTATGGCGACCGCGCGATGCTGCGGGTCGCGTTCGTCAACCTCATTTCCAACGCCGTCAAGTTCACGCGCACGCGTCCGGAAGCGGAGATCGAGATAGGATGCGCGGACGGTGGGCAGGACGAGGTCGTCGTGTTCGTCAGGGACAACGGCGTCGGCTTCGACATGAAATACGTGAACAAGTTGTTCGGCGTGTTCCAGCGCCTTCATCGACCGGAAGCGTTCGAGGGCACCGGCATAGGGCTCGCCACCGTGCAACGTATCGCGCATCGGCATGGCGGTCGAGTCTGGGCCGATCGTCAAACTTTTGGTATCTCTTCGCCCGACCATTTCCACGGCATGCTGTCGATTCAGTTCCGCGATTTCCTAGACATCGCCCGGCAATAGTTCAAAAGCCATTTCGTTTTTTCTTCATCATTCATTTCCGCTCCATATGAACTCCAATCCGCTCGTTCAGGGATTTCTGCACGCGAAACAGTTCGCGAAGTCGGTCTGGGTTTTCCTGTGGCAAAGACTACAGTAATGAACAAAGTTTCGTCAGGAGAAAATTTCTAAACCACCAAAATAAATCTGTCGAAACTTAGACGATAAGCGCTGCTTGCAACTCGCGGAACATCAGACCCATGAAGTGGTAACGGCGTTCCGGCTCCTTTTCGAGGCATTTCAAAATGACTTTTTCGAAATTTGCCGGTAAATCAGGGTTGTACTCGCGTGGGCGGGGATAAAGGAGGTAACAATCCAATTGCCGCCCTCAAGAATTTCAGCAGGTGTATCTCCCGGCAAAGGCTTTTGATTGGTGAGCAACTCATAGAAGCTGCCACGCCGAAGGAGAAAATGTCCACGTGATGGGCGTGATCCCCTCGCCGGGATAATTGCTCCGGCGCCATATAACCTGGCGTGCCGGGATTTTTCGACATCTTTAACGGTTTCCTCGGGAATTTGTTGCGCGAGGTCGATCCACGAGTCGCACCTTGCCAGTATCCGTCACCAGCACATTCTCCGGTTTGAAAATCAAGGTGCATATATCCGTTTTCATGCATGTGCTCCAGTGCCCCGGCCATATCGATGAGAATTTGAGCCACAGTTTCCAACAGCGTCGGATCATGTCCGCGCATACATTTCTTTCAAATTGGACGCTTCCACGTATTCCATGAGCAGGTAAAGCGAGCCCTTGATTTTCCCATGCTCGACATAGCCAATCATCGCCGGATGATCGTGGATTAACGAAAGAATCTCCGCCCCCCGCACAAAGTGCCGGCGTGCGCCAAAGTTAAAGCGCAGCCGATCATGCAGTTTCCGCAAAGCATACGCCTTATTGTTGGAATCGGTTGCCAGCCAAATATCCGCCATCCCGCCACTATTGATGAGTTCCTGCAAATAAAAGCGACCAAACGGCTGGGGCGACGTCAAATCGGTTGCGCTGGTATTATTCTGAGTGCCGAACACTGCCTTTCTTTATCACGCTCCGGCCAATCTTTCCACTGGGAAAAATAGTTGACCGCCGTTCAAAAAGTTTTGGCTTTAGACTTTCCCGCCAAAACCCTAACTTCCGGCCCGATGCATGACTTTCATTTCGTCCGCGGCAAACTGTTTTGCGAAAGTGTTGCCCTCGAAACGCTGGCAAAAAAATACGGTACACCTCTATACGTGTATTCGCAACAGACGCTGACCAACCACTGGCAAAAACTCGACCGCGCCATGAGCGGCGTCGACCACCTGGTCTGCTTTGCGGTTAAGTCCAATTCGAACCAATCGGTGCTGCGCACCCTGGCCAACCTGGGCAGCGGCTTTGATATCGTCAGCGGCGGCGAACTCCAGCGTGTCATCGCTGCGGGCGGCGAACCCAATAAATGCGTATTTGCCGGGGTCGGCAAAACCGACAGTGAAATCGAGTTCGCTCTGCGCAAAGGCGTTTATACTTTCAACGTCGAGAGCGAGCCGGAACTGCAACGGATCAACAAAGTCGCCGCCCGGCTTAAAAAAATTGCTCCCATCGCCGTCCGCGTGAATCCGAACGTCGAAGCGCACACGCACAAAAAAATCACCACGGGCACCTACGAAAATAAATTCGGCATCGCCTTCGAAGGCATCGAAGCGCTCTATGCGCGCGCAGCCAAATTAAAGAACATCCGCCTGCGCGGCCTACAGATGCATATCGGTTCGCAAATCACCGATGTCACACCCTTCGAGCAGGCGGTTCGCAAAGTTCTGCCGTTGATCACCCGGCTCAAACAAAAGCACAACCTCGAATTTCTGAGCATCGGCGGCGGGTTGGGCATTGTGTATAACCCGGCGCTGGCCAGCGGTTCCGCCGAGTGGTGGCAAAGCGCCGCCGCCAAAACATTCTGACTCCGCAGAAATACGCCGACAAGCTGGTGCCGCTCCTAAAGCCGCTCGGCTTGCGGATCCTTATGGAACCCGGCCGTTTCATTTCCGGCAATTCCGGAGCGCTGATTACACGCATCGAATTCGTGAAACGCACCGGCAGGAAAAATTTTCTGATCGTGGACGCGGCCATGAACGACCTGATCCGTCCGGCGTTCTACGAAGCTTATCACGAAATCCTGCCGCTTTCGCAGCGCAACGGAGCTTCTGGTCAGTTCTGATGTCGTCGGCCCCATCTGCGAATCCGGCGATTTCTTTGCGCAGGACCGTCCCTTGCCCAAAGTCGGCCAAGGCGATTATCTGGCTTTGCTCAGCGCCGGCGCTTACGGGTTCGTGATGGCGTCCAACTATAACACCCGTTCTCTCGCCGCCGAAGTTCTGGTCAGCGGTAAAAAATCGGCGATTGTCCGCGACCGTCAGCCGGTGAAAGAAATCTGGGCCGGCGAGAAGATCGCTCCCTGGTTAAAGTAATTACAGCCAGACCACCACGACTCGAAAATAGCACAACGACGAGGTCTAAAAGTTGGCGGGCCGCGAGTTAACTTCCAACTTTGGAAATGTCAGAGCCCGTACAAAAAGCAAAACCCCGGCTGCGGCTGCGCGTCAAACCGGTCGCGGAAACGATCCTCCGCTCCGGGCATCCCTGGCTCTTTGCCGAGAGCATCCGCGAACATAATCGCGAAGGGCAAATGGGTGAACTGGCGGTTATCTACGATAAACAGGATAACTTTTTGGCCATGGGATTGTATGATCCCGAATCACCACTGCGGGTGCGCATCCTGCATTACGGCAAACCAAAAACTCTGGATGCAGCGTGGTGGACGGAGCGTTTGCAGAGTGCTTTGCATCGCCGGGAGGGTATATTAACTGCACAGACCACCGGACTGCGTTTGATAAATGGTGAAAGCGACGGCTGGCCGGGTTTGGTTCTGGATCGCTATGACCGCACGCTCGTCCTGAAACTTTACACCGCGGCATGGTTGCCACACCTCGATCTGATATTGCCCCTGTTTCACGAGGTTCTAAATCCACAACGCATAGTGCTGCGCCTCAGCCGCAATATCCAAAAAGGCATCGGAATCACCACCGGCAAAAAAGATGGCGACGTTTTGCTCGGGGAGGCGTTGAACGAACCAGTGATTTTTCTTGAGTCCGGTCTGCGCATTGAAGCCGATGTGCTGCGAGGACAGAAAACCGGATTTTTTCTGGATCAACGAGAAAACCGCCGACAGGTTGAATTGCTGAGTGCTGGCCGCAAGATGCTGAATGCGTTCAGTTTTACCGGTGGCTTCTCGCTATACGCTGCGCGCGGTGGAGCCTCATCCGTTACCGACCTGGATATTAGCCGGCACGCATTGGAAAGTTCGCAACGCAATTTCAGTTTAAATAGCAGTATCCCGAGCGTTGCCGCAGCGCGGCATGAAACAGTTCAGGCCAATGTTTTTGATTGGCTGGCCGAAACTCGCGCTTCGCGTTTTGGACTGATCGTCCTGGATCCACCCTCGCTCGCCAAAAAAGAAAACGAACGAGCCGGCGCGGTTGAAGCCTATCATAAACTGGCCGCAGAAGGGATTAAGTGCCTCGAGTCGGATGGAATTCTGGTCGCCTGTTCCTGCTCCGCGCATGTCACCACCCAGGAATTTTTTGCCGCCGTTCGCAGCGCGGCAGGTAAAACGAAACGTCCATTTACCGAGCTTGCCACTACCCGGCACGCTGTCGATCATCCCGCGACCTTTGAAGCAGCGGAGTATCTGAAGGCAATTTATCTTCGGTTTTTGTCTTGAGAGTCGGTCCGGGGTATTCCTTTATCACAGAGAAGTTGCCAAATGAAACGACTAGTTCAACTAAAGCACCTGGCTCATGGACGGCGCGTTGCCGTGGTTCTTGATGATACCCGATTGAAGCTGTTGACCGGCGCGATGTCTATTTATGAATTGGCGCAAGCGGCTTTAGCGCAGAACACAACCCTGCAACAAACAATCGAGCAGGCTGCAACTGACGAGGAACTCGATTACGACTCGATTTATGAGGGACGTTCCGAGTGGTTCCTTTTGCCGGCCTTCGATCATCCGGAGGAACCGGCGCGGTGCCTCGTCACCGGCACCGGCCTGACGCATAAGGCAAGTGCTGAAAATCGCCAGGCCATGCATGACCTGACGGAATCTTCAAAATCGAATCAGCAGGCTACCGAGAAGAAAACAAGTAACTGCCACTGACGACGCGGCGTTGACGGATAGTATGAGGATGTATCGGTGGGGATTGGAGGGCGGGAAACCTGCTTCGGGTAAAATCGGTGTTTCGCCGGAATGGTTTTACAAGGGATGCGGCACCATTCTGCGGGGGCATGGGGATTCCCTCGATGTTCCTGCGTTCGCTTTCGACGGTGGTGAGGAAGCGGAAGTAGCCCGGCGCGTATCTCATCGATGCGACGGGAGCTCCCAGGAGGGTTGGATTTGTGCTGGCGAATGAATTTTCCGATCACGTCTTCGAGCAAAAGAACTATCTTTACCTGGCGCATTCAAAACTTCGCACCTGCTCCATCGGGCCTGAGCTCATTGTCGGCTCCGACTTTAAGGGGGCGAGCGGAAATATCCGATTATGGCGTGAGGGCAAGCCGGTACCGGACCCAGACTTTCGCCACCGGGGAGAAAAATATGTCCCATACTCTCACCAATCTGGAGCATCATCATTTCAAATATCCGGCGCATCGCCGGGCAGGAGACGTCCACATTTACTTCTTTGGTGCAGATAAATTCAGTTTCGGCGACAAAATTAAACTCCAGGATGGCGATGTGATGGAGATTGAGCTTGAAGGTTTTGGACGTCCATTGCGTAATCCGATCCGGATTGATCGCTCGCCGGACAAATTGGTGCTGGTTCGGCCCATGTAGCCAAATAGCGGGAATTTAGCTATATCCCGGCACCTTATTTTTTATCGATCTTTATGCCAGAGGTCGGATATGTTTATTTCCAGCGGGCAAGGCGAACGGCTAAAATTATTATGAAATCATTTCGT
>CAWGCC010000056.1:0-29365 GCA_963820965.1 uncultured beta proteobacterium | reverse complement strand
TGAGGTCGACTTCGACGCCTATCCCCGCCTCCTGACCGATCGCACCCGGCTGGTGGCGCTCGCGCACGTCTCGAAGCGCTCGGGACCGTCGTGCCCGTGCACCGCTTCATCGCCGAGGCACGGCGCGCGGCGTCCCGGTGCTGCTCGACGGCGCGCAGGCCGTGCCCCACATGAACGTCGACGTAGCAGGCGCTCGACTGCGACTTCTATTGCTTCTCGGGCCACAAGATGTGCGGCCCCACCGGCATCGGCGTGCTGTACGGCGAACGCCGTTGCTCGCCGCGATGCCGCCGTATCAAGGCGGCGGCGACATGATCCTCACGGTCAGCTTCGAGAGCACGTCTACAACGACCTGCCCTACAAGTTCGAGGCCGGCACGCCGAACATCACCGGCGCCGTGGGCCTGGCACGCGCGGTCGATTACCTCGAGGCAATCGACTTCGGAGCCATCGCCCCACGAGCACGAGCTGCTCGAATATGCGACGCGGCGGTTGCGCGAGATGTCCCGGGCGCGCGCTCGTCGGGACGCGCGCCGTACAAAGGCCGCGCGTCGTGTCCTTCACTGATCGACGGGGTGCATCCGCACGATCTCGGCACGATCCTCGACCACGACGGCGTCGCGATCCGCACCGGTCACCACTGCGCGATGCCGTCATGGAGTTCTACGGCCTGCCGGCGACGGCCCGTGCCTCGTTCGCCTTCTACAACGATCGCCTGTGCCGAGGTCGACCGGTTCGTAGCGCAGTCGCGCCCGCCCGCGGGATGCTCGGCTGATGGAGCCGCCTGTCGAGGACCTCTACCCGCGACGTCATCGTGGACCACAACCGAGTCCGCGGAACTTCCGCGAGATGGCCGATGCGGACCGACGTGCCGACGGCTTCAACCCGCTGTGCGGCGACGGCTGACCTGTACGTCAAGCTCGACGGCGGACACGAATCGCGGACGTCTCCTTCGATGGCAGCGGATGCGCGATCTCGGTCGCGTCGGCGTCGCTCCTGACCGAGAGCGTCGGCCGCCCGATGGCGGATGCGGAGGCCTGTTCGCCGGTGATGCACGATTCTGCGCACGACGCCCGACGTCCTCGACGTCAGCGGCCTCGGCGGGCTAAGCGCTTGGCTGCACGCCGGCGCATGCTTCGCCAAGTTCCCGCACGCGTCAGTGCCGGACCTTGCGCTGGCACACGCTCGACGCCGCGCTCACGAGCAGGCCGAGCCCGTCAGCACCGAAGGTCCCACGCTGGCGGAGTGGCCATCTGCAGCCGCTCCGATAACGAGCCGGTCACGCTCACACGTGACGTGGATGCGGTCATCGTCCCGGCAGGCATCGCCGTCAAGCTGCGCACCGGGCAGAGCGACTTCATCACCCAGGCCCTGGGCGGAAGCTTCACGGTGTACGTCGAGGGCAACCTGTTCCGAGTGGCCGGCAAGGATGCGGATGCGCTCGGCAAAGAGCCGGCGGAGGTGCCGCAGCTTCCACCGGACGCCGCCGACGAGGACGTGCGCGATCTCGCCTGGTCACAGATGAAAACCTGCTACGACCCGGAGATCCCGATCAATATCGTGGATCTCGGACTCGTCTACTCCTGCGAGGTCCGTTCCGGAGCCGGACGGCCGCGTCGTGTCGATCGAGATGACGCTCACCGCGCCGGGCTGCGGCATGGGCGAGGTGCTCGTGGAGGACGTGCGGGAGAAGGTCGAGCGCATTCCGACGGTGAAGCGCGCGGACGTGGAGCTCGTCTTCGATCCGCCCTGGAACCAGTCGATGATGACCGAGGCCGCGCGGCTGCAGACGGGCATGATGTGACGGCCGGTTCCGCCGACGACGCTGCTGCTGGCGTGAGCTGGATCCCGGTCGCCCCTGCAGCTTCCATTCCGGCCGGTGACTACGCGAGTGTCGAGGTCGACGGGCGGTTCATCGCAGTTTTCAACGTGGACGGCGAGTTTCTCGCGGTGGACGACGTCTGCACGCACGACGGCGAGGGCCTCGCAGGGGGCGAAATCGACGGCGACGTCGTGGTGTGCCCCCGACACGGCGCACGATTCTGCCTGCGCACGGGCGAAGCGCTGACTCCGCCCGCCTACGAGCCGGTCCGCACCTACCGCACGCGGGTTGCGGAGGGCATGGTCGAGGTACAGGGCGGGTGAAGCGCCTGATCCTCGTCCGGCACGCGAAGTCCGACTGGTCGCTGCCCGACCAGGAGGACTGGGATCGGCCGCTGAACCCCCGCGGCCAGCGCGATGTGCCGGAAATGGCGCGGCGGCTTCGTGGGCGGCGCCTCAAGCCGGATCGAATCCTCACCAGCCCGGCCGTGCGCGCAATCACCACCGCAACGATCATGGCGCGCGAGCTGCGCGTCGCCCCGTCGCTGCTCACCCCCGAGGAGCGGTTGTATCTCGCCTCGCCCGCCGACCTGCTGGCCACTTTGCGCGAGCGGGGCGGGACGTCGCGAGTGCTGATGGTGATCGGTCGACAACCCCGGAATCACCGAGTTCGCCAACCGGCTGTCGGCGGACGAGACCATCGACAACATGCCGACCTGCGCCGTCTTCACCGCGCGATTCGAGATTCCGAACTGGGATCAGCTCGAGTGGAGCCGGGGCCACGATGCCGAGTTCGACTATCCTCGCAAGTCCTAGCCGCGGCCGGTGACGGGGATCGCCGCACCGGTCACCGCCGCGGCGGCGTCCGAAGCCAGGAACAGGATGACCTCCGCGATCGCCGACGGCACGACCCAGCGCGAGAAGTCGGAGTCCGGCATCTCCGAGCGGTTGCGCGGCGTGTCGATCGTGCCCGGCAAAATCGCATTCACCGTCACGCCGCGGTCCTTGAGTTCGTCGGCGAGGCTCTCCGTGAGACGTTGCACGCCCGCCTTCGAGGCCGCATACGCGCCCATCCCGGCGCGGCCCTTCGCGGCCGCGCCCGCGCCGATGTTGATGATCCGCCCGCGCGAGCCCTCGAGCAGCGCGGGGAGCGCGGCCTTGCAGCTCACCACGGCCGTGCGGAGGTTCGTCGCGTAGAGCTCATCCCACGTCGTCACACCGCCCTCGAGCAGGGTCTCGTGGCGAAATCCGCCCGCGACGTTGACCAGGACATCGATGCCGCCAAAGCGCATCGCCGCGGCCGCCATGGCCTTGCGTGTCGCCTCGATGTCGGAGAGGTCCACCGCCCGGATCAACAGGTGGGCCTGTGCGAACTCGGCCTCGAGCGCCGGCGGAATCGCCGGCGCGACATCGAGCAGCGCCACCTTCCCACCGGCGCGCGCGAAGGTCCGCGCTACGGCCGCAGCCGAGTTGGCCGAACGCGCCGGTAACGACGATCCGCCGATCCTGCATGGTCAGCATTCGGGCACATTGACCGCCAAACCGCCCTGGCTGGTCTCCTTGTAGATGACCGACATGTCACGCCCCGTCTGGCGCATCGTTGCTATGACCTGGTCGAGCGACACCTTGTGCGTCCCGTCGCCGTGTGCCGCGAGCCGCGCGGCGTTGATCGCCTTCATTGCACCCATGGCGTTGCGCTCGATGCAGGGAATCTGGACCAGTCCGGCGATCGGGTCGCACGTGAGTCCAAGGTTGTGTTCCATTCCGATCTCCGCGGCGTTCTCGATCTGCTCCGGCGTACCGTTCATCGCGGCGACCAGGCCCGCGGCCGCCATCGAGCACGCGACCCCGACTTCGCCCTGGCAGCCCATCTCCGCGCCGGAGATCGAGGCATTGCGCTTGTAGAGCATGCCCATCGCGCCGGCAACGAGCAGGAAGCGAAGGATGCCCTCATCGCTCGAGCCGGATTCGAAGCGACGGTGAGCAGGCGATCACCGCCGGCACGATCCCCGCCGCCCCGTTCGTGGGTGCAGTTACGAGCGACCGCCCGCGGCATTCTCCTCGTTGACCGCGAGCGCGAACGCGTTGACCCAGTCCATCACCTGCAGCGGCTGAGCTTCCGCCGCTTCGACCAGCACGCGGTGCAGGCGCGAGGCGCGGCGGCGCACCTTGAGCACACCAGGCAGCAGGCCCGTACCGCGCAGGCCGCGCTCGATGCAGTCGTTCATCGCCGACCAGATCTTGAGCAGCTCCGCGCGCGTCTGCGCCTCAGATCGGAACGCCGCCTCGTTCGCGAGCATGACCTCGTACATCTCGAGGCCGTTGTCCCTGCAGATTCTGAGCAGGTCGTCGCCGGACTCGAAGGGATAGCGCACGCGGGTTTCCTTCCCTTCGTCGGGATCGCGGCCGAACTCCGCCGCACGTACCACGAAGCCGCCGCCCGTCGAGTAGAACTCCTCCCGATGAAGCACCGTGCCTGCGCCGTCGAGCGCGGTGAATCGCATGCCGTTCGGATGCAGGGGCAGGGTCTGGTCGCGATGAAACAGCAGGTCGAGAGGCTCGTCGAACTCGATCTCGTGGCGCCCCGCGAGCCTCAACCGGCCGGCGCTGCGGATCTGCTCGAGCGTCGGCTCCATCCCCGCCGGGTCGATCGTGTGCGGGCGATGGCCCGCGAGACCCAGCAGCATGGCGCGGTCGGTGCAGTGCCCCTTGCCTGTCAGAGCGAGGGAGCCGTAGACCTGCGCACCCACGCGCGCCGTCTTACCGAGCAGGCCGAGGCGCGCCAGGTCCTCGACGAAGGTGCACGCCGCATTCATCGGACCCATCGTGTGCGAGCTCGAGGGCCCGACGCCGATCTTGAAGATATCCAGCACGCTCAGATTCATTATTCCATCGCGAGCAGTGAGGCGTTGCCGCCGACGGCCGAGGTGTTGATGGTGAGCGTTCGCTCGTGCGCGAAGCGATGCATGTAATGGGGTCCGCCGGCCTTTGGTCCGGTGCCCGACAGGCCGCACCCACCGAAGGGCTGCACACCAACGACGGCGCCGATCATGTTGCGGTTCACATAAACGTTGCCGGCATTCACGCGCGCGGCTACCCGCCGCGCCGTGCTATCGATGCGGGTGTGGATGCCGAAGGTCAGCCCGTAGCCCGTCGCGTTGATCGCATCGACGAGCGCTTCGAGTCGATCGGACTGGTAGCGCACGACGTGGATGATCGAGTCCGAAGACTTCGCGCTCGAGCCGGCCGATCGAGTCGATCTCGACCGCGAGCGGCGCGACGAAGTGACCGTCGGCCGTGTCGGCCCCCAGGCGACAGCGATGATGCCAGGCCGCTCCGCGTACGATGCCTTCCGCGTGAGCCTCGAGGGTCCGCAGCGCCTCGGCGTCGATCACTGGGCCGACGTCTGTGCGCAGCCACCCGGGATCGCCGACCTGCAGCTCGTCCATCGCCCCGGCCAGGAGCCTGAGCACCTTCGGCGCGATCTCCTCCTGCAGGCACAGGATCCGCAGCGCCGAGCAGCGCTGTCCTGCACTGTTGAAGCCGGAGTGCACGGCATCCAGCACGACCTGCTCCGGCAACGCCGAACTGTCGACGATCATCGCGTTCTGGCCGCCCGTCTCGGCGATCAGCACCGGTATCGAACCCTTGCGCGCCGCAAGCGTCCGGTTGATCGCTTGCGCGGTCTCGGTGGAACCCGTGAAGGCCACACCGGCCACGCGCGGATCGGCGACGGCGCGTGCGCCGACTTCGACGCCGTCGCCCGGAAGGAACTGAAGTACCGAGCCCGGCACCCCGCTCGCATGCAGGATCCGAACCGCGGCAGCGGCGATCAGCGGCGTCTGCTCGGCGGGTTTGGCGATGACGGCGTTGCCGGCCGCGAGTGCTGCCGCGACCTGGCCTGTGAAGATCGCAAGCGGGAAGTTCCACGGACTGATGCAGACGAACACACCCCGAGCGTGGAACGAAAGCTCGTTGCTCTCGCCGGTCGGCCCCGGCAGGCGCAATGGCGCGCCGAAATCCGCACGAGCGCGCGCCGCGTAGTAGCGCAGGAAATCGACGGCCTCGCGCACTTCGGCGATTCCGTCCGGCACGCTCTTGCCGGCCTCGCGCACGGCGAGCTCGATCAGCGCCGGCATCTGCGCCTCGAAAGCATCCGCCGCCGACTCGAGCACGCGAGCGCGATCCGCAGCAGGTGTCGCCGCCCAGGCCGGAGCCGCCCTGGCCGCGCCCCCGAGCGCCTGGTCGACCAGGGCAGAATCGGCGACGGTCACCGTGCCCACGATATCGGAGCGTCGCGCCGGATTGGCCACCGGCGAGGCACGTCCGTCACGGTCGCGCCCGTCGACGACTGGCACCGCTAGGTGAGCAGCGCGCGCCGAGGCGCTCATGTCTCGCTCGAGAGCCGAGATCGCAGCACCGTCTGCAAGATTGAGTCCGCGTGAACTCGGGCGTTCCTGGCCGAAGATCCGGCGCGGCGACGGGATGCGCGGATGGGCGATGGCCGGGAGCGCGTCCACTTCGACGACCGGGTCGGCGGCGATGACCTCGGCCGGCAACCGCTCATCGAGGATGCGGTTGACGAACGACGTGTTAGCGCCGTTCTCGAGAAGCCGACGAACCAGGTATGGCAGCAGGTCTTCGTGCTCGCCGACCGGGGCGTAGACGCGGCAAGGTCGATCGAGCCCGTCGCGGCCGACGACCTGGGCGTAGAGCTCCTCGCCCATGCCGTGCAGCCGCTGGAACTCGAAGCTCCGGCTGAGCTGCCGTCCGAGCTGGGCAACGTAGGCCACCGTGTGCGCGTTGTGCGTGGCGAACTGAGGATTGATCCACTCCCCCGCCCTGAGCAGGCGCCCTGCGAGCGCGAGGTACGCGACGTCGGTATTGCATTTGCGCGTGTAGACCGGATACGTATCGAAACCGCGTTCCTGAGAGCGCTTGATCTCGCTGTCCCAATAGGCGCCCTTGACGAGCCGCACATTGAGGCGTCGCCTCGTACCGGCCGCGAGCGCTGCCAGCCAGTCGATCACCGCCGGGCCACGCTTCTGGTACGCCTGTACCGCGAGGCCGAAGCCATGCCAGCCGGCGAGCTCGGGTGCGCGGCACACCGCCTCGACGAGCTCGAGCGACAGCTCGAGCCGCTCGCTCTCCTCCGCATCCACAGTAAGCGCCACACCCGCATCCCGCGCCACGCGGCCCAGCTCGACGATCCGCGGACCAAGCTCGGCCAGCACCCGGGCACGATTGCTGCGCTCGTAGCGCGGATGGAGCGCGGACAGCTTGACCGAGATGCTGGCGGCAGCCTCGACCGCGGTGCCGGCGGGAATCGCCCGACCGACCGCCGCGATCGCCGCACCATAGGCGGACAGGTAGCGCTCCGCGTCCAGCGCGGTGAGCGCCGCCTCGCCCAGCATGTCGAAGGAGAACCGATAGCGGGCGTTCTCGCCCTTGAGAGACCGCTCGAGCGCCTCGTCGATCGTCCGGCCCATCACGAACTGGTGGCCCATGATGCGCATGGCCTGGCGCATCGCACCGCGAACCATCGGCTCACCCATACGCGTGACGAGGCGTGACACGAAGCCGCCGGGCGCACCCCGCTCCGAGTCGTCGAGAGACACCATGCGCCCCGTGAGCAGCAGTCCCCAGGTCGATGCGTTGACGAACAGCGACTCGCTGTCGCCCAGGTGACTTTCCCAATCGCCGGCGCGGATCTTGTCGGCGATCAGCCGGTCGGCCGTGTCGTCGTCCGGAATCCGCAGCAGTGCCTCCGCAAGGCACATCAGGATCACGCCTTCGTGCGACGAGAGGTCGTACTTGCGTAGGAAGGCATCGAGGCCCGATTTCGAGGCACGCTCGCGGCGAACCGATTCCACGAGCCGGACCGCCGTCGATCGAACGGCAGACTGGTCCGTCGGCGACAGACGCGCCTCGCCCGCGAGCCGCCGGACGATCGCCTCCTCCTCGCCCAGGAAGTCCGCGTTGATGCGGCGCCCGACGTCGGTGTCGAGATCGGTCACATCGCGATAGAGGAAGCCCGGGCCGGGCCGCGCGTCCGCAGGCGCTCTCATGGGCATGAGCTTACTTGGTTTCGTAGAGCAATCCGACGGTAAGGAGCGTATCGGTCCTCTCGGTCCCCGGGAGCACATCGGTGTTGTGCCGCACCTGATAGCCCAGCCGAAGGGCGAGCCTCCGGTACATGGTCACTTCCAGTCCCAGGTCGTTCTGCATGTACGTGTTGTCGGATCCGGTTTCGATCAGGAAGCGTTCGACGATCTTGGTGGTCTCGGTCACCTGGTGGTCCCAGCCCAGGTCGCCGCGCCCGATCCACTCGTCCGTGGTCTCGCCGGTGTCCCGACGCTCGGCGAAGCGATAGCCGGGGCCGCCCTGGAGCCAGAACTTCGTTCGGTCGGTGTTGATGAAACGGTAGCCGAGACCGGTGGACAGCGACGACTGGTACTCGAACGCGCTGAAGCGGTCGTCCTCGTAGCGGCCCGCGCCGAAACCGTACGCGCGCTCGGTGAACGTGTAGTCGGACTGGCCGCGCGCTTCCCAGCGCTCCGCGGTGGTCACGGTCCCGTCGCTGCCGTAATTGCCTGCCAGCCCGAACGTGTTGACCCACTTGTCGCGCGTGCTCCTGACCTGGAACGTTGCGTTGGCGGACTCGTTCTCGCTGTTGCCACTCGCGAGCGAGGCACCGAGCTCGCCCTTGGCGTACCACTCCGCCATCGCCGGGCCGAAACGCCGAGCGTTCCGGCCAGCAGGAGGCCAATCCATCCTCTTGCCTGCTTCATGAAACTCCTGTATGTGCTTGATCCGTCCCGATTTGCGGCCCGCGAGTATAGCGGACATGAATGCAACGCCAGACTCGCTGACGGCCACGGTCGACACGTTCGCAGCCGACATTCTCGAGGGCTCGAATCGCGTGCCGGTGCTGGTGGACTTCTGGGCGCCCTGGTGCGGACCGTGCCGGTCGCTTGCACCTGTGCTCGACCGCATCGCGCATGAGTATGCGGGCCGGCTGCTGCTCGCCAAGGTCAACGTCGACGAGGAGCAGGCGTTGGCTTCGCAGTTCGCGATCCGAAGCATCCCGACCGTCCTGCTCATCCATCAGGGCCGGGTCGTCGACCAGTTCACCGGGGTTCAGCCCGAGGCCGCGATCCGCTCCCTGGTCGATCGCCACCTGGCCGCAGCGGGACCGCCTGGTGCGCCCGATCCGATCGTGGAGGCACATGGCCGGGCGCGCGCCGGCGACCACGCCGGTGCCCTCCGGATTATCGAGGCAGCGCTCGTGGAGCGCCCGGAGGACTCCTCGCGCTGCTCGCCGTACTCGCGGGGTTGCAGCTCCTCGTCCGCGACGCCGCCGGTGCATCAGCCTCGATTGCGAAGATCAGCGCACGGGATGCACAGTTTCCGTCACTACCGAAGCTCACGGCGCAGCTCGGGTTCCTCGAAGCCGCCTCCGCCTGGCCGGACGTGACGAGCGCCCGCGCCGGCCGTCCATGGAGACGGCGGATCGGTTGCGCGCCACGCGCTCGCCGCCCACCACGCGCTCGCCGGGGACTACAGCGCGGCGCTCGACGAGTGGCTGGAACTCATGCGCCGCGATCGGGCCTATGGCGACGACGTGGCGCGCCGCAGCGTGCTGGCGGTGTTCGACCTGCTCGGCACCGGGGACGAGCGCGTTGCACCGTATCGGCGCCGGATGGCCGCCTTGTTGCATTGATCTGACAGACAGATTCGTGATCGCCGATCTTGCCGGCGCCGAACGCTCGCAGTATAAGTCGCGCCAATCGCGCACCGGTGCGTGCGGGCGTTGTGATGAGCGAGAAGCCGGAATCCGAAGAGTTCGAAGACGAGGACGATGATCCCGCCCCCGGCGACGAGGAATCGCTCGACGTCGATCGGTTGATGCAGGATCTCGACAAGCGCAAGCGTGGCGCGCCGCGAGGGGCCGAGCCCGCGTGGCGCAAGCTCGAGCGCCTGCTCGAACAGAAGCGGACGTCGGAACTCCTGAGCGACTTCGACGATTACGACATCGGCGACGGCGCACGCCCCGCCAGGAAATAGGGGACGCTACCTTTTTCCGGTGACGAAGCGCGCAGGCTCCCGGTCCGTCGATCGGAAAAAGGGTAGCGTCCCCTATCGGAAATCGCGAGAGGGCGCGACCAGGTCGCCGAGCCAGCGCGACAGGTCCGTGATCCGGTGCACGATGACGTGCATCACCTCGCCTTCGAGCTGCAGTTCGCCGGTAACGCCCATGAGGCGTGAGCCGACCAGCGCACGCCGCTGGCGCTCGGCGATCTGCCGCCACACGATCAGGTTGATATATCCGGTTTCGTCTTCGAGCGTGACGAAGGTGACGCCGCTGGCCGTCCCCGGACGCTGGCGCGTCACCACGAGCCCCGCCGTGCGCACCCGCGAGCCGTTCGGCCGCTCGCGCAACCGCGCTGCGCTCAGGAGCGAGCGGGCCGTAAGCCGCGGGCGCAGCAGCTCGAGGGGATGACGACGCAAGCTCAGGCCCAGATGCCTGAAATCCGCCACGATGTCCTGGCCCTCGCGCGGGGCGCGCAGCAGCGGTATTCCCTCGGGGATCTGCGGCTCGGGCGTAAGGCCGGACGGCGTCTCCACCCCGGCGACCTGCCACGCCGCCCGGTGGCGGTGCCCGGCCAGTCGCGCGAGCGCTCCGGCCGCCGCGAGACAGCCGAGCTCGCGCCGGTCGAGCCGGGCGCGCCGGGCGAGCGCCTGCACGCTCTCGAAGCCCGTCTCGCGCCGCGCCCCTACCAGCCTGAGCGCGGCGGCCTCCGGAAAGCCCTTCACCAGGCGCATGCCCAGCCGCAGCGCGAGCGCCCCGCTGCCTGTGGGCTCGAGCGTGCAATCCCAGTCGCTCACGTCGACATCGACCGGGCGCACCTCGACGTCGTGGCGGCGCGCATCCGCACGAGCTGCGACGGCGCATAGAACCCCATCGGCTGGCTGTTGATGAGCGCCGCCGCAAAGGCGGCCGGCTCGTGACGCTTGAGCCAGGCCGATACGTACACGAGCAGCGCGAAGCTCGCCGCGTGGGAATTGTGAACCACGAAGTTGTTGGCGACGAAGTTGTGATCACCTTCGATTTGCAGATCGTATGTCGGCTGGGACCCGAGAGCTTCGATCGCCACGATCTTGTCCCAATAGACATCCGAGCTTGAAAGGCACAAAAGATCGCGGGAGCGCAGAACCTTCGCCAGGCGCTCGCTCACAAAGCGGCGGAAGCCCCCCTTGCCTTCGTTGGCTCGCGCCTGGATCTCGCGCATGCTGAGACCGGTTTTTGCCCGATCTCATGCCACGTCAAACCCGATGCATCGCGCTCCCGGCGAATGATTGCACGGACTTCGAGAGGAATGATGTCGCGCGACATACGGCCGTTTCTGCGTGTCGCCAACGTCCTGGATTGATGACGTTTGGCGGGGTCCAGAAAGCGACGCCCGATGTGGTGCCAGAACCGACGCAACGGCTCTTCACCAGTCACCGCAACGACGTAGTGTTCGAGTCGCCTCCCGTTGTAGGAACGCTCGCGACGATAGAGGCGTGCAATAATTCCAATCGCAGAAGCAGACACTGCACCTCTGAGCCGAGGCGACGCGAGGCGGTGTCGTATGATGCGTGCCCTTTCATCGAAAAACCGCCGTCTCCCTCCCACAACCGCGCGAGGAGCAGCGCGATGTGCTCCGTCGCAAAGCTCGAAGACTTCCGGGGGCAGATGTTTCGCCGGCATTGCATCCCCATATCCCCAGCGTACGCGCCCAAGTCACGGCGCCGACTCGGCTGATCGCGCTCGCGACGAACGCCGCACCGAGAAGCAGCTTCTTTGACGCTCAATGACCGCCTGGTGTTCGGGAATTGCTCCACCGCTTTTACGAACTCATCGCGATGCCATGAGGGGTCGTGTAAAAATAAAACGTACTCGGGTGACACAGATTTCCCTCGGCAATCAAATCAGCGAGGACGAGAATTTGATGGCGCGGCCATCTGGCGACGACCCGGCACCGGAATAGAACGCGCCGTTGCCACGTGATCGCCAACTTTCAGCTTCCCCAGCTGGCGCCAGCCACCCATGGTCATGAACGGATGCTCGGCCGTCGCAATAATCTCATGTCCGAGAGCCGTGCGTAACCGCCATACGGGCTTCACGCCGCTTGGAATTACGCGCAGCACCTTGCGCTTCCGCAAACGCAGGTCATCATCGCATGCAAGCGTATTATCCAGGCGAGCGTGACCGCCGACGATTTCGTCGATGGTCAGCCATCGTCCGGTATCCGCGTCCACCACCCGCGTCTCGCCAACGACACATTCCGGAAATCCGTATTCGCCGAATCCCAGGATCTGATTGAAGATCTGCTGCGCGAAATCCTCGCGTAGCCGCGCTCGCGCATGCCGTCGATCAACTGGTCCTCGAAAGGCTCCAGTCCGCCCTTGCGCTTCCACGCCGCCATCGCGCGGCGCAGCCGGTCCGCCTCGCCGGGCGAAAACCCTGCCGCGACGATGGCGAGCTGCATGACCTGTTCCTGGAAAATCGGCACGCCGAGCGTGCGTTTGAGCACGCCTTCCGACCTCGCTCGGGTAGCTCACCGGCTCCTCGCCGCTGCGGCGGCGCAAGTACGGATGCACCATCTCGCCCTGAATCGGACCCGGGCGCACGATCGCCACCTCGATCACCAGATCGTAGTAATTTCGGGCCGGAGCCGCGGCAGCATGGACATCTGCGCCCGCGATTCGATCTGGAACACGCCCATCGTGTCGGCGCGGCAAATCATCTCGTATACCGGCGGGTCCTCCGCCGGGACGGTCGCGAGCTCCAGCGCGTGCCGCGGTGACGCTCGTTGAGATCGAAGCTGCGCCGGATCGCGGTCAGCATCCCGAGGCCGAGCACATCCACCTTGAGCAAGCCCGAGCGCATCGAGGTCGTCCTTGTCCCACTGGATCACGGTGCGATCGGGCATCGCCGCATTCTCGATGGGCACCAGCTCATCCAGCGGTCCGCGCGCGATGACGAAGCCGCCGACGTGCTGCGACAGGTGTCTGGGGAATCCGAGCAGACTGCGCGCGAGCGCGAGCACCCGGGCGATCACCGGGCTTTCGGGATCGAGCCCCGCCTCGCGCACGCGTCCGGCGTCAATGCTCGAGCCATCCCACCACTGCATGACCGCGCCAGCGCCTCGACCTGCAGCGCATCGAGACCGAGCGCCTTCGCCACGTCCCGGAGCGCGCTGCGCGGGCGGTAGCAGATCACCGTGGCGGCGAGCGCGGCGCGTTCACGGCCGTACTTCGCGTAGACGTACTGGATGACCTCCTCGCGCCGTTCGTGCTCGAAGTCGACGTCGATGTCCGGCGGCTCGTTGCGCTCGCGGAAATGAAGCGCTCGAACAGCAGGGACATGCGCGAGGGGATCCACCTCGGTCACGCCCAGGCAGTAACACACGGTCGAATTCGCCGCCGAGCCGCGGCCCTGGCACAGGATTCCGTGCGAGCGCGCATGGCTCGACGATGTCGTGCACGGTCAGAAAGAACGGATCGAAGCGGAGCTCGGCGATCAGCGCAAGCTCGTGCTCGACGAGCTCGACCACCTGTCGCGGGCGCGCCGGCGGGCCAGCGACTCTGCATGCCCTGGAGGGTCAGCCGGCGCAGCCAGCTCGAGGGCGTCTCGCCGTCGGGCACGATCTCGCGCGGGTACTCGTAGCGCAGCTCATCGAGGGAAAACCGGCAGCGCGCGGCGATCGCGAGCGTCGCCTCGAGCAACCGGCCGGATAGATCTCGCGCAGGCGCGGCAGCGGACGCAAGCAGCGCTCGCCGTTGGGATACAACGCCAAGCCCGCGCGCTTGCGGTGGTGCCCAGACGAGTAGCCGTCAGCACGTCCTGCAGGGCGCGGCGGCCGCGCCGATGCATGTGCACGTCGCCCGCGGCGACGAGCGGCAGCGTAAGCTCGCGCCCCAGCGCCTCGAGCAAGGCGAGCCGACGGCGGTCCTGGCCGCCCGTGAGCAGCTCGACCGCGATCCACAATCGATCTTGGAACACGCGAGCCAGCCATCGACCATCCGCCGCGCAGGGCGTTGCACCGGGCAGCCAGAGTGCGAGGCAGTCGTCGAGCGCCAGGGGACCCTCGTCGCATGTCGTATCCGTCGCGAAGTCACCGCGAGTGAGCCGGTAGCTGCCCTTGATCGCCGCACGTCGCGCCCGCGTGATCAACCGGCAGAGCTGGCCGTAGCCCTCGCGGCTGGTCGCGAGCAGCACGAGCCGCAGCCCGTCCTCGAGGCGAAACTCGCTGCCGACGATCAGCAGCAGGGATTGCTCGCGCGCCGCGACGTGGGCGCGCACTACGCCGGCCACCGAGCATTCGTCGGTGATCGCGAGCGCCGCGTAGCCCAGTTCCACCGCACGCTCTACCAGCTCCTCCGGATGCGACGCGCCCCGCAGGAAACTGAAGTTCGTCAGGCAGTGCAGTTCCGCGTAGCTCATGCCCCGCGCTCAGCCGAAAATGCCGTGCAGGTACCAGCAGCCCGGTGGACGGCGTTCGCGGAACAGCCAGAGCCGCGCACCAGCCGGGTTGCGCGCGACGTAGTAATCGCGCGTCACGTCGCTGCCATCCCACCAGCCGCTCTCGATGCGCTCGGGATCCTCTTCGAGCTCGAGATCACCCTCGAACCGTGGCTGCCCGGCACCGAGTGCCTGCGGTTCAGCGAGCAGCCACAGCGGCCGGGGGACTGTCCCTATTTCCCCGCCGTGCTCATCCTCGGAGCCAGGCTTCCTCGAAATAGGGACTGTCCCCATTCTTCCGGACGATGTTCGGCCACCAGGCGCAGACCGTAGACGGCATCGGCGCCCAACCGCGCCTGCAGGCGCTCGACGAGCTGCGGCACCCCCGAGTCCGCGCGACGCCGATCCATGGCGAAGAGCGCGTGGGGCTCCGTGCGCAGTTCCAGCAGCGCGCCACTCCGGATACGCAGCGCATGCACCGGTTCCGGGAGCGTGATGCGCGCGAGCCGCTCGCTCAGCAGCCGCGTGATGCGGACCGGATCCGCGACGGGCTCCGCAAAGCGCAGCCGCAGGCGGGTCGCCGGCGACTCGCGATGCTCGAAGCGCAGCTCGATCTCCTGAATGCCACGCTGACGCTGACGCAGGAACGCGCACAGCCCGGCCAGCAGCGGAGCCGCGGTCGCATCGAGCTCTCCGAGCTGCTCCACTTCTGGTTCGAGGTCTCGCCGTGCCGTGTACCGTTCCCGGGGCAGGAAGGCGCCGCGCGGATCGGGCCGGCGGCCAAGCGCCCGGTCGAGCATCTCGAGCATGCCCGGTCCGAAACGCCGCGCGAACCCGTCGCGCGGCAGACGCATGCAATCGCCTACGGTGCGCACGCCCATCGTGGCAAGCGAACGCAGGCTGGGCTCCGGCCAGCTCGTGCAGGCGAGCGGCAGCGCCGCGATACAACCCGCAAGATCCTCGCGGCGACCCAGGGTGCGCTCAGTGCCCGCGCGCGCAAGCCACAGCGAAGCCAGCGGCGTCGGCGTGAGAGCGAGCTGCGGCATCAGTCCCGCCGCGCCGAGCTGTGCGTGCATCTGGGCGAGAAGCCGCCGTGAGCCGCCGAACAGTCGCAGGCTGCCGCGAACCTCGAGCAGCACCGAATCGGGAGGCTCGAGGCTGACGCGCGGGGTGTAACGCCCAGCCCATTCCGCCAGGTTCTCGAGGAGCGCGCGTTCGCGGCGCGGATCGCGGTCCTGCACCGTGAGCCGCGGCTGCAGCGCAAGCGCGGAGTTGAGCGCCATCCCGGGCGCGATGCCGTCTGCAACCGCCGCCGCATTACAGGCGCAAACCACCTTGCCACCGCGCTCCAGATCCACGACGACGGCTGGAAATGGGACGAAAAGGGGACAGGTTTATTTTTCCCGGGACCTGCGAATCAACCGGACTTCCCTTCCCGGAAAAATAAACCTGTCCCCTTTTCAGGGAATGTCCCCATTTCCATTCCAGCGACTCGAGCATGTATTGCGGCAGATGTATCGCCAGCCAGAGCTCGCGGCTCGTGCCGGGACGACGCGCAGCCTCGCGATCGCCACGCTTGCGTCCTCCACCACCGGCCGGCCGTAATCGGGGCTGACCAGGCGCCGGATCGGGCAACGGCTCGAGTTCGGGCCAGGCCCGGGGTTTCTCGAGCGAAGCCATGGTCAATGCGCGCCGACGGGAGCGGGACCGCCGAGGAATCCGAGCTGCAGCTCCATGGGACGGCCACCACGGCTCTTCTCGATTGAGAGCGTGAGACCCGCCCGGCCGGCCTCGAGCGCGATGCGCAACACGGCAGGCGAAGGCTCGCGCAGAGCACGCAGCCTCCGGAAGAGAACGGCAAGGCAGCCAGACTGCTCGGCGGCGAGCTGCAGGCGGCGCAGACCCGGCAGATCGATGACATCCACCCAGCCGAGCACCGCGCTGCAGGACCCCGAACGCAACGACTGCTCCATCACCCAGTCGGCCGGACCTGAGCGCACGACCAGCACGCGCGCTATGTCGACCCCGCAGGCGGCGAGCGCCGGTGCATACGGTTGATACGGCGGCGAGACCCAGGCGAGCCAACCACCCTCGCCGTTCCCGCCGCAGAGCGCGGCGAGCGCCGGCATGAGGAGGCTCAGCTCACCGATGCCCGGCCGGTCCGCAAGCAGCTCGATGAGCCCCTGCCTCGGCCACCCGCCCCCCGGCAGGCAACGATCGAGCGCACCGAAGCCCGTCGGCAGACCCGGCGGCTGTGACGATCCGTCCCGCGCCCGCCAGACGCCGGGATGCTGCAGCAATTCGTCGATCGAAGACATGGAGGAAGCAAGATCGTGCGGAAGCGACGCAGACGACCATCAATTGCGCCTCTCCGCGCCCGCGGGGCGCGCTGCGTCCTGCCGCAGCACGCCCACCACCACGCCCTCGATGATCAGCGACTCCTGCTTGAGATCCACGCGCAGCGGTTCGAAATCGGCGTTCTCCGGCATCAGCCACACCACCGTTCCTTCCTGGCGGTAGCGTTTCACCGTCACCTCGTTCTCGAGTCGCGCCACGACGATCTGCCGGTTGCGCACCTCCGGTGTGCGATGCACTGCGACGAGATCACCGTCGAGAATGCCAACGTCCCGCATGCTCATGCCGCGCACCTTGAGCAGGTAATGCGGCTTCGGCTGAAAGAGCTGAGGGTCCACCTGATAGCGGGCCTCGATGTTCTCTTCCGCGAGGATCGGCTTACCGGCAGCGACCCGGCCGATGAGCGGCAACCCGAGCTGCTCGCGCAGCGAATCGCGCAGCTGGATGCCACGCGAGGCCCCGGGGATGATCTCCAGCACCCCTTTACGCTGCAGGGCACGCAGATGCTCCTCTGCGGCATTCGCCGACTTGAAGCCGAGGGCCTCGGCGATTTCCGCGCGTGTGGGCGGCATGCCGTTCTCGATGACGGCATCCTGGATGAAGCGCAGAACCTGTCGCTGGCGAGGGGTGAGATCGTCCATGGCGGCTCCTGTATACATGTACAGCTACTGTGAATATATACAGTTATCGAGGACGGGACGCAAGGCCCACGACCCTCGCCTCGATGTGCCTCGCCGACGCTCGACCGGCGCTTCGACGAGCTCATCGAGACCTACCGCGCGCCGCATACGGGCAGTCACTCGAAGCGGCGCAGACGCGCGCCCGGCTGCTCGACGCCTTGCGCCGATTGCCGCTCACCCAGCGGGAAACCGTGCCACTCTGTCTCGAAGACCTCGCATCGGGAGATCGCGCAGGTGCTTGGAATCTCGGAAAACAACGTCGCTGTGCGCCTCGCGCGCGCGCCGAACTCACCCGCATCATCGGAACGAACGTGAGCGCCGCCGCGACTGGCCCCTTACGAACACTTCGTTCTATCCGACCGAAACCAAGATCAGCGACGACCCGCTCGGCATCCGTCCAGGGTACGCGCAGCAGGACGACGCATGACTCTCGCCATGCCGGGCGAATACGCCATCGCCGCGTTTTCTGGTGTGCGTGGCGACATGGAAGCTCGCCACCAACGACGGGCTCGATGACTTCGTGTGGGGTTTCGCCGGCCTTTGCAGGCCCTGTCGCCCGCCTGCGTCGAAACACAAGCTTTATCAGCCAATTTGGATCGGTTACCATCCGCGCGTTCGGCTGTCCCCCGCACAGGGAACTCGTGTTGCGGACCGGCGCAGTCGACTTTGGGTTCGCAATCAATTCCAACCACCGAGGACAACCACAAATGAAGACCGCGATCGTTAAGACGCTGACCGTCGGCGTTGCTGCGTTGATCGTTGCCACTGCCACGGGCTGCAGCAACAAGGACATGCTTGCCCGCATCGACGCGGCCAATGCTGCTGCCAAGGCTGCTGCGCAAGATGCCGCCGCCGCCAAGTCGGCTGCTGACGCTGCCGCTGCCGCGGCCTCCAGCGCCTCGAACGCTGCCAGCGCGGCCCAGAGCACGGCAAGCCAGGCCCTCCAGGCGGCCCAGGGTGCGCAGGCCTGCTGCGACGCGACGAACGAGAAGATCGATCGTGCGTTCCAGAAGTCGATGGGCAAGTAAGACGACCGTCGATTTCGCGTAGAGCGAGAAAAGACGCCGCGGTGCAAGCCGCGGCGTTTTTTTTGGTCAGGATCGAGTGGCGGGATGGGCGGCCGATGCTTCGTCATTCCCCGCCGGCGGAACCGGCGCTGCGAACAGGCGTCGACAGCGGCACGGGAACGCCGGTCGCCTGCAGGAACGCGCGTTCGGCACCGGGCCAGTCGAGCGCGACGTGGCGACCCTCGCTGGCCTTGGCCAGGAGCCGCGTCATCTCCGCCGGATCGTCGTGCGCCGGATTGTTGGTGCCCTCGAGCGGCGCATGCCGCTCGACGAACAGCGTCCCGCGCTGCCAGCCAACCTTGGTGGTCTGATCGATGAGATTGACGCGGGTATTGATCGAGACGAGATCGAAGAGCTCCGCGATGTCCTCCGGATACATGCGTATGCAACCGTGGGTCACCTGCATGCCTACGCCCGCCGGGCGATTCGTGCCGTGAATCAGGTATGCCCCGCCCGGGATGTCGAGACGCATCTTGTGCTCGCCGAGAGGGTTGTCCGGGCCGGGCGGCACGACCCGCGGCAGGGGATCGCCACGCTTTTCATGCTCCTCGCGCACCGATGCGGGCGGATACCAGTTGGGACGCTTTTCCTTCGACACGATGCGTGTCACTCCGAGCGGCGTCTTCCAGTCCATCTTGGCCACACTGATCGGATAGGTGCGCACGACGCGCGGTTCCCCGGGCTTCGCGGCCGGGAAGTAGTAGAGCCGATGCTCCGGCAGGTTCACCACGATCGCGTCCCGCGGTGCGTCCGGCAGCACGAAACGCGTCGGTATCAGGATTTCGGCCCCCTCGCCGGGGAGCCAGGGGTCCATGCCCGGGTTCGCAGCCAGGATTTCCTCGTAACCCACGCCGAAGCGACGGCCGATATCCGGCATCGTGTCCTCGTGCCGCGCCACGGCCGTCGTGACGAAGCCAACGACGTTGTCTCCGTTTTCGGGAAGCACGTATTCGGCGCCGCTGGCATCGACACGGGTAGCGCCGGCGCAGGCCGTCAGCACGATCAACGCGCCACGCAACCGTCTCTGGGTCTCACCCGACATGCGGGCATTGTAGCGGTTACCAGGCCGCGGCGGCCGCCGGACACGTTGACCGGGTCACTGTTCGGCCAGTAGCCTGCGCCGCGGGGGCCAAGAATGCCGTACAAACTGACCATCGAGCTCTCGGATCGCGATCTGCGCCACTTCAAGCGAGAGCTGCAACGTTCGCGCGAGTCGGTGCGCATCGCCGACGACGAGGAGATCCTGGGCGCAGCGTCGGAATTCGTCGCCCGGCTGCGCCGTTCGGAGCTCCCGGACTTCGTCACCGAGCGTCTGACGAAGATCGAGACCCTGCTCGCCGATGCTGACCGATCCGGACTGGCCGCTGACTGAGAACGAGCGCAGCCCGGTGCTCGCGGCGCTCGCCTACGCCTGTGACCCGGAGGACATCATCCCGGACGAGATCCCGGGGATCGGCCTGCTCGACGACGCGGTCATGGTGGAACTGGTGTTCCGGGAGCTCGAGCACGAGCTCGAGGCATACGAGGATTTCCGTCGCTTTCGCAAGTCGCAGCCGCGCGGCGCCGGCGCGGATTCGGATGCGGCACGCCGGCGGCTTGACGCGCCGGCGCGAACAGCTCATCGATCGGATGCACCGCCGCAGCGCTGCGGCGAAGAAGGCCCAGGGCTGACAGCGGCTTTGCAGGCTCGGCCGGATCAGGACTGCGCCGCGGCGCGATTTCCGTTGCAGCCCGCGTCGGCGAACCGCACCAGCATCGCCGCGATCCGCGCCGGAACGCCGTTCCTGCGCCTCGGTCATCGCTACGCGGACCGCGTTTGCGAATGCGACGCGATCGGCGCCGCCGTGGCTCTTGATGACGATGCCATCGAGCCCGACCATGCTCGCGCCGTTGTAGCTTCTGGGATCGAGGCGACGCTTGAGCGCGCGCAGTGCCGGGGTGGCGGCCACCGCCGCCAGCTTTCGCACCGCCCCGCGCGTGAACTCCTCGCGCATCACCCCGCTGATGAAGCGCGCGAGACCCTCGCTCGTCTTCAGCGCGACGTTGCCCGCGAAACCGTCGGTCACGACGACGTCCACGTCGCCCGAGAAGATATCGTCGCCTTCGACGAAACCGCGATAGTTGATCGGCGCCAGCGCCAGACGGCGATGCGCGTCGCGCAGCTCCTCGGTGCCCTTGATGTCCTCCTCGCCGATGTTGAGGAGACCCGACGCGCGGGTCCGCGAGCCCGTGCAGGTCGCTCGCCAGAACGGCACCCATCGCCGCAAACTGCACGAGGTGATCCGCCGTGCAGTCGGGATTCGCGCCGAGATCGAGCATCATGGTGTGCCCATGCACCGCCGGGATCGACGAGACGATCGCCGGGCGGTCCACGCCCTCGATCATCCCGAGCACGAAGCGGGCAGTCGCAAGCAGCGCACCCGTGTTGCCTGCGCTCACGCACGCGGCCGCGTCCCCCGATTCCACGAGGTTGACCGCGATCCGCATCGAGGAGTCCTTCTTGCGGCGCACCGCGTCCTGCGGACGCTCGTCCATACCCACGACTTCGCTCGCCTCGACGAGGCGGCAGCGATCCGGCATCCGCCCGGCCGGCAGCAGCGCACCGATGGCGTCGGCGCGGCCGACGAGAACGAGCGAGAGCGCCGACTCGTTGGCCAGCACATCGAGCGCGGCAGGCACGGCCACAGCGGCGCCGTGGTCACCGCTCATGGCATCCACGGCGATGCAGAACGGGACCGTCATGCGCGACCCGATAGACTCACTCCTCGCCTTCCTCGGCGACGGGTTTGTCGATCACCTTGCGGCCGCGGTAGAAGCCGTCCGGCGTTACGCGGTGGCGCAGGTGCGTTTCACCGCTGGTCGGATCGACCGAGAGCGCGGGCTTCGGCAGCTTGTCGTGCGCGCGGCGCATGCCCCGGGTCGACGGGGTCCTGCGGCTCTTCTGTACTGGCATGGTCTACTCTCCTTGGTTGGCTCACTGCCCGCGTCTGTCGAGCAGTTCGCGCAGATTCGCAAACGGTTTCTGTCGGTCCGACGGCTCGTCCTGCGCAGGCTCGGGCGGGATGCTGCACCCGGTCCCCGGCGCATGCGTCGCAACGAGTGGCAAACCGAGCAGCAGTTGTTCCTCGATCACCTCGATCACCGGCAGCCGCTCGGCGTTGCCGAGGATCGGGTCGAATCCCGCCGGCGCGGCGTCCTCGTCCGTCGACAGCACGATCAGCGGTGTCGCCTCGTCGACCGCCACCTCGCACGGCTTCAGGCAGCGCTGGCAGACCAGCACGACCGTGCCCGAGACGCGTGCGTCCACCGTGGGCCGGCCCTCAAACATGCCGAATCGAAGTTCGCCGTGCGCTCGCGTGCCTTCGAGGGCACCGGCGTCGATGAGTCTCGGCAGCCGCGTGAGCTCCACGTCACGCTCGATCGACGCCGCTCTCCCTGCCAGTTCCAACGCGTTGACGAGGTCGGCCGGGGCAGGCGACATGGGCCGCGTATAATAGTGACGACCCCTGCCCCTGTCAAAGCCGATTCGAGCTTAAACCCTTGTTTTTCAAGGTTCGAACGCCGCGGAGCGCGGCGTGAGCGACTCAGGTTCGCCAGCGCTGCTGCTGGCCTCCACCTCGCTGTACCGGCGACGACTCCTCGAGCGATTCGCACTCCCGTTCGAGTGCCTGACCCCCGGCGTCGAGGAAATACGGCTGGCCGGGGAATCGCCTTCCGCGCTCACCACCCGACTGGCGCGCGCCAAGGCGCTCGCCGTGGCAGGACAGCGCCCCGACGCGATCGTGATCGGCTCGGATCAGGTCGCGCTCAGGGGCGACGAGATACTCGGCAAGCCCGGCGACGCCGATCGATGTCGTGCTCAGCTCGCGGCGTCGTCGGGCCGGCAAGTGCAGTTTCTCACCGCCGTGTGCGTCACGACCGGCGGCGGCGTGCGCTCCTTCGAGCATACGGACCGCACCATGGTCACGTTCCGCAAACTCGATGCGTACGAGATCGCGCGTTACGTCGAGCGCGATCGGCCCTGGGACTGCGCCGGGGGGTTCAAGGGCGAGTCACTCGGCATCGCGCTCTGCGAGCGCATAGAAACGCTGGATCCAAGCGCGCTTACCGGCCTGCCGTTGATCTGGCTCGCTGGCGTGCTGCGGCAGTGCGGCCTTTCGGTGCCTTGAGAAGCCGGTCGAGCACGGCGCGCAGATCCTCGGACAGCGGCGCACTGATCGAGAGCGGCTCGGCGGTGCCCGGCCGGGTCACGCCGATCGACGCTGAGTGCAGGAACATCCGTTCGAGCCCGTATTCGCGCATCCCGGCGTTCAATTCGCGATCCCCGTATTTGTCGTCGCCCGCCACCGGATAGCCGGCATGGGCCGCGTGCACACGGATCTGGTGAGTCTTTCCCGTGCCGAGATCCACCTCCATGAGCGTCGCCTGCCTGCCAAAGAACTGAACGGGCCGGAAGGTGCTGACCGCCATTTGCCCGTGAGCTCGGACCGCGACGTGACGTTCGCCGCTGCGGCGCTCGTCGGTCGGCAAGCGCGAGCTCGATGCGCTTGTGTCCCAGCTGCCAGTGGCCGCACACGAGGGCCAGGTAGCGCTTCTCGACGCGTCCTTCGCGGAGCTGGGCATGAAGATCCCGGAGCGCCGAACGACGCTTGGCGATGAGCAGGCACCCGCTCGTTTCGCGGTCCAGCCGATGCACCAGGTCGAGCTCACCGAGTTCCGGTCGCGCCGCGCGCAGAGCCTCGATCGCGCCATGCGAAAGCCCGCTGCCCCCGTGCACCGCGAGTCCCGAGGGCTTGTTGATTGCGATCAGGTCGGCATCCTCGTAGAGGATCGCGTCGGTCACCGCCCGCAGCAAGTCGCCGCGCGGCCGCGTCGACGCGAGCGGATCGGGTCGTCGAACAGGGGGCAGGCGCACGCGGTCGCCCGCGGCGATGCGCTGGTCCGGACGCGCCCGCTTGCTGTTGACACGCACTTCACCCTTCCTCAGCAGGCGATACACATGTGTGCGCGGCACACCCTTGAGTACGCGGAGGAGAAAGTTGTCGAGGCGCTGACCGGCATCACCCTCGCTTGCAACCACGTAGCTCACCGCCGAAGGCGCGGTGGACTGCTCGGCGCCGGTGCCTGATCTGTCGTAACCCATTGATTTCCCGGAACTCGCTTGCTACAGTCCGGGGCAGCGCTGACTCGTTGCCCTCGGGCCTACAGGTTTGGCGCGTAGCCTGCGCCGCGATTATTGCCCCTGGGGCCGTGGGCGGCGCATCTTAGTTGGTTCTGAAACGTCAGACCATCGAACTGCCGTGAACAGGCGCAGATGCCGCAGACCCGGGCGGGTGGCGGGTCAGCGCAATCTTCGGCCGGAACGATGTCCGTTTGCACTTTAGGATTCGGTCCGGTGTTGCGCGCACGAGTCGTCCGCGCACGCCATTGACAGCTGCATGACCCACGCCGCTGAAAAACGACCTCTCCGCAAGGCCACGGCACGGCCCGACCGGGCGTTCACGGTCCATATCGCGAACTCAGCGAGGACCGATGAAGTTTATCCGGTCAATCCCAAGGCGGTGGACCGGGTCAGGGATCGCTATCGGATGAGCGGCTCGAAGAGCGATGCCTTTGACGCCTACGTGTTGGCGGAGTTTCTCAAGACCGATCAGGCGCACTTGAAAGTGCTGCGACCGAGCTCGGAGAAAGCCCAGGAGCTTAAGATGCTGTGTCGGGATCAGCGCCGCGTGGTGCGCCACAAGACCCGATTGCTCAACCAGCTCACCACCACGCTCAAAGAGTATTATCCCAGGCCCTTGGAGGTCTTTGAGAATATCGAGACCGAGGTGGCTCTGGATTTTCTCACACGCTACTCGACGCCGGCTCAGCTGAGCGCGCTTAAACGTAAAGAGTTCAACCGCTTTGCTACCCAGCAGCATTCTCTGAGTAAGCAGCGCTGCGAACAGTTGTGGGAGCAGCTTCAAAAACCGCAACTTGGGGTGCCCGAGCATGTGGTCAGGGCCAAAGCGCAGTTGGTCGAGGTGCTTATCGATCAGCTCAGAGCATCGATCAAAGCGGTGAAGACCTACAACCATAAGGTCGAGAGTTTTTTCGCCTCTAGCCCGGCTGCTGAGTTGGCCAAGACGCTGCCGGGCGGAAAAAGCGGAACCTTGGTGGCGGCTATATGGGCCGAGCTCGGCGATGCCCGGGGTCGCTGGCAATTCCTCTTGGTCACCTTCAAGCCGAGGCCGGAGCGGTGCCGGTGACCAAGGCCAGTGGTAAGAGTCATGCGGTCCATTTCCGCTTCGCTTGCAACAAACATCTGCGCTACTCGATGTACTGGTTTTCCTTTGTCTCGCTCAACAACAGTGAGTGGGCCAAGCTCTACTACCGGGGCCAGAGGGATAAAGGCCATAACCATCCTCAGGCGTTGCGCGCCTTGGGCGCCAAGTGGCTCAAGATTATCTTTGTGATGTGGCGTGACCATAAGCCTTACGATGAACAATTTCACCTGGCCAACATCGCGTTCAGAAAATGCGTCATGCGGCATGAAATATTTTTTTAAAAAAAAAGTACTTGACAAGATTCATAGAAAGTCTCTCCCAGAGGGCGAGGGGGGTAAGACGCTCGGGGATGTAGCATTGATAAATTTGATCGAGGGGTTAATTAGGGTTGCTTCGTTGCACTAGGAGGAAATCATGATTCGTGGGGTTTTATTGCCGATCATTACGCCGTTCGATGACAAGGTTCGTGTCGACGAGCAGATGATGCGCCAGTTGGTCGATTTTCACATCAAAGCGGGCGTGCAAGGTTTGTTCGTGTTGGGCTCCACCGGTCAAGGGCCGGCGATGACCACGGAGGAGCGCAAGCAGACCGCGACGATCGCGTTGGATCAGGCCAAGAAGCGCGTGCCGGTGGTGATTCATGTCGGCACCGCCGACGCCGGCAGCGCGGTGGAGCTGGCCGAGCATGCCGCAGCCCATGGCGCCGACGCGGTGGCGATCGTGCCTCCCTATTATTATTCCGATCACACCGAGTTCGAGATCATGGCGCATTACAAAGCGGTGCACGAAGCGATGCCGCTGCCGATTTATATCTACGAGAATCCGAAATATTCCGGCATCTCGATTCCGCCGGGCTTCGCCGTGCGCATGAAAGAGCAGGTGCCGGCATTGCAAGGCATCAAAGTCGCTTACGGCCAAGGCGCATTACTCGAATACGTCCGCTTGCTGCCGGATGTTTCGGTTTTTACCGGCAATGCCGATCTATTTGGCCTGGTTCCCTTTGGCATCGCCGGCATGATCAACCCACCGACCAGTTTCGCGCCGGAAATCTGCGTCGACTTATTCAAGAAACTCGATAGCAAGGACTACCTGGGCGCGGTCGAGGCGCAGCAGAAGGTCGATACGGCGGCGCGCATCGTCGCGGCGCACTTGCGAAAATGGGGCCGTGTGCCGCTGCAGGAAGTATATCGCATGCGCGGTTTCGCGGTGAAACGTTTCCCCAAGTGGGAAACCGAGCAGATGCCCAAGGACGAGATCGCCAAACTGGAGCGCGAACTGCGCGACAACGGCATTCTCGGTCAGTGAGACTGGGGCGAATTTGACGCCTGAAGCTGCCAACAAAGTTGTCGCCGGGCTCAAGCAAGCCGGCATCGACTTCGTCGCGTATCTCCCTGAGACGCGGTTGAGCGAGATCCTGCCGGTCTTGAAAGCGGACCATTCGTTCATGCTCGTGCCGGTGGCCAGCGAAGCGGAAGCGGTCGGCATCGCCGCGGGCGCTTCCCTCGGCGGCAAGCAGGCGGCGCTGTACATGGAAGGCACCGGCCTGTTCGTCTCGTCGTACAATTTACTCACCCTCGGGGAGCGTTACGGCGTGCCGATGCTGTTGCTAATCAGTTATATCGGCGGCATGGACGACCGGCGCAGCACGTTTCTTTACTCGCACTACGGCACGCATATGGTGCCGCAGTTCGAGGCGTTGGGAATCCAGTACGAAATCGTCAAGGAAGCCACGGGCATCGAAACTCATATCAAGAACGCGGTGCGGCTGATGCATGGACTGAAGCAGCCGGTGGCGCTGCTGTTTACCGGTGAGTTTACGATTTGATGAGGTATGGGTTGAGGGTAAGGAGTTAGCAGCAAGATGAAACTGCACAAGATGCAATTGGTGATCGCGGCTGCGATGATTTCCTTTTCGCCGTTTCTCTCTTCGGCGCAGGCGCAGAAGATCAGCATCGCCGTCTCCAACCCCGACATGTCGTTTCTCAGCGGCGGTGTGGCCAAGTTCAAAGGCTTTTTCAAAGAGGAAGGGTTGGATGCGGAGCTGGTGCAGATCAGCGCCAACGTATCGATCGCCGCGCTGGCCGGGGGCAATGTCGACTACAATCTGATTCTGCAGTCCGTGGTCACGGGTAATCTGCGCGGATTGCCGATCAAGGTCGCGGGGATTTTGATCGAGCGGCCCAACCACGTGGTCGTCGTCAATCCGAAAATCACCCGGTTTGCTGATCTCAAAGGGAAAAAGATCGCGGTGAGTTCCTTCGGCTCGGCGACGGATATCTTGGCGCGTCTGACGGTGGAACATTTCAAGCTCAACCCCAATAAAGATGTCCAGTTCATCGCAGCAGGCGGGGGTTCCGGACGGCTGGCTCAATTGGAGTCCGGCCTGGTCGACGCCGCGGTGGTGGCGCCGCCGTCGGATGCGATCGCCGAGTCGCGCGGTTTTAAGAGTTTGGTGCGGACTCGCGATATTCTGATCTTCCCAGTCAATGGCGTCGGTCTACACGAACAGAAGCTGAAGAATCATCGCGGTGAAGTGAAGCGGGTGCTGCGCGCGTTGCTCAGGGCGAACCGGTTCATTCTCGACGACAAGAAGGGCGCCGTCGATATTCTCCAGCGTTGGGGACGCACGTCCCTGGCGGTGGCGGAACAGGGATATCTATCGTCGTCGGCAAATTTTAGCCGCAACTTGCTGGCACCGCGGGACGCCTTGGAGAAAGTCATTCACAGCACCAAGCTTAACATCGATCTCAAACGCGAAGTGTCGTGGGACGAGGTGTTCGATTTCAGCATTGTCCGGGAAATCCTCAGAGAAATGGGCGAGACGCCGAAAGATTAGGCAACCATGCAGCGTTACGAATGTCTCGAGGAGTTAGCTCCGTTAATCACCGACCAACTTGTGGTGACGTCGTTGAGCGGCCAGCGGGTTGAATGGGGCCATTTGTCCAAGCACGAGGGGAATTTACTGCTGGGGTCGATGGGCAACGCGCTTGCGGTCGGATTGGGACTGGCGCTGGCGCTGCCGAATAGAAAAGTCATCGTGCTCGAATCCGACGGCAGCTTGCTGCTGTCGCTGTTCAACCTGCCGACGGTGGCGAAGATGAACCCGGCGAATCTTGCCGTCTTCGTATTCGATAATCAGGCTTATAGCGGGACCAAGATTAGTGAACCCACGGCGACGGCGGGCAAGACCGACTTGGCGGGAATGGCGCGCAGCGCGGGAATCGAAAACGCGGTCACCGTGCGCGATGTCGTTGGGTTCAAGAGTAAAGCAGCCGGAGCGCTCGGCGTAGCTGGGCTCAGATTTGTCGTCGCCAAGGTGGAAGAGAGCCGCGGTCATCGCGAGATCGAGAGAACCACCGTCGATCTGCTGGAAAATAAATATCAGTTTGTCCGCTATCTGGAGCGCACCGAAGGCAAGGCGATATTTCGCGGCCGCGGATGATCGGGGCCGGTGAAATATTGCGCCCTGGAATCGAATGATCGACGCGCGGGTTCGCCAGATCACTCGATTCGCGTGCATGGTTGATTTCCGTTTACCCAAAAGGTTGTGAACTGAATGAACTTGCGACGACTATTTTTTACACCGCCACTTATCTGGCTCGTCCTCTCCGGGCTATGGCTGGGTCTGGCGCAGAAGGCTTTCGCCCAAGGAGCACTGGAGAAGATCGTGTTTTCGATTCCCAGCCGCAGCATTGCCGCCATCGATCTCTATGTCGGCAAGGAGCGCGGCTTCTTCCGCGACGAAGGGCTCGACGTCGATATCGTGCAGATCCGCGGCAACGTGGCGATCGCGGCGGCGCTAAGCGGCCAGGTTCAAGCCACCAACGGCGTAGGCACCGTGATTCGCGCTCTCGAACGCAGCGAGATTCCCTTGAAGGTTCTGAGCGTGAGCCTCAAGCGTAATCTTTTCTGGCTGGTCTCCCGGAAGGAAATCACTTCGATAGCTCAGCTGAAGAACAAGAAATTGGGGACGACGACCTTCGGTGGTTCGCAGCACACGGCAGCGACCCGTCTGATCCGCAAAGCCGGTCTCGATCCAGATAAGGATATTACGGTGGTTGTCGGCGGCGATGTCCCGGCGCAGATGCAAAGCCTGGTTAGCGGTGTCATCGATGCCGCGGCGCTGTCGCCGCCTACGGTGATTCTGGCGCGCGATAAATATCATATGAATGTTCTCGGCTCCGCCCTTGAAGATCTTTTCAATCTTCAGAACGGCACCGCCGTTACGGATAAGATGCTGCGTGAGAACAAGCCACTGTTGCGACGAATTCTTCGCGCCCGGGCAAAAGCCCATCGTTATTTTTTAGAAAACGAGCGCGGGACGAGCGAGGTTTTGGCTAAATTTCAAAGTGTCGATTTTGAAGTGGCGCGGGAATCCTATCGGTTGGCCAAACCGGCCTTCACCACTGACGGCATCGCCAGCGCCAAGGAGGTCGACGAATTTCTCAAAGCCGATGCCGAGCTCCTGAAATTAAAAGAGCCTGTCGCTGCGGCGAAGATTTTTGACTTCTCGTTGCAGCGTGAAGTGAATCAGGAATTGGGGTTCAAATGATTTTTCCCCAAGCGTCGATGAACGGATCGCTCTAGGTGTCATAATGGAAGCGGCATTAGCTAAACGGTTGGTCGCTGGTTTGAAGCAAGCCGGCATCGATCTGGTCACCTATCT
>CAWGCC010000055.1:0-13677 GCA_963820965.1 uncultured beta proteobacterium | reverse complement strand
GCAGCGAGTCGCGTAGCTCGCGGACGAGCTCGAGCGTCGCCGTGTTATCGGGCTCGGCCGATGCGATGAGACAGGCGCCTTCGCCGGCGGGCAGGCGCGCGAGCAGCGCCGCGCCGTCGTCGAGGACGACGACCGCCTCGACGCTCGGCGCGAGCGCCGACTCGATCCACGTCCGCTCATCCGGATCGGGATCGATGACGTAGACGGTGATTGGCATGAGCCCCACGGCCTGCACGGCGAGTCCGCGTGCACCACCCTGCATCAGTACCCTGCCACGACGACTCTCTTTCGCACTGAAGCGATGGTGGACCCGACGGCGCGGCGGGCCTATCCCGGCGGCTACGGATACCGCGTACGTGGAGGCGGAGGGAAGCGCCGGTCGGCAGGGCGGCACGCCGGCCGGCGACGCGGGGAGCGGCGGCTACTCGGCGGATCGATCGAGGGTGAGGCGCATCAGCTCGGTGACCGAGCTGACGCCGAGCTTCTCGAGCCCAGTCGCAAGCTCGAATGTCCGGTTCAGGCAGATCTCCGTGCCGTGCTCGAAGGACCGGAAATGGCCCGTAGTCGGACCTTGAACATCGGCTGCCCGGCGGCGAGTCAACCCACTCGTCCTGTGATACGGTTTTCGTGGCCGGAGCGGGCAACCTGTAGTGATACGGACATCGGTACTGAGCGGTCCGGTCAGACCAACGATGGAGGCGACGATGACGGTAATCCGCAACCCCGATCATGTAACCATCGCGGTGGAGAACGCTTCGACCGCGATCGAGTTCTTCGAGCTCCTTGGCTTCCGGAGGCAACACGTCGCGATCATCGATGGTGGTCCGCCTGCGCGATACATGGGTATGCCGGACATGAAAGCTCAGCACATCACGCTTGCACTTGAAGGAGCCCAGCCTCGCTTCGAGATCCAGTTGCTCGAGTTCGATCCAAAGCCGCCGGACGATCCGGGTGAGCATCCGACGAATCTGCGGCGACGGGGCTACAACCACCTTGCGTTCCGCGTCGACGATATCGGGGCGGCCACCAGCCACCTGGTGGCCGACGGGGTGAACATGCTGAGCGATGAGATGGACTACATCAGCCGGCGGCTTCGACTCTTCGAAGGTCCCGAGGGGATCACCCTCGAGTTGGTGCAGTGGGTCGACTCACACAGCGACCAGGGGTAAGGGCCAAACAACTGCCGCACAGATCTGCCGATCCGAGGAGGCTGGCGACCCGGCGCCACGCCTCTAACGGACGTCCGCTTCGGATCAACTTGGGGGAGGGAGCCGTCCGTCCGGTAGCGGCCGCATGTGAAAACCAAGCGCAGCCGCATCGCAGTAGATCCGGGAGAACTCGCGCGTCGGACAAGAGTCGCTGATAGCGATCGTCTCGATTGCGCTATCGACCCAAAGCGCACAACGGCCGGCATCAGCCTGCCGAGCTACAGCGTCAATTCACCCGCTTGATAGCTGGTGGATTCCAACGTCCATCTGCCACTTGTGGCTTCGGCGCATAGAGCCGCAGCGTCAGGCCGAGCTTGCCGCTCTTCGGCGCGGGCAGCCAGTTCGATTCCTTGTCGGGGCCGGGGCTCTGGTTCTGGACGTAAAGATCGAGCGAGCCGTCAGCATTGAACTTGAGCGCGTCACGGTCGCCGATGGCGAAGCGGTTGAGCGGATTGGCGACTTGGAAGCCTTCGGCGTCGTACATTGTCAGGGACCAGAAAGCACCGACCGGGGGCAGCTCGTCCTTGTTGAAATGCAGGACATATTTGTTTTCCGCCATGACCGGCTTGCCGTCGGCATCGCTGACGTTTAGCGGATAGATCGCGTCATCGACCTGATTGGCCCCGAGGCCGACCAGCGCAACGATTGCGCGCTTTAGATAGTAGTTGCCATAGACGCCCATCGTATCGGTGTTCATCTGCCAGCCGTTGGTGACGCGAGCGATCGTCGGTATCTTCTCCTGCATGAGTTTCAGACCAGCGGCGGCACCTTTCGAGAGCGCATCGGCGCTGATCTTGCTGCCGTCGAAGCTGTTGCCCGGGTCCAGCCCGATACGCTTCATGCGCGCGACGATCGACCAGTCGGTGGCATGAGGGGGGTTCTGCTTCATCAGCTCCGCACCGTACTTGAAGTATTCGAGCGCCGACATCTCATTGACCTGCCGGAGCGGCTCCGTCTTAGTGTCCACAGACGGGTCGATCTTCTGCTCGATCTTCCGCGGCGTTTTTCCCCAGTCGTCCAGCAGCGTTAGCCGGTAGCCGTCCTGAACTTTGTGGACCGCGTCGTAGTCCTTGACGCCGTTGGTCTGGGTGCGCCCGATGATCCAGACGTACGGCGTCGGCGAGTCGATGCGCGCGACGCCTTGCGGCAGCTTTCCCGCCCAGCCGGGCGGCACGATTGCAAAACTCGCTGCGCCCGTGCCATTCGTGCGCTTGCCCGGTACCGCAAAAACATCGGTCCACATGTCGAGCATCGGCAGCATGAAATAGCGGCCATCGGTATCCGCCGTTGAGACGACGACAGGACCATTCGTCAGATCGAGCCAAGCGCTCGAGTAGAGCGTATCGAAGTTCGGGCGAACCACCGATCGCATATCGGCGGTTGGAAATGCCCGGATGTGCGTGAACGCATTGGCCGGGCCGCCGAAAGGACTCCTCTTGGGGTCGAGATTGATGAGCTGCTTGCGCGTCAGGTCCATCAAGATTAGCGGGTACAGGTAAACGTGGGCTTCCTGCGCGATGGCCTGTGCTTCGTCCGCGGAAATGGTCTGGGCACCGACGCCCGACGGGACGACCGTCGTGTCGATCAAAGCTTGCGACATTGACGTTATGGAAAATCGGTTCATGGCTAGCCCCTTCGTGATCCAAAGCGGACTACGGCCGGCATCACTCTGCGTGTGGCCGTTTCCGATTGATATGCGCATTCTATTTCAGCTCATGGAGCTCGTCCGGCCGCCACGTCTTTCCGACCACGGCTCGAGCGGGGCATAGAGGGGTCGGCCGTTACAGGGGCGAGCATTACGCGCGCGCCGCGGGAGAAGGAAATCGTCGGGGAGGTGTTAAGGGTTGTCGGACACCTGCCCTCAGATCCGGGCGGTTCGAGGTATTGCCGCGTGCACGGGCAGGTGTCCGACAACTCTTGCGGCCATAGCAGCGCGTCTACGCGGGGGGGTCGCAGCGAGCGCGACCAAGAGAGTATGAGTTCGAACCGTAGCCTAAACAGTTGATTCTGGCCCGCCCTCACTCGCCGAAAGGCGCCAAGACTCGCAGACGAAGCGACGTCTTTCGCGGAACGTTCCTTCCGACGCTCTGCCGGTCACAGCTATTCGCACTCGCTTCCCATCTCTGATTTGCTGCGGTCTAGCGGTGTGACTCCGCGATTAATCAATACGTCGACAACCGATCGTCTAAAGTTCTCGAGCTCCTTCTTGGTGTCTTTACCGCTGAGGGATATCTCGATCACCTTGGCGCCGCTGCTTAGTTGCCATTCCTCGGCTTTCATGTCCTTCGACTTGAGGCGAGTCATCCTGCTCTTGCAGCCTTTGGGCTTCGCGTCCAGAGTCGTTGGGTATCGCCGTCGCAGCGTCCACCTTTGACGGTGCAGCTACGAGAATACATGCGCTTGGTCTCGTGGGCCTCGCCGAAGGAAATGTCCACTTCTTCCTTCTTTTCAGCGCTTCCGTTGAGTGGGCATTGCCACTGCGCGAGCGTTGAGGTCAGCGGCAGCCGATTCGGGCCGCGGTACTTAAGCGTTACGTCAGACTTCTGTTTCGTGGTGCGCTGTCGGGCGATAGCGGCAAATCCCGTTGGCGTATCCCCGGGAAGAAGTACGTCAAAGTATTCGACGACGAAGGTGTCAGACTCTGTGGGGGAAAGCCGCAGCAGCTTCAACGCATCGGAGGCCGAGGGTGGTCCACCTTGCTGTGGGTTCCAACGGATCGCGTATTCCGCGTCGTCGTTCGCGCCGAACGCGGAACTGGACGCGATTGTTGCCAGGACCGCAAGCATCCACGCTTTGCAGCAGTGTGGGGCTGCGGCGACCAGGGACGGTCCGACCGTACTGCACGCTCGACTTTCGCGCGGCCCTGCCACTCCAATGCTTCGCTTGATTAACATCCCGTCTCCTTGATTCGATTCCCCTGAGTTCTTCAGGTCCGGTTGCTTAACCACGCACCAGCAGGAGAAGCCCTATGAACGATCCAGTCACCGTAGCACTGGTCTTTGTCGGCGGCGCAGGCGGCTCGGTAATTCGCTGGTTGGTCGGCATAGGCGTGGGTGAGCGCTACAAAGGCATCACATTCCCGCTGGGTACCCTGCTCATTAACGTGAGTGGGGCCTTTCTGATGGGCTTTCTGTCGACGTTGTTCATTGTCGACTGGAAAGATCGCTACGGGAGCAACCTGACGGCATTAGTACTCACCGGTGTACTCGGTGGCTACACCACCTTCAGCGCCTATCAACTCGACGCGGCCAATCTGTACAACAAGGGGGGGCGCGGGTCGGCAGCAGTCTACTGGGCTGGTTCGGTGGCTGCAGGTCTAATCGCAGCCGCGCTCGGCGCCATAACAGCCAAGTTGTTCGGATAACGAGGACGTTAATCGATGCTCAAGGACGGAATTCTCGTATTCATAGGTGGCGGTATCGGCGCCGCTGTGCGTGAGTTGCTGATGTTGGTGGTAGCCAATCTGCCCGGCGGCTTCCCGATGCCGATCTTCGTCGCGAACATGACGGCGGCCTTGCTGATCGGCGTCATGTCGGCGCTGACAATCCCGGGCGGCGTGATTGGCTCCGGTGGCAAGCTGTTGCTCACGACGGGGATCATGGGCGGCCTGTCCACCTTCAGTTCATTTGTCTGGGCGACCGATCAGATGCTGGCCAACCCTGCCGAGCAGGCGATCGCCATCGTCTATCTGGTGCTGAGCATGGTCGCCGGTTTCTTGCTCGTGGAGTCGGGTCTCTGGCTCGGTGGCCGTCTGCGCTCTCGCATGGAGGCGGCCCGCGCGAGAGTACATTGGCGCCGTCGACAAGATTGATGGTCGCGGCGAGTCCAAGACCAAGGAGTAGTTCGACTCGTATGACCGGAGCGCCGCGAGTTCAGCGCTTGCCTGTTTTCGGTGTGATCGGCACCGGAAAGAGATGCTGCAGGCGTCGATCGTCGGGTTCTTGCCGCCGAGCTCGAGCACGCAGGGCGTCAGGTGCTGCGCCGCCGCCCGGTGCACGATCTTCCCGACCGCGGGGCTGCCGGTGAAGAAGATCAGATCCCGTCCCCGGGAGCACTAGCAACCCGCCTTTTCGACGTCCGGCGACGTGGTCCGGCCTCTTGTAGGTGCCGTTGATGAGTTCATCTAGGATCCCTTCTCCTGTGCGTCGCCGCCGAGCTTTGGCCGCCGCCATGCGGAGCATGGGCTGGCGCACCCAGGACGGCGGCCGCGAAAATGGAACGCATGGTTCCGCAGAGTCGTCCTTGTCATCCTCCAAGTGCCGCTCGCAGCGATTGCGCCGCCGCCCCGAGCCGCTTCACCGCTTCTGCATCCTCGCGCCCGCCGCTGCCGAGGCGCGCGATCGCGGCGTCGGTCGGGGCGAGATCCGGCGGCGGCTTGCGCGCCGCGAGTGCCGGCCTGAATCCGCTCCAAAGCTGGCGCACTTCCGCGACCGTCTCGGCGTAGAGCACTTTGCCCCCCACGGTGTGGGCGTACTCGAGCTTGCGCGCGAGGAACGCGAGGTGCTGCGCCTGCTGCGCGAGCGGCGGGTTGATCGGCGCGCCGAGCTGCCAGACGATCTCGGTCAGCCGATTGGCGCTGCGCATCGCGGCCGGGCCGTCCGTGGCCCCGAGGGCGATGTCCGCCTCGGCCACGGCGGCGTCGAGACGGTGGCGCGCGGCGTACAGCGCCTCCATCCGGCCGCCGGCGTCCGCGTACGCGCCCACGAAGCGTTCCGTACGCAGCACATCGACCCCGCCCTTTGCGCCGTCGAGAGCGATCTTCGCGCTGGTCCAGTCGCGCTTTGCCGCGGCAGCGAAGAGCGCGTCGGCCTGCCGCTCGACGGCGGCGAGGGCCGCGCGTGCGGGGTTCGAGGGGGTTGTCTGCGCGACGGCCGCGGAAGGGGTAGCGAGGATCGCGGCCGCAGCGGCGAGCGCGAGAAGCATTCGAGCCATTATCATCCAGTCCCTTTCGGTCAGGCCATGCGGTGTCGCTTGAAGAAGGCGAGCATGCGCCGCCAGCCATCCTCGGCCGCCTCCTTGCGATAGCGTGGCCGGTAGTCGGCGTTGAAGGCGTGCGGCGCACCTTCGTGCCGGGTTGGACGATTGCCCGGCGCCGCGGGACGCGTCATTCATCCTTATCCTGGAACGGAATCTTCGCGTCCCGTTCGAACCGCGCCTTGCGCTTGCGGGCGAATACCCACGCGACGATCCCGACGAAGAAGACAACCAGGATGACGAGATAGAGTGCCTGGTCCATAGTCAGTCCCTTCCTTGCCGGCTGGAGGTCCAGGCCGTGCCAATTGCCGTCGTGCGGGCCATAGTTGAAGTTCGTGTTGTTCTGGAACGGCACGCCATGGTTTGGTTCAAGACCTCATGTCGTGCTCGCTACGGCATCAACTTGCCTTCGATCTTGCGTTCGATGGTGTGCGCGGCGTACGGCGGGTATCGCACGCCCGGGTCGATCCGCGCGCCGTGGTACATCACGCCGCGCGCGTTGGTGAACGCCTCGAACCCCCAGCGGCCGTGGTATTTCCCCATCCCGGAGTTGCCGACACCGCCGAACGGCAGCTCGGGGACCAGCGGATGGATGGTGCAGTCATTGATCGCCGCGTCGCCCGATTCGGTCGCGTCCAGGATCCGCTCTGCTACGTCCAGATCTTCGGCGAACACGTAGAGCCCGAGCGGACGCGGCCGGCTGTTGACCCAGGCGATAACCGCCTCGACCGAATCGATCTCGAGGACCGGCAGGATCGGGCCGAAGACCTCGTCCTGCATGATGGGCGAGTCCGGTGAGACGTCGACCAGGACGGTCGGGGCGATGTAGCGCTCGGCGGGGTCGGTCTGCCCGCCGACCGCGACCTTCCCGCTGCCGAGGAGCCCCACGAGGCGGTCGAAGTTCCGCTGGTTGATCACCCGTCCGTAGTCGGGGCTCTTCTGCGGGTCGTCGCCGTAGAACTCGCGGATCGTCGCCACCAGGTGCCGCACGAACTCGTCCTTGACCTCGGGCCACACGAGCACGTGATCGGGGGCGGTGCAGATGTGCCCGGAGTTCAGGTAGCGGCCGTAGGCGATGCGGCGCGCGGCCGACCGCAGGTCCGCCGAGGCGTGCACGATCGTCGGGTTCTTGCCGCCGAGCTCGAGCACGCACGGCGTCAGGTGCTGCGCCGCCGCCCGGTGCACGATCTTCCCGACCGCAGGGCTGCCGGTGAAGAAGATCAGATCCCACTTCTGGCCCAGCAGCGCGGTCGTCTCGGGCACGGCGCCCTCGACCACGGCGACCGCGCGGGGATCGAAGTACTTGGGCACCAGGCGCGCCGCCGCGGCCGAGCACGCCACTGCGAGCTCCGACGGCTTCAGCACCGCGGTGTTTCCGCCGGCGAGCGCTGCCACCAGCGGGGCAAAGAGGAGCATGAACGGCTCATTCCACGCACCGATGATCAGCGTCACTCCCATGGGATCGCGGCGTACGCGGACGTGGCCGGGCTCGAACACGAGCGGCGTGTGGACGCGCTGCGGTTCCATCCACGCGTCGAGGTGCGCGAGTGCGTAGTCGGCTTCCTTGACGTTGTACGCGACGTCCATCAGATCGGCGTCGGTGACGTTGCGACGCAAGTCCTTCCAGAGCGCGTCGCAAAGCTCGTCGTGGTTCTCGGTGAACAGCGCCTTGAGCGCTTCGAGCCGTGCCTTGCGCCATGCCGCAGGGCGGGTACTGCCGGACAGGAAGTACTCGCGTTGCCGCTCGACAAGTGAGGAGTAGTCAGGATTGCCCATCGTCATCGTCCCTTCGTGTGTAGTCCGACCCGCACGCTAGAACACCCCGAGCTCGTGCAGTGCGCGGAGGATCATGTCGATCGCGATCGCGACCTGCAGCACGCCCAGCACCGCGCCGACGACCTGCAGCACCATGACCGTGACGCCGCCCATGATCCGGCGCACATACAGCATCGTCAGCAGGTTGAGCACCATCACCGCCAGGAGGAGCGCGAGAATGGCCCCGGTGCGCTCGGCGTCGCGGCTGTTGGTGAGGACGACGATGAGCGCGGCGATGCCATAGGGCGTGACGACGGTCGGAAACGTGATCCGCATCGCTGCCGCCATGGGCACGGCCGGGAGCGGCGGCGGCGCCGGATGCACGGGCTGATACTGCTCGAGCACCAGACTCAGGCCGACGAGCGCGAAGATGATCCCGCCCGAGAGCAGCATCGCCGACGACGAGATGCCCCAGATCTCGAGCAGCACCCGGCCGGCGAAGCCGCCGACCACCACCGCGATCACCGCGAGCACGAAGGCGCGCACCGCGATCTTCCGCATCGTCGCCTCGTCCGTCGTCCCGCGTGAGCTGCGTGAACGGGCCGAGGATCTTGAGCGGCCCGAGCGTGATGAAAAACAGCGTGAAAATCGCGCCGAATCCGAGCAGGGCGGTCGCGTCAGGTGCGCCTTGCATTGCTCTCTCCATCAGCCCCTCTCTCGGCGGCGACTTGAGCTGCTCGAGCGTCTGCGGCGCGGCCGGCTTCTCCGTTACCGGCGTCGCGCGATGCGGTCGACCGGGCCGCGAATCAACAAATAAGGAAGAACCGCAAGCACGAACGCGGTGACCAGCGCTTCTCCCAGGTAAAACCTTCCTAAAACCATGAACTGGTAGATCGCGTCCATCACGAGCGCAAAGACGATGACTCTGCTTAGTCTTTTCAGTCCTTCGCGAAGGTAGCCTGCCCGCTGGGATGGATCGGACAAGATGGTCCACGAGTAAGGTGGCCGGCCGACCCGCGCATCTTTCAATCCGTCGACGATGGCCAAGATAGTCGCCATGATGGGCTGGAGGATCAAGCGAAACGCCAACGGCCCGCTCGGTTGCGCGATCAATTGGTCCCAGAATCGGGTCAAGATTTCCTGAATCTCCGACACCTCAGGCTTCCTCTCTTCGCGCACGGCACCGCGACGCGTCGAACACGACCTGATCGTAGTACCAGAGCTTTTCAAAGAAGGTACGTGCCATGTCGAGTTGCGGTTTTGCTTGTGAGGATGGCAACGTTCTTTCCACTATCCCGCCGATACTACGGTTCCCATCAATGGCATCGAACAAACCCTTTTCTGTTGAATCGATTGGCATGACTAGATCTCGGTAGGCGTGTGTCGGGTTGATCAGAACGGCCGCCGCCCCGGGGGGCAGCCGCTCTTGAACACAGATCGTGTCTGGCATTCGAAGGGGCACATAGCCGAGCCAGTCATCCCCGGCAAAACTTATCGGTTGCGCGCCGCCAGGGCTATCGTCTCGATAAGCAATCACGCTGTGGCGAACCATCGTGCCGCGAAATAGTTCGACGGCAGCATACTGCTCTGCGAGGGAAAGCTGTGCCAGCCGGGAAGCCTGCGGGATCTTTGCTACGACTCCACAACGAGGGGTGTAGGGTGCTTGTCTTAGCCACCGGCCGAATGTCAGTCCTGCCTTTTCGATGAACTCGAATAGCTGCGGCACTGAATAGGCGCGGTCCTGCGGATGCAGCAGGGCGTCGGCGAGCGCTGCCTCGTTCCGGAAGTCGGGCGCCTCGCGGAGAAGGTCTTGCAGCGGATGTCCAGGCGGCAGCGCCTTGAGCGCATCGATGAGATCCCGAATTTCGACATCGGTGGCGCCGATGCCGATGCGCTTGCAGAATTCCTGGAGGATGTAGACGCCGGTCCGTCCGTAAGGCGCATACACCATGAGATGCATCGCTCCTCCGTCCGGGTTGAGCACACCGCGCAGAGCGCTGAGCCCCGCATCGGGCTCCGCGAGATGATGGAGAACCCCGGTGCAGATAATTTGATCGAAGCTCATTTTCAGATCGCCTACCCGCTCGATGGGAAGCTGGCAGACTTGGAGATTGTTCAAGTTGTATTTCCGCTTGAGCTCCTCGGTAGAGCGCACACTGGTTGCGCTGAAGTCGATGCCGGTAACCTGAGCCGCAGGCCAACGCAAGGCATGCTTGGCCGCCTGAGATGTCCCGCAGCCGGCAATGAGGATGGATTGGTCTTCCCGATAGGGTCTTGCAGGCCAGAAGAGGTGATAGTCCGCCCGGCGTTTCTGCCGGTCCTGCCCGAGCCGTCGATATTTCTCGAGGCTGTCGACGGGAGGTGGATAGGGATGACGTTCGTAAAACGCGCGCACATCCTCCCCGACGCTCGCGGCATCCGCTCTTCGTGATTCGTGGTCTTTCACGATACCTGAGGTGCAGGAAAGGAACCCATGCAGGGGATGGTCCCCTGCATGGGCCGGTTCCACCGAGGCGCGTGGGGCGCCCACGGCTATGCCTGCAAGACCCTGTGAAGGTCAGGACTTGCCGTGACTCGACACCTGCGCCAGCACCGCGTCCAGGTTGAACGAAGCCGGCTTCTGCCGCGGCGGGAACTTGGCGAAGTCCGCGATCTGCTCCGCCACCACCGCTTGCATCTCGTATATCAGGAAAGCGTGATCGACCACCCAGTCCCAATAGACATTTGAGTTGAAGTCGGCCCGCTCGAACGGGTCGCGGCGGAGGTTGAAGATCGTCGGCAACCGAAGCTTCACCAGCGGTTCCTGCCAGACGCGCGTCGAAGTTGCGCGCTGCTCGGCCAGCACCAACTTGTAGTCGCCAATCCGGAGCGCCATGACCTCGCCGTCATCGCTGAAGTACATGATGGCGTTTCTCGGGCTCTTCTTCACCTCGCCCGTCAGGTAGGGAATCTGGTTGTAGCCGTCGAGATGGACCTTGAAACTCTTGGCGCCGACTTTGCAACCGTCGAGGAGTTGCTTGGTAACGTCCGGATTGCCGGCGGCAGCGAGCAAGGTCGGAAACATGTCGATGTGGGAGACGATACCGTTCAGCCACGTGCCGGCCTTGATCTTGCCCGGCCAGCGCATGAGACACGGTACGCGCCAGCCACCTTCCCAGTTGGTGTCCTTGTTGCTGCGGAACGGCGTGTTACCGGCGTCTGGCCACGTGTCGTTTTGCGGTCCGTTGTCGGTGGAATACATGACGATGGTGTTGTCGGCGATGCCCAGTTCATCGAGCTTGTCGAGCATCTGGCCGATCTGCTCATCGTGGGTGACCATGCGATCGCTGTAGGGGTCCTGGCCGCTCTTGCCGATATTCTTTGCGGCGACGTGGGAACGGAAGTGCATGGCCGTCGAGTTGTACCAGAGGAAGAAGGGCTTATCCGCCTTGGCCTGCTTCTCCATCCAGGCGAGAGCACGCTCGGTGATCTCCTCGTCGATCGTCTCCATGCGCTTCTTGGTCAGGGGGCCGGTGTCCTTGATCGTCTGCCCGCCCTTGCCGTCAGCCACGCAGTCGAGCACACCGCGCGGCCCGAACTTCTTCTTGAATTCCGGATCCTTGGGATAGTCGGGCAGTTCCGGTTCCTCCTCGGCGTTCAGGTGATAGAGATTGCCGAAGAATTCGTCGAAGCCGTGTACGCACGGCAGGAATTCGTCCCGATCGCCGAGATGGTTCTTGCCGAACTGGCCGGTGGCGTAGCCCAGCGGCTTGAGCAGCTCAGCAATGGTCGGATCCTCCGCATGTAGGCCGACCGCGGCGCCGGGCATGCCGACCTTGGTCAGGCCCGTGCGGATCGGGTTCTGGCCGCATATGAAAGACGCGCGGCCGGCGGTGCAACTCTGCTGGGCGTAGTAGTCGGTGAAAGTCACCCCTTCTTCGCCGATGCGATCGATGTTGGGGGTCCGGTAGCCCATCATGCCCTGGCTATAGCGGCTGACGTTCCACAGGCCGATGTCGTCGCCCCAGAGGATGAGGATATTGGGTTTGTCCGTCTTTGCCATGTCTTACTCCTTTCGGTTAGCGGTCGTTTGCGGCCGCGACTTGCGAGTTGGCGGCTCGAGCACGAGCGCCACGTATTGCGCGATGTGATGCAAGAAGCTCTTCGATCGTACCTCCCTGGGCGATTGTTATTGTGTTGAAGCGCTTACGACACGCACGATGCAGCGGAATCCGAGGTGGCAGATCGACGTGTCCACCGGCTGCGCCATGCGCGCGGCCGGCCGATAGCGCCGGCAGTAGTTCGGCGCGCACAAGTACGAGCCGCCCTTCATCACCTTGCGCGGGACCTTGACGTGCGGGCAGCGCGTGGGTCGTAGCTCTGCTCCGGCTCCCCGCCGCGCGGGTTCTCCGTCGTGCAGCACGCCTGCTCGATCCGGCCGTGCTCCTGGTACCAGTCCGTCGTCCACTCCCAGACGTTGCCCGCCATCTCGTACAGCCCGTAGCCGTTCGGCGCGAAGGAGCCGACGGGAGCCGTCCACTCGTAGCCGTCGCTGAGCAAGTTCTGCCACGGGAACTCGCCCTGCCAGGTGTTGCACATGGACTTCCCGCCGGGCGTGAGCTCGTCGCCCCACACGAACTCCGCGCCCTCGAGGCCGCCGCGCGCGGCGAACTCCCACTCGGCTTCGGTCGGCAGCTCCTTGCCGGCCCACTTGGCGTACGCCTTCGACGTCCTCGAACGCGACGTGGACGACCGGATGGTCCCACAGGCCCTGCAGCGAGCTGCCGGGTCCGCGCGGATGGCGCCAGTCGGCACCCGGCGTGTACATCCACCAGTTGTAGGGTTGCGCAGATCGACCGGACCGGCGGTCTTGCGGAACGAGCACCGACGAGGGTGCGAGCAATTCGGGCTTCGCGCCCGGATAGTCGGCGGGGTTGGCGGGCCGCTCGGCGAGCGTGACGTAGCCGGTCGCCTCGACGAAGCGGCGGAAGTCGCGCGTTGGTGACGGTGTACCGATCCATCCAGAACCCGTCGACCGATCACCTTGTGCGCGGGCGCCTCCTCCGGGTAATGGTGGTCGGACCCCATGAGGAAGGTCCCGCCCGGAATCCAGACCATGCCTTCGGCCGGCGGCTTGCCGGGCGGCGGCGAACCCTCGACGAGCTTGTCGTCTTGCGTCGGCGAATTGATTTCCACGAGCGATCTCCGTTGCAACCGTCGTCGTCGGTGAACCGCTATACCGCGCGGAGGAACACCGCCCCGAACGCGAACAGTCCGATGAAGATCATCGCGATCGCAACCGCATACAGGGGCGTCATCCGGACGACGTCCCCCAATCCGGCGATGGGTTCGAACTCCTTGCCCCACAGGTAGTGCACCACCGCCGGTACTGCCAGACCGAGATGAGCAGCGCGACCACACCGGCCGCGATGAGCGCCAGCCCCAGATACCGAGGTGCCTGCGGCCGAAGGGCCGGGGCAACGCCCTCCGCGTGGAGGTGCTCGAAGAACTGCACGATCGTGAAGCCGAAGCCGATCAGCGCCACCGACGTCCGCACCCACGACATGAGCGTGCGCTCGAGGCTCAAGCGGGTGCGGATCCACCCGAAGTGACTGTCCGAGGTCGGCCTGACTTCGAACCGGTGTTGCTGCGTTCCCTGATCGGCCATCGATCAACTCCTCCAGATCGCAACGGCTGCGCCGGAGCCGGGCGGCGAGACGTACTCGCCACCCGGCCGACTGCGTCAGCCGCCTGCTGCGGC
>CAWGCC010000054.1:0-9465 GCA_963820965.1 uncultured beta proteobacterium | reverse complement strand
GACCACCCGAGTAGACGTGGCGCGTCCGACCAAGCGCACCTTGCCGGCAACCGGCGGTTGCAGCTAGTATAGGCCTTGGCATATGCCAGGAGCCCGACGTGGAATCCGAACGCAACGCCCGGTTGTTTCGCAATGGCAGGAATCAGGCCATCCGCATCCCGAGAGAGTTCGAGCTTCCGGGTACCCAGGCGCGACTCCGCAAAGAGGGCGAGGCGCTGATCATCACGCCCATCAAGGAACGCTCGCTATTGAGCACGCTAAAGGCGCTGCGCCCGATCGACGAGGATTTCCCGCGCATCGACGAGCTGCCGGCTGAGCGGGTGGACCTTTGAGCCCCGCCGGGCCGCCCAAAGGGGCGAACCCCGAGCGCGGTTTCAGCGCGAGGGTAGTCCAATGAGATACCGTGTTCTTTGTCAAGCGGCGAGCTCATGTTGTCGTCTCGGCGGTAGGCAGTTGAGCAACGAAGGGCCGGCGATGTTTGGCGACGCTGTAGACAGCCAAGAGCAGCTTGTGCATGCAGGCCACCAGGGCGACCTTGGGCAGCTTGCCGCGCGCGAGCAGACGCTGGTAGTGAGCGCGCAGCCAGGGGTTCCTACGCACTGCGGTGAGGGTGGGCATCCACAGTGCGGCGCGCAGCCGGGCGTTGCCGATGGTGGTGGTGGCGGCGCGGGTGTTCTTGCGTTTGCCCGATTGGCTGAGGGCTGGCACGACGCCGACATAGGCGGCGAGCGCGCCGGGGGCGCGGAACTGGGCAGGGTCACCGAGTTCGGCGATCAGCCGCGCAGCGGTATTGGGGCCGATGCCCTCGATGCTGGTGAGCAGCGTGCCCACTTCGTGCGCCCCGAGGGTGCCTGCGATGTCGCGATCGAGCTGTCGCAGGCGACGGCGCAGGATGTCCAGATCCTCGCAGGCGTAGCGGACCTGGACGCGGTAGGCCTCGCCGTGATGGTGTCCGACCGAGTGTTTGGCCGCCGCGATAAGCAAGCCGGCGAGCTCGGCGCCGACCTTGTGCCGGCCGTCGTAGCGCAGGGCGGCCAGATGACTGGCCGATACGCCGCGGAAGGCGGCGGCGGTGGGATAGTCGCGCAGGATGGCGCTCGCCAGTTCGCTATCCAGGCCCTTGACGTAGCGGGTGAACTCGGGGAAGCCCAGGTCGACCAGGCGGTGGAGCTGGCGCACCCGATCGCCGAAGTCCTGCAGCAGCCGCTCGCGCAGGCGCACCAGCTCGCGCAACTCCTCGGTGGCCGGGTCGGGCAGCCGCGTCGATATGGGGCGTTTCTGCGCGGCGAAGCGCGCGATGCCCAGCGCATCGATCGCGTCGGTCTTGGTGCGTTGCAGGTCCTCCTCGGCGAAGCGATGGGTACGCAGCGGATTGAGCAGTGCCACGCTGAAGCCGCGCGCGGCCAGGGCCGCGAAGAGATTCTTCCAGTAGTGGCCGGTGGCCTCCATGGCGACCAGCAGCTCGGCGCTCGCGCCGAGCTGCACGAAGAGCTTCTCATAGCCGGCCGCATCCTCGGCGAACGCGGTGGGCTTGACCAACACCTTCCCATCTTCATCGACCAGCGCGACCACGTGGGTCGCGGAGGCGATGTCCACGCCTGCGAATCGCATACGACCTCCTGCCGACAGAGGAAGTCGGGAGCCTCGGAGCCGGTGCTCCTGCCCGCGCTTGTGCATGCGAGAACTCGGCACAGCCGGCCTCGGGATACCGTCCGGGCCCTGAGCACCGGTCGAGGGCGCCAATCTCATTGCCGAGGACTTCGCCTCGAGCGCACGGCGGCGACCCTCTCCCGGATTCCGTCGACGTCCATTGTCACCGGAGAACTCCGATGAGTGGACAACATACAAGCGCGCGGCCCGCGCTCCCCTACCGGTATCTGCTCGACACGAATATCGTCTCCGACCTCGTTCGCAATCCACAGGGCGCGGTCACACGCCGCATCGCGCGCGTCGGTGAAGACAAGGTCTGCACAAGCATCATCGTTGCGTGCGAGCTCCGCTACGGTGCGGAGAAGAAGGGCTCGACCAGGCTCAGCGCACAGCTCGAACAGATCCTGTCGGTGCTGCCCGTTCTTCCCTTCGCAGGAGACGCAGATCGCCATTACGGCAGGATCCGGGCTGATCTCGAGCGCAAGGGCACGCCAATTGGTCCGCACGACATGCTCATCGCGAGCCATGCGCAGGCGACCGGATTGACCCTGGTGACGAACAACCTTGACGAGTTCAGGCGCGTCGGGAAATTGAAGCTGGCGAACTGGCTGTAACCCACTCGTTCGCTGGTTGGCCTGCGGCTGCCTCATGAGCTGAGGGGGCCTCGCCTTCGAGCAATCCGCCGAATAGGCGCGGGCGTTTGCTCCCGCTGCCTGCCGCCGGTCGGACCCTTCTTCTCCGCTCCACGTACGCGGCATCCGTAGCCGCCGGGATAGGCCCGCCGCGCCGTCGGGTCCACCATTGCTTCACGGGCGGAAGAGAGTCGCGCGAGGGCAGGGCACTGACGCGGGTGGTGCTCGCGGACTCGCCGTGCGGGCCTCACCGGGGCTCATGCCGACCACCGTCTATGTCATCGATCCCGATCCGGACGAGCGGACGTGGATCGAATCGGCGCTCGCGCCGAGCGTCGATGCCGTCGTCGTCCTCGACGACGGCGCGGCTCTGCTCGCGCGCCTGCCCGCCTGTGAAGGCGCCTGTCTCATCGCATCGGCCGAGCCCGACGCTGCGGCGACGCTCGAGCTCGTCCGCGAGCTGCGAGGCAGGGGAGCGACGTTTCCGGTGATCGTGCTGGGTCCGCACAGCGCCTTCCGGACTGCGGTCGACATCGCGCGCCTCGAGGCGACCGACTTCCTCGAGCGGCCGGTCAGTGCCCGGCAGCTCCGCGCCGCGGTGAGCAAGGCCTGTAGGCGCGGCGCATGAGCCAGCCCGGTGGGAATCTTCCGTCTTGCCGACCGCTCACGCCTTGACTGGAGCGCCATGAGCAAACTGTCTGCCAAGATCAAGGAGGAGCTCCTCGAGATCCTGCCGCCGACGATCTTCTTCTTCATCGCCCTGCACATCGTGGCGTTCATCCGCGTGTTGATGCTCAAGGGAACCGGGATCGCCCCCACGACCTCGGTGACGGTGACGATCGCCGCCCTGATCCTCGGCAAGGCGGTCGTCATAGCGGACATGCTGCCGTTCATCAATCGCTTTCCGGAGAAGCCGCTCCTTCATAACGTCGCCTGGAAGACCGCGATCTACCTTGCCGTGGCGGCGCTCGTTCACTATCTGGAGCGCCTCGTCGATTTCTGGCGCGAGACGGGTGGCCTTATCGCCGCCAACGAGAAGTTGCTCGCGGAGATCGTCTGGCCGCATTTCTGGGCCATCCAGATCGTTCTGTTCGTACTGATCCTGATGTACTGCACCATGCACGAGCTCGCGCGCGTGATCGGCGGGGACAAGCTACGGCGAATGTTCTTCGGACCGCTGCCGATCCCGCCGGTTTGAGCAGCGAGTTCCGGCGGACCGTGCGCCGCGCGATGCAAGGTGCGGTCATGAAAGCTTCACGAAACCGCTACGTGGACTACGTGCGCACACGTATTGGCGGGCGCAAGCAGCGCAAAGCATGATCCCGACCGACCGCGCCGGAGCGCGGCTTGGCGTTTTGTACAGCCGGATTGCGATTCGTTCTGACCGCGAAGAAAAGAAAGCGAAAGGGGTCCCCATGCATGTACTCAGGTGTTTGTTCGCGCGGGTCCTCGCTCTCGCCGCCTCGCTCGCCTTTGGTGCCCAGGCGTTCGCGCAGGCCGAGCCGCTGCCCTCGTGGAACGAGGGCGCGGCGAAGCAGGCGATCGTCGAGTTCGTGCAGGCGACGACGACCCAAGGCAGCCCGAAGTTCGTCCCGCCGGCCGAGCGCATCGCCACGTTCGACCAGGACGGGACGCTGTGGGTCGAACACCCGATGTACACCCAGGTGATGTACGTCCTCGAGCGCGTGCCCGCGCTGGTCAAGGCGAAGCCCGAGCTTGCGAACGTCGAGCCGTTCAAGACCGTGATGTCGGGCAACCGCGAGGCGATGGCGAAGCTGTCCGAAGCGGACCTGATCAAGATCCTCGCCGCGACGTCGACCGGCATGTCGGTGGACACCTTCAGCGCCGAAGCGAAGAAATGGCTCGCCGAGGCGAAGCACCCGCGCTGGAAGCGACCCTACACCGAGCTGACCTATCAGCCGATGCAGGAGGTGCTCAAGTATCTGCGCGACAACGGCTACAAGACCTACATCGCCACCGGAGGCGGCCAGGACTTCGTGCGCGTGTACTCGGAGGCCACCTACGGCATTCCGCCCGAGCAGGTGGTCGGCACCGCGGGTGGGACGAAGTACGGCTACGGCAAGGACGGCAAGCCGTTCCTGACCAAGGAACCGAAGCTGCTGCTCAACGACAACAACGCCGGCAAGCCCGAGGGCATCCACCTGATGATCGGCCGCCGGCCCTACGCGGCGTTCGGCAACTCGACCGGTGACCGGCAGATGCTGGAGTACACCGGGGCGGGCGACGGTGCGCGGCTCGCGATGCTGCTACTGCACGACGACGCCAAGCGCGAATACGCCTACGGTCCGGCTCAGGGCCTGCCCGCCAGCAAGGTCGGCACCTTCACCCAGGCGCTCTACGACGAGGCGAAGAAGAAGGGCTGGACCGTCATCAGCATGAAGAACGACTGGAAGAAGATCTTCGCGTTCGAGTAGCCGCAATCGACACCCAAGAGGCAACGACATGTCTTTCTTCAGTGATCTTCTTGAGAAGCCCGCCAACTTGTCCGCCGAATCGAAATGGGCAGTGCTGAATGGTTATATGTATCTTGCGCTCGGGGCCCTACTCATTGTTTGGCCGGGCGTGGTGCAGACGATCTTCATGGATAGGCCATTCGTCGGGGACGAGAGTGCGCTCTTCCGTGTGACTGGCGCGGCGCTAGGCGTGATTGGCTGGCTTTACGTTTTTGGCGGTCGTTCCGGCGCTCGACAATTCGGCCCCGCTGCCATCCTCGACCGTGTGGTGCTCATCCCTGCAGTGCTACTGCCCCTCGCAATTGCGGGCGTTTTTCCGCATATCTTGGGGGCGGTTGCGATTCTTGATCCCACCCTCGCCATCGTTGCTGGGGTGCTCCGCAATCGCAAGACGTGACTGGGCCTCGGCTTTGACGTGACCCTGTTTCGGGCCGGCGAACCGATTCTCGCAGCACTCAACGACAATTACGCCGAGTACCGTTCATCGAGAGGGCACTCCAAATGAAAAGACTTCTTGTCATCCTCGGCTTGCTGTTTGTGGCAGGCGTGGCCATCGCGGGAGTGCTCTACGTCACGTTCCCGGTGCAGATGACGACCTATGGCGCCATGGGGCTCAACTTTCTCAAGTCGCTGTTTGCGCCGCCAGGCACGCTGACCATCGAAACGAATCCCGCCTACAAGGCGCCGGTAGCTGCAGTGCCCTCGCCACCGCTAGCCGAGGCGGCATGGCCCAATGCTGCGGTCGGCGACTGGCCAAGCTACAACAGGACCCCGTCCTCGCAGCGGTTCTCGCCGCTCGACCAGATCAACGCGAAGAATGTCGGCAACCTGAAGATCCAGTGCATCTACGAGCTCGGGGAGATCACTGCCTTCGAATCCGGCCTGATCATGGTGAACAACGCTCTGATCGGCACCACCCAGTTCGATATTTTCTCGATCAATCCGGCCACGTGCGCGGAGAACTGGCGTACGCGTCTGGATTATCCCCCCGGCCTTCTGCCTTCCAACCGTGGCGCCGCCTACATGGACGGCCTGTTGTTTCGCGGCACACAGGACTGTCGGGTGCTGGCCTTCGATTTCAAGACCGGCAAACAAGTGTGGGAGACGACGATCTGCGACCCGAAACGAGGCGAGTCGGTGCCGTCGGCGCCGATCGCGTGGGACGGCCTCGTCTTCGTCGGCAATGCCGGCGGCGACTACAAGGGTGGCAAGGGCAAGGTATACGCACTCGAGGGAAAGACCGGCAAGATCGTCTGGCAGTTCTTTCTCGTCCCCCAAGTTGAAGGCGACGTGGTCCGGGGTCCGCTGGGCAAGTCGCCGCTCGACGCGAAGACCTGGAACAACGCGCCAGGCATACCCATCAGCGGCGGCGGGACCTGGACCTCGTACACGCTCGACATCAAGAACGGTTTGCTGTACGTCCCGGGAGGCAATCCGGCCCCCGACTTCGCCTCGGGAGCACGCGAAGGCGAGAATCTCTTCACCGACTCGGTCGTCGTGCTCGACACCAAGACGGGCGACTTCAAGAACAACTTCAAGGTCGTGAAAAAGGACTGGCATGACTGGGACGTGTCCAGCCCGCCCATCCTGCTTCAGACCATGGGCGGCAAGCAGCTCATGTCGGTCGCACCGAAGGATGGGCACCTCTATGGCTACGATCTCGCCACCAACAACCTGCTCTACCGCGTGCCGATAACCACGATCGAGAATGCCGAGGGCACTTTCGCCGTCGGCCAGAAAGTCCATTTCTGTCCGGGTCCGGTGGGAGGCACTGAATGGAACACCCCGGGCTTCGATCCGACCACGAATCTCATCATCACCGGTACCGTCGACTGGTGCGATACCGTGACGATCAAGACTGACGAGAGAATGCGGTCGGTGGCCGTCGGGCAGCCCTGGACCGGAATGGCGACGTGGAACCCGATCAACATGTTCGGCAAGGAAGACCCCACCGACGGGCACTGGGCCGGATGGATCTATGCCAGCGACGCCGACACCGGGGTCTGGAAATGGCGCGCCAAGTCCAACTATCCCTTTGTCGCCGGCATCACGCCGACGGCCGGTGGAATCGTGTTCGTCGCTGACATCGGCGGCAATTTCTACGCGTTGGATTCTTCGACCGGCCAGAAGCTCTGGGGAGGGCCGCTCGGAACCGGCGGCGGGATCGGCGGCGGCGTGATCACGTACACCGTGGATGGCGTGCAGAAAGTTGCCGTAGCTGACAATTACACGATGGCCGCGTGGCCAATCAAGCCGAGGCGCGCAAGGGTCGTAATCCTGGGGCTGGACAGCGCCGCCGCGAAGAAATGACAGGGTAGCTTCGAACCATGGACCTCGATCCCGTCTTCCTCTCGCGCATCCAGTTCGCGTTCCTCATCAGCTTCCACATCATCTTCCCGTCCTTCACGATCGGGTTGGCGGCGTGGCTGGCGACGATCGAGGGCGCGCGGCTCGTCACCGGCAACCCGCTCTACCGGCGCGTGTTCGACTTCTGGCTCAAGGTGTTCGCGGTCTCGTTCGGCATGGGGGTGGTGACGGGTGTCGTGATGGCGTTCCAGTTCGGCACCAACTGGGGCGTGCTGGCGCAGAAGACCGGCTCGATCCAGGGGCCGCTGCTCGGCTACGAAGCCTTCACTGCCTTCCTGCTGGAGGCGACGTTCTTCGGCGTGATGCTGCTCGGGCGCGACCGCGTGTCGCCGCGCTTCTATCTCTTCTCCTGCTGCATGGTCTCGCTCGGGACGATGTTCTCGTCGTTCTGGATCCTCGCCAACAACAGCTGGATGCAGGTGCCGCTCGGCCACACGATCGTCGACGGCAGGATCATCCCTGCGGACTGGAGCGAGATCGTGCTTGGGTCAGTGATGATGGTCCGCTGGCCGCACATGCTGCTCGCCGCGTTCCTGACGACCGGCATGTGCGTGGCGGCCACCGGCGCCTGGTACGTGCTGCGCGGCGTCCATCGCGCCGAGGCGCGCGTGATGCTGCACTGGGGCCTCGGACTGGTCGCGGTGCTGATCCCGATCCAGCTCTTCTTCGGCCATCTGACCGGCCTGTACGTGCTCAAGCATCAACCGGCGAAGTTCGCGGCGATCGAGGCGCGCTGGAAGACGCAGCAGCCGGCGAGCGAGGTGCTGCTCGCGATTCCCGACGAGAAGAACGAACGCAATCTCTTCGCGATCGAAATCCCGAAACTCGGCAGCATGATCGCCTCGGGCAACTGGACCGCGAAAGAGATCGGGCTGGAGACGTTCCCGAAGGAAGACCGGCCGCCGGTGCTGATCCCGTTCTTCGGCTTCCGGATCATGGTGGGGATGGGACTCGCTCATGCTCGCGGTCTCGTGGTTCGGTAACTTCCTCCGCTGGCGCGGCCGGCTCGAGACGACGCGCTGGTTTCTCTGGGGAACGTTCCTCGCGTTTCCGACCGGCTTCGTCGCCGTCCTCAGCGGGTGGTTCACGGCCGAGGTCGGGCGTCAGCCGTGGGTCGTGTACGGCCTGCTGCGCACCAAGGACGCGGTCACGCCGTCGCTCACGACCGGCGACGTGCTGTTCTCGCTCGTCTGCTACGTTCTCGTCTACGCCGTGGTCTATTCGTTCGGCGCGTACTACATCTTCAAGCTGCTGCGCGACGGGCCGACCACCGAGGCCAAGGCCATCCCGGGAGCCACGGGCAGGCGGCCAATGGCGTTCGCCGACAGTGCCGAGACGGCGACCGGCAGCAAGCTGCAGACCGGCGGATAAACGCCATGGAACCGAGCGATCTTGCGTTGTTCTGGGCCGGCGTGATCGCTTGCGCGATCCTGCTCTACGTCATCCTGGACGGCCTCGATCTCGGCGTCGGGGTGCTGTTCGGCACGACACGGGAGGAGGCGCACCGGGTCCGGATGATGGGCACCATCGCCCCGTTCTGGGATGGCAACGAGACCTGGCTGGTGGTGATCGGCGCGGGGCTCTTTGCCGCGTTTCCCGACGTTTATGCGGTGTTCCTCGGCGCGTTCTACCTCCCGGTCCTGCTGCTGCTGTTAGGCCTGATCTTCCGCGGCGTCGCGTTCGAGTTCCGCTTCCGGAGCGAGCGCATGCGCTGGCTCTGGGACTGGGGGTTCTTCCTCGGCTCGACGGTGGTCGCGTTCGTCCAGGGCGCGGCGGTCGGCGCGATGATTCGCGGCATCCCTATCGTGGACGGCCAGTACGCCGGCAGTCCGTTCGGCTGGCTGCACCCATTTGCGGTCCTGACCGGGATCGGGCTCGTGCTCGGGTACGCGCTGCTCGGGGCGGGCTGGCTCGTGCTCAAGAGCGACGGCGAACTGCGCGACTGGGCCTACGCCCGCATCCGGTGGCTCGCCCTCGGTATCCTGGTCGTTCTGTTCCTGGCGTTCGCATTCACGTTCGACTACAGCGTCGTCGCGCGAAGCAATCTGCAGGCAAGGCCCTGGGGCCTCGTGTTCCCCGCGATCGGCGTGCTGGCGCTGGTGGGGATCTTCTTCGGGGCGCGGCAGAAGCGCGACGGCTGGCCGTTCGCGATGACCGTGCTCTTCTTCCTCGCCGCCTTTTTGAGCCTGGGGGTGATGTTGTGGCCGTACATGATCCCCTATTCCATCACGGTGGCGGACGCCGCCGCGCCGGAAGCCTCGTTGCGATTCCTGTTCTACGGCGGTGTCGTGGTCCTGCCCGTCATCGCCGCCTACACGATCGGCGTCTACTGGGTCTTTCGC
>CAWGCC010000053.1:0-17899 GCA_963820965.1 uncultured beta proteobacterium | reverse complement strand
GTTCCTCACCGGGCTGGTCGAGAACAACGGCTATCTCGGCCGGCCGGCCGACGTGCTCGTGCTGAAGGACGGATCGATGCTCGTCTCGGACGACCACAACGGCGCCATCTACCGGGTGAGCTACGGCGGCAAGTAGGGCGGCCCTCGCGGCGGCGCTCGCCCTCGCGGCGCCGCTCGCTCTCGCCCAGCCGGTCGAGAAGCGGGCCGAGGCCTGCTTCGAGTGTCACGGCCGGAACGGCACCTCGACGACGGCGCTGACGCCGTCGCTCGGCGCGCAGCCGTCGTTCTTCGTCGTCGCGCAGCTCTTCCTCTCCCGCGACGGCCGCCGGACCCGCGAACCGACGCCGATGGACGCGTTCGCGCGCGGGCTGACCGACGACGACCTGCGCGCGTTCGGCGACCTGATCGCGAAGCTGCCGCCGCCCGCGCCGCCGCCCGGGACGCCGGACGCCGCGCGCGCGCGCGCGCCCGGCGCTCGTCGAGCAGCGGAAGTGCGCCGTGTGCCACAACCCGGACTTTTCCGGCCGCGACCAGATGCCGCGGCTCGCCAACCAGCGCGAGGACTACCTCCTCAAGGCGATGCGCGACTACCGCAGCGGAAATCGCATCGGTTACGGGAACGCGGCGATGGCGGAGACGGTGGCCGGCCTCGGCGACGCCGAGCTCGCGGATCTCGCGTATTTTCTCGCTCATTTCCGCACGACGGGAACCGAACGATGAAAGCAGGCTGGTACGAGCAGAACGGTCCGGCGAAGGAAGTACTGAAGATCGGCGAGCGGGCCGACCCCGAGCCGGGACCCGGCGAGGTGCGGGTGCGGATCGCGTGCTCGGGCGTGAACCCGTCGGACGTGAAGCGGCGCGCCGGGTGGAACAACCAGTAGCTCGCGTTCCCCTGGCAGGTGCCGAACAACGACGGCGCGGGCGTGATCGACAAGGTCGGCGCCGGCGTCGACGCGAAGCGGGTCGGCGAGCGCGTGTGGCTCCACAGCACCGGCGACAAGCGCCCGCTCGGCACGGCCGCGCAGTACACGGTGACGCCGCACCACCGCGCGTTCCCGCTGCCCGCGGGCGTGTCGTTCGAGATCGGTGCCGGGCTCGGCGTCCCGGCGATGACGGCGCACCGCGCCGTGTTCGAGTTCGGGCCGGTGCGCGGCCGGACGGTGCTCGTCACCGGCGGCGCTGGCGCGGTGGGCTTCTACGCGATCCAGCTCGCGAAGTGGGGCGGGGCGCGCGTCGTGACGACGGTGTCGGGCGCGGAGAAGGCGGTGGAAGCCAAGCGTGCTGGAGCCGATCACGTCGTGAACTACCGGACCGAGAACGTCGCGGAGCGCGTCATGGCGCTGACCGAAGGCGCCGGCGTCGATCACATCGTCGATGTCGACTTCGGCGCGAACGTGTCGACCTCCCTTGCGGTGCTGAAGCCGAACGGGTCGATCGCGACCTATGCGTCGATGACGAAGCCCGAGCCGGCGATCCCGTTCTACCCGCTGATGTTCAAGAACGTGCGGCTCGCATGGGTGTTCGTGTACGAGATGCCCCAGGAGGCGATGGCGGAGGCGGGCCGCGACGTGAACGCCTGGCTCGAGAGCGGCGCCGCGGTGCATCCGCGGCAACACGTGTTCCCGCTCGACCGGCTCGCCGATGCGCACGTGGCGGTGGAGGAGGGGGCGATCGGGAAAGTAATCGTCAACGTGGCGGCCTGACCGGCGCCACCGCTACTCGGCGGTAAACCCCGAGGCCTTGATGATGGGCGCCCAGCGCGCGGTGTCGGCCGCCATGATCGCCGCGAGCGCCTCCGGCGTCGTGCCGGTCGGCTCGACGCCGAGGCCGAGGAACCGCTCCCTGATCTCCGGCGTTCGCAGGGCCGCGACGATCGCCGCCGACAACCGATCGATCACCGGCTTCGGCGTTCCCGCGCGGGCGTAGACGGCGGCCCACCCGACCGCGTCGACGGCCGCCAGGCCCTGTTCCTTGAACGTCGGTACCGCCGGCGACAGCGGCGAACGCTCGGCGCCCGAAGTCGCGATGATCCGGATCCTGCCGACGCGATGCAGCTCGATCAGGTTGGTGAGCGAATCGACGCCGGCGGCAATCTGGCCGCCCATCAGGTCGGCCAGCATCGGCGCCGCGCCCTTGTACGGCACGTGAACCAGGTGCGTGCCGGTCGCCTGGTCGATCATCACGCCGAAGAAGTGCGGGGCGCTGCCTGCACCCGCCGTCCCGAAAGTGGCCTCCTTCTCGTGTGTCTTCGTCCAGGCAACGAACTCGGGGGCCGTCCGTGCCGGATGGCTGGGGCTCGACTGCCAGCGCATATCGAAACGTCAGCACCTGCGTGACCGGCGCGAAGTCCTTCACCGGATCGTAGCGGAGGTTCCTGAACACCAGGGGGGCCAGCACCGGCACGACGATCGGCGCGAGGTACAGCGTCGTGCCGTCCGGGTCGGCATTCTTGAGCGCCTCGGCGGCGATGCGCCCGGTCGCGCCGGGCTTCCGCTCGATGACGACCGGCCGTCCCATCGCGTTGCCGACGCTCTCGCTGATCAGCTGCGCAAACGCGTAACCCGCTTCATCGGCGAAACCCAGGAGAATCTTGACGGGGCCCCTGGCCGTGTCCTGCGCATCTGCGCACGTGGGCGCGAAGGCTAGGAGCGCCCCCGAGATCAGAGCGCAAAGCAGGTAGTACACGCGCAAAACCCAACCCTTCGGCTGGTGCATTGAAGCGACGGGGACGAAGGATATACTTTCCGCCGCGTTCGCAACTTCACGATCCTGTAATGCCCGCCCGTCCCCAGCTGTGCGCACCGCACCGGTGATCGACAAGCACCCCCGCCCCGACGCGGCGCCGGCGTCGCTGTCCGCCGACGAGCTGTCGCGGTTCGAGCGGCTGCTCGTGGACCTGTCCGCCCGCTTCATCAACCTGCCGGCGGCGCGCATCGACGAAGCCATCGACGACGGGTTGCGTCGCATCGTCGAAGCCCTTGGTATCGAGCGGAGCACCCTGAACTCGAGGTCGCCGGCGACCGGACGGATCGAGATCACGCACTCCTATGCCGTCCCCGGGGTGGAGCGCGCCATCCCGCTCGGGTCGGGGCAGGAACTCTGGCCCTGGGCATGGTCGCTCCTGAGCGCAAACCGGCCCGTCGTGTTCGCGCGTCTGGACGACCTGCCCCCGGAGGCAAGCTTCGACCGGGCGAACTGGGAACGCATCGGGCTGAAATCCCACGTGACGATGCCGATGATCGTGGACGGGGAGCTGTACGGAGGCCTCAGCTTCGGGAGCGTCCGGCGGGAGCGTGACCTGGCCGGAGGAGCTTCTCGAGCGGATGCGGCTCCTGGCGCAGATCCTCGGCAGCGCCCTCGCCCGCAAGCGCGCGCAGGAAGAGCTAGAGGAGGCGATCGGCTTCGAGCGCCTGGCGTCCGGCATCCTCGCGTCGCTGTTCCTTGCCCGGCCGGGCGACGAGGCCGGCGCGATCGAGCAGGGGCTCGAGGACATCGGCCTCTTCCTCGGGGTGCAGCGGGTGAGCCTGTGGGAGCGGGTTCCCGGGCGCGACGAGTTCCGCAGAACGCACCTCTGGCGGGCCGCGGGCGTTCCGGTGCTGCCCGCCGTCCTGGACCACCCGTGGATCAGCGCCCGGCTCATCAGCGGCTCGGTCGTCCGCTTCACCCGGGACACGGAACTGCCCCCGGAGGCGGCCGCCGACCTGCCGAAGTTCGCGCGAGCTCGGGGTGCGTTCGATGCTCGCCGTGCCGTTCTCCGTCTCCAACGCGGTCGCCGGAGCGCTCTTCTTTGCGAGCACGCACGAGGACCGCGTGTGGCCCGAGGGCCTCCTGCCCGGGGTGAGGTTGCTGGCCGAAGTGTTCGCGAGCCTGCACGCGCGCCAGTCGGCCGAGCGCCGGAAGCAGGCCGCGGAGGTCGAGGCGGCGCAGTGGCGCGAGCGCCTGGCGCACCTGGTGCGGGTGCACACGGCGGGGGAGATGTCGGCCGCGCTCGCCCACGAGATCACCCAGCCGCTGGGGGCGATCGAGAACTACGCGCTGGCGGCGCGCCGTCGCATGGGGGAGGACTCGCCCGACCTCGCGCGGGTGGCGGACCTGCTGGACAAGGTGATCGGTCAGGCGACGCGCGCCGGCGACGTCGTGACGCGCATGCGCGGCATGGTGCAGCGGCACGAGCTCGAGCCGAAGGAGATCGACGTCGCGCGCGCGGTCGGGGAATGCGTCGACATGGTGAAGACGGACTGCGAGCTGCGCGACATCCGCATCGAGCTGAAGCGCGGCCGGCGCGTTGCCGGTGGTCGTCGTCGACGAGATCCATCTCCAGCAGGTGATCCTCAACCTCCTGCGCAACGCGATGGAGGCGGTCGAGCTGCCGCACCCCGGCGTCTCGCAGGGAGATCACGATCGAGATCGGACTCGACGGCGCCGACGCGGTGTCGGTGCAGGTCGCCGACCGGGGCGCGGGCATCGCCGAGGGCGACCTCGAGCGCGTCTTCGAGTCGTTCTACTCGACCAAGCCCAGCGGGCTGGGCGTCGGCCTCGCGATCTGCCGCAAGCTGATCGAGGCGCACGGCGGCGCGCTGTGGGCGTCGCACAATCCGGGCGGCGGCGCCGTGTTCCGGTTCACGCTGCCGGTGGCGGCGCCGACGGACTGACGCGCGACTGAACAGACCATGGCCGAGCCGACCGTCTTCATCATCGACGACGACGAAGCGTTCCGGGATTCGGTCAAGGAGCTGGTGAGCTCGGTCGGGCTCGCGGCCGAGACCTTCCGCTCGGCGCTGGAGTTCCTGGAGGCGTTCGACCCGGCGCGTCCGGGCTGCCTCGTCCTGGACGTGCGCATGGCGCGCATGAGCGGGATCGCGCTGCAGGCGAAGCTCAAGGAGATGGGCGCGCGCATCCCGATCGTCTTCATCAGCGGCCACGGCGACATCGCGATGGCGGTCAACGCGATCAAGGACGGCGCGGTGGACTTCGTGCAGAAGCCCTACCACGAGCAGCAGCTGCTCGATGCGATCGACGAGGCGCTGCGCCGGGACGCGGCGCAGCGCGCCCCGGCCGCGAATGCCGGCGGGCTCGCGGAGCGGGTTGCGACGCTGACCGCCCGCGAGCGCGAGGTGATGGCGCTGGCGCTCAAGGGGCTGCCGAGCAAGGTCATCGCGAAGGAGCTCTCGATCAGCCACCGGACGGTCGAGCAGCATCGCAGCCGGCTGCTCGAGAAGCTCGGCGTCAGCTCGGTCACGGAGCTGCTGCGCCTCACCCTCGATCGCCCCGCCGAGTAGGCGCGGGCGTTTGATCGCCCCCCGCTCGCACGCCGCGTCCGGCCACGCGCGCGGATTGCCAGCGACCGGCCGCTGCAGTTAGTATAGGCCTTGGCATATGCCAGGAGCCCGACGTGGAATCCGAACGCAACGCCCGGTTGTTTCGCAATGGTCGAAATCAGGCCATCCGCATTCCGAGAGAGTTCGAGCTCCCGGGAACCCAGGCGCGACTGCGCAAAGAGGGCGAGGCACTGATCATCACGCCGGTCAAGGAACGTTCCCTATTGAGCACGCTCAAGGCGCTCCGCCCGATCGACGAGGATTTCCCGCACATCGAGGAGCTGTCCGCCGAGCGGGTGGACCTTTGAGCCCGCGGTCCGCCCTCCCCTACCGGTATCTGCTCGACACGAACATCGTGTCCGACCTCGTTCGCAATCCGCAGGGCGCGGTGACACGCCGCATCGCGCGCATCGGTGAAGACAAGGTCTGCACGAGCATCATCGTCGCGTGCGAATTGCGCTACGGTGCCGAGAAGAAGGGCTCGACCAGGCTCAGCGCACAGCTCGAACAGATTCTGTCGGTGCTGCCCGTTCTCCCCCTCGCCGAGGAAGCAGATCGCCACTACGGCAGGATCCGCGCAGAACTCGAGCGCAAGGGCACGCCGATTGGCCCGCACGACATGCTCATCGCGAGCCATGCGCGGGCGACCGGATTGACCCTGGTGACGAACAACCTCGCCGAGTTCAAGCGCGTTGGGAAGTTGAAGCTGGCGAACTGGCTGTAACCCCCTCATTCGCTGGTTGGCCTGCGGCTCCCTCATGAGCTGAGGGGGCCTCAGCTTCGAGCGACCCGCCGAGTAGGCACGGGCGTTTGCTCCGTCCTGTCCGCCGCCGGTCGGTCCTTCTTTCCGTTCCACGTACGCGGCATCCGTAGCCGCCGGGATAGGCCCGCCGCGCCATCGGGTCCACCATCGCTTTGGGGCGGAAGAGAGTCGTCGCGAGGGCAGGGCACTGACGGAGGGTGGTGCCCGCCGGCTCGCCGTGCGCGCCCCCGGGGCTCATGCCAATCACCGTCTACGTCATCGATCCCGATCCGGACGAGCGGACGTGGATCCAGTCGGCGCTCGCGCCGAACGTCGATGCCGTCGTCGTCCTCGACGACGGCGCAGCGCTGCTCGCGCGCCTGCCCGCCTGCGAAGGCGCCTGTCTCGTCGCAACGGCCGAACCGGATGAAGCGGCGACGCTCAAGCTCGTCCGCGAGCTGCGATCCAAGGGCGCGAAGCTCCCGGTGATCGTGCTGGGCCCGCACAGCGCCTTCCGGACTGCGGTCGACATCGCGCGCCTCGAGGCGACGGACTTCCTCGAGCGCCCGGTGAGCGCCCGGCAGCTTCGCGCCGCAGTGCGCCGGGCCTGCCCGGCCGTCAAGTGAGAACTTGTTCGGTGGATACGTGGCGCCACGTATGCCGTGCGTGCGCGCACGGAAGCGGGATCCGTGGCCGCGACGCTTCTGGACGTCACGATCGGCTGCTACCGTTCAGCCGCCGGTTGCGGTTCGCAATTCGGCGCCTCGACGCGCGTGCTGAGCCAGTCGAGGTTCATCTGAGCGAAAGGACCCATGTCATGAGATTGCACAGCCTGTTCACGATCGCGACGGTGATCCTGTCGCTTGCCGCCGGCAGCGCGCTCGCGCAGGACGAGAAGGCCAAGAAGCAGGCCGAGATCCGCAAGGTCACGGCGACCTCGCTCGAGAGGTTCTACAAGGCCGACCCGAAGCTGAAGGCGGAAGTGGCGAACGCACCGGGCTACGCCGTCTTCACCACCTACGGCTTCAGCTTCATCTTCGGCGGCGCGGGCGGCAAGGGCGTCGCCCAGGACAACAAGACGAAGAAGGTGACCTACATGGACATGGCGCAGGCGAGCGTCGGGCTCCAGGTCGGGGCCGCCGAGAGCGAGACCCTGTTCATCTTCAAGACGGAAAAGGCCCTGCAGCAGTTCATCGACAAGGGCTGGGAGGCGAGCGGCGGCGCCGCGGCGCAGGCGGGCGCGGGCGGCAAGTCGGCCGGCGTCGCCGGCGGCGAGCAGGCGATCGCCGACGCCACGTACTACACGCTAACCAAGAACGGGCTCCAGGCCGGCGTCGCCGCGGCCGGGTCGAAGTACTGGAAGGACAAGGACCTCAACTGAATTTTTCCGGCCTTCGCTAGCGAAAGAGTTGTTCCATGCAGCGCTCTCAAACACGTCACGAAGTGGCTTGCCGCGCTGAGGGCCGCGCTGTTCGCGGTGTCCCCGGCGCTTGCCCAGGCGCCGGCCAAGAAGCCCAACATCCTCTCTTTGAATCCTACTTTGTCCTTCATGTTCGCTCGCATGCTTGCGCTTGGCGCCGCGCTCGCCTTCGGCGCGCAGGCGCTCGCGCAGACCGACCCGCTGCCCTCGTGGAACGACGGTCCGGCCAAGAAGGCGATCGTCGAGTTCGTGCAGACGACCACGACGCAGGGCAGCCCGAAGTTCGTGCCGCCGGCCGAGCGTATCGCCACCTTCGACCAGGACGGCACGCTGTGGGTCGAGCACCCGATGTACACGCAGGTGATGTACGTCCTCGAGCGCGTGCCGGCGCTGGTCAAGGCGAAGCCGGAGCTCGCCAACGTCGAGCCGTTCAAGACCGTGCTGTCCGGGCAACCGCGAGGCGATGGCGAAGCTGTCCGAAGCGGACCTGATCAAGATCCTCGCCGCGACGCTCGACCGGCATGTCGGTCGAAACCTTCAACGCCGAAGCGAAGAAATGGCTCGCCGAGGCCAAGGACCCGCGCTGGAAGCGGCCCTACACCGAGCTGACCTATCAGCCGATGCAGGAGGTGCTGAAGTACCTGCGCGCCAACGGCTACAAGACCTACATCGTCACCGGCGGCGGGCAGGACTTCGTGCGCGTGTACTCGGAGGCCACCTACGGCATTCCGCCCGAGCAGGTGGTCGGCACCGCCGGCGGGACGAAGTACGGCTACGGCAAGGACGGCAAGCCGTTCCTGACCAAGGAGCCGAAGCTGCTGCTCAACGACAACAACGCCGGCAAGCCCGAGGGCATCCACCTGATGATCGGCCGCCGGCCCTACGCGGCGTTCGGCAACTCGACCGGCGACCGGCAGATGCTGGAGTACACCGGAGCGGGCGACGGCGCGCGGCTCGCGATGCTGGTGCTGCACGACGACGCCAAGCGCGAATACGCCTACGGTCCGGCGCAGGGCCTGCCCGACACCAAGGTCGGCACCTTCACCCAGGCGCTCTACGACGAGGCGAAGAAGAAGGGCTGGACCGTCATCAGCATGAAGAACGACTGGAAGAAGATCTTCGCGTTCGAGTAGCCGCAATCGGCACCCAAGAGGCAACGCTATGTCTTTTTTCAACGATCTTCTTGAGAAACCCGCTAACTTGTCCACTGCATCGAAATACGCAGTGATGAATGGTTTTATCTATCTTGCCCTCGGGGCCTTGTTGATTGTTTGGCCAGGTGCGGTGCAGACGATCTTCATGGATGCGCCATTCGACGGACACGAGAGTGCGCTCTTCCGTGTGCTTGGTATGACGGTAGCCGTCATTGGATGGCTCTACGTATTCGGCGGCCGTTCGGGCGCTCGACAATTCGGACCGGCCTCCGTGCTTGATCGGGTGGTGCTCATTCCTCTAGTGCTCGTGCCCCTTGTGATAGCCGGTGTTTTTCCTCATACGTTGGGGGCGTTTGCGATTCTTGACCCTGCACTCGGCATTGGTGCTTGGGTGCTCCACAATCGCAAGACGTGACTGGTTCCCGGTAGCGGAATCGCAGCCAGAGCAACCGTCGGGGCTGTCACTAGACTGCCCTTCCGAATACCGTTCATCGAGAGAGCACTCCAAATGAAAAGACTTTTTGTCATCCTCGGCTTGCTGTTTGTGGCAGGCGTGGCAATCGCGGGAGTGCTCTACGTCACGTTCCCGGTGCAGATGACGACCTACGGCGGCATGGGACTCAACTTTCTCAAGTCGCTGTCTGCGCCGGCGGGCACGCTGACCATCGAAACGAATCCCGCCTACAAAGCGCCCGTAGCCGCAGTGCCCTCCCCACCTCTCGCCGATGCGGCATGGCCCAATGCTGCGGTCGGCGACTGGCCAAGCTACAACAGAACACCGACATCGCAGCGCTACTCGCCGCTCGACCAGATCAACGCGAAGAATGTCGGGAACCTGAAGGTCCTGTGCACCTACGACCTCGGTGTGTTCACTGCCTTTGAATCCGGTCTGATCATGGTGAACAACGCTCTGATCGGCACCACCGAGTTCGAGATTTTCTCCATCAACCCGGCCACGTGCGCCGAGAACTGGCGCACGCGCCTGGATTATCCCGGCGCGCTCCTGCCGGCCAACCGCGGCGCCGCCTACATGGACGGCATGCTGTTTCGCGGCACACAGGACTGTCGGGTGCTGGCCTTCGATTTCAAGACGGGTAAACAAGTGTGGGAGACGACGATCTGCGACCCGAAACGCGGCGAGTCGGTGCCGTCGGCGCCGATTGCCTGGGACGGCCTCGTCTTCGTCGGCAATGCCGGCGGAGACTACAAGGGCGGCAAGGGCAAGGTATACGCACTCGAGGGAAAGACCGGCAAGATCGTCTGGCAGTTCTTTCTCGTCCCCAAAGTCGAGGGCGACGTGGTCCGAGGCCCGCTGGGCAAATCGCCGCTCGACACGTCGACCTGGAACAACGCGCCAGGCATACCCATCAGCGGCGGCGGGACCTGGACCTCGTACACGCTCGATATCAAGAACGGTTTGCTGTACGTCCCGGGAGGCAATCCGGCCCCCGACTTCGCCTCGGGAGCACGCGAAGGCGAGAATCTCTTCACCGACTCGGTCGTCGTACTCGACGCCAAGACGGGCGACTACAAGAACAACTTCAAGGTCGTGAAAAAGGACTGGCATGACTGGGACGTGTCCAGCCCGCCCATCCTGCTTCAAACCATGGGCGGCAAGCAGCTCATGTCGGTCGCACCGAAGGATGGGCACCTCTATGGCTACGATCTCGCCACCAACAACCTGCTCTACCGCGTGCCGGTAACCACGATCGAGAATGCCGAGGGCACGTTCGCCGTCGGCCAGAACGTTCATTTCTGTCCGGGTCCGGTGGGAGGCACTGAATGGAACACCCCGGGCTACGATCCGACCACGAATCTCATCATCACCGGTACCGTCGACTGGTGCGATACCGTGACGATCAAGACTGACGAGAGAATGCGGTCGGTGGCCGTCGGGCAGCCCTGGACCGGAATGGCGACGTGGAACCCGATCAACATGTTCGGCAAGGAAGACCCCACCGACGGGCACTGGGCCGGATGGATCTATGCCAGCGACGCCGACACCGGGGTCTGGAAATGGCGCGCCAAGTCCAACTATCCCATTGTCGCCGCCATCACGCCGACGGCGGGTGGAATCGTGTTCGTCGCTGACCTCGGCGGCAATTTCTACGCGTTGGATTCTTCCACCGGCCAGAAACTCTGGGGAGGGCCGCTCGGAACCGGCGGCGGGATCGGAGGCGGCGTGATCACGTACACCGTGGATGGCGTGCAGAAAGTTGCCGTAGCTGACGGATTCACCATGGTCGCGTGGCCAACGAAGCCGAGGCACGCAAGGGTCGTAATCCTGGGGCTGGACAGCGCCGCCGCGAAGAAATGACAGGGGACTTCGAACCATGGACCTCGATCCCGTCTTCCTCTCGCGCATCCAGTTCGCGTTCCTCATCAGCTTCCACATCATCTTCCCGTCCTTCACGATCGGGTTGGCGGCGTGGCTGGCGACGATCGAGGGCGCGCGGCTCGTCACCGGCAACCCGCTCTACCGGCGCGTGTTCGACTTCTGGCTCAAGGTGTTCGCGGTCTCGTTCGGCATGGGGGTGGTGACGGGCGTCGTGATGGCGTTCCAGTTCGGCACCAACTGGGGCGTGCTGGCGCAGAAGGCCGGCTCGATCCAGGGGCCGCTGCTCGGCTACGAAGCCTTCACCGCCTTCATGCTGGAGGCGACGTTCTTCGGCGTGATGCTGCTCGGGCGCGACCGCGTGTCGCCGCGCTTCTATTTCTTCGCCTGCTGCATGGTCTCGCTCGGGACGATGTTCTCGTCGTTCTGGATTCTCGCCAACAACAGCTGGATGCAGGTGCCGCTCGGCCACACGATCGTCGACGGCAGGATCATCCCTGCGGACTGGAGCGAGATCGTGCTTGGGTCAGTGATGATGGTCCGCTGGCCGCACATGCTGCTCGCCGCATTCCTGACGACCGGCATGTGCGTGGCGGCCACCGGCGCCTGGTACGTGCTGCGCGGCGTCCATCGCGCCGAGGCGCGCGTGATGCTGCACTGGGGCCTCGGACTGGTCGCGGTGCTGATCCCGATCCAGCTCTTCTTCGGCCATCTGACCGGCCTGTACGTGCTCAAGCATCAGCCGGCGAAGTTCGCGGCGATCGAGGCGCGCTGGAAGACGCAGCAGCCGGCGAGCGAGGTGCTGCTCGCGATTCCCGACGAGAAGAACGAACGCAATCTCTTCGCGATCGAAATCCCGAAGCTCGGCAGCATGATCGCCTCGGGCAACTGGACCGCGAAAGAGATCGGACTGGAGACGTTCCCGCCGGAAGACCGGCCGCCGGTGCGTGATCCCGTTCTTCGGCTTCCGGATCATGGTGGGGATGGGACTGATCATGCTCGCGGTCTCGTGGTTCGGTAACTTCCTCCGCTGGCGCGGCCGGCTCGAGACGACGCGCTGGTTTCTCTGGGGAACGTTCCTCGCGTTTCCGACCGGCTTCATCGCCGTCCTCAGCGGGTGGTTCACGGCCGAGGTCGGGCGTCAGCCGTGGGTCGTGTACGGCCTGCTGCGCACCAAGGACGCGGTCACACCGTCGCTCACGACCGGCGACGTGCTGTTCTCGCTCGCCTGCTACGTTCTCGTCTACGCCGTGGTCTATTCGTTCGGCGTGTACTACATCTACAAGCTGCTGCACGAAGGGCCGACCACCGACGCCAAGGCCATCCCGGGAGCCACGGGCAGGCGGCCGATGGCGTTCGCCGACAGTGCCGAGACGGCGACCGGCAGCAAGCTCCGGACCGGCGGATAAACGCCATGGAACCGAGCAATCTTGCGTTGTTCTGGGCCGGCGTGATCGCTTGCGCGATCCTGCTCTACGTCATCCTGGACGGCCTCGATCTCGGCGTCGGGGTGCTGTTCGGCACGACCCGGGAGGAGGCGCACCGGGTCCGGATGATGGACACCATCGCCCCGTTCTGGGATGGCAACGAGACCTGGCTGGTGGTGATCGGCGCGGGGCTCTTTGCCGCGTTTCCCGACGTTTATGCGGTGTTCCTCGGCGCGTTCTACCTCCCGGTCCTGCTGTTGCTGTTAGGCCTGATCTTCCGCGGCGTCGCGTTCGAGTTCCGCTTCCGGAGCGAGCGCATGCGCTGGCTCTGGGACTGGGGCTTCTTCCTCGGCTCGACGGTGGTCGCGTTCGTCCAGGGCGCGGCGGTCGGCGCGATGATTCGCGGCATCCCCGTCGTGGACGGCCAGTACGCCGGCAGTCCGTTCGGCTGGCTGCACCCGTTTCCGGTCCTGACCGGGATCGGGCTCGTGCTCGGGTACGCGCTGCTCGGGGCGGGCTGGCTCGTGCTCAAGAGCGACGGCGAGCTGCGTGACTGGGCCTACGCCCGCATCCGGTGGCTCGCCGCCGGTGTCCTGGTCGTTCTGTTCCTGGCGTTCGCATTCACGTTCGACTACAGCGTCGTCGCGCGAAGCAATCTGCAGGCAAGGCCCTGGGGTCTCGTGTTCCCCGCGATCGGCGTGCTGGCGCTGGTGGGGATCTTCTTCGGGGCGTGGCAGAAGCGCGATGGCTGGCCGTTCGCGATGACCGCGCTCTTCTTCCTCGCCGCCTTCCTGAGCCTGGGGGTGATGCTCTGGCCGTACATGATTCCGTATTCCATCACGGTCGCGGACGCGGCGGCGCCGGAAGCCTCATTGCGATTCCTGTTCTACGGCGGTGTCGTGGTCCTGCCCGTCATCGCCGCCTACACGATCGGCGTCTACTGGGTCTTTCGCGGCAAGGTTCGTAAGGGCTACGGTCGAGCGACCGGAGGCGGGACCTAAGTTGAACTCATCGAGGTGATGCAAGCAGCGTCGCGCAGCCGCTGCTATCTGAAGGAGTTGATCGATGGCCGATCAGGGAACGCAGCCACACCGATTCGAAGTAAGGCCGACCTCGGACAGTCATTTCGGGTGGATCCGCACCCGCTTGAGCCTCGAGCGCACCCTCATGTCGTGGGTGCGGACATCGGTGGCGCTGATCGGCTTCGGCTTCACGATCGTGCAGTTCTTCGAACACCTCCACTCAGAGGTCGTTGCCCCGGCCCTTCGGCCGCAGGCACCTCGGTATCTGGGGCTGGCGCTCATCGCGGCCGGTGTGCTCGCGCTGCTCATCTCGACCTGGCAGTACCGGCAGGTGGTGCACTACCTGTGGGGCAAGGAGTTCGAACCCATCGCCGGAGTGGGTGACGTCGTCCGGATGACGCCCCTGTATGCGATTGCGATCGCGATGATCTTCATCGGGCTGTTCGCGTTCGGGGCGGTGTTCATCCGCGCGGTATAGAGAGTTCGCCGAGACGACGGTTGCAACGGAGATCGCTCGTGGAAATCAACTCGCCGACGCAAGACGACAAGCTCGTCGAGGGTTCGCCGCCGCCCGGCAAGCCGCCGGCCGAAGGCATGGTCTGGATTCCGGGCGGGACCTTCCTCATGGGGTCCGACCGCCATTACCCGGAGGAGGCGCCCGCGCACAAGGTGACCGTGAACGGTTTCTGGATGGATCGGTACGCCGTGACGAACGCCGACTTTCGCCGCTTCGTCGAGGCGACCCGGTACGTCACGCTCGCCGAGCGGCCCGCAAACGCGGCGGACTACCCCGGCGCGAAGCCCGAATTGCTCGAACCCTCGGCGGTGGTCTTCCGCAAGACCGCGGGCCCGGTCGACCTGCGGAATCCCCACAACTGGTGGACGTACGTGCGGGGTGCCGACTGGCGGCATCCGCAGGGGCCGGGCAGCACCCTCCAGGGGCTATGGAAGCATCCGGTGGTGCATGTCGCCTACGAGGACGTCGAAGCGTATGCGAAATGGGCCGGAAAGGAGCTGCCGACGGAAGCCGAGTGGGAATTCGCCGCGCGGGGCGGGCTCGAAGGCGCGGAGTACGCGTGGGGAGACGAGCTCACGCCCGGCGGGAAGTCCATGTGCAACACCTGGCAGGGCGAGTTCCCGTGGCAGAACTTGCTCAGCGACGGCTACGAGTGGACCGCGCCGGTGGGGTCTTTCCCGCCGAACGGCTATGGGCTGTACGAGGTGGCGGGCAACGTCTGGGAATGGACGACGGATTGGTATCAGGAGCACGGCAAGATCGAGCAGGCCTGCTGCACCCTGGAGAACCCCCGGGGCGGGGAGGCAGAGCAGAGCTACGACCCACGCCTGCCCCACGTTCGCATCCCGAGAAAGGTGATGAAGGGCGGCTCGTACTTGTGCGCGCCGAACTACTGCCGGCGCTACCGGCCGGCGGCGCGCATGGCGCAACCGGTGGATACCGCGATCGGCCACCTCGGATTCCGCTGCATCGTGCGTGTCGTAAGCGCTTCAACACAATAACAATCGCCCAGGGAGGTACGATCGAAGAGCTTCTTGCATCACATCGCGCAATACGTGGCGCTCGTGCTCGAGCCGCCAACTCGCAAGTCGCGGTCGCAAACGACCGCTAACCGAAAGGAGTAAGGCATGGCAAAGACGGACAAACCCAATATCCTCATCCTCTGGGGCGACGACATCGGCATCTGGAACATCAGCCATTTCAGTCGCGGCATGATGGGCTATCAAACCCCGAACATCGACCGGATCGCGAAAGAGGGGGTGACCTTCACCGACTACTACTCGCAACAGAGCTGCACCGCCGGCCGCGCGTGCTTCATCTGCGGGCAGAACCCCATCCGCACGGGCCTCACCAAGGTGGGCATGCCCGGCGCGACGGTCGGCCTGCAGAAGGAAGATCCGACCATCGCCGAATTGCTCAAGCCGCTCGGCTATGCCACCGGCCAGTTCGGGAAGAACCACCTCGGCGACCGCGACGAATACCTGCCGACGGTGCACGGCTTCGACGAGTTCTTCGGCAATCTCTATCACCTGAACGCCGAGGAAGAACCCGAACTGCCCGACTACCCGAAGGATCCCGAGTTCAAGAAGCAGTTCGGCCCGCGCGGCGTGCTCCATTGCAAGGCCGATGGCAAGGGCGGTCAGACGATCGACGACACCGGTCCGCTGACCAAGAAGCGCATGGAAACCATCGACGAGGAGATCACCGACCGGGCGATCGCGTGGATGGAAAAGCAGGCCAAGGCGGACAAGCCGTTCTTCCTCTGGTACAACGCGACGGCCATGCACTTCCGCACGCACGTCGCCGCAAAGAATATCGGCAAGAGCGGCCAGGACCCGTACAGCGATCGGATGGTCGTCCACGACGAGCAGATCGGCATGATGCTCGACAAGCTCGACGAGCTCGGCATCGCCGACAACACCATCGTCATGTACTCCACCGACAACGGACCGGAGAACGACACCTGGCCCGACGGCGCCACCACCCCGTTCCGCGGCCAGAAGGATTCCAACTGGGAAGGCGGCTGGCGTGTGCCGTGCTTCATGCGCTGGCCGGGCAAGATCAAGCCAGGGTCGGTGCTGAACGGGATCGTGTCGCACATCGACATGTTTCCCACTTTGCTGGCTGCCGCCGGCAATCCGGACGTGACCAAGCAGCTACTCGAAGGCTGCACGGTGGGCGGGAAGAAATTCAACGTCCATCTCGACGGCTACAACATGATCCCCTACCTGACCGGCGAGGTGAAGGAAAGCCCGAGACCCGGCATCATCTACTTCAGCGACGATGGGGAGGTCATCGCGGTGCGGGTCGGCGACTGGAAATTCAATCTGGCGGTGCAGCGCGCCAACACGATGAGGCAGTGGGCCGAGCCGTTCGTCAAATTGCGGCTGCCGTACATCATGAGCATGCGCCGTGACCCGTTCGAGCGGGCCGAATACAACTCGAACACCTATCTGGACTGGATGGTCGATCACGTGCCTCAGCTGTATTTGATGCAGGCATTCGTGGCGCAGCAGATCGCGGCGTTCGCCAAGTTCCCGCCGAGGCAGAAACCCGCTTCGTTCAACCTCGACGCGGTGCTGGCGCAGGTGTCGAGTCACGGCCATTCCTGACCTCCACAGGGTCTTGCAGGCATAGCCGTGGGCGCCCCACGCGCCTCGGTGGAACCGGCCCATGCAGGGGACCATCCCCTGCATGGGTTCCTTTTCCTGCACCTCAGGTATCGTGAAAGACCACGAATCACGAAGAGCGGATGCCGCGAGCGTTGGGGAGGAGGTGCGCGCGTTTTACGAACGTCATCCCTATCCACCTCCAGTCGACAGCCTCGAGAAATATCGACGGCTCGGGCAGGACCGGCAGAAACGCCGGGCGGACTATCACCTCTTCTGGCCTGCAAGACCCTATCGGGAAGACCAATCCATCCTCATTGCCGGCTGCGGGACATCTCAGGCGGCCAAGCATGCCTTGCGTTGGCCTGCGGCTCAGGTTACCGGCATCGACTTCAGCGCAACCAGCGTGCGCTCTACCGAGGAGCTCAAGCGGAAATACAACTTGAACAATCTCCAAGTCTGCCAGCTTCCCATCGAGCGGGTAGGCGATCTGAAAATGAGCTTCGATCAAATCATCTGCACCGGGGTTCTCCATCATCTCGCGGAGCCCGATGCGGGGCTCAGCGCTCTGCGCGGTGTGCTCAAACCGGACGGAGGAGCGATGCATCTCATGGTGTATGCGCCTTACGGACGGACTGGCATCTATATGCTGCAGGAATTCTTCAGACGGATCGGCGTCCATGCCAACGATCTGGAGATCCGCGATCTCATCGCGGCGCTCAAAGCGTTGCCACCCCGCCATCCGTTGGAAAATCTGCTGCGCGAGGTCCCGGATCTCCGCCAGGAGGCGGCGCTCGCCGACGCGCTGCTGCATCCGCTGGACCGCGCCTATTCGGTGCCGCAGCTATTCGAGTTCATCGAAAAGGCAGGACTGACATTCGGCCGGTGGCTAAAACAAGCACCCTACACCCCTCATTGTGGAGTCGTAGCAAAGATCCCGCAGGCTTCCCGGCTGGCACAGCTTTCCCTCGCAGAGCAGTATGCTGCCGTCGAACTATTTCGCGGCACAATGGTTCGCCACAGCGTGATTACTTATCGAGACGATAGCCCTGGCGGCGCGCAACCGATAAGTTTTGCCGGGGATGACTGGCTCGGCTATGTGCCGCTTCGAATGCCAGACACGATCTGTGTTCAAGAGCGGCTGCCCCCCGGGGCGGCGGCCGTTCTGATCAACCCGACACACGCCTACCGGGATCTGGTCATGCCAATCGATTCAACAGAAAAGGGTTTGTTCGATGCCATTGATGGGAACCGTAGTATCGGCGGCATAGTGGAAAGAACGTTGCCATCCTCACAAGCAAAACCGCAACTCGACATGGCACGTACCTTCTTTGAAAAGCTCTGGTACTACGATC
>CAWGCC010000052.1:0-13539 GCA_963820965.1 uncultured beta proteobacterium | reverse complement strand
GCGGCTGCCGGGGGCGGCGGCGCCTCGTTCCCACTCCCGCAGGCGGCGGCGAGCACGGTCACGATCACCCAGACAGCGGGGCGCAGTATCAGTATTAACCGCGGGCAGTTCGGCATTGGGGGAGTCTTGGTCGCCCTCTTCCCGTCTTGGGGCTGAGGCGAATCCTCTATCCTATCCCACATGCCATTTCTTCTCGGCCGCTGAGGGCTGCCGAATCAGGGCGTTGGGGTCAGACCGGGGGGGGCAGACCCCAACCCCTTGCTAGCCCCCGAGGCGCTGATCCGTCAGGTAGATCAACTCGTAGCCGTTCAGAACTTTCTTGGCCGCGAGGCCGACGATGTCCGACGACTGGTCGCGGGGAGCGTCAATCCGCAGTCTGAACGACAAGCCGATGCAGTTGGCTTCGTTGGCCGAGAGCCGGATCGGGCTCGCCCATGTCTGGCGCCTCTCGGCGGGTGACCACACGTGGACGTAGTCATCGTCCCAGAACGGCGCGGTGCCGAGCGGGAGGCCGCTGCCGAAGGTGCCGAAACTCGACTCGCGTTCGAGTGCGATCGCGCGGCCGGCCGCGGCGCCCGTCTCACGCGAGAGCACGACATGCAGGCGTTCGCGGCGCAGCAACCGGCTGCCGTCGCGCGAGCCGGTCGCGAGCAAATCGAAATCGAAACCGGCCGCGGCGGCGTCCGCGACCGCCTTCGTGACGGCGTCGATGTTGCGCGACTGGCCGGCCACGACGCGGACGTCGCGCGCCTTCGCGCCCGGGCGCTTCGCGAGCAGGATCTGACCGCGCTCCGACAGGCCCGGCCAGGTCTTCAACGGGTAGCGCGCGAGCAGGCGCGGTTGAAAGCCCTCGCGCGCCGGCGCCTCGAGGGCGGCGGCCAGTGCGTTCATGTCGGCGAACTCGACGAGCTGCCACGGCACGGCGGCGGTTCGGCTGGCGGTCGTCTTTTCAAAGGAAACCGCGAGCGCGCGTCCGGCCGCGCTCCGGTGCGCGAAGCGCGGGACGTAGCCTTCATCAGTAAGCGGCGGGAGCGACGCGCCGGAATCGCGGTCGGCCACGACGCGGTACTGCGCGGGCGGCAACGGCTGCGCCGGCGCCTGCATCACCGTCACGGCGCACGGCAGGCCGTCGCTCACCGCGGCGGCGCGGAGCCCGCGGGCCGCGTGCGTGTTGAGCTCGCGCTCGAGCGCCGCGTCGCGGGAAGTCATCCACACCACCTCGCGGTCGGCGAGCGCGGCGGCGCCGGCCAGACAGACGACCGCCCAGGGGAGGACGAAACGCGCTACTCGCATGGCGAGACACTATAACGGAGTGAAAAGCGCTCGAGGTGCGGCAGGGAAAAGCGCTCGAGGTGCGGCAGGGAAAAGCGCTCGAGGTGCGGCAGGGAAAAGCGCTCGAGGTGCGGCAGGGAAAAGCGCTCGAGGTGCGGCAGGGAAAAGCGCTCGAGGTGCGGCAGGGAAAAGCGCTCGAGGTGCGGCAGGGAAAAGCGCTTGAAGTGCGGACAGGGAAAAGCGCTCGAGGTGCGGGCAGGGAAAAGCGCTTGAAGTGCGGGCAGGGAAGGCGCTCGAGGTGCGGGCAGTTGACGCCGGTCTTGCTGTGTCCGAGGGGTTTGCCATGATGCCAGCAAGCGGCTAAGATCGCTGTTCCTGCCGCGGACGCCGGCGTCCGCAGAAGACCGCTGTTCCTCGGTAGCTCAACGGTAGAGCATCCGGCTGTTAACCGGAGGGTTGCTGGTTCGAATCCAGCCCGAGGAGCCAATTATTACGGGAATTTTTCGATGATCGGGCGCTGACGGGCCGGCGACTGTGCCCAAATTTGTGCCCACCCTGCAGGGCGGTCCGGGATTCTGCCCTTCCTGCGTCGGCCTCTCGGACTAGACTCCCCGAACCGCACCGCGGAATCTCATCAACGAATCTGGCTCTTCCTCATGCCGGCTCACTCCATTGGCCTCACGGTCTTTCTGCTCAAAGTGGATCAATTGTCCGCCTTCGAGAAGCGATTCCCGCCAAGCGCGGCTGGCGCGATTCCTCTCGCCGGTGGTCTGGAGGGCCGCTTTATTCCTTTGCCGGCACGCCGAACATGCCGCGTTGGGTGTCCGCCGTCAATTCGCTGCTTCCGGACACCGCCGCGGGTCTCGACCTGACGTCCAGACTCCAGCAGGCCTGCTGGTCATGGTGCGGAGCGGAAGGACCTTCATCGTTAGCTTCGGCCATTCCTGGCAGACGTTCGAGGACGAATGGCTCGAACGCGACTTCGGCCGCCGTCGTGGCGCTCAATGTAATCGCCAAGAATGGCCTGGTCGAGATCAGGGCAGAGCAGGTGTTTGCGAAATGGCACATGGCAAGCGATCGCGCTCCCCGTGCCTCGACCGTGGACGAATTCGGAGTGGAGTTCGACCGTGACCTCGTCGCGACCGTTGAAGGCGTGCCCGCTGGCAAGGCCTTGGGCAAGATGGTGAGAGGAGGAACGAGCCTTCGGCTAAATTTGCCGATTGCCAGCCTACCCCCTCTTCTCGATAAGAGCGAGGCCTTGTTTCTGAGCTCGGCGTACAAGAAGAACTGGCCGGACATCGACAACCTCACCCCGGTGAAGGATCCAAGCCTGATCGCAAAGCTCGAAGCTCAACTGGACTCCGACCTCGCCGCAGGCAAGGCGCAAAAGACGATCGCAATGTTTACGCCCGCCTATCGTCGAGACGAACCATTCGTCGTCGATTCGTACGTGTTCGGTCGGCTCACGAAGAGTCCCGCGACCACTCCCTATCTGACGGTCCAGCAGTGGCTCAACTACCTTGATGGTAGAGCCTTGTCGCCGTCCGTTGCTGAGGCAAGGAGGACCGCAATTCACCTACTGAGCGATTCGACGGATGAACCTAAGTCTTGCACGGTGTTCGACTGCTTTGGCTGCGAGGTCTCTCTAGACAGTAAGCAGTTCGTCCTTTCCTCCGGCGTCTGGTACGAGGTCGTGCCCGAGTTCCTGGAACGCGTCAACAGGACGGTGGCGAAGATCGACCCGCCGAAGATCTTGTTGCCGGCGTGGAACCAAGTCGAATCAGAGGGCGACTACAACGCAAGGTGCTGCAAGACCGCTGGTTTTGTGCACTTCGATGCCGAGAAGATCTGGTTCGGTGGAGGGCAGTCGCAGTTCGAGTTCTGCGACATCATGCATCCGAAGACCCAGACACTCCTCTTTGCGAAGATTCCATCGAAGTCGAGCGGGATGAGCCACCTAGTCGAGCAGGTCCGGAGAACCGCTGAGCTATTCTTCTCCCCGGACTCGCGATATCGGAAGCAGCTCAAGAAGGCCGTCACGAAGATCCATCCAACGCTCAGTACCGCGTGGCTTGCGGAACGACCGCGAGCGGGCGATTGGAATCTGTGCCTCGTCTCACTGGGAAGGCCGGCGACGAAGTTGCCGTTCTTCGCGAAGTGTCCGCTCATGAAGCTTAACAAGGATCTCCGAGGACGCGGTCACGACGTGTCGTTTCTCAGTGTCTGAGAGCCCGCGTGGCGCCTCCGACGCCCAGCGGTGGTCTCCTGTGAACTCAGAGCACCGTTGGCGAGCCAAAGGTGGTCTCGCTTCAACGGGCATTGATCGCCAAGTCCAAGGCGCAGAACGACGCTGGGAACGCTGCAGAGCCTGACATCGACTTGTGCCGCAGATATCGGCTCTCGAGAGGAGTGGTCAAGTGTGGTCGCACATCTTCACGTTCTTGTCCGGTGCTGCTGTGCTGGCGCTCGCGCAGCTGGTCGCTCCCACCATTGCTTCAGAGGTGCTGCGGCAATTCCAGGCGAAGAGCGCCGCTCGCCGAGTCGTTGGCCTCCAACTCGACCCCATGTTGAAGGCCGCAGACGAGCTGCAGGGAAAGTTGCTGTCACTCGCTAAAGAGGACTTCACGGAGTTTCGGCGGCTCACTGTGGAGGCTCGGACGTCGTCCCACGACAGCGTTAACCTCTGCAGTACGCTCTACCTCTTTGCACAACTCTGGGCGCGGTTTGAGATTCTCCGACTTGCGAGTTTTCACGCAGAGCTGATGGGTGACCGACGGGGTGCGACAATGCTGAAATTCGTCCACTCGCTCGAGTCGAGGCAGATCAGACTGGTGGATCGCGCTTGGCAGCGAGCCATCGGCGAGAGCCTGATCGTTGGTGGCCAGTCGGCGATGGAGATTCGGTCGTTTAGGGATTTCGTCGAGCAGTACCAGTCCTCGCCAGGAATGCGACGCTGGTTCGAGCCGCTGGCCAACATGCTTTGTGGGACTCACGACAAGAAAGTGAGACAGCGAGTGCTTCGTTACGGTGTCGTCGTCCATGCAATGATCGACACGTTGGATCCGAAGCACCACACGACGAAACCTCGCCCCGGCTATCCGAACAAGTTGAGCCGACGTTCGCGGCACGATCTCATTGGCCGCGTGTTCGGGATCTACCTCCCAAATGTCCGTAGCGTCGGGAAGTACACCGTTGTCGCGAAGAGATGACGCAGAAAAGAGAAGGGCCAGCAGCCTTACGGCGCTGGCCCTCGGATACCCGTGGCCCGCCGGGATCAGACATCTGCAAGCAGATGGAGTCACCCATTGGGCATTGGGTTAGATCGCTGCCGGCGGGGCCGACATGAGTTGATCTTAGCACGGTCGTCAGGCAACCGCTGTCATTGGCCCAAGACGAATCTCGCGTGCTCACGCCGCAGCATCTCGAACGGCGTCATGTGCGCCACGCCGAGCGCGATGCAGGCGTTCGGTATCTTGATCCGCTTCGTTGATGCGCTCGGGATCTCGTGCGTCACCACCGTGTGTCCATGGGCGAGTGCTTGGGCGACGAGGTAGAAGTCGGCCACCTGCAAGAACGTGTTCACCGCGGCCGGCTCGTAGCCCTGGCCTGTCGCCCAAGTGCTCACATTCCCGAGGGCGGGCAGCACCGCCGCGTCGGGAGTCACGAAGAAGTCTGCTCCCCTTGCTGCGGCCCACGTGGAGAGGCTCGTCAGCGCCGCCGCAATCTCGTCGCCGACTCTCTCGATGCTATAGACGCGTTGCGCCGCGTTACTCGCGATCAGCCAATCCCAAAATGCTGGACAGAAGTCGAGGCCGTAATGGAGGTTCTTGGCCTGGATAAAGACGTTCGCGTCCAGCAGGTAGGCCATCAAGCTACTCCGAGGCTTCGGCCCAATTCGTGGAATGTCTCCAGCTTCGAGAATCCGAGGAGCCTGAACGCATCACGATGGAGTGTCTGGCCTTCGAGCGTGCTGACGACGAGCGCTCTCGCAAAGCGCTTGCTGACGCGCGCCGCCTGCGTGAGGTAGAAGTCGCCTCCGCTGGACTTCGGGATTGCTTGCAGGCGCTCCAACTCCTGTTCATACGCGTCCCGAAGGCGCTCACGGGTGAGGGCGCCGACGTCGTGGAGCCGGCGGAGAATCACAAGAGTGCTGACCTTGAAATGCCTTGCGAGGCGGTTACCCTCTTCCGTCAATTCCCCTCCGAGCCGATGCTCAGCCCGCAGCGCCGCCGCCGGGACGAGCAGCTCAGCCGCGACCTGATTGCACCAGGCCTCAACGCGATGAGATGGAACGGAGGCGGGGTCGACGTCAGATAGCGCCGACTGGCCGAACCACACATGGGCCAGCTCATGCGCCAGGGTGAACATCTGCGCGGCCTTCGTGTCGCCGCCGTTGATGAACACAAGCGGCGCGAGGATCGTCCGACAGCGCGAAGCCTCGAAACTCGTCAGGATCTAACTTGCGTCGGTTGTTACTCCCAACAACGCCACTCACCATTACGAGCACGCCCAACTGGTCAGCCTGTTCGATGAAGCGGCGAAAGGCTTCGGTCCACGTCGGCATTCGGCGACGTTCCTCAACATCGAAACTCCAGGACGGCGCCGCATTCTGCGTGGCCGCGTCTTCAACGCCGGTCGGCACGCTAGCGGAGCCGACAAAGCGATAAGGCTCCTCGGCTTCGAACGCGCGAAGTCCCGATACCATTCCTGCCGCTGCTGGCAGATGTAGAGGGTGTCGAGCAGGTCTGGACTCGGTCGCTCGAGGCGAACGTTGCCGACGGTCCGAAAGTCGGGAATCGGCACGCGCTCGACTGGGGGTTCGGGAAGGAAAAAGAAACCAAACGGCGTGTAGGTCGCCTTTGCGAACTTCTCGAGTTGCTTCAGCGTCGGCACGCTTTGGCGCCGGCTCCCATTCTTCGAGCTGCGGAAACCGACGGATCAAGTCGCCCACGGCGATTCCCGCGCGCTCGCGAGCCCATCGCAACAGGTTCCGATTTACTTCGACGCGCATGGGATTTCAAGCTGCGACCTTCAACTCTGGTGGCGCCTCAAGTCTACCCGACCGGGTCCGCCGGGACGGCCGTGAGCGTCCAACGATTTCTCGGCTTCTGAACGGGTGCCGTCCCTCGGCGATTGCTCTAGTCGCACTCTTCGCCACTTTCCGCTCGCGCTCGACGAGGCCGCGCCGCCTTCTCGAGAACGTCCACCGCCTGCCGCATCGCCACGTGCCCGATGTGCCCGTACCGCTTCGCCATCCGCGCCGTCGTCGCCGGGCTCCAGCCGAGGATCGAGGCCACGACCGACAGCGGGACGCCGCCCTCGAGCATGCGCGTGACGCACGTGTGGCGGAGGTCGTGGAACCTGACCTCGACGCCGGCCTTCCGCTTCACTGACTCCCACGCCTCCTTCCACGAACCGATCGGCGTCTCGGGATCGACATCGAACACGGTCGGCTCGAAGTCGTCGCCGCCGGCGCCGTAGCGCTCGGACGGAAACGCGAAGTGTTCAGGCTTTCGATCAGGAAACTGGTCCGCCCAGAACTTCAGCACCTTCGTGGCCTTGTCGTTCAGCGGAATCACGCGGCCGGTGCCGGCCTCGGTCTTGCTCTTGCCGACGCGCACGGTGCGGCGCTCGAGGTCGATCTGCTCCCAACGCAGCAGCCGAAGCTCCGAGTACCGCATGCCGGTGTTGAGCGCGAGCAGGACCGCGGGCAGCAGCGATCGCGACCGGCTGTCCGCACATCCGTCGAGCAGCCGCTTCTCATCGGCCGGGGCCAGCGCCTTGCCATGGTCTTCGCTCACCGCGAGCATGCGCACGTCCGGCTGGAGGTTCGCCCAGAGTCGGTGACGCCGCATGATCGCGCGAATCGTCCCGACCTCGAGGTTGACCGTCTTCGGCGCCGCCTTGTCCCGCAGCCGCGCCTGTTGATAGCGGCTGATGTCGTCCGGCTCGATGTCCGAGATGAACTTCTGCCCGAGCACCGGCAGGATGTGCGAGAGGTGCGTCTTCTCGATCCGATGCGTCTTCGGCGCGACGGTCGGCTGCTTCAACTCGAGCCAGGCCGCGGCCGCCGCCTTGAGCGTCTGCGGCGGCTGCCGCTTCTTGAGTCCGTGATAGCCCTCTTCCAGCTGCAGCCGCCGCTTGCGCTCAGCGTCGCGCGCGAGCTTCTTCGACGTCGTCTTCGCGGGCTCCCGAAACAGACGGCCCGCGAATCGGAACTTGAACCACCACTTGCCGCCGCGTCGATACAGCATGAACGTTCCTCACTTCCGCTCTGCCGGCACCGTGCTCTGCTTCGATGACCCGCCGGAGCTCCTCGGCCGGAATGCGAATCGCGCGGCCGAGTCGAAGATGGGCCAGACGCCGACTCGCGATCCATGCACGAATCGTGTAGACGGACAACCCGAGTTCGTCCGCCGCCTCGCTCACGGTTCGAGGACGCTCGGGAGGTGTTCGGCCGCTCTTCGGAGCGGCTTTCGCGTTCAGGACCGCCTTGGCGGGCGTGGGACGGAGACGACGATGCCACCGATTGACCGCAGATGTCGACGACGATTTCACCGCCCACCGCCAGATTGGGCCGCCACTGCTGCAATTGACATGATTGGCCTCCAGATCGTAGCCTAGCAACGATGTATCGATACATGCAAGATGATTGTATCGCCTGTTGTTTTCGGGGGTCTCATGCCTGAGAAGCCCCAGCAGCAGACGCTCTCCGTCCGCATCGACGATGCGCTGCGCCGCCGGCTGGAGCGGGCCCGGCAGTTGAGCGCCGCCAAGACAGGGGAGCCAGTCTCGACGTCCGAAATTGCGAAGCAGTTTCTCGAGTCGGCCCGCGACGACCGGCTCGAGGTCGTGGACCTGCTGGCCGCGCCGACCGACAGCCTCCTGAGCATCCGGCGCAAGGGCGAGGCCGGGTTGGTGCTTTCCCGCGCCGAGTGGACGGCATTGGCCCATTTCGCGCGGCATGGGCTGGAGGCAGCACCCGACCAAACTCCGAATCCCGTGTCACGAGAGTCGCTGATCGCCGTACTGGATGCCTTCCTCGCCGTCTCCGAGCTGCGCGCTGACGGCGGTTCGAGGTTGGACGCCCTCTACCTAGGCAATCTCCCAACTGAGTGCAGGCCGGCCCGGGCCAAGCGCGCCGACCGCGACGGTCCAGCCACGTCCGAGATCGTGCGTCGCACGGTCTTAGAGACGCGCAAGCGCGTGAGTGATCCCGCAACAACGTGGCAGCCGATCCTGGCTGGGCGCAACTTGTACGTGCTGCTCGATGAGGAGAAGTTGTCGGGCGCCGAAGACCTCACGCGCGCGCTCCGACCGTTCTGGCCGGCCCTGTGGCGGCTCGCGGCTCGCGGGCACTATGTCCAGACGCAGCTACCCATCCGAGACGCGGCAGCGGACCGGGACGGCCAGTATCAACCTCCTATGGCGCCGGTGACGGAAGGGGCTTACACGCTCTCGTTCGTGCGCGGCGCCGGCCGCGAGTTCTCGGCGATTCTGACGCTCCCCGGCCCGCGCGGGGCGCTGTATCCGATCATCGGGTACGCGCGGCTCGTCGAGTTTCGCGCGATGCTGGCCGCGTTGGCGGCCGACCACCGCACGGGCGACTGGACCGGCTCCGCCTTCTTCGCCGACATCATCGCGAGCGACCGAAACGGACCCCCTGAAATCTGGTTCAGGGCCCATGACAACGGGATCACCTTCGGGTTCTCGCTCGAGGAGTGGGTGTCGCTGAACACGCTGTTTCGTCGGGCCTGGGAGCAGCCCGAGGTCCGCCGTGCGTGGGATGCCCTGGCGCTCGAGTACGGCGAGCTCTGAACTCTTCTTCCTCCCCTTGAGACGGAGGTCTTCCATGCCCCAATCCGAGAAGGTTCGAACCCGTTTGCAACTGATCGACGAACGGCTCGCTCGGCTGCGTGCCGAGAAGGAACGTCTCATTGCCCGCGCGAGCAAGGCGGAACGGCGCCGAGATACCCGCCGGAAGATCGTGATCGGCGGAACCGTCCTCGCCGCTGTCGACCACGAGGGCGTGCCGGCGCTCCGGACGCGCGCTGAGCTGGTCCGCTGGTTGGATGCCCAGCTCCGCCGGCCGCACGATCGCGCCGTCTTCGATTTGGATTTCGTCAAGTCCGCCTGACCAGTTCGAAATCACACCAGTCGCGCGCAACGCGCTGGTTGAACGGGTCCTTGCCGGTGGCCGACGGCGACGCGCCGGGCACGGAGTGCCACTGAGCAGAACGGCCACAGGCGCACTTTGGCGTTTCTTCGAAACGCCTCGCGTGCGCCTGTGGCCGTCGTGAGGTGTCGCCATGAGAGACCGTTACGATCCCGAGGTTCCCGGCGGCGGTCGCGCTGGCGGGAGTGGTGGCTCTTTTCACATTTCCTTTCGGTCAGGCTCCCGAGGCAGTGGTGCGTCGGCCGGTTCGTCTTTCGACTATGTGACCCGCAACGACGAGTACGACGACCCGGATCGTGATCCGGCGATCTACACCGAGTCGGAGCACATGCCGTCGTGGGCACAGGAGGACGCCGGCGAGTATTGGGATGCCGCGGATCTGTACGAGCGTGCGAACGGCCGACTCTTCGTCAGTGCGGATTTCGCGCTACCGCGCGAGCTCAGTGTCGAGGATCAGATCGAGCTCGCGCGCGATTTCGCGCACGAACTAACTGACGACGAGCAACTGCCCTACACGCTCGCGATTCATGACGGCCGCGACGCGGATGGCCAGGTGCACAACCCGCATGCGCATCTCATGTTCTCGGAACGTCAGAACGACGGCATCGAGCGATCGCGCGACGAGTGGTTCCGGCGTGCGAACCACGAAAACCCGGAGCGGGGCGGCGCGCCCAAGAGCCGCACGTTTCACGGATCGCGCTGGGTTGAGCAGGCGAGAGAGCGTTGGGCTGCGCTCACCAACAAGGCGCTCGAGCGTGCCGGGAGCGCGAGCCGCGTGGACCATCGGAGCTACGCGCGACAGGGGATTCAAAGGGAGCCCGGTCGTCATTTCGGGCCGTCTGCGCCTCACGTGGCGTCGCGCGGAGGGGGCCACGAACGGCTCGAGGGGGCCCTGGAGGTTGGCGATCACGAAAAGGCCATTCGCAACATCGATAACGAGATAGGCCAGCTCGAAGCGATGCGGGAATCGATCATGCGAGACGGGCTGCCGGAAGATCGTGGTGACGATCGTCGCGACTACTCCAGTTCGTCGGGCCCGGCCGCAGTGATGACCACGGGTGGGGGAGGTGACCATGGCGGGCGCGATGGACGAATTCCGTGCGCAACGCGAGGCGGTGGAGGACGTGCGAGTGCGATTGACGGAGGTCGCCGGATTGCTTCGCTCGCTCAGGCAAGAGACGGCGGAGTTCGCGCGCGACGAGACCCTCCGCAAGCTGCTCAATGAGGAACAGACCTGGCTCTTGCGAGCACAGGATCTGGTGCGGCAGGTTCAATACTTCCGGGAGGTTGAGACCAGCCGCTTCTGGCCGGCTGTCTGCCGCAGGTGGGCGGTGGCAGTCGCGCTGATCTTGACGACAGCCTTGGCTGCCGGGGCCGGCTATGTCTGGGCGGGACGGCCGTACGAGATGGAACTGGCAAGCCTGCGCGGGAGGGCAGAATTCGGCGATGCGCTTGCCCAACAGGTCTTGCGGCTGACGCCCGGCGAGCGGAGGCAGTTCGACGCGCTGATGAAATGGAACGACGTTCCGAAGCGGTGAACGTTCTCCACCCGGGCCATCGCCGCTCGATTGGACCACGGTGCTCGTCGGCGTCAAGGGTGCCCTCGCTGCGCTCGGCGGCTCCGCCGCCCTTGCCACCGCCTGCGCGCCGTGCAGACGGGCATTTATCGATGGCCCAGCTTAATTGACCCTGCCTGAGATGATGCCAAGGTTCCCCATCTCCTGGTCGATCCAACCTCGTGAGTGCCCAGGTCGAACGCGGCGCCCAGATTACGCCGTGGCAGCCTCCTCGAGTCGATACTTTCGAATCCGCCAGTGCAACTGTGTACGCGACAACCCCAGGCGACGCGCGGCCCTCGTCTTGTTGCCGCGGCACTCCTTCAATGCCTTGGTGATCATGCCGCGTTCAACAACCTTGATCTCCGTCGAGTCGGCGCGCGGCGACGTGTCTGGCTGAAGCGACAGGTGGTTCGTGTCGATCTGCTCGTCCTCGCAGACAATCGCGGCGCGCTCCAGGACATTGCGAAGCTCTCGAACGTTCCCTGGCCACTGGTACTGGAGAAGGGCGTGGCGTGCCTCTCGGGTCAGGCCAGCCGTTGGCCGGCCCAGCGACTTGCCGATCTCGTACAAGAACGACTCGCTGAGAGGAACGATATCCGACGGACGTTCGCGCAACGGTGGAATCGGGATGTCGAACACCTTGAGGCGGTAGAACAGGTCTTCGCGAAAGTCGCCGCGCTCGACGGCTGTGCGCAGGTCGCGGTTCGTCGCGGCGATGACGCGAATGTTCGCCTTCAACGGGCGCGTCCCGCCCAGTCGCTGGAACTCGCGCTCCTGGAGCACGCGCAGGAACTTTGCCTGCGCCGACAGGCTCATTTCGCTGACCTCGTCGAGAAACAGCACGCCGCCTGATGCCAGCTCCACCTGTCCGGGCTTTGCGCGCTGTGCGCCCGTGAATGCGCCGGGCTCGTAGCCAAACAGCTCGGATTCGAGCAATTGTTCGGGCAGCGCGGCGCAATTGAGTGCGACGAACGGCCCGGACTTCCGCGCTGACGCCGCATGGACGAATCGAGCCACGACTTCCTTGCCAGTGCCCGACTCCCCGGTGATGAGCACGGTGGTATCTGTCGGGGCCACCTGCGTGGCCTTGCGCAGCACCTCGCGCCATTCGACGGATCCGCCAACGACTTGCAGCTGTGTGGTCGCCTTCAGACGGTCGACCCCTTGCTGCACGCGAGCGTCGACGCGGTGCGTGCGATCGCTCGCCACCTCATTGGTGGACGAGCCCGCGAAGTATGTGCCCTGGAGATCCGAACGGTCGACGGCGAGTTCATCGGCAAGGAGCATTGGGATAGCCCTCTCTTTCCCAGCGATTCTGGCCGTCAATGCTCACGCCCACAAGCTCCGTTCGGGTGTAATCATCCACTCGTTGGTGTGCGCTGCATGGCGCAAGAGTGTGTGCCGCAACAACTCGATCGGTGTGGTCAGGAGACTTGCCGGGGTGGCTCGCGACGGCTGGTTTGAGTGCTTGGCGGGACCCTTTTGGGCGCAGCGTCTCGGACGTCAGGAGGTACGGAGGCTACATCGTGCGGCGTGACGTGTCGATGCGCTTCCACCCGAAGAGGCGGGCATCGATCGACACCCGGCCCGGTCCCAGCATCGCCAGCGCGCCGGCGATCGTTGCGGCGAGGAGGCGACCGGTGGGAGGTTCGCCGGTGACGATCTCCAACATGGCGACCGCTGCCACGATCACTCCCGCGACTGGCGTCCACAACCCCACAATGAGCAGGAGTGCGCCGAGGGCCAGCAACGCGTCGCCGGCACCAGCGACGATCGACGGGGCGCTCCAGAGCCGCGGGGTCACATGCCAGAGCAGCACCGCGCCGACGACCAGCCGCAGCATGAGCAGGCCGGTCCCTGGCCAGCCGCCGGCGAAGGTTGAATACAGTCGTCGCACCGCGTCCTCAGCTCGATTATTGGTCGTGGCCGTCGCGAGTTGAACTACCCCGAGGGGTCGGGGGTTTGACTCTTTCGAGTGGCTGGCGGGGGTGGTCGGCGGCTACAACTCGATGATGCCCCGTCTGAGACCGATGATCGCCGCGTGCGTGCGGTCGTTGGCGCTCAGTTTCGCCAGAATGCTCTTGACCCGGCCCTTGACGGTGTCTTCGGTGATCGCGAGCTGGTCGGCGATCTGCTTGTTCGCGTTGCCTTCCGCGATCAGGCGCAACACGACGACTTCTGCTGGCGTCAGCGCCTGATCGTCCACATGCTCGGCGACCTGGAACGACACCTCGGGCGACAGGCTCCTCCTGCCCGCATGCACTGCTCGGATCGTCTGCAGCAATTCCGAGTGGAGTGTGTTTTTGAGCAGGTAGCCCTGAGCACCGGCCCTGAGGGCACGAAGAATGTGCACATCGCCCTCGTAGGTCGTCAGCACGATCAGTTTGGCATCCGGGAATTCCGTTCGAATCGCGATGAGGGCGTCGAGGCCATTCATTTCCGGCATCTGAATGTCCATCAACGTCACGTCCGGACGATGCGCGCGAAACTGCTGGATGGCTTCTCGACCGTTCGCGGCTTCGGCGACCGTTG
>CAWGCC010000051.1:0-16926 GCA_963820965.1 uncultured beta proteobacterium | reverse complement strand
CCAATCTCCAGTTTTGCCCGCATCGCTGCCAGTCCCAATAATTCTCGACGCCACATCCTGTTCTGTGGCTGTCAGAAACTCCATCCGCGGCAAGAGAGACGAGCCCGTGGCATCGAGGGGCGCCGTCAATCATGAGCGGCGCTTTGAAGTCTCCGTCTGGGCGCGTCATTGAGTATCCCCCCACCGTGAAGACGATCTCGATGAGCTGTTTGGCGTTGTAGCGCTTTGCCAGAATGCTCCACGTGCGATTGGTGATGAAAGCCTCGCGGCGCAATTCGTCGGCGGCCCGCAACACGGCCCGGCTCTCCTCGCTCCAGCCGGCGGCCTCCGGTCCCGCAGGGATGCGCGCGATTTCACCGTCAGTCAGGATTGCCGCGCGCGAGTAGTCGACATGATGCGCCCATACGTATTCGGCGCCGATGAGAAATGCCGCCGCCGCTATTGAATGATCAGCGACGATTAGTCGCTTCTACAATTACTCCGGGCGACTCGTAGCCGGGCGTTGAGAGACTGCGATCACTTCTCCGGTAAGCCGACTACTCGTCCAAGTGAACTGGAGTTAGTAAACACTGCGCCGTCAGCGAGGATCTACCCTGACCTGCGAAATGTCAGCAACGGGTTCACTCCAGGTTGTTTTTGTTTCTTGACGATTTGTCGATCGTCGAGGTATGATTGTCGATCATCGAGGTATCAATGGCCAAATCATCCGATCTCATACAGGGCACCCTGGATCTACTGATCCTGAAGACGCTCGCGCGCGGGCCGGTTCACGGTTGGGGCATAGCGAAACGTATTGAACAGTTGTCCGATCGATGTCCTGTCCGTCGGCCAGGGATCGTTGTACCCTGCGCTTCACCGGCTTGAGCAGCAGGGCTGGATTTCAGCCGAGTGGCGAGACTCCGATCTGGGCCGGAGCGCGAAATTCTACTCACTCACGCGCGAAGGCAAGAAGCAACTGGAAAGCGAACTGAGGACCTGGACGCGGCTGTCCTCCGCCGTTGCCCTCGTCATCCAGAGGGCATAAGCCATGCGTCTCGGAAGGGTAATACGACAGAGACTCCGGTCCATCTTCCGGCGCTCGCAGGTAGAGAATGATCTCCAGCCAGGAACTCGCGGTCCACCTGGAGCAACTCACGAAAGAATACAGAGCGGCCGGAATGGGCGAACGCGACGCCATGGAGGCGGCGCGCCGCGCGTTCGGCGGCATTGCGATCACGGCCGAGCAGTGCCGCGATACGCGCCGTGTCCGTTTCCTGGAAGACATCGGCAAAGATCTCGTGTATGCCTTGAGACTGCTCGCGAAATCCCCCGGATTTACCGCCACCGCCGTGCTGTCGCTCGCCCTCGGCGTCGGCGCGAATACAGCCATCTTCGGTCTTGTGAAGCAGGTCATTCTCGATCTGCTGCCGGTCCGCGATCCCGACCAGATCGTCGCGATCTCCAAAACGTCGCTTCGACTTCCCGAACCGAACAATTCGTTCTCGAACCCTTTCCTGCGCGATCTTCAGGCGGCCGGCGACCTGCCGTTTGAGGGATTTCTCGGATTCGGTCAGGTGGGACCGCGTCGCCATGTTGGCCGACTCGGGCGCAGAGCCCGTCACCGTCGAATTTGTAACGGGCAACTACTTCGATCTCCTCGGAGTCCGTCCCGCACTGGGTCGTCTCTTCACGTCAGCCGACGACGAAACTCCCGGCGCGCATCCGGTCGTGGTCTTGAGTCACAATTTCTGGCGGCGCCGCTTCGCTTCCGCTCGAGTCCGTTCTGAACCGAACGATTCATCTCAACAACTATCCATTCACCGTAATCGGTGTTTCCGCCCGCGGGTTCGACGGTCTCGAGCCGGGAAGTTCGCCGGACGTTCGGGTCACCATCAGCATGGCTACGCAGTTGGTCCAGTTTCCCGGTCCACCGGCCCTCACCAATCGCGGCTCCCGTTGGATTCAGATTTTCGGACGCCTCAAGCCGGGCATTGTCGCACCGTCGCGCCGCGGAAGCGCTCATGCCCGTCCTGCTCCGCGATCACGACCTGGATCCGGGGCGGTCGCGCTGGACGGAGTACTGGAAGGCCGTGCTTGCCTCCGAACGCCTGCATGTGACGCCCGCCGCTCAAGGAAATGCCGGCGCAGCGGCGGGCGTACGAGCGCGCCATCTGGGTCCTGACCGCCATGGTCGCCGCCGTGCTCTTGCTGGCGTGCGTGAACATCGCTCATCTCTTGCTCGCGCGAGCATCCGCCCGCGCGCATGAATTCTCCGTCCGGCTTGCGATCGGCGCCGGCAGAATCCGCCTCGTTCGCCAACTGCTGACCGAAAGCCTGCTTCTGGGCATCCTCGGCGGGGGAGCCGCCTTGTTGGTCGCATACGGACTGGGGCGAATCCTGCTTACCCTGGTCATCTCGGACGGGAACCACTCGACGCTCACCGTCGCTCCGGATCGCAATACTGCTCGCGTTCAATTTTGCCGTCGCTCTGGCCGCGAGCATCGGTTCGGGCTTGCGCCCGCTTTGCAGTCGTCGCGATCCACACTCGCGCCGGGCCTGAAAGGTGCCCACTCGGAACATGTCCGCCGCCTCACGGGCAGAAAAATCATGATGAGCGTTCAGGTGGCAATTTCGCTGGTCTTGTTGGCAGGCGCGGGTCTTTTCATCCGCTCGCTCAACAACCTTCGCGGCATCGATGTCGGCTTTCGGACCGACAAGCTCCTGCAAATCACTCTCAATCCCTCCGGCTACGCGCCCGAACGCCTGGCGGGCTTCTATACCCAGGTCGTCGAGCAGGTCCGGTCCCTTCCTGGAGTTCAGGCCGCCACCTTCGGACGGCAGCGGCTGATCGCGAGCGCTGCGTGGAGCAGCGGGATTATCGTTCCCGGCTTCACATCGCCTCCGAATGACAGAGGTCCCTACCGCGACGCCATCGGCAGCGATTATTTCTCGGCTTTGGGGATCCCGCTGATTGCCGGACGCGAATTCACGAATGCCGATACAGCCGCGGCGCCGAAAGTGGCCATCGTCAACCAAGCCTTCGCGCGGTTCTACTTCGGCAACCAGAACCCGCTCGGCAAACTCATCGGCCCCGGCGGCGGTAAGCCCGATTACACCGTCGTCGGTGTGACACAGAACGCCAAATACAGAGAAATGCGCGAAGCTCCCACCCGATTCTGGTATGTGCCCTTCGCGCAACTCGGCGACCAGGGCAGTTTCAGCGCCTTGACTCTGTTCGTGCGCACCTCATCCGATCCGAATTCCATGGTCAGACAGCATCCGCGCCGCCGTCGAGCGCATAGACCGGAACATCGCCCTATTCGACATCAAGACTGTCGATGCGCAGGTTGCAGACAATGTCCGTCTGGAACGGGCGCTGGCGTCTCTCTCCATATTCTTCGGAATGGTGGCGGCGTTGCTTGCGGGCGCCGGTCTGTTTGGAGTCCTCGCTTACTCCGTGGCACAGCACAGACGCGAGATCGGCATCCGCATCGCCATCGGCGCCCGACCGGCGGAGGCTGCCTGGACTGTCGTACGCGGGGTCGCGCTCTTCGTCTTCGTTGGCGTTGCCGGCGGGATCGCCATCGCCCTCGGTCTGAGTTCCATCATCCGGCACCTGCTATTTGGAATTCAGCCGAACGATCCGCTCACGTTCGCGATTGCGGCTCTGGCCATCTTGGCGATCGCGACGCTGGCGGCATTGCTCCCTGCCGCTCAAGCGGCCAAAATCGCGCCGGCCTCGACCCTGCGGAGTGATTGAGTCCTGGACATTTGAGCTACAGCATGTCGTGCGAGAGGCGGACGCCCGCGCGTCTCATCGCGCGTGTCTCACCGGCATTCTCTTTGTCCTCCGCAGCGGCATCCCTTGGCTATCAGCCGGATCGCCCTTCTGTGAGGCTGAATTCAGGTTCGCGAACCTGCTCGCTCCCGCAGCCAGGGCAGCGCGAAGGTGTGTTTAGCCTGCTCCGGTTTCGAAACCCGAACCCGCAGGCATTGCACTCCGGCTGGTGGATGATCAGTCGATTCTTTCCGCTTTGCGCTTTTGCGGATATGTTCCAGATCCTCTAGGATTGACTTTACTGGAGCTCCGATTCGGCGCGCCAGATTGAGCACAGTCACAGGACCGCTTCGAAGAATCTCAGCAACTGACTGGCGTCTGGTCGGAGACATGCGTCTATCGTATTATCGCGCCCTTGTGGAGGCAAGCTCATGACGCGGATTCTGCTGCTAGGCCTCGATCCCGAGACTGTGGATTTTTCTGACCCTGCATTGCCCCCAGGTATGACCGCTGAGATAGGTTCGCGCTGGCATCGCGGTTGCGGTGAAGCAGTTCACTGATCGCGGATGGGAGTTCGACGTTGGTTTCATCCGCCCGGACGAAACCGCCGGACCCGGCAGCGCAGTTCCGTTCGCGTTCACGACTGCGTGGTCATCGGAGGCGGCGTGCGCCTGCCGCCCCGCAACCTCGCATTATTCGAAGTCGTCATCAATGCTATTCGTAAGGCGGCCCCAGGCGCGGCGATTGCCTTCAATACACGGCCCGACGATAGCGCCGATGCTGCCGCCAGAGGGTTGGCGCTCCAAGCTGCACAGCACCCGGCGTCCAACAAAACCAAGTCGAGGCCCCAGTTGTGGACCAAGCGGGCAGGCCGGCAGCTCCGGTCTGGTCAGGGCGGCCTGTCCTAGCCGCCCAACCCTTCTCTGGCGCTCCGCGTCGAGAATTACTCCGCCTCGAATGTCGCCTAGTGTTTACCAAGGCTTCCGCGCCGATTCCTGGCCACATGGACGTATTACAGGCTAACCGTGACAGTGGCAGAGCATTCCCACGGCACCTTCCAACTTCACTCCACTTCTCCGGTAAGCTGGTAAGCCGACTACTCGTCCAAGTGAACTGGGGTTAGTAAACCCTAGGATTAGTAAACCCTGCGGCGTTGATCGCGAGTAAACCCTAGACTGCCCGCACTTGCAATGGTAATATCCCCCACAATGTGGTTTAAGCGCAAGGCACCCGTCCTCGGCGATTTCGAACAGCTCGTCCTTCTCGGTGTGTTACGTCTCGAGCTCCAGGACTCCGCGTACGGAGCCGCTATCCGACAGGAGATTCACGCCCGCTCGGGCCGGGATGTGTCGATCAACGCCGTCTACACCACACTCGATCGGCTCGAGAGCAAGGGTTTTCTCAAATCGTGGGTCGGCGATCCCACCCCGCAGCGGGGCGGCCGCCGTCGGAAGTTCTATGCGCTGCGGCCCGCGGGTGTCGCGGCGCTGCGCCAGGCGTACCGTGCCTTTACCGCCATGGCGGACGGCCTCCAGAGCCGGCTGGAGCTGAAGTGAAGAAGACGACCGATCCGCCTCGGCTCGCGATCTGGCTATTGACCAGGCGGCTGTCCGCCGAGTGGCGCGACTTCGTCGTCGGGGATCTCGAAGAAGAGTTCGCGACGCGCAGCGGCGATTCGCCGGTCGCTGCCCACGCCTGGTTCTGGTGGCAGACGATGCGCTGCCTGGCTGCGCCGCCACCCGTTCGCCCCAATCCATTGCTGGTTGGATCGTCACAGGGAGACTCGAGGATGCGTACCGTTGTTTGCCGATCTTCGTTATGCGTTCCGGGTCATGTCCCGGACACCCTCGTTCGCCGTTGCGGTCGTCAGCGTGCTGGCGCTTGGCATCGGCGCCAACACCACGATCTTCAGCATCGTCAACGCGGTCCTGCTGCGTCCGCTGCCTTTCGAGGAGCCGGAACGCCTGGTGCGGATCTTCACCCGGACGCCGGGCGGTCGACTCTTCGAGCTCTCCCCAGGCAAGTTCTACGACTGGCAGCGGGATGCGCAGTCGTTCGAGGGCATGGCGATGTATCAATGCTGCGGCTTCAGGGAGCTCGCGCTCACTGGCACCGGCACCGCGCGAACAGTACGTGCGACAGCCGTCAGCGCGGGCTTTTTCGAGATCGTCAGAGCCCGGCCGGCGCTCGGACGCGTCTTTCGGCAAGAGGAGGACACGCCAGGCGGCAAGCACGTGGTCGTCCTGAGCGACCGGTTCTGGAGAACCGAATTCGGCGGACACCCGGACGTGATCGGCCGCACGGTGAAGCTCAACGACGAAGCGTACACCATCGTCGGTGTCATGCCGGCCACTGCCTCGGTCGCGTCATGGACCGGGATGGCGAGCGACGTCTGGATCCCGCTCGCACTCACCGACGAGCAGCGCGCCGCCCGTGGGAATCACAATCGGTACGGCGTCGCACGTCTGAAGCAGAGATGTCGAACTCGCCCAGGCGCAAGCCGAGATGGACGCGATCTCCGCACGGCTCGCGCGTGAGTTTCCCGAAATCGGACGGACGCGGCTGGGGAGCCGTGGTCATCCCGATGCAGGAGGAAATCGTCGGCAATAGCCGCACGATGCTGCTCATGCTGCTCGGCGCCGTCGGATTGGTCCTCCTCATCGCCTGCGCCAACGTCGGCAACCTGCTGTTCACTCGCGCCCTGAGCCGACGCAAGGAGATCGCGATTCGCTCGGCGCTTGGCGCGGGACGCGGACGCGTGTTTCAGCAGCTGTTGACCGAAGCCTTGCTGCTCGCGGGCGCCGGTGGCGCGCTCGGGCTTCTGCTCGCGTACGGGACGCTCACGTCAGCCTCGACGCTGCTCGCCGGCCAGGTGCCGAGGGCGGAGGAAATCTCGATCGATGGGCGAGTGCTGCTGTTCGCGGTGGGGGTGTCGATGCTCACCGGCATGCTCGCCGGTACGCTGCCGGCCGTGCGCGCAGGCCGGTCCGACCTCAACGACGCGCTCAAGGAAGGTGGGCGCAGCGACGGTGCGATCGGTGTCGGCACGCGCCGCCTGCTGATCGTGTGCGAGGTCGCGCTGTCGCTGGTGTTGTTGATGGGCGCCGGCGTGATGATCCAGAGCCTGCTGGCTCTCAGGCACGGCGACACCGGCTTCGATCCGAACAATGTCCTGACGATGCGTGTGAGACTCGTGGACGCACGGTACCCGTCGCCGGCACAGCGTTCGTCATTCTTTGACGCGGCGTTGCAGCGCATTCGGGCGCTTCCCGGCGTCGAGGCTGCGGGAACGATCGACGACCTGCCCTTCGCCGATGGATCCTCACAGACTCTCGATCTCGAGGGATACCCGCCTCAGCGCGAACCGGTGGCCGTGCAAGTTCGGCAGATCACCCCTGGCTACCTGCGGGCCATGGGGATTCCGGTGCTACGTGGACGCGACGTCGTCGACAGCGATGCCGAGGTGCTGCTCGTCAGCCAGGACGCCGCGAAGCTGTATTGGGGAGAAGACGATCCGATCGGACGGCGTGCTGCCCTGCCATTCTCGAAGACGGTGCTTCGGCAGGTGGTCGGAATCGTGGGTGACGTCAAGCAGCGGAAGCCTCACTGAAGGCACCGACGCCCACGGTGTACTTCTACACGCGCGAGCCGTCTGGCAGGGCGACGTTCGTCGTACGGACGTCGGTGCCGCCCGCCACGCTCGCCCAGCCCGTCGTTGCCGCGATCCGCGCGATCGATCCAGAGCAGCCGGTCGTCGATATCCGGACGATGGTGCAGGTGCTCGACGACAAACTGACGCCGCAGCGCTTCAGCGCACTCCTGCTCGGAGTCTTTGCAGGAGTCGCGCTGCTGCTCGCCGCCGTCGGAATCTACAGCGTGCTTTCGTACATCGTGCGCGGACGCAGCCGCGAGATCGGGATCAGAAGGGCGCTTGGCGCGCGGACAGCCGACGTCCTTCGTCTGGTGATCGTCGAGGGCATGTCGCCCGCGCTCGTCGGCATCGCGGCCGGAACAATCGCCGCGCTCGCGTCGGCGAGGGTCATGAGAACGCTCGTCTTTGGCGTGAGCGCATCAGATCCGCTGACGCTTGCCGCCGTCGGGGCCACGCTGGCCCTTGTTGCGTTGATGGCCAGCCTGGTGCCCGCGTACCGCGCCTTGCGGCTCGACCCGGTGAAAATCTTGCGCGCGGAGTAAGGACTGAGCCTGTCCTTCAGGTAGAGCGAAGAACAGGGCTCCCCTTAAGATTCGCTACACCGCGACGGTCTCGACGTCGGTCGCCGGCAGGAACCCGCCCGACTGGTGCGACCAGAGCGACGCGTAGATGCCGCCGAGCGCGAGCAGGTTGTCGTGCGTTCCCTGCTCGACGATGCGGCCCCGGTCGAGGACGACGAGCGAGTCCATGCGCCGGACGGTCGAGAGGCGGTGCGCGATGACGATCGCGGTGCGCCCCGCCATCAGCGTCCAGAGCGCGTCCTGAATGAGCGCCTCGCTCTCGGAGTCGAGCGAGCTCGTCGCCTCGTCGAGGATGAGAATCGGCGCGTCCTTCAGGATCGCGCGCGCGATCGCGATGCGCTGGCGCTGGCCGCCGGAGAGCTTGATGCCGCGCTCGCCCACGAGCGTGTCGTAGCCGTCGGGCAGCGACTCGATGAACTCCGCGGCGTGCGCGAGCACCGCGGCGCGGCGGACCTCGTCGTCGGTGGCGTGCGGCCGGCGCGAAGCGGATGTTGTCCGCGATCGTGCGGTGGAACATCGCGGGATCCTGCGGCACATACGCGATGGCCTCGCGGAGTGACGATTGAGGCGACGTCGGCGATCGACTGGCCGCCGACGAGGATCTGCGCCGCGCTCGACGTCCTTGAATCGGAGCAGCAGCCGCGTGATGGTGGTCTTGCCGCCGCCGGACCGCCCGACGAGCCCGAGCTTCGTCCCCGCCGCGACGGCGAGCGAGAACCGATCGAACAGCAGCGGCTGCGCAGGCGAATGCCTGAAGCTGATGTCGCGCATCTCGACGCTGTGGTCGCGCGGCGCGAACGGAACGGGCGAGCCGACGTCCTGACACCGACGGCGGATCGAGCAGCAGATCGGCGAACTGCGCGGCGTCGGTCAGCGCGCCCTCGAGGTTGCGATAGATCCGGTTGAACTCCCACATCACGCGTGTGGCCGTCGCGAAGTAGCTGAACGTGAGGAAGACGGTCTCCAGGCTCGACGCGGTGCCGAGACTGATGTGCAGCGCGACGATCAGGCCGAGCGTGTTCGTCAGGACGTACATCGGCGCGGTGATCGTGTTCACGCGGAAGTTCTGGTAGTCCCACGACCGCAGCGTCTTCCTGCCGAAGTCGCGCACGTTGGCGGCGTGAATCGCCGCCTCGTCGCGCTCGCGGGCGAACGCGCGCACGGCCTCCGCGTTGGCGATGGAATCGGCGACGTGTCCGGCCAGCACGTTCGACGCGGCCTCGCGTTCGTCCACGAGCCGGCGCCGGCGCCGGATGCGCGGCACGACGAGCGCCACCGTGATCGACAGCATCCCGAGCAGCACCACGATCAACAGCGGCGAGTAGCGCCAGAGCACCACCGTGACGAACGCCAGCGGCACGATCTTCGCGATCACCTGGAACGCGAACACGTCGAACACGTCCTCGAACCGGCGCGCGTAGCCGAGCGTGCGCTTGGTGAGCGAGCCGGCGAAGTTGTCGTGGAAGAACGCGAGGTCCTTCGCCAGCAGCTCGTCCATCGCCTCGACGTAGAGCGACTCGATGCCGCGGATCTCCGCGCGTGCGATGAGCGCCTCGGCCCCTCGCCACACGACCTCGCCCGCGAACCACAAGGCGGTGAACGTCAGCACATACGGCGTGAGCATGCCGATCGTGAGCGCTTCGTCGCGCGCGAATGCGCCGAGGAGCTGGGCCACGACGAGCGGCGGCGCGTAGAAGACGAGCACGTCGCCGATGCCGGGCAGGACGAGCGCCGGCACCGCAGATCCAGGGACGCCGCGTGATCTGGCGGCCGTAACGACGCAGCACGAGCCAGAGCGCCTCGTTCAGGCGTCTGGAGTCACGGTCGGCGGCGGTCGTCATCGCAGTGTCCTCAAAGCAAAAGGGCCATCACCTCAGTCGGTGATGGCCCTTGCGAAGTCGGTTCGAGCGAGGCTGGCTACATCACCTGGAAACACGTGGGCGCGCATGGCCGCGATAGGCCGGCGCAATCGAGAACATCCACGTGCGGGTGAGGATCACAGCACGACAAGGAGACCACAGCGCGGCCGAGCGAGTCAATGACGCGTAGGCTTGAAGGGTGCCGATCCTGCTCTCTGCTGCTCCTGCTGCCGCTGGTGCTGATCGCGCTGATGCCGTTGATCCTGATCCAGCGATATCGCGTGGGCTCGGCGCGACGCATGGCGCGGCCCTGGCTGGCCACGCTCAATCTCGTGCTGATGGCGGTTTCGGTCCTTTTCTTCCTCGGCGGCGCAGCGTTCATCGCACTGTGGGTGCGCGACGCGTTCATCGGCGCGGCCGCAGGTGTCGCATTGGGCGCGGCTCTCGGTTCAGTGGGTCTGGCGCTCACGCGGTGGGAACCGACACCCGCCAGCTTGCATTTCACGCCGAACCGGTGGCTCGTCCTGTTCGTGACGTTGGTTGTCTCCGCGCGTGTGTTGTATGGGCTGTGGCGAACGTGGACGGTCGCCGAAGCCGGCGTCTCCGGCACGGCGATGGTGACCGCGTTCGGGATTCCGCAGTCACTGGGCGCGGGCGGACTCGTGATTGGCTACTACATGGTGTACGCGTGGGGAGTGCGACGCCACATCACCGAATGGCAGAAGCGCCCGTTGCGCGTGGTGTGAATCGCCGGAACGCCGCGACACCAGATGCGAGTCGAAGCGACTATGGAGATTAGAGCCTACGCGGTTCATGAGAAGGGTGCTGCCCCAATCCCATTCTCCTACCGAGCGGACATCGGTGCGCACGATGTGCTGGTGAAGCTCACGCACCCGAGAAGCAACGGACGATCGAGCAACTCGACGCCGATACGCTCATGGCGCGGACTCCGCCGCCTCGCCGCCTGCCGCAACACGTTCGATCTCGTTCTGTCGACGCTGAACGTTCCCTTCGACCTGAACGTGTACCTGGGAATGCTGCGGCCCGACGGGGGCAGCTTTGCCTCGTCGCCACGCCGCTGCAACCGCTGTCGCTGAGCGCCGGCGTGCTGTACGACTATGCGCGGCGGCGTATTTATGGGAACTACGTCGGGAGCCGGGCGGACATGGCTGGAATGCTCGAACGGATTTCCTTCAAGATCCGACTCAGGCGATCGATTTCAAAGCGCCAAGAGCGGCTTGTGCATCGATCGCCCAGTCCATTGCCTGCGACAGCGACATGGCCCTGCCTGCCGCCAGCGCGCGTCCATACGTGTCGGTCCCCAACTGCTCCTGCAATACGCCGGCGAGCCGATCGCGAATCAACGCGTTGTACGTCGGCTGCGCGGACGAGCCGATGGCGTCGAGCAGACCCTCCATCGCGCCGAGCAGCCGCGCGGCGCGCAAGGGCTGCCCCTCGGCTGCGTCCGCGCCGGCAAGCACGCCCAGACACCAGGCGATTGCGCGTCGATCGCCGAACTGACGCGCGAGGGTGATCCCCTCGCCACACAAGGCTCTGGCCTCTGCGTGACGGTGCTGCACGACCCGTAGCAGGGCGAGGTCGAACAGGACGATCCCAATTCCCCAGACGTCACCGTGCGCACGGCCCATGGCGAGCACTTTCTCGTGCAAGTCACCAGCGCGATCGACGTCACCGGCATACAGCGCCTCGTACGCGAGGTAGGTCAAAGAAAAACTCTCGAGCCAGGGCTCGCCGACCGCGCGACCTGCCGCACCTGATTCAGCAGCACACCGGGCAGCGGCAGCGCGGTCGCCGCGTTCCATCGCGGCCATCGTTTGCAGACCGCGGACAACCGCCACAATCGCGAGTTCCCCCGCCGCACCCGCCAGCGCGGCGCTTTCCCCAAGCAGACCGTCGGCGCGCGCGAAATCACCTTGAAAGAACACGATGCTGCCCAGCGCCATGATCGCCCGTGCCCGACACGCTGAGACCGCACTCGTGTCGCTCGCGAGCGCGCGCTCGAGCCATTGTTGCCCTTCGGCGAAGCACGCGCTCTTCACCCAGAACCAGTGCAGCGCCGCCGCCAGCTCGAGCCCGTCCGAGCCGGGGTGGCGAGACACCAGACTCCACTCCAGCGCAGCTCGAAGGTTGTCATGCTCCACCTGTAAACGGTCGAGCCAGAGCAACTGCTCCGCCCTTGTCAGCTCGGGCTCAGCGCGTCGAGCGAGGTGGAGGAAGAACGCGAACCTGGAACTTCGTCACCTCGGTCACCCCGTGGTGCTCATGGACCACTGGTCGCCCGAGAGATGCTGCGGCTGATCGAGCACTACCGCGTCACCACCAGCCACATGGTGCCGACCCAGTTCCACCGCCTGCTCGACCTGCCCGACGAGGTCCGCGAGCCCACGACGTCTCCTCGACGCGCACCATGATCCACGGCGCCGCGCCCTGCCCTCCCGACACAAGCGGCAGATGCTCGACTGGTGGGGGACTCGATCTTCGAGTACTACGCGGCCACCGAGGGCGGCGGCACGGTGGTCGACGCCGGCGGATGGAGGAAGCAGCCCGGCACCGTCGGGCAGCCGTGGCCAATCCGAGATCCGCATCCTCGACGACAACGCACAGCCCTGCCAGCACCCCGGGCACCGTCTACATCAAGCATCGGCGCGGCCGACTTCGAGTACACAAGGAGACCGGAAGAAGACCGAGAGACGCCGGCGCGCCGGCTTCTTCACGGTGGGCGACGTCGGCTACCTGGACGACGACGGTTACCTGTTCCTCTGCGATCGCAAGACCGACATGATCATCTCGGGCGGCGTCAACATCTACCCGGCCGAGATCGAGGCGGTGCTGCTCGCGCACCCGAAGGTCGGCGACGTGGCGGTCTTCGGCGTGCCGCACGACGGACTGGGGCGAGGAGGTGAAGGCGGTGATCGAGCCCGCGGACGGGCATCGACGCCGAGCGACGGCGCTGCGCGAGGAGATCCTGGCCTTCGCGAGGACCGGCTCGCCAAGTACAAGACGCCCACGAGCATCGACTTCCTGGCCGAGCTGCCGCGCGACCCGAACGGAAAGCTCTACAAGCGCAAGCTGCGCGACCCCTACTGGGCCGGTCGCGACCGCGCGATCTGAACCCGCGCGCGTGAACTTCGCGTTCAGCGAGGAGCAGGAGGCGTTCCGCGCGCAGCTCCGCCGCTGCTTCGAGGAGCACGCGGAGACGCCCGCGGTGTTCCGCGCCATGCAGAGCGCCGAGGGCTTCGACCGCGCGCTCTGGAAGCGACTCGCGAGCGAGCTGGGCCTGCCCGGCGTGCACATCCCCGAAGCCTACGGAGGACAGGGCTTCGGCTTCCTCGAGCTCGGCATCGTGCTCCAGGAAGCCGGGCGCGTGCTGTCCCCTCCCCCGTATTCTCGACCGTCTGCCTCGCCGCGGGTGCGATCCTGAACGCGGGAAGCGAGGCGCAGAAGCGGGCGCTGCTCCCGGGGATCGCGAGCGGGGAAACGCTCGCCACGCTCGCGCTGCTCGAGCCTGGCGGCGACTGGGATCCGGCGAGCGTGCGGCTCGAGTTCCTCGGCGCGTGCCGGCGAGCATCGCCTGACCGGCGAAAAGCGTTTCGTCACCGATGCTGCGACCGCGGACCTGATCGTCCTCGCGGCCCGTCGCGAGGGAACGCGCGGGCTCGACGGCCTGGGGCTGTTCGTCGTACGCCGGGATGCGCCGGGGCTGACGCTGACGCCGGTCGAGCCGCTCGACGCGACCCGCAAGCTCGCGCACGTCGCGCTCGCGGGCACAACCGCCGAGCCGCTCGGCGCGCCGGACGGCGCGGGCGCTGCGCTCGCGAAGACGCTCGATCAGGCCCGCGCGATGCTCGCCTGCGAGAGCGCGGGCGGCGCGCAGCACTGCCTCGACAGCGCCGTCGCCTGGGCCCGCCAGCGCGTGCAGTTCGCGCGGCCGATCGGCTCCTTCCAGGCGATCCAGCACAAATGCGCCGAGGTGCTGCTCGAGGTTGCGAGCGCGCAGTCCGCCGCGCACTTCGCGAGCTGGGCGGCCGAGCAGGGCGAGGGCCTTCCGCTCGCCGCCGCGATGGCAAAATCATTCTGCGACGAAGCCTACCTGCGCGCGGCGGCCGAGAACCTGCACATCCATGGCGGTGTCGGCTTCACCTGGGAGGCCGAGCCCCATCTCTACTTGAAGCGCGCCAAGGCGAACGAAACCCTGCTCGGCCCTCCCGCCTTCCAGCGGTCGCGGATAGCGCAGGAGCTCGGTCTCTAGCCAACCGGGTCCAGAATCAGCGCCGCGCAATCCCCAGGTCCTCCAGCACCACGTGCGCGCCGTTGTAGCCGGGCAGGAAGGTGACGCCCGGGCCCGGGATGGCAGCCGGCGCCGCACAGGTAGAGATCCTCGATCGGCGTGCGGTAGCCGCCGGCCCAGCCCGGCACCGGCCGGAAGTCGAGCATCTGCTCGGGGTGGATCAGGCCGTGGCAGAAGTCGCCGCCCGTGCAGCCGAACATGCTCTCGTAGTGGTAGGGAGCGAAGGTGGCCTGGTGCAGGATCGAGTCGCGGAAGTTCGGCGCGTAGCGCGTCATCTTGTCGACGATGCGCTCGGCGAACTCGTCCTTCAGCCGGCCGTGCTGCTCGCGCGGCGCCTCGCACGGGAAGTACATCGCGAACATCGTGCCGGCGTGGCGGCCGGGCGGCGCGAGCTCGGGATCGAGCACGCTCGGGATCTGCATGCCGACGCAGGGATCGCGTCGGCACCTCGCGCCGCCGGCACTGCACCCAGTTCTCGCTGCAGCAGCTCGGGGCTGTTGAAGATCGAGACGTTCGCGCGGTAGCCGCCCTGGTTGAGCCACGCCCACTCGCCGGCGAACTCGGGCAGCTCGCGCAGCGCCGACCTGGATCTGCACGTAGGCGCCGCGGTGATCGATCGCCTTGACGCCCTCGAGGTAGTCGCGCGGCAGCGAGCGTCTCGTCCATCAGCCGCCGGAAGGTCGAGGTCGGGTCGAGATTCGAGACGACCTTGCGCGCCGTGATGCGCTCGCCGCCGGCGAGCTCGACGCCGATCGCGCGGCCGTTCTCGACCAGGATCCGCTCCACCGGCTCGTGGATGCGGATCTTGCCGCCGCGCTCCTCGACCTTGCGCGCCAGGCCCTTGCGTGAGCGCGCCGATGCCGCCCTTCAGCTTGTGCATCACCCAGCCGTTCTCGGGCGCCGCGAGCGCGAAGACGAGGCAGGTGGCGCTGCCGGGCGTGTAGGGCCCGCGGAAGGTCGAGTTCACCGCGAGGAACGCGAGCATGGTGCGGATGATCTTGTGCCGGCTCGGGTCCGGGAAGAACCGGTCGACGATGTCCATCACGCTGCCGAAGAAGCAGAGCCGCAGCGCGTTGCGCTCCTCGACGCTCTTCGCGGCGTCGAAGATCTGGCCGAGGCTGCGCGGCGGGCTGCACGGGTTGAAGCGGTCGAGCGCGCGCGCGGGGCCCTGCACGAACGCCGCGAGCTGCGCGAAGCCCTCGGCGGCGTCGGCGCCGTGGTCCTCCGCGAGGTGCTGGAGCATGCGGATCGGATCCGAGTACATGTGCAGCGCCGGCTCGCCCGGGATCGCCGATGTTGGTCGCCATGATCTCGCGCTGGATCGGCTGCAGGCCGCAGTTCTCGAGATCGAGGTCGGCGACGACGTAGGGCGCGATCGGGAAGACGACCGAGCCCGCGATCTCGAAGTGGTAGCCGTCGAAGAGCTCGACGGTCGACGCCATGCCGCCGACGTAGCGGTTCTTCTCGATGCACAGCACGTCGACGCCGGCGCGCGCCAGCAGGCTCGCCGCGGTGAGACCGTTGTGGCCCGCTCCGATGATGATCACGTCGTGGTCCGGCATGCGCCTCCCTCGTCTAGCTACGGTTCTTGTCGACCCTCGCCTCCGGGACGGCGAGCTGCGCGCGGAACGGGAACAGGATCTGGAGAGGAAGCCCGCCGGCACGGGGCTCCTCTCGATCCCGAGAGGACCCAGCGCGCAGCGGTCCGGATGGCTGAAGGTGCCGAAGAGCACATCCCAGATCGCGCTCGACCCCGAGAAGTTGCTGTCCTGGTGACGCCGGTCGCGCGCGTGATGCAGGTTGTGGAGCTGCACGGTGGCCACCAAGTAGTGCGCCCAGCCCGGAAATCGCTGGTCGATGTTCGAGTGGACCAGGTTCCCGTCGAAGACGATCCAGAGCCCGATGAAGGCCATCACCTCCGGCGGTGCGCCGAGCAGGATCAGGGGAATCGGCTTCAGCACGGCGTTGAAGATCTCCTCGCCGAAGTGGAGCCGCCCCGACTTCAGGATGTGCATCTGCGGCGTATCGTGATGCACGGCGTGGAACCACCAGAGCCGGTCGAACGTGTGCAGGCTGCGGTGGATCCAGTAGTCCGTGAAGGTCCAGCCCACGAGTCCGAGCGCGACCTGCCCGGCGAGCGGCCAGCCGGCCGGCCACGGGCTGGCGAGATCCGTCGCCCCGCGCAGCTGCGCGAGCCACGCGAGCCCGGCGACGCTCAGCGCGCCACCGATCGGCCGCGCCAGGGCCGCCAGCAGGATCCCGTGCCCCATATCGTTCCACGACTGCCGATCGCGAAAGACGTTCATCCGCGGGTTGCGCGGCAGCACCTGCTCGACCGCCAGGATCACGAAGAAGTTGACGACCGTGAGCGCGGCGCCGAAGCCCGCCGGATCGAGGCCGCGCGCGAAGCCCCAGGCCGCGAGCGCGACGAAGCCTCCCATCAGGATGGGGAAGCTGAGCCAGGCGAGAAAGCCGCGGACCTGCATCTTCACCTCTCGCACCACCCGGCGCACCGTAGAATGCCTGCCGGAACGGATCTTCCGCAATGCCGAAGACCTGGTGGATGCGAACGCTTGCCCTCGCCATCACGGCGCTGTTGGCCGTCCTGCACCTTCCTTTTCCGTTCTCCTCCGATCAGGCGCTCACCTTCGTCGGCGCGCTCGCCGTGGACCGAGGCGCGACGCTCTACGTCGATTGGTGGGACATCCGCCAGCCGGGAGCCATATGGTTCTATTGGCTGGCGGGGAAGACGAGTCGACCCGCTTCCA
>CAWGCC010000050.1:0-8940 GCA_963820965.1 uncultured beta proteobacterium | reverse complement strand
GCACCGCTCAGCTCGCCGACCGCGAGGGACCCGACGGCTCCCTTACGGCGTTCGAGCAGCGCGCCAGCTCGCGCAAGCCGGCGGTCTCGAAGCCTTCGAGAAGCGACCGTACACTTCGGCGAGTGCGTGCCTCGCCGTCTGCGGCGCGTCGTCCGCCGAGCTCCGCAAGGTGAACCGCAGCGCTCAACTCGAGCGACAACGCGCCCTGCTCGCGCGCGACCTCAAGTGAATCGCGGAAATACCCCTTCTGCTCCGCCATCGCCGAGCATCCGCAGCACCTCGCCCCTGCGACGCAGGACGTCGGCCTTGACGAAATAAACGTCGTTCGCCTCGATGGCATCACGCGCTTCCTCGAGCTGCGCCAGCGCGTCGCCAACTCGTCCGACCTTGGCGCAGATCTCGGCCGCAAGGGCGAGCGCATACGGGACGGAAAAGCTCGGCGCCCGTTGCGCGATAGGCGTCGAGTCCCTCGAGCAAGCGCACGAGACCGAGTCGCGCTGGCCCTCGTCGGCGAGCGCCCAACCCTCGAGAACGATCCCCCACGCCTTCCAGTAAGGAACCCGTTTTCTTCAGCGAGGACGACGGTCTCGCCCGCGAGCGCCCGCGTTGCGCGCGCCTCGCGGCGGCACTGGTGCACCGCCGCGGACATGCACAGCGCGTAGGCGAGGCTCAGCGGGTGCCTCAGCTCTCGCGCGAGGGAGACTGCCGCCCTGCTGCGCTCGACCGCGCGCTCCGGCCAACCAGCGAACCATTCGAGCCACCCGAGGTTGACGCGTGCGACCACCGCGGGATCGGACCGTAGACTACGATGTGCTCGCGCGACCGGGCGCGATCGTACCGGTCGATTGCTTCCTGGAGATGCGTGCGACCTTCGGCGACGTGCCGAGGCAGAACAAACACCACCCGAGACGCCGCTCGGCTTCCACCAGCCGGACGGAGTCCTGGCTGCGGTAGGCCTCGCGCAAGAGCTGTTCGCCGAGCCTCCGGGCGACTCCAGTGGCCCGTGCACCATGTAGAACGACTGCAGCCCGCGCAGCGCGGGAAAGAGCTGAGCGGTCTCGCCAAGCTCCTCGCACAGGTCCCGCGCGCGCGCGTAGGTCTTGGCGACTTCTTCGGCGCCGTAGCCTTGGGTCGCAGTGAGCGCAGCCCCGAGCCTGATCTGCAGCATGACCTCTGCTTCGGCGCGCGCCGCTCCTTGGGGAAGATAGGCCGTCAGCGCAAGTCCCTGCCGCAGATGCACAGCGGCTTCGGTCGCCGCAGAGCGCTCCAGTGCCTGCTCACCCGCTCGCTGCCAGTAGCCAACTGCGGCATCGTAGACCTCGGCCGCCGTGTAATGGTGTGCAAGCAGTTCGGGACGAGTGTCCGCGAGATCTGGAAAGCGCTCGTCCAGCACCGACGCGATCCGGTGGTGAAAGTCCCGGCGTCGGCGCCGCAGCAGGGAGTCGTAGGCCGCTTCCTGAATGAGATGATGCTTGAAGCGATAGACGGACTCCGGCGGCGAGCCGCTCTGGTAGAGAAGTCCGCTCTCGACGAGCCCGTCGAGGCTCGCCTGCAGCTCCATGTCGTCGAGAGGTGAGACGGCCGCGAGCAGGCGGTAGCTGAACTCGCGACCGATCACGGCCGCAAGCTGAGCAACGGGCTTCGCCGCGGACAGGCTGTCCAGCCGTGCGCTCAACAAGTCGCGCAGCGTGCTCGGGATCTCCAGAGCCGCAGAGGGATCCCTGAGCTCGTAGCGGTCGTCGCGTTCGGTCAGGCCGCCCGAGTCGATGAGCATCCGCGTGAGCTCTTCGATGAACAGCGGCACGCCGTCGGTGCGGGCCACAACCTGGGCGATGACCTGCTCGGGAAGCCGTTTGCCTGCAGCGACGCTCGTCGCCATTGCCGCTACCGGGCCCGGCGGAAACCCCTTTAGCGTGAGACGCTCGAGGTGTTGGCCTCCGCGCCATGGCGGATCGAAATCGGGTCGATAAGTGAAGACCGCGAGGATCAGCTCTTCGGGCACGCGCTCGATCAGCATCGTGAGGAGCTCGAGCGTCGAGGGATCGACCCAATGCAAGTCTTCGACGATCAGGAGCAGCGGCTGACGCATCGAGATCGCCAGCATTAGCGAGACGGCCTCCTGCATGACCTCCCTTCGCTGCCTTTCGAGGCTCATGGGTAGGGGTGCATAGCGCTCCGCGAGCGGGATCGCAAGGAACGTCGCGAACAGCGGCACCAACCGCTCGGGCGGGCCGTGGGGCGCGATCGCGCGTTCGAGCTTCCGGAGGTTCTCCTTGGGATCGTCGCGCCGCAGCTCCAACGCCTGCTCGACCATCTCGATGAAGGGGTGGAAGGCGCTATGCTGGAAATGCGGCGAGCAGCGCGACTCCCACCGGTGGTGTGGGCCCGATGCGACGTGGTCCTTGAGCGCCTGGACGAGCCGCGACTTGCCGATGCCTGCCTCACCGGCGAGCAGAACGATCTGACCGCGGCCTTGGCAGCTCCGTGCCCAGCGGTCCAGCAGCAACCCCAGCTCCTCTTCGCGGTCGACAATGGAACGCACCGACGCCCTACTCTCCACGCGCCGGTCGACCATGGGTCCAGCCACCACCTGATACAGGGCGATCGGCTCCGGGAGCCCCTTTAGCGGCCGCGTTCCGACCGCCCGGGTAGGGACCCGGTCGCGCAACAGCTGCCGGGTCGCAGTGCTCACCAGCACCATGTGCGGGTCGGCCCACTCCTGGATGCGGGCGGCCACGTTGGGCGTCTCGCCGACGCTCGCCATCGGGTCCCAGGTATCGCCGCGCCCCATTTCCCCCACCACGGCAAGGCCGGTGTGGATGCCGATCCGGACCGCAAGCTGGACCTCCCCGGCGCCGCGGACTTCCGGCCTGAGCCGCCGCACCGCTTCGACCAGCCCGGTACCCGCCAAGACCGCCCGTTCCGCGTCGTCTTCATGCGCCGCAGGATAGCCGAAGTACACGAGCAGTCCGTCGCCTACGACGCGCGCGATCCGGCCCCCGTGGCGACGCACGACTTCGTCGCACTGTTCCAGGTACGCGCGCAGGACTTCAGCGTAGTCCTCAGCGTGAAGGCGGCGCGAAAGCGCAGTGGACCCAACCAGATCGCAGAAGAGCACGGTGAGCTGGCGATGCTCCGCATCCGGCCTTTGGGCCGGGGCCGGACCGCCAGCCTCGGCTGGGGGGGGTCCGTCGTCGCGAGCGGCCGGCAGGCCGGCCCCGCACCCGCCGCAGAAGCGAAAACCCACCGGGCTATCAAACCCGCACGCGACGCACCTCACGCTTGCCCCTCCGTAGTCGGCCGCGCTGCCGTAGCTCCCGGGCGTTGCAGCGCCTCGACGTTAACATTTTGACACTGGACCCGACCGGGTCTATATATGAGGGCTGGAAGGGGGGTAATGTGCGCCGGTCGCCGGGGCGGTGTTTCAGGGCACCGCCCAAGACCGCGGTCTCGTGCACGCGGCGCACGCTCTCTCGCACAAGCATTCCCACGTGGACCGCCCGCCGTCGTCGCCGGACCTCTCTGTCGGGCACTAACACCCGTTCATCCACTCGGATTGGGGCGCCATGAGACGTTTCTTCGAGTCCCCGCCAAAAATAACGCTTTCGATTACCAACACCTGCAACCTCGAATGCGTGCATTGCTACGGTGATTGCACGAAGACGCCCTCGCCGCGAGAGTTGAACACCAAGGAGGTCCTGGCATTCATCGACTATCTGGTCGACAACAACTTCATCCAGATCTACATCGAGGGCGGCGAGCCGCTCTTTCGCCCCGATTTCAACCGCATCCTGAAGTATTGCGGGCGCAAGCTGATGACGCTGGTGCGTACCCACGGGACGCTGCTAACCGGCGAGATCGCGCACGCTTGGAAACGGTTCGGCGTTGCCCGCGTATTCGTCGACATTATGGGCGCCACCGCGAAGACTCACGAGTATCTTGCGGGCGTCCCTGGGACCTTCAGACAATCCTGCGCTGGCGTACGCCATCTCAGAGATGCTGGTATCGAGACCGACATGGTCATCATCATGAATCGGCGCAACGTCGACGAATTGCAGTCGTATCTCGAACTGGCACAGGAGCTGGACGCGGCGCGGGTAGGAATCCTGCGCCTGTACCCGCTGGGCCGCGCCAAGCGTCGTTGGCGCGAGCTCGCGCTGTCCCTGGAGGAGCAGGAAGAGGCAATCGCGGGGCTAGAACCGCCGGAAGGCTTGGCGGTCATGCAGTCGTGGCACCCCAGAGACCGGAACTGCTGCTGGCAAGCCGCCGCCGTGAACCCGTTCGGTGATTCCATCGGGTGCATGTATCTGCGCGAGTACGCGAATCACGGGAACATCCGGACGATGCCGTTTCTGGATACGTGGCATCAGAGCAAGCTCTACAAGAAGCTGCGCTCGGGACGCGTGGAAACGTCGTGCACCGGCTGCCACGCCACGAGCAACACTCGCGGCGGTTGCCGCTCAACCGCGTACGCTTTTCACGGGCGCTGGGACGCGCCGGACCCCTTCTGCAGCAAGCTGAACCAAGGAGTCGATCTGCGTGTTCTCCCCGACTGGCTTCTACAGCAAGACCCGAAACCTCCGGGTCAGGCCGGTTCCCGAGATGCGAGTCTGCCTCGTGTTCACGCCGGATGCGCCGAAACTCTACACCCTGAACACCACGGCATGGCTGGTACTGGAGCTGTGCGACGGAAGAAGCGGCAAGAGGCTTGAAACCGCTTACGTCGACGCGCTGGGGTCGACGCTAACTCGCGAGGAAGCGCAGGCCGAATTGCGGAGTATCGTCAAGGACCTCGAGCGGAAAGGCATCGTCACGCGTCGTTCCAAGAAGGTGAAGTAGCCTGGGTCTGCGAGCCAGTTCATTGAGAAGGGAGATCGATATGACTACCAGCAAGGACTTGGAGAAGATCAAGGGACTTATCCGCAAAGCGCGCGTTCACAAGGTGCCCCGCGCCAACGTACTGATGGTCGAGCTTCGGTCGGACGGCGTCATTGACCCGGAAGACGGCGAAACCCCGAAACCCGGGAAGAGCTGCCATGTGCCCCCAGCATTCTGATCGTCTGGAGCTACGATATCCCCTTTGACCAGTTCGACGCGTTCCACATCTTTCTGAAGGAGAACGAGGCGGACATCGCGGCCGAGGTGGCGGAGCTCAAGGTGGGAGCCACCTATCAGGGCACCTATCTCCAGCTGCCTGGCGGCAATCCTCATCACACCTATTGGGGTTACTCATCCATCAAGAAGATCCAAAGGTTCAAGGAGGCGCTCGAAGAGCACAAGGGCGACGATCTGTACAAGAATGTGAGGCAGTTGATCTCCTTCGTGAAGGATCCCGCGCTAACGATGCATCGGCACCAGCGCGCGGCTCTGCAGCCTAGCTATGTCAGCAGGACACGAAAATCCGACCCGATCGTCGATCTGCTCGCGGAGGCGCGCGGCACGCCGCGCTCCCGGACGCGCGCGGCGCTGCGCAGGCGATCGGGGAAGCGAAAGTAGCGATCTTCCAAGGAGGGACGCGACTAGGCTCTGATTGCGGATTCGCGCACGGACTCCGAGATATCTGGCGCCGCCCCCCGGCGAGGTTCTTTTCGCGCGCCAACCTTCGGTTCAGCTGCGCTTGCCGCTGCGCGCGCGCAACTCCAGGGAAACGCCGCCAATCCGGCGCCCTCCCGACAACTGCGTCACGTGAACGAATCGCAGCTTCCGCGTTGCCTTGGCTTCGCGGACACGGAGCCTGACTGGCATGCGAGCGCCCTCCGCAATGCGGACCTGCGGGATGAAGAGTGGCGAATCCCCCATGTCAATCGTGGCAATGCCCTGGTTCACGTGCGCAGCAGCGGCGCCAATGATGTCAGTGAAGAGTTGGATCTCGGCACGTTTGAGGCGTGCCCGCTTCACGCTCAAGGGATCCTTTCGACTGTCGCCTCCGTACCTCGGGCGCTGACCACCGGATTCCTCGATCACCCGGATGTCTCGCCACGGCAAAGCCTGCGCCGGTAGCATCAGTTGGATCGCGCCAGCCTCCAGTTGATCCAGCACCAGTAGACTGTCCTGATCGGACGAGCCGACGACGTAGAAGGCCGTGTCGGCATCGCCAAGATCGTCGGGCTGGACGTGAACGTTGTGCAGGGCCACGTTGTTGCGCGATCGATGCCGCTCCAGCCCCCGGCGTCGATTCGGGACGGATCGGCTTCGTTCTCTAGGCGCACGAGTAGACAGAAGTGATCGTCGCCGCTCAAATTCCCGCCAGGCGCAGGTGGGGCCCACGCGAAATCGACCTGCGTAGAAGCGCCCGCAGCAAGCTGAGGGATGACCGCCATGTTGGTTTGATTTGGAAGCCCGGCGCCCCGGCGTAGATGCCGCTGGTATTCCATGCCGCCGGGTATGGAATGTTGGTCGCCGGGTCCGCCCAATAGAAATACACTTCTGTGTTGCGGGCCGTCTGGGTTCCGCGGTTTCTCACCGTGATCCGGATAATGTTGTTGAACCGCTTGACTGGATCGTAACTCGGGTTTGGCACTGGATTACCCGCGAAATCCAGCACTTCGATGTCCGGGCTGAGCCAGGCGACCGGTCCGGTGAAGGGTTCGAGCCCGGTATCGGCGGGGTCATCACGCAACCACACGTCGACGTTCACGGGCGGCGCGGTGCACGCTGTGGCCATCTGCATGAAGCCAAATCCGAACGCCGTGCTCGGGACCGCCAGCCCCGCCGACTCTTCCAGGATCTGCTTCATATCCGCCCAAGTCGCCGAAGCGCCTCGACACTCGAAGAGCAAGGCACATGCGCCGGTCGCCAGCGGCGCAGACATGCTCGTGCCGCTCATGGGAACGTAGAGCCCGCCGGGCGATGGCGCGTTCATGTCGCGCGATCTGGGTGCGGTCACGGATCTGCCCACGGTTGCGATCTCAGGCTTGGTCCGCCCGTCCCGCGTTGGCCCTCGCCCGCTCGATTTGAAGATGTTGGGCGCCGGGGTGGTCTTGTCATGATTCCCCACCGTGATCACCCGGCGACCTGTAGCCGGTACCCCAAGGGTGAGCGTGTCCTCCCCCAGGAACGGGGCTTGCCAGGTCGCCAAGGCGACGCCGGCCGGCGAGCGGTTATTGCGGTCGACCCACGCCTGAAACCTTCCGTTGATCACGGTGATTCCGGTGAGGGCGAACGTCCAATTCCCGATCGGGACAGTCTGGCCCGCGGGGACGATGATGACGATCCTGATCTGATTGTCATTGTTGCTTGCGTCATTCAGAACAGATTCGACTCGCACTTCGACCCCGGAGGGCAGGACCGCCTCGTCGCCCGACCCGGGGGAAACGGGTCCAATCACCGTGGCCGGGGCGGTCGGCACCGTAAGAGTCACGCTGAAACGGTCGTGACCGTCGTACCAGATCTCGATAGCGTCGCTGTTTGCAGCGCCCGCAGCATAGGCCAGCACGACGTTGACCGTGGTGCCCTCCGCAACGGTACCGGCCGCGTGACAGGCGGTATCGTTGGAATTGCCCGCCGAGACCGTAATCGCGCGGCCGGGCGTCAAGAGCAGGTCATCGAGGAACCGTTCCCCCAGGGTGCTCCCGTCATGGGGTCCCTGATTGTCGCTGTTGCTCATGTTGACGACACATGGCAGGCCCAACGCGGCGGCTCGGGCGAAAACGTAAGAGAAGCCGTCGGCTAGGAACGCACTGTCGGAGAGTAGATTGATGTTAAACAGGTTAGGGTGAGCCACGAAGATGAGGTTGGCTCCCGGCGCCGCGCCGGTGAAGGTCCCCCCTTGACCGAGACCATTTCCCACGGCGATTCCAGCCACGTGCGTTCCATGGGCAGCAACGGCACCCCCGTGTCGTACTCTTGTGTAAGCGTTCGGTGCCGCCGAATTGAACGCGGTCAACTCGGCGTCGATGTCCGCCTGGGTGTACTCGACGCCGTAGACAGCGCCGCTCGCGGGCGCAAACCCTGGCAACGTTGGTGGCCCGGCCTCCCCCGTCCGGGGGACGAGCGTCTGATCCCACAGGAACGAAACTCGCGTTGCGCCGCCCGCGGTACGGAAGTCCGGGTGGTAGATGTCCAGTACCGAATCGAAGATGCCCACGACCACCCCAGCGCCGGTGATGGACGGGATGGCGGTGTGCAGCACGTCGATCTGGGCAAGCGGGACCGCCTCGTCGAGGGTTTCGAAATGGGGGCGCGCAAGCTCAATGTAACGTATCGCCGGCGAAGCTTCGAGCCTGCCGATCGCGGAGAACGGGATGAAAGCAGTGAAGATATCGCCCGCTTGGCTCCGGATCTTGACACCGAGTCGGCTGAGGTCGCGCGCGCTGGCCTCCGACAAAATGAACCCTGAGACATAGGGTTCTCTGAGCGTCGCCGGCCACCGCTTGCGCCGTTTCGTTGGAGACGCGAGGTACACCCCGGCCGTGATCGGCGAGAACAGCTTTCTACTCAGGCCACGTAGCTTCTCGAGCCTCTTGGGATCAGGCCCCGCTTCCCCGTCCTGCGCAAGGCCGCGTAGAGCGGACCGGATCTCGTTGCCAATCTGCAGGAGCGCGCCGTCTTCTTGGTCCTTGAGCGCCTTGAGGCTCTGGCGGGAAAGCGAGAGGATCAACGCGAGGCGGGGGTCCAGCTTGGGTCTCAGCCGACGTTTCGCGGTGGTTGCGCGCCTCGGACCCCTCAAGTTTGGTCTGGTTGGCATCGGTTCCCTTCCGGTTTCTGAGGACGGGTGCGAGCGAGCGGCCAGGGAATTCTATCCCCTGCGTGGTCGAGGCGCCGCCGCTCGCACTTCACCCCGCCCGTCGTGAATATCTCACCCGCCCGGGGGTACTTGTAGCTGCTCCCACGGGCGCCCCAAGCATAGGCTGACATCAAGCTGGTCGCGGTGATCGGCCTAGATCGGGGAAGGCGCCCCGGCCCCGCCGCGACCGAAGCGGACGATTCTAGGGGTATTGA
>CAWGCC010000049.1:0-5787 GCA_963820965.1 uncultured beta proteobacterium | reverse complement strand
GTTCCAGCGCTGGTAGCTTGGGGCCAGGAGACTTGCTATCTTGCGCTGGCTGCTCGGTCCGCCGCGCTACATGGTTTCAAGATGCCTATAGTTCGGCGGCTCCGATCAGGCGATGAGGCCGCATGTACTTCGAGGTTGTCGGACCAATCACCGCCATCGAAACGATCGCAGCCGGGAGGGCAATTCGTCGAGCTCTCCCGACTACCCTTGCCGTGTGGCTCCTCGTCGGGCTGCACGCCGCCGAGGCACAGCTGCAAACGGGTAAGGTGTGGCGCATCGGTGTCCTGACGGCCCGTGTACCCGTCCGACGCAGATCCGTCTCAGGCCTTCAGGCAACGCCTCCGTACGCTCGGCTACGTCGAAGGACAGAATCTCGTCATCGAGTGGCGATACGCGCAGAGCCGCGACGACCGTCTGCCCGGGCTGGCAGCTGAGCTGGTCCGGCTCAATGTGGATCTCGTGGTTGCTGACGTGACGATTGCGGTCCGAGCCGCCATGCAGGCCACCTCGAAGATCCCCATCGTTATGGCGACCAGTGCCGACGCCGTGGGAGGCGGCCTCGTGTCCAGCCTCGGGCGCCCTGGCGGGAACGTCACCGGCAACTCGATCCTGCTCGCAGAAACGAGCGTAAAGCGGCTGCAGCTTCTCAAGGAAGCCGCGCCTACGGTCTCGCGCGTGGCTGTGCTGTGGGATCCGGGCACTCCATTTCACAGGGCGATGCTGAAAGAGATCGACGTGGCCGCGCCATCATTGGGGCTCGAGCCTTTCGCCGTAGCGGTGAAGAGCCGCGACGATCTCGGGGATGCCCTCCAGGCGATCGCGAGGAATCGCGCCGACGCTCTGTTCGTGAGCCAAGTGATGTCTCCGGTCGTCCGACGCCAGCTCGTCGATTTCGCGGCCAAGCGGCGGCTGCCCACGATGTTCTTGAACAGAGAATACGTCCCAGCCGGCGGTCTCATGTCGTACTCGCCGAATGTCCCGGAGTTGTTTCGGCAAACGGCCGTGTATGTCGACAAGATTCTCAAAGGGGCAACCCCCGGGGACCTCCCAGTTGAGCAGCCCACAAAGTTCGAGTTGGTAATCAACCTGAAGACAGCGAAGGCCGTCGGGCTGACGATCTCCCCCTCGGTGCTGGCACGGGCCGACGAGGTGATCCAATGAGGAAGCGGTTCGGACAGCCGGAATGGTGTACCCGAGTGGCCCATAACTTCGCAGTGGAGCGGCCGCGCTTCGCGCGCCGCTCACCGCGGCGTTCGGCGGACAGACGAACGAGAGCAGCGTTCCACGTTGACGACGTATAGACTCTCGTATAGACTCCCGTCATGAAAGCGGCTCGCGCCAAACTCTTCCAGAACGGTGGGAGTCAAGCAGTCCGCCTCCCCAAGGAGTGCCGGTTCGCAAGTCAGGGCGAGGTCTTGGTACGCCGGGAAGGCCGGCGCGTCATCCTCGAGGCGGCGGACGAGTGGTCGGATAAGTTCCGCGCTTGCCTCGGGGCGTGGCCCGGCACGATCCCTCGCCCGAAGCAGAAGCACGTGCGTGACCTTCGTGACCCATTCGCCTGATGCCCGAGTACATGCTCGACACAGACACGGTGAGCTTTGCCCTCCGTGGCCAAGGTCGGGTCGCGGCTCGTCTGCTGGAACACCGCCCCTCGCAGCTGTGCATCAGTTCGATCACTCTGGCTGAACTACGCTTTGGCGCCGAGACTCGACGCTCTCGAAGACTCCACCGCCTCATCAGCACGTTCGTTGAATCCGTGGAGGCTGTCGCCTTCGACCAGCGGGCCGCGGACCGCTTCGGCACGGTTGCGACAGCGCTCGCTCGGCGTGGTGCGCCAATCGGCACGTTCGACACGCTCATGGCGGCGCACGCTCTCGCGTTGGGCCTGACGTTCGTCACCAACAACACCCAGCACTTTGCCCGAGTCGTCGGCCTCAAGACAGAAAACTGGGTGTGACGTCGTGGGCCGCCAAACAACAGGCTTGAGCGGACCGGCTGTGCCGGCCGCTCAGCGTGAGCGTTGGGGCCACACCATCTAAGCTAGGAGAGCGAATGAGCGCCACAACTACGGTGATTCTCGGCGGGGGTTTTGGCGGCATCGCGGCGGCGAACTCGTTGCGCCGGCTGCTCACGGCCGAGCACGAGATTATTGTCATCGACGAGTCCCCACGCTTTCACGTCGGCGCCGGCAAGACCTGGATCGTGCTCGGCGAGCGCACGTACGATCAGGTCTCGCAGTCGAGGATGGCGTTGCTCGCGCCGGGAGTCCGCTTTGTCGAGGCAAAAGTCCGGAATATTGCGCTATCCGATCGCACAGTGTCCGCGGGCACGGAATCGCTGACATGGGACTTTCTGGTGATCGCGCTGGGCGCGGATCTCAACTTGGCCGCAGTGCCGGGGCTGGCAGAGGCCGCGCATACTTTTTATACGGTCGAGGGCGCGCAGCGCTTGAAGCCCGTGCTGGAGCAGTTTCCCGGAGGCGACGTCGCGATCCTGATTCCAAGAGCGCCGTTCAAGTGTCCGCCCGCGCCCGTATGAGGCGGCCCTGCTCCTGCACGAGGCGTTCGAACGCCGTGGACTCGGGGGCAAGGCGCGACTGGCGATCCATACGGTTGAAGGATCACCGATGGCCACGGCGGGTGCGGAGATGGGCCAGTACATCAAGGACGAGCTCGCGCAGCGCGCAATCGCGTTCTTTCCGCAACGGCGCACGTCGCGTGTCGACGTGGCCGCGCAGCGTGTCGTATTCGAGGACGGTAGCGAGGCGCACTACGACCTGCTGATTGCGATTCCGCCGCACGAAGCACCGCAGGTGGTGCGCGACGCGCAACTCGTCAATCAGTCAGGCTGGATTCCGGTTGACCCGAAAACCATGCAGGTGAAACAGCCAGCCGACGCAGGCGAGGTCTATGCGGCCGGCGATGTCACGGTCATTGCGCTACCCGGTCGGCACAAGCCGGACATCGCGCTGGCGCTGCCGAAGGCGGGTGTGTTCGCCGCGGCGCACGGTCGAATCGCCGCGCACCAGATCGCCGCAAGAATCCTTGGCCGAGCGCCCGACGAAGCCTTCGACGGGAAGGGATACTGCTTTCTCGAGACTGGCGACAAGCGCGCCGTCAAGGCCGATGGATCGTTTTTCGAGCTGCCTCATCCAGTAATGCAGAAGCGCGCTCCGGACGAAGCGCAGTTCCGCGACAAGCTCGACTGGGTCGAACGCCTGCTCCGTCCACTGCGCTGAAAGTGGCAGGCCCAACCCAGCGCTCAACCGGACGCTGCGCGAAAAAGCCGCGCAGCGCCGGTTAGCGCCACGTTCGGCACATGTGACCCTGCCATGCCGGTGCCTGAGGAGGTTGGGTATAGCTCCTCCGGAATACACGGCTCTCAGGAGCCGATTCCGAGCCTCGAGTGGCGCCGGACTTCTCAACGTCTCTGCGCGGGCTGGTTCGGCAATCGCTCGGCTTTTCCCAACAGCGGCTTTGGCCTCGCGACCGACGAGCTTCCGGGTCGATCTTCGGGTCGGCCTGGACACGACCCGCCTTGACATTGGCCTTCCCCCCGGAGAGTATTCCCCGCGAAGGTGCGTGCCTCGACCCGTCGAGTGATGGTTACCTGACCTCGAACCGGACAAGGAGGGGACCGATGATGCGACCCTCGAAGCGCACGGGAACATGGGGAGCAGTCGCGGGAGCGCTGGTCGTGGCCGTCGCGCTCGCGGGAGGCGGACGTCGATGCGCCCAGGGCGGCAAGCCCATCAAGATCGGCTTCGGGATCGCGCTGACCAGCGGCCTCGCCGGCGACGGCAAGGCGCCCTGCTCGCGATCCAATCTGGAAGGACGACGTCAACGAGAAGGGCGGCCCCCTCGGCCGGCCCGTCGAGCTGATCTACTACGACAACCAGACCAACCCCGCCACCGTACCAGCATCTACACGAAGCTGCTCGACGTCGACAAGGTCGACCTCGTCGTCTCGGGCTACGGTTCCAACCTGATCGCGCCCGCGATCCCGATCGTGATCGAGCGCAGACTGCCGCCTCATGGGGCTGTTCGGCCTCGGCAACAACGAGAAGCACAAGTCCCCGCGCTACTTCCAGATCGCCGCCGCGGACCCGATCCCGGCGGGCGCCTTCTCCGAGGGCTTCTTCGAGCTCGCGGCCAAGCAGAACCCCCGGCCCAAACGGCGGCCGCGTCCGGTGCCGACGCCGAGTTCCCGCGCAACGCGCTGGTCGGCGCCGCGACCACGCCAAGCGGCTCGGCTTCCAGACCGTCTACGACAGACCTACCCGCCGAACACCGTCGACTACACGCCGATCGCCCGCGCCATCAAGTCGACCAATCCGGACGTCGTCTTCGTCGCGTCCTACCCGCCCGACTCGACGGGGATGGTCCTGGCGGCGGAGGAGATCGGCCTCGAGCCCAAATGTTCGGCGGCGGCATGGTCGGGCTGCACTTCGCCTCGCTGCTCGGCCGACTCGGCCCCAAGCTGAACGGCATCGTCGACTATGGCTTCTGGGTGCCGAGACCGACCATGGAGGGGCCCGGCATGAACAACTTCCTGGAGGAGTGCCGCAGCAGCGATCAAGGCCGGTGGACCCCCTCGGCTTCTACCTGCCGCATGGGCCTACGCGATGATCCAGGTGCTGGGCAACGCGGTCGAGGGCACCAAGGCCCTCGATGAGCAGAACTGGCCGACTACATCCACGAAGATGGACACGGTGATCGGCAAGGTGAAGATCGACCCCGACGGCAGATCGGCCAAGCACCGAGACGGTCACGATGCAATTCCGGAACATCAAGGGGAACGACATGGAGCAGTTCCGTCGGCGGGCAAGCAGGTGGTGGTCTGGCCGGATCAGTTGAGTCCGGCAACCTCGTCTGCCGTCTCGCAGCGCGGAGTAACGGCCGGAAGCAGGAGCATGTTCTGGCTCGACCTACCTCCTGAACACGCTGGTGGCGCCCGAGATGCCTGTTCGGCGGCTGCCGCCGCGGTCGCCTCGGCATCTCGGTGACGTTCGGCTGTTCGACATCATGAACATCGCCCACCCCGGTCTTCGTCATCCTCGGCTCGTACGCCGCGTTCATGCTGAACAGCGCCTCGGCTCGACCCGCTGCTGTCCGGGGTGCTGTTCACCCTCTTCTTTCTGCTCGGCATCACGGTCTACCAGACCTACTACGTGAGCTTCGAGAAGAAGGGCGACTGTCGCTGCGCGGCTCGTGTTCTTCTTCGCCTGCTCTTCATCATCGAGGTCGCACTCGCTCAAGTTCGGGGTGGACTATCGGCTCGATCGAGGCCCCGTACATCGGCGAATCCATCCACATCGGGCCGGTCGGCATCGCGTTCCGGCTCCTCGTCCCGTGCGTGGTCGGGCTCCTCGATGACCTTGGCGCTCTACCTGTTCCTCGGGAAGACGTTCTACGGCCGCGCCATCATGGGTGTGGCCCAGGACAGCCTCGCGCTCCGGCTCGTGGGCGCCGACCCGGTCCGGATCAAGACCCTCGCGTTCGGCCTCGGCATCGCCACCGCCAGCGTCGCCGGCGCCTTGCTGATCATGATCTCGCCCGTCGAGCCTTCGATCGGCCGCGCCTACATCGGGCGCGTGTTCGCCATCACCGTGCTCGGAGGTCTCGGGAGCATCGGCGGAACGCTCGCCGCCGCGATCATCCTCGGCATCGCCGAGAGCTTGACCTCGACATTCTCGGGGCCGTCCTGGTCCCAGGCCGTGTCGTTCGGCATCCTCCTGCTGGTGCTTGCGATCCGGCCGGCCGGACTCTTCGGGCGCTAATGCGGGGT
>CAWGCC010000048.1:0-12914 GCA_963820965.1 uncultured beta proteobacterium | reverse complement strand
AAGTCCTGCGCGAACGCCGTACCCGCGCTCATGAGGAGGAACAGACAACAAGAGCATCGATCGGGAATACATGGGGTTGCCTCGGAATAGACAGATGTAAAAGTTCCATCCGGCACCATCTCTCTACTGGTAACGCACCGGCCGGACCCGGAACCCCTCATCACGCGAACCGCGCTGGTTCTCGCTGGGATCCGGGCGGCGAGCACGTGATGGTTCCGCGGCTCTCAGCTAATCACGCACGGGATGGTGCTAGACTCCCTCATCCCCTCGCGGGGTGTCTGGCAAGCCGGTCATCGAGGCCGGGCAGGTAATGGCTATGCACTCCTCTGCCGTCGTCACGGAACTGCTGCTGGACTGGAACCGGGGCAACGAGCAGGCTCGCGACCAGATGCTGCCGCTCGTCTACGACGAGCTGCGGCGGCTGGCGCGCGCGTTTCTCGCCCGCGAGCGCTCCGACCACACCCTGCAGGCCACCGCGCTCGTGCACGAGGCGTATCTCAGGTTGATCGACCAGCGGCAGGTGGACTGGATGAACCGCGCCCAGTTCGTGGGCGTGGCCGCGGTGATGATGCGGCGGATCCTCGTCAATCACGCGCGCGGCCGCGCGGCCGACAAGCGCGGCGGCGACGCCGAGCGCGTGTCGCTCAGCCTGGCGCACATCGGTGAAGCCCCGTCCGTGGATCTGATCGCCCTGCACGAGGCCCTTGACGCCCTCGCCGCGATCGACGCGCGCAAGAGCCGCATCGTCGAGCTCAAGTTCTTCGGCGGTCTGACGACGGCGGAGATGGCCGAGGTCATGGAGCTGTCGCCGGCCACGATCGAACGCGAGTGGAGCTTCTCGCGCGCGTGGCTCTACGACGCGCTGGCGGGCGGCGCCGCCTGAGCGGCCGTGGTCAGCCCGAGATGGATCCGGATCGCTGGCGGCGCCTCAACGACATCTTCCAGGACACCCTCGCGCGCGCCGCCGACGCGCGCCAGCCATTCCTCATTGAGGCTCTGCGCGGGCGATGCGGGGCTGCGTGAGGACGTCGAGCGTCTGGTGCGGGCGCACGAACGCGCGACCGGCTTTCTCGCGCGGCCGGCACTGGCCAGCGCTCGCCGGACTGCTCTCGCTGGACGATCCGTCGACGCCGGTCGCGCGACCGCACGGGACGGCTCCGGTCGAGGCCGAGTTTCGCGGCACGGAGCGATTCACGGTCCTTCGCCGGCTCGGTGCGGGTGGGATGGGTGTCGTCTACGCGGTCCACGACGGCGTGCGCAACGAAGCGGTCGCGCTCAAGACCCTGCGGCGGGCGCGACCGGCCGACGTCTCCCGTCTCAAGCGGGAATTCCGCAGTCTCGCCGATGTCGCGCATCCGAACCTCGTGTGTCTCTATGAGCTGGTGGTGGAGCCGGACACCTGCTTCTTCACGATGGAGCTGGTGGATGGCCTGGGTGTGGCGGACTACGTCCGGACGCCTGCGGCGGACGCGGGGATGACAGGGGCCGAGGGTCAACGCGCTGATGCCGGCCTGGTGAGGAGCGTCCTGCGGCAGCTCGTGGCGGGCGTGTCGGCGCTGCACGACAACGGCAAGCTCCATCGGGACATCAAGCCGTCCAACATCCTGGTCAGGCCCGACGGACGCGTGGTCATTCTTGATTTCGGCCTGACGAGCGACGCGCTGCCGAGCCGCCGCGGCGGACGACCGCATGGCCGGCACACCAGCCTACCTCGCGCCCGAGCAGCACGCCGGCGCCGACCCCTCCGAGGCGAGCGACTGGTACGCCGTCGGCGTGACGCTGTACGAAGCGTTGACCGGACGCCTGCCGTTCGACGGGTCCTGGCACGAGCTGGGCTCGCGCAAGCGCCACGGCGACCCGCCTCCCCCCGCGTCGATCGAGTCGCAGGTGCCCGACGATCTCAACGAGATTTGTATGGGATTGCTGTGCCGCGATCCCGAGCGGCGTCTGTCGGGACGCGACGCGCTCGACACGCTGGTCGACCGCGGAACCCTGCCACCGGAGACCCGTCGGCGCGAGCCGCGCAGGCCGAAGCCATGCTTTGTCGGCCGCGCGCGGCAGCTGGCGATCCTGACCGCGTCGTTCGCCGCGGTCAGCGAGGGCCGTGCGGCGGCTGTCTGCATTCACGGCCCCTCCGGCATCGGCAAGACCGCGCTGGTCCAGCAGTTCCTCGACCAGGTGCCCGGCGACGATGCGGTAGTGCTTCGCGGCCGCTGCTATGAGCACGAGTCCGTGCCGTACAAGGCGCTCGACGGGGTCATCGATAGCCTGAGTCAGCACCTGGGCCGTCTCCGTCGAACGGAGGCTGAGACGCTGGTGCCATCCGATGTGCTGGCACTGTCGCGGCTCTTTCCAGTGATGCTCCATGTAGAATCGGTCGCCACCGCCCCGCGGCTGAGAGCCGGAGATCCCGGATCCGCTCGTCCTGCGGCGCCGCGCATTCTCGTCGTTGCGCGAGCTGCTGACCCGAATGGCGAATCGCCGGCCGCTGGTCCTCTACATCGACGATCTGCACTGGGCGGATGCGGACAGCGCGCTCCTGCTCGAGGAGTTACTCCGGCCGCCAGAGCCGCCATCGCTCCTGATGGTCGCGTGCTTCCGCACGGAAGAAATCGCGTCCAAGCCGTTTCTTCAGAGGCTGCTCGAACGCGCCGGGTCGAACAGCTACACGGCTCTGCCGCTCGAGCCCCATGACGGAAGACGAGGCGCGCGCGCTGATCGCGTCGCTGATTCCAGTGGACTCACCCGTGAGCCAGGCGGAGAAGCTCGAGATGGTCAGGGAAGCTGGTGGCAGTCCGTTTCTCCTGGACCAGATGGCGCGTTCTGTCGTCATCGACGAAACCGGGCGCGATCGAGCTGCCACGTTTGTCGAGATGCTCGAAGGGCGCGTGAGGGCGTTGCCCCCAGGAGCGCAGCGGTTCCTGGAAACGCTGGCCATCTGCGGAAGGCCGGTGGCGCCGGATCTGGTGTATGAGGCATGCGGTCTCGCCGGCGACGAGCGGCCGCTCGTCGCGTTGCTCCGTTCGGACCGTTTCCTTCGCAGCAGCGGGTCTGCCCAGCGAATCGAGATCTATCACGACCGGATCCGCGAAAAGCTGGCGGCGCTCGTGTCTCCAGACGACGAGCGCCGGATCCACGGCCTCATGGTCCAGGCCCTGGTCGCCAGACGAGCAGACGATCCCGAGGCGCTCTACTCACATTACCGAGGGGCCGGCGACCACGTGGGATGCCTCGACCCAGGCGGCCCTTGCGGCGAGGAAAGCCGATGCCGCCCTCGCCTTCGATCGGGCCGCGTCGTTCTATCGTCAGCGCCCTCGAGCTCGCGCCAGATTCTCCAGTCCGCTTCGAGTGGAAGCAAGGATTGGCGGAGTCGCTGACCAATGCCGGCCGACCGCCGGAGGCCGCGCAGGTGTATCTCGAAGCGTCGGCAGGCGCCGCACGGCTGGCGGCAGGTCGATCTTCGGCGTCGAGCCGCCGAGCAGTTCCTCATCGGCGGCCACATCGATCACGGGATGGATGTCATCCGCACGGTCCTTCGCGGGCGGCAGCATGCGGCTGGCGCGAAGTCCGCGTGCGGCGCTGTTGTCGTTATCGTGGCGGCGCGCTCGGCTCCGATGGCGCGGCCTGCGCTTTGTGTCGAGGCCCGTCGACAGCCATCGACGCCGGCGACTCCTGCGCGTCGATACCTGCTGGTCGGCGACGCACGGGTCCCTCGTGGACGACATCAGTGCGGCGGATTTCAACACCCGTCATCTGCGGCTGGCGCTCGAGGCCGCGACCCGTACCGACTCGCGCGCGCCGTGGCGCTCGAGTCCGTCGCTCGAGCCGCATCGCCTAGCGGCCGAAAATTGAGCGAGAGACTCGCCCAGCAGTCAAAGGCCTTGCGAAGGAGCGTCGGACACGCGCACGTCATCGCTATGTCGATCGTCGCGGACGCCATCAGTGCCATGGCCGCGGGCGAATGGAAAAAGGCCTTGACGCCATCCGAGCACGCATTGGCCATCCTGCGCGACCAGTGCGTTGGGCTCACGTGGGAATTGAACATGGCCCAGAACATTGTCATCTGGGCCCTCATGTACCTCGGAGAACTCGGTGAGGTGTCGCGGCGAGTTCCCGCCCTTCTCGCCAGCGCGCGGAGCAGCGGGAAACTGTACCCTTGCCACCGAATTGTGCACCCGCGTGCAACTACGTGTGGCTGGCGGCAGACGACCCCGCCGAAGGGGAGCGGCAACCGTCGAGGCCATCGAGCGGTGGTCGCAGGCGGCCTTCACCGCCGACACTACAGCGCGATGCTGGCGCGTGTGCAGACCGCGCTCTATCGCGGCAACGGCGAAGCCGCGTGGCGACTGTTCGACGAACAGGTACCAGTCGCGCTCCGCCGTTCGTTGATGACGCGCGTGCAGGTCTTTCGGATCGAGTCGGTCTACCTGCGAGCGCGCAGCGCATTGGCGATGGCCGCAAGGCGCGGAGACTCCCGCCGATTCCTGTCCGTCGCACGCGCCGGAGCTCGCCACATCGCCAGAGAACGAAGGCCCTGGTCCGATCCGATCGCGTTGCCCTCCAGGCGGGGATTGCGTACCTCGAGGGCCGTGCTCCGCTGGCCCTGAGACATCTCCACGACGCCGCCGACGGATTCGAGCGCGTCGACATGAGCGTACGCGGCCGTCGCCCGGCGCCGAATCGGTGCGCTTCAAAACGACGGGCACGGGCGCGAGCTTATCGGGAAGCCGAGGAGTGGATGGCGACGCAGAGCATCAAGAACCCCGTCTGCATGACCCGCATGCTGGCCCCTGGCTTTCCTGGAGGTCGCCTAGCGAACCCCTTTCCAGGGCGAATGCACGATGGCCCATACCAGCGCCTTCGGCTTGAATTCCCGCTGCGGGTGGTTATCAAGTGCTGCGTGCGGACGCGGTGTCACGGCAAGTTGGTCGAAGGGACATAGCGCTCGATACGCGGACCACCACTGCCTCCACCCTGCCGGGCAGTGAATATCACGAAGGCGAGACTCGAAGGGCTGTTCGTGGACGAATTGGAGCGATTCAACCGACGTGGGTTATATCCGGCTTCTCAAGGAATCCGTGCTGCGCCTATGGCTCCGCCGCGAGGCTTCGGTCAAGAACGAGGGGGCGAGCGCTGAGCACCGAGCGAAAAGCCATCCAGCAGAAACTCGATCGCCTCGATGACGCGTTCATTTAGAAGGAGTCGATGGACCTCGGCACTTACTAACGCCAACGCGATCGGCTCCGCGAAGAACAGACGCTGGTCGAGATTGACCGGCACGGTTCCAATGTCGAGGAGTTCGACGTCGAGCGTCCTGAACTTTGCGGAGCGGGTGCTACCCCGGGCGTCGGATATGCACCAAGTGTCGTCGGAGCAACGGCAGCGTCTTCAACGACTGTTCTTTCCGAAGGCAGGACGTTTGGCGGGAAAAGCATTCGATCGAACCGTCGTAGCGTTCTCTCTTCGCGGTACTTACGGCCGCTTGACGCGTCGAATGAGAATTTGGTGGCCACGGGAATCGAGGCGCTAACACGCGAAGGAGTTCCTGCGGCGGATGACTTGGCGTCGATCGCGCGACGCAAAGAAATCCGACTGCGGGTTGGTGTCGGAAATTGTGCCCCAGATTGTGCCCTAACCGGTGTCAACCCTCGACAAACACCGTCACTTACGGGGAAACACCGAGAGACATCTTCCCGGGGCCAATTCGTTGAAGGGGCTGCGGAAAAGGTGCTTCGGTACGTCCTGACATCGCTCCAACGGCATCGCTTTCCAAGCGTGCTCAATCGACCACTCTGACATCTCTCCGTTTAGAATCAAGCACTTACGGACTCGTGATCGACGCGAAAGTGATTTGTGCCCTGATTGTGCCCTAACCCTGTCGGCGTCTCCCACACATTTTAACCGGCGACGGGCGATCCCGAGTGATCCGGCGCGCAGGCAGCGCATAGGCCGGGACCGATGTATTCCATTTTCGACGGATCGACGGCGTCGTCGTAGGGTGGACGAGGAGGGGCCGCGGTGCGGTATCATTGTGATACCACTCTCTAGGGGTCCACTTGCTATGGCAAACCTCTTGGTCAGGAATCTGGACGACGCTGTTTTGCAGGAGTTGAAGGCCGCCGCGAAGGCCCATGGCCGTTCGCTGCAGGCGGAAATCCATGAAGTCCTGCGCAATGCGAGCGCCCGGCGTCTCGCCGAAACGCGACGGCTGTCGGCCCGCTGGCTGAAGCGCCTGCGCGGTTCGACGCAGTCCGATAGTGCCGCGCTGATTCGCGAGGACCGCGACACGCGGTGAGTGTCTTCGTCGTCGACGCCAGCGTCGTCGTCAAGTGGTTCGTGCCCGAGATTCACAGCGACGCGGCGCGACGGCTGCTCGTGTTGCCGCACGAGTACATCGCGCCGGATCTGCTCTTCGCCGAAACGGCTAACACGATCTGGAAGAAGATCCGGCGCCAGGAGCTGACGACTGAAGAAGGGCAGCAGCTCGTCGCAGACATCAGGCAGATCGCGGTAGAGACGGTTCCGTGCCGGGCCTTGGCGGAGGACGCACATGCACTTGCGAACGCAACAGGGCGAACCGTGTACCGATTCGATGTACGTTGCCCTGGCGGTTCGACTCAACACGCGCTCGATCACCTCGGACGAACGACTCGAAGCTGCATTGAAAAGCATTCCGGCAGTTGCGGATCATATCCAACTCGTTCAGACGTTCGAGCGTGATGTGGAAGCGGCCAATGATCCAGGGACGTCGGAGTAAGCGTGGAGATCAAGAACCAGCCACTCGTCCGATTTACTTGAATTTTCTCGAGCTCGCGTCCGTTAGCTGGGTAAGGCGACCGAGCGGATCTACCTGTTCAACGCCTGGTGTGCGTCCTGCCAACGGCCGGCGGAGTCGATTGTTCGCGCGTGCGGTGCCTATGTCGCCGGAAGGCGCGCGACCGTGAACCGCGAGCGCACCGTCGCGTTCGACGAGGAGCGGTTGGCGATCGTGAAGGACCGCCTCCGCGACCTAATGCTCTCGACCATCACTGGCGAGATGATCGAAGAGCTTCCCAGGCAGGCGGAAGCTCGGTGGGGCGCTCACCAACGTGCTCAGAAGCGGCTGCTCGAGTCCGCTGCCGCGCATCGAGTGTTCGCCGCGAGGACCGCCGCAGCGACGCCTCCCACTCGGGATGGCTGGCGGGCGTGCCGGCGCGGCCGTCAGTTCCTAGCATCGGTTCAACAATCTATGGAACACCGGCGCGTCCCGCCCAACGCGCGATGTAGCCCTGCAGAAATGTTGAGAATTCTTCCGCGGCTGACGAGAGCTTCCGGCCGCGGTTTCGAATCTGATAGAGTCCACCAACACAGTGGGATCGACGAGTCGAGTCATGACCACATGTCGGTGCCGACACACCGGCAATGCAGAAGAGGGCACGACCCCCGTTCCTTCGTCAGCTTCCACCATCGCGATGAGCGTATCCAGACGGTTCAGGGCCATCGCCGACTGAGAGTCGAGGCCCGCCAGCGCAAGGTGCTGATCAATCAGCTTTCGCAGGGGAGCCGGAGGCAGCCTCGGAATCAGCCGCTCTCCCTTCAACGCCGACCATGTCATCGAACTGCGGCGTGGAGCGGTGCCGTTCTCGGGATGCATGGCGATCAGGGGGAACCGGAAGAATCGCGTCCGAACAACACCGGGCGCACTCTCGAGGAACCCGAGGCGATATCGAGGACGCCGGCCTTGATCCTCTCCACGATAGTGGCATGTCGGCATCGAACAGCTGGATGCGCATGTCGGGCCGCCGGCTCCGAAATTCTCCGATCGCCCTGGAAGAATGTTCGCGGCGTGGAGAAGCCCCGCGCCGACCGACAGCGTATCGCTGGCCTCCTTGCCGTTTGCCATCCGTGACGTCGCGCCGCTCGATCTCCTCCGGGTCCGCCGCGCCACCGCGAGCAACTGGCTGCCGTGGGCGGTGAGGGCGACGTGACGTGTGGTCCGATCGAAGAGTCCGCATCCGAGTCTGGTTCTCCAGTTCCCCGGATCAACACGCTCAGGCCGCCGGCGTGATGAAGAGCGCTCTTGCGGCACGCGTGAAGTTGCGATGCTGCGCCACCAGTAGAAACGCGCGAAGCTGCCGCGAGGAGAAATCGACCATTGAGAGATGCTCAACAACTATTGAATACTTTGAACTTCTCTCATGAGCTTCTCCCACGCAAAGTGCCGCTCAGGATGGATCCGGCACGAAACGCCTCGGTCCGCTTCGCCGCCCTGTCGGCCCTGTTCGATTCGAGCAGTCGACGTCATCTCGCGGATCGCGGAGTGGCCCCTCGTTGGCACTGCCTGGAAGTGGGAGGCGGTGGCGAATTGATCGCGGAGTGGCTCAGCTCGCGTGTCGGCGCGGCCGGACGGGTTGTCGTCACCGACGTCGATACTCGATTTCTGGAGAGCATCAAGCGTCCGAATATCGACGTCCGCCTACACGACATCACGAGCGACCCGCTGCCCGAGCGGGCCTTCGATCTGATTCACGCGCGAACGGTGCTCGATGCACCTCCCCGCACGCGACCGGGTGCTGCCCGTCTCCCTGCGCGTGCACTCAAGCCGAGAGGGTGGCTCGTCTGTGAAGAATTCGACCGTGCACCTCCGTCCCTCCCGACCCGCCGTGTCGCCTGGAGATCGCCCTGAGACGCATGAGGCCATGGGACGGTTGCATCATGATCGGGAGTCGCTCCGCACTACGGGCGACTGTTGCCGGGCCGGTTGCGGGGGCTGGGCCTCATCGAGCTCGGCGCGGAAGCGCGCCTAGTCATGGTGCAGTCGGGATCGGCGGAGCGCCACATTGTTGCGGGCCAGCTACGAACGACGATCGCGCGCCATGATTCTGACGCCGCTACGTCACCGAGGAAGAGTTCGACGCCGACCTCGCCCGCATGGAGGCTGCAGACTTCAGGATGCCGTCACCCCTGATGTGGAGTGCGTGGGGCCGCCACCCGGAGGGACCATGCGCCGAAGTCGTATGGTCCCTGTTGGCCGCCGGCTCGTGGCGTGCCACGGTTCACAACAGCAATCCGGTCCCCGGACGGTTCGACTCGCCATCCACCAGGACTTCCGATCGCCTTTCTTCCATTCCTTATCGCGCAAACACTCGGCGACGACAAGGAGAACGGCCTGGTCACTCGCAACATCGGAGGTGGCGGGAGGCACGAAGGCGATTGAGGCGCTGCTCGGCGGTAGCGTCGACGTGGCCGCCGCGTCGATGTCGGATGCGGTGCAGCTGGCCATCGAAGGGCGTGACGTGCGCGGGTTTCTCCTCCTCTACACGCGCCCAACGGCAGCGTTGGCTGTCACGCCGTCCCTGAGCAGCACGATGCGAACTGTCCGCGATCTGAAAGGCCGGACCATCGGCGTCTCTGCTCCGGGGTCCGCGCGATCAGTTTACGCTCTCCTGGTCTCCAACGGTCTCTCGCCAGACGCGGTCGATACCGTGTCGGTCGGCATGTCGGCCAGCTCCGTCGCCGCACTCGAGCACGGAAGCGTCGACGCGGCGGTCTTGCTTGGGAGTGCGATTTCAGTATTCGAGGTGGCAGCCGCGGCAGACGTTTCTCGTGGATCTGCGCACGCCCGCCGGCGCGCGGCAGGTGTTTGGCTCCGAGGTGTTCCCGTCGCTGGGCCTGATGGCCAAGGAGAGCTGGCTCCGAGCCAATGCCGACACTGCGCGTCGACTCGTCCGAGCGGTCACGCAAGGGATGCAGTGGATACGGGACCGTCCTGCGGTGCAGGTGCGCGACATGATCCCGAAGCGGCGCGGATGACCGCGGAGGCGGACCTCCACGCCATTCGCCAGATGCAAGAGGTGCTCTCGACTGACGGGCTCATGCCCGCTGGTTCGGCGAGCTGATTGAGAAGTTCGTCGCCGTATCCAACTCGAGACTCCGGGCGGCAACATCCAGATCGCCCTGTCTCTACACAAACCAATTTGCGTCCGCGCGGTGACGAGAAGGCGGCGATGGCCACCGCACCCTCTCCTCACGCGCTGACACTGCACGCACGTCGGCAAACAATTCGGGACGCTATACGGCCGTCGACGGCGTCACGATGGATGTCGCCGCCGGAACCTTCGTCTCGATCGTCGGACCGAGCGGCTGCGGAAAGTCCACGCTCTTGAAATTGCACTCATTGCCGGCCTCGTACCCCCAACAGCGGGCGAGTTGAGGTGTTCGGAGAACCGCTGACCGCTATCAATCGCCGTGCCACGTACATGTTCCAGCAGGATGCGCTCTCCCGTGGAAGACCGTTCTCGGGCAACATTCAGCTCGGGTCTGACGATACGCGGTCAGAACGGAGCGACGACTTCGCACGAACGCCCAGTCCTGGATCGAACGCGTGTTGGCTGGAGGGTTTTGGCACGCCGTTACCCCTATCAATTCAGCGGCGGCATGCGGAAACGCGTCGCGATGGCGCAATGCTGGATAGTGGCCCGGATTTGGTCCTCATGGACGAGCCGTTCAGCGCGCTCGACGTGCATACAGCGCTTCATGGAATCGAGATTCTCCGGCTTGGACCGGATCGGGCAAGACGGTCGTGTTCGTGACGCACGACCTCGAAGAAGCGATCGCTACTGTCCGATGACGTGTTCGTGCTATCGGCGGGACCAGGCGTCGACTGTAGGTCGGTACTCGATCGACCTGCCAAGACCCGAACGCTACCATTGACATCAAAACGGAGCCTCGCTTCCATCAGATCTACCGAAACGATCTGGAACGACCTGCGGCAAGAGGTGCTGAACAGCTATGACCGAAGTCAGCTAAGAAACGCCTCGGTCTGGCAGCTCGGCAGGCGGCACTTGCGTTCGGCGGTGCTGCTGGCGTGGGAATGGGGCGCGGCATCCACGCTGGTCGATCCGTTCTTCTTCAGGCCGAGCGAGTGAATCGTGCGTCGCATCAGGCAGTGGATAGTGACGGGAAGCCTTTGGGTGCACATCGACGACCTTCACTGAGGCGATGCTGTCTTTCGTATTGGCGGGTGTCCTCGGTGTGCTCTTTGGATTCGCGGGCTGGCCGGTGTGCCGATCCTCGCGGCGCTGCTGAACCCTACATTCGAGTCGCGAATGCCTTGCCCCGCGTGGTACTGGCGCCGATCTTTCTCTTGTGGTTCGGCCTCGGCATCTGGTCGAAGGTGGCCCTCGGCGTGACCGTCGTCTTCTTCTCGTTTCTTCAATCTACCGCGGCGTGCGCGAGAGTCGAATCGGGCGATCGTCGACAACGCGCAGAATACTCGGTGCCTCGCACGCCCAGTTGGTACGGCACGTGCTCGTCCCGAGCGCGTTGACGTGGATTTTCTCGAGCCTCCACATCAGCATCGGCATGACGATTGTCGCCGTGGTGGTCGGCGAGTATCTCGGCGCGTCGCGCGGAATCGGCTATCTGATTGCCCAGGCCGAAGGGGTATTGACACGACGGGAGTATTCGCCGGGATGGTGATTCTGGCCGCGTGGGTACTGCTCGTCGGCGTCGTCATTGGTCGAGTGGAACGTCGACTGCTTCGCTGGAAGCCGAACAGATGTCGGGGGCGTGATGTCGAGTGGCCGCCTTTCTGGTCAGAGCGGCGCGGCGGCGCCGACCCCGACGCGGCAAAGCCTGCAGACGCTGATCAACGGGTATCAGACGTCACAGATGCTGCACGTCGCTGCGACACTGCGGATCGCTGACCTGTTGAAGGACGGGCCGCGCAGCGCGGCCGACCTCGCGGCTGCCGCGGGCGCTCACGAAGACGCGTTGTACCGTCTGATGCGCACGCTCGCAAGCCTGGGATTCTTCACCGAGACGCAGGGCCGGCGATTCCAGCTCAACCCTGCGGCCGAGTACCTCCGTTCGGATGCGCAAGGCTCGCTGCGCGTCGTCGCGGAGATCCTTGGTCAGGAATGGATGTGGAGACCCTGGGGGGCTCTGCTCGAGAGTGTCAAGACGGGCACGACCGCCTTTGATCATCTCTACGGCATGGGGACCTTCGACTGGTTCGCGAAGCATCCTGATGCACGGCGCCTGTTTGACGCCGGCCAAGCTCAGGCGACGATGGCGTCGGTCAACGATGTCACCGACGCCTTCGACTTCAGCAAGGTCCGGCGAGTCGTCGACGTCGGTGGCGGCGATGGAACACTCCTCACCTCGGTGTTGCGGATCAACGGTCCGACCACAGGCGGTGCTCTTGATCTGCCCGGCGTGGTCGAGGCCGCGCAAGTCACGTTCGACCATTCCGTCGTCGCACGCGGAGTTCGTCGGCGGAACCTTCTTCACGGCCGTGCCGAGTGGTGCCGAGCTTTACGTGATGAAGTCGATCCTCCACGACTGGAACGACGACAACTGCCAGAAGATCCTCGTGGAACGTACGCTCGCGCCATGGCCGCCGCCTCGCGCCTACTGATCGTCGAGGATCTCGTGTGCGGGCCGAATCAGCCTTGTCTGGCAAAACAACGAGACATCAACATGTTGGTGCGAACTGGAGGACGAAACCGGACGGAACAGGAATATCGAGACGTATTGACTCGTGGGGGCTTCCGCACCACCCGCGTCATCGCGACCCCCTCCACATTGTTCCTTATGGAAGCAACGCCGACATAGAAGGAGGGCGGCCATGACGACCGAGATCGGACAAGATAAGGTCATCTGGTGAAATCCATGGCCGGCGAACGCCTTGACGTCGCCGACATGGGCTGGCACGGGATCGACGGCGACAGGCGCTTCTGCACTGCGCCGCACGCAGGATCGAATGCTCTTCCTTGGCTGAGCGCTAGCACACTGCCCGAGTTATTGCTATTCAGTCCGCTGCGGCACGAAGCCGATGTCGAAGGGGACCTTCCGACACACGTTCGGACGCCCGAGGACAAGGAGATGACGTTTTAGAAGAATTGGCCGCGGAGATCGAACGTCGCCATCGA
>CAWGCC010000047.1:0-140693 GCA_963820965.1 uncultured beta proteobacterium | reverse complement strand
GCAGCTTCTCGAGCACCCGCTGGTAGATACGCCGGAGCGGCTCCACTGCGTCGAGTTCGACGTGCTCGTTCAGCTTGTGGATCGACGTATTGACCGGCCCGAACTCCACGACCTGCGGGCAGATGCGCCTGATGAAGCGGCCGTCCGACGTCCCGCCGGTCGTGGACACTTCCGCGTCCACGCCCGTGATCTCCTTGATTGCGTCGGCTACCGCGGCGACGAGCTCGCCCCGCGGCGTCAGGAACGGCTCGCCGCCGAGCGTCCACTCGAGCTCGTAGTCGAGCCGGTGGCGGTCAAGAATTCCGTGGACGCGCGAGCGGAGGCCTTCGGCCGTGCTCGCGGTCGAGAAGCGGAAGTTGAACATCACTTCGAGCTCGCCCGGGATCACGTTCGCAGCGCCCGTCCCGCCGTGGATGTTCGACGCCTGCCAGGTCGTCGGCTGGAAGTACTCGTTCCCGCGGTCCCACTCCGTGCTTGCGAGCTCGGCGAGCGCCGGCGCGAGCTCATGGATCGGATTGCGTGCCTGCTGCGGGTAGGCGATGTGACCCTGGATGCCCTTGACGACGAGCCGGCCGGAGAGCGAGCCCCGGCGGCCGTTCTTGATCATGTCGCCGAGCCGCGCGACGGAGGTCGGCTCGCCGACCACGCAATAGTCGATGCGTTCGCTGCGCGCCTCGAGGCGATCGACGACCTTCACGGTGCCGTCGGTCGCGACGCCTTCCTCGTCGGAGGTGACGAGCACCGCGATCGACCCGCGGTGAGACGGCCGCACCGCAACGAAGCCCTCGATCGCGACGACGATTGCCGCGAGCGAGGTCTTCATGTCGGCCGCGCCGCGTCCGAAGAGCCTCCCGTCACGCTCGGTCGGCGCGAACGGATCGGACAGCCATTTGTCGAGCGGTCCGGTCGGAACGACGTCGGTATGCCCGGCGAAACAGACGAGCGGCACCGCGGTCCCGCGCCGTGCCCAGAGATTGGTGACGCCACCGCTGACGAGGCGCTCGAGCCGGAACCCGAGCGGGCCGAGGCGGGCGGCGAGGAGTTGCTGGCAGCCGCCGTCTTCGGGCGTGACGGAGCGCCGCGCGATCAGCTCGCGTGCGAGTGTCAGCGTGTCGGCCATGTTGGGGAAGAGACCCTCGCGCCGGTGACGACGACGCGAAGCTTAGCGTCGAACGGCGCGCAGCGCGCTCAAGCGGCCTTCTCGTCGTCGAGCGAGAGCCTGAATTCGCTGAACGAGGCGCCGCTGGGCGCGGTCTCGACCTTCTGCTCTATGGCCGGCTTGGGCGCCATCGCCTGCGGCTGGGCGAGGCTCGCGTCCGCGTTGTTCATGAGCCACAAGAGGTTGTTTGCCGAGTCGGCGTTGGCGAGCGCCTCCTCCTGCGTGATGGTGCCGTCGCGGAACATCTTGAACAGCGACTGCTCGAAAGTCAGCGAGCCGGGCGCGAGGCTCTTGTCGATCGCTTCCTTGATCTCGTTGATCTTGCCCTCCTCGATCAGATCGGCGACGTGCCGGGTGTTGAGCAGCACTTCGGACGCGGGGCAGCGGCTGCCCTTCGTGTTCTTGACCAGCCGCTGCGACACGATGACGCGGAGCGTGGCCGACAGGTCCGACAGCAGCGCCGGACGGTTCTCGAGCGGGTAGAAGCTGATGATCCTGTTCAGGGCGTGATAGCTGTTGTTCGCGTGCAGGGTCGCAAGGCAGAGATGCCCCGACTGCGCGTACGCGATCGCCATGCCCATCGATTCGCGATCGCGGATCTCGCCGATGAGGATCACGTCCGGTGCCTGCCGCAGAGCGTTCTTGAGCGCGACGTGGTAGGACTTCGCGTCGGTACCGAGCTCGCGCTGGTTCACGATCGAGCGCTTGTGCTTGAACAGGAACTCGATCGGGTCCTCGATGGTGATGATGTGACCCGGCGTGCTCGCGTTCCGGTGGTCGATCATCGCCGCGAGCGAAGTGGACTTGCCCGACCCGGTGGCGCCAACCATCAGGATCAGGCCGCGCTTCTCGAGCACGACCTCCTTCAGCACCGGCGGCAGGCCGAGCGTATCGAACTGCGGGATCTCGCCGGGGATGTAGCGCACCACCACGCCCGGCGTCGAGCGCTGCATGAAGCAGCTGACGCGGAAGCTGCCGAGACCGCGCATCGGGTACGAGGTGTTCAGCTCGAACTCCTCGTTGAATTCCGTCAGCTGCCGCTCGCTCAGGATCTCCGCCATCAGCGCGCGGACCGTATCCGGCGTCACGATCTGCTGGTTGATCGGCATGGTGACGCCGTTGATCTTGATGTTGATCGGCGCGCCGACCGAGATGAAGATGTCCGAGGCCTTCTTCTCGGCCATCAGTTCGAGCAGGCGCTTCATCGCCATCCTGATCTCCCCGGGGAGCTGTGCGCCGTCAGTCGCCGCGGAGCAGCTCGTTGATGCTCGTCTTGGCGCGCGTCTTGGCGTCGACCTGCTTGACGATCACGGCGCAATAGAGGGCATATTTTCCGTCCGGGGAAGGGAGGGTTCCAGGAACTACTACCGATCCCGCCGGCACCCGTCCATGGAGGACCTGGCCGCTCGCGCGGTCGTAGATCCGCGTGCTCGCCCCGATGAAAACGCCCATCGAGACGACGGCGTTCTCTTCGACGATCACTCCCTCCACCACCTCCGAGCGTGCGCCGATGAAGCAGTTGTCCTCGATGATCGTCGGGTTGGCCTGCAGCGGCTCGAGGACGCCGCCGATTCCGACGCCTCCCGAGAGGTGGACGTTCTTTCCGATCTGGGCGCAGCTGCCGACCGTCGCCCAGGTGTCGACCATCGTGCCCTCGTCGACATAGGCGCCGATGTTGACGTACGAGGGCATCAGGACCACGTTCTTCGCGACGTACGCACCGCGCCGCGCGACGGCCGGCGGGACGACGCGGAAGCCACCGGCGGCGAAGTCCGCGGCAGTGTAGCTGGCGAACTTCGTCGGCACCTTGTCGTAATACTGGGTGGACGCCCCGGGCATCACCTGGTTGTCCTGGAGCCGGAACGAGAGCAGGACCGCCTTCTTGAGCCACTGGTGAGTGTGCCATTGGCCGTCGATCTTCTCGGCGACTCTCAGCTCGCCGCGGTCGAGTCCGGCGAGCACCGCGTCGACGGCGGCACGGACCTTCCGATCGGCCGAGGACGGCGCGAGGTTGGCCCGGTTCTCCCATGCCGATTCGATGATTTCCCGCACCTGCACCGGTCCTTCTCAGAGTGAGCTTCCGAGCTCGGTGGAGAACTCGGCGATCCGCCGCACGCCTTCGAGGCACTCCTCGGGCGCCGCGACCAGCGCCACGCGAACGTGGTTGCGCCCGGGGTTTGCGCCGTGCGCCTCGCGGGCAAGATAGCTGCCCGGAAGCACGGCCGCATTGTACTTGCGGTACAGCTCGCGGGCGAATTCGGTGTCGTCGACCGGGGTATGGATCCACAGGTAGAACCCGCCGTCCGGCATCGCCGTCTCGAGCGGCGGTCGAATGAGGGGCAGAGCGGCCGCGAACTTGTCGCGGTAGAGTCGCCTGTTCTCGATGACATGTCCTTCGTCGCGCCAGGCCGCCTCGCTCGCCGCCTGAACCGCCGGGCTCATTGCGCTGCCGTGGTAGGTGCGATAGAGAAGGAACGCTTTGATGACCGCGGCGTCGCCAGCGACGAAGCCGGATCGCATCCCCGGGACGTTCGAGCGTTTGGAGAGGCTCGAGAACAGGATCAGCCGCGGGAACCCGTCGCGGCCGAGCCGATGCGCGGCCTCCAGCGCGCCGAGCGGCGGCCGCGCATCGTCGAAGTACAGCTCGGAGTAGCACTCGTCGGAGGCGATCACGAAGCCGTATCGATCCGACAGGTCGAACAGCTCGCGCCACTCCTCGATCGTCATCACGTGCCCGGTGGGGTTTCCCGGCGAACAGGCATAGAGCAGCTGGACGCGCCGCCAGACCGCTTCCGGCACCGCCGAATAGTCGATTCCGAGCTGGCGCCCTGGCGCCGTATTGGCGTACACCGGCGCCGCGCCGGCGAGCAGGGCAGCGCCCTCGTAGATCTGATAGAAGGGATTGGGGCACAGCACGACCGCGTCGCGCGTCCGGTCGACGACGACCTGCGCGATCGCGAACAGCGCCTCGCGCGAGCCGTTGACCGGCAGCACCTGCGTCGCCGGATCGATCGCCGGCAGTCGGTAGCGCCGCACGAGCCAGCTGGCGATCGCCTCGCGGAGCGACGGCAACCCTGCGGTCGCCGGGTACGCGGCGAGGCCGCCGAGATGTTGCGTCAGCGTCTCCATGATGAACCGCGGCGTGGCGTGCTTCGGCTCGCCGATCGACAGGCTGATCGGAGCGCGCGCGGCATCGGCCGTGACTCCGGAGAAGAGCCACCGCAGCTTTTCGAACGGGTACGGCTGGAGCTTCGCGAGGTCCGGATTCATCAGCGGCAAGCCGGAACGAAATTCATCGTGCCGGGAGCGGTGATCGCGGTGGTATTATACGGGCCGTTTTTTTCGCCCAGAGCGTATCAACCACGCGGCGCGCAGCCGCCTCTCCTATCGTCGCAGAGCTTGCGCCTCACGCACCTCAAACTGGCCGGATTCAAGTCGTTCGTCGACCCGACGACCATCGATGTCCCGAGCCAGCTCGTCGGTGTGGTCGGTCCGAACGGCTGCGGGAAATCCAACATCATCGACGCGGTGCGGTGGGTGCTAGGTGAGACCCGCGCCAGCGCGCTTCGCGGCGAGTCGATGCAGGACGTGATCTTCAACGGTTCGGCGCAGCGCGGCCCGGTCGCGCGCGCGAGCGTCGAGCTCGTATTCGACAACAGCCTCGGCAAGGCCGCAGGCCAATGGTCCCAGTACGCCGAGATCTCGGTGAAGCGCGTCCTGCAGCGCGACGGCGAGTCGACCTACCACATCAACGGCGCCCAGGTCCGCCGCCGCGACATCCACGACATTTTCCTCGGCACCGGGCTGGGCCCGCGGGCCTACGCGATCATCGAGCAGGGGATGATCTCGCGGGTGATAGAGGCGAAGCCCGAGGAGCTGCGCACCTTCCTGGAGGAGGCGGCCGGGGTCTCCAAGTACAAGGAGCGGCGCCGCGAGACCGAGCACCGTCTGGCCGACACGCGTGAGAACCTGGCGCGAGTCGCCGATATCCGGCGCGAGCTCGAGACGCAGATCGAGAAGCTCACCCGCCAGGCCGAGATCGCGCGCCAGTACAAGGCGCTGCAGGCCGAGGCGACGCATAAGCAGAGTCTCCTGTGGTGGTTGCGCAAGCGTGACGCCGAGAACGAAGCGCATCGCGTGGCGGGCGAGATGGATCGCGTCGCGATCGAGCTCGAGGCGGGAACCGCACGGCTGCGCGAGATCGAGCGCCGCCTCGAGCAGGCGCGGGTCGACCACTACGCCGCCGGCGACGCGGTGAACGCGGTCCAGGGCGCGCTCTACGAGATCAATGCTGAAGTGTCGCGGCTCGAGGCGGAGCTGCGGTTCATGACCGAGACGCGCCAGCGGCTCGAGGCGAGCCGCGGACAGCTCGCGGCGCACCTCGGGCAGTGGGAGCGCAACCGGAGCGAGCTCGGCGATGCGGCGGGGATGTGGCAGCGCCGGCGGGCCGAGGCGGCGGACCGGATCGCGGCCGCTCAGGCGCAGCTGGCCGCGCAGGAGAACCGGACGCCCGGGCTGGAAGAGTCGCATCGCGCCGCGCAGGACCGCCTGTCGGGGGCGCGCGATGCGATCGCCGCCGCGGAACAGGCGTTCCGGCTTGAACAGGCGCAGGTCGCGCACGCCGGCCGAACGCTCGACGGCCTGCGCGCGCGCGGGGAACGGTTAGCGGCCGAGCGCGGCGAGCTGCCCGAACCCGACGCGGCGCGGCTCGAGGCGATCGCGGGCAAGATCGCGACTGCGGAAGCGGACGTTGCGGCCTGCGGGACCCGCATCCGGGAGCTGCATCAGGATCTGCCGGTGCTCGAAGCCGCGCGCGCTGCCGCGCTCGCCAGGCTGCAGGAGTTCGAGCGCGAGGCGAACACCCGGACCGGGCGGCTCGCGACCCTGAGGCGGATCCAGGAGCAGGTCGAGGAGGGGAGCGAGATCAACGAGTGGCTCGCGCGGCACGCCCTTGAGCGCCTCCCGCGGCTGTGGCAGAAGATCACTGTCGAGCCCGGCTGGGAGACGGCGATCGAGTCGGTGCTGCGCGAGCGGCTGCACGCACTGCAGCTCTCCGACCCGCAGGTGCTGGCACGCCTCTTCGATGATCCTCCTCCGGCCAAGGTCAGTCTCTTCATGCCGAGCACGGCGGGGCCGGCGCGCGGCGCGGAACTATCGTTCCAGCCTCTCGGCTCCCTCGTGCGCTTCGCCGACGACACTGCGCGGCCCCTCGTGGAAGAGTGGCTCGCAGGGTGCTTCGCGGTCGAAGGCGTGCCGTCGCTGACGACGCGGCTCGGCCTCGCCGCCGGGGCGATTCTCGTCAACCGCGAAGGGCACCAATTCACCCGGTACGCGGTGAGTTTCCACGGCCCGGACTCGATCGACGCCGGGATCCTCGCCCGCCAGCGGGAGATCGAGCGCCTGACCGAGGAGCTGCGTGAGTTCGGGGCACGGACGCAGGAGGCGCGGGAAGTCCACGCTGCCGCGGAGCGGCAGCTCGCAGCGCGCCGCGAGCAGGTTGCGGCGCTTCAGGACCGGGAGTCGGCGCTCAGCCAGGACCGCCACCAGCAACAGCTGGAACACGTACGGGTCACGGAGGCGATCGCCCGGATCCGAGCGCGTACGGAGCAGATCGCCGACGAACTCGCCGAGATCGAGCGCCAGCGGGCTCAGGAGCTTGCTGCCCGCGCGCTGGCGGAGTCGCGGCTGACGCGGCAGCGGCTGGAAATCACCCGGTGCTCGGAAGAGTTCCAGGTGGCCCAAACGGCGCACGACGCGGCCCAGAACGCGCTCGAGGCCCATCGCGAAGCAGTCCAGCTCGCTGCCCGGGATGTTCAGGAAACGGCGTTTTCAGAGCGTGAATGCATATCAAAAATCAGTGAGATAGAAAAATCTATTAATGCCGTTTCTGAACAGATCGCGCAGGCCGCGGCCGATCAATCGCAAACGGAGATCGAATTGGCTGGGCTCAGGGACGAGGCCCTCGGGTTCGCTCTCCAGGACGCGCTTGGCATCCGGATCGAGCGGGAGCAACGCCTCACGGCGGCGCGGACCAGCCAGCACGAGATCGCCGAGCGGCTCCGCGCCGAAGACGAGGACCGCCTCGCATGCGAGCAGACGCTCCCGCCGCTCCGCGACCGGATGGGCGACCTGCGGCTCAAGGCGCAGGCCGCGCAGCTGGCGGTCGAGCAGTTCGCGCAGCAGCTCGCGGAGGCGGGCGCGGACGAGACGGCGCTCGCCCGCGACGCGAGCGCGAAGGTGCGGCCGACCGCGCTCCAGGCCGAGATCGCGCGCTTGCAGCAGGCGATGGCCGAGCTCGGCGCGATCAACATGGCGGCGCTCGAGGAGCTGGCGATCGCGACCGAGCGCAAGAACTTCCTTGACGCGCAGGCCGCCGACCTCGCGACCGCGCTCGAGACGCTCGAGAACGCGATCCGCCGCATCGACCGCGAGACGCGCGAGATGCTGCGGCAGACCTTCGAGGAGGCGAACCGCCACTTCGGCCAGCTCTTTCCGACGCTGTTCGGCGGCGGGGAAGCGCGCCTCGAGATGACGGGCGAGGAGATCCTGGACGCCGGCATCGAGGTTCGGGCGCAGCCCCCGGGGAAGCGCACTTCGACGATCCACCTGCTCTCGGGGGGCGAGAAGGCACTGACCGCGATCTCGCTCGTGTTCGCGCTGTTCCAGCTCAACCCGGCGCCGTTCTGCCTGCTCGACGAGGTCGACGCACCGCTCGACGACACCAACACGGAGCGGTTCTGCAGCCTGGTACGCAAGATGGCGGCGGAGACGCAGTTCCTGTTCATCAGCCACAATAAGATCACGATGGAGATCGCCTCCCAGCTCATCGGTGTGACGATGCCCGAGCAAGGCGTCTCGCGCGTGGTGGCCGTGGACATCGAGGAGGCGCTCCGCATCAGGGAAGCGGCCTGACGAGCCGGAGGACGCGTTCGAATGAGCGACCTGCAGCTCGGCCTCCTCGCGATCGGCGTCGCGGTGGTGGTGGGCGTCATCGCCTACAATCGTTGGCAGGAAGCGAGAGTCAGACGCCGGACCGAGGGCGCGTTCGCGGCGCGGCACGAGGATGTCCTGCTCGGGGGCGCCAATGCCACCGACGTCGTCGCTCCTCCCCGGCCGCCGGCACCCCAGTCCGCACCGGTTGACCGCACCATCGAGCACACGTTCGGCGTCGGCGAACCCCTTCATGTGCCGGCGCCCGAAGAGCCTGTTCCGCCGCTCGCCGCGGGAGGCCTCGACCCGGCGATCGATTACATCGTCGCGCTCGATTGCGCGCGCACGGTGACCGGCGCCGATCTCGCCCGCCATGCCCAGGCGCTCCTAGAGGAGGGGCTGGTCCGACCCGTGCACTGCGAGGGATTCGACGAGTCGCGCGCGCTCTGGCGTTCGGTCGGCTCCGACAGCCGCTACCAGCGCCTGCGGGTCGGCATACAGCTCACGAGCCGAGCCGGCCCGGTGGGCGAGGACGATCTGCTGGCGTTCTGCGGCGAGGTGCAGGAGGTCGCGCTCGCGCTCGCTGCGGAGCCGGATTTCCCGGATGTCGGCGAGGCCATCGCGCGCGCGCAGGAGCTTGACCGCTTCTGTTCCTCGGTGGACGTGCAGATCGGCCTCAGCGTCATCGGCAGCGAGTCGCACGCCTTCGCCGGCACGAAGCTGCGCACGCTCGCGGAAAGCGCCGGCATGACCATCGGCCACGACGGTCGCTTCCACCGCTATGCCGAGGACGGCACCGAGCTGTTCTCGCTCGCCAACCTCGAGCCCATGCCGTTTCACGCCGAGACCATCAGGACTTTGCAGACCCGCGGGGTCACCGCGCTGTTCGACGTGCCCCGCGTTAGCGCGAGCCCGTCGGCGTTCCGCCGTTTCATCGATTTCGCGCATCAGCTCGAGCAGGCGCTCGGCGGCGTCCTGGTCGACGACAATCGCAAGCCGATCGGCCAGGCGGCGCTCGAGGCGATCGGCCGCCAGCTCGAAAGCATCCACCGGACGATGGCCGCGCGCGGCATACCCGCCGGCGGACCGGTCGCCGTGCGCCTCTTCTCGTAGATGGCGGTCGGGCGCGAGATCGCCGAGCGCACGAAGGCGCTCCGCGCCAGGATCGACGAAGCGAACTACCGGTACTACGCCCTCGATTCACCGACGATCAGCGACGCCGAATACGACCGGCTCTTCCGCGAGCTCCAACAGATCGAGTCGGCGCATCCCGAGCTCGTGACCGCCGACTCGCCCACGCAGCGCGTCGGCGCGACGCCGTCGAAGGAGTTCGCGACCGTCAGGCATCGCGTGCCGATGCTCTCGATCAACAATGCCTTCGGCGACGCCGAGGTCGAGGCGTTCGACCGGCGAGTGCGCGAGGCCCTCGACGCCGGAATCGTCGAATACAGCTGCGAGCCGAAGCTCGACGGCCTGGCGATCAATCTCACCTACGAGGGCGGCAATTTCGTCCAGGGCGCGACCCGCGGCGACGGTTTCGCCGGCGAGGACGTGACGGTCAACCTGCGGACGGTCCGCGGCATCCCGCTGCGGCTGCGCACCGCGAAGCCGCCGCGCCTGCTCGAGGTGCGCGGCGAGGTACTGATGTACAAGCACGACTTCGAGGCGCTCAATGCGCGCCAGCGCGAGCGCGGCGAGCGGGAGTTCGCGAACCCGCGCAACGCGGCCGCCGGAAGCCTGCGCCAGCTCGACCCGAGGGTCACCGCGTCGCGGCCGCTGCGCTTCCTCGGCTACGGCGTCGGCGACGTGCAAGGCTTCGAGGGCTTCGAGACGCAGTCCGGCCTGCTGGATGCGCTCGCCGCCTTGGGACTACCGGTGTCGGCGGAGCGGGCGGTCGAAAAGGGCGTCGAAGGTCTGGTCGCCTATTACCGCAGGCTCGGTGGCAAGCGCACGTCGCTGCCCTACGACATGGACGGCGTCGTCTACAAAGTGAACCGCCTGGACCAGCAGCGCTCGCTTGGCTTCGTCGCCCGCGCGCCGCGGTTCGCCGTCGCTCACAAGTTTCCGGCGGAGGAGGCGACCACCGAGCTCGTCGGGATCGAGGTGCAGGTCGGCCGCACCGGCGCGATCACGCCGGTCGCGCGTCTCAAGCCGGTATTCGTCGGCGGCGCGACAGTGACCAACGCGACGCTTCACAACGAGGACGAGCTGCGCCGGAAGGACATCCGCGTCGGCGACACGGTGGTGGTGAGGCGCGCTGGCGACGTGATCCCCGAAGTCGTCCGCTCGGTCCCCGGCACGCGCCAGCCCGGGACCGCCGCGTTCCGGATGCCCACCCGGTGCCCGGTGTGCGGCTCCGGCATAGTGCGGCTTCCCGACGAGGCAGTGGCACGCTGCACCGGCGGGCTTTTCTGCCCGGCCCAGCGCAAGCAAGCGCTGCGTCACTTCGCCTCCCGCCGCGCGCTCGACATCGACGGTCTGGGCGAGAAGATCGTCGACCAGCTCGTCGACGGCGAGCTCGTCCATACGCCCGCCGACCTCTATCGCCTCACGCTCGAGGATCTCGCCGGCCTCGAGCGGATGGGCGAGAAATCGGCACAGAATCTGCTTGCTGCGCTGGCGCGCTCCAAGCGCACCGCCCTCGCGCGATTCATCTACGCGCTCGGGATCCGGAACGTCGGCGAGGCCACGGCGCGGGATCTCGCGTCGCATTTCGGCGCGCTCGATCCGATCCTGGACGCCGACGAAGGGGCGCTACAGCAGGTGCCGGATGTGGGGCCGGTCGTGGCAGCCTCGATCCGCGGGTTCTTCGGCGAGCGGCACAATCGCGACGTGATCCGGGCGCTCCGCAAGGCGGGTGTCGCCTGGGAAGAGCACGTGCCTCGTGCGGCTACCGGGCGGCACGCGGCCGGGAAGACCTTCGTCCTGACCGGTACGCTGCCGGGAATGACGCGGGAAGAGGCGACCGGGCTGATACTCTCGCGGGGCGGCAAGGTGAGCGGCTCGGTCTCGAAGAAGACCGATTACGTAGTCGCCGGCGCCGAACCGGGCTCGAAACTTGCGAAAGCCGAGACGCTCGGCGTGACGATTCTCGACGAGGCAGGTTTGCGCGAACTCTTGAAGGGATGAAATGGTGATACGAGCGATCAAGAAGGCGGTGTTCCCGGTTGCAGGGTTCGGCAGCCGGTTCCTCCCGGCGACCAAGGCGAGCCCCAAGGAGATGATGCCGGTCGTCGACAAGCCGCTCATCCAATACGCCGTCGAGGAGGCGGTCGCGGCCGGCCTCACCGAGATGATCTTCATCACCGGCCGGCACAAGCGGGCGATCGAGGACCACTTCGACAAGGCCTACGAGATCGAGAACGAGCTCGCGAGCCGCGGCAAGCACGAGCTCCTCGAGCTGGTGCAGGGAATCCTCCCGCGCCGCGTGAGCTGCATCTACATCCGGCAGCCGGAGCAGCTCGGTCTCGGGCACGCGGTCCTGTGCGCGAAACCGGTGATCAACGACGAGCCGTTCGCGGTGATCCTCGCCGACGACCTGATCGACGCCGATCCGCCGGCGATGAAGCAGATGGTCGATGTCTTCGCGCGCGAGGGGCGCTCGGTGCTCGGTGTCCAGGAGGTCGCGCGCGAGCAGACGGCGAGCTACGGCATCGTACGCGCCACGCGGATCGACGATCGGCTCGAGTCGCTTGAAGCGATCGTGGAGAAGCCGCGGCCCGAGGCCGCGCCGTCGAATCTCGCAGTGATCGGGCGTTACGTCCTGACCCCGCGGATCCTCGGCATCCTCGACCGGGTCACGCCGGGCGCCGGCGGCGAGATCCAGCTTACCGACGCCATCGCATCCCTCCTGAAAGAGGAACCCGTCCTCGCGTACCGCTTCCGGGGCACGCGCTACGACTGCGGGTCGAAGCTCGGGTACCTCCAGGCCACGGTCGCGCTCGGACGCAAGCACGCGGAGGTCGGCCAGGCGTTCGCCGCGTGGCTCGCCGGCGGAGCCGATTGACGGTCGCGCGCGGCCGCGCTTGATCTATACTGCCCGCCGCCGATGCTGGTGGAGGTAGCCATGGCCGACAAGCTGATGATCGTGATGATGAACACCGATCCGCGCAACGGATCGGAGCTTGGCGCCCCCTTCTTCCAGGCGGCGGTCGCGGCGGCGATGGAGTACGAGGTCGAGATCATCATGACGGGCAGGGCAGGCGAGCTCGCGGTCAAAGGCGTGGCGGAGAAACTGCGGGTCAAGGAGGATTCGCCGAAGACTGTCTACGATTTCATCCGCGACGCGCACGAGGCCGGCGTGAAGTTCAAAGTCTGCACGCCGACGCTCGACCTGTGGGGGAAGGAGCTGATCCCCGAGATCGAGGAGACGGTCGGGGGCGCGTACATGATCGCCAAGGCCATGGACGACGACGTCGTCACCTTCACCTACTAGATGCTGACCGCCGCGGAAGCGTGGCAGATGCTGGAGGAGGCGGACCTCGTCTGCCCCGCCGACGAGGTCGAGGCCGCGATCCGGCGCGTCGCCGGCGAGATTACGGGTGACTTCCGCGACAAGTACCCGCTCGTGCTGTGCGTCATGAACGGCGCGCTCTTCTTCTGCGGCCAGCTCCTGCCGCAGCTGCGGTTTCCGCTGCACGTGGACTACGTTCATGCCACTCGGTACGGCGACGAGCTCGGCGGACGGCAGATCCGCTGGAAGGTCGAGCCGAACGAGAGCGTGCGGGGACGGGCAGTGCTCGTCCTCGACGACATCCTCGACGAAGGCGACACGTTGGCGGCGATCAAGGCCCGAGTGCTCGAACGGGGCGCGGTGTCGTGCAAGGTCGCCGTCCTCGCCGACAAGATCAAGTCGGCGCCCAAGCCGGTCCGGCCCGACTTTGTCGGCCTGCAGATTCCCGACAGGTTCGTGTTCGGCTGCGGCCTCGACGCCCACGGCTCCTGGCGGAACCTCCCCGCCATCTATGCTCTGAAACAGTGCTGACTGGATGCTGGCGATCATCGGCGGGAGCGGACTGACCCAGCTCTCGGGTCTCGACGTCACCGGGCGCAAAGCGGTCCGTACGCCCTACGGCGAGCCATCCGGCGCGGTCACGTTCGGCACCTTGCGCGGCCGCCGAGCGATGTTCCTCGCGCGCCACGGCTACGGTCACACGATTCCGCCGCACGAGGTGAACTACCGCGCTAACATCTGGGCGCTGCGCGACGAGGGCGCGACCGAGATCGTGTCGGTGGCTTCGGTCGGCGGCATCCGCGCCGACCTCGGGCCGGGGACGCTCGTCGTTCCGCACCAGATCATCGACTACACCTGGGGCCGGCGGTCGACGTTCTTCGAGGGCGGGGACGTGCCCGTGACACACATCGATTTCACGGTGCCGTACACGGAGCGGCTGCGCCGGAAGCTGCTTGCGGCTTCGCGGGCGTGCGGCGAGACGGTCGTCGACGGCGCGGTCTACGCGGCGACGCAGGGCCCGCGGCTCGAGTCGGCGGCGGAGATCGACCGCCTCGAGCGCGACGGCGCCGAGATTGTCGGCATGACCGGCATGCCGGAGGCGGCGCTCGCACGCGAGCTCGACGTGCCCTACGCGGCGATCGCCGTAGTCGTGAACCACGCGGCCGGGCGGGGCGAGAGTCGCGCCGGCATCCACCTCAAGGGCATCGAGCAGATGCTGCACGCGACCATCGGCCGGGCGCGGCGCATCATCGAAGAAGTGATGACCGTCGAATGATCAGAGAAGTACTCAGGATGGGCGATCCGCGCCTGCTCGAGAAGGCACGCCCGGTGGAGGCGTTCGACACCGCCGAGCTGCATGCGCTCCTCGGCGACATGCGCGACACGATGGCGCACCTGAACGGCGCCGGGCTCGCGGCACCGCAGATCGGCGTGGGGCTGCGGGTGGTGATCTTCGGCGTCCACCGCAACCCGCGCTATCCCGACGCCGAGGAGGTTCCGGACACGGTCCTCATCAACCCGGTCCTGGAGCCGATCGGGGACGAGAAGGTCGAGGGCTGGGAGGGCTGTCTGTCCGTGCCGCGGATGCGCGGGCTCGTCCCGCGCTACCGGCGGCTCCGCTACCGCGGCTTCGACGAACGTGGCCGGGCGATCGACCGCACGGTCGAAGGCTTCCACGCCGTGGTGGTGCAGCACGAGATAGATCACCTCGACGGCATTCTGTACCCGATGCGGATCCGCGATCTATCGAAGTTCGGCTTCATCGAGGCGCTCTTTCCCGGCGAGGACATGAGCGAGGACTGAACCCGCCTTCATTGCAACGCAGCGAGCAGATCCTGCTCGAGCTGCAGCACCGTCTTCGGGTTCGCCAGCGCTTCCCCCGATACCACGAACACGTCCTCGGCGCGCTCGCCAAGCGTGACGATCTTCGCCGTATGGAGGTCCACGTGGTACTGGCTGAACACGCGCGCGATCCCGTACAGGAGGCCCGGGCGGTCCCCTGCGGTGATCGAGACGAGCTGGTACTGCCCCTTCTCGTCGGGCCGGATGTGGACCTCGGGGGTGATCGGGAAGTGCTTCAGCTGCCGCGACACGCGGCCACGCGCTGGCGGCGCGAGCGACGCGCGCCGTTCGAGCCGGTCGGTGAGCTCCTCCTCGATCAGCCCGATCATGTCCCGGTAGTGGTGGGAAGTGCCCGTCCCGAGCACCAGGAACGTGTCGAGCGCATACCCGTGCCGTGTCGTATGGATCTTCGCGTCGACGATCGAGTAGTTGATGGACTCGAAGTAGCCGCAGATGCGCGCGAAGAGGTCCGACTCGTCCTTCGCGTAGATCATCACCTGGAGGCCTTCGCCGATCGGCGAGAGCCGCGCCTTCACGACCGGCCGATCGGTGGCGACACGGTAGTGCAGCGTGCGCGTCTGCCAGGCGATTTCCTGCGGCTCGTGCCGCAGGAAGTACGCGACGTCGAGCTCGCGCCAAAGCGCCTCGCCCGCCTTGTCGGAGAGCGCATAGAGCCGCAGCAGCCGCAGCGCCTCGCTCTGCTTCGCCTGCACGTCCTGATCGTAACCGACCGAGGCCCCGCGCAGGATGCGGCGCGTCGAGCCGGAAGAGATCCTCGAGCAGCTTGCCTTTCCACGCGTTCCAGACCTTCGGGCTCGTGCCGCGGATGTCGGCCACCGTCAGCAGGTAGAGCGCGACGAGCCGACGTTCCGTCCCGACGATGCCGGCGAACTCGCGGATGACGTCGGGATCGGAGAGGTCCCGCTTCTGCGCGACCGCCGACATGGTGAGGTGGTGCTCGACCAGGAACTCGACGAGCGCGATGTCCTCGCGCGGGAGCCCGTGCGTGCGCGCGAAGCGCCGCGCGTCGATCCGGCCGAGCCGCGAGTGGTCGCCGCCGCGGCCCTTGGCGATGTCGTGGAAGATCGCCGCGACGTAGAGGAGCCAGTAGCGCTCGAAGTTGGCGGCGAGCCGGCTGCAGAGCGGGTACTCGTGCGCGAACTCGACCATCGTGAACCGCCGCAAGTTGCGCACGACCATCAGGATGTGCTGGTCGACGGTATACACGTGGAAGAGGTCGTGCTGCATCTGACCGACGATCTTGCCGAAGGCGGTGAGGTAGCGGCCGAGGATCCCGTACTGGTTCATGCGCCGCAGCTCGTGCACCAGGCCCCGCGGCTGCCGCAGGATGGCGAGGAAAGTGGCGCGGTTCGCCGGGTCGGCCCGGAACCCGCTGTCGATCCGCCGCCGCGCGCGCCAGAGCGCGCGCAGCGTGGGCGCGGTCATCCCTTTCAACTCGGAGTGCTGCTGCAGCAGCAGGAAACTCTCCAGGATCGAGTGCGGATCCCGCCCGAACACCCCTGGGTCGCGCGCGTCGAGGAGCTCGCGCACCGCCTGGAAGCGCTCGTTGATAGGTTCCGGCGGCGCATCGGAAGCGGGGAAAATCGCGGCGCCGAGGTTCTGAAGCAGGGTCGTGTTCAGCTGCGTGACCGTCTTCGCCGTCCGGAAGTAGCGCTGCATGAAGAGCTCGCTCGCGCGCTTCGTCGGCGTGGCCGCGAAGCCGAACGCCTTCGCGAGCGCGTCCTGATAGTCGAAGAGGATCCGGTCCTCGCGCCGCCCCGCGAGCAGATGGAGGCGGATGCGCACCCGCGCGAGCCACTCCGAGTGGCGCTTGAGCTGGATCGCCTCCTCGCGCGTGACGAACTCGCGCGCCGCCAGCGAGCGCCAGTCGCGGCCGAGCCCGCTTGCGCGGCTGACCCAGAGCACGACCTGCAGGTCGCGGAGGCCGCCGGGCGCCTCCTTCAGGTTCGGCTCGAGGCTGTAGGGGCTGTCCTGGAACTTGGCATGCCGTTGTTCCTGCTCGAGTCGCTTCGCCTTGAAGAACGCCTGTGCGTCGAAACCGTCATGGAGGCGATCGTACAGCTGCGAGAAGACGGTGCGGCTGCCCGCGATCAGGCGCGCCTCGAGCAGCGAGGTTTGCACCGTGAGGTCCTTCGCGGCCTCGTCGCGGCATTCCTCGACCGTGCGCACGCTGTGCCCGAGCTCGAGCCCGACGTCCCACAGCCGGCCGATGAACTGCTCCACCCGCCCCGCCTCGACCGGATCGAGCGCCTGCGGCAGAAGAACGAGGACGTCGACGTCCGAATGCGGATAGAGCTCGCCGCGGCCGAAGCCGCCGACGGCGACGAGCGCGAGCTGCCGCGGGAGGTTCGCCTCTCGCCACAGCTCCCGGAGGATCGCATCGACCAGCTGCTTGTGGCGGCGCAGGAAGCGCGGAGCATCGGCATCGGCTTCGTATTCGCCCCGGAGCGCGGCGCGCTCGCCTGCGAGGCGCCGCCGCAGCTCGGACGTGTAGTCCGGGACCTCGAGACGTCGGGCGGGCACCGAGGCCACCGCGCTCGACTCCTCTAGGCCGCTTCGAGGGACTGCGGCATCGGTGGCGCGCCGCGCGAGATCGTGAGCACCTCGTACCCGGTCTCGGTGACGAGCACGGTGTGCTCCCACTGCGCCGAGAGGCTGTGGTCCTTGGTGACGATCGTCCAGCCGTCCGCGAGCTCGCGAATCGCCGGCTTGCCGGCGTTGATCATCGGCTCGACCGTGAAGATCATCCCGGGCTGGAGTCTCAGGCCGGTGCCAGGCCGGCCGTAGTGCAGCACCTGCGGCTCCTCGTGGAACCTGCGCCCGATGCCGTGACCGCAGAACTCGCGCACGACGCTGTAGCCCCGGCCCTCGGCGTGGCGCTGGATCCCGGCACCGATGTCGCCCAGGAAGGCCCCGGGTCGCACGGCGAGGATGCCGAGCCACATCGCTTCGTAGGTCGCTTCGCAAAGCCGCCGGGCCTGTATCGACGGCTCGCCGACATAGAACATCCGGCTCGTGTCGCCGTGGAAGCCGTCCTTGATGACCGTGATGTCGATGTTCAGGATATCGCCGTGCTTGAGCACGCGATCGCCGGGGACGCCGTGGCAGACCTGATGATTGACCGAGGTGCAGATCGACTTCGGAAACGGCGGGTACCCGGGCGGCGCATAGTTGAGCGGCGCCGGGACCGTCTGCTGGACGCCGAGCATGTATTCGTGGCAAAGCCGGTCGAGTTCGGCCGTGGTGACGCCGGCTTTCACATGCGGCGCAATGAAGTCGAGGACTTCGGCCGCGAGCCGCCCCGCGACCCGCATCCGCTCGATCTCTGCCGCGCCCTTCAGGACGACTGCCATCGCGATCTCAAAAAGCCGTGAGGATAGTAGACCGCATTCTGCAGGGCAAACTTCGCGGGTGCCTCGTCAGAGTCCGCCCCGAGGAGTTAATGCGCTGTTTGGCAAGGAAAATATTGAGCCCCGACCGGCGCCCGTGATACACTCCGCGGCTAGTTTGCCCGAAGCAACGGCGTTTGCCTCATGCGGCGCGCCACAACGGCAACTACGCGGCCCCAAGTTGTCGGTGCATGTCGCCCGGGTGCCGCGAAACTTCGCGCCTGTCCGGTCAGGGTGCCTCGAACGCCGATCAACGCCACGAGGTAAATGCGGCCAGAGCGTCAGTGATCAACCCTAGACGGAGAAGTGCATGACCACCACGATGCGCCAGATGCTGGAGGCCGGCGTTCATTTCGGGCACCAGACGCGGTACTGGAACCCGAAGATGGCACCGTTCATCTTCGGTCACCGCAACAAGATCCACATCATCAATCTCGAGCAGACGCTCGCGTTGTACAACGAGGCGGCGAAGTTCGTCCGCAAGCTCGCCTCGAACAAGGGCGTGATCCTGTTCGTCGGTACCAAGCGCCAGGCGCGCGAGATCGTGCGCGAGGAAGCGATCCGCTCCGGCATGCCGTTCGTCGATCACCGCTGGCTTGGTGGCATGCTCACCAACTTCAAGACGGTGAAGCAGTCGATCAAGCGCCTGAAGGAGATGGAGGCACAGGTCGAGGACGGCAGCGTCGAGCGCATGTCGAAGAAGGAGGGGCTCCACTTCCAGCGAGAGCTCTCGAAGCTCGAGCGGAGCCTCGGCGGCATCAAGTCCCTCGACGGCCCGCCGGACGCGCTGTTCGTGATTGACGTCGGCTACCACAAGGGCGCCGTCGCCGAAGCCAAGAAGCTAGGCATTCCGATCGTCGCCGTGGTCGATACCAACCACTCGCCCGACGGGATCGCGTACGTGATCCCCGGCAACGACGACTCGAGCCGCGCGATCCGGCTCTACGCGCGCGGGATCGCCGATGCGGTGCTCGAGGGCAAGTCGCAGTCGTTGCAGGAGATCGTGTCGGCCTCGGCCGATGAATTCGTCGAGGTCGAGGAAGCCGGCGGAGCGTGACGCACCGCCGAAGCGGATCCCACGGGGGCGTCGAAGCCCCCTTTTTTCGGGTGCGACAGATCTGCGAGGGGCATGGCTTCGCGGATCGGGAAACAGGAGTAACGGCATGGCAGAAATCACGGCGGCCCTGGTGAAGGAGCTGCGCGAGCTGACGGGGCTCGGCATGATGGAGTGCAAGAAGGCGCTCGAGGAAGCGACCGGCGACCTCAAGAAGGCCGAGGATCTGCTACGTGTCCGAAGCGGTGCCAAGGCGAGCAAGGCGGCGGGCAGGGTTGCCGCCGAAGGCGTGATCGGCTCGTGGCTCGCGCCCGATCGCAAGCTCGGCGCGCTGGTCGAGGTCAACTGCGAAACCGATTTCGTGGCGAAGAACGAGGACTTCCTCCTGTTCGCGCGCGGTCTCGCCGAGGTCGTCGCAAAGCAGAACCCTGCCGACGTCGCTGCGCTCGCGGGACTCGAGCTTGCTGGCGAGAACATCGAGACGCGGCGCCAAAAGCTGGTGCAGAAGATCGGCGAGAACATGGCGATCCGGCGGTTCGTTCGGGTCCAGACCGACGCGCGACTCGCGCAGTACGTCCACGGCGTGAGGATCGGCGTGATGATCGACTACGAAGGCGACGACGAGCTGGCCAAGGGGATCGCCATGCACGTCGCCTTCGCCAAGCCGCAGTTCCTCGCCAAGTCCGACGTCGCGCCCGACGTGCTGGCGCGCGAGCGGGCGGTGCAGGAGGCGCGCGCGAAGGAGGCCGGCAAGCCGCCCGAGATCGCCGCCAAGATGGTCGAGGGTGCGCTCAACAAGTTCGTCGCCGAGATCACGCTGCTCGGCCAGCCATTCGTCGTGAACGACAAGCTCACCGTCGAGAAAGCGCTCGCCGAGAAGACGACGAAGCTGCGCGGCTACCGATTCCTGGTCGTCGGCGAGGGCATCGAAAGGAAAGCGAGTGACTTCGCCGCCGAAGTGATGGCGCAGGCGGGCGCCGCGCGCTGAAACGATGCCCCAGCCGAAGTACAAGCGCATCCTGCTCAAACTCTCCGGCGAGGCGCTGATGGGGGACGACCCCTTCGGCATCAATCGCCAGACGATCGAGATGATCGTCGACGAAGTCGCCACCGTCGCCGCGCTCGGGGTCGAGATCGGAGCGGTGATCGGCGGTGGCAACATCTTCCGCGGTGTCGCCCTCGGTGCCGCGGGAATGGACCGGGCGACGGCAGACTACATGGGAATGCTGGCGACGATCATGAACGCGCTCGCGCTCGCCGACGTGATGCGTCAGAAGGGCCTGAATGCCCGTGTGCAGTCGGCGATCAACATCGAGCAGATCGTCGAACCGTACATCCGGCCGAAAGCGATCCGCTATCTCGAGGAAGGCAAGATCGTCGTGTTCGCCGCGGGGACCGGCAACCCGTTCTTCACCACCGATACTGCGGCGGCGTTGCGCGGCAGCGAGATCGGTGCGGAGGTCGTGCTCAAGGCGACGAAGGTGGACGGGGTCTACACCGCCGACCCGAAGACGCATCCCGACGCGAAGCGCTACCAGCGCATCTCGTTCGACGAGGCGATCGCCAAGCACCTGCGCGTGATGGACACGACCGCGCTCGCGCTGTGCCGGGACCAGAAGCTGCCGATCGTGGTGTTCAGCCTCTACAAACGCGGCGCGCTCAAGCGCGTCGTTCTGGGAGAGGACGAAGGAACCGTGGTGCATCTTTAGGAGGACATCGTCATGGATGTCGCGCACATCAAGAAGACGGCCGAGGAAAAGATGAGGAAGTCGATCGACGCGCTGAAAGCGGATCTCGCCAAGGTCCGGACCGGGCGTGCGCACACCGGCCTCCTCGACCACATCCGCGTCGACTACTACGGCCAGGTGGTGCCGATCAACCAGGTCGCGAACGTGACGCTGGTCGACGCCCGCACCATCGGCATCCAGGCGTGGGAGAAGAAGATGGCGGCGGTGATCGAGAAGGCGATTCGCGACTCCGACCTCGGTCTCAACCCGGCCTCGCAGGGCGAGTTGATCCGCGTCCCGATGCCGGCCTTGACCGAGGAGCGCCGCAAGGAGCTGACCAAGGTCGTGCGCCACGAAGGCGAGAACGCGCGCGTGGCGATCCGTAACCTGCGCCGCGACGCGAACAACCATCTCAAGGAGATGCTGAAGAAGCACGAGATTCCCGAGGATCAGGAGCGCCGTGCGCAGGAGGACATCCAGAAGCTGACCGACCGCTACGTCGCCGAGGTCGACAAGGTCCTCCAGCAGAAGGAAGCCGACCTGATGCACGTTTAGCGTTCGCTTCACGAGCCCCCACGATGCACGAGAGCACCACCCAGATCATCCCGCAGACCGGCCCCGTCCCGCGTCACGTAGCCATCATCATGGACGGCAACGGGCGCTGGGCGAAGAACCGCTTCCTGCCGCGCGTCGCCGGACATCGCCGCGGCGTCGAGGCAGTCCGGGCGACCGTACGCGCATGCGGCGAGCGCGGCGTCGAGTACCTCACGCTGTTTGCATTCAGCTCCGAGAACTGGCGCCGGCCTGCCGACGAGATCTCGTTGCTGAAACAACTCTTCCGCGCCGCGCTGGAGCAGGAGGTGAGCAAAGTGAACGAGGTGGGTATCCGGTTGCGTGTGATCGGAAGCCTCGCGCCGTTCGGGGACACGATCGCTGCGCTCGTCCACCGCGCCGAGGAGCTCACCGCCGGCAACCGGCGGCTCACGCTCACCATCGCCGCGAACTACGGCGGCCGGTGGGACCTGCTGCAGGCGGTGAATGCGATGGTGCGCGCCCACCCCGAGCGCGCAGGCCATTACACCGAAGCCGATCTCACGCCGTACCTCGCCATGAGCTACGCTCCCGAGCCGGATCTCTTCATCCGCACCGGGGGCGAGCAGCGCATCTCGAATTTCCTCGTCTGGCAGCTCGCCTATTCCGAGCTGTACTTCACCGACACCCTGTGGCCCGACTTCGACGCGGCGGCTCTCGATGCCGCCATCGCATCGTACCGCCGGCGCGAGCGCCGCTTCGGCCGCACGAGCGAGCAACTCGTCGAGGCGTCGGGACCCGCCGCCGTTGTCGATCTGCCCGACACGCGCCGCCGGCTGGCGTAGCGCGCTCCCGGCGGCGCGATGCTCCGCGACCGGGTCATCACCGCGATCGCGCTCGTCGCCGCGCTGCTCGCTGCGCTGCTCTGGCTCCCGCCGTTTGGCTGGGCCGTTCTCGCCGCGGCGGTGGTCGCGCTTGCGGCCTGGGAGTGGGCCGGATTCGCCCGCGTCAGGCCGGGCCGCCGCATCGCCTATGCGATCTGTACTGCCGGCGCGGGGCTCGCGGTCGCGACGGCATCGGGTCTCGCGGACGGTGGTGTCGGTGTGCTTGCGCTCGCACCCGTCTATTGCGTGGCCCTGGCGTTCTGGGTCGTCGGCGCGCCGCTATGGCTCGCGCGCAGACCTGCGCATCCGCCGGCGCTCCTCGTCCTCGCGGCCGGCTGGATCGTGCTCCTGCCCACGTTCCTCGCGCTGGTGCAGCTCCGGAACCTGGGACCGGCGACCTTGCTCGCGTTCATGGCTACGGTCTGGATTGCGGACATCGCCGCGTATTTTTTCGGGCGGCGGTTCGGGCGCCGCAAGCTTGCGCCGAACGTCAGCCCCGGAAAGACCTGGGAAGGACTCTGCGGTGCGCTCGGCGCGACGGCGGTGTACGCTGCCGCCTGGATCGCGTTCTTCGGCGGGGCGGCCCCGGCAGTGATCCGCGACCTGCCGTGGAGCCCGGTGTGGATGATCGTCCTGGTCGAGGCGCTCGTGGTGCTCTCGGTCCTCGGTGACCTCTTCGAGTCGGCAATGAAACGCCAGGCCAACCTCAAGGACAGCGGCAGCCTGCTGCCCGGCCACGGCGGTGTGCTCGATCGCATCGACGCGCTGACGCCGGTGCTGCCCGCGGCCGCGCTGGTGAACATGCTATGAGCGCGATCCAGAACGTCGCGGTCCTCGGCGCGACCGGTTCGATCGGCCGCAGCACGCTCGATGTGATCGCCCGTCATCCCGCGCGGTTCCGGGCGTTCGCGCTCACAGCACACACCCAGGCGGACGAGCTCTTCGAACTCGCGATCCGGCACCGGCCGCAGTTCGCGGTTCTCGCCGACGAACGGCAGGCGCGCAGCCTGCACGCTCGGCTCGACGCGGCAGGCTGTGCGGTCGAGGTGCTCGCGGGTCCCGACGCGCTCGCCGCGGTTGCCGGACATCCGGAGGTCGAAGCGGTGGTGGCGGCTATCGTGGGTGCAGCCGGGCTCGCCCCGACGCTCGCCGCGGCGCGCGCCGCGAAGAAGATCCTGCTCGCGAACAAGGAGGCGCTGGTGATGGCCGCGCCGATGTTCATGGCTGCGGTGCGGGAGGCGGGCGCGACACTGCTCCCGATCGACAGCGAGCACAACGCGATCTTCCAGTGCCTGCCCCAGGGCAGGGGCAGAAGCCTCGCCGCGCGCGGCGTGCGCAAGATCGTCCTGACGGGCTCCGGCGGCCCGTTCCGCGAGCGGCCGCTCGCGGAGCTCGCGACCGTCACGCCTGACCAGGCGTGCGCGCATCCGACCTGGAACATGGGTCGCAAGATCTCGGTCGACTCGGCCACGATGATGAACAAGGCCCTCGAGATCATCGAGGCCGCCTGGCTGTTCGGCGCGAGCGCCGACGCGATCGAAGTCCTGGTGCATCCTCAGAGCGTCGTGCACTCGATGGTGTCGTATGCCGACGGGTCGGTGATCGCGCAGCTCGGGAACCCCGACATGCGCACACCCATCGCGCAGGCCCTCGCGCATCCCGACCGGATCGACGCCGGTGTCGCCGCGCTCGACCTCGCACGCATCGGCGGGCTCACCTTTGAGGCGCCGGACTTCACACGTTTCAGGGCACTCGCGCTCGCTTACGAGGTGCTCGCGGCGGGAGGAACGGCGCCGGCCGTCTTCAACGCGGCGAACGAGGTTGCGGTGACCGCGTTCCTCGCGCGCGACCTCGCCTTCAACCGCATTACCGACGTCATCGAAGCGGCGCTCGCACGCGTTGCGGCCAGCCCCGTCGACTCGCTCGCCGACGTGCTGGAAGCCGATCGGGTAGCCCGCGCCGCCGCCGGCGAAGCGCTCGGACGCACAGTCGCCAGGATCACATGAACCTTCTGCATACGATCGTTTCCTTTGTCGTCGCGCTCGGCCTCCTGATCGTCGTGCACGAGCTCGGCCACTACATCGTCGCACGATGGTGCGGCGTCAAGGTGCTGCGGTTCTCGGTGGGGTTCGGCCGGGCCCTCGTCAGCCGCAGGCTCGGCCCCGATCAGACCGAGTGGGTGATCGCCGCGGTGCCGCTAGGCGGGTACGTCAAGATGGTCGACGAACGCGAAGGCGAGGTGGCGCCGGCCGACCTGCCGCGGGCCTTCAACCGTCAGCCGGTGTGGCGGCGCTTCGCGATCGTCGTCGCCGGACCGGCGGCGAACTTCCTGCTCGCGATCGCGCTGTACTGGTGCCTCTTCCTGTCGGGCGTGCAAGAAGCGAAGCCGGTCGTCGCCACGCCGGAATCCGGCACGGTTGCGGCGCAGGCGGGATTCCGCGCCGGCGACACAATCCGCGCGATCGACGGCGAGCCGGTGACCGGCTGGCAGGACGTCCGCTGGCGGCTTCTTCAGCTCGCGCTCGAGCGCAAGCCGGCGCGCATCGAGGTCGCAGACAGCCGGGGCGCAATCGACTGGCGGACACTCGATCTCTCTCGCGTCGCAAGCGACGAGGTCGAGGGCGACCTCCTCGCGAAGCTGGGCTTGAGACTGTATCGGCCCGAGCTGCCGCCGGTGATCGGCAAGGTAGTCCCGGGCAGTGTGGCCGCGCGCGCCGGACTTGCGTCAGGCGACCGGATCGTCGCGGTGAACGGCGAGTCCGTCCCCAGCTGGGAGGCGCTGGTCGCCAAGGTGCGCGGGAGCCCCGGCCGTACGCTCGTGCTCGACATCGAGCGCGGGGGCCGGAGCCTGCGTGTCGACCTGGTGCCCGAAGGCGCGACGCAGGGCGCCGAGACGATCGGCCGCATCGGCGCAGCGCCGCACGTCGACCAGGAAGCGCTGAAAGCCTACTACCTCGAGATCCGCTACGGGCCGATCGAGGCCGCGGCGAAGGCGATAGCGAGAACCTGGGAAATGTCGATCTTCAGCCTGCGAATGCTCGGCAAGATGATCGTCGGCGAAGTGTCGTGGCGCAATCTCTCCGGACCGGTGACGATCGCCGACTACGCGGGCCAGTCCGCGAGCCTCGGGCTCGCGCCGTACCTCTCGTTTCTCGCGCTCATCTCGATCAGCCTCGGCGTGCTCAACCTGCTGCCGATCCCCTTACTCGACGGCGGGCACCTGATGTACTATACGATCGAGGTGCTGAAGGGCAGTCCCGTGTCGGAGCGCGCGATGGAGATCGGACAGCGCGCCGGCCTCGCGGTCCTACTCTTTTTGATGGCGTTTGCTTTCTATAACGACATAAACCGCCTGCTCACGGGCTGACGCCTGATTAGATGACCAAGCGTTGGCTCGCGGCATTGCTCGGGCTCTGCCTCGCTCGGATCGCGTTCGCGTTCGAGCCCTTCGTTATCCGAGACATCCGCATCGAGGGCATCCAGCGCGTCGAGGCCGGCACCGTTTTCGGCTACCTCCCGGTCAAGGTCGGCGAGACGATGACCGAGGAGAAGGCGGCACAGGCGATCCGCGCGCTGTTCGAAACGGGGCTCTTCACCGACGTCCGCGTCGAGGTCGAAGGCGACGTCCTGGTCGTCGTGGTTGCGGAGCGACCCGCCATCGCGCAGATCGATTTCGTCGGCATGAAGGAGTTCCCCGCCGACAAGGTGCGCAAGGCATTGCGCGACAACGGCATCGCCGAGGGGCGCACCTACGACAAGGCGCTCGTCGACCAGGCGGAGCAGGAAATCAAGCGTCAGTACCTGGCGACCGGGCGTTACGGCGTCACCGTCACCACGACCATTACCCCTCTCGACCGCAACCGCGTGGCGGTGAACTTCACGATCGACGAGGGCGAGGTCGCGAAGATCAAGGCGATAAACATCGTCGGCAACCACGCGTTCAGCGAGTCGGAACTCCTCGACCTGATGCAGCTGCAGACGTCCGGCTGGCTCAGCTGGTACACCAAGAACGACCAGTACTCGCGGCAGAAGCTCTCGGCGGACCTGGAGACGATACGCTCCTACTACCTCAACCGCGGCTATCTCGACTTCAACATCGACTCGACCCAGGTCTCGATCACCCCCGACAAGCGGGACATCTACATCGTCATCAACGTGGCCGAGGGCGACAAGTACACCGTCTCCGACATCAAGCTGGGCGGCGAGCTGCTCCTGCCCGAAGCCGAGCTGGCGAGGCTCGTGACGATCAAGCCGGGCGAGCCGTTTTCGCGCGAGAAGCTTGCCGAGTCCAGCAAGCGGATCACCGAGCGGCTGGGCAACGAGGGCTACGCGTTCGCGAACGCGAACGCAGTGCCCGACGTCGACAAGGAGAAGCGCACCGTCGCGTTCACGATCATGATCGATCCGGGCCGGCGCGTATACGTGCGGCGCATAAACGTCGTCGGCAACACCAAGACCCGTGACGAGGTCATCCGGCGCGAGCTGCGTCAGCTCGAGGGCGCCTTCTACGACGGCCAGAAGATCCAAGACTCGCGCACGCGCGTCAACCGACTCGGCTACTTCGATGGCGTGGAGCTAGAGACCGAGCCCGTCGCCGGAACGACCGACCAGGTCGACGTCAGCCTGAAGGTGAAGGAGAAGCCCACCGGTGCGGTGCTGTTCGGCCTCGGATTCTCGAGCTCGGACAAGCTCATCGTCCAGGGGTCGGTCAACCAGGCGAACATCTTTGGCAGCGGCAAGGCGATCACCCTCAATGCGAGCACGAGCAAGATCAACCGCAACATCGGCCTCGCCTACACCAACCCGTACTTCACGGTAGATGGCGTCAGCGCCGGATTCAATGTCTACGACCGCCGCTTCGACGCACAGGCGCTGCAGATCGGCAACTACATCACCGAGACGCTCGGCGCCGGCGTGTCTTTCGGCTTCCCGATCACGGACCTTGATCGCATCACCGCGGGCCTCGCGATCGAGCAGACCAAGATCGATCTCTTTGAGGACAGCCCGCCGCGGTTCGTCGAGTTCGTGAACCAGAACGGCAGCGATCCGGTGGGGCTCCCGCTCACGCTCGCCTGGACCCGCGACCGGCGCGACAGCGCCCTCCTTCCGACCACCGGCACGCTCCAGCGCCTGTTCGGGGAGGTCGCGCTGCCGGGCTTCGATCTCAAGTACTACAAGGTGAGCTACGACGCCTCGTGGTACTTCCCCGTCACGCGCGATATCACCACCGTGCTGCGCGGGCTCATCGGATGGGGTGGCGGGTATTCCGGCTCGCAGCTGCCGTTCTTCAAGGCGTACTATGCCGGCGGCACGAACTCGGTGCGCGGCTATGAGCAGGGCTCGCTCGGACCGGCGGACCAGAACGGCGTGCTCGGCGGCAGCCGGACGATCCTTGGCTCGGCGGAAGTTCTAATGCCGATGCCGGGGATGGGCCAGGACAAGTCGCTGCGAGTGGGCTGGTTCGTCGACGCCGGCCAGGTCTGGACCGACCAGCCCGGCCTCGAGCTCGGCGACAAGACGACGTTCTTCAACACCTCCACCGGCCAGGTGCAGACTGTCGACCTGTCATTGCGGTATTCTACGGGCGCGATTCTCGCGTGGAATTCGCCGTTCGGTCCGTTGCGGGCGTTCTATTCGTTTCCGCTCAACAGTCAGCCCGGCGACCGCCTGCAGCGATTCCAGTTCATTTTCGGGCAACAGTTTTAGTGCGGGAGCGCATCGCGATTCCAGGAGATGAGCTTGAAGATCGTGCAACTGCTTGTTGCGCTGCCGCTGCTGGTGACCGCCGGCGGCAGCCTGGCCCAGGTCGAGGGCAAGATCGGGTTCGTGAACCTCGACCGCATCCTGCGCGATGCGGCGCCCGCCGTGCGCGCGCAGAAGAAGCTCGAGGCGGAGTTCCAGAAGCGCGAGCAGGAACTCGCCCGGACGGCCGAGGGCCTGAAGCGTATGCAGGAGACGCTCGAGAAGAACGCGATGACGATGTCGGAATCGGAGCGCGCGAAGCGCGAACGCGAGTTCCAGGAGACGAATCGCGAGTTCCAGCGCAAGCAGCGCGAGCTGCGGGAGGACTTCAACCAGCGGCGCAACGAGGAGCTGTCGGGGATCCTCGAGCGGGCGAACCGCGCCGTGCGTCAGATCGCCGAGGCCGAGAAGTTCGACATCATCTTCCAGGAGGCTGTCTACGCCAGCACGCGCATCGACATCACCGACAAGGTGATCCGCGCGCTCGACGACAGCGCCCCGGCGAAGAAATAAGCGGCGCTGGAGGCGCATGCCGCAAGGCCCGTTCCGGCTCGGCGAGATCGTCGGGCGCTTGGGCGGCGAGCTGGTGGGCGATCCCGAGGTCGAAGTCCGCGGCATCGCCACGCTGCGGGGCGCGCGGGCCGGCGATCTCTCGTTTCTCGTCCAGGCGAAGTACCGGCCGGAGCTGGCGGCGACGCGCGCATCAGCGGTCATCGTTCCGCGGGACGAGCGCGATGCGACCCCGCTTCCGCGCATCGTCTGCAGCAACCCCTACGCGTATTTCGCTCACGTCTCGCAGCTCTTCAACCCGGCTGAGCCGGTGGCCCCGGGGATGCACCCGACGGCGGTTGTCGCCGTCGACGCGAAGGTCCCCGCGAGCGCGAGCGTCGGCGCGGGATGCGTCGTCGAGCGCGGGGTCGAGCTCGGCGAGCGCGTCACCCTCGGCGCCGGGTGCTTCGTCGGCGAAGGCGCGGCGATCGGCGCCGACAGCCGCCTGTATCCGCGCGTCGTCGTGTACGGCGCCTGCGTCATCGGGGCGCGCGCGATCGTTCATTCCGGCGCGGTGATCGGTGCGGACGGTTTCGGTTTCGCCCCCGAGGCCGGCAAGTGGATCAAGATCCCGCAGACCGGCCGCGTCGTCATCGGCGACGACGTCGAGATCGGCGCGAACACCTCGATCGACCGCGGTGCGGTCGACGACACGGTGATCGAGGATGGCGTCAAGCTCGACAATCAGATCCAGATCGGCCACAACTGCCGGATCGGGGCGCACACCGCGATCGCCGGCTGCGTCGGCATCGCCGGATCGACCGCCATCGGCCGTCACTGCATGATCGGCGGCGCCGCGATGATCGGCGGGCACCTGTCGATCGTCGACCGTGCGATCATCGCCGGGGGGACGGTGGTCACGAAGTCGATCGAGCGGCCCGATACGTATGCAAGCGTGATCCCGGCTACCGCGGTGCGCGAGTGGCGCCGGACGGTGGCGCTCCTGCGCGGTCTGGAGCGCATGTCGGACAGGATTCGCGAGCTCGAGCGGCGGCTCGGCGGACTGGAGCGAGAGCGATGAATGCGATGGACATCAAGGCGGTGATGGACCACCTGCCGCACCGCTATCCGTTCCTGCTCGTTGACCGGGTGCTCGAGTTCGAGCCGGGCAAGCGGATCGTCGCACTCAAGAACGTCACCATCAACGAGCCGTTCTTCCCCGGGCACTTCCCGCATCACCCGGTGATGCCGGGCGTGATGGTGATCGAGGCGATGGCGCAGGCGGCGGCGATCCTGGCGTTCAAGTCGGGCGAACGGCTTCCGGACGAGAACTCGGTCGTGTACTTCGTCGGCATCGACGACGCCCGGTTCAAGAGCCCGGTCGGACCCGGCGATCAGCTGCTGCTGCACGCCAGGATCGACCGGTATCTCAAGGGTATCTGGAAGTTCTCGACCGAGGCGCGAGTCGGGGAGCGGCTCGCGGCCGAGGCGAAGATGATGTGCGCGCTGCGCGACGCGTAAGCCCCGTCCGCGGATGATCCATCCGACCGCGATCGTCCACCCGCAGGCCGAGCTCGGGGCCAACGTGAGCATCGGCGCGTACTCGATCGTCGGCGAGCACGTGGAGATCGGCGACGGTACCGAGATCGGGCCGCATACGATCATCGAAGGTCCGACCCGCATCGGCCGGGAGAACCGCATCGGCAGCTTCAGCGCGCTCGGCGGCCCGCCGCAGGACAAGACCTACCGCGGCGACCCGACGCGGCTCGAGATCGGCGACCGGAACACGATCCGCGAGTACTGCACCTTCAACCGCGGCACGATGAAGGACGCGCGGGTCACCCGCGTCGGCGACGAGAACTGGATCATGAGCTACGTGCATCTCGCCCACGACTGCCAGATCGGGAGCAACACCGTGCTTGCCAACAGCACCCAGCTCGCCGGACATGTCCATATCGGCGACTGGGCGATCCTCGGCGGCTTCACCGGCGTGCACCAGTTCGTCCGGATCGGCGCGCACGCGATGATCGGCGGTGGGACGATGCTGCGCCAGGATGTTCCGCCGTATGTCACGGTTGCCGGCAACCCGCCCAAGGCGTTCGGCGTCAATAGCGAGGGCTTGAGACGGCGCGCGTTCACGCCCGAGGCGATCGAGGCGATCCAGGCCGCGTACCGCACGCTCTATCGCAACGGACTCTCGTTCGCCGACGCCCAGGCCGAGCTTGCACGGACCGCGGGCGGCCGTCCGGAGCTCGCCGCGCTGGCCGAGTTCCTCAAGGCCGCCACGCGCGGGATCGTCCGCTAGCAGGAGCTCGAGTGGCCGCCGTCCGTGTGGCGATGGTGGCAGGCGAGGCGTCCGGCGATCTCCTCGGCAGCCGGCTGATGGAGTCGGTGCGCCGCCGCCTGCCCGACGCCGTTTTCTGCGGCGTGGGCGGACCGCGGATGATCGCCGCCGGATTCGAGTCGTGGCTGCCGCAGGAGAAGCTCGCAGTGCGCGGTTTCGTGGAGGTGCTGCGCCACCTTCGCGAGCTGCTCGCCGTCCGGCGCGAGCTCGCCCGGCGCATCGTCGCCGCCCGACCGCAGCTCTTCGTGGGAATAGACTCCCCGGAGTTCAATCTCGCGCTCGAGCGACGACTCAAGGCTGCGCGCATCAACACTGCGCACATGGTGAGCCCGCAGGTCTGGGCCTGGCGGCGGGGGCGGGTGCGGAAGATCAAGGCGTCGGTATCGCAACTGCTGGTGCTGTTCCCGTTCGAAGAGCCGCTCTACCGCAACGCGGGCGTCGGGGTGACCTACGTCGGCCACCCGCTCGCCGACGAGATCCCCGCCGCGACCGACCGCGAGGCGATCCGCCTCGAGCTGCGGGTCCCGGCGCGGGCGCGGGTGGTCACCGTGCTGCCGGGGAGCCGCCAGTCGGAGATCGAGATGATGGCCGGCCCGTTCATCGAGAGCGCGAAGCTCATCGCGCGAGCGGCGCCCGACGTGCGCTTCCTCGTGCCGCTCGTGACGCGCGAGACGCGCGCGATGTTCGAGGATGCGGTCTATCGGCACAACGCCCACGAGCTGCCGCTGACCCTGCTCTTCGGGCACGCGCGCGACGCGCTGACGGCGTGCGACGTGGCGCTCGCCGCCAGCGGCACAGTGACGCTCGAGGCGGCGCTCACGCATCGCCCCATGGTCATCGCCTATCGCGTGGCGCCGCTGTCGGCGGCGATCGCGAGGCTGCTCGTGCGTGTGCCGCATATCGGCCTGCCGAACATCCTCTGCGGCGAGGCGGTCGCGCCCGAGTTTCTCCAGGACGATGCGACGCCGGAGAACCTCGCGCAGGCGGTGGCGAACCTGCTCGCTGACGAGCCCGTGCGGCGCCGGATCGAGCACCGTTTCGAGCGCCTGCACCAGGAGCTGCGACGGAATGCCGCCGAGCGTGCGGCCGAAGCGCTCATGCCGCTCCTCGCGCCGAGCACCGCTTGAGCCGGTCCCCGATCACCTGCGGTGTCGACGAGGCCGGGCGAGGGCCGCTGGCAGGCCCGGTTTTCGCCGCGGCGGTGATCCTCGACCCAGGGCGACGGATCCGCGGGCTCGCTGACTCGAAGCAACTCACGGCGGCCGTGCGGGTGGAGCTGGCGGCGCAGATCCGCTCGCGCGCGCTCGCATGGGCGGTCGCGAGCGCATCGGTCGAGGAGATCGACGCGCTCAACATTCTGCAGGCGTCGCTGCTCGCAATGCGCCGGGCCGTCGCGGCGCTCGCCGTCGTGCCCGAACTCGCGCTCGTCGACGGCCTGCACTGTCCGCCGCTGGCGATCGCGACCCGGGCGATCGTCGAGGGCGACGCCACGGTGAAGGCGATCTCGGCCGCGTCGATTCTTGCCAAGACGGAGCGCGACGCCGAGATGGTGCGGCTCGCCACCCGCTATCCGCAGTACGGTCTCGAACGCCATAAGGGCTACGCAACGCCGGAGCACCTCGCGCTCCTGCGTCGGTTCGGGCCGTGCGACGTCTATCGGCGGAGCTTTGCGCCAGTGCGCGCGCTGCTCGGGGGCGAGCAGTGGACGCTTTTCAGTTCCGAATCCTAGCGGCGCCTCCGGCCTCTCGGACCACCGCGAGCAGTCGCCGCCGTTCGGCCGCTGGGGCGAAAAGCGGCCGCCGCGCGGCAACTCCGTCCTTCAATCCCCGATAGAAGCGCGGGTCGGTCCGCGCCCGGTCGATCAACCGTGCGAGAGCTCGCTCCTCGGCGACCGGGTAGTAGCCCGGATAGCCCCGGCCGAGCATGCCGACGTTGCCGCGGATGCGCGAGGCGAGCACCGGCACGCCGGCGCGCGCGGCTTCGCACACCACGTTCGCGCCACCCTCGAGCCGCGAGCTGATCACGAGGAGATGACTCGCGGCGAGCCAGGCGAGGGCGCGCGAGTGCGGGACGCCGCCGATCCAGCGGTAGCGCGCGTCGGCGCGCATCAGGCGGGCTGCTTCCTCGGCCATCCCTGGCGCGAGCGCGTCGCCCAGGTGGACCACTTCGAGGTCGTCGGCATCCGGGAGATGCCGCAGCGCGAGCGGCGTGCGAAACGGATCCTTCTCGTCGCGCAGATGCCCGAGCACGCAGACCCGGAACTTGCGCCGCGGCGGCCGTGTCCGGCGCAGAACGCGCGCCGACTGGTAGACCGTTCGCACCTTCGGCCGCAGACGCGGCGCGAGCTCGAGCGCGCCCATGTCCTGCAGCGTCACGAGCATCGTCGCCGCCTCCAGCGAGCGCTTCGCCGCTGCGTCGATATGGATGTCGCGATAGAGGTCGGTGCCGGTGAGAACAACGATGAGCGCCCGGCGCGGGAAGCGCGCACTGAAGCGGGCGATGGACTCGTGACTCTTGCGAGCGTGGAGCGCGATCATCAAGTCGCACTCGGCGCCGTCCCACACCGACGCCACGCGAACGCGGTGGCCTGCGTCGCGCAGGAATGCCGCATATCGCTGCGCCGTATGGCGGTTACCGGTGCGGGTGCTCGTCGCCGACGGCGTGACGATCGCGATCCTCACTCGAATCTTTCCCGCTAGACTCAGACTCCGATGCCGTCCCGCCCGACTGCCGACCTGATTCCGCCCGGAACGCTCGCGGCGGACGAGGTGCGCCGGCACCTCGACGCCGCGCGCGAGCGGATGCTCGCGCTCACCGGGGATCTGGACGACGGGCGATTGTTGGGCCCGAAGCTCCCGATCGTCAATCCGGTGCTGTGGGAGATCGGACACGTGGCCTGGTTCCAGGAGCACTGGTGCCTGCGCATGCGGCCCGACGGCTCGCTCGCGCCGAGCCTCGTCGGCAACGCCGACGAGCTATATGACTCGACGGCCATCCCCCACGATGGCCGTTGGGACCTTCCGCTGCTGTCAGCCGGCAGGACGCGCTCCTATCTCGAAGCGGTGCTCGACGGTGTCCGCGAGGCACTCGCGCGGCGGCCTGGCGACGACCGCCTGCTCTATTTCGCCGAGCTCGCGGCGTGCCACGAGGACATGCACGCCGAGGCGTTCCACTACACGCGCCAGACGCTCGGCTATCCGGCGCCAGCCCTGGCCCAGGCCGCAATGCCGGTGACCGGGGCCGCGGCAGAAGGGGACGCGGAACTCGAGGGCGGCGTCTTCCGCTTGGGCGCGTCGACTGGCACGGGGTTCGTGCACGACAACGAGAAGTGGGCTCACGAGGTCGAGGTCGCGCCGTTCCGGATGGCGCGCACGCCGGTCACCAACCGCGAGTTCGCCGCATTTGTCGATGCCGGCGGGTACGAGCGACGCGAATGGTGGACGGGGGAGGGCTGGACATGGCGCGAGGCGCAGGCTGCATCGGCACCGCGATACTGGCGCAAGGTTGACGACGACTGGACCGAACGCCGCTTCGACCGCTGGCAACCGCTCGCGCCGCACGAGCCCGTGGTCCACGTGAGCTGGCACGAGGCGCAGGCCTACTGCTGTTTTGCGGGCCGGCGGCTCCCGACGGAAGCAGAGTGGGAATACGCCGCTTGCGACGGCGAGGATTCGCCGAAGCCGGCGGTGCCTTGGCGCGGTGAGCGCGCGTCCGCGGGGCGCGCGAACCTGGAAGGTGCGACGAGAGTGGCGGTTGACGCCTGCGCCGGAGGCGATACCCTGCGAGGCTGCCGACAGCTCTTCGGCAACGTGTGGGAATGGACCGCGACGGCCTTCGGCCCGTACCCGGGCTTCGTTGCGGATCCGTACAAGGAGTACTCGACACCCTGGTTCGGGACCCACAAGGTGCTGCGCGGCGGGAGCTTCGCGACGCCGGTCCGGCTGCTCCGCACCACTTGGCGCAACTTCTACACGGCCGACAGGTACGACGTTTTCGTGGGGTTCCGGACCTGCGCCGTGTGACCAAGCGCATCGCTTCGCGCGACAACGCGCTCTACAGGACGCTCGCCAGACTTGCCTCCTCGTCTCGCGCCCGCCGGGAGCAGGGCGCGGCGCTGCTCGACGGTCCCCATCTCGTGGCGGCGTTCCGGGCGAGCGGCGGGACCGCAGAGACGCTCGTCGCGAGCGAGAGCGGCCATGCACGAGGCGAGATTCGCGCCCTGTTCGACGAAACCCCCGCGCATGCCCGGGTGCTGCTCTCCGATCGCCTGTTCGACTCGCTCGCCCAGGTCGCGACGCCCACCGGGATCCTCGCGGTCGTCCGCACGCCGGGGCACGAAGTGCTGCCGGAAGCGCTCGAGACTTGCCTGTTGCTGGAGGGTCTCCAGGACCCTGGCAACCTCGGTTCGATCCTCCGGACCGCGCTCGCGGCCGGGATCCGCCAGGTGTTCCTCGGGGCGGGGTGCGTGTTCGCCTGGTCGCCGAAGGTTCTGCGGGCCGGGCAGGGTGCGCACTTCGGGCTTTCGATCCACGAGAGCGCGCCGCTCGCCGCCCTCGCGGCTCGCTTTCCTGGGCAGGTGATCGCGACCGACCCGCGTGCCGACGGAACGCTCTTCGACCTCGACCTGACAGGACCTGTCGCGTGGGTGCTCGGTGCCGAGGGCGCCGGCGTGTCGTCGATGCTCCGCGCGTACGCGACCGTGCGTGCGCGGGTCCCGATGCCGGGTCCCGCCGAGTCGCTCAACGTCGCCGCCGCCGCGGCAGTGTGCCTGTTCGAGCAGGTGCGGCAACGCTCGCGGCCCGTCCGCTGAGCCCGTGCTCGCGGAAGTCGCCGGCGGTCGTCGAGAGGCCCTTCCCGCACCGGGGAGGATCCGGAGCCCGCGAAAGAGCTTTCAAGCAGCCCGCCCGCGCGGGTGCGGAGCGCGGGTAGTCGTCAGAACACGCGGCGTTCGAGCTTGACGTCCTGCATGACCTTCGTCGCGATTTCCTCGATCGAGCGGGTCGTGGAGTTGAGCCAGCGGATGCCATGGCGCCGCATCAGTTTTTCGGCCTGCTCGACCTCGTACCGGCAGTTCTCGAGCCGCGCGTAGCGGCTGTCGGGACGGCGCTCGTTGCGGATCTCGGCCAGCCGCTCGGGTCCGATCGTGAGCCCGTAGAGCAGCTTCAGATGTGGCTCGACGGCGCTCGGCAAGGTGCCGCGATCAAAGTCCTCGGGCGTGAGCGGGTAGTTCGCCGCCTTGATCCCGAGCTGGAGCGCCATGTAAAGGCAGGTCGGCGTCTTGCCGCTGCGCGAGACGCCGACGAGGATGACGTCGGCCTTGGCGAGGTCCTGGTTGCCCAGCCCGTCGTCGTGGGCGAGCGCGAAGTTCACCGCCTCGATGCGGTCGTGGTATTCCTTGTTGTTGCCGACGGCGTGCGATCGCCCCACAGTGTGCGAGGAGCGCGTTCCGAGCTCCGCCTCGAGCGGGTTCAGGAAGCCCTCGAAGAAATCGAGCACCAGCGCGTCCGCGTCGCGAAGCACCGCCCGGATGTCGTCGTTCACCAGCGTGCAGAAAACGATCGGCCGCACGCCGGCGCGGGCCTTTGCCTCGGCGATCCGTCCGACACACTCCTCCGCCTTCTCGACCGAATCGACGAACGGCTCGACGATCTGCTGGAAATCGATGCCCTCGAACTGCGTGAGCAGGCTGTGGCCGAGTGCCTCGGCCGTGATCCCGGTGCCGTCGGACACGAAGAAGACGGGGCGCGGCGGATGAGACATCGATAGGGAAATCGGATTGTGCAACGCGATATCAGCGCCGTAAAATATCGCTTTCCCGAGTACGCGGCAACCGGAGCGGACGCCACATGACGGCGAGCGATTACGTGGTGCGGCTGGAAGATCTTCGCCTCGCCGACATCCCCCGCGTCGGCGGCAAGAACGCCTCGCTCGGCGAGATGATCGGCAACCTCGCCGCGCGCGGCATCCGGGTCCCGGGCGGGTTCGCGACGACTGCTGCAGCGTACCGCGGTTTCCTGGCCGATAACGGTCTCGCCGACCGCATCGAGGCGCGCCTTGCCGCGCTCGATCCCGACGACGTCGAGGCGCTCGCCCGCTGCGGAGCCGACATCCGGCATTGGGTCGTCACTGCGTCGCTGCCCGCCCGCCTGGAGACGGAGGTCGCGGCCGCCTACCGCGAGCTGATGAAAGCGGGGGAGCACCCGGTCGCGGTGCGATCGAGTGCCACCGCCGAGGATCTCCCCGACGCCTCGTTCGCCGGCCAGCAGGAGACGTTTCTCAACATCACCGGACTTCCTGGCGTCCTCGCAGCGATCCGGCAGGTCTTCGCGTCGCTCTACAACGACCGCGCGATCTCCTATCGCGTCCACAAGGGCTTCGCGCATGCCGATGTCGCTTTGTCCGCGGGAATTCAGCTGATGATCCGGAGCGATCTCGCGGCGAGCGGCGTGATGTTCACGCTCGACACCGAATCGGGGTTCCGCGACGTGGTGTTCATCACCGCCTCCTACGGTCTCGGCGAGACGGTGGTGCAGGGCGCGGTGAACCCGGACGAGTTCTACGTCCACAAGCCGATGCTGGCCGCGGGGAAGCGGCCGATTACCCGCCGCAGCCTCGGCTCCAAGCTGGTCAGGATGGTCTTCACGGTGGACGCGGCGGGCGGTACCGCCACGACGACCGTGGACGTCCCGGCCGCCGACCGCAACCGTTTCTGCATCACCGACGAGGACGCGCTCGAGCTCGCCCGTTTCGCAGTCGAGATCGAGCGGCACTACGGCCGGCCGATGGACATCGAGTGGGGCAAGGACGGCCTTGACGGGAAGCTCTACATCCTCCAGGCACGGCCGGAGACGGTGAAGTCACAGGCCGGCCGGGAGGTGCAGGAGCACTACCGGCTGAAGGAGCGGTCGCGCGTGCTCGTCTCCGGCCGGGCGATCGGGCAGAAGATCGGCGTCGGCCCCGTACGCGTCGTCGGGGATGCGTCCGGGATGTCGCGCGTGCAGACGGGCGACGTGCTCGTCACCGACATGACCGACCCGAACTGGGAGCCGGTGATGAAGCGCGCGGCCGCGATCGTCACGAACCGCGGCGGGCGCACCTGCCACGCCGCCATCATTGCGCGCGAACTCGGGATTCCGGCGGTCGTCGGCTGCGGCGATGCGACTCGCAAGCTCGCGGACGGCGCCGAGGTCACCGTATCGTGCGCCGAGGGCGACACCGGGAACGTTTATGAAGGCAAGCTCGAGGTCGAGATCACGACCCAGCGGGTCGGCGAAATGCCCAGCATCCCGGTGAAGATCAGCATGAACGTCGGCAATCCGCAGCTCGCCTTCGACCTGCAGAGGTTGCCCAACGCCGGCGTGGGACTCGCGCGCCTCGAGTTCGTGATCAACAACATGATCGGCGTGCATCCGAAGGCAGTGCTCGAGCATCCGGACCTGCCCGAAGACCTGCGCCGCACCGTCGAGTCCGCGGCGCGCGGCTATGCGGGCCCGCGGGCGTTCTACGTCGAGAAGCTCGCCGAAGGAGTCGGGACCATCGCGGCGGCGTTCTGGCCGAAGCCGGTTATCGTGCGGCTCTCCGACTTCAAGTCGAACGAGTACCGCAAGCTGATCGGTGGCGCGCGCTACGAGCCGGAGGAGGAGAATCCGATGCTCGGGTTCCGCGGCGCGTCGCGCTACGTCGCCGAATCATTCCGCGACTGCTTCGCCCTCGAGTGCGAGGCGATGAAGCGCGTGCGCGAAGACATGGGCTTCACGAACGTCGAGCTGATGGTCCCGTTCGTGCGCACGGTCGACGAGGCGCGCGCGGTCATGGATCTCCTCGCGCGCCAGGGCCTGAAGCGCGGCCAGAATGGGCTACGAGTGGTGATGATGTGCGAAGTGCCGTCGAACGCGCTGCTGGCCGACCGGTTCCTCGAGCACTTCGACGGCTTCTCGATCGGCTCGAACGACCTCACCCAGCTCACGCTGGGTCTCGACCGCGACTCGGGCCTCGTCGCCGCGTCGTTCGACGAGCGCGACCCCGCAGTGCAGATCCTGCTTCGCATGGCGATCCAGGCGTGCCGCCGACAGGGCAAATACGTCGGCATCTGCGGCCAGGGTCCGTCCGACCACCTGGACCTCGCACGCTGGCTCGTGCGGGAGGGAATCGAGAGCCTGTCGCTCAACCCCGATACGGTGGTGGACACCTGGCTCGCGTTGGCGAAGGCGGCCTGAAGGTCAGAGCTTCACGCGCAATAGCCGCTGCTTCTCGCGGTCCCACTCGCGCTCCTTCTCGGCCGCGCGCTTGTCGTACTGCTTCTTGCCGCGCGCAAGCCCGATCTCGAGCTTGATGCGGCCTTTCGCGTAGTGCAGGTTGATCGGCACGAGCGCGTAGCCGGCGCGCTCGACCCTGCCGATGAGCTTCCGGATCTCCTCGGCACGCAGCAGGAGCTTGCGGGTGCGAGTCGGATCGGGTTTCACGTGCGTCGAGGCGGTGGCGAGCGGGCTCACATGCGCGCCGATGAGGAACACCTCGCCGCCCTTGAGCACGACGTAGGCCTCCTTGAGCTGCGCGCGGCCGGCGCGGATCGCCTTCACCTCCCAGCCCTCCAGCGCGAGCCCCGCCTCGTACCGCTCCTCGATGAAGTAGTCGTGGAACGCCTTGCGATTCTCGACGATGCTCACCGGACGCCCGTTTCGATAAACTGTTGCCGATTCTAGCCCGGCCTGCATTCCGTCCGTGGTCACCGTCGAACGCCAGGCGATCGTCCCCTACAGCGCGCAGCGCATGTACGCGCTGGTCGAGGACGTCGAGTCCTATCCGCTCTTCCTGCCGTGGTGCGGCGGCGTCGAAGTGGCCTCGCGCACCTCGCGTCGCACGGTCGCGACGATCCACGTGGACTTCCGCGGCGTCCAGCAGGTGTTCACCACCGAGAACCGGTTACGTCCCGGCGAGCGCATCCAGATGGCGCTGGTGCGCGGGCCGTTCAGGGATCTAGCAGGCGAATGGCGTTTCCGTCCGCTGGGGGCGGCAGGCTGCCGCGTCGAGCTTTCGCTCAGCTACCAGCTCGCGACGCCGCTGCTCGGCACTCTCATGGGACCGGTTTTCGATCACATCGCCAACACTTTCGTCGATGCGTTCGTCCGCCGGGCCGACGTGCTCCACGAGGAGCGCTGATGCCGAGCGTCGAGGTCGTCTACGCCACACCCGAGCACCAGGCCCGGTATGCGCTGGAGCTGGAGCCGGGCGCGACGGTGCGTGATGCGGTCGAGCGGAGCGGGGTGCTCGCCGAGTTCCCGGAGATCGACCTCGCCCGCAATCGGGTGGGCATCTACGGCAGGATCGCCGCGCTCGCGACGCCGCTGCGTGACCACGATCGGGTAGAGATCCTCAGGCCGTTGCCGGCTGATCCGGCGGACGCCAGGCGAAAGCGCGCCGCCCGGAAGAGCTGACTTACTTGCAGCCCACCGCGATCTCGCGCTGGATGCGCGCGATCTCACCCTGGACGCCGGCATCGTCCAGGTAGATGCGCTCGCCCTGCTCATTGAGCCGAGCGACCCGCGCACCCGATTGCAGGCCCGCGAGCTCGCGCCGGGCGCCGGTACAGCTCTCGGCCTTCTGTCGCTGCTCCTGGGCGAGCTTTTCGTCTTTGCGCGCCCTCTCGTCGGCGTCGATGCGGCGCTGGCGGAACGCCTGCTCCTGCTCGGCCGCGGTCTTCGGCGCGCTGGACTTGGCCGCGTCGCCGCCCGCCGCCGGCGCCCCGCCGGGCCCGACGCTGCTGATACGCGAATTCGTGACTTTTTCCGCTTTCCGGCCGTCCGGTGGCGGCCGGTCGGAGTAGTGGATCTTCCCGTCCGGGCCCACGTACTTGTAGAGCTCCGCTGCGGCGGGGACCGCGGCAAGCAGCGCCGCACCGAGCACGAGCGCGAGCCGCACGGGCGCATTCATGACATTGTCCTCACCGGCGTCATGCGATGACCTTAAAGCGTTCGTCCCACGACGTCAATCGACGGCCGTACGCGCAAGCGGCGGTTTTACCTGCGGGAACATGGCGCGTATAATGCGGCTTTGCGGCGCGCACTCTCGGCATGCGAGCGATCACCAAGGCGCTGACCTTCGACGACGTCCTGCTCGTCCCAGACTATTCGACGGTCCTCCCGCGCGACGTCGCGCTCCGGACCCGGGTCTCCCGCAACATCCAGATCAACATTCCGATCGTCTCGGCGGCGATGGACACCGTCACCGAGGCACGGCTCGCCATCGCGATCGCGCAGGAAGGCGGTCTCGGGATCATCCACAAGAACCTCGCACCGAAGGCCCAGGCGGCGGAGGTGCTCAAGGTCAAGCGCTACGAAGCCGGCGTCGTGCGCGACCCGATCACCATCCCGCCGGACATCACGGTGCGCGACGTGAAGGCCCTCCAGGAGTCCCATCGCTTCTCGGGGCTGCCGGTCGTGGAGGGCAAGCGCGTCGTCGGGATCGTCACGAACCGCGACCTGCGGTTCGAGACGCGGCTCGACCAGCCGGTGCGCGCGATCATGACCCCGCGCGAGCGCTTGGTCACCGTGCGCGAAGGCGCGACCCTGGACGAAGCGAAGGCGCTGATGCACCGGCACCGCCTCGAGCGGGTGCTGGTGGTGAACGACGACTTCGAGCTGCGCGGCCTGATCACGGTCAAGGACATCCTGAAGTCGAGCGAGCACCCGAACGCCTGCAAGGACCACCTCGGCAAGCTGCGCGTCGGCGCGGCAGTCGGGGTCGGGGAGGGGACCGAGGAACGCGTCGCCGCGCTGGTCGAGGCGGGTGTCGACATCCTGGTCGTGGACACGGCGCACGGCCACGCCCAGGCCGTGCTCGACCGCGTGAAGTGGGTCAAGACGAACTTCCCGAAGATCGACGTGGTCGGCGGTAACGTAGCCACCGCCGCCGGCGCGCGGGCGCTGGTCGACCACGGTGCCGACGGAGTGAAGATCGGCATCGGTCCGGGCTCGATCTGCACGACGAGGGTCGTCGCCGGGGTCGGGGTGCCCCAGATCACCGCCATCGTAAGCGTGGCCGAGGGGCTTGCCGGAATGAACGTGCCGATGATCTCAGATGGCGGGATCCGCTACTCGGGCGACATCCCCAAGGCCCTCGCCGCTGGCGCGAACTGCGTGATGATCGGCGGCCTGCTCGCGGGCACCGAGGAGTCGCCGGGCGAGATCGAGCTCTACCAGGGCCGCTCCTACAAGGCCTACCGCGGAATGGGCTCGCTCGCGGCGATGCAACAGGGTGCAGCGGACCGCTACTTCCAGGATCCGCTCATGCACGCCGACAAGCTGGTTCCCGAAGGGGTCGAAGGCCGGGTGCCGTACAAGGGCTCGGCGGTCGGGGTCATCGGCCAGCTCCTCGGTGGCTTGCAGGCGAGCATGGGCTATGTCGGCTGCGCCACCATCGACGAGTTGCGCACCCGCGCGCAGTTCGTCGAGATTTCCGGTGCCGGCATGCGCGAGTCGCACGTGCACGACGTGCAGATCGTCAAGGAAGCGCCCAACTACCGGATCGAGTGACCCACGACCGCATCCTGATCCTCGACTTCGGCGCGCAGTACTCGCAGTTGATCGCGCGCCGGGTGCGCGAGCAGCACGTCTACTGCGAGCTTCATCCCCACGACGTCACCGACGGCTTCGTCCGCGAGTTCGCGCCGCGCGGGGTCATCCTCTCCGGCGGACCCGCCTCGGTGTACGAGGCCACGGCGCCGCGTGCGCCGGGGGCGGTCTGGGACCTCGGCGTCCCGGTGCTCGGGATCTGCTACGGCATGCAGACGATGGCCGAGCAGCTCGGCGGCAAGGTCGAGGGTTCGAAGGTGCGCGAGTTCGGCTATGCCGAGATCCGGGCACGGGGGCACTCGAAGCTGCTCGAGGGGATCCAGGACCGGGTTAACGGCGAGCGGCATGGCCTGCTCGACGTCTGGATGAGCCACGGCGACAAGGTGATCGAGCTGCCGCCCGGCTTCAAGCTGATGGCGACCAGCGAGGCTTGTGCGATCGCCGGCATGGCCGACGAGTCGCGCCGGCTCTACGGCGTGCAGTTCCACCCCGAAGTCACGCACACAAAGCAGGGCGCGGCGATCCTCACTCGCTTCGTGCGGGACATCTGCGGCGCCCGCGCCGACTGGAACATGCCCGACTACGTCGGCGAGGCGGTCGAGCGCATCCGGGCGCAGGTCGGAAAGGACGAGGTGGTCCTCGGCCTCTCGGGGGGCGTGGACTCCTCGGTTGCCGCCGCGCTCATCCATCGCGCCGATCGGCGACCGGCTGACGTGCATCTTCGTCGACACCGGACTGCTGCGCCTCAACGAGGCGGAGCAGGTCATGGCGACCTTCGCGCGCCACCTCGGCGTTCGCGTCGACATGGTCGACGCCTCCGCGCGCTTCATGCTCGCGCTGACCGACGTCGCCGATCCCGAAGAGAAGCGCAAGATCATCGGCCGGGAGTTCGTGCACGTCTTCCAGGAGGAGGCGGCGAAGCTCCCGCAGGCGAAGTGGCTGGCGCAGGGAACCATCTACCCCGATGTGATCGAATCCGCGGGCACGAAGAGCAAGAAGACGCACACGATCAAGTCGCACCACAACGTCGGCGGCCTGCCGGAGACGCTCCACCTCAAGCTGCTCGAGCCGCTGCGCGACCTCTTCAAGGACGAGGTGCGGGAGCTCGGCCTCGCCCTCGGCCTGCCGCGCGAGATGGTCTTCCGCCATCCGTTCCCCGGGCCCGGGCCTGGGGGTGCGCATCCTCGGCGAGGTGAAGCGCGAGTATGCCGACCTGCTGCGCCGCGCCGACGCGATCTTCATCGATGAGCTGCGCGCGGCGGACTGGTACGACAAGACGGCGCAGGCGTTCGCCGTGTTCCTGCCGGTGCGGTCGGTCGGCGTGATGGGCGACGGCCGGACCTACGAACACGTGGTGAGCCTGCGCGCGGTCCAGACGACCGATTTCATGACGGCGCACGTCGCGGCGCTGCCGCACGAGCTGCTCGCGAAGGTCGCGAACCGGATCATCAACGAGGTCCGGGGCATCAACCGCGTCGTGTACGACGTGTCGAGCAAGCCCCCGGCGACGATCGAGTGGGAATAGGGCGCGTTCGCGATAGTCGTCAGCTTTCGCAGATGCGCACCTGATCGCCTAGCCGTGCTCCCGGCAGAGACGTGGACCGGACTATCCCCGCTTATTCCATGAGCTGCGCGTAGAGCGGCGACGTGAGATAGCGCTCGCCGTAGGAAGGAAGCACCGCGACGATCATCTTGTCCTCGTTGTCGTGGCGCCGCGCGAGCTGCAGCGCAGCCCAGATCGCCGCGCCCGAAGAGATGCCCACGAAGAGGCCCTCCTGCCTCGCCAGCTGCCGCGCCGTGTCGATCGCATCGTCGTTCTTCACGCGGATGATCTCGTCGTAGATCTCGCGATTCAGCACCTCGGGGATGAAGCCGGCACCGAGCCCCTGGATCATGTGGGGGCCCTTCTCGCCGCCGGAGAGCACCGCCGAGGCGTCGGGCTCGACCGCCACGCACCTGAATGCAGGCTTGCGCTGCTTGATCACCTCGCCGACGCCGGTGATGGTGCCCCCGGTGCCGATGCCCGAGACCAGGATGTCGGCCTTGCCGTCGGTATCGCGCCAGATTTCCTCGGCGGTGGTCCTGCGGTGCACCTCGGGATTGGCCGGGTTGCCGAACTGGTCGGGCATGAAATAGCGTTTGGGATCCGAGGCTACCAGCTCCTTCGCGCGGTTCACCGCCCCTATCGCGCCCTCCGCTGCCGGCGTCAGCACGAGCTCGGCGCCGTACGCCCGGATGACCGCTCGGCGCTCCTTGCTCATGGTCTCCGGCATGAACATAATGCAGCGATACCCCTTCACCGCGCAGACCCACGCGAGCGCGATGCCGGTGTTGCCGCTGGTCGGCTCGACGATCACCGTGTCCGGCCCGAGCTCTCCCGCGCGCTCGGCGGCGAGGATCATCGACACGCCAATGCGGTCCTTTACGCTCGCGCCGGGGCCGTAGAACTCGAGCTTGGCGAGCACCTGCGCCCGGCAGCCCTGCGCCAGGCGGTTGATGCGCACCAGGGGCGTGTTGCCCACCAGGTCGATGACCGAGTCCGCGATGTTCATGGCTTGCTTACCCTATTTGTTGGCTGCCAGATGGGGCATCCGCAGGTACTTCGTCACCGCCAACTCGCCGATCTGTTTGCCCATGGCGGCGCCGACCTCGGTGGAGAAGCGGTAGTGCACGCCTTCGTAGATGCGCGCGTTCGCGACCTCTTGCGTGAAGTCGTCCACTTTCGTCCAGCGCCGCGCCGCGCCTTTCGCGCTGGGGCTGGTCGTCGTCAACACCGGCATCGGGCCGGCGCCGACCTCGGCTCGAAGCACCGTGGCGACGACGCTCGCGAGGATGCTGTGTGCGCTCGGGTACTCGGGGTGCATCGGCTCGTCGATGAACGGCGCCCACGACGCTTCACGCTCGGTTGCATCGTTGCCGTCGATATCGCCGTTGCGGATCGCGGTGGACGGCCGCCAGAAATTGTAGCGGTACTTGGCGTCGAAGACAGCGATCATCGCGTCGTCCATGGCCTGCGTCACGGCCGCGAACAGGCGTGCGTTCTGCGTCGCGTCCCGCCCCGGCATGTCGGCCACCGAGCGCACGACGCCGTGATAGATCGGCGGCAGCGAGAATTCCCAGAAGCGGGCGATCTCGGTCTGCTCGGCGCTGCGGCGAGCGCTCGCCTTGCCGCCGAGCGCCCTGATCTCGTTGTAGTCGCGCGCCCACGACTCGGTCGTCAGCGCCGGCGGCGGGCCGGGGCGGAACTGGGCCGCGCTCGCCATCAGCCACGGCTTGCGCTGCGGCCATTGTGGCACGGCAGGCATCGCCGTCGGCACGTAGACCCCCGCGGTGGCATGCGGTCGATACGCCGCCGCTGACGTGGCGCCGTCGTCGGCGCGCACGGCGAGCACGCCGGCCGCGGCCTTTTCTCCGACGGCGATGCCGGCCGTCTTCGCCGCGCCGTCGGCAACCTTGGCCAGCGCCGCCTGGTAGGCCGCATCGATCGATGCCTGCTGCGACGGGAGGAGCTTCGCGAGCGTGGCGCGGTTGGCCGCCGCGACGGCGGCATCAACCGAGGCGCCCTGCGCAGGCTCCAGTTGCAGCCTACCGGCCGGATCGCGCCGGGTGATGGCGTTCACGGCTTCGTACGCGGCAGTGTGAACAATGGCCATGACCCGGATGGCAGGGGGTGTCCCGAGCTTGGACTCGACGATGATTTCCCCGGCCTTGACGTTCCAGTCGGTAATCACGTCGGTGCTCGCATTGACTGCTGAACCGGCGAGCAGCGTCGCCGCCAAGCCGATTCGTGCGGCGTGGATTCCGGCCGCATGGATTCGTGTTGCGTATCGCATGATCGTTCCTTTGTCGAGTGAGTCGAGGCGTTACGTGCTCACCGGGAGGTGAGCCGGTCCGGCGGCGCAAAGTTCGACGGAACCTCGCCGCTCAGCCGCCGGACCCGCCGCTGCCGGCGCAGCCGCGAGGATCAGTGCCGCTTTCTTCGTTCTCCTGCTCATTGGCGTCGTTCCGCGGTTCAACGCAGGTTGACGACGACTTCCAGATACTCGCTCTCGACGACCATGGACTCATCGCCGCGATTGAGCTTCGCGGCCAGTCCCGCGAGCTCCTCGGCGAGCGCGGCCTGCTTGCCGGCGTCGAGCGCGGCGAAGGCCTTGTTCATCGGGCCGTAGTAGGTGCGGAAGGTGTCGAGCCAGTGGCGCGGCGACCGGTAGCGGAAGACGAACTGCTTCCGGCTCGCCTCGACGCGGTGGCCGGTCGCGAAAAGCTCGCGCAGCCGCTCCTCGGTGCCCCACAGCGTCGGCGACTTCACTCCCGCCGCGGGCGGCAGGTAAGCGCCCATCGGCTTGAACAGCTGTCCGATGAAGCTCGCGGGCGTCCAGTTCGCCAGCCCGATCCTGCCGCCGGGCTTGCACACGCGCGCGAGCTCGGCCGCCGCCTTCTCCTGGTCGGGCGTGAACATCACGCCGAAGGTCGACAGCACCACGTCGAAGCTCGCATCGGGGAACTGCAGCTTCTCGGCGTCCGCCTGCTCGAACTGCACCGTCGAGGCCTTCGGCGCTCGCGCGGGCGCGCCCGCGCTCGAGCAACGCCGGCACGTAGTCGGTGGACACGACCTCGCACCAGCGGCGCGCCGCGGCCAGCGTCGCGTTGCCGTTGCCGGCCGCCACGTCGAGCACGCGCTGCGCCGGCGCGCAGATCGAGCGCCTCGCACAGCGACTCGCCGACGATCTGCAGCGTGGTGCCGATGACCGCGTAGTCGCCGGCGGACCAGGCCGCCTGCTGGTTGTCCCTTGATCGCGGCGAGATCGACGGTCGGGGGCGTCGTGACTGGCATGGATGCGCTCATTGCTGTCTCCTGGGTTGTGGGGTACAGCCCGCATTGAACCCGCCGCCCGCGCCGTGCCGGTCTCCCCGGGCGGGACAGGCAGGGGGACAAAAAGCGGGACAGGGACACCGAAGACCTTAAAATGGCCGATCGCGTTGCGAAGGACGTCCAGGAACGTGGACGAGCGGACGAATTCGTTCGGCTATTGGTTGCGGCGGCGCCGCAAGGCGCTCGACCTCACCCAGGAGACAGCTCGCCCAGAGCGTCGCCTGCTCGCGCTTCGCGATCCGGAAGATCGAGGCGGACGAGCGTCGCCCGTCGCGGCGGCTGGCCGAGCGCCTCGCCGACAAGCTCGCCATTCCGCCGCAGGAGCGGCGATGCGTTCCTCGAGGCGGCGCGCGCCCTGCGCCCGGTCGATCGGCTGGAGCGTGCGACACGCGCAGCCGTTCGAGGCCGTCCAGCCTGCGGTCGATGCAGCGAGAGCGAGCTCGCCCGTTCGTCGGGCGGAGCAACGAGTACGGGCTGCTCATCGGCCTGCTCGCCCGCCTCACGCGCCGGCACCGGTCACGTCGTGCTGATCGAAGGCGAGCCGGGCATCGGCAAGAGCCGGCTGATGCGCGAGCTCGCGCGCTACGCGCGCGCGCGCGGAGCTGCCGACGCTCGCGACGAACTGCTACGAGATCGAGCGCGCGATGCCCTACCAGCCGGTGATCGACGTCGTGACGCAGGCGCTCGAGCGCGCGCCGGCGGCGGCGCTGCAGCAAGCTGCCGCCGGTGTCGCTCGCGGAGATCGCCGCGCTGGTTCCCGCGGTGGCAGAGCGCGTCGCGGTGCCGCATGCTGTCGGCCGATTTTCCCGAAGCGCGCCAGGCGCGCCTGTTCCGCGCGATCGTGCAGCTCCTCGAGGCGCTCGCCGGCGGCGGGCGCCAGCTCGTCGTGATGGTCGACGACATCCAGTGGGCCGACGACGCGAGCGCGCAGTTCCTCCACTACCTCGCCCGCCAGGCGGCGAGCCGACCGATGCTCGCGCTCTACGCCTATCGCGACGAGGAGCTCGACAGCACGAGCGGCTCGCGCGACCTGGTCGAGAGCCTGCGGCGCGAGACCGCACGCGCGCCGCATGCCGCTCGCGCGGCTTGCGGCTCGCCGACGCCGAAGCCGCTGCTCGACGGGCCTCGGCGACGCGGAGCCTCGCCGCTGCGGCTGCACCGCGAAACCGACGGCAATGCGTTCTTCCTGATGTCGATGCTGCAGGCGCTGCGCGAAGGCGAGATCGCGAGCGACGCGCGCCGGCGAGCCTGCCGCTGCCGAAGCGCTGCGCGCCGTCGGTGCGCGCGCGGCTCGCGCACGTGCCCGCGGAGACGCGTCCGACGCTCGACGTCGCCGCGGTGCTCGGCCGGCGCTTCGACTTCGACACGCCTGCTCGCCGTGACGCACGAGCCGGAGGAGCGAGCTGCTGCGCGCGGTCGAGACGCCTGGTGAAGCGGCGCCTGCTGCGCGAGGAAGCCGAAGGCGGCGTACTACGACTTCAGCCACGACAAGGTGCGCGAAGTGGTCTATCGCGAGATCGGCGGCGCGCGGCGCAGGCTGCTGCATCGCGCCGGTGGCCGAGACGCTGGAGCAGCGCGGCGAAGGCGAGCCCCACGAGCGCGACGCCCGGCTCGCCGAGCACTACGAGCGCGGCCACGTCTGGAACAAGGCGGTGCATCACATGGTCCTCGCGGCGCGAGCGCTCGCAGAAGCTGTTCGCCGATGCGCGACGCGCTGCACTGGTTCGATCGCGCCGTCGAGCTCGTCCGAAGCGCATCCGCGGAGCGCTGGCACGGAGCGCGCGCGCTCGTCGACCTGCACGAGCGGCGCGGCGCGGCGCGCGCGCAGGCCGGGCAGACCGAAGGCGCAGTCGCCGACATCCGCGTCGTCATCGACGCCGCCCGCGCGCGCGGCGATCGCGCGAAGGCGCGCGACGCGCTGATCCAGCTCGGCATGACCTATCGGCGCGCCGACGACTACGGGCAGGCGATTGCCTGCCTGACCGAGGCGCTGGACGAGTGCCGCGCGCATGAACGACGAGCGGCATGCGGCCGACACGCTGTATCACCTTGGGCACCGTCATGTGGAGCGACGGCCGCAACGCGCAGGCGATCGCCTACCACCAGGAGGCGGTCGAGATCTGCGAGCGCCTCGGCCTCGCCGACCTGGTCGCGGTGCAGGCCTACCACGGCCGCGGCGAGGCGCACTTCGCGAACCTCGAGCCCGCGGCGGCGATCGCCTGCTACAACCGCTCGCATCGAGCTCGCGCGCGGCATCGGCGACAAGAGCTACGAGTCCGAGAACCTGATGATGATCGCGTACGCCTGCACCGGCTCCATGGGACTCGGCGACTACGCGCAGGCGCAGGCGAATTTCGAGGCGGCGCTCGAGATCGCGCAGCGCGCGGACCTGCAATGGCACATGGGGCCGACCCTGCTCGGGCTCGACCACGTGCGCGCCTGCATCGGCCGACTACGGCGAGGCCTGGACCGGCATGACGCGGACGCTGCGCTGGCTGGAGAGCCTGAAGCAGACGCGCTATCAGTTCATCGCCTACGATTTCCTCGGCGAATCTCCTGCTCGATCTCGGGCTCAACGGGAAAGCCGTCGAAACTTCGGAGCGCGGCCTGGCGCTGGCGCGCGACGGCGCGAATCATGTTCTGGCGGCAGCACATCGAAGCCAATCTCGCCATCGCCAGCATGCGGCTCGGCGATCTCGACGTCGGCCCGGCGCTGGAGGGCACCTTGCGCTACGCCCGCGAGAACTGCGAGCGCAGCCAGATGGTGCGCTGCCTCGAAGGCCTCGCCGAGCTGGCGCTGATCGCGCGGCGATGCCGAGGGATGCCTTGCACTGGCGGCCGAGCTGCTCGTCGCACGCGGAAACCGCCGGCCTGAAGGAGCTTGCGGCGCAGGCGCGGCGCTGGCGCGGCGAGGCGCTTGCCGCGACGGGGAAGCACGAGGCCGCGACCGAGCAACTTTCGCTCGCTGCCGCGACCGCCGAGGAGATAGGACGAGTACGCCTCGCCTGGGATGCCACCACCGCGCTCGCGAGAATCGACGGGAGTGCCGTGCATCGCGCCGGCGCCGATGCCCTCGCCGCCAAGATCAGGAACAGTCTCGAGGGCTGCGACCTCGAGCCGCGGTTTCCTCCTTCCGGAATCTGACCTCGGATGCAGAGCTTGCGCTTGAGGGCGCGGCAAAATGATCTCGACCCGTGCCCGGCAAGCGAAGCTATACACTGCGGATTGATCATAGAGCGGGAATGAGCCGGTGGGTCTAGGGGATGACGGGGACGCTCAGCTCATGCGCGCCGCCCTCGCCGCGGCCGGCGAGGCGGGACGACGGGACGAGGTGCCGGTCGGCGCGGTCGTCGTCGCGGACGGCATCGTCGTCGGCCGCGGGTTCAACGCCCCGATCTCCACGCACGACCCGAGCGCGCACGCCGAAATCTCGGCGCTGCGCGACGCCGCGGCGAGGCTCGGAAACTACCGCCTCCCCGGGTGCGATCTGTACGTCACCCTCGAACCGTGCGCCATGTGCGCCGGAGCCGTCATGCTGGCCCGCATCCGGCGGCTCGTGTTCGGTGCGTCCGACCCGAAGACCGGTGCGTGCGGCGGCGTGGTCGACCTCTTCGCCGAGCCTCGGCTCAACCACCACACGCTGGTCACCGGCGGCGTGCTGGCCGAGGAGTGCAGTGCCCTCCTGAAGCGGTTCTTCGCCGGGCGAAGGAACGGCGCGGGCGGTACCGAGCTGTGAGGCCCGATGTGCCGCGCATCCGGGTTTCGATCCCCGACCAGACGCTGACGCTCGCCGACGACCACGGCAGGGCGCTCCGGACCTACCCGGTCTCGACCGCCAGCAGCGGCGCCGGCGAACGCCGGGGGAGTCATTGCACGCCGCGCGGCCGACACGTCGTTCGCGCCAAGATCGGCACCGGTGCGCCCGCCAACGCGGTGTTCGTCGCCCGGCGACCCACCGGGGAGATCTGGACCCCAGCGCTGGCCGCCCAGTATCCGGACCGCGACTGGATCCTCACCCGGATCCTGTGGCTGTCGGGCTGCGAGGTCGGCTTCAACCGGTTGGGGGAGGTCGACACGATGCGCCGCTACATCTATATCCACGGCACGCCGGACACGATGGAGCTGGGCAGACCGGGCTCGATCGGCTGCATCCGGATGCGGAACGCCGACCTCGTCGAGCTGTTCGACCTCGTGCCGGCCGGGACGCCGGTAGAGATCTCCGCGGCTCCATAGCACCGATCCGCGTCGATCCGATCCACGCCGCGATGCTCCTGCCAGGGCAACGCGGCGCGGCGGTGCTGCGGCGGCGCGGGAGAGGGCCCCGCATCCTGGAAGTTGGAAGTGGCGTCCGGCGCATCCCGTCAGCGCGAACGCGATGCCGACGACGAGCGCGCCGCCAGCGCGCGGCATCCGTTCAGCCTTCGAACAGCCGCCGGATACCGCCGGGCGTCACCGGCGATACCACGCCGCGCTCGGTCACCAGGCCGGTCACCAGCTCGGCCGGCGTCACGTCGAACGCCGGGTTTGCGACCGCGACGCCCTCCGCCGCCCAGCGCTCGGCGCGGAAGCCGGTGACCTCGGCGGCGCCCCGCTCCTCGATCGGTATCGTGCTGCCGTCGGCGAGCTTGAGGTCGATGGTCGACAGCGGCGCGGCCACGTAGAACGGGATCCGGTGACGCGCAGCGAGCACCGCGAGCGTATAGGTGCCGATCTTGTTCGCGACGTCGCCGTTCGCGGCGATCCGGTCGGCGCCCACGATGACGAGATCGACGTCTCCCCGCTGCATGAGATGGCCCGCCATGTTGTCGGTCACGAGTGTCACCGGGATCTCTTCCCGCACCATTTCCCACGCGGTGAGCCGCGCCCCCTGCAGGTAAGGCCGCGTTTCGGTCGCCACGACCGAGACCTTCTTTCCCGCGTCGCGCGCCGAGCGCACGACGCCGAGCGCCGTGCCATGACCGGCGGTGGCGAGGGCGCCGGCGTTGCAATGGGTCATCACGCGCGCGCCGTCGCGCACGAGCCCCGCGCCGTTGCGTCCGATCGAGCGGTTCACTTCGAGATCCTCGGCGTGGATCGCCTCCGCCTCTGCGACGAGCTTGGCGGCGATCTGCTCCGGTGGCAGATGCCGGGAAGCGTCGAACGCGCGCCGCATGCGATCGAGCGCCCAGAAGAGGTTCACGGCCGTCGGCCGGCTGGCCCCGAGTTCGACGAACGCGTGCTCGATCGCCCGGTAGAAACTCTCAAGCGAACCGAACGTCGGGCGCGTCGCCTCGAGCGCGACGCCGAACGCCGCCGCGCAGCCGATCGCCGGGGCGCCACGCACGACCATCTCGCGGATCGCCGCTGCAACCTCGGCGGCCGTCGCGCAGCCGACGTATTCGACGCGCTGGGGCAGGGCGCGCTGATCGATCAATTCGAGCCGGTCGCGTCGCCAGCGGAGCGTCTCGACGACTTGCGCCATCGGCCTAGATCACCCGCTCGTTCCCGCCGTCCACCGGCAGTTGCGCGCCGGTGGTCTTTGCAAACAGCGGCCCGCACATCTCGGCCGCGAGTTCGGCGACGTCGCGGCTCGTGACCTCGGTGCGGAGCACATTGTTCGTCTTGTACCGCTCGACGGTCATGCCGTAGCGGCGGGCACGTTCGGCGAGCACCTCTTCACTCCAGAGCCCGGTGTCGAACACCGCGTTCGGATGGAGCGTGTTGATGCGGATCCCGTCGGAGCCCCACTCCAGCGCCGCGACCCGCGCGAGCTGGTTCAACGCCGCCTTGGAGGCGGAGTACGCGGCTGCGCCAGGACCCGGCGCCGGCACGTTCTTCGACCCGATCACGACGACGCGTCCGCCCTGCGGCGCACGCCGGAGATACGGATGACAGGCACGCATCAGAAGCAGATTTGCGTCGAGGTTGACGGCCATCACCTTGCGCCACTCGTCGGTGCCGAGATCCTTGATGCTGCGGGTGGCCGCGAAGATCCCCGCGTTAAGCACCAGCATGTCGAGCCCGCCGAAGGCGCGCGCCGTTTGCTCGAGCGCCCTGGCGATTGCGCGTTCGTCGGTGACGTCGCAGCACAAGCCGAGATAGTCGTCGCCCGCGTGCAGGGTCTCCATCACCGGGTTGAGGTCCAGGCCGACGACCACCGCGCCGCGTGCCCGCAGCGACGCGACGGCCGCCTTGCCGATTCCCGAGGCAGCACCCGTCACCCACGCGACCTCGCCGGCGAACTGCGGCGGTCTGCCGGCCTTCTTCAGCTTGGCCTGCTCGAGATCCCAATACTCGACATCGAAGATGTCCTGCCCCGGCAGTGCCTCGTACCGCTCGAGCGCCTCGGCCCGGAGCACCACGGCGATCGTGTGCTCGTACAGCTCTTCGACGATCCGCGCGTCCTTCGCGGTGCGCCCGAGGCTCGCGAGCCCAAACCGGGGATCGAGCACCAGCCGCGGCGCCGGGTCAATCATGACCTTGCGCTCTCTTGCGTTCGGCTCGTGCCGGGCGAAGTACTCTCGATAGGCTTCGACGAAGCCGTCGACGTCCTCACCCAGCATCGGCACCCGCTTGGTACGGATCACATGATCGGGCGTGGCCGGCCCCTGCTGCGAGATGCGCGCGACTGCGGGGTGGCGCGCGAACGCGAGCGTCTGCGCGGTGGTGCGGGTGCGCATGACCAGCGGAAATCCGGCGACGTCCGAAATCCGTCGGCGCAGGCCGGCCAGCGCCACCGCGTCGATCTCCGCGGCAGCCGCCGCGGGCGGCTTCACTACGTTCCAGGCGGAACGACGGGCCAGGTACTCCTCGGCCCGCCGCACGAGATCGATCATGCGCTCGTACGATTCGCGCGCGGTGTCAGCGAAGGAAAAGATTCCGTGCTTCATCAGGACGACGCCGACCGTCTCCGATGTTGCCTGCCGCGCGAACTCGCGCGCCACGACTTGCGCCAGATCGAACCCCGGCATGAGATAAGGGATCACGATCACCGACCCGCCGTAGACCTCGCGGATGCGCGCTTCGCCGTCCGGAGTGTTGGTGATCGCAAGCACTGCATCGGCGTGAGTATGGTCGACGAACCGGAATGGCAAGCACCCGTGTAGAACCGTCTCGATCGAGGGAGGCGGCGCGGACGCACGCAGCATGTGCGTGATCAGCTCGTTCACCATGTCGGGATCGGAGAGCCGGTCAAGGCGCGCGAGCTTGAGCACGTGGTCGAGCCGGACCGGCGCGAACCCCGCCGGCTCGATGAACTCGAGATCCCAGCCGCTGCCTTTGACGTAGAGGACGTGGAGCTCGTCGCCGAACGGGTCGCGCTCGGCGATCTTGACCGAGGTATTGCCTCCGCCGTGTAGCACTAGCGACTTGTCCCGGCCGAGCAGGCGCGAGGTGTACACGCGCGCGCCGAGATCGCCTTCGAAGCCGGCGGCTTCCGCGTCCTGCCAGAGACTTTGCATCGATCGGTCGACGCGCGCACAGAGCGCCGTATTATAGCGGCCGCTCCCTCGCCAACTTCGCATGACGAACCCGTTCTCGATCAGGATCCTCGCCTGGCCCGATGCGCGCCCGGAGGCGGTGCGCGTCCGCGAGGCAGTATTCGTCGCCGAACAGGGCGTTCGCGCGGAGATCGAGCTCGACGAGTGGGATCCGCGCTGCGATCACGCGCTCGCGTTCGCGCCGGGAGCGCGGGCCGTGGGCACCGGGCGTCTGTTGCCGGACGGTCACATCGGGCGCATGGCGGTGCTGCGTGAGTGGCGAGGGCAGGGCGTGGGTGGTCGCCTGCTCGTCGCGCTGGTGGAGCACGCAGCGGAGCGCGGGATGAAACGCCTCGTTCTCAACGCGCAGACCCACGCAGTGCCGTTCTACGCCCGCTACGGTTTCGTTGCGTTCGGCGAAGAGTTCATCGAAGCGGACATCCCGCACATCGTGATGGCGCGGGACCTCTCTAGGTCTGGAGGCTAAACCGCTCGCGCACGACCCCGGCCTCGCTGCCCCCCTCGTCGAAGGAGCGCTCGATGAACGACACTTCGCCGTCGGCGCCGACAAGCAGTGCGGTCGACGACCGCGTGCCGTAACCATCGGCGACGATCCGCAGCGACGAGAGCTTGCGCTCCCACTCGAGGCCCACCCCGGTGCTCGGGAGCGCCTCGTCGGCCGCGAGCTCCGTGTCGTCGAGGATCGCAAGCAACGCCTCAGCGTTCGGGGAACCGTCCAGCGCCGCGGCAAGCCGTTTCTTGCCGGACTGCACTTTCGGCCACGGGACGTCGAGCACGCTGTTGGACAGCCCGTAGATGCCTGGCCCGAGGGGCCGCACCTCGCCTTCGCGATTCGAGAAGTAACTGAGCGAAGTGCCGTCGCCGGCGAGCAGGCTGAATCCGTTGTAGCGCGCCGCTTGACCACGCAGATCCGCCAGATATTTCCCCGGTGCCAGCTGCGAGCGCAAAAAGGCGCTGACGAGCGTGCCGCGCGAGGGCGCGTCCGGGCGGTGACGTCCGGGATCGCGGAAATTCGTCAGCGCCGCGAACCGGCCGCGCCGCGTCACGCCGAGCCAGGTCCCGTGCTGCTCAAGATCGCGCCCCCCGAAGACCCCGGGCGCGTCGGGCCAGAAGGCCGCGGGCGCGGTAGGTCGGCGAAACCACTCGTCACGGTTGGCTGCCACGACGAGCGGGAAGGCAGGATGCGCGCGATGCGCGAACAGGATGAGGCACATCGCCGTCTAATCCGCGGTGAAACGCTCGAGGTGCCGGGCCGCACCGGGCGCGAGCAGGCCTTCGAGACGGGCGCTGGCCACTGCGGCGGCAAGCGCCCGCTCGAAGCGCTCGTGATCGGCGACGTCCTCGTAGATCTCCATCCAGGTCCCATCGTCCTCGACGCGGCGGAGCAGGCGGCCGTGCACGCCGGTTGCAAGGGCGAGCGAGACCTGCATGGGCACGACCGCTGCACGCACTGCCGATGCGGCTGCCGTGCTCCGATAGTAGACGTAATAGCTGCGGCTCACGATACCGCGTAGGGCAGGGGACGGAACCTGAGCGCCGGGCCCCCGGATGAACCGAGGCGTACAGTCGCGGCGCCCGCGCTCGCCGTCTGCACGACCGCGAGGAGGTCAAACCCGCCCTGCGGCGCGGGTGCGGCGTTTACCACCGTGCCTGCCGGCTGGTCGCCGTCGGTGACGAGCGACTCACCCGGCGCGGGGCTCGACTCGACGTCGACCTGGGCGAGGAAGAGCCGCCGCTTCGGCTTCCCGAGGTACTGCATGCGGGCGACGATCTCCTGACCCGTATAGCAGCCTTTGCGGAAGTTGACTGCACCGATCAAGTCCAGGTTCGCCATCTGCGGCACGAACTGATCCTGCGTCGCCGCGGTGATCCAGGGGAGCCCGTTCGCAATATCGAGCCATTCCCAGCACGGCGCGCCGACCGGCTTGAGCGTGCTCGCGAAGGAGTCCCACGTTTCGAACGCGCGCTCGACTCGCGTCACGACGACAACGCGGTCGGTGTCGAGCGCGATCACGATCACGCCGTCGCTGCGCGTGATCCGTAGATGATCCGCCGGCGCCGCACCAGCGAATGCCGCGACGGTCGTCGGCGCCGCTGGCCCCGCGAGCCCGAACAGGGCGAAGGCTTCGCTCCGGTCGTCGAGCGCCACCTTGGACCGCAACACGAAGCTCTGCAGCCGTTTCCGTATGCTCGCCACGAGCGACCGAGGCATGAGCATCAAGACGGTCCCGGCATCGGGCCAGAGCAGGAAGTTTGCGAGCACGCGCCCCTTTGCAGTGCAGTACGCGCCATGGACGGCGGTATCGTCGCTGAGCGCTTCGACGTCGCACGTCAGCTGCCCCTGCAGAAAAGCCCTTCGCATCCGCGCCGGTGACCGCGAGCAGGCCATATTGCGAGAGGTCCGCGACCACACTTCCGCCGGAGGTCGCGTCCCGCTCGCTCTCCGCATCCCCGAAGTCTTGGACGACGCCGTCGGTGAGCTTTGCGCCGCGGGATAAGAGGAATGACAACCAGTCGGGGTTCACGGCGGCTGCGGCGGAAGGGCGACGCGACCCCGGTATTATATCGGCCGGGTCGCTCCTGCCACCGCGATGTTCCGGGCGCTCAAGTATCTCTTCCTGCTGACATTTCTTGCGATTCTTGCCAGTGCCGGCTGGCTCTGGTGGTTCGCGCACGAGCCGTTGCGCCTCGCCGCGCCGGTGGTCGAGTTCACGGTCCCGCCGGGCAGCTCGCTCCGCGCCGCGTCGCGGCTTATCGCGCGCGCCGGCGTCGACATGCCGCCGCTCGTTTTCGAGGCGATCGCGCGGGCGGCCATCAAACCGGACGGTATCAAGGCCGGCACCTATGAAATCACTGCCGGCGCGACGCCACTCGATCTGCTCGGCAAGCTCGTGCGGGGCGAGTTCTCGCTCGTGGAGATCAAGTTCATCGAGGGCTGGACCTTCCGCCAGCTGCGGGAGGCGCTCGATGCTCACCCGCACGTCCGCCACGAGACGAAGGGCCTGCCTGACGCCGCCGTCCTGCAGCGCCTGGGCGTCAACGAGGCGCATCCGGAAGGGCTCTTTTTCCCCGATACCTACCGTTTCGCGCGCGGGACGGGCGATCTCGAGCTTCTCCGCACGGCGCATCGCGCGCTGACGAAACGGCTCGACGCGGCGTGGGCCGATCGCCGTCCGGACCTGCCGTTCGCTACCCCCTACGAAGCATTGATCCTCGCGTCGATCGTCGAGAAGGAGACCGGGCGGGGCAACGACCGGACCATGGTCGCGGCCGTGTTCGTCAACCGGCTGCGGGGCGGCATGAAGCTCCAGGCAGACCCGACGGTGATCTACGGCCTCGGCGAGAAGTTCGACGGCAACCTGCGGAAGCGCGATCTGCTCGCCGATACGCCGTACAACACCTACACGCGCGAGGGGCTGCCGCCCACGCCCATTGCATTGCCGGGGCTCGCTTCCATCGCAGCCGCAACCAATCCGGCCGCGAGCGATGCCCTCTATTTCGTCGCGCGCGGCGACGGATCGAGCGAGTTCTCGCGCACGCTCGAGGAGCACAATCGGGCGGTGACGAAATATCAGCGGGGAGGGCGCCCCTGAGGGCGCAGCGGTGCGCGGAACGTTCATCACGCTCGAGGGCATCGACGGCGCCGGCAAGAGCAGTCACGTCGGCTGGCTCGCCGAGCGTCTGCGGCGGCCGGGGCGCGAGGTGCTCGTGACGCGCGAGCCGGGCGGGACACCGGCCGGCGAGAAGCTCCGCGACCTGCTGCTGTACGACCCGTTGGACGTCGGCACGGAGACCCTGCTCGTCTTTGCGTCCCGCCAGGAACATCTCGCGCGGGTCATTCGCCCGGCCCTGGACCGCGGCAGCTGGGTGGTCTGCGACCGGTTCACCGACGCGACATTCGCCTATCAGGGCGGCGGCCGGGGTCTCTCGGAGTCGAAGCTCCGGACGCTTGAGGAATGGGTGCAGGAAGGCCTCCAGCCCGACCTAACGCTGTTCTTTGACGTCCCGGTGAGTGTCGGGCAGGCGCGGCTGAAGGCCGCCCAGGCGGTCTACGACCGCTTTGAACGCGAGGACACCGGGTTTCACGAGCGTGTTCGGGCGGTCTACCTTGAGCGCGCCCGGCAGTTTCCCAGGCGCTTTCGGATGATCGATGCCTCCAGGAGCCTGGCCGAAGTTAGAAAAGAACTCGAGAGTATCGTCTCAACGCTATGACTCAAGAGCTTTTTCCGTGGCTTGAACAGTCCTGGGGTGAGCTCCGGAGCCGGCGGGCGAGCCTGCCGGACGCCCTGCTGCTCCATGGGCGTCCCGGGCTGGGGAAGACCGTCCTCGCACGGCTGTTTGCGAAGCGTCTCCTGTGCGAGGGGCCAGCTGCCGGGGACTTTCCTTGCGGCGAGTGCCCGGCCTGTCTTTGGTTCGAGCAGGGCAATCATCCCGATTTCCGCGTCCTCGAACCGGAAGCGCTGTCCGAGTCGCGCGAACCGGAGGGCGAAGGGCGCAAGCGAGAGGGCGAAACCGCGAGCCGCCAGATCCGGATCGATCAGGTGCGCGACCTCCAGGGCTTCCTCGCCATCGGCACTCACCGCGGTGGTATCCGGGTCGTGGTCGTGCGCCCGGCTGAAGCGATGAATGGCGCTACTGCCAATGCGCTGCTGAAGAGCCTCGAGGAGCCGCCTCCGCGCACCCTGTTCCTGCTCGTTTCGAGCACCCCGGACCGGCTGCTTCCCACCGTCCGGAGCCGCTGCCAGAAGATCGGCATCGCTCCGGCGAGCCCGGAAGCCGCGGTTCCCTGGCTCCGCGCGCGCGGGGTTACGGACGCAGAGGCCGCGCTTGCCTACTCGGCCCGCGCCCCGCTTGCCGCCCTCGAGGACGGCGAGGAACGGACTGCGCGCGATGCCCTGATCGCCGGCCGTCTCGCCAGCGGCAGCCGCGATGCGCTCGAGCTCGCCGACGCCTGCCAGGGCGTGCCCCCGGCGCGGGTGATCGTGTGGATGCAGAAGTGGGCAGTCGACATGGCTCTCGCACGCACCGGGGGCACGGTGCGCTACCACCTGCGGCAAGCGACCGCATTGCAGCGGCTTGCCGGTTCGCTCGCCCTGGACCGGCTGCTAAGATTCGAGCGGTCGCTTGCGGGCGCGGCGGCGGTGTCTCAGCACCCGCTCAACCCGCGGCTCGTCCTGGAAGACGTGTTCCTACGCTATGCCCAACTCTGGGAGGCCCGAGGTGGCTGAGGATCCCAACAAAGGCGGCATCCGTCCAAGCGTCATGTCGCTCACGATCTCGCAGAAGTCGGCGCTCTATGCGGCATATATCCCGCATCTGAAGCGCGGCGGGATTTTCATCCCGACGACTCGCCCGTACCGCCTCGGCGACGAGGTTTTCATGCTGCTCACGCTCATGGACGACCCGAACAAGCTGCCGGTGGCCGGCCAGGTGGTCTGGGTCACTCCGCCAAACTGCCAGGGCAACAAGGCGCAGGGGATCGGTGTCCAGTTCTCCGAGGACGAAAGCGGATACGCTGCGAGGCGCCGGATCGAATCGATCCTCGGGGTGGTGTTGCAGTCGACCCGGTCGACCCATACTTACTGACGCGCTGGAAGATGCGGCTGGTCGACTCGCATTGCCACCTCGATTTCGACGACTTCCGCGATCGCATTCCCGAGGTACTCGAGAACATGGCGGCGGCAGGGGTGTCGCACGCGCTCTGCATCAGCGTCACCCTGGCCGACTTTCCGCGGGTACTTGCACTTGCCGAGGCGCATCCGAACCTGTTTGCCACCGTCGGTGTCCATCCCGACTATCCGGACGAAAACGAAGTCCGCGCCGACGACCTGGTTCGGCTCGCCGATCATCCGAAGATCGTTGCCGTCGGGGAAACCGGCCTCGACTACTATCGGCTGAAGGGTGACCTCGAATGGCAACGGCAGCGGTTCCGTACCCATATCCGTGCGGCGCGGGCGTGTGGCAAGCCGCTCGTCGTCCACACGCGGTCATCCGCGGAGGACACGCTGAGGATCATGCGCGAGGAGCGGGCGGGCGAGATCGGCGGCGTGATGCACTGCTTCACCGAGACGCTCGACGTCGCACGCGCGGCGGTTGACATCGGCTTCCATGTCTCGTTCTCAGGGATCGTGACCTTCAAGAGCGCGGACAGCCTCAGGGACGTGGCAAAGGCGCTGCCCCTCGATCGGATTCTGGTCGAGACCGACTCGCCCTATCTCGCCCCGGTGCCGCATCGGGGCAAAGTCAACGAGCCGGCCTACGTCCGGCACGTGGCCGAGGCGATCGCGATGCTCCGGGGACTGAGCTCGGAGGCGCTGGCACACGCGACTACGAGCAATTTCTTTCGGCTGTTCACGGCTGCCAGAGCTGAGGCTATTGTTGAAATATGAGATATATCAGTCTGATTTATACGCTTCTATTGTTCGCAACCTCCAGCGCCGCGGCGCCGTCGCTCGATGACTTGTTCAACGCAGTCAAGGCAAACGACGTAACGGAGGTGCGGAGCTTCCTCGACCAGGGGCTGGATCCGAACTCGACCAGCAAGGAGGGGTACTCGGTCCTGATGGAGGCGGCCCGGGAAGGGCACGTGGACATGATACGGCTGCTGCTCGACCGGAAGGCAAGAGTCAATCAGCGGAATTCGGTCGGCGAGACCGCGCTGATGCTCGCGGCCTTCAAAGGCAACCTTGAAGCGGTCAGGCTTCTGCACACGCGGGGGGCGGAGATCAACAGTAGCGGCTGGACGGCCCTTCATTACGCCGCGTTCCAAGGGCAGACGGCGATCTGCAAGTACCTCCTGGACAACAAGGCGGAGATCGACGCCCGGACGCCCAACGGGATCACTCCGCTCATGGGCGCGGTGCGAAACGGCCACACTGACGTCGTGAAGTTGCTGCTCTTGCAGGCCGCCGATCCGAACCTCAAGAACGACGCCGGCGCTACGGCACTTCAGTGGGCGGTGAAGGCCGGAAATACCGACATCGCGCAGCTCCTGAGGCAGGCCGGAGCGAAGGAGTAGGCCAGCGATCGGCTAGAAGCTCGGGGATCGTCAACTTTACATAATGCACATTCAGGCGCTTATGCCTGCTGACGAAATAGGGTTCAGTGCCATTCGTCGACCGGCGGAATTGGCAGCAGCAGCACCTGAATACCTTCCGCGGCGAGCGCCTCCGCATCCTCACGGCTCGCCGTTCCCCGGATCCCGCGGCGTGACACCTCGCGGTAATGGATCCTGCGAGCCTCTTCGGGAAACCTCGGACCGACGTCCTCGGTGCTCTGCAGGACGTGATCGATCAACGCTGCCAGCGTCGTCGTCGGTTGCGCGCCGGCGGGCTGCGCCGGGACGGGAGCCGCTGCAGCCGGCGCCTGCGGTGCGGGCTGCGTTCCGCGCCGGATCCGGGCCGAGGGCAGCTTCTCCACCGACACGGAGGAGCACACCGGGCACACGAGCAGCCCGGAGAGCCGCTGGTGATCGAATGCCTCAGCCGAGGCGAACCAGCCCTCGAACCGGTGTTCTTCTGCGCAGATCAGCTCGTAGACGATCATGGGGAGTCGTGTCCAGACCTGATTCTACGTGGGAGCAGCACATTGCCAGGAAAAGGTCGGTTTCGACCTTTACAGCGCATTGACCCCCCGGTGAGAATCCGAGGCCTTTTTCGACCGCTTGCCGATGAAGCGCGCCCTTTCCACTCTCTCCACTCTCGCCGTCGTCGCTGCACTTGCCGGCGCCCTGCCCGCGTCGGCGCAAGAATTCGATTGCATCATCGAGGCGCGCCAGACTGTCGATATTCGCAGCCCGGTCGAGGGACTGATCGAACGGGTCCACGCCGAGCGGGGCGACGGCGTGAAGAAGGGCCAGGTGCTCGTCACGCTCGAATCCGGGCCCGAGCGCGCCGCCGTCGCCGTCGCCAAGCAGCGGGCCGAAGCCACCGGTGCGGTGAAGTCGGCGGAGGCGAAGGTCGATCTCGCGGCAAAGAAGGAGAAACGCGCCGAGGAACTGGCCCGCCAGAACTTCATCTCGGGGAACGCGGTCGACGAGGCGCGCACCGAGAAGGCGCTCGCCGAATCCGAGCTCAAGGTCGCGCGCGAGAACCAGCGCCTGGCCGAGCTGGAGCTCCAGCGGGCCGCGGAGGTGCTCGGCATGCGCACGATCCGCAGCCCGGTGAGCGGCGTGGTTGTCGACCGCTACCTCAAGGCCGGCGAGTTTGCGACCACGAACGTCAAGGACCCGATCCTCAAGGTGGCGGAGATTGATCCGCTGAACGTCGAAGTGATCCTCCCGGCGAATCTGTACGGCTCGGTGCAGCAAGGCGACCGCGCGGAGATCTCCCCCGAAACGCCGCCGCAGAAGCTGGTTGCCCGCGTGCGCGTGGTCGACCGGGTGATCAACGCCGCAAGCGGTACTTTCGGCGTCCGGCTCGAGCTGCCGAACGAGAAGCAGACCGTCCCCGCCGGCGCGAAATGCCGGGTCAGGTTCCTGAAGTGATCCGATGGACAGCGCGGCATACAAGCTGTCCCTGAGGGATTGCGCCCTCCCCGGCCTAGTCCTCCCTCCCTGAGAACGCGAGCAGGTCGCCAAGCTGCTCATCCATCGCGAGCAGTTCGCGCCGGATTGCCGCGTGGCTCGCCTCGGCGCGGATCTGGGCGTAGCGCACAAGCTTCCGCGACAGCGCCTGCGAGAAACCGCGGCCGTCCCCGACCAGCCATTGCGCGAGCGCGTCTGGCAATCCCCTGAGATAGACGCGGCTCAGCTCGTCCTCGAGCGAGAGGATCGCCTCGAAGCAGCCCGGATCGCCCTGCCGGCCGCAACGGCCGAAGAGCTGCCGGTCGATCCGCCGCGACTCGTGCAACTCGGTCGCGATCACATGCAGACCTCCCAGCGCATCCACGCCCTCTTGCAGGCGGATGTCCGTGCCGCGGCCAGCCATGTTCGTGGCCACAGTGATGCCGCCGATCCGTCCGGCCCGGGCGATGATCTCCGCCTCTTCCTTGTCCTGGCGCGCGTTTAGCAGCTGGTGCTTGAGCCCGGCGGCGGTGAGCAGGCGGCTCAGCTCTTCCGAAGCGCCGACGGAACGCGTGCCCACGAGCACCGGACGCCCTGTCTTGTTGAGCTCACGCAGGCGCTTTACGACCCCCTGCCACTTCTCGACCCTCGTCGCGTACACGACCGTGCCGAGGTCGCGTCGCCTGATCGGTCGGTTGGTCGGCACTTTGACAACCGGCAGCCCGTAGACCGACCACAGCTCTGGCGCGATCTCGCGCGCGGTCCCGGTCATCCCGGCAAGCCGCAGGTAGCGGCGGAAGAAGCGCTGATAGGTCATGCGCGCGACCGAGGTCTGCTGGCTCGTCAGCGGGCATCCCTCCTTCGCCTCGACCATCTGGTGCAGCCCCTGCTCCCACGACCGGTCGGGCAGGATCCGGCCCGTGGATTCGTCGATGATCTGCACCTTCTTGCCCCGAACGAGGTAATGCGCGTCGCGCTTGAAGACGTGCGTCGCGACTAACGCCTGCGTGGCGAGTTCCTCCCGCCGGCGCGCGCCGCGGAAGATGCCCGGCAGCGTGTCGGCCGCGGCGGCGAGAGCCCGCTTCCCCTTGGTCGTCAGCCGGCAGTGGCGTTCGACGCCCTCGATCACGAAATCCTCACCGTCCACTAGGTTCGCCACCATCGCGAGCGCGGTCGCGTACATCTCCTGCTCCGGCGTCTGGTCGGACCGGCCGGAGATGATGAGCGGGGTGCGCGCCTCGTCAACGAGCACGCTGTCGGCCTCGTCGACGATAGCGAAGAAGAGCCCGCGCAGGACGAGCCGGCTCGCCCTGCTCTCGATGCCGGCGACCCGCTCGATCGAGAGCTGGATACGGTTCACATGCGAGCCGAGCGCAATGCGGTCGCGCAGGTAGTCGAAGGTCAGTTCTTTGTTGGTACAGTAGGTGACGTCGCAACCGTAGGCCGCGCGCCGCGCGTGCGGCTCCTTGCCGTTCACCACGACACCGACGGACAGGCCGAGCATCCTGTAGACCGGCGCCATCCATTCGGCGTCGCGGGCAGTGAGATAGTCGTTCACGGTGATGACGTGGACCGGGAGCCCTGCCATCGCCGCCGTGCAGGCGGGCAGCGTCGCGGTGAGCGTTTTTCCCTCTCCCGTCTCCATCTCCGCGATCATCCCGTTCAGGATGACCCAGCCGCCCCGGATCTGCGAGTCGAAATGACGCATCCCGACGGTACGGCCGGAGACCTCCCGAATCAAGGCGAAGCTTTGCGCCGCGCCCGCAACGGTGAACCCATCGCGCCGGAGCATGAGCCGCAGCTCGCCTGCGGCTTTCTTGATGCCGGCGTCGGTGAGCTTCTCCGCTTGCTTCGCATGCTCGCGCACGCCCTCGACGATCGCAGGATCGAGCGCCTTGCGCCCCTGCACGCGCCGTGCGACCGGCGCAAGGAGTCCGTCCGCGATCCTGTCGACGATCCCGGGCCGCTCACACGCCTGCTCCGGGTAGGCTGCCGTCGAGGCGAGCGGCGGCAGCGCAAGCTCAGACATTGAGGCGCGAGAGGAAGACCTGCCGGGCGCGGCGATACCACTGCAGGCCAAGCGGCTCCCAGCCATGGTCGAACCGCAGGTAGGCGCGACCGCCGATGTGCAACCGTCGATCCTCCACCGGCAGCTCGACATCGACCAGGAACCACTTCTGCACCGTCCTGCGGCCTTCCTTGTCGCCGGGATCGACCGCAGCGATTCCGCCGCCCCGGGTGCCGAGCGCAGCGCTCGGCAGCTGGTCGCTCGCGGAGGGCACGATGCGCTTGATCGATGCCTTCACGGGATGCGCAATGCGCTCCGCGAGACGCACTTCCACCCGGCGCGTCAGATTGCGGACGAGGTCGATGTCCTGCTGCGAAACGATCGCCCGAACGATGGTCGCGTCGAGGTTGACGACGTGGGCGAGCAGTTCGCCCTTCTTGACGTGGCGGCCCGGCATGTCGGGCGCACGCGGCAGCACGAACTCCCCCTCCGTCTTGGCCTTGATCACGAGCTCTGCGGCCCGCTCGCGCGCGCGCTCGAGGTTCTGGAGCGCGAACTTGCGCTCCTCGGCGATCATCTCGGCCTTCACGCGGTCGCCGACGATCTGCTCGCGGTGGCGGGCCTCCAGCTCCTGCACGCGCGCCTCGAGCACCTTCACCTCGGCCAGGAGCTCGAGATCGCTGGTCTCGATGAGGAGGTCGCCCTGCTTCACCCAGGCGCCGGACGTCGCCCCGAGGCGAACCACGAAGCCGTCCGCGCCGGCGCGCGCGAAGCCCTCCTCGGGTAGCCACACGACGCCCTGCGCGCTGGTCCGGAGCGGGATCGGCACACCGAAGCTCAGCACCAGCAGGCCCAGCGTGACGAGCGCACTCGCGGCGATCGCCCGGCCACGCACCCGGCGGAGCGACGGGCTGTTGCAAAGATAGTTCACGATCTTGGCGGCGGGGGCGAGCAGCCATGCGAACGAGGCGCACCCGGCGAAGATCATCCCGAGGAGCAGCGACTGCTCGCCGAGGAGGATCAGGATCGCGATGATCACCAGCATGCGGTAGAAGAACGAGCTCACCCCGAAAGCGACGAACCACGCCCGCTCGCCCGGGGTCGAGACCGGCGGCTCGGCCTCGGGTCGCTTGAAGAGGTACTTCTCGCAGAGGTACACGAAATACCGGCTGCTACGGGTGCGGAGATTGGGGATCTCCAGCCAGTCCATCAGCATGTAGTAGCCGTCGAACCGCAGCAGCGGGTTCGCGTTGAATAGCACCGTGGAGATGCCGGCGATGAGCAGTATGTTGTAGAGCAGCGCGCGGAACATCCCCGGCTCGACCGCGAGCCACAGGAAGAGCGCGATCGAAGCGATGAAGAGCTCGACCATCATCCCCGCCCCGCCGACTGCGAACCGCTGCCACTTGCTGCGAAGCGCCCACGCGGAGGATGCGTCGACATACGGCACCGGCGTGAGCACGAGGACCATGACGCCCATCTCGTGCACTTCGCCCCCGCGCGATTTCACCGCGCACGCGTGTCCGAACTCGTGGAAGAGCTTCAACACCGGGAACACGAGCCACATCATCAGCAGGTTCCCTGGCAGGAGCACCCGGTCGAGCACGTCCTGGCTGAGCTCCCGCCAGTGCGTGACGGCCGCCAGCGCACCCAGCCCGACGACGACGCACCAGAGGGCGAAACCGGCGGGGCCGAAGAAGGGGCGCGCGAACGGCATCAACCGCTCGAGCAACCGTTCGGGGTCGAACAGCGGGATTTGCCAGGCAAAGATGCTGAAGACCTTCTTGAGCAGGACTTGCCGCTCCTGCTTCTCGCGGCGGCGGAAGAGCTCGGCGGTGTCGGGCGGGACGTCGCACTGGAGGACGTCGGCGGCGTGCAGCTGGCCGAGCAGCTGGATCACCTCGTCCTGCGTCACGGCGCCGTCGCCGAGCTGCGCGAGCGCGCGGTCCCAGATGGCCTGGACCGTGTTCTTGCCGTCCATCAATCCGATCACGAAGTACGCGGGAAGCGAGAACCGGTGGAAGCGCTCGGAGGCGAGATCCTGGAGCACGTACCAGGTCTCGCCCCGGTACTGGTGGCGGTGGATCTGCGCGTGGTTGCGTAGCAGCGGCGTCAGCTTCGCGACCCGGTACCAGGACGGGCTGAAGAGCTGCGTCATCGGCTCAAGGCAGCCAGGACCAGAGAATCAGCCGCAGCGAGTCGACCGCGTGGCGCGTCCAGATCCAGACATACGAACGCCGCTCGATCCCGACCTTCCCGACGCCTTCCATGTTCGGGCGCATTCGCGGATCGGTGCGGTCGAGCTTCGCCTCGACGCGGAAGAAATTCTTGCCTTCGCGCGGGGTCGAGACCGGCGTCACTTTCGTGACCTCGAATCCGATCGGATCGTTCGGGAACGCCGACATCAGGAGCGTGCCGCGCTGGCCGGTCTCGACGTAGGCGATGTCGCCTTCATCCACCTTGAGCACCAGGCGGAACTCGCTCAGCGGCGCCACCTCGAAGAGGATCGTGCCGCGCTCCACCGGCGCGCCGAGGCTCTGGCTGAGATCGCCCGAGATGACGATCCCGTCGAACGGCGCGGCAATCATCGTGCGGCCGAGCTGCTCCTCGACCCGGGCCACCTGTGCGCGCGCCTGCTCGAGCTGCGCGGTCACGATCTGCACCTGCGCGAAGTTGCGCTCGGCAAATGCCGAACGGACCCCCTTCGACAGCTCCTCTTGCTGGCTCAGCCATTTCAACCGCTCGATTCTCAGGTCGCGATCGTCGAGGCGGGCGAGCAACATGCCCTGCTTCACCAGGTCGCCGGCTCGAACCGGCGCCTCCTTGATGTAGCCGTTGAACGGTGCGGTCGCTGCGAGCTGCAGCTGCGGCTCGAGCAGACTGCCGGCGGAGACGCGGAAATCGCCCTTCGCAAACAGCATGAACGCCAGCAGCAACCCCGCGCAGATCGCGCCGAGCTTCAGCGCGGCGTGCCGCGGACCGAAGAGCTGCGCCAGCTTCTTGCGCCACCAGTCAAGGAACCGCGCGCCGAACCAGCGATCCTCGCGGCGGTGCACTTCCAGCATCGGACCGGCGAGCGCGGCGACCGCCTCGCACAGCTCGATCGTCGCGGCGTCGAACGGACGATTCGCGACGCGCTCGAGCGCGATCGCGCCGGCTGGCCTACCGTGCGAGCTCAGGATCACCGTGCAGCAGGCCCCTGCCCCGTGCTCGTCGACCAGGGCATCGTGGGCACGCCGCACCAGCGGCGAGGTTCCGGGGCGCGGCGGCACTGCGACCGTCGCGTTCTGGTCGATCGCCTCGTCCATCGCAGCCGCGATGCCGCGCATCAGGTTTGTCCGCTCTCTGAACTGCGCGCTGTGCGAGACCGCGTCGATCCGCACCTGGCGGCGATGGATGAAGCCGACGCTCACTCGGTCGCAGGCGAGGCGGGTGGCGAGATCGGTGGCGAGCGCGGTGCCCGCGGCGACGAAGCGGTCGTGCGCCGCAGCGGAGGCCACGACCTCGAGGACCGTCTGAAGCTTGTCGCGCCTATCGCTGATCCGCGATACTTCCTGCTGGCAGAACATCAGCTCGAGCCCGGCGGCGCCCCAGTGCAGCTGCCGGAGCGCCGCTTGCAGCTCCGCGTCGGACCGCGCCGACATGTCGAGCACGATGACCCCATGCAGCTGCCCGACTGACTCGATCGGGTAGCCGATGAAGACGCCCCCCGGCGCCCCCTCCTTCGCCGCCTTGTTCGGCGCGACGACCCCGCGCCGCTCGACCAGCGCCTGCTGCGCCGTCGGTACCAGGTACGTCATGTCGCGGCGAACGTCCGGCCACACCGCGACGGCGCTATACCCCTCAACTCCTTCGACGCGGAGCAACACCACGCCGCCGGCGACAGCGGGAATGAGGCGGCACTGGATGGCGAGCCAGCTCTGGCAGTACTCGCGGGAGCCGGTCGCGCTCGCGAGGACCGCCCAGTGGGAGGAGTCGTGCTGGCCCGCCGCCGGCGCCTGGGGGCCGCCGATCGTCCCGGGGCCGGGGCCGGAGGAGCCGAAAGCAGCGGACATCAGGGGAAATTGATTACGCGGCGACGGGCCGCTACGGCGCTATTGCTTCAGCTCGCTTTAGCGGTTCGATCTCCATGTCCTTGCGGCCTACGCTTGCAGTTGTGGCTCACACCAGGATTGAGGACGACCACCGCACGCGTGCTGGTGGGATTGCAGAAATTCGCGTACGAGCTCTTCATGCTCTGGGTATTTCAGCGCACCTTCGTCTGGCGGCCTCGGCGGCGGCGGCTGTCCTCTCCCCGCTCTTCTGAGCCTTGTTCCATCTGGATGCTCTCCTTGAGCGGTTTTAGCCCGGGCAAGCAGGGCCTGTGCCGTCGATCGAGCATGGTACCGAGGGCGAGGAAGAATTAGCAATCTGGATCAGGAGTTATCGCGCGATCTTTGAGCAGGACTTCACATGCGGGGTCGCCGGCCGCCGCCAGGTGGGTACGAGCCAGCGGCTCGCTTGCGAGGCATCGCGAATCCAAGCGCCGTCCGAGGCGGATCGGAACCCTGCTTGATCGTTGTCACCGAACCGTCGAACAAGGAAGCTCGGGCACCTTTCCCGGCCGCCGCGCCTCCTCAGCGCACCCGGCCAGGTGCAAACCCGGTTCGCGCTCATGATCGACGATGCACTCGAGCAGGCTGGGGCATCGACACGAGCGATTGTGGCAGGATGTGAACTGGTGCCGCCGTGACCCACCTACCCGCTCCTTCTGCAGCCGCCTGGACGCTTTGTATGATGATGCTCTCCAGGATGCCGAAAGACTGCATGGTCAAGCCGCTGCTGCCGGATCAAGGCTCCCAGTTGGCGAAGACCATCGGCCCGCTTTTGTGACGGAGAAAACACTGTCGGGTCTGGGACTGACGCGCTTGGAGCAGGGGCTCGGCGGGGAGGCGGCAGCAACTGCCTATCTTGCCGAACTCCGTGCCGTGACCATGGACACGCCGCTAACGGCCGGCGCCCGCACATCCGGCAATCGCCATGAGCCGCGAGGACCGACTCGCCGATCCAGCGCAGAGACGTGGGAGCGGTGGCGATTAGCGAACATTGTGGTTGCGGTTACTCTTGCGGCGGGCACGGTACTCAGCGGTTTGTGGTCGGACTCCCCGGGCTTTCCCGAGGCGCAGGTCTTGGCGACCAATACCGGGTCGGCGGCCGCAATCGCCCCCGCGCGGTCACTTGCGAGCGGCCCGCCGTCGACGTCGAACGACGGTCCAAGGAAGCCAGCGCCAGCACGGGAGTCGGCGACACCAGCGGTCGCGAATGTCTACAGTGCGCCGCTGGAAAGCGGCCCATCCGTGGCAGCGCGCGTTACACCGCCCGCAGCGAAGATCACACCGCGCCCAAAAAAAGCGCGCGCCAAGCAACCGCGCGCGAGGACGAACGGCGAACCGCCACGCAAGACCGCCACGCTCAGTATCGCTGTGTCCCCCTGGGGAGCGATCTACATCGACGGCAAACTCCGCGGAACAACGCCGCCGATCACCACGCTCGACCTATCGCCCGGAAGGCATCTCGTCGAAGTACGCAACGCTTCGGAGCCTGCGTATGTCACCTACGCAACGGTCCAGGCCGGTGAGGTTCGGACCATTCGCCACGAGTTCGAGACCAGGCACGGGTTCCACTAGCGGCATAGCTCGAGGGGAACAATAGCCGATCGCTGCTTGCGCGGGGTGCTGTGATCCTGGCTCCTTCCACACGCCCCGCCGCTCCGTCCTTACGCTGCCTCTCGCCGCGATGCTCTTTCGATGCACGCAACAGAGTCCACGAGAACCTCCCGCAGTTCATGAAAGAGATCACTGAGCCGCTCGCGGAGCGCCGGTAGACTAGCGCGGCGTTCGTTTTGGAGCTGAGAAGGTGGAACGCAGGGAGAAGCAATCGTGGCTCGGGCGGCGCGTGTGGATCGCGTCCGCTGAAAAGTCGAGGCGGTACGGGACCATCTGCTCGGTTGACTACCGGGCGTTCGCCTCGCTGATGATCCGACTGGACGGCTACCGCGGCGCCGTCTTGGTCGAGGAAATGGCGCGCGGCCAGAAGTGGGACTTCGACGAGGACGCCTAGCGGGGGTCAGCCGAAGACCGTCGACGAGTCGCCCGCTGCCAGCCTGACGCGTCTACGCGGCCCTGGGGCGGCGATCTAATCTCCGATCCGCCCCGGGGATCGCACCGTCAGCTTTGCGCTCTGCCAGGTGCATGAGGACGTCGAGGGCTTGAACCATCGGCCGATGAAGGGCGGCTGAAGCGGTGCCGCGGAGGCCGGTTGCGCCCATCGTCGCCCCGCGCCGCGAGTCCAATCAGCGCGCACCGACCATCGGGTGTCGCGCGAAGAAGGAAGCCAACGCTTCCGCCATTCCGCGCGGGTTCTGCACGTGCAACAGATGCGTCGTTCCTGGGAGCACGAAACCCTCGACGTTCGGCAGCCAGCCCAGCAGCAGCTGCTGGCGCTCGTTCCAGATTGGCGACACCTCAAGGCTCTTCTCGCCGACGACGGCGAGCACCGGTTGCGTGATGCGGCCCGCATCCTCGCGCGTGAGCTGCCACTGCTGGATGGCCGGCAGTTCCTGGCCGAAGAACGTGTCGGCGTCGGCCACGCCTCGATCGAAGGCGCCGGGCAGCGCCTGCTCGAACGGCGCGCGGTACGCCGGTCCCGACACCATGCGCATGAAGCCATCGACGGCCGCAGCCTTGTTGCCGGCGCGGAACTGTTCGATGATCGGCGCCATCGCTGCCTGTCGCGTCGCAAGCAGGCGCTCGGAGCCGCCCCCTACCGGCAACGCCGGCTCGAGGATCGACAACGAGTGCACCTGCTCGGGAGCGTCGAGCGCGAGCTGCAACGCGATGTTGCCTCCAGATGAGTGGCCGACGATATGGGCCCGGTCGATGCCGAGGTAACGCATCAACGCGCGCACATGCGCCGCCTGCCGCGCGATGCCGACCGGCCCCGCCACGCGGCTGCTACCCGCATAGCCGACGCGGTGAAAACTCAGCACACGATAGCGAGCGGCGAGCGCGGGCTCTTCCAGCAAGGGCCGGAACCAGTCCGCGAACAGGCCGGCGTGCACCAGCACCACCGCCTCCCCGGTGCCTCGCACCCTGTACTCCAGTTCGATACCCGGCTCGACGCGGGCTCGATCCATCGCTTGCGCGGCCGGCGCGCCGGCCGTCTGCGCACAGACGGCCAGCAGCAATAGCGTTTAGCGAGACCGCTCCGCGCAGAGCGGAGCTTGGCGCTGCGATGCGGTTTCATGACGACCTCCGATCCGGCACCTTTGCCGGCGGCGCCATTGCAGCGCGGATCCGCGCTCGCGTCATGAGGCGATCGCCCCATGCACCGCGCATCGGTGCGGGGCCGGGGTCCTACTGCGTCGCGTAGCGCGTGCCGAAGCCGGCCTCGCGCGCGCGCACGATTGCCTGCGCGCGCGTCGTCGCGGCAAGCTTGCCGAAGATGTTCGTTATGTGGTTGCGCACCGTCTTCGGGCTGATCGCGAGTCGCTGCGCGATGTCGTCGTTGCCGAGCCCTTGCGCGATCAGTTCGAGCACCTCACGCTCGCGTTCGGTCAGATCGCCAAATCCGGCACGCGGGTCGGCGTCCTCGGCCGTCTCCGACGCGGGAAGAAAGCGGCGCAGCTCGGCCAGCAAATGCGGCCAGGCCGGCTCGTCTTCGAGGATCACATGGTTCGCGCTATCCAGGGTGACGAACTCGGCGTCCGGGATCAGCGACGCCATCAACTTGCCTTCCTCGTACGGCACGATCGCGTCGCGCCGTGCGTGCAGCACCAGCGTCGGGCAGCGCACCTGCCGGGCGAGGTCGCTCACATCGATCGTCTGCCACAACCGCAGCATGCGCAGCGCGGTTTGCGGCGAGGTCGCCCTGCGCATCATGTCCGTGAACCAGCGCCATTGCTCTGCCGTCCCGCCCGGGACCATCAGCGAGGTGAAGACCTGGCGGAACGCCGGCTCTTCGGTGCCCCAGCCCTGCTCGATCAGCTCCAGCATCACGCGCGCCTTCTCGACCGTCGCCGCTGACGCGTCGCGCCGCAGCCGTCCCCGACAGAAGCCGCCACAAAGGACGAGATGGCTGACGCGCTCCGGGTGACGCACGGCGTACGCGATCGCCACCGCCGGCGCGCCCGAGATGCCCCACAGCGCAAAGCGCTTCAGCCCGGCCGCGTCGGCGACCGCCTCGAGGTCGTGGACCCAGGCATCGAAGGACATGTCGGTCACATCGCGTTCCGACATCCCGACGCCTCGACAGTCGTAGTTCACCAGCTTGTGCCGGCTCGCCATCTCGACGACCAGGTGCCGCATCACCGGGCTCTGCCAGTCGTGCTCGACATGGCTGATCCAGGTCGGCACGCGCACCAACGGATGGCCTCGGCCGCAGATGGCGTATGCCAGCCGCACGCCGTCGAAGCTAGACGTGAAGTGGACGGATTGCCGAAAGTCGCTCATGGCTACTCAGCTTAGCCACCCGCCGCGTTCCCCACAAGGCCTGCCCGTCTAGCGGCGGACCGGCCCCGAGTCATGCGGAGTCGCCCGCAAGGGCGGCGTCGAAGCGTTGACAGGGGTACGTGCGGGCCGGGTATTGAGCCGCGAAAGAAGCTTCCTCCGGGGTGCCGACGCTGTAAGGAGAAGCGGAAGGCCACATCCGGCGCATCGAAATCGCGAGATGCGTCGGGACCCCGCGCGGTCACAGACCCCGTGCACGTACGGAAACACCTCGCGCGGGAGCCGGGAGATCCCTTGTTCGTCGAAGAGCGGGCCGTGTCGGGAAGTCGATCGACGTACGCCGATGATGAACCGGCAAAGGAAGTCGGACAGATCCGCAGTACCGGCGAAGTCCCCGAACAAGGCCGGGCCACCGGTCGCGGAGGGGATGGAGGGAAGGGGTCTGGCCAAAGGGAACCGGCCCGAGCAAAACGCGCTCCGGATGCAAAGCCGGGACAGCGTGCGCAGTGCGCTCGAGCGGGTACGTGAAGCGGCAAAGAAAGACAGGACCAAGCGGTTCACCGCGCTCCTGCACCATGTCTACAGCCTCGACACGCTGCGAACGGCCTACTTCGAGTTGAAGAAGGACGCCGCCCCAGGCGTGGACGGGCAGACCTGGCGGCACTACGGCGAGGCCCTGGAGGAGCATCTTCAGGACCTCTCGGAGCGGCTTCAGCGGGGCGCGTACCGGGCAAGGCCGGTGCGTCGGGTGTACATCGCCAAAGACGGCGGCGGGCAACGCCCGCTTGGGGTGACGGCGCTGGAGGACAAGCTCGTCCAGCGTGCCGCCGTCTCGGTGCTGAACGCCATCTACGAGACGGACTTCCTCGGCTTCTCGTACGGGTTTCGCCCCGGGCGCAGCCAGCATGATTGCCTGGATGCGTTGTACGTGGGGCTGCTCACGAGACCGGTGAACTGGGTGCTCGATGTGGACATCCGTGGCTTCTTCGATTCGATCGATCACGGCTGGCGGTGGCGTTCATCGAGCTCGCATCGCGGATCGGCGCGTCGTGCGGCTGATCCAGAGTGGCTGCACGCCGGCGTGCTGGAGGATGGCAAGCGCAGGCGGGTGGAGGAAGGCACGCCTCAGGCGGCAGCGCATCGCCGCTCCTCGCCAACGTCTACCTTCACTACGCCTTTGACCTGTGGGTCCAAGCGTGGCGTCGCAAGCACGCGCGTGCCGACATGTTCATCGTCCACGCCGATGTTGTCGTGCTTGGCTTCTGGGTGAAGTCTGATGCCGAGCGGTTCCATACCGAGTTGCCCGAGCGGTTGCCAAGTTCCCGCCGACTGCCCCGAGACCGGCGACTGGATCGGCGCGTATGCCGAGCGCCGTGCTGGCCGGCTCGGCAAGCCCGAGACGTTCAACTTCCTTGGCCTCACGCACATCTGCGCGGCCAAACGAAGCAATGGACGCTTCACGGTGCTGCGGCAATCTGATCGGTCTTTATCTCGCTCGGGGCGCTGTGGCATCTGCCTACGGTGCGGCAGGATCGTTCATCGTTGTGATCCTGTGGGTCTACTACTCCGCACAGATTCTGCTTCTTGGCGCGGAGGTGGCGCGTTCGATCGACGACCCGGGTTTGGCATCGCGAAAAGCGGAAGCGGGCCGCGAGACCGTTGCGGCAGCTTCCGTGGCGCCATGAATCGCTCTCTATCCGCAGAGTGATAGTCCCGGCGCCCGAAATAGGCGCCCCGACGGATACGTCTCGACCCCCGTCCGGCGCCGTGGCGGAGTTTGGTGCCGGACGCCCTTCTAAGCGCGGTCACCCCGGAACGCCGCTTGCAGGTCTCCTGGCGTGGGGAGTTGATGAGAGCAACCCGAGACGCCAGCAGGAGGTTGTCTATGGCTATGAAAGCACGACTGCAAGGAAAGGCCGGCAATTACCGGTTCCGAGGCGCAGTCTGGGAACTGGGCTCCTACGCCTATCGCGCCTACGTTCACCTGATCCCGGTAAAGTTCCGTCCGGATCTCTCCCGATCGGTCCTCTCGGCCGACGGCATGTCGATGCAAGAAGTACTCGGTGCGGCAAAGACCCGAGTAACGTCTACCGTCGGGTCGCCCGTGGAAACGTTCGAACTCCTCCCTAGCGCGGCACGAACTCACGAGCATTCGATGCCGATGCGACAGCGGACCGTTCTTCGACGCTACCCTCCTCCGACGGACTAACGAACTGTGCGGAGGTCATCTCGCGCGCTGCGCGTCTCCGCTGACTTGTTCCGTGGCGCGTCTATTGCTGCCGCCCATAAGTCTGTTGGTACATGGCTTGGTGCATGAAAGACGAAGAGATCGATATCGGTCCTTCAGGGTAGTCTCAGATCAATACGTGAGCAGGAAACGCAGATGAAGAATCCCTGGACCAAGAAGAACCCTCTACTCAGCATGTGGCTGAGCGGCGCCAATTCCATAGCGGGCTTCGCGCGCAGCCGAGCCACCGCGGAAGCAAAGCGTCAAACGGCAACGGCGATGACCAAAGGTGTCAAGCAGATAATGAGTTTCTGGAGTGGCGCGTTGACGACTTCGCCGCCCCGGAAAAGGAAGAAGCGGCGCTAAGCAGCGTCCGACCGTTCGCACCGGTGCGGCGTCCCACCGCGATGGGCTTCGGCTTTCCGTCACGTCTTGGGCCAAACGCTACCCAGGTCGCACTCCAACGCTATCGGCTCACCGCCGTTCTTCAACTCCGCGGCCGCCACAAACGGATAGAACGTGGGAAAACCGAACTGCGCCCGGCCGGCGGTGATCGGCGTCGACGCGGTCGTCTCCTTAAACGCGTTGGACAGACGCCATACCACCTGGGCGAAATCCTCGGCGTCGGGCACGGCCTTATCGACCATGAGTTGGACACGTACAACTTGCGGTGCTTTTTCTTCCGACGTCGCCGTGGCGGTCAGACGCCAGCCCGCTTTCTCGGCCTGACCACCGAATTGGCCTCGGTTCGGGTCGTCGGCAGGCGTCGCCCAAGTCGGTCGTTCGGTGGCGCCGATCTCGTCGAGTCTTGCCTTAAGGTCCGCTGGTAACTGCGGTTCGAGTGTGCCGCCCTTTTTGGCTTCCTTCTTCGTGGCATCCGCGTTTCGCAGCTCCCCCTGAGGGGGCGACGATGTCGGGCTGACGATGATCGGCGTCGAGTCGCCCTTCAATTGAGCCTGATTGGTCAACCTATCGAGGGTGTCCGGTACGAGCCGCTCGGCGAACCCGGCGAGCAACGACCAAATGAACAGCTTCGCCCAGTTCACAAAGTCGGTGGGCACGCCGTGTTCGAGTACCGGGAACAGCGAGCCCTCCATGAACCTCGCGGCGATGATGAAGTACAGGACAACTGCGAACATACCTCCGGCGATCAGCGGGAATGGCTGGATGGAGTTGAACTCGTGCAGCCCCAGGATGCCGATGACTGGATCACCTCCATCCGAGGTGTCCTGGAGCCGTCGCTGCACACTGATATACGCGCCAAGGCAACCGAACAGCACGGTAGCGCAGATCGTGCCCGCGAGGGCACCGTTCTTAAAGTCCAGGAGGAATACAGCGACGATGAGGGCCGCGGCGCAGAGACCCACGGTCCATGCTAGGACCTTCCACATGACGCGCCTGCGGTTGGTCTCGCGGACCATGGCCAGGCTGTAACTGATATGCGTCAAGCCGAGGAGGCGACGCAGGTCCGCAAGGAGGAGTTCGACAGGCACGGCCGAGTCCTTCTCGTCCGGAGGGCCGCTGGCGAGGTATGCCTGGTAGCGGTCGGCACCGACAAGGCGCGCATACCGCGCTCTTAGCTGCCAGGTTCTCCGGCGGATCGTGGGCTCGCCTTGCCGTTCGAGGATCTTGTCCTCGAGCGTCGCGATCTCGCCCCAGTCGAGCAGGACCTCATCTGCAGGCGAGACATCGCCGGACTCCTCGACTCGCTCGAGAAGCTTCCTCAGGCTGGCTGGCAGGTCCGCCTGCACTGCATCGCGATCTGGGTTGGGTAGGCGGTAGAGGTCTGCGAACACGTGGCTGAAGTACCCGATCTTCAGATCGCGCTCGTTCCTTCGGCGGGAAGATTGGCGAGGGCGCCGCAGGATCGACAGCATATTGCCTCCTCTCGCCGCGATCGTCTCTCCCGAGACCACGGCGTACGATTGCGCACGCTACGGTCGGGCCGTCAGGTTCGCAATACGTCCTACGGACTACTCCAGACGAAAACACGCAGTGCGAGTCACAGGAGTCATCGCTGCTCCACGGGACATTGATCGCAAGTTTGGCGAAAGGCGAGGACGCGGCTAGCGTGGCGAGGGACTGCGCGCGCTCGCCGGGCAGGTGTCGCAGATCGCGACCCGCTGGTCGCCTTACCACCGAGCGGTGTCGCGTACGTCGAGTTCGGTGTGCAGTACCCGCATCACTTTTAGCCCATGGTCGGCATCTATTCGCCAGTCACGATGACCATCCGGCGCTGAAGCAAGCCGCCGAAGGTGCGTACGAGTTGCTGCGCGAAGCGCTGCGCAACGCGGTAGATCTCCAGCGCCCTGCGGCCGCGACAGGTGTAGGATCGTATGGTCACACGGGTAGTCCACGATCCACGATAGCAGAAGGAGACACCATGGCCACCAAGAATCAGGCAGAAGGCGTTTATCGCGTGATTGACGTCATCGGAACCAGCGCGACCTCATGGGAAGATGCAGCAAAGACCGCGATCGAGACCGCGTCGAAAAGCCTGCGCGACCTGCGGATCGCGGAGGTCATTAAGATGGACTTGAAGGTCGAAGAAGGAAAAGTGGTCGCCTATCGAATCCGCGTACAGCTCTCGTTCAAGTACGAAAGCTGAGGCCGACCTATCCTGAAGCTGCCCGCCTTTGGCGCAAACGATCGCGTGGGTGCGTTTTCTCTTGCGTTCCCCTCGCTGTGCAAGGATTTCTTGATCGCGGTGGTCCTTTTCTCCGGGGCATCCGCCCCCACGGTTTGACCACCAATCGTGTAACCAGCGGGGAACCGCTGCCTCAAATTCCAACACTCACCGGGACATCATTCCCAGGAAGGGAAGGTCTACCTCGCTCCGGCGTCTAGCTGATCCCCAGGGCCCACACAAAAAAAAGCGGCCCCGCTGAGGGAGCCGCGCCGTCACGAGCCTGCCGAGGGAGGGGGAGGACCAGCAAGCTCGCACGGATGATCGTACGCGCGCAACCTTACGACTTCTCGACGCCACGATTACACGTTTGCGCCACCTCGCGGGACGCGCTACGCGCGCGGTGTGACCTTCGGACTTCTTAATCCGTCGGAGGAAGATGGCGGCGATGAGCGGGACGTAGCAGCCATGAATACTCGGTGTCGGGCTGAGGCGTCGGTGCCCTCCTGGGGAAGAACTCGAACGTTTCCACAGGCGCGCCGACTGTAAACTTTACTCGCCCCTTCGCCGCACCGAGTACTTCTTGCATCGTCATGCCGTCGGCCGAGAGGACCGATCGGGAGAGCTCCGAACGGAACCTCACCGGGATCAGGTGGACGTAGGCGCGATAGGCGAAGGAGCCCAGCTCCCAGACTGCGCCTCGGAATCGGTAATTGCCGGCCTTTCCTTGCAGTCGTGCTTTCATAGCCATAGACAACCTCCTGCTGGTATCTCGGTTCTTCTCTTCACCCCCTAAGAGTAAGAGGACGTGCACCGCTCTGCTGACACCGCGTGACAAGACTGGCAGCCGTCGCCATGTCGGTCAGCGCGGGCCATAACCATACAGTCTCCGGGTACGCTAGATCACTTCCAATAAGACGCAATGAACCGCTCGAGCACCCGCTTGCGATCGTTGATCTGGTCCTGCTCACCCGCCTGCACGGCAAGTTCGAGGTCTTCCTCGAGGATGCGCTGGATCTCGAGGATGCCGCCGGTCCCTTTGAGCAGCTCCTGCCCCAGCTCTGCCGCGACAACCTCTGGTATGTGCTCATGCGCCGCGATCGCACGGATCGCTTCGTTGCTCAGTTCGGACATGTCCACACACTCTTGCACAGTCAGCATCATGCGAATCTCCTTGTGCGCCGGCTAAACCGGCGAGGTGTTGTGAATGAAAGAGTCATACGGTGAAGGTGTAGCGACCCACACCGGCCCCGAGTCATGCGGAGTCGCCCGCAAGGGCGGCGTCGAAGCGTTGACAGGGGTACGTGCGGGCCGGGTATTGAGCCGCGAAAGAAGCTTCCTCCGGGGTGCCGACGCTGTAAGGAGAAGCGGAAGGCCACATCCGGCGCATCGAAATCGCGAGATGCGTCGGGACCCCGCGCGGTCACAGACCCCGTGCACGTACGGAAACACCTCGCGCGGGAGCCGGGAGATCCCTTGTTCGCCCAGAAGAGCGGGCCGTGTCGGGAAGTCGATCGACGTACGCCGATGATGAACGGACAAGGGAAGTCGGACAGATCCGCAGTACCGGCGAAGTCCCCGAACAAGGCCGGGCCACCGGTCGCGGAGGGGATGGAGGGAAGGGGTCTGGCCAAAGGGAACCGGCCCGAGCAAAACGCGCTCCGGATGCAAAGCCGGGACAGCGTGCGCAGTGCGCTCGAGCGGGTACGTGAAGCGGCAAAGAAAGACAGGACCAAGCGGTTCACCGCGCTCCTGCACCATGTCTACAGCCTCGACACGCTGCGAACGGCCTACTTCGAGTTGAAGAAGGACGCCGCCCCAGGCGTGGACGGGCAGACCTGGCGGCACTACGGCGAGGCCCTGGAGGAGCATCTTCAGGACCTCTCGGAGCGGCTTCAGCGGGGCGCGTACCGGGCAAGGCCGGTGCGTCGGGTGTACATCGCCAAAGACGGCGGCGGGCAACGCCCGCTTGGGGTGACGGCGCTGGAGGACAAGCTCGTCCAGCGTGCCGCCGTCTCGGTGCTGAACGCCATCTACGAGACGGACTTCCTCGGCTTCTCGTACGGGTTTCGCCCCGGGCGCAGCCAGCATGATTGCCTGGATGCGTTGTACGTGGGGCTGCTCACGAGACCGGTGAACTGGGTGCTCGATGTGGACATCCGTGGCTTCTTCGATTCGATCGATCACGGGTGGCTGGTGAAGTTCATCGAGCATCGCATCGCGGATCGGCGCGTCGTGCGGCTCATCCAGAAGTGGCTGAACGCCGGCGTGCTGGAGGATGGCAAGCGCAGGCGGGTGGAGGAAGGCACGCCTCAGGGCGGCAGCGCATCGCCGCTCCTGGCCAACATCTACCTTCACTACGCCTTTGACCTGTGGGTCCAAGCGTGGCGTCGCAAGCACGCGCGTGGCGAGATGATCGTCGTGCGCTACGCCGATGATGTCGTGCTTGGCTTCCAGGTGAAGTCTGATGCCGAGCGGTTCCATACCGAGTTGGCCGAGCGGTTTGCCAAGTTCGCGCTGGAACTGCACCCCGAGAAGACCCGGCTGCTGGAGTTCGGCCCGTATGCCGCCGAGCGCCGTGCCCGCCGGGGTCTCGGCAAGCCCGAGACGTTCAACTTCCTTGGCCTCACGCACATCTGCGCGGCCAAACGAAGCAATGGACGCTTCACGGTGCTGCGGCAGACGATGCGCAAGCGCCTGCAGGCGAAGCTGCGCGAGGTGAAAGCCGAGCTGCGACGACGCATGCATGCGCCCATCCCTGCGCAGGGTCAATGGTTGAGCGCGGTCGTGAACGGGCACTTCCACTATTACGGGGTCCCCATGAACAGCCCGGCGCTGCATCTGTTCCGGTTCCACGTCGCTCGACTCTGGCATCGCGCGCTGTGCCGGCGCAGCCAGCGCAGCCGCGTGCGCTGGGATCGCATGCGGCGCCTGCTCCGGCGTTGGCTGCCTGTTGCGCGCGTGTGCCATCCCTATCCTCTACGCCGCTTTGGCGTCATCACCTGAGGCAAGAGCCGGATGCGGGAAAGCCGCTCGTCCGGATCTGTGGAGGGGGTTATGGGTAACCATGATTCCTACTCCGACTGCAGAAACGCAGACCATGACCCGCAAGCAACAGGCCCGAGCCGGATAACCGCTGGCGAAACAGGAGTATGAAGTCGGACGGCCAGGCGGACCCTCCAAACTTGTCACTGACGCCCGACAACTTTCGATGGGTCGCATGCGTTGCCACTGGCGCTCTTGTCGCCGACAAACGACGTCGAACTGATCCCCGACTGTGAGAGAACGCCGGGTGCGCACGAAGGAGAGCGCGAAGGCGCGGCGCGTCGGGTTGTGGAAGGATGCGAAGCCGGTGCCGCCGTGGGAGTGGCGTAGGGGCGATCGGGCGAAGCTCTAACGGGGCGGTCGCGAAGCGGCGTGAGCCGCCATACAGCCCTTCGCTGACCGCTCGCCGTCAGTCCGATCGTCGCGCTGGCCGACCCAGATCGCGTACACGGAGCGCATTCAGCCAGCCGATCGGCAAGAGCCGACAAGTGGGCTGCGAAGGCCTGCGGGGGGCATATACTTCACCCACCTGCCGGTCTCGTGGGCGGCCGGGACAGGCTGGTCACACTGCCGCCTGCTTCCGGAAGGAGACAAGGATGAACTCGAAGTTCAAAGCCGCCGCGGACACGGTGCTCGACTACACGGTCAACCGCTTCGGCGGCGCGCCCGGCGTGGTGGCGATGGCCACGGAGCGCAGTGGCAATGTGTACGAGGGCGCCGTCGGCAAGCATGAACTCGGCAAGGACCAGCCGATGACCACTGACTCGGTGTTCGCGATCTTTTCGACCACGAAGGCGGTGACCGGGGTGACCGTCATGCAGTTGGTCGAGGAAGGCAAGATCAGCCTGTCAGACCCGGCGAAGAAGTACGTGCCGGCCATCGGTGAACTGCGGGTGCTCGAGGGGTTCGACGCGGCAGGCCAGCCAAAGACGCGCCCGCCGAAGCGAGACATCACGGTCAACGACCTCATCCTTCACACGTCCGGGCTGTGCTACGAATGCTTCAGCGCCGACGACCTGAAATACCGTGAGGCCACCGGCGTCCCTTCGGTCCTGACCTGCACCGACGCGTCGATCAAGAGCGTCCTGCTGCACGACCCGGGCGAGCGCTGGACCTATGGCGTGAACATCGACTGGCTCGGCAAGATCGTCGAGCAGCAGCGCGGCAAGCGCCTGGGCGAAGTGATGAAGGAGCGCATCTTCGGCCCGCTCGGCATACAGGACATGGCCTTCACGATGACCGACTCGATGAAGGCGCGCCGGGTGACCATCCATCAGCGGGATCAGGACGGCAAGCTGACGCCGCAGCCCGAGCTGGCGTTGCCGCAACCCCCGGAACTCGAAGCCGGCGGCCTCGGGCTGTACTCGACGGTGGGCGACTACATGAAGTTCATCCGCATGTTCCTGAACAACGGTGCCGGGCCCAACGGTCGCGTGCTCAAGGCCGAGACTGTGGCGCAGATGTGTGAAGACGGGCTGGCGAAATTGGGCCTGGCGAGCGGTGGCTGGCCGACCTCGATGCCCTTGATCACCAACGCGGGCGAGTTCTTCCCGGGCGTCGCCAAAGGCTGGGCCTACACGTTCCAGTTCAACCGCGAGGAGACACCCTCCGGACGCCCGGCGGGTTCACTGATGTGGGCTGGGCTGCCCAACTGCTTCTACTGGATCGACCGCAAGAACGGCGTCGGCGGCTATTGGGCGTCGCAAATCCTGCCGTTCCAGGACATCGCCTCCTACACCGGCTTCGTCGACTTCGAGACGGCGCTGTATCGCTCGCTGAAGCAGTAATTCTAGAAGCAGCGGCGGGCGCGCACCAACGTTGCTGCGCACCCGCTGATGCGTCGCGCCGCTCGACCGCATCCTCAGAGACGCGAAGCGCGGGCGATCTAACGATCGGGCTGCCGACGAAGTTCGGCATGGTGATCACTCTGAAAACGGCCAGAGCACTCGGCATCACGGCCCCGCAGTCGCGGCTCCTCAGCGCCAACGAAGCGGTTCAGTGATCACGTCGATTCGAAGCGTTCACTGACACGTCCACTTTTTGCGCGACGCCGCCGTCGTCGCCGCCACGCGGACGGCGCTGCTGAAGCTCATGCCGGCGCAGCAGGCAGCCATCGAGGCGGACTACCAGGCCGCGCTAAAGTCGGTGCCCGACGGCGCCGCCAAGACCGCCGGTGTCGCCATCGGTGAGCAGGCGGCGACGGCCGTCCTGGCCTCGTGCGACGACGACGGCTGGATGGCGCCCAACACGTATCGGCCCCACACGACGCCCGGCGTCTATGTGCCGACCTTCTTTCCCGTCGTGCCGCACTGGGGGAAGCGCAGACCCTGGGTGATGACCAGCGGAGAGCAGTTCCGCCCCGGTCCCCCGCCGAGCCTGACCAGCGATACCTGGAAGCGGGACCTCGCCGAGATCAAGGCGCTCGGCGGCAAGAACAGCACGCAGCGCACGCCCGAGCAGACCGCCATCGCGCAGTTCTGGGAGGCGACGGCACCGGCCGTGTACTGGCCGGTGGCGCGCTCGGTTGCGGGCGTGCCCGGCCGGGACGTGACCGACAACGCGCGCCTGTTGGCGCTCGCCGCGATGGCGATGGACGACGCTCTGATCGCGGTCTTCGACGCGAAGTACGTCTACAACTTCTGGCGTCCGGTCACGGCCATCCGCAACGACGAGGGCGACGCCCGCGATCCGGGCTGGACCCCGTTCATCGACACGCCGATGCACCCCGAGTACCCGTGCGCCCACTGCATCGTGTCGGCCTCGCTGGGCGCGGTGCTCGAATCCGAGATTGGCTCCGGTCCGACGCCGAAGCTGAGTTCGTCCAGCCCGACGGCGGGCGGTGCCGTGCGCACCTGGAACAGCGTCGCGGACTTCTGGCAGGAGGTCGCCGTGGCGCGGATCTACGACGGCGTGCACTACCGCTACTCGACGGAGGTCGGCACGGCCATGGGAAAGAAGGTGGGCGCACTCGCGGCGCAGAAGATCCCCAAGGCGACTCGCTGACGTCGTTCGGATGAACGAGGAGCGGCTGCGACGGCCGCCCCTCGACCTCTCAGGTCCTCGATCATTGCGCGCTTACACGCCTTGCGGAATAGCGCGTCGTGCCCGCCCTCCTCGACCCCGAATACGCGCCCGTCGATCTGCTCGGCGAGCGGGCGCAGCGGCTCAAGGATCCCAATAGCCGCGGGCGAGAGCGGAACGTCGCGCTTCTCGCCATTCTTCGTCTTGGGAAGGTGCGCATAGCACTCGGCGATATGCACGTTCGGCCAGTCAAGCCGCTAGGTTGTATGGAGTGCCCGGGGCCGGACTCGAACCGGCACGGCTTGCGGCCGAGGGATTTTAAGTCCCTTGCGTCTACCTGTTTCGCCACCCGGGCGTTGCAGCGTCGAATACCTGCGTCGACGCAATTACGATATCAATCCTCCTATTTGACCACCAATGCGGTCAAGAATGGGTCGACGTGCTTCGCGGATCGTTGCCGTGGAGTCAAGGTCCGACCTACCGCCAACTCGCGGGCCACTATCCGAACGGTCTGGTCGAGCGAAAGGCAAGACGACGAGCGGGACCGCTACGAGCGGACCGCCGGCACGTCCCTACGCGATTGCCTCATCTGATCCTGGACAAGTCGCAAGGCACGAGCGGCAGCGAAGCAAGCTAGCGAGGGACGAGGTAAGGCAACTGGTTGCGCCGCTGCTGCACCCCCCTTGCGAGCCTGCGATCCGCCGATACATCGTCTGCGACGAGCACAGGTCTGGCTTCCCTCGTCGACGAACGCCGCGTCCACCGCCCTCGCCCCTGCACCGATGAACCCTCGGGGTGGTTAGAAAAGATGGTCGCCGCGTTGCCCGAATCGCATACCCAACGCGACCCTTGCTGCTCCGCTTGCAGTCGACCCGGCGCCTAACCAGCGCAGGGTCGCGTCTCGGTTTCTCTCCCCGCGACGGTGCGACAACCGGTGACAGCCGGAGCCGCCCATGCGGTCCCTGCAGTCTACTTTTGTCGCAGCTGTAGTGCCGCTTGTCCGCAGGGCTTCCTTGCTAAGTCATTGCCCAGCAATCAATAAATCACCGGTCCGGCCGCCATGGCCCAACGCTTGCAGTACATGGCGACGGTCGAGTCGACGCGAAGGCCGCGAATCGAGTTGAGGGAGTCGGTCGGTGAATGCGCATCCAGGCCCAGAGCTAGTAGCCGGTTGGTGGGAAGCGAACGAAACGCAGGGGCCCGACCGGGGACCTCTTCACATCCGCCGCCAACTCGAACGGTGGCTCATGCGCCAGTCGCTCACCATGCATCAGTTGTGGTGGGTTGCGGTTTCCGCTGTCAACACGGCCTTCGTGGTTCTCTTCTGCGCGACGACATCTCCAGCCCACCTTTCGGTCACGACACTGAGTCTCGGCAATCTGCTCGTCGCCACGCTCATCCGCAACGAATCGATCCTGCACCTGCTCTATCGACTAGCGGTCTGGCTTTCAGCGCGGGCTGTGCATGGCAGGTACTTCATCAACGCCAGCGTCCATCACATCGGCGGCGTACATGCGTCCTGTGCCACCTGGGGCATAGTATGGTTCCTCATCGACGCATGCCACACATTCGTCGCTCTCAATGATCCCGTCCTCATCGCCACCTCTTCACTGCTGCTGATCTTGCTGTGCGGCGTGACTGTCACCGCCATCCCGCCTTTCCGTGATCGCTTCCACGACACGTTCGAGAGAGTGCATCGCTATGGTGGATGGTGTTGCCTCGCAGTGCTCGTCGTACACGTGATCGTCTCTCGCTCGCTGATCGCGCTCAGCCAACCACACGCCGTAACAGCTCTGATCACCGATACGGTGCTGCTGATGGCCGTACTCATGATCGCAAGCGTCGTTTTTCCCTGGACCAGGGTGCAACGCTTCGAGAACTTCGGTGCCTACTGTCCATCGCCGGGTGTATTGGTGCTAACGGTGCCAGGAAGAGCCGAGGTCGGCACGTTCGCTCGCATCAGCACAGATCGTGTCGAATGGCACTCCTTCTCCGTGGCAGGCATACGACACAACCCTCAAACGGGCGCCTCCGAGATCCAGATCATCATCGGCGCCGCGGGTGACTGGACACGCAACCTCATTCGTCAGGTGTCGACAGGCAACGTCCCGAAGCGCCTGTGGGTACGGGGCATCAAACCTCCCGGTTTCATGTTCTCCATCAACGCGTATGCAAGGGTAGTGGTCATCGCCACCGGGGCCGGCATTGCTCCCGTGTTGCCCCAAGTGACGCACAACGGTCACAAGCTCTCGATCGTATGGATCGGCAACAACTGCCAGGAGACTTATGGGGACGCGATCTGGTCCGCGGTCTGCGCGCATCCTCGGTTGCGGCTGCACGACACCGCGGTGGAGGGCAGACCGAATCTTGCCGAGTTGCCGGTACAGGCTTTTCGAGAGTTCCGCGCGCAAGCGGTGTTTTGTGTGTCCAACCGAGCGGTGACGAAGTCCGTGGTGCAGGCGTGTCTCGCGCAGGGCATTCCTGCCTATGGCGCTACCTGGGATTCGTGACGGGAGAGGCGTACCAGGCGAACGGCGCTGCGCGAAACGTCACCAGAACGCGGTCGTGCAGATCGATACGGCGTGTGGTGTTGGACGCCGCTCAGCGGTGCTCAGAGCGCAAACGACAATCGTATGCGTCGTCCAACGACGCTACTCGATGGCGATGGTCCACAATGAGGCTCGACGGCGTGTGCTTCCTATCGGCCTCCGATCGGCGCGGGTTTAGAGGTCTGGAAGCTCGCGACCGCCGATTCCACGTCCGGATACAGCTGCAAGACGCTCGTCAAGCCACTCAGCTCGAGCACCCGCAAGACATCGGACTGCACGGCACTCAAGCGCAGATCCCCGCCCTCGCGGCGCGTGTCTTTGAGCACGATCAGGAGTGCCCGCAGGCCGGCGCTGCCGGTGTGGCTCACAGCGTTGAGGTCCGCCACGAGCCGCGTATTCCCTTGGCGCACCTGGCCCGACAATGCTCCGAGCAACGCGTCCGCCGCAAACGCGTCGATGGTCCCGCCGACGGAGATCACGACGATCCCTGCTGCGGCTTCCCGAAGATCAATTTCCATAGTTGTCCTTGTCAAAGCGACCGACCGGCCCGATCCGCGTGATCAGCGTCGATCGCTTGCCTCGTCGGGAATCGATTCGTGCTCGACCTGACGCATCATGCGTTTGATTGGGTGCAGCCGAGAACGCCTTGTGGTCGAATTCACCACGTTCTCTCGAGGTCGGGCTCGGGAGGGTCCTTTGCGACGGCAGGCTCCCCGACGAAACCGAGGAAGAGCGGTAAATTCGCGACCGCGGCGCGGACGGGCGGATACCGTCTGGCCAATCTCGCGCGCGACAGGGCCCTTGAAGCACTCTAGCAAAACCCCGAAACCACGACGACGGAGGCATGGTCGCTCTCCGTCGGTACACCAGCGCCATGACGCGCGCGTTGAAGCATGCCGTTGTGCAATCGGAATCGTCGAATTCGCCGGCGGGCGGAGAGTGCGCGCACTTGTCCCGCGACGGAAGGTGACAAGCGAAGGGTCACGCGGCTCCCCCTTCGCTAGCGGCAGGAGACGGGCTATGAAGCAGATCGATGCCGGCACGCTCGCGGTTCTCCTGGTGAGCGATGAAACCCACTGGCTGAACGGCGCTGGCCGCGCGCTGCGGACGTCGGGTGTGACCAACGTCGTCGCACTCAATGAAAGTGGGGCGCTGCTGCCCGCGCTGGCCGGGGAAGGCGTCGGCGTGCTGGTGCTCGACCTGACGATGCCGCGCATATCCGGTCAAGCGCTGCTGGAGCGCGTTCGCGCCGACTATCCCGACGTCGCCGTCATCGTCTTGACCGCCGCGAGCGCCGTCGACGTCGCGACCGAGAGCGCGCAGGCAGGAGCCGTCGACCGCCTGGTGAAACCGGTGGACGGCAGCCGATTGGTTTCGGCGGTGAAGCGCGCGCTGGAGATCCTCGCCTTGCGGGCGGAGATCCACTCCCTCAGGGAAAGTCTGCTGACCGACACCACGCATCAGCGCGCGGTCTTCCCCGAGATGATTACGCAGAACAAGGCGATGTCCGCGATCCTCCGCTATCTGGAGGCGATCGCCTCTTCGCCGCAACCGGTGCTGATCACGGGTGAGAGCGGGACCGGCAAGGAGCTGATCGCGAAAGCGCTGCACCGGCTGTCGCGCCGACCGGGAAGCCTGGTGGCGGTCAACGTTGCGGGCCTCGACGATACGATGTTCTCGGACAGCTTGTTCGGGCATTCAAGAGGCTCATTTACGGGCGCCGACCGGCCCCGGGACGGATTGGTGAGCAGCGCGGAGCACGGCACGCTCTTTCTCGACGAGATCGGCGATCTACCCGTCGCCTCGCAGGTCAAGCTGCTGCGTCTCCTTCAGGACGGCAGCTACTTCCCCCTGGGCGCGGACAAACCGCGACGGAGTCTCGCGCGCGTCGTGGTGGCGACCAACTGCGACGTTGCGCACCAAGTCGCCGAAGGCAGGTTCCGCAAGGATCTGTACTATCGCCTCCGGACTCATCACCTGCACCTGCCGCCGCTGCGCGCCCGCGTTGAAGATCTACCGCTGTTGATCAATCACTTCGTGGAAGAGGCGGCCCGCGCCCTCGCCAAGCCGGTGCCGAACGTGCCGGTCGCGCTGTATCAGCTGCTGAAGACCTATAGCTTCCCTGGCAACGTGCGGGAACTGGAAGCGCTGATCTTCGACGCCGTCGCCCGCCACCGGGGCGCCGTTCTGTCGCTGCAAAGCTTTAAGGATACGATCTTCGGCAAGCCGGAGTTGCTCGAACAAGAGTCGCGTTCTGAAGGCGTATCCGCGCCGCTCGCCAACTGGCTGCCAGACCGGCTTCCCACGCTTGAAGAGTCCGAAGAAGCGCTTATCGCCGAAGCACTGCGCCGCGCCGACGGCAATCAAGGCGTCGCCGCTGGAATCCTGGGAATCTCGAGGCAAGCCCTGAACAAGCGTCTCATGCGCCGCAAGCGATCCGACCTCTCCCCAGACGTCCTGGAGTAGCGTCGCGCATGGCGCGTGCCCACTACAGCTCGAACTTGACTATCGAAAAATCGTCCTCGAGCGGCCCCGGCCCATGCAGCGCGTGTACAAACTCCAACAGGCGATCGAGCTCGGATTCATTCGCGCTGGCGGGCTCGGCCAGAACATCGAGGAACTGAGAGAACTCGAGCATGGTTCCGTCCGGCTTCTGAACCTCGTACACGCCGTCGCTCATCAGGAACAACCGGCTCGGGGCTGGCACCGTGCATTCCTGTGTTCGATAGGTGACGCTTGAGGTTATTCCCAGGACCGGTCCCCGCGTACGCAGCTCGTCGATCCGGGCGACGCCACGCGGTTCGCCGCGCATCAGGAGCGCCGGAGGATGCCCCGCACATGCGTACCGGAGCCGGCGCGTAACCCGGTGAAAGACCCCGTACCAAACCGTGAGATACAGATTGTTGTTGTTCTCCATCAAGAACGCCTGGTTCAACTGGCTCAGGACTTCGCCCGGCTCGCGGAAATCGGTGTTGGGCAATGCGTGCGAACGCAGGGTGTTGCTCGCGGCGACCGAGAGCAACGCCGAGCCGACGCCGTGCCCGCATACGTCGAGCACATAGAGCGCGAAGTGGTCCTGGTCGATCCAGTGATATCCGAAGGAGTCGCCGCCGAGCTCGGTCGAGGGGACAAAGCGCCAGTCCGCGACGAACGGCTCGGTGAGCGGTGGCGGCAGGATCGAGCGCACGTAGTTTGCTGCCTCCGCAAGCTCCAGTTGCAACCGCCGGTTCGCGCGTACCAGAGCCTCTCGGGATTGCTCGAGCGCAAGCTGCGTGCGCTGCAGCGTGCGATTGGCTGCTTCGAAGCGTTGAATCAGCTCCGCCTCCCTCTCGCTCAGCAGCGTCATCTCGTACGCTCGCTGCTGCAGGCGCCAGGTGTCGTCGCGCTCAGCGGTGACATCCAGCAGCACGACCCAGGCGCCCTGGCCGTCAGGATAAAGATGGAGATCCGCGGCACGGCCCGAGGGCATCTGCACGGACTCCAGCCGTAGCGGGCCTGCAGGCAACGGCAGCAATCCTTCCAGAAAGACCGCCTGCTCGCAAACCGGTCGACCGATCTCGAGGCTGGCGAGCCCGTAGTTGCCGAGGTTGCCTCCTGTTTCGACCAGTTTCATGGACGGGGCGACGCGCAGGTAGGCCAATGCCCGCTCGTTTCGGATCAGCGAGAACAGGAAATCGGCTACGCTTGCCGGGACGTCTGCCATCGTGTCAAGGAATGCCTGAACAGGCGGTGATTCGCCGCGTTGCATGTTCCGCCGATCAGGGGTTGGCAGACCCAACGCACCGATTGATCGGAGGTTCCTCAACTCGCCACTCGAGCGGCGAGCTTCTTGAAGGCCGCTTCCACGCCTTCACCGGTCTTAGCGCTCGTCGGATGGATCGTGGAGCCTCTCCGTTCGAACTCCTCGACGGTGTGACCTGACATCGTCCAGCGCTCCCTGAGGTCATGCTTGTTCAACAGCACGAGGAACGGCACCTGTCCGACTTCGGCCTCCACGCGCGTCTGGATGGACAGTGCGATGTCCAGCGTTTCAGGTCGGGTACCGTCGGCCACGAGAAGGTAGCCGGCGGCACCGCGGACATAGCTCATTCGGACCGTGGCAATGTCGTCTTCGCCGGCGATGTCCCAGACGATCAGGTTCACCGTGCGCTCATCGACGCTGAGCGTCTTCTTGTCGATCTTGACCCCTACGGTTGTGAGGTAACTGTCGGAGAATATGCTGTCGACGTAGCGCCGAACGAGGCTCGTCTTGCCGACGGCGAAAGCGCCCAGCATGCATATTTTCTTCTGCAGCATCATCGAGTCCGTGCGCGAGTCATTCGCTGAGACGGACCGTAAACGACACGCGGCGATTCAGGTCGTCGGAGGACTCTCGCGCTTGTGCCGGTTCCAACGGGCCCGCGCCGCGGACCGATAGCAGGTCGGGATCGACCCCCTGGCTCCGCAGAAGCGAGCGCACGACTTCGGCGCGACCCACGCTCAAGCCGAGGTTGAATGTGGGCCTGCCGGTTGAATCAGCGTGACCGATTACTGTCACGCGCGCGTCGAGGCGCAGTTTGCGCGATACGTCCGCGAGCTCGCGCAGCTCCCGAGCGAGCTCTGCGATCACGGCTTCCTGACCCGGCGTCGGTGTTGGCGCGTCCCTGTCGAAATAGATCAAGCGCGATTGGATCGAGTCACGCAATCCCTGCAAAGCGGTCTTGTCGATGTCCTCGACCAGAGTCAGATTCGAGCTGCGCCGCTCCGGGAGGCAGCAGGCTCGCTACCCAGCGAGCCTTCTCGATCCACTCGTGAGGCGCTGCTTCCGCGCGCGCGAATCTCATCGTTCTCGAGCGTGAGCGAGACCGAGGGCAATGGATCCAGGCTCGCTTGGACCCGTCTCAAGACGAACGCCGGATGGAAGCCTTGAAAGGGCTCCCAATGCCCGACGACTCTCGCCGGGTCCAGCTTCGACCCGGGCAGCAGATCCTTCGGGTCCACCGCCAGCGGATCGCGGAGCCCGGCGACATGCCATGTTCCATCGCGCTTCTCGACACCGGTCACCACGATTCCCGGCTCGGCCTGAAGCCTCTGGACGTAGCGCGCCCACTGGCGATTGTCCTGATGCCATCCGTACAGCCAGTATGCGCCAAGCAATAGCATCGCCAACGGGAGCAGAACGATCAGCCAGAGGAATGGCGAGGTTCTGTGTTCGCGCGGCTTCTCCTGGACCCGAAGACAGTTGGCGAGCAGGTCCCGAACGTCCAGGAACGCGGCGCGTGTCGCCATCGAAGGTCTCGAGGGCATGGTGCTTCTCGGCGTGGATCCTGGCGAGCGTATCCTGAAGCAATGCGCGGAGACTCTCCGGCGGATTGCCCCGGATGGCCGCGACCAGAAATGCATACGGTCCTTGGACACACCACAGCAGCGAGTCGCCAAGCCGCAAGCTGTCGAGACCTCCTTCGCCCATGCCGGAAAACGAGTCCCGCACGAAATCCTGGATCGCAGTGAGCATCCCGGAGACGAGCTGCGGATCCTGCGTCGCCAACCCCTCCGCTGCCACATGCTCGAGCAAGAGGCCGGCATGCTTATGGATCAGAAAGACGTGCTCTACGCGGTAGACCAGAGTGTGCGTGAGCACCACGTTCGCGAAGGAGGTGCCGGTCCGGTAGGCTTCGAGGCGCCACTTCAATCCTTGGAAGGAGAGGCTGTGCTTCAGCATCTCGTTCAGGGAGCGGATCGAGCCTTCCAAGGTTTCTCCGATGGCCTTGCGGATCGCCGGCCCCATAAGGGGGTAGAAGATATCGACCAGCGTTCGCGGGTTCCTCTTGATGGACACCTGCGCGGCGCTCTCGACAATGGGAGCGAGCGCCTGGCCCAGCCTCTCATCGCGCGAAGCTGCCTGCAGGACGGCGGGAGCGAGGACTCTGCTCACCGCAGCCGCGAGCTGCTCGGGATCCTCGAATCGCTGTTGAAGCTCGCTCAGCGCGGTACGTTCGCGACCGGCGATGATGTGGCGCAGCTCCTCGAGGCGCGGATCGGCCGCGAAGCTCGGCACCCTGGCTGCAAGATCCTGATTCAGACACCGCGCCAGATCAACCAGGAGCGCTGCGAGCCGCTTCCGGTCGATCCTGGACTGGTCCGATTCCAGGTCAGGGAACGCAAGAGAGGGATTGGTCACGGTAAACCGTCCTCCCTGCCCCTGCTGGGAGCCGTGCATGCCGGAACCGGGAGCCGGCGTCTCCTCGCCCCCTGACAAGCCCTCCGACGCACGGGCGCGTGAGCTTGGAATCGCTTCCCAGCCGGAGCGCGGGTCTACTTGGGCAGATCGTTATTCGCGCTCTTGCCCAAACCCTTGGACGAGAGATCCTGGTTCAGGCACTTTGCTATCTCAACGAACAGGCCGGCGAGCAGATTGCGATCCGTCTTTACGTTGCTCAGCTCGCTGAACATCCGCTCGATCGTATTGCGTAGTTCCTCGCCCTTGCGTCTCATCTCGTCCCTGAGACTCTGGGATTCCTGCCCGATCCGATCGGTAGATCTCGCGCTCGACTCGCGCCAGATGATCGGATACCTGTCCAAGGCGCTTCTCCAGGGTCTGGATATGCTCGCGCGAGCTGCGTTCCAGCTCCTTATCGGTGTCGGATCGCGAGTCCTTTTCCTGGCCAAGCTGAGTCGCTAGTGACTCCAGCTGCTTCTTCGTCGCGGACTCCAGCACACCGAAACTGCGCGTGGTCTCTGCTTCCACTTCTCTTATTCTCTGCAGAATACGCTCTTCCAGGCTCGTAAACCGGCGGTCGTAATCCTGCATCTGGTTGCCGAAGAGGATGTCGCGAATCTTCTCCACGCTGACACCCTCGCCGGCGTGCGAAACCCCGCCGGTCATGGCGGCCTGGGCGATCTTGGAATCCAACACTTCCGGAGTTGAAGCGGATTTTTGAGCAGCTGGCATGGTGATCTTCTTTCGGGAAATCTCGCCTTGTTTCGGATATGCGATGCGCGAGGGTCAATTTAAGCATGCCACAGATCCTGCCACCGGACAACGGGCAGTCTGGTCCACCGTGCCTGAACGAGGAGGCGGGCGTCCACCATGGAAGTGGCAGCCTGACGCTGGGGGAGTGAGGTGGTCGATCCTCCTGGAGGATGGTGATCGACAGGAAATCTGCGAGGCTGAAGGCGCCGGCGCGGTAAAGGCATTTCTCGAGAGCAGCGCGGGATGGAATTCGGACGTGTTCGTGGCGAGTTCGCAGGTTCTCGCGCACGCCGAAATCGGTGCGCGCCGTCCGGTCGGAGTCCGGAATCGCGCGACCGTCCGGATCCATCGAAGACGTGCCCAGGCTCGCCGCCCGCTCTTTCTGGCGGCGATCGCCAAACTCGCGCGCTCGCGCGAAGTGCGCGGTCTCGGCGAAATCCCGCTCGCGCGAGCAGGTCATTTGGGAACCGTGTGCGGTGACGAGCTCCGAATCCGGGTCGCTTCCTAGCCGCGTCGTGGACAGGTCGCAGCGTCGCCATCTTGCAGACGTGAACGAGGTTCTGGAGGCGGGGGTCGGAATCGAACCGGCGTACACGGCTTTGCAGGCCGCTGCATGACCACTCTGCCACCCCGCCAGGGGAAGCGCTTCGCCCGCCGGCGAAGGCTCAAATCAAAAGAGGGAAAGCGCGTTCGCTTTCCCTCGGAATCCTGGAGCGGGAAACGAGTCTCGAACTCGCGACCTCAACCTTGGCAAGGTTGCGCTCTACCAACTGAGCTATTCCCGCGTTTAGAAAGAAGATTTTAGCTTTTCGCGGAGGGCGCGGTCAAGCACGGTCCGCAGTCCCGTTGGCGTGGGGCGCGGCGAGCTTGAGGTAGTAGAGCATCGAGAGCAGCGTCAGCGCTGCGGCGAGATAGATGAGCCACGTGCCTAGCCAGTGCGGGTCGAGCCTCCCAATCCGGTCGTGGTAGAGGAGCAGCGGTATCGCCACGAGTTGCGAGGCCGTCTTGACCTTGCCGAGGAAGTTGACCGCGACGCTCTTGCCCTGTCCCAGCTTGGCCATCCACTCCCGCAGGGCGGAGATCGCGATCTCGCGGCCGATGATGATGAAGGCCACCAGCATGTCCACCCGTTGCTCCCTGAGCAGGACGATCAGCGCTGCGGCGACGATCAGCTTGTCCGCCACTGGATCAAGGAAGGCCCCGAACGCGGACGTCTGGTTCAGCCTCCGCGCGAGATAACCGTCGAGCCAGTCGGTGACCGCGGCGCCGACGAACAGGATGGTGGCGGTGAGATTCTTGTCGTGCGGCGCGAGCCAGCGGTCGGGCAGGTAGTAGATCGCGACCAGCAACGGAATCGCGAGGATGCGCAGCCACGTCAGGAGGTTCGGGACGTTGAGCGGCATCAGTGGAGCTCCCGGTAGATGCGCTCCGCGAGCGTGCGGCTGATGCCTTCAACTTGCGCCAGGTCCTCGACGCTGGCGGCAACGACGCCCTTCAGGCCGCCGAATCGCTCGAGCAGCTGCCGCCGCCGCTTCGCGCCGATGCCGTTGATTGATTCCAGCGTCGACGTGACGCGCTTCTTCGCGCGCCGGTGACGGTGGCCGGTAATCGCGAACCGGTGCGCTTCGTCGCGGATGGCCTGGATCAGATGCAGGCCTGGATGGTCCGGATCGAGCCGCAGCACGCGGTCGCCATCGGCGAAAACGAGCTCTTCCAGCCCGGCCTTGCGCTCCGGCCCCTTCGCGATCCCGACGAGGTCGAGGTCGGCGAAGCCGAGCTCGGCGAGGATTGCGCGCGCCGCATGCACCTGACCTTTCCCGCCGTCGATCAGGATCAGGTCCGGGATCAACCCCTCGCCGCGCGCGATCTTCTCGTACCGCCGATGCAGCACGTCCCGGACCGCCGCATAGTCGTCCCCCGGCGTGATCCCGGCGATGTTGTAGTGCCGGTAGTCGGAGGGTCGCATCCGGTACTGGTCGTATACGACGCAGGAGGCCACCGTAAGCTCGCCCTGGGTATGGCTGACGTCAAAGCATTCGATCCGCTGCACCGAGGGCGCAAGCCCGAGCGCTTCTCGCATCGCAGCGAGCCGGGCCTCCTGCGTACCCTGCTCGCGCGCCCGCTGGGCGAGGGCCTGCGCGGCGTTGCGCTCGGCCATCTCCAGCCAGGCGCGACGCTCGGCCTGCGGCCGCGTCACGATCTGGACCGGGCGGGTGGCGTGCTCGGTGAGGGCCGCGGCAAGCTCCTCGGCATCTACCTCCTCGCCAGTCACGATCAGCGCCGGCGGCGAACCCTGCAGGTAGTGCTGGGCGAGGAATGCCCCGACCACGTCGCGGGCGGTCCGCTCTTCCGCGTGCTGCGGGAAGAAGCTCTTGTCGCCGAGATAGCGCCCGTTCCGGATCATGACCAGGTTGACGCAGGCGATGCCCTGATCGATCGCGCACGCGACGACATCCGCGTCGAGCGCCTTTGCGGTGTCGACGTACTGCCGGCCCTGGACCTTCGACAGCGACCGGAGCTGGTCGCGGTAAACCGCTGCCTGCTCGTAGTCGCGGGCATCCGCGGCGGCCTGCATGCGCGCTGCGAGCGCGGTCATCACGTCGTCCTCGCGCCCGTCCATGAAGAGCCTGGCATTCCGCACGTCCGCATCGTACCGCGCCGCGTCGATGAGACCCACGCAGGGCGCCGAACAGCGCCTGATCTGGTGCAAGAGGCACGGACGAGAGCGATTCTGGAACACCGAGTCCTCGCAGGTACGCAGACGGAACACCTTCTGCAGGGTCTGGATGCTCTCGCGTACCGCTCCGGCGTTCGGGAACGGACCGTAGTAGGTGTGCTTCCGGTCGAGCGGGCCCCGATGGAACCCGAGCCGCGGGAACGCGTCGCTGCTGACCATCAGATACGGGTACGACTTGTCGTCGCGGAAAAGGATGTTGTAGCGCGGTGCGAGCGACTTGATCAGGTTGCCCTCGAGGAGCAGCGCCTCGCCTTCCGAGCGCGTCAGGGTGACCTCGACGGCTGCGACCTGGGAGAGCATCACCTGGGTGCGCGGGCCGTGATCGGTCTTCTGGAAGTACGACGCAACGCGTTTCCTGAGGTCGCGCGCCTTGCCGACATACAGCACGTCGCCGGCCGCGTTGAGCATGCGGTAAACGCCCGGGCGATTCGGCAGGCCGGCGATGAAGGACGCGGCGTCAAACACACGCTAGCGCGGCGGCGAGCCGCGGGGTGGAGGGTGGGGTAGAATCGCCGGCCTTTCCAGCGCAATCCGGCAATTGGCTATGGCGAAAGTGCTCGCGACCGAGATCCGCGTCGGCAATCTGCTCGAGTGGGACAAACGCGTCTGGCGAGTCCTGAAATCGTACCATGTGCATGTCGGCGGCCGCGGCGGCGCCTTCATGCAGGTCGAGATGAAGGACATCGAGGCCGGCACCAAGACGAACACCCGCTTTCGCACCGACGAGAAGGTCGAGCGCGCGTATGTCGAGCAGCGGGAGATGCAGTACCTCTACCAGGAGGGCGACAACTACGTGTTCATGGACAAGGACACCTACGACCAGCTGCCGCTCTCCGCGGAGATGCTCGAGGGCCAGGCCGGATACCTGCTGCCGAATACCGACGTTCAGATCAACTTCCACAACGAGCGTCCGATCGGCGTCCAGATGCCGCCCTCGGTCGTGCTCACCGTGGTCGAGACGGATCCGAACATCAGGAACTCGACCGTGACCACGTCCTTCAAGCCGGCGAAGACCGAGACCGGGCTCGTCGTACAGGTGCCGCCGTTCATCGAGACCGGCGAGCGGATCAAGGTCAACACCGACGACGGGGCATACATCGAACGCGCCTAGCGGCGCGTTCCACTAGCGCAAAGCCGCCCCCCTCGCGCTCCCGCGCGATCTCGGCGAGCGCAAGCCGATAGCCCGCGCCGTCGGGCGACGCGCCTGGACGCGGACCGCGCATCCGCTCGGCCCTGCCGGGGTCCAGCGTGGCCGGTCCCAAGCCGTCGAGAAGCCGCACCGCGGCCTCCCGCGCATTGCAGACGAGCACCATGTCGCAGCCGGCAGCGAGCGCGGCGTGCCCGCGATCGACGATGCCGCCGGCTACGCTCGCCCCTTCCATCGAGAGATCGTCGCTGAACACGATCCCGTCGAAGCCGAGGCGGCCGCGCAGGATGTCCCGCAGCCAGATGGGCGAGAATCCCGCCGGCCTCGAATCGATCCGCGGATAGACCACGTGCGCTGGCATCACCCCGGCGAGCGCCCTCGAGTCGATGAGCGCGCGGTACGGCGCAAGGTCGTTCGCTTCGATGGTCGCGAGATCGCGCTCGTCCACCGGCACCTCGTGATGCGAGTCGGCGCGGACGTAGCCGTGGCCGGGGAAATGCTTGCCGACGGCGCCCATGCCGACCCGGCGCATGCCGGCGGTCAGCGCCGCGGCGAGCTGTGCCACCGCGGTCGCCTGCGCGTGGAAGGCCCGGTCCCCGATCACGCTCGAGGAGCCGAAGTCGATATCGAGCACGGGAGCGAAGCTCAGATCGACGCCGTGCGCCGCGAGCTCCGACGCGAGTACTACCCCGACCGCGCCGGCCAGGTTCTTGGCGAGCGCCGGGTTCGCATCGTAGAGGCGGCCGAGCGCCCGCATCGGCGGCAGCCGGGTGAAGCCGTACCCGAACCGCTGCACCCGGCCGCCCTCCTGATCGACGGCGATCAGCAGGGACGGCGACCGCATGCCGCGGATCGCGCCCGTCAGCGCCCGCAGCTGCCCGGGCGCGGCGTAGTTGCGGGCGAACAGGATGACACCGCCGACCAGAGGATGAGCGAGCAGCTCGCGATCGTCCGGCGCGAGCTCGAGCCCGGCAACGTCCACAATGACCGGGCCGAGCGGCCGATCAAGCGCCATGGCTGCCTTCCCCCTCGAGGACGACGAACGCGGCGGCCATGCCGCGCTCGTCGGTCAGGCTGACGTGAACGATCCGGATCCCGCGGCGCTCGACGAGCGCCGCCAGCGGCGCCGCCAGCTCGAGATAGGGCCGCCCGGAAGCGTGGTTCACGACCCCGATGTTGAGCCAGTTGACCGGCGCGCGGATCCCGGTGCCCATCGCCTTGGAGAACGCTTCCTTGGCGGCGAAGCGCTTCGCGAGGTACGCGGCGGGCTTGCGATGGCTGGCAAACCGCGCGAGCTCGCGCGGCACGAGGACCTTGCGGGCGAAGCGCTCGCCCCAGCGTTCGAGCGCCTGCTCGATCCGTGCGATCTCGACCAGGTCGGTGCCGATGCCGAGGATCACTTGGCTGCCCTCACCGCAGCGCGCATCGCGGCATTGACGACGAGCGCCTTCATCTCCCGCACCGCCTCGCGCATGCCGACGAACACCGCGCGGCTGACGATCGCGTGCCCGATGTGGAGCTCGCGCACGCCGGTGAGCTGCGCCACCGGCTCGACGTTGAAGTAATTGAGCGCATGCCCCGCGTTGAACCGCATCCGCCGCGCGCGGATCGCCTCGCCGGCCGCTGCAAGCTTCACGAGCTCCACCACGACCGCCGGGCTCTCCGCGTCGCGGCCGCGCGAATGGAAAGCGTGCGCGTATGGGCCGGTGTGCACCTCGCATACCGATGCGCCGATCCGGTGTGCGGCTTCGACCTGGCGCTCGTCGGCATCGATGAACACGCTGACCACGATGCCGGCCTCCACGAGGCGCGCGACGACCGTCCTCAGACCCGACTCCCTTGCGACGATGTCGAGACCGCCCTCGGTCGTGACCTCCTGCCGGCCCTCGGGAACGAGCATCGCCATCTCCGGCCGGATGCGGCGGGCGATGCCGACCATTTCGTCGGTTGCCGCCATCTCGAGGTTGAGCTTGATGTGCGTGAGCTCGCGCAGCCGCCGCACATCCTCGTCCTGGACGTGCCGCCGGTCTTCGCGCAGGTGCACCGTGATGCCGTCGGCGCCACCGAGATGCGCCTCGACGGCCGCCCACACCGGGTCGGGCTCGTAGGTCCGTCGCGCCTGCCTGACGGTAGCGACGTGGTCAATGTTGACGCCGAGTTCGATCATAGGCTCGCCAGCTCGCGGAAAATGGTCCGGCTGTGCAGCGGCTGCCGATCGAGCCGCCGTGCAATGGCGAGCCGCATCAGCTGCTTCGCCGCCTGCGCCGTGGCGGGTGCGGCATAGTCGTCGCGCGCGATCTCCAGCAACACTCGACCGGGCACCACGAGCGTATCGTCCGGTCCGGTGCCGTCCACGACGGGAGTCGCGCCCTGTTCTGGATCGTAACGGTAGAGGCGCTCGGGCTCGATGGGAATGTCAGAGCCCGCCTCGCGTTCGAGCGGCAAAGCATACCCCAGCCCGGCGAGCAGCCGGCGCTCGAAGGCGCGCAGGAGCGGGCCGTGATCGGTGTCGTGCGCAAGGCCGGCGACCGCTTCGACGTACCAGTCGAAGAGCTGCTCGTGCGGGTCCTCGCGCGCGAGCAGGCGGAGCAGCAGCTCGTTAAGGTAGAACCCGCAGAGCAGCCGCTCCCCCGAGAGCAGCGGCTGGCCACCATGCCACTCGCACCGCACGAGCGTCCTTACCTCGCCGCGCCCCGACCAGCTGGCGGACAGCGGCTGAAACGCGAGCAAGGTGCCGCGCAGAGTGGAGCCGGGCCGGCGTGCTCCCTTGGCGAGCAGCGGCAGGCGGCCGTGCGAGCGGGTGAACGCCTCGACGAGCAAGCTCGTCTCGCTGTAGGGATAGGCGTGCAGAACGTATGCCGCCGCACGGTCGACGCGGGTGCGTTCACGCATGCCCGTACCCCAGGCGCCGGAGCGCAGCGCCGTCCCGCGTCCAGTCGGGCCGAACCTTGACCCAGACCTCCAGGAACACCTTGCCGCCGAAGAGCTTCTCCATGTCGCGGCGCGCGGCGCTAGCGACCGCTTTGAGCTTCGCGCCACCTTTTCCGATCACGATCGCCTTGTGGTTCTCCTTCTCGACCACGATTGCCGCGTGGATGCGCCGCAGCCGCTCTTCCTCCTCGAAGCGATCGATGCTGACCGCGCAGCCATACGGTAGCTCCTCGCCGAGCAGCCGGAACAGCTTCTCGCGTACGAGCTCCGCTGCGAGGAACCGTTCGCTCCGGTCGGTGAGCGCGTCCGCCTCGAACATCGGCGGCTGCTCGGGAAGATAGGGGGCGAGCGTCTTCAGCAGCCCGCCGAGGTTGCGCGCTTTCGCCGCGCTGACCGGCACCACCGCCGCGAACGTGCGCTCCTTCGACAGCCGCTCGAGGAACGGCAGCATCCGCGCGGGGCCGGGTAGACGGTCGCTCTTGTTCACGACGAGGAAGGCCGGCACGCTCGCCGGCAGCAACGCCGCCACGGCGCGGTCGTCGTCGGCGTACCGCCCGGCCTCGACGACCAGCAGCGCCACGTCGACGTCTGCGAGGCTCGTCCGGACCGCGCGGTTAAGGAGCCGGTTCAACGCGCCGCCGCGGCGCGTCTGGAATCCCGGCGTGTCGACGAACACGTACTGGAGGCCGGGCCGCGTCAGGACGCCGCTGATCCGGTACCGGGTGGTCTGCGGCCGGGCAGACGTGATACTGACCTTCTGTCCGACGAGCGCATTGAGCAGCGTCGATTTCCCCACGTTCGGGCGGCCGACGATCGCCACCGTCCCGCAACGGAAACCGGGCGCGTCCGTGTCGGTCATGCTTCCAGACGCTCGAAGGCCGCGCGCGCCGCCTCCTGCTCGGCGAGGCGCCTGCTCGTGCCGGTGCCCACGGTGCGCAGGTCGAGCTCGCGCACCACGCATTCGACCTCGAAGCGCTGGTCGTGCGCCGCGCCGCGGGTTGCGATCACGCCGTACTGCGGCAGCGCGTACTTCCGGCTTTGCAGCCACTCCTGGAGCCGGGTCTTGGGATCCTTGTCCGCGCCCTTGTCGTCCAGCGTCTCCAGCAGGGGGCGATAGAGCCGGATGACCACGTTGCGCGCCGCGTCGAACCCGCCGTCGAGGTAGATCGCGCCGATCAGTGCCTCGAGCGCGTCGGCGAGGATCGACGGCCGCCGGAAGCCGCCACTCTTCAGCTCACCCTCGCCGAGCCGGAGGTAGTCGCCGAGCGCGAGCCCCGAAGCGAGCTCGTGCAGCCGCTGCTCGCGCACGAGGCTCGCGCGCAGCCGCGACAACTCCCCTTCCCTGTTGCCGGCGAACCGGGTGTAGAGCTCGGCGGCGACGATACAGTTGAGGACGCCGTCGCCGAGGAATTCGAGACGCTCGTTGTGCGGCGTGCTGTGGCTGCGGTGAGTCAGCGCCTGCGCGAGCAACCGGGCGTCGCGAAATCGGTAGCCCAGGCCCGCCTGCAGGGCGTCGTGCTTCACATCAATCGACGCCCTTCGTGCTCGCCGGCCTGCTGGAGCCGGCGAAGTCGATCAGGACGCTGATGTTGTGGAAGAGCGGGATGCGCTTCTCGTAAGCGAACGAGATGACGACTTCGCTCCCGTCCTTGGTGATCTCGAGATCCTTCGGCCCGACGGAGGTGAAATCGTCGATCGCTTGGCGGAGCTCGAATGCCTTGCGCACGTCCGCCACCGTCGCGTTGCGGAGCTGTCCGCCCTGCGTTATCCCCGCGACCGCCTTCTTGATAGTGAAATACTCGATGTACGCCGGCACCAGCTTCATGCCGATGATGGCCAGGAAAATGATACCGACGAGCAGCGCCAGCAACCCGGCGAAGCCCATCCCGCGCTGTCTCTTCACGGCGACCCCCTGCACTTATCTGAACGAACCGAAGCGGCTCAGCTCGCTGAAATTGAACCAGATGAAGAAGGCCTTGCCCACGATGTTCTCGTCCGGAACGAACCCCCAGACGCGACTGTCCGCGGAGTTGTCGCGGTTGTCCCCCATCATGAAGTAGTGCCCCGGCGGTACTGTGCAGGAGAATCCGTCGTTATTGTATGAGCAATTCTCCCGGAACGGGAATTGCTTCACGAAGGGCACCGCGGCCGGCGCGTCGTCCTCCACAAGAATGCGGTGGGTGTGGTCGCCGACCCGCTCGATGTACTGCTTGGCATACGTCGCGCGCTTGTGGAGGTACTCCCCGTCTGGCTTCAGTTCGAGCTCCTTGCCGTTGAGCCAGAGCCGCTTGCCCGCGTACGTGATCTTGTCGCCGGGGACTCCGATCACGCGCTTGATGTAGTCGACCGATGGGTCCTCCGGATAGCGGAAGACCATGACATCGCCCCGCTGCGGCGTGCCCATCTCGACGATCTTCTTGTTGAGGATCGGAATCCGGATGCCGTAGGTAAACTTGTTTACGAGGATGAAGTCACCGACCAGCAGCGTCGGGATCATCGACCCGGATGGAATCCGGAACGGCTCGACCAGGAACGAGCGCAGCACGAACACGATCAGGATGACCGGGAAGAAGCTCTTCGGGTACTCGATCCACCACGGCTCTTTCGTGCCGGGCAGTCTCCGGCGGGCGAAGAAGAGCCGGTCGGCGAGCGCAACGGCGCCGGTCAGGACGAGCAGGACGAACAGGATCAGCGCAAAGTTCACTTGGATTCCACCTGCAGGATGGCGAGAAACGCCTCCTGGGGGATCTCGACCGTACCGACCTGCTTCATGCGGCGCTTGCCCGCCTTCTGCTTCTCGAGCAGCTTGCGCTTGCGGGTGATGTCGCCGCCATAGCACTTCGCGAGCACGTTCTTGCGCAGCGCCTTGACCGTCTCGCGCGCGATGATGTGCGACCCGATCGCCGCCTGGATCGCTACGTCGAACATCTGCCGCGGGATGAGCTCGCGCATCCTCGACACCAGGTCGCGCCCGCGGTACTGCGCGCTCGCGCGGTGCACCATCAGCGACAGCGCATCCACGCGCTCGCCGTTGACGAGGATGTCGAGCTTCACCATGTCGGCGGGGCGGAACTCCTTGAACTCGTAGTCGAGCGAGGCGTAGCCGCGGGACACCGACTTCAGCTTGTCGAAGAAGTCCATCACGATCTCGTTGAGCGGCATCTCGTACGTGAGCATCACCTGCCGCCCGTGGTACTGCATGTTCTTCTGCACGCCGCGCTTCCCGGTGGCGAGCGTGATCACCGGGCCGACATAGTCCTGCGGCGCGAAGATGGTGACGGTGATGATCGGCTCGCGGATCTCGGCGATCTTCGAGGGGTCCGGCATCTTCGCCGGGTTCTCGATCCGCGCCAGCTCGCCCTCGCGGGTCAGCACCTCGTAGACGACGGTCGGCGCGGTCGTGATCAGCTCCATGTCGTACTCGCGCTCGAGCCGTTCCTGCACGATGTCCATGTGCAGCAGGCCGAGAAAGCCGCAGCGGAAACCGAAGCCGAGCGCCTGGGAGACCTCCGGCTCGTAGTGCAGCGAGGCGTCGTTCAGCTTCAGCTTCTGCAGCGCCTCGCGCAGCGCCTCGTACTGGTTAGACTCGACCGGATACAGGCCGGCGAACACCTGCGGCTTGATCTCCTTGAAACCTGGAAGCGCCGCCGCCGCGGGGCGGTCCACGCGCGTCACCGTGTCGCCTACGCGCGCGGCCTGCAGTTCCTTGATCCCCGAGATGATGAATCCGACCTCGCCCGCCGCCAACTCGTCCCGGTTCTCCGCCTTCGGCGTGAACACGCCAACCTGCTCGCACAGATAGGACGCCTGCGTCGACATCAGCAGGATCCTGTCCTTGGGGCTGAGCGTGCCATCGACGACGCGCACGAGCATGACCACGCCGACGTAGTTGTCGAACCAGGAGTCGATGATCAGCGCCTTCAGCGGCGCCCCCGGGTCGCCCCTCGGCGGAGGAATCCGCCGGATGACCGCCTCCAGGATCTCCTCGACGTTCTCCCCGGTCTTGGCGCTCGCGCGGATCGCGTCCTGCGCCGGAATGCCGATGACCTCCTCGATCTCCTGGATCGCCCGTTCGGGGTTGGCCGACGGCAGGTCGATCTTGTTCAGCACCGGCACTACCTCGACGCCCTGCTCGATCGCGGTGTAGCAGTTCGCCACGGTCTGCGCCTCGACCCCCTGCGATGCGTCGACGACCAGCAGTGCGCCCTCGCACGCCGCGAGCGAGCGCGACACCTCGTAGGAAAAATCGACGTGGCCGGGAGTGTCGATCAGGTTGAGGTTGTAGACCGTGCCATCGCGCGAGCTGTATCGCAGCGCCGCCGTCTGCGCCTTGATCGTGATGCCGCGCTCACGCTCGATGTCCATCGAGTCGAGCACCTGCGCGCTCATCTCGCGATCCGGCAGGCCGCCGCAGCGCTGGATGAAGCGGTCGGCGAGCGTCGACTTGCCGTGGTCGATGTGGGCGATGATCGAGAAGTTGCGGATGTGCTGCATCTGATCCGGCCGCGGGCGAGAGGTACAAAAAAGGGTGCCTGTGCAGCACCCTTTCGCCCTGAACCGAGGCGGGGAAGGATTTTAGCCGATTCCCGCCACGCGCGCGCCCTGTCGCGTCCCTATCCGCCGCTCGTCTCGCCGCGGATGGTTGCGAAGATGTTCGCCTCACCCCGCCGGATCTGCAGGGTGATGGTCGTGCCCTTGTCGAGGCTAGCGAGGACCTCGTTGAACTGCTTGGCGGACCTGATGTCGGTGGTGTTTCCCTTGGCAGTCAAGGCGACGATCACGTCGCCTGCGCGCACATCGCCGCGAGGCTGGTTGCGAACCTCGTCCACGAGCGCACCGCCCGAGAGGCGCAGGTCGCGGCGCTTGTCCTCGCCGAGATCGCTCACGACCAGGCCGAGCCGGTTGGCTGCAACCTCGGGCTTCCGTTCGCCGGGCCGTGCGCCGCGGCCCGCGACCCGATCGTCCGGAATCTCGCCCACAGTCACGGTGACGTCCTTCGTCTGGCCCTTGCGCCAGAGCTGCAGCGACGCCTTCGCCCCCGGTTTGGTCGCGCCCACGATGCGCGGCAGGTCTGCCGAGGCGTTGACCGGCTTGCCGTCGAACCGGAGGATGATATCGCCGGTTTCCACCCCGGCACGCTCGGCCGGTCCGCCCTTTTCGACGCCGTTGACGAGCGCGCCGGCGGGTTTCCCGAGGCCGAACGAGTCGGCCAGTTCCTTTGACACTTCCTGGATCACGACGCCGATGCGCCCGCGGCTCACGCGGCCGGCGCTGCGGAGCTGGGCCGAGATGTCCATCGCCACGTCGATCGGAATCGCGAACGAAAGCCCCATGAAACCGCCCGTGCGGCTGTAGATCTGCGAGTTGATCCCGATCACTTCGCCGTTGAGGTTGAAGAGCGGCCCCCCCGAGTTCCCCGGGTTGATCGCGACGTCGGTCTGGATGAACGGAACGAAGTTCTCCTGCGGCAGCGAGCGGCCCTTCGCGCTGATGATTCCGGCAGTCACGCTGTTCTCGAAACCGAACGGCGAGCCGATGGCTACCACCCATTCCCCGACCCTGAGCTTGTTCGGATCTCCGAACTTCACCGCCTGCAGGCCCGAACCCTCGATCTTGATCAGCGCCACGTCGGTCCGCCGGTCAGCGCCGATCACTTTCGCCTTGAACTCGCGCTTGTCGTTGAACTTGACCGTGATCTCGTCCGCCTGGTCGACGACGTGGGCATTGGTCAGGATGTAGCCGTCGGTGCTGACCACGAATCCGGAGCCGAGCGAGTTCGACTCGAACTCGCGCGGCCCCTGCGGTCCCCGCGGCACGAACCGCCGGAAGAATTCGTAGAACGGATCGTTCTCGTCGAGCTGCGGCGCCTGCGGGTTGGCGCGCGCCTGGCGCTGCTGCGTCGTGCTGATGTTCACGACGGCTGCGCCCTGGCTGTCCACGATCTGGGTGAAGTCGGGGAGCCCACGGATCTGGGCGAGGCCCGGGCCGGCGAACCCGAGCGCGGCGGCGACCGAGACGGCGGCAATAAGGGTTCTCATGGGCGGCGGATCCCTGCGTCTGGCTTGGCGAACAAGCTGACAAGATAAAGACAAAGCGCCGCCCTTTCAAGGGCAAGTGCACGCCCGCCCGGTCGTATCGCCGGGAAGGTCACTGAGGGCGCCGGTACTCGACATTGTCGGCGATCAGCTTGACGCTCTCGGCGGGCACCTCGCCGACGACCGTGACGAGGTGGTTGTCGAGCTTGCGGGTGTACACACTGACCGCCCCCTGCCGGGAGAGGCCAAGCGGCACCTGGGCGGCTTTCTCGCCGAGCGCTTCGATGAAGACCGAGACCGCCGCCAGTCCGTCCGAGACGACGATGTGTCCGACATCGGCGCTGGCGCCGACGTTGCGCTTCATCTCGGTCACCTTCCGATAGCCGGGCGGCAGCGCCTTCAGGAGCCAGCCGTTCCGGCCGAGATCGGCCACCACCATGCCATTCGACTCGACCCGCCAGTCGCGGGCCTTGCCGGCGAAGCGCGATTTCACCTGCTCCCGGTCGATCCGGCCGCCAACCTGAAGCTGGGTAAAGGTGAACTGCTCGATCGCCTCGCCCTTCTCGTTGAAGGTCTTGGCCTTTACGAGCATGCCGGTGCTGACGTCCGCCCAGAGCTTGTGCCCGTATCGCAGGTTGTCCTTCGGCTCGAGCACGATCGCCTGGCAGTCGTGGCCGGCGATACGCTCGGTCTCGCCTTTGCGGATGCTGTAGTGCTCGGCGAGCTCCCGCGGATGGGCGCGCATCGCGGGGAACGGCCGCGTGTCGAGCTGGCGCTCGATCTTCATGGTCATCGTCTGAGGCAGGTAACAGGTGACCTGCTCGTTGAAGCGCAGGATCTCCCGCGGGGTGCCGTCGAGCGCCTCGAGCCGCTCGTGCACCCCCGACGCATCGACGATCCGCGTAACGCGGGACGTTTCGACCCGCTCGCCATGCTGGTAGACGAACGTGCCGGTGTAGCTCAATCGCTCGGTGGCCGCATAGATGCGCTGCAGCCAGCCGATGGCGTCGCCGCCCCCCTGCGCGAGCGCGCCGCCTGCCGCGACAGTCGCACCCGCCGCGAGCGCCGCGGCAACCCAAAGCGCGCGCATCGTCAGCGCGACGCGCTTTCCTCGGCGACCGTGCGGATATACGGCGCGAGGCCGCTCATCGCAATTGCCGGCGAGAAGCGCTGGTGGGCGAGAAGGTAGTCCGCGACCCCTTCCGCAGGCGGCACGACGACAGCGACCGGTGCCGCCTGCTGGGCTGGCGCGTTCGCCGTGATGCCCCGGTCAGGGCCACGCGGAAAGTCGAGAAGCGGTAGCGACATGTAGCTGACGAGCGCAACGGCAGCGACGCTCGCCGCGGCCGCGAGCGGGTACCAGGCGAGGCGTGACCGCGGGCGCGCTGGCCGCCGCGGCGCGAGGACGGTCGGTTCGTCGGCGAGCCGCGCACGCACCTGGTCGGCGACCTGCGGGGCAGTATGCCCGCGGAGCGCATCGCCGATCAGATGGTAGAGATCCCAGGCGGCACGGAGCTCGTCGTCCTCCTTGAGACGCCGAATGCAGCTCTCGCGCTCGTTGTCGGCGAGCGCATCGTCCATCATCGCCGAGAGCTTCTCTTTCATCTCGCTCACCACCTCTTGTCCTTGCGCGCATCGACGAGCGGTCGCAACCGCACCGCGATCGCTTCGCGCGCCCGGAAGATCCGCGAGCGTACCGTCCCGATCGGGCAGTTCATGATGCTCGCGATCTCCTCGTAGCTCAGCCCTTCGATCTCCCGCAACTCGATCGCCGTGCGCAGTTCGTCGGGCAGATCTTCCATCGCTTTCTGGACGGTCGCCGCGATTTCCTTGGACGCCAGCACGCTCTCGGGCGTGTTGATGTCGCGCAGGTGCTCACCGTCCTCGAACGACTCCGCCTCGTCCGCGTCGAACCCCGTGGTCGTCGGCGCCCGGCGCCCCATCGCGACCAGGTAGTTCTTCGCGGTATTGATCCCGATCCGGTACAACCATGTGTAAAACGCGCTGTCGCCGCGGAACGAGGGCAGAGCGCGATAGGCCTTGATGAAGGCTTCCTGCGCCACATCCTCGACTTCCGCCGGATCGCGGATAAACCGTGACAGCAACCGCCCGAGCTTGCGCTGGTATTTGGAGACGAGCAGGTCAAATGCCTGCTTGTCGCCGCCTTGCGCGCGTTCGACCAGCTGCTGGTCAATGTCGCGGTCCGCCATCGCCGCCTCCCCGTAAGCCTCGTGTATTCTTATTTTTCAAACGCTTAACGGCTGGCCGCGGGAAGTATACCGCACGCCCGGCGTGGCTTTCGCCACGACCTTGCTGCTAGTGACATGGGCAAACTCGATTGGTTCAGCGTCACGTAGGGTTATTGTTGCCAGGTTCCCCGCCCGCCGCAGCCGGGGGTCGCCAACGAAGCCATACCCGCAGACGGCGGAACGGTTCGGGCGCGATCGCGTCGGGAAGCACGACTGCCGTCCGCCGCCTGCCGAGGGCGTCCCGCAGGCCGACCACGGCGACCCAGGATGCCGGGACCGCCGCGTCCACGAGACGGGCGGGCAACCAGTCGCTCGCAGGCCCGGCGACTGCAACCCCGCCGCCGGCACCCAGCTCCAGCTCCGCGACCGCAAGCGGGGACCGATGGAGGGCCCGGCGGACATGCTCGATCGCCGAGGCGAGAAGCCCGGCCGCGACAATCGCCGCCGCCGGCGCCGGCAGGCTCGCCGCCGCCGCGGCGAGCGCGATCGCGTGCGCGACGATCACCGTCGCCGCTAGCCACCGGGAGGGGCCGAGCCGCACGCGCAGGCGATCGTTCAAACGCGGGCGAAGATCAGTGTGCCGTTGGTGCCGCCGAAGCCGAACGAGTTCGACAGCGCGGTGCGGATCGGCATCTCGCGCGCCCTGAGCGGCACGTAGTCGAGGTCGCAGGCCGGGTCGACATTGACGAGGTTCGCCGTCGGTGGCGCGAGCTGGTGCTTCACTGCCAGCACCGAGAACACCGCCTCGATGCCCCCTGCCGCGCCAAGAAGATGGCCGGTCATCGACTTGGTCGACGAGATCGCGAGCTTTCCCGCGTGGTCACCGAAGCAACGTCTTACCGCTATCGTCTCCGCGATGTCCCCGAGCGGCGTCGAGGTGCCGTGGGCGTTGATGTAGTCGACCTGGCTGGGATTTAGACGCGCGTTGCGCAGCGCATTCGCCATGCACCGCGCGGCACCCTCTCCGTCCTCGCAAGGCGCCGTGATGTGGTGCGCATCCGCGCTCATGCCGTAGCCCGTGAGCTCGGCGTAGATCCGCGCCCCTCGGGCGCGGGCGTGCTCGTATTCCTCGAGCACCAAAACGCCCGCCCCCTCGCCGAGGACGAAGCCGTCGCGATCCCTGTCCCACGGCCGGCTCGCCGTCGCGGGGTCGCTGTTCCGCGTCGAAAGCGCGCGCGGCGCGGTGAAGCCGCCGAGCCCGAGGGGGCTGATCGTCGACTCGGAGCCGCCGGCGACGATCACGTCGGCATCCCCGTACTCGATCAGCCGGCCGGCCTCGCCGATGCAGTGGTTGGAAGTCGTGCAGGCGGTGACCAGCGCGAGGTTCGGCCCCTTCAGGCCGTACATGATCGAGAGCTGCCCGGCGATCATGTTGATGATGCTGCCCGGGACGAAGAACGGCGAGATCTTGCGCGGGCCGCCCTTGACGTAGTCGGCGTGGGTGGACTCGATCAGCGGCAACCCCCCTATCCCCGACCCGATCACGCAGCCGACCCGTTCCCGGTCGGTGCGATCCAGGTCGAGCCCCGAGTCCTTCAACGCCTGGACGCTCGCGGCGAGACCGTAATGAATGAAGGTGTCGTAGCGCCGCGCCTCCTTCGGTTGCAGATAGGCGGCGACGTCGAAGCCCTTCACCTCCCCGGCGATCTGGCTCGGGAAGGCCGAAGCGTCAAAGCGGGTGATGCGGGTAATGCCGGACTTCCCGGCGATGACGTTCTGCCACGCCTCGTCGACCGTGTTGCCGACGGGGCAGACGATGCCGAGTCCGGTGACGACGACGCGGCGGCGGGACAAGCTACGCCTTCTTGGAGAGGTGGCTCTTGATGTAGTCGATCGCCTGCTGGACCGTGGTGATCTTCTCGGCTTCCTCGTCGGGGATCTCGGTCTCGAACTCCTCCTCGAGCGCCATCACGAGCTCGACGGTGTCCAGCGAGTCCGCGCCCAGGTCGTCGACGAACGAGGACTCGTTCTTGATCTCCGCCTCGTTCACGCCCAGTTGCTCGGCGACGATCTTCTTGACGCGTGGTTCGACGTTGTCCATGCGGGCTCCTTCCCTTGATTCCGGTGTGTTTTCGGCTTGCCGACCCGAGGCGCGGGATTCTAGCAGAACCCCTCCGGCGTCCACCTGCGGTTCGACGGGGCCCGAATTCCGTGTCAGTTCATGTACATGCCGCCGTTGACGTGGACCGTCGCGCCGGTGATGTAGGCGGCCCCGGGCGAAGCGAGAAACAGCACCGCCGCGGCGACGTCCTCCGGCCGGCCGAGCCGTCCCAACGGGATAGTCCCGAGCAGCTGGTCGCGCTGCGCGTCCGGCAGCGCGCGCGTCATCTCGGTGTCGATGAACCCGGGAGCGACGCAGTTCACCGTGATGGCGCGGCTGCCGATCTCGCGGGCAAGGGCCCGCGTCATGCCGGCGATGCCCGCCTTCGCAGCCGCGTAGTTCACCTGACCGGGATTGCCGCTCGAACCGACGACCGAGGTAACGTTGATGATACGGCCGGCGCGCGCCTTCATCATGCCGCGCAGCACTGCGCGCGACAGCCGGAACACCGATTTGAGATCGGTGTCGATCACGGCGTCCCACTCGGCATCCTTCATGCGCAGCAGCAGGTTGTCCTGGGTGATGCCGGCATTGTTGACGAGGATCGCGACCGCGCCGAGCTCCTTCTCGATCCCTGCTACGCAGGCATCGACGCCCGTGCCGTCGGTTACGTTCAGCGCCGTGCCGCGGCCGGCGATCTGCGCCGCCCCGAGATACTCGGTGATCGCTGCGGCGCCAGCCTCCGTCGTGGCCGTGCCGACCACGGTCGCGCCGGCACCGCCCAGAGCGAGCGCGATTGCCCTGCCGATCCCGCGCGAGGCCCCGGTGACGAGCGCAACCTGTGCGCTGAGTTGGGCCACTACGAGCCTTTCAGCGCCGCGATCGTCTGCTCGATCGCGTCCCGGTCGACGAGCGCCGAGCCCTGCACGCCGTCGGCGATGCGCCTCGCAAGCGGAGCAAGCACCTTGCCCGGCCCGCATTCGACCATCTCGCTCACGCCCTGCGCGGCAATGGCGCGCACGCACTCCACCCATCGAACCGGATGGTCCGCCTGGCGGACGAGCGCGTCCTTGATGCGGTCCGGTTCGGAGTAGATCTGCGCGTCGACATTGTTGACGACCGGAATCCGCGGCGGGCGCACGGCGATCGACGCGAGCGCGGCCTTGAGCCGTGCCGCCGCGGGCGCCAGCAGGGACGAGTGGAACGGTGCGCTCACCGGCAGCGACACCGCCCGCTTCGCCCCCCGCGCCTTCGCGATATCGACCGCGCGTTGTACGGCCGCGGCATGCCCGGCAATCACGACCTGAGCCGGCGCGTTGAAGTTGACCGCCTCGACGACCTGCCCCTGGGCCGCCTCCGCGCACGCCGCCCGCACCGCGTCGTCGTCGAGGCCGAGCACGGCGGCCATCGCGCCCTCCCCCTGCGGCACCGCTTCCTGCATGGCTTGCGCACGCAGCCGGACCAAGGGCAGCGCATCCTCGAACGCCAGCGCGCCGGCTGCGACGAGGGCCGTGTACTCGCCGAGGCTGTGGCCCGCGACCACGGCCGGCTCCGGGCCGCCGAGCGCGCGCCACAGCTGGTATGCGGCGAAGCCCGCGGTCAGCATCACCGGCTGGGTGTTCACCGTGCGATTGAGATCCTCGACGGGACCCTCGGCCATCAACTTGCCGAGGTCCTGCTTCAACACTTCCGAAGCGATCGCGAGGACGTCCCGGACTTCCGGCGCATCGCCGTAGCCGGCGAGCATCCCCACCGACTGCGAGCCTTGCCCGGGAAACACCATTCCGAACTTCATCGCACTCCCCCTCTAGAACTCGACCAGCGACGCGCCCCACGTGAAGCCGCCGCCGACGCCCTGCAGCATCACCTTGTGGCCCGGCCTGATCCGCCCGTCACGCAGCGCGAGATCCAGCGCCAGCGGCACCGAAGCTGCCGAAGTGTTTCCGTGCCGGTCGACGGTGACCACGAGCTTCGCGGGGCTAAGGCCGAGTCGCTTTGCCGTCGCGTCGAGGATCCGCACGTTGGCCTGATGCGGGATCAGCCAGTCGATGTCGGCGAGTTGCATGCCGCAGCGCGCGACGGTCTCGCGCGCGACCTCGTCGAGCACACGGACCGCGAACTTGAAGACCGCGGGTCCATCCATCGTCACGAACGGGCTGCCGACGATCCTTCCGCCGCAGACGTTGCCCGGGACCGCGAGGATGCCGGCAAGGCTGCCGTCGGCGTGGAGAACGCTTGCGTGGACGCCGGGGCGGTCGTCCGCGCGCAGCACCACGGCGCCCGCGCCGTCGCCGAACAGCACGCAAGTGCCGCGATCGTTCCAGTCCAGGATGCGCGAGAAGACTTCCGTCCCGACGACGAGTGCGTTGCGGGCCTGTCCGGAGCGCACGAAGCTGTCGGCCACCGTCAGGCCGTAGACGAACCCGCTGCACACGGCCTGAACGTCGAATGCCGCGCAGCCGCGCACGCCGAGCTTCGCCTGCAGCAGGCACGCCGTGCTGGGGAACACGTAGTCCGGCGTCGAGGTCGCGACGATGATGAGATCGAGATCGCCGGCGGTCGTACCCGCCGCCGCGAGCGCCGCGCGGCCGGCCTCGAGCGCGAGATCGCTCGAGGTCTGGTGCTCGTCGGCGATGTGCCGCTGCCGGATTCCCGTCCGTGACACGATCCATTCGTCGGAGGTGTCGACGCGGCGCGCGAGCTCGTGGTTGGTCACGATGCGCGGCGGCAGGTAGCTGCCGGAGCCGACGATGCGGGAGTACTTCATGACGCTGCCTCTGCCAACGCAGCGGACTCGGCCACCGCGAGCCGTTCGGCAATGCGCTCGAGCACACCGTTCCGGACCTCTTCCGCGGCCCGGTCGATCGCGCGGCAGAACGCGAACACGTCGGCGGAGCCGTGGCTCTTGACGATCACGCCTCTCAGCCCGAGGAGCGTCGCGCCGTTGTACCGGCGCGGATCGACCCGCCGCCGGAACGCCGCAATCGCCGGCCACGCGAACAGCGCGGCAATCCGCCGCAGCAGGTTGCGCGTGAATTCTTCGCGCAGGAACGTGCCCATCATGCGCGCGAGGCCCTCCGAGGTCTTGAGCGAGACGTTGCCGACGAACCCGTCGCAGACGACGACGTCGACCTCCCCGCGGAAGATCCCGTCGCCTTCCACGTTTCCGGCAAAATTGAGGTCGCTCGCGCGCAGCAGATCTCCCGCCTGCTTGACGATCTGGTTCCCCTTGATCGCTTCGGCCCCGATGTTGAGCAGGCCGACGCTTGGGCGCTCACGGTGCTCGACGGCCGACACGAGGATGGAGCCCATCACGGCGAACTGGAGCAGGTGTTCGGGCCTGCAGTCCGGACTCGCCCCGAGATCGAGCATGTAGGTCTGCCCCTTCATCGTGGGCAGCACCGAGACGAGCGCCGGCCGGTCGATGCCCGGCAGCGTCCGGAGCACGAAATGAGCGGTCGCCATCAGCGCCCCGGTATTGCCGGCGCTGACCGCGGCATGCGCCTCGCCGTTCTTGACGAGGTCGATGGCGACGCGCATCGACGAGTCCTTCTTGCGCTTCACCGCAGTCGCCGGCAGCTCGTCCATCGCCACGACTTGCGCGGCGTGGCGGACGCGGAGGCGTTCCGACGTGGCCACGCGCCTCCGGCGGAGTTCCGCCTCGATCGGATCGCTCAGGCCAACGAGAATCACCGCGGCGCCGGGATTTGCTTCCATGAAACGCAACGCAGCCGGCACGGTCACCGCGGGGCCGTGGTCGCCGCCCATACAATCGATCGCCAGGGTAACGTCGCTCGCCACGATCGACCGGCCGCGGTGGACACCGGACAGCCCGGCCGCCTCCTCCGTCACACGCGCCGCATCCACGCCGGCGCGAAACGTCACTCGCTCTTGTTCTTGACGACTCTCTTGCCGCGGTAGAAGCCGCTCGGGCTGACGTGATGCCGGAGGTGGACCTCGCCGGTCGAGGGCTCGACGGCGAGCGGCGGGTGAGCGAGCGCATCGTGCGAGCGGTGCATCCCCCGCTTCGACGCCGACTTCTTATTCTGCTGGACGGCCATGTTGGCTCCTTCAAGTGTTCGATTTCCGGCCCGGGCCTCGCGGACCCGCGCCGCTCTCCTGCAGCCCGGCGAGCGCCGCGAACGGCGACGCACTCTCGCGCCCGACTCGCCCGATCGAAGTCTTGCAGCTCGCGTGCATCGGAATCATCGGCAACGCGAGGATCGTCTCGTCCTCCACGAGCACCGCGACGTCCATCGCCTTCGACGCCAGCACCCGATCGCGCTCGTCGTCCGCGGTGTCGATCTCGGCCTGCGTAGCGGCGAGCTCCAGGACGCCCGACGTCGCCAGCGGAACGTCGAGTGCGCCCAGGCAACGCTGACAAGTCAACCGCAGTTGCCCGCTCACTTCGACCGTCAGCGTCGGATGCCGGTCGGCGCTCTCGCCACCCCGCACGGCATACTGGAGGGTTGCCGCGTCGCAGCCCATGTCCGCGAGGCGTGGAAGATCCTCGATCGCGAGCGTGCCGGTGACGGCCTCGCGCTCGATCGCCAACCGCGGGCCATCGATCGTCCCGGCGCGAGACATAGGGCGCGAATGATAGTATTTTTCGCCACTACCGTCAAAGAAATCAGGGAGCTAGCTCGCGTTTCGCGTCCGCGGGTCCCGGTCCGGATGCCTCTTCCGCGCCTCATCCTCGCCTCCACGTCCCCGTACCGGCGCGATCTCCTCATGCGCCTCCGCCTGCCCTTCGAGGCAGCGAACCCCGGCGTGGATGAAACGCCGCGAGCAAGCGAGGCGCCGGCTGCGCTCGCGCTGCGGCTCGCCGAGGAGAAGGCGCATGCGATCGCCGCGCGCTATCCCGAGGCGATCGTGATCGGCGGCGACCAGGTCGCCGTGCTCGACGGACGCGCGTTGTCGAAGCCGATCACGCACGAGAACGCGGTGGCGCAACTGCGCGCGATGCGCGGCCGGCGGGTGAGCTTCCTCACTGCGGTGGCGGTGGAGCGCGCCGCTACCGGCGATCGGCATGCGCGCCTCGTGCCGTGCGACGTCCAGTTCCGCGCATTCCCCGAGGACGCGATCGAGCCGTATCTGCGCGCCGACCGCCCTTACGACTGCGCGGGCAGCGCCAAGATCGACGGTCTCGGCATCGCGCTCGTCGAGCGGCTCGACGGCCACGACCCGACTGCGCTCGTCGGCTTACCGCTCATCGCGCTCGTCTCGATGCTCGCCGACCTGGGGCTCGACGTGCTGCGGTCAGCCTGACCGCGTGAGCGCCGGCACGCTTTGTCTGGTCCCGACGCCGCTCGGCGAGGGTGCGTCCGACGCGTCCGTCCCCGCGGTCGTCCGCCAACGGGTGCACGGCATCGTCCACTTCATCGTCGAGGAACCGAAGCGCGCGCGGGCGTTCCTGAGGGCGCTGGAACATCCGCAGCCGCTCGCATCGCTCGCCATCGAGCGGCTGCCGGAGAAGGCGAGCACGCCGTTGCTCGACCGCCTCCTCGCGCCGCTCCTTGCGGGCGCCGACGCGGGACTGCTGTCCGACGCCGGCGCGCCCGCGGTCGCGGATCCCGGCGCCGCGCTCATCCGGAGAGCGCACGCCCTGGGAATTCGCGTCGCGCCGCTCGTCGGACCGTCCGCCATCCTGCTCGCGCTGATGGCCTCGGGGCTCGAGGGCCAACGGTTCGCGTTTCACGGCTACCTGCCGGTCGACGAAGCAGTCCTGAAGAAGCGGCTCCAGGGGCTCGAGGTCGACTCGCGCCGCGAACGCCGCACCGAGATCTTCATCGAGACGCCTTACCGGAACGACCGGCTGCTGCGGGTGATCACGGCGACCTGCGCGCCCGCCACCCTCCTCTCGGTCGCTGCGGATCTGACGTCGCCGGGCGAGACGATCGAGACGCGAACGGTCGCGGCGTGGCGGGACGCGCGGCCGACGATCGGCAAGCGGCCGGCGGTATTCCTTCTCCTCGCCTAGCGCAGCCCCGGCGACGCGCCGCCGAGCCCGAGCGCGGCGGCGACACCGGCGCCGAAGCGCTTGGCAAAGCGCTCCGCGATGTTCTCCTTCTGGGTGTAGTCGACGATCTGCTCGGCCTTGACAACTTCGCGCGCGACGTAGTCGAGGCTCCCGAAGCCGTCGCTCAGCCCCAGGTCGATCGACTTGGAGCCGGTCCAGATCAAGCCGCTGAAGAGCTCCGGCGAATCCTTGAGGCGCGTTCCGCGACCCTTCCGCACGACCTCGATGAACTGCTCGTGGATCTCCCCGAGCAACGCCTTCGCGTGCTCGACCTGACGCGGCTCGAGCGGTGAGAACGGATCGAGGAACGCCTTGTTGTCGCCGGAGGTGAATACCCGCCGCTCGACGCCGAGCTTGTGCATGGCGTCGACGAAACCGAAGTTGTCCATCAGCACCCCGATCGATCCGATGAGACTCGCCTTGTCGACGTAGATCCTGTCCGCTGCCGAGGCGATGTAATAGCCGCCGGAGGCGCAGATGTCCTCGACCACCGCGTACATCGGAATGTCTGGATGCAGCCCCCGCAGCCGCCGGATCTCGTCGTAGATGATTCCCGCCTGCACCGGGCTCCCCCCGGGCGAGTTGATCCGCAGCACCACGCCCTGCGTCTTCTTGTCCTTGAACGCGCCCTGCAGCGCGGCAGTCACGTTGTCCGCGCTCGAGTTGCCTTTCGCGTCGATGACCCCGGCCACCTCGACGAGCGCGGTGTGCTTGTCGCTCGCCAGCTTCTCGGCCCGACCCCAGTCGAACAGCACGACGGCCAGGAACGTGATGTAGGCGAACGTCAGGAGCTTGAAAAAGATCCCCCAGCGCCGCGCACGCCGCTGCTCCTTGAGCGCCTCGAGCGCGAGCTTCTCGAGGACGCCGCGCTCCCAATGGGTGTCAATCCTGTTGTCGGTCTCAGCCATGGCTCCGGACCTGCTCTTTCAGCATCACTGCACCGTCGATTTCCTCGATCGCGATCGGGATCAATCCGCCGCCGCGGCATGGTCCGCCGCGGCAGGCGCCGGTCGCCGGGTCGTACAGCGCGCCGTGCGTCGAGCATAGCAAAACCATGCCGTCGGCATCGAAGAACCGGCCCGGCTGCCAGTCGAGCTCGACCCCGACGTGGGCGCACCGGTTGACGTAGGCATACACGCGTCCCCCGTAGCGGATCGCGAAGGCCGGGACCGTCTCGCCCATGCGCTGCAACTCGAAGCGCACGCCGTCGCCGCCCTCGGCAAGCGCCCCTGCGGCGCACACGACTACGCGTTCGCCGCCAGCCACCGATTGAGCTCCGCGGTTGAATGCACGAGCTCGAGCGGCCCGAACCCGGCGAGCGCCTCGGCCTCGTGCGCGCCGTAGCTCACGCCGACCGCGGCGACGCCCGCGTTCGCCGCCATCTGCAGATCGTGGGAGGTATCGCCCACCATCAGCGCGCGCAGCGGGTTCGTCGCAAGCAGTCCCATCAGCTCGAGCAGCATGTCCGGCGCCGGCTTTGGCGCGCACTGGTCGGCGCACCGGGTCGCATCGAAGAGGCCCGCGAGGCCGGTGAGCTCGAGCGCGCGCACGAGGCCCGCCCGGCTCTTGCCGGTCGCGATCGCGAGCTGGTGCCCGTTCCCGCGCAAGCGCTCCAGCATTTCGCGCGTGCCCGGGAAGAGCGGCAGGTCCGCGTCGCGCGCGAGGAAATGATGGCGGTAGCGCTCGGCGACCCGTGGATACTCCGACGGCGGCAGGCCGGGCACCGCGTGCGCGAGCGAGTCGGCGAGGCCGAGCCCGATCACGTGGCGGGCCCGCGCCTCGTCGGGTATTGGCAAGCCCAGGTCACGGCAGGCGGCCTGGATGCAGGCGGCGATCGCCCCGGCCGAGTCGATCAGCGTTCCGTCCCAGTCGAAGACCAGGAGGTCAAACCGTTTCGGCATCGGCGCGGCCCTTGATCTGCTCGAGAAATCGGTCGAGATCCTCCGGCAACCTCGCCTCGAGCTCGACCCGCCCGGCGCCGAGCGGATGATCGAATCCGAGCGCGCGCGCATGCAGGAACATCCGCTTGAGCCCGCGCTTGACGAGCGCCCTGTTCATCTCGAAATCGCCATAGCGATCGTCGCCGGCAATCGGGAAGCCCAGATGCGCGAGGTGGACGCGGATCTGGTGCGTGCGTCCCGTGGCGAGTGTGGCCTCGACGAGCGAGAATTCCCCATAGCGCCCGACCAGCCGGAACTCGGTACGGGAGGACTGCCCCCCCTCGCGGACGCTCACGTGTCGCTCGCCGGTTGCGGTCACCTTTTTCAGCAGCGGCAGCTCGACGGTCCACTGCGCGCGGGTCCACGCCCCCTTCACCAGGGCGAGGTATCGCTTGACCACGCGGCCCTCCCGCAACGCGGCATGCATCGCCACCAGCGCCGGGCGCTTCTTCGCGAGGATCAATAGACCGGATGTCTCGCGGTCGAGCCGATGGGCGAGCTCGAGGAACCGGCCCTCGGGACGCGCCGCCCGGAGCTGCTCGATCACGCCGAAGCTCACACCGCTCCCGCCGTGCACGGCGACCCCGGCTGGTTTGTCGATGACGAGCAGCGCGTCATCCTCGAAGACGGCCCGGAAGCCCGGGTCCCGCGGTGCGGGCGGTCGGCGGGAGGGCGCCGCACTCCTGCGCACCGGGGGGATGCGAACACGGTCGCCCGGCTGGAGGCGATAGGTAGCCTCCACGCGGCGGCTGTTCACGCGCACCTCGCCGCCCCGAAGGAGACGGTAGACGTGGCTGCGCGGCACCCCCTTCAGCTCGCGCAGCAGGAAATTGTCGATGCGCTGCATCGCCTGCCCTTCGTCGACCACGACCGACGCTGCCCGCGCGTTGCCTAAACCCTTCATTCTTCATATACTCCAGCCGCTGTCTTCGCTCGCGGGACAGCGGCCCAGGGCGCTTCGCCCGGCCGCCAGCACGTCCCCGGCCGTACGGCCGCGAAGCGGGCCCGACCCGGTTTCCGCGCGATCCCGCGCAAGGGTCAGGGGCAAGCCCGTCAGCTGGTTTCGATCGCTCACCAGAAGCAGCGATGTTAAATGAGTAGCGCGCCGGAATCCGTTACTGATTCCTCCAGCCCGGCACGGGGAGACGAGACCGGGCAAGCACACGTCCGACTCCGACTGACATCCAGCCACTTTCGAGAGCAACGCACATCACGATGCTTCGTTAACGGCACACCACAGTTGAGCGGCGTGGTTGCAGCGGCGCGCGAGGAGAAGAACTACATGAAGCGCATGCTGTTCAACGCGACACAGGCCGAGGAACTCCGTGTCGCGATCGTCGACGGTCAGAAGCTGATCGACCTAGACATCGAATCGGCGAGCAAGGAACAACGCAAGGGAAACATCTACAAAGGCGTCATCACCCGGGTCGAACCCAGCCTGGAAGCAGCGTTCGTCGACTACGGCACGGAGCGCCACGGCTTCCTGCCGTTCAAGGAGATTTCCCGCAGCTACTTCCGGCCCGACGCCGAGCCCGGTCGCGCCCGGATCCAGGACGCCGTCGCCGAGGGCACGGAAGTCATCGTCCAGGTCGAGAAGGACGAGCGCGGCAACAAGGGTGCCGCGCTCACGACCTTCATCAGCCTCGCCGGCCGGTACCTGGTCCTCATGCCCAACAATCCGCGCGGCGGCGGCGTATCCCGCCGGGTCGAAGGGGAGGACCGGAACGAGCTGCGCGAAACGATGGAGAAGCTGCCCGTCCCGCAGGGGATGAGCATCATCGCGCGCACGGCCGGCATCGGCCGCTCCTTCGAGGAGCTCGAGTGGGACCTCAAGTATCTCCTCAAGCTCTGGGAGAAGATCGGCGAGGCGGCCGAGCCGCAACGCGACGACGGCGGGCGGATCGCGAACCCCGCGCCCTACCTGATCTACCAGGAATCGAGCCTGGTCATCCGTGCGATCCGGGACTACTACCAGCCCGACATCGGCGAGATCCTGATCGACACCGACTCGATCTACGAGCAGACGGTGGCGTTCATGGGCAACGTCATGCCCGACAACGTCCAGCGCGTGAAGCGCTATCGCGACGATGTCCCGCTTTTCTCGCGGTTCCAGATCGAGCACCAGATCGAGAGCGCGTACTCGCGGCAGGTCAGCCTTCCCTCGGGCGGCGCAGTCGTCATCGACCACACCGAGGCGCTGGTCGCGATCGACGTCAACTCGGCGCGCGCGACCAAGGGCGGCGACATCGAGGAGACCGCGCTCCGCACCAACCTCGAGGCCGCCGACGAGCTGGCGCGCCAGCTGCGGCTGCGCGACCTCGGCGGGCTGATCGTCATCGACTTCATCGACATGGAGATCGCGCGCAGCCAGCGCGAGGTCGAGAACCGGTTGCGCGAGGCGCTGCGGTTCGACCGCGCGCGGGTACAGATGGGCAAGATCTCGCGCTTCGGGCTGATGGAGCTGTCGCGCCAGCGGCTGCGCCCGTCGCTCGAGGAGACCGCGCACCAGCCGTGCCCGCGCTGCAACGGCATCGGCTTCATCCGCGGCATCGAGTCGACCGCGCTGCACATCCTGCGGATCATGCAGGAGGAGGCGATGAAGGAGAACAGCGCGGCAATTCACGTCCAGGTGCCCGTGGACGTCGCGACCTACCTCCTGAACGAGAAGCGGGCCGACATCCACGCGGTCGAGGCGCGGCTCAAGGTCAACGTCATCCTGATTCCGAACATCCACCTCGAGACGCCGCACTACAAGGTCGAGCGCCTGCGTCACGACGACCTCAATCAGGAGGGCGTGCTCCCCCCGAGCTACAACCTGGTCGAGGCGCCGGCCGAGGAGCAGAGCTACACCTCGCCACAGGAAGCGCGTCCGCAGCGACAGCAGGCTGCCGTGCAGGGCGTGACCCCCGAGCAGCCGGCGCCAAGCGCACCACCGAAACCCCTGGTCGCGCCGCAGCCGGCGTCCGCCCCGACCAGCCGGTCGGAAGCGCCGGCGCCCGACCGGGGCGGGATCATGAGTCGCCTCTTCGGCTGGCTCCGCGGCCCGGAGCCTGCTCCGGTCGCGCCGATCCCGGCCGCGCCGGCGGTTGCACCGGCGCGGCCGGAGCCGCAGCAGCGCCGTGACCGCGGCGAGCGCCCCGAGCGTCGCGACCGTGGCGGCGAGCGGTCGCACCGCGGAGACGGCCAGGAACGGCGGCCGCGACGACCGACCGCCGCGCCACGAGCGGATGCAAGCGCAGGGTCGCGGTCACGACCGCGATCGCCAGGGGCGCGACCAGCAGCAGAGTCAGCAGCGCGACCGGCGCGATCAGCAGCGCGGCCCGCGCCCGGACGACCGCCAGCGGCAGGAGGAGCGCCAACACCAGGGCGAGCGGCAGCCCCAGCCGGAGCCGCGCCTGCAGCAATCCGGCGGGCCCGGTGGCCAGCCTCGGCCCGGTGGTGCCGGCGAGCAGGACAGCGAGCGCCGGCGCGGTCGCCGCAACCGTCGCGATCGCGGCGAGCGCGGCGAACGCGGCGAGCGCGGCGAACGTCGTGAGACGCCGCCGCCGCAAATGCGCGATGAACAAGTGCGCGAGAGTCAACTGCGCGAAGGCCGGCTGCGCGAGGATCCACCCGCGCCCGACGGGATGCCCGCCGAGCCGGTAATCACCACGCCGGCCCCGGTCGCACCGATTGCGGCCGCCCCGACGGCGGTCGCGGCCCCGGTCTTCGAATCGCCACGGGAACAGTCGGCAGCCGCCGCAGCACCGCCCGAGCCCGAGCGGGCACCGGTGGTGCGGGTCCCGGCTCCCCCGCCGCCGCAGATGGATCTCGACCGTGCCCTGCGCGAGAGTGGCCTGGTCATGATCGAGACGAGCCGGGAAAAGGTGCCGGTCGCGGCGATGCCGGAAGAGACGACGATACCGCGCGCCCGCCGGGAACGGCGACCGCCGCCCGACCTGGACACGCCGCTGCAGCAGGTCGAGACGCGCAAGAGCGACGGGGACTCGTCGCCGCGGCACTGAAGCGACGGCGCTACCGGGTGAGCTCGGCCCTCAGGTGGTCGAGCAAGCCCTCGGCCGCATCTTCTATCAGATCGAGTACCAGCTCGAAGCCGTCCGGCCCGCCATAGTACGGGTCGGGCACCTCTTCGCCGCCGGTGCGGCGCGCGAACTCGAGCATCATTCGCACCTTGTGCTTGGTAGACAGCGGCGCAAGCCGCGCGAGTATCGCGTGATGCTCGCGATCCATGGCGACGATGACATCGAACGCGTCGAAATCCTCGCTCTGGATCCGGCGCGCGCGCAGGGCCGAGAGGTCGTAACCGCGCCGCCGGGCGTGCGCCTGGGCGCGCGCATCGGGGGCTTCGCCCACGTGGTAGCCGTGCGTTCCCGCGGAATCCGCGGCGACGGATGCGGCAAGTCCGGCGTCCGCGATGAGCTTGCGGAATACGCCTTCCGCAGTCGGCGACCGGCAGATGTTGCCCGTGCAGACGAAGAGCACCCGCTTCATCCCGAGGCCTGCTTCGGCGCCGGCTCCTCCTCGACCTCGACGCCGAACACCTTCCTCCTGACGTCGGCGAGCTGGTCACGCACGCGCGCCGCCTGCTCGAACTCGAGGTTACGCGCGTGGTCGAGCATCTGCTTCTCGAGCCGCTTCATCTCGCGTCCGATCTCCTTCTCGGTCATCGCCTCGTAGCGCGCCTGCTCCTCGGCGGCCTTCAGCCCGGCGCGGGCACCCTCCGCATCGTAGACGCCGTCGATGATGTCCTTGATCCGCTTCGAGACGCCTTTCGGCGTGATGCCGCGCGCCTCGTTGTAGGTGACCTGCTTCGCGCGGCGGCGCTCGGTCTCGTCGATCGCCCGCCGCATGGAATCGGTCATTGCGTCTGCGTAGAGGATCGCGGCGCCGTGGATGTGTCGCGCGGCCCGGCCGATGGTCTGGATGAGCGAGCGCTCCGAGCGGAGGAACCCCTCCTTGTCGGCGTCGAGGATCGCCACCAGCGAGACCTCCGGGATGTCGAGCCCTTCGCGCAGCAGATTGATGCCCACGAGCACGTCGAACTCCCCGAGCCGCAGGTCGCGGATGATCTCGACCCGCTCGACGGTCTCGACCTCGGAGTGCAGATAGCGAACCTTCACTCCGTGCTCGCGAAGATACTCGGTGAGGTCTTCGGCCATCCGCTTGGTGAGCGTCGTGACGAGGACGCGCTCGTCGCGCGCGACGCGCAGCGTGATCTCGGACAGCAGGTCGTCCACCTGGGTCGACGCCGGCCGCACTTCCACCTGCGGATCGACGAGCCCGGTGGGCCGCACCACCTGCTCCACCACCTGCCCCGAGCGGGCGAACTCGTAGGCCGCCGGCGTCGCCGAGACGAAGATCGTCTGGCGCATCATCGCCTCGAACTCCTCGAACTTGAGCGGCCGGTTGTCGAGCGCCGACGGCAGCCGGAAGCCGTAGTTGACGAGGTTCTCCTTGCGCGAGCGGTCGCCGCGATACATGCCGCCGAGCTGCGGGACCGTCACGTGGCTCTCGTCGACGATCATTAGCGCCTGGGGCGGCAGGTAGTCGATGAGCGTCGGCGGCGGCTCGCCGGCGTTGCGGCCGGAGAGATGCCGCGAGTAGTTCTCGATGCCCTTGCAGAACCCCATCTCGTTCAGCATCTCGAGGTCGAACCGGGTCCGCTGCTCGATCCGCTGCGCTTCGACGAGCTTTCCCTCGCGCTGGAAAAACTCGATCCGCTCGGCCAGCTCGAGCTTGATCGCCTCGATCGCCCGCAAGGTGGTCGCCCGCGGGGTGACGTAGTGGCTCGACGGATAGACCGTGAACCGGGACACCCGTTGCACCGTCCGGCCGGTCAACGGATCGAACAGCATGAGGCTGTCGACCTCGTCGTCGAACAGCGTCACCCGCACCGCGGTTTCGGAGTGCTCCGCCGGGAAGACGTCGATCACGTCGCCTCGGACGCGGAAGGTCCCGCGCCGAAAATCGAGCTCGGAGCGCTCGTACTGCATCGCGACCAACCGCGCGATCACCTCGCGCTGGTTGGCGTGCTCGCGCTCGCGCAGGTGCAGGATCATGCCGTGATAATCGACGGGGTCGCCGATGCCGTAGATGCACGACACCGTCCCGACGATCACGGCATCCTCGCGCTCGAGGAGCGACTTCGTCGCGGAGAGCCGCATCTGCTCGATGTGCTCGTTGATGCTCGAGTCCTTCTCGATGTAGAGGTCGCGCGACGGGACGTACGCCTCGGGCTGGTAATAGTCGTAGTACGAGACGAAGTACTCGACGGCGTTCTCCGGGAAGAACTCGCGGAACTCCGAGTAGAGCTGGGCCGCGAGCGTCTTGTTCGGTGCGAGAACGAGCGTCGGCCGACCGAGGCGCGCGATGACGTTCGCCATCGTGTAGGTCTTCCCCGAGCCGGTGACGCCGAGTAGCGTCTGGGCGGCGAGCCCGTCCGCGAGCCCTTCTTCGAGCTTCGCTATCGCCTCCGGCTGATCGCCGGCAGGCGAAAACGGCTGGTGCAGCCTGAATGCGCTGCCGGGGAACGTGAGGACCTTGCCCTGCTCGGCCCTGCGGGCGGCGGTGGATGCCTGGGACACGCTGAGGGGATGACTGGACCGCACAACAGCCTAGAATTCTCTCACAGCACGCACGCCGTCGGCACCGCGTCGCAGGCCGGAAAGGTAGAATTCGCCACCTTCTGTTCGCCCATCTTCCATCGGCACTCCTACTGCGATTCCCCGACATGACCGCATCGATCCTCGCCCGCGTCGAGATGGCGCCCGGCGACCCCATTCTCGGCGTCACGGAAGCCTACAACGCCGACCAGAACCCGAAAAAAGTGAACCTCGGCGTCGGTGTTTACTACGACGACCAGGGCAAGGTGCCGGTGCTCGAATGTGTCCGTCACGTGGAGCGCGACATGCTCGAGACGGTCATGCCGAAGGGGTATCTGCCGATCGACGGGATTCCGGCCTACGACCGCGCGGTCCAGCAGCTCGCATTTGGGGCCGATTCGGATGTGATCAGGGAGGGGCGTGCCGTCACCGTGCAGGCGATCGGCGGCACTGGCGCGCTGAAGGTTGCAGCCGATTTCCTCCGCCGCGTCAATCCCGGCGCCCAGGTCTGGATCAGCGACCCGAGCTGGGAGAACCACCGTGCGCTCTTCGAAGGGGCGGGATTCACGGTCGGCGTTTACCCGTACTACGACGCTGCGACTCACGGCCTCGACTTCGCCGGGATGACCGGTGCGCTCGAGCAGCTCACCGACGGCACGATCGTCGTGCTGCACGCGTGCTGCCACAACCCGACCGGCGTCGATCTCACGCCCGACCAGTGGACGCGCGTGCTCGAGATCGTAAGGAAGCGCGCGTTGGTCCCCATCCTCGACATCGCCTATCAGGGCTTTGCCGACGGGCTCGAGGCCGACGGCGAGATCGTCCGGCGGTTCGCAGCGGCCATGAGCCCGGTCTTCGTCGCGAATTCGTTCTCGAAATCGTTCTCGCTCTACGGCGAGCGCGTCGGCGCGCTGAGCGTTGCCACGGCGAGCCCGGACGAGGCGAAGCGCGCGCTGAGCCAGCTCAAGCGAGTGGTCCGGATGAACTACTCGAACCCGCCGACGTTCGGGGCCAAGGTCGTGGCCGCGGTGCTCACGACACCCGAGCTCCGCGAGCTCTGGGACCGGGAGCTCGGCCAGATGCGCGACCGGATCAAGGCGATGCGCCGCTCACTGGTCGAGAAGGTGAAAGCCCGGGCGCCGGGATTCGACCTCGGGTTCGTGATGCACCAGCGCGGGATGTTCTCGTACTCGGGCCTGTCGAAAGAGCAGGTCCACCGCCTGCGCAAGGAGTTTTCGGTGTACGCCATCGACAGCGGCCGGATCTGCGTCGCGGCGCTCAACAAGGGCAACGTCGACTACGTCGCCGACGCGATCGCGAAGGTCGTCGAGTGAGCTTTGGAGGCGGCGGGCGGGCTCGGCTATAATTTGCGCCCGGCAAATCCCCGATAGCTCAGCCGGTAGAGCGACGGACTGTTAATCCGCAGGTCGTAGGTTCGATCCCTACTCGGGGAGCCAAGGTCCTGATTTAGCGACGGCTTCTCGGCTTCGACGTGACGACGGCAATCCGTCGGTCTAACGTAGAGGCTAGAGATGACGACGACGATGCAACATGCGCCGGCCACGGGCGCTGCGAGCGACTTCCCGCGCTCGCAAAACCGGGGCATCAGCTTCCGCCATCTCGCGGATGCATACATGGCCGCCTACACCGGGCGCGATCACGCGCTGCCGACGCGGCTCGCGTGGTGGGTCGCGCGCTTCGGCGATCGCCCGACGCACGAACTCACCGACGACGAAGTGTTCCACGCGATCGAAGAACTCGCCGCAGGCGACGCCCGCACCTACGCGGGCAAGGATGCCGACGGTCGCCCGATCCTCCGCTCGCGCGGCAAGCGCTCGCCGGGACGCTGAACAACTACCACGCCGCCTTGCAGCGCGGTGTTCCAGTTCGCGCTCCGCAAACGCCTCGTCCCCAAAGGCTGGCAGAACCCGGCGCGGCAGATCGAGCGTAAACAACTGAACAACGCTCGCGTCCGATTCCTGTCCGATGCCGAGCGCAAGCGCTTGCTCGCCGTCTGCCGGGCATCGACGTGGCCCAAGCTGTACCTCCTAGTACTGGTGGCGCTCACGACGGGCGCACGCAAGGGGGAACTCCTCGCGCTCCGCTGGGCCGACATCGACCGGGAGCGCGCGGTCGCCTACGTGCGCTCAAGCAAGAACGGCGATCGGCGGATGCTCCCGCTCACGCCCGCCGTCCTCGAAGAACTCAACCGCTTCGGGGGCGTGGAGCACGCCCTCCTCTTCGGGTCGGAACGCCGGCCCGGCAAGCCGATGCAGTTCGACGCCGCATGGCAGCTCGCCCTCAAGGAGGCGCGCATCGACAACTTCCGTTTCCACGACTTGCGTCACTCCTGCGCGTCGTATCTCGCCCAGCAAGGGGCCTCGCTCGTCGAGCTTGCGGATGTGCTGGGCCATCGCACCATGAGGATGGTGATGCGCTACTCCCATCTATCGAGCGAGTCCAAGGCGCGGCTCGTCAATCGGGTGCTCGGGGATCTTCGATGACGGAACGGCCGAAGACCCGCAGCGGCGGCAAGCCGAAGGGCGCAAGGACTCAGTTCCGGAAGTGGCTCGCCGCGCTCCTCAAGGAGTTCCCCGACGTGAAGGTGGGAGAGGTTATCGTCGCGATTGGGCGACGGTCGGGTACGAAAGTTTCGGGCGTCGGCCCGAAAAAGCGCGTCCACCTAGCTGACGGGACGATCATCCAGTACACCTCGCTCAGAGCCGCCATATCGGCGGTACGACGCGAGCTCCGGGAAGAGCCGAAAGTAGTAGTGCGGGAATAGCGCTACCCGCTAACACATCGACGGCGTTTGCGCCACCGGATTGTTAGCGGATAGCTCTATCCGCTAACACATTCAAGACGTTTGCGGCACCGACCGATATAAGCCCTCCTGTAGACGCCGGGAAGCGTCGCGAATCAGGGGAGGTTTGTTAATGACCGCTAGACACCGCACGCGCGTGCAGGCTAAGCCCGAGCGCACGCCGGATGCGCCGCGCTCGCCGCTTGTATCGCTCTGGGATTGGCGGGCCGCGAATGCCCATCTTTTTCCCTCGGACACCAGCCTCCGCTGGCACCTGCGCCAGCATCGCGGTGAGTACGTCGGCGCGGGTGCGCTACTGGAAATCGGTGGCCGCCATGTCTGCGATCCAGAAAAGATGGAGCAGACCCTTCGCGAGGTCGGCATGCGGGTCGCCGCAACACGCGGGAGCGAGATCCAAGCGTGAACGCGCAGACCGCCCCTGGAGTTCCCGAGGCGCGGCATGCTGCGCCACCCCCGTTCACGGATGCGACTGCGACACCGGAGCCGCAAGTGGCCGAGGATTTCCTGACGCTACTCGACGATTCGGCCGAGAGCTTCACCTTCCAGACATTTGATGACACGCCGGCCAAGCGCCCCTGGCTGGCGAGGATCATGCATGGCACGATCGGGCAGCTCGCGCCGGCGCTCGCCAGGCTTAACGACGACGGCGCTGGTATCTTCGTGATGGTGAACGAGGGCGACGGTCAGGGCCGGAAGGCCGAAAACGTCACCCGCGTACGCGCCGTGTTCGCCGATTTCGACGGCACGCCGCTGCCCAGGTCTGGCCGCTTGAGCCGCATCTGATCGTCGAGAAGTCGCCCCGGGCGGTTTCACGCGTACTGGATCGCGATCGGCGTCGAGCTGAGCGAGTTCACGGCCCTACAGGAAACGATTGCCGACCGGCTTGGCAGCGACCCGTCGGTGAACGACTTGTCCCGTGTAATGCGCGTGCCGGGGTTCTTCCACCGGAAGGGCGCGCCATTCCAGTCGCGGATCGTGCACGAATGCCCGAGGCAGCCGTATACGCGTGACCAGCTCGTGGCCGCGTTCAAGCGGCAGATCAACGGACACGCTGCGCCGCCCCACGTTCCCGGCGGCACCACGTATGAGCCCGCCAATTTCCCGCCCAACACCACGTTCACGGGGTTCCTGTTGCCGGAAACGCAGGAGGAGCTTCGGGAGGCGCTGAGGTTCCTGGACGCGGACAGCCGCGAGCAGTGGGTCGAGGCGGGTGCGGCGCTCCATCTCTACGGGGACCAGGGGCGCCACCTATGGACCGAGTGGTCGCGGCGCTCGGCGAAGTTCAACGAGCGAGACCAGGAGCGCGTCTGGCGCTCGTTTCGCGACGACCGGCCGGGGCTGACGATTCGCACCTTGTTCGCCAAGGCGCAGCGTGCGGGCTGGGTGAACCCGCTGGCGAACCCTGCTGTTGATTCGTCAATCCCGCCAGTCCCCGAGGGGGTAACTGGCGCACCCCCACCGCCGCCGCCTGCTGACGCTGGTCCTGGAATCAATGATGGCGACCCCGAACTGTTGGACCTCTCGCAGCTCGCCAAGTCCGAACCAGAAGCGCCGCGCTTCATCGTGTACCCCTGGCTGCCGGAAAACGGCCCCGTGCTTTGCGCAGGGCATGGCGGAACCTCGAAGTCGCAGCTCATGCTCATGCTCGCCGTCTGCATCGCACTTGAGCTGGCGTTCTTCGGCCATGCGTGCGAGCGCCGAAAGGTTCTCTTCTATAGCGCGGAAGACAGCCGGGACGTGCTGCACTGGCGGCTCGCGAACATCTGCCGCGCGCTCGACGTTGACCTCGCGGCGCTCGATGGCTGGCTGTTCATTTTCGACGCCACGGCCGCGGAGAGCATCTGCTACACCGATGCCGCGGACCTCGGCGACCGGCTCACGCCACGCTACAGATGGCTCGCCGCCCAGATCGCGCGCCACGAAATCGGCGTGGCGTTCATCGACGGGGTCGCCGACGTGTTTGACGCCAGCGAGAACGACCGCAGCAAGGTCAAAGCGTTCGTCCGGGCGTGCATGGCCTTGGTGAAGCCCCAGCGTGGCTCGGTGGTGCTGATCGGCCACGTCAACCGGCCAACAGCGGCCAGCCCCAAGAGTGCCGAGGGCTACGCCGGGACGACGGGCTGGCACAACGCGGTGCGGGCGCGCTGGTATTTGCGCACGGAGGTCGCCGAGGATGGCCAGCCTGAATCCGGGGCCTGCGCGCCCCGCATCCTTGAGCTGCAAAAGTCGAACTACAGCCCCGCAGGGGCGACCCTGCGGCTTCTGTGGGACGCGGGCAAGCAGGTCTACACCGCGGACGTGCCGGAGCCCGCTGGTGGCGTTGTGGAGGCGATCCGTGCACGCAACGAGCGCAGAATGATCCTGACCCTTCTCGCACAGTGCGAGGCCATTGGGCGCAACGTAGCAGTCTCCGAGAAGGCCAACAGTAACGCGGGCGTGATCCTAGGCGAGCGCGAGGGTTTCCCCGCGTCCTTCCGCGGCAGGGACGGCCGGAAGCGGCTGTTTCGGCTGCTTCGCCAGCTCGAAGAGGACGGTCTGCTCCGCGCCGAAACAATCACGACCGCCAGCCGGAACCGCGTCGATGTTTGGCGGCTCACCGATGCTGGCAAGAAGGAGTTGGCGACGTGAGGCGCGCGTGTGTGTGTCCCCCTATAACCCCCGGTGGTGCGCACGATGCGCGCGCACGCACGGAAGGGGTAAGCGATGCGTACGCATATGCGGACGATGCGCACGATGCGCGCGCAAGTCGGGCCACCGCAAAGCTCCTCTTCACCATTGCCTGCGAGGCATTCCTGGCCGGTGACCCGACGGCCCCAGCACGTGTAGACGAAGCGCTCCGACTACTGCACGAGGCGGAAGCGCGTCAGGGCGAGGACCTGGACGTGCCCCGTGACACCCGGTGCAATGGGCTGCCACGCCGTTGAGGCCGTGCCCTGGTGTTTGGTACGTGGTCGGGCATCGATCGTGGCACAGCGAGGCTGGCAGCCAGCCTGGCAACGGGTGGTCGGGACCACGTACCGGGGGGGTGTTCAATCTCTGCGCCCTGGGTCCGCAACACCGTGATCCCAGGTCCACTTTTGACGGTCGGGAAATTGAGTGACGGGTGGGTAAGGTGAGCGCAGTGTGGCGGAGCTGGCCCGCCGACAAGGCTGGAGCGCAACCATTTGGCAAGGAGGTAGTAGCGATGGATGAACAGAACCGGGCCCGCGCTCGCAACGAAGCTGGAGATCGTCTTGCGATTTGGCGCCGCGGCGCAAGCCATGCTTGCCGCTGGCCTGCGTTTCGCTCGCACCGATGACCCGGCCGCGTATGCCGAGGTCAACCGCGCACTAGCCGAAGGTCGGGCGCGGCCCGGCAGCTCATCGTGCGAGTTCCCCCCCCAGCTCGCCATCTCGTGCGGCTGGTCGGCCACGACGGTCTGGAGGATCGTCGAGGTATCTCGCTTCATCGCGCGCACCGCCGTGCCGAACGAGCGACCGAGCTGAGCGGCCACCGATCGTGATAAACGCATCATGCACTACCTATGCCGACGTGACGCTCGCGCGTGCCGGGCGATAACATCGGCTCGTGCGTGCGGGATGTGCGCACACCCTCAAGTCCGCGTACGGGATGTGCCGGAGCAGAGGCCAGGAGTAAGCCATTGGTTGGCTTGCTTGTGACTTTGCGCGGAGATCTCGCATGACGACCGGCTTTCACTGCCCGTCCACGTCAAGGCTGCCGCCCGAGAGGGCGTGTTCGCCGGTTACGCGTCCACCTTCGGCGGGCCGCCGGATTCGTACGGCGACATCATCGATGCCGGCGCGTTCACGAAGACCCTGAACGGCGACCGCGCCGTGGCCATGCTGTGGGCACACGACCCTTCCGAGCCGATCGGCAAGTGGGTCCTCGCTCGCCGAGGACCGGGTCGGGCTCCGTGTGGAAGGGAAACTCGCGCTCGCCACACAGCGCGGTAGCGATGCCTACGAACTGCTGAAGATGGACGCCCTCGGGCTCTCGTATCGGCTACCGCGTCGCCAAGCGGCGGTGCGGTCTACGCGCGGGACAAGCGCGTGCTGAAGGAAGTCGAGCTGTTCGAGATCAGCGCAGTCGCGCATCCCGGCGAATTCCCGAGCGCGGATCACCAGCGTCAAGGCCCTGCGCCCCGAGAACCATCCGCGACCTTGAAACGAGGTTGCACGACGAACTGGGATTCTCGGTGCGCGAGGCCAAAGCGCTCGCATCGAACGGCTGGCGCGCGCTGAGTCCGGACGCGGCAAAGAGTGAAGAACTTTCACAGATCGCGGCGCTCCTGCGGGATGCCGCCGCACAGATCAATCGCTAAAGGAAGGCAATCATGGAAGTAACTGAGGAAGTAAAGAACGCTGTTGCGGACCTGCAACAGGCCGTGAACGGGAGGTTGGACAAGGTCGGCGCCGAACTCAAGGAGCGCGGCAAGCAGTTCGATGAACTGGACCTGAAGGTCCAGCGCATGAACCTCGGCGGCGTCGGCTGGGGCGCGCGCGGCAGCGACCCGTCATCCGCGCCTGAGCAGTGGCTCGACATCAAGACGCGCCGGCCGATCCCGGTCCTTCGGCATGAGCACAAGCTGCGTGACCTCGACCGAGGGGACGCAGACGGAGCCAAGGTGTCGGTCGGGCGGTTCCTGCGCGGGATCGCGCTCGGCGGGCGCGCGGATGATGCGGCCGAGCTTGCCGAAGAACGCAAGGCGCTCGGGATCACCCCGGACACCAGCGGTGGCTACACCGTGAGCGGCATCCTCGCGTCGGAGTGGATCGACCTCCTGCGTTCGGCGATGGTGCTCTCCCAGGCGGGTGCCCGTACCGTTCCGATGGACGCCGGCACCGTGACACTGGCGCGCCTCACCGCGGACCCCACCGTCCGCTGGCACGGCGAGAACGCGTCGCTCACCGAAGCTGATCCGACGTTCGGGGCTCGTCGGCGCTCCGGGCGAAACGGTTGTATGCCTCACCAAGTTCAGCGTCGAGCTGGCCCAGGATTCAACGAACCTGGACCAGATCCTGCAAAGCACGCTCGTCAATGCCACGGCTCAGGCGATCGACGCGGCGGGCTTGAGCGGCGCGACGACGGACGCGGCGGCCGCGCCCCTCGGCATCTTCAACATGTCGGGTCGGAACACGGTGACCGGCATCGGCGCGCCGACCACCTGGGACTTCCTGGTGGACGGCATGTACGAGCTGCTGGTGGACAACGTGCCGATGAGCGACATCGGCGCATTCATCGCCCACCCTGCGGTGTGGAAAAAGATGCGCAAGCTGAAGACCGGCCTCGCCAGCGACAACACCCCGCTCGTCGCGCCCGACGAAGTGGCCCGCCTGCCGAAGCTGTGGACGACCGCGGCGCCCGCTCACCGGCGGCACGACCGCCAAGGGCGTGGTCGCGAAATGGTCGGACCTGCTCTATGGGGTGCGCAAGCAGATCACCGTGAAGCTGCTGGATCAATCCTTCATGGCTTCCAACCTGCAGCTCGCGATGCTCGTCTTCGCGCGGGTGGACTTTGCCGCCACTCGCGAGGCAAGTTTCTGCACCATGGAAGGGATCACGGTCTGAAATGGTGAGCGAAACCCCGCGTCGGCCGGTGAAGAGCATCGAGGAGCTGGATTCGCTCGCCGACGCGGAGCACTACCTGCGCGAGGTGGGCGGATTGTCTCGCTCTCACGCCGTGGCATTCGTGTCGCGCGTGAAGCGGATCGCGCTGGGGAGGCGTCGGTTCTCGCTATTCCGGCGGTTGCGATTGTGGCTAGCTCCTGCGCGGGCCGACGACAGGTCTGGAAGCTGTCGCCCGACGCGGTGACCCAGTTTGCGCCCAGAGCGGCGCGTCGTGCCACGACGGGCCGGAGCGATTGGACGCGACGATACCGGTGCTACTGCCGATGCCTACCCGTGCCTGCCCATCAATGGCCGCCCCTGGCAATTGCAGGCCATCCGTGTCAATCTTGCCTGAGGTCTACTTAAAGTTAGAGCGCAGAATCCGTGGACGCATCGCGCATCCTTGATCGGCGTGACATGGAGCGCTCGCGCCGCCCTAGCGAGCTGCTCGCGTGGGTGACGGCGTAGTGCAGGGAGCTTGGGGCGACTACAGACGCTAAGGCATTCGCACGTTCAGGTGCGTTGCTGCCGAAGAAGTTCTACGAGGAGATTCGTCCGTTGGCCATCTTTGCCGACCGCGAATTCGGCGGTCGTGACGACGTCCTGGTTCAACCCAATCTCGGTAACGACAATTTTGATGCCCGCATCACGGTCGGCGAAGGCTCGAGAACGATTCTTGTTGAAATCACGTACGCGAAGGACGGCTACGACGAGTCGCGCCGTATGGAGGTTCGTGAAGGTAGTGTCAGTTTGACCGGCCCTGTTTCCTCATCGGGACGCAAGGGCTCGCCCAACCGCAAAGTGCATGTTGAGAGCGAGGCCCGCTCGCATCTCGTAGCGCTCGAAGAGTATCTGGCCATGGTCAGGGAGAGGCTTGAAGATAAGGCTCGCTCGCGCTACGGAAAAGACCATGTGCTCGTGGTCGCGGTCGACCATGATCTCTACCTCTCCGGGATTCGTCCGATTTCAATCACCTTCGTGCTGCGGCCGAGTCGTGGTTTCCCACGCTTGGTCTCGACTTCGGCCGCGTCGTCTTCCTAGGGGTCGCCGGCCAGCTCTTCATGTCGTTTGACCTCGCAGGCCAAGACAATGGCAGCCCTGCGCTCTAACCCGCCCATGCAGCGGACCCGCTCCGGCGGGCTTCGCCCGCCTACGCGGGCCGGTCATCGTGGACGTTATACGTCTTAATATGGATCCACTCACTCTAGCAACCGCGTTTGCCTCCGTAATAAGCCTCATTGCGGATTTCAAAGCGCATCGATCAGATCAGGAGTCTGCTGAGTACGCGGATTTCGCAGCATGGCTTTCGGAGCACCATCACGACGAGATACTTACTCTTGAACCAGAACATACGCACCAGCATAACTATCAAAGCATTGCTATCTCAAGACCGCAGCGTCCTACGTGACCGCCTTGAGGCGCTCGACAAGACGTTGGCAACGCTTGCGAGTTCTATGGAAGATTTCTCGACTCTCGCGGCGGTCGTGCGGCCTAGCTCGGTGCTTTCTGGCCAAGCGATATCTATTCTTCAGCAATTCGAGCGGGCACGCGCAAGCAAAGTCCTTGAGTCACGCGCGACAGGGCGAAGCCCTATATTCCTATTCATTGATGGGCAGCGTGGACAACTGCAGTACGAGGATGAGCGGTTCATAGTCGATGATTTCATGACCCTAGTGAGTCTCGGTCTGCTCCGCCCCGATCATAATTCGTCGGGGAGCCGCATGTTCGTCTATACAGCTACGGCATCCGAGTTCTTAGCGCGCACCCACCAAGCCGTATAACCCCTAAGGATTGAGACGACCCGAAGTGGTCGTGCTCAATTCGTTGAACTTTGCGTTCGAGCGGACGCGTGGAAGCGTGATTGCTTTGCGTGTGTCGCTGCGCGTTGCGGCCCTGTATCTCGTGGCGCCCCGCTCAACGCGAGCGCAGGTGGCCGTGTCCGGGCGCCCGCTCGCCGACCTCGCGCACCTCGCGTGCGTCCGGCACCGGCTCGGGGTCCACGTACCGGGCGCGCGCTTCCTCGATCGTCGGCAGCAGGGCAGGATATCGGAGCGCTGGCTCACGAAGATGTGCCGAATCCCAGTCGGAGAGAGTAGACACGTCGCATTATCTCGGTGAAGCGACGATGCGCCGCCTCGAGCCCAGGCGGCCTTTTGCCGTCATGGACGATCTGACTCCGCAAATCATAGGCGTCGTCGGCGAAATCTACGGTTTCCTCGTCACCAGGAAATGCCTCGGCTACGATGCGCCTGACTGCGGCTTTCTTTGACTCGGTCTTATTTCCGCCGATTCTCGAGCGGAAGTCGTTCAGGAGCTTAATCTCGTCGGGTGTCATTGCCGTTACCTGCTCGAGTCCGCGGAGTGCAAGGTCTACCCACTTCACCACGCAGGGGGCGGCGTCCTTCTTCTCGAACAGCGGCTCTATCGCGGAGACCGCGAGCACGAATCGTGCACGCTCAGACGCCTCCAGTCGTGACCCCGCAAGAAGCTCCATTGAGATCTGAAGCTGCTCGCTCCATCCGGTGTTCGGCGCGAACGCTTTCTCGATCTCTGACGCCAGTATCTCGGGCGACCAGGATCCTACGGCGAACCCAGAGCACGAAGAACCCTCGCCGCGCGTCCGATCATGGAGTTCGAAGTCGACGCCATAGGGCTCAATCATCACAGGGAAGTCGCGAGCGATCGAGGGTCCATAGAAGCGCCCTGACGAATGCCTGGCCCGCGGATTCTGCTTCGCTGCGCGCCCGGAAGGCGGATAGAGTCGCAAGCACGGGAGACCCAGGAAGCCAGGGCACCTCGCGCCTCCGCTCGATCTCCAGATCGAGGACGAGTTCACGTAGCGTTATCCTACCTAGCGTGCGGCCCTCGATTTCCTTCATCGCGAGATGCGCCGGGTGCTGAACGCGCAAGCGAAACCTCGGGACATAGCGGAAGGTGCCGCGATCGTCGTACTTGTCCTTGACCTCTTCAACCATCGGTGATTCGTTCACCCCGGGGCACACGTTGGCACAATCGGCACAAGAAAGCGCCCCAGTCTACCGCAGGGCGCAACACGCAACCCAGCTCCGGCTCAAGTTCGGGAAGCAGGCGTACTGCGTGGTTGAAGTACGGCGGGGCGACGCGGCCGCCGAGGTCGCGAAGAAGTTGCGCGAGCTGGCCGATCAGGTGGCGCGGGTGAAGGAATAGCCCCAGCTCGACCCGGCTGCACGTACCCCCGACAGCATTCCAGCAGCAGCATGGCTCCTTCGCGCTTCGTGGCGTCTCGCGACGTATAATTGCGCCTGTCGAAGTCACAACGCGTACTGTTAATCCGCAGGTCGTAGGTTCGATCCCTACTCGGGGAGCCAGCAAACACAACGGTTTGGCGAGGCGCCAGGCCGTTTCTATTCGTACTCGCCGCAATCCCGCCCGCTCAGTGCCGGTGCTGATGGTGAATGTCCGGATAGTGCGGATGCTTGTGCCGCAGCCGCGCATGCCGATGGCGGTATCCGGCGGCTCCCGCCCGTCCCAGGCGAACTCGTGCGAGTGCTGGTGGTGCTCGTCGTGCCCGTGCGGGTGTTCGTGCTCGATCGGCTCGTGCTCGTGCGGGTGCTCGTGCCGCTCCGTGATATGGAGCCAGACGCCGGTCGCCATCAGCGCGCCGCCCGCGATGAGCGCCGTCGACGCGGGCTCCCCGAAGAGTACGAGCGCGAGCACGGCCCCGAAGAACGGCGCGACCGAGAAATACGCGCCCGTGCGGGCGGTGCCGAGATGACGCAGCGCGACCACGAACAGTACGAGGCTCACGCCGTAGCCGAAGAACCCGAGCAGTGCGGCCAGGGCCCCCGTCGTCGCGCCGGGGAATGCCTGCCCCACCAGTACGGCGGCGCACACGTTGACCGCCCCGGCCGCGAGTCCCTTGATGCAGGCGATCAGCACCGCGTCGTTCGCGGAGACCTTTCGGGTCAGGTTGTTGTCGATCGCCCAGCATGCGCAGGCCCCCGCAACCGCGAGCGGGCCCCACGGTCCCACGCTGGCGCCTTGGGGCTGCCAGGACAAGCACGACCCCGCCGGCGACGATAAGCGCCATGCCGAGCGCGATTCGCCGATCGAAGTTCTCGCGGAACACGAACCAGGCGAGCGAGCGCGGTGAATACCCCTTCGAGGTTGAGCAGCAGCGAGGCGGTGGAAGCAGGCGTGACGACCAGGCCCAACATCAGCAACACCGGCCCGATGACTCCGCCGACGAGGATCGCGCCGGCGAGCCAGCCCCACTCCCTGCCGCCGAGAATGCGACCCGCGAGGTCGCCCGCGGAGCGCGCGGTGCGCGCGGCGAGCACCGCCGAGCCCTGCCCCCGAGCCGCGTAGAGCAGGCCCGCGAGCATCGAGGGCGCGACCTCTCCCACCAGACGCTTCGCGAACGGCGTGCTTGTGCCGAACAGCAGCGCGGCGAGGATCGCGCTGGCGATCCCGGGCGCGAATCCGGTCATCTCGTCGCCGTCATCCCTGGAGCGCCGCTGCCGCGCGCTGCGCACCCGTCGCGCGCCGACTCACTTCCCGCCAGTCGAGGTTCTGCATGAAAGCATCGACGTACTTCGCCGCGGCCGAGCCGTAGTCCATGTGATAGGAGTGCTCGTACATGTCGAGCACGAGCAGCGGGACCGCGGCGATCGCGTCGTGCATGTGGTCCCACGCCCATTGGTTGCGCAGCTCGTTCGTGTAGAGGTTGTAGGTCAGCACGCACCAGCCCGAGCCGCCCGCGAGCGACTTCGCCGTGCGCCGGAACTCCGCCTCCCAGGCCTCGTAGCTGCCGTAGGCCTTCTTGACGGCGTCGAGCGCTTCCCCGTCCGGCTTGCCGTCGCCGCCGAGATTGCCGAAGTACTGCTCGTGCAGCACGACCGAGCCGATGCCGGAGCAGCTCCTCGCGCTTCAAGTCCGCCGTAGACGTAGGGCGGCAGGTCCGGCTCCTTCATCGCGGCCGCGAGCCGCTGCTCGACCACGTTGAGCGCGTGCACCGAGCCGATGTAGTTGTTCTCCCAGTGCGAGCGGATCAGCTTCTCCGACAACCCGTGAGCTTGGCCGGATCGAACGGCAACGGCTTGACTGGTGCGCGCCGCGAAAGGCAGGAGCGATACGGATGTCTCGGTCATGGGACGACTCCTTGCGGGGTTGTCACCGGGCAGCCTGCGGCCCGAAACCGAAGTCGTCGAAGAGCGTGACACTGTCCGCCTTCGTCCACACGCCCACCGCCCCGGTGCCGGCGATGTGCGCGTCGTCGAGGTCGATGCGCTTGATGCCATCGAGGAACACCTTGACGTTCGTTCCGGCGAACTCCACCCGCAGCGTCTGCCAGACGCCGCGGGGTACGGACGCATCGACGTACTTCAGTGTGCGGCGGCTCCCGCGTTCGGTGTAGTAGAGCGATACGTTGTTCTCCAGCGCGTTCGCCCGAGCGACGTAGTAGTTGTCGCCGTCCTTCCATCGCCAGACCACGCCGCCCGCCTGATCCTGGCGGCCCGACAGCGGCCGGAACTTGACCTCGACGAAGCCGTCGGCGAGCGATGCGCCAGATCTCACTGCCCAGGCGAAGGTCGCCGCTCCGGACTGCTTGAGGACGTTCGGTTTGCTGGGCGCGGACGGTTCCGCCTCGACGGTCCAGCTCGGGGAACCGGACCCGGTCCTGCCGACGAGCCAGTCTGCCGGCGCTCGCCCCGGGGCATCGCCGTCGAAGTGGATGACCTCCGCCGATGCGGACATCGCTGCAGCGGAGAGGACAAGAACGGCCGGGATCGAAGGGCGAGCGGTGTCCATGGATTCCTCCAGAGTCCGCAGGGCTTGGACGGGACACCGTCTTGGGAAAGCCGGGAGCCTGCATCCCGACCGCGAATCCCGGACAAGTTAATCCTCCGCTCTGCCCGAGTCAACGACGTTGACTTGAAGCCGAAGGCTGTTACCCTCGCTCGTCGTGGCACCCTCGTTCAGATCGCGTGTCGCCCGCCTCATGCTGGCCGTGCTGGCGGCGACTTCTCGCCCGAGTTCGGCTGGGCGATTCATGCCGACCATCACGTGCTCGCCCATCACGAACGGCCCCACCCGTCCCGCTGATCACGATCATTCCGGGGACGGTGCGAGCCACGACCATCGCGATCCGCACAGCCTTCGCTCGGTCACGTCCTCGGCCACCTCCCCGCGGCCTCGTCCGCCGCGAACCTCTGGCTCGGCGAAGTGTTCGCCGCCAGCCCGCAAGTGCAGCTTTCAGCGCTGCACACGAGCGCGGTGCCTGCCCGCCTCGATCGACCTCCCCGCCCCGCTCTTTTCGGCTGATCCGTCCTGACTCCGGCGCGCGCGCGTACGCGCACGCCGCCGTTTGCCGACAAGGAGTACGCAATGCCACGGGATCTCACGCCCGTCCGGCCCGCGCGTCCTGGCGAGCATCGCCGCGGGGTTGTCTCTGCTCGCGACGCCTGGCGTCGCCCAGGACGCCTCCGGTTCGCCGCCGGGCCGGGCCGGCCTCGCGCCGCCACTCGCCGATCGCGCGCTGCTCACCGAGCGCGATGCGCTCGCGCTGGCACTCGCACGCCCGCAACTCATGGAGATCCTGGCGCAGCGGATCGTCGTCGCGGAGAGCTTCGTCGCGGAAGCGGCGACGCTTCCGAACCCGCTCCTCGACGTGGAGCGC
>CAWGCC010000046.1:57500-169222 GCA_963820965.1 uncultured beta proteobacterium | reverse complement strand
GCGCGTGTGACAGCGCGGTGACGCGCGCGCGAAAGTTCTGTTGCGGGGAACTATTGCACGCGGCGCGCGGTGCGCAGCATCGCGAGCGCGCGCTCGACGGCGGGGGACTTCGGCTCGGCGGTGAGGATGCTGAAGGCGAGCAGCAGATCGCCGGCGACGAACGCGCCCTGCGAGAGATGCGGCCAGGCGTTCGCGTCGGGCGACTGGATCGTCGCCTGGAAGTAGTAGCCCCGGCCGCCTTCGCCCTCGAACTCGCGCAAGGGGAAGCGCTTCTCCGTCGCGGCGTGGGCGAGCTCGTCGGCGGACTGCGCGACGAACGCGCGCAGGCGCGCCGGATCCTTGTAGGAGGCTTCCTTGCCGGTCGACCAGGCGATGGTGAGCGTCATCTCGAAGGGCGGGCGCGGCCCGAGCCGGTCGAAGAACCGCACCACCGGCAGCCCACCCGGGGAGCGCTTCGGCTCGTCGTACCAGTCGGCCGGGACCACCATCTCGACCTTGCCGTGCCCGGGGACGGGCCAGGCACGCAGTTCGCCGTCGGCGGCGCGGGCCGGGAGGAGGAAGGCTATCGCGGCGAGGAGGGCGGCAGCGAGCCGCATCAGGGGTTCAGGTTCTCGATCTTCTGTTGCGTCGTGCGCTTCACCGTGCCGTCGGGCGCGAAGTGCACGTTGAAGAACCACGGGTTGCCGTGGCTCTGCTCGAACCGCCAGGACCACACCTCCTCCTGGAGGTTTGGAAACGGCATCGTCTGGCCGGGTTTGCCGATGAGCTTGCGAACCGCGTCGCGCGACGCGCCCGGCTCGATCTTCGCGAAGTACTGCTCGGTGAGCACCTGGCGGATCGCGCGGAGCACGTTGTCCGGCCCGAGATCGACCATGTAGGTCACGACGCCTTCCGGGCCGCGCGCGAACTCCCAGGTGGTGCTCCCGTCCGGCTCCTTCCATTCGAAGGTGGGGTTGCCCATGATGCTCCGCACTTCGGTGGCGGTGGAGACCCCGGGCTTCAGCCGGGAGATGCCGGTATCGCAGCCGACGAGGGCGAGGAGCGGGGCGAGGAGCGTGACGAGAAAACGCCGCATGGGGCGCGATATTACCGCCTTGCCCGGCCGGCGGCGGTCGTCGTATTCTGCCGCGACGCTTCGAGAGGATCGTCGATGATCACCGCCGAGCAGAACGAGCTCATGACCCGCGTCGGCCCCGGCACGCCTGGCGGCAAGCTGCTGCGCCGGTACTGGCAGCCCGCGGCGCTGGTCGACGAGCTGGGAGGCGAGCGGCCGGTGCGTCCGGTACGCCTGCTCGGCGAAGACCTCGTCCTCTTTCGCGACGAGCAGCGGCGCCACGGTCTGCTCGACCGCCACTGCCCGCACCGGCGCGCCGACCTCTCGTTCGGGCGGCAGGAGGACGGCGGCCTGCGGTGCGCGTTCCACGGCTGGCTCTTCGACGTGAACGGCCGCTGCCTCGACACGCCGGCGGAGCCCGACGGGAGCCGGCTGTGCGAGTCGGTGCGGCACCGGAGCAATCCGGTCGTGGAGCGGAACGGGATCCTGTGGGCGTATCTCGGCGCCGGCGAGCCGCCGGCGTTCCCCGAGTTCGACTGCTTCGTCGCGCCGCCGGCGTACACGTTCGCGTTCAAGGGCTTCTGGGACTGCAACTGGCTGCAGGCGCTCGAGATCGGGATCGACCCGGCGCACGCGTCGTTCCTGCACCGCTTCACCGAGGACGAGGATCCCGGCGGGGCCGTCTACGGCCGGCAATTCCGCGCGGCCTCCGCGAGCTCCGGCATGCCGATGACGCGCGTGCTGCGCGAGCACCACAAGCCGAAGCTCGACCACGAGAACGCGCCGTGGGGCTTCCGCATTTTCGCGCTGCGCGGCATCGACGGCGAGCACACGCACGTCCGCGTGACGAACATGGTGTTCCCGCAGGCGTTCGTGATCCCGCTCTCGCCGGAGATGACGATCACCCAGTGGCACGTGCCGGTGGACGACACGAGCTGCTACTGGTATGCGATCTTCACTGCGTTCGACCAGCCGGTCGACAAGGCCGAGATGCGGCGGCAACGGCTCGAGCTCTACACGCTGCCCGACTACAAGCCGCGCGCACACCGCGGGAACGACTACGGGTTCGACCAGCAGGAGCAGCGCACGCGCACCTATACCGGCATGGGCTTCGACATCAACGTCCACGACCAGTGGGCGGTCGAGTCGCAGGGGCGCATCCACGACCGCACGCAGGAGTATCTCGGCACCTCCGACCGCATCATCGTCGCCTATCGGCGCGCGCTGCTCAAGGCGATCGAGGACGCGGCGCGCGGCGAGCGGCCGCTGATGGTGCTCGACGGCACGCAGGCGCCGCGGGTACGCGGGCCGGTGACGATCGACGGCATCGGGCCGGCGGGCGACTGGCAGCGCTACTGGCGCGAGTACGACGGCGCGCGCCGGCGGCGTTCGGCGTGGGCGGCGGCCCTGCCCGATCCGCTCGCCGGCTGATGGGCTTCGTCGACCGCTACGGTCTCTGGACCGATACGCAGCGGGCGGCGGCGCGCGCGCTCGTCGCGGAGCTGGAGAGCCGGGGGATCGAGGTGGTGCGGTTCTCGTTTCCCGACCAGCACGGGATCCTGCGCGGGAAGACGATCACCGCGGCCGAGCTCCCGAGGGCGCTCGCGGATGGCGTCACCTTCACCACGACGCTCTTTGCGAAGGACACGTCGCATCGCACGGTGTTCCCCGTGTTCACCCGCGGCGGGGGCTTCGGGCTGGACGCGATGGAGGGCGGCGCGGACGCGCTGATGATCGCCGACCCGGCCACGTTCCGCGTGCTGCCGTGGGCGCCGAAGACGGGCTGGCTGCTCTGCGATCCGTACTTCGCGAGCGGCGAGCCGGTGCCGTTCGGGACGCGGCCGCTGCTTCGGCGCGCGCTCGCGCGCCTCGACGAGGCGGGCTTCGAGTACGTCGCCGGGCTCGAGATCGAGTTCCACGTCTTCAAGCTGGTCGATCCGCGCCTGCGGCCGGCGGACGCCGGCCAGCCGGGCGAGCCGCCGGAGGTGAGCCTCCTGACTCACGGCTACCAGTACCTCACCGAGCAGCGCTACGACCTCATCGACCCGGTGGTCGAGCTGCTGCGGCGCGACCTCGAGACGCTCGGGTTGCCGCTCCGCTCGCTCGAGGTGGAGTTCGGTCCGAGCCAGTTCGAGTTCACGCTCGGCGCGCTCGCGGGACTCGGGTCGGCCGACGCGATGGTGCTCTTCCGCAGCGCCGTGAAGCAGATCTGCCGGCGCAACGGCTACCACGCGACGTTCATGTGCCGGCCGCGCATCCCCAGCGCGATGTCGAGCGGCTGGCACCTGCACCAGTCGCTGCGCCGCGTCGCCGACGGCGCGAATGCGTTTGCGCCCGCGGAGCCGGCGGTCGCCGCTCTCCGCGACCGGGCGTCACTTTCTCGCGGGCCTGCTCTTCCACGCCCGCGCCGCGGCGGCGCTCGCTACGCCGACGATCAACGGCTACAAGCGCTACCGGCCGTACTCGCTCGCACCCGATCGCGTGATCTGGGGCCGCGACAACCGCGGCGCGATGCTGCGCGTGATCGGCGGGCCGGGCGATCCGGGGACGCGCATCGAGAACCGGATCGGCGAGCCCGCGGCGAACCCGTATCTCTATTTCGCCTCCCAGATCTGGTCGGGCCTCGACGGGATCGCGCGCAAGCTCGATCCCGGTCCGTCGGCCGACACGCCTTACGAGTCGGATGCGCCGACGCTGCCGCGCACGCTCGACGAGGCGCTGGCGGCGCTCCGCACCGACGCGTGCCTCCGCGAGGGGCTGGGGAGTGCGTTCATCGACTACTTCTGCCGGATCAAGGAGGCCGAGCTCGCGCGCTTCAACCTCGACGTGAGCGAGTGGGAGCAGCGCGAGTACTTCGATCTGTTCTAGCCAGCCGTCACCCCGGCGTACGCCGGGGTCCAGGGCCGTGCAGGCCGGACTGAATCAAACGCCGAGGTAACGATGCTGGACGTCCTCGCCGCGGCGAGCTGGGCCGACGAGCCGCTCCAGACGACGCGCCCCTTCTCGAGGACGTAGTGCGTGTCGGCGATCCGCGTCAGCGCGCGCACGTCCTTGTCGATGATCAGGATCGATAGTCCCGACGCCTTTAGACGCTCGACCGAGCGGTAGATCTCCAGGCGGATCAGCGGCGCGAGCCCTTCGGTCGCCTCGTCGAGGATGAGCAGCTTCGGGTTGGTCATCAGCGCCCGCGCGATCGCGAGCATCTGCTGTTCGCCGCCCGAGAGCTGGTTGCCCATGTTCCGCTGCCGCTCGGCGAGCTGGGGGAACAGCGTGAACACCTTCTCCAGCGTCCACGGATCCTGCCGCGCGCCGCGGTTCGCGGCGGTCGCAACCAGGTTCTCGCGGACGGTCAGGTTGGGGAAGATCTGCCGCCCTTCCGGCACGAGCCCGATCCCCGCCTGGGCGACGCGGAACGACGGCAGGCCGCGCAAGGGCTTGCCGTCGAACGTGACTGCGCCGGCTCGCGGCGGCACGATCCCCATGATCGAGCGCACGGTGGTCGTCTTGCCCATCCCGTTGCGGCCGAGCAGGGTCGCGACCTCGCCGGCGCGCACGCCGAAGCTGACGCCGAACAGCACCTGGCTCGCGCCGTAGCTGGTCTCGATCGCTTCGACGGCGAGCATTAGCGGCCTAACGAACAATACCGGCGCGAGCGACCGCGCGCCGTTTGCGCGGGGCGCACACGCGATCCGGCGTCGAAAGGACGAGCGCGCTCGAAAGGCATGCACCTGGCGTCGCGCGATGCCCGGGCCGTCTGCGTCGCCGCATCAGGCCTCCGCTTCCTCGCCGAGGTAGGCGCTCCGCACCTCGCGATTCGCGCGGATCTCTTCCGGCGTGCCGCTCGCGATGATGCGGCCGTAGACGAGCACCGAGATGCGGTCGGCGAGCGCGAACACGGCGTCCATGTCGTGCTCGACCAGGATCATCGTCTGCCGCCCCTTCAGCCCGGCGAGCAAGCGGACCATGCGCTGCGACTCGTCGGTGCCCATTCCCGCCATCGGCTCGTCGAGCAGCATCAGCCGCGGCTTCGTCGCGAGCACCATCGAGATCTCGAGCTGGCGCTGCTCGCCGTGGGCGAGGTTGGCCGCGAGCACGCCGGCGCGCTCGCCGAGGCCCACCTCGGCGAGGATCGCACGCGCGGGGGCGCGAAGCGACTCGTCGCTCCGCGCCGGCCGCCAGAAGCGGAAGCTCGACCCGGCGTGGGCCTGGACGGCGAGCGTGACGTTGTCGAGCGCAGTGAAGTCGCGGTAGACGCTCGTGATCTGGAACGAGCGCGCGAGGCCGCGGCGCGAGCGGGCCGGTGCCGCGAGGGCGGTGATGTCCTCGGCGGCGAAGCGGATCGTGCCCGCATCGGGCCGCAGGTTGCCGGCGAGCTGGCCGATGAGGGTCGTCTTGCCGGCGCCGTTCGGCCCGATGATCGCGTGCGTCTCGCCCTGGCGCACCTCGAGGCTGACCTGATCGGTCGCGCGCAGCGCGCCGAACGACTTGCACAGCCCGGCGACTTGGAGCAGCGCGTCATTCATCGCCGGCCGCCTCCCGGGAGCAGCCCGGCGAGGCCCCGCCGGGTGAACAGCACCACGAGCACGAGGATGGGACCGAGGATGATCTGCCAGTGAGTGGTCCACGCCGCGAGCACGTCCTCGAGCAGCAGCAGCGCGGCCGCGCCGAGCACCGGCCCGATGAGCGTCGCGATGCCGCCGAGGATCACCATGAACATGATCTCGCCCGAGCGGGTCCAGTTCATGAACTCGGGCGTCAGATACGCCGTCTGGTTGACGAGCAGCGCCCCCGCGACCCCGCACATCGCGCCGGCGATGACGAACGCGGCGAGCTTGTACGGGTAGGGCGAGAAGCCGATGGCGCGCGTGCGCGCCTCGTTCGACTTGGTCGCGCGGATGACCATCCCGAAGCGCGAGTTCACCAGCCGGTGCACGAGGTAGAGGAAGCCCGCCAGCACCGCGAGCACGAAGTAGTAGAACGCGGTCGAGTTGCGCAGGTCGATCAGCCCGGCGAACTGGCTGCGCATCGGGAGCCGCATGCCGTCGTCGCCGCCGTACTCCTCGAGCGAGATGCCGAGGTAGAAGAGCATCTGGGTGAACGCGAGCGTGATCATGATGAAGTACACGCCGCTCGTGCGGATCGACACCGCGCCGATGACGAGCGCAACCGCGGCCGACGCGGCGATCGCGACCGCGAACTGCAGGAAGCCGTTGTCGATGCCGTGATGGGCGAGGATGCCTACGGCGTACGCGCCGACGCCGAGGTAGGCGGCGTGGCCGAACGAGACCATGCCGCCGTAGCCGAGGATCAGGTTGAGGCTGAGCGCGGCGATCGCGAAGATCATGATGCGCCGGACGAGGTCGAGATAGAAGGGCTGGCCGAGCGCCGCGGCGAGCGGCGGCACCGCGGCGAGCGCGACCAGCACCGCGGCGGTCGCGAGGAGTGGTGCGCGGTTCGGCATCGAACTATCCGCGCGCGGGGAACAGCCCCGCCGGCCGGAGGGCGAGGATGATCGCCATCAGGAGGTAGATCAGCATGGACGCGATCGCCGGTCCGGCCGCGTCCGCGGCGGTGGGCGACACGACGGTCGCGAGCGTCGGCTTCAGGAACGCGCGGCCGAGCGTGTCCACCATGCCGACGATCAGCGCGCCCGCCACCGCGCCGCGGATCGAGCCGATGCCGCCGATGACGATCACCACGAACACCTGGATCAGCACGTCCTCGCCCATGCCGGGCTGCACGGTGTAGATCGGCCCGGCCATCAGCCCGGCGAGGCCCGCCAGGGCGGCGCCGAACCCGAACACGATGGTGTAGAGGAGGCGGATGTTGATGCCCAGCGCCGCCACCATCGTGCGGTTCGAGGCCCCGGCGCGGATCAGCATGCCGAGCCGCGTGCGGGCGACGACGTACCAGAGCAGGCCCGCGACCGCGAGGCCGACCAGGATGATGACGAAGCGATACAGCGGATAGCGCAGGCCGGCGAACAGCTCGACGTGACCCGACAGCCAGGGCGGCACGCTGGTGTAGAGCGCGGAGCGGCCGAACAGGATCGCGACGAGCTCGTTGAAGAACAGGATGAGGCCGAAGGTCGCGAGCACCTGGTCCATGTGGTCGCGCTCGTAGAGCTTGCGCAACGCGAGGAACTCGACCACGACCCCGACGACGAGCGTTCCCGCGAGCGCGAGCGCGACCCCGGCGAGGTAGGAACCGGTGAGGTTGGTGAACGCGACCCAGAGGTAGGCGCCCACCATGTAGAGCGACCCGTGGGCGAGGTTGACGAGGTTCATGATGCCGAACACGAGCGTCAGCCCCGCGGCCATCAGGAACAGCATGACCCCGAGCTGCAGCCCGTTCAGCGTCTGCTCGAGAATGAGGATCGGATTCATCGCCTGGGCACAAAAAAGGGCGCGGCCGATGCGCGCCCTTCGCCGCCTCCGCTGCCTGCGGCTACCACTTCATCGGGCAGTCCTTCGAGTAGGCGTCCTTGTGGTTCGCGAACACCGTTTCCTGGATCTCCAGCACCGGATCGGCGCCGGCGGCGGCGCCGGCAACCGCCTTCAGCAGGTAGAAGTTCTGGATCGGGAAGTGGTTGACGTTGTACGCGTACTTGCCGCGCGTCGAGTTGTAGTTCGCCTTGCGCATCGCGGCGATCATGCCCTTCTTGTCGGCGAGGTTGCCCTTGACGGCGCGCACCGCGGAGTCGATCAGCATGATGCCGTCGTAGCTCTGCGCGCCGTAGAACACCGGCAGCTTGCCGTACTTCTTCTTGAAGTCGGCCACGAACTTCTCGTTGGCGGGGTTCTTGAGGTCGGGGCTCCAGTATCGCGTCTCGTACTGGCCGAGCGCGGCATGCTTCACCGCCGGAATCGAGATCTCGTCCACCGTGTACACCGAGTACAGCGGGAACTGCCCCCGCATGCCGGCTTCGGAGTACTGCTTGAGGAACTGGATCCCCATGCCGCCGGGGTAGAAGACGAACACCGCCTTCGGGTTCTTCGCGCGCAGCTGGCTGAGCTCGGCCTGGTAGTCGGTCTGTCCGAGCTTGGTGTAGACCTCGTCGACGATCTTGCCCTTGAAGTAGCGCTTGAAGCCGGTGATCATGTCCTTGCCGGCCGCGTAGTTGGGCGCCATGACGTACACGTCGGTGATGCCCTTGTCGGTCATGTGCTTGCCCATCGCTTCCGGCGTCTGATCGTTCTGCCACGACGTCGTGAAGAAGAGCTCGCTGCAACCCTTGCCGGCGAGGTCGTGCGGGCCGGCGTTGGTGCCGATCATGAAGGTGCCGGCCTCGGTGACCGTCGGCGCCACCGCCAGCATCACGTTCGACCAGATGATGCCGCTCACGAAGTGCACCTGGTGCTTCTTCAGCATCTCGTCGGCGAGCTGCTTGCCGACGTCGGGCTTGACCTGGTCGTCGCCGTAGATGATCTCGGTGTCGAGGCCGCCGACCTTGCGGCCGAGGTGATCGAGCGCCAGCTCGACGGACTGCCGCATGTGCTCGCCGATGACGCCTTGCGGGCCGGACAGGGTGGTGATGAAGCCGATCTTGAGCTTCTGCTGGGCGACGGCGGGCGCCGACGCGGCAAGCGCCGCGATGAGCCCCAGCGACAGGGCGCGGAACGAAATGCGCACGACTACCTCCTCGGATGCTTGGCCACGGCCGCGCCTACGCCGGGCGCCGCCGGTGGGCCCGGAAGCGGGCCGGGGGCAGTCTACCAAGCGACGCTCGGGAGTGTCCAGGAATCGCGGGGCTCAGGCCGCAACCGAACGGAGCCAGGCCGCAGCGTCGCGTCCAGGATGGACCGTGTGGCACTGCCTGCAGCGGCGGGCGTCGTCGGGCGAGTCGTAGAACCGCTGGTACGCCTTCGGCAGATCCTCGACGATGCTCGCGAGCTGGACGTCGATGCGGTGCACGAGGCCGCCGCAGCGCGCGCAGTACCACTCGAAGCCGTCGAGCGTCCCTTGCGGCCGCGCGCGCTCGACCACGAGGCACCGGCTCCCCGGCTCCGGGCGCTGCGGCGAGTGCCGCAGGTGCGGCGGCAGCAGGAAGATGTCGCCTTCCGCGAGGTCGACGCGCGAGTAGCGCCCGGTGTCCCACAGCAGCAGGTGCGCGTTGCCCTGGAACTGCCAGAAGAACTCCTCGAACGGATCGTCGTGGAAATCGGTGCGCTCGTTCGGCGCGCCCACGACGGTGACGATGAAGTCGGTGTCCTTCCACACCTGCTGATTGCCGACCGGGGGCTGCAGCAGGTGCGCGTGCTCGTCGATCCAGCGCCGGAAGTTGAAGGGCGGCGTGTAGCGCGCGGGAAGGCTGGGTGCGTGCATCGCTTATTGTCACCCCGGCGAAAGCCGGGGTCCAGCAGGCGACAGTCGTCGCCCCGGCGAACGCCGGGGCCCGGAAGACGCGTGACTGGATCCCGGCTTTCGCCGGGATGACGATGGCCTCCGCCGGGATGACGGCGTCGTGCTGCACGTGGTAGGCAAGGATGGCGAGGCCCGGGTGGTTTAAGATCGCCGGCGGAGGAGTGCCATGATCCGGCTGAAGGACCTGCGCTACGTGCGCCTCGGGACGCGCGACCCGACTGCCGCTGCCGAGTACGCGCAGCGGATCCTCGGCCTCGAGCTGGTCCGGCGCGAGGGCGGCGCGATCTACCTCCGCGGCGACGACCGCGATCACACGCTGGTGTACGTGAAGGGCGACCCCGCCGACCACACCGTCGGCTGGGAGGTGGCCGACAGCGCGGCGCTCGACGCTGCCGGCGCCGACCTGGAATCGCGCAGGATCGCGGTGCGACGCGGCCGGCGAGCCGAGTGCGACGCCCGCCACGTCGAAGACTTCCTCAGCTTCGTCGACCCGAGCGGCAATACCCACGATCTCGTCGTCCGCCCGCACCACAGCGGCCGGCGCTTCTTCCCGTCGCGCGACTGCGGCGTCTGGAGCTTCTCGCACATCGGACTCCGCACCACCGACGCGGCCCGCGACGAGGCGTTCTGGACCGGGGTGTGCAACGCGCGGGTGTCGGATCGGATCGGCGCCGCGCCGCTCCTCCGCATCGACGAGGTGCACCACAAGATCGCGCTCTTTCCGTCGGCGCACGCCGGCGTGCAGCACGTGAACCACCAGGTGCAGGGCGTCGACGACGTGATGCGCTCCTACTACTTCCTGCGGGAGCAGGGCGTGCGGATCGTGTTCGGACCGGGCCGCCATCCGACCTCGGGCGCGGTGTTCCTGTACTTCGAGGGGCCTGACGGGATGGTGTACGAGTACTCGACCGGCGTGCGGCTCATCAAGCCCGAGGAGGAAGCGACCTGGCGCCCGCGGCAGTTCCCGTTCACGCCCGCGTCGTTCTGCATGTGGGGCTCGCGGCCCGACATCCCGGAGTTCCGGGCGCGCGAGGAGTCCCCGGCCTCGAAGGCGGCATGAGATGAAGCAGCCGAACTTCGTCTTCATCCTGGCCGACGACATCGGCTACGCCGATCTCGGCTGCTACGGTGCGCGCGCGCCGACAACGCCTTGTCTCGACGCGATGGCCGCCGGCGGCCTGCGCTTCACCGACGGCTACGCGAACTCGCCGGTCTGCTCGCCGACGCGCTTCGCGCTGATGACCGGCCGCTATCAATATCGCTTCCGCGGCGCGGCCGAAGAGCCGATCACGAGCAAGGCGCGCGGCCGCGACGACCTCGGCCTCCCGCCGTCGCATCCGACGGCTCCGTCGCTGCTGCGCGATGCCGGCTACGCGACCGCGCTCGCCGGCAAGTGGCACCTCGGCTTCCCGCCGCACTTCGGGCCGCTCAAGAGCGGCTACGGCGAGCACTTCGGGCCGTTGAGCGGCGGGGTCGACTACTTCACCCATCGCGACTGCGCGCGGCACTCACGACCTGTACGAGAACGGGACCGAGGTCGAGCGCCCCGGTTACCTGACCGACCTCATCACCGACCGCGCGGTCGAGTTCATCGGGCGGGCGCGCGAACCCTTCCTGCTGAGCGTGCACTACACCGCGCCCCACTGGCCGTGGGAGACGCGTGCCGACGAGGCCGAGTCGCGACGCATCGCAAGAGCGATCCACCACCTCGACGGCGGCTCGATCGAAGCCTATCGAACGATGATCCATCACATGGACGAGGGCATCGGTCGGATCTTCGAGGCGCTCCGCGCCGCCGGCGCGGGCGAGAACACCCTGGTCGTGTTCACGAGCGACAACGGCGGCGAGCGATTCTCCGATACCTGGCCGTTCGTCGGCAAGAAGATGGACCTGCTCGAGGGCGGGATCCGCGTGCCGCTGCTCGCCTCGTGGCCGGCAGTGATCCCGCCGGGAGGCGTGACGCCGCAGGTCGCGGTCACGATGGACTGGGTCGCGACCTTCCTCGCCGCGGCGGGCGTGCGGCCGCATCCCCGGTACCCGCTCGACGGGATCGACCTCGCGCCGGTGCTGCGCTCGTCGTCGGCGTCGTCGCCGCGCGAGCTGTATTGGCGCATGAGTCATCGCGCGCAGCGGGCGGTTCGCGCCGGCGACTGGAAGTATCTCGCGATGGACGGCCACGAGTATCTGTTCGACCTCGCGCGCGACGCGCGCGAGCGCGCGAACCTCGTCAAGCGCTTCCCCGAGCGCCTCGCCGAGCTGCGCGCGAAGTACGACGCCTGGGCGGCGACGATGCCGCCGATCCCGGCCGACGCCGGGGTAAGCCTGATCGGCAGCGCCGGGGAGTTGCCGAAGCAGACGGGCTGAGCGGCAGCGATGAGCTGCGGACACGCGCTCCTGCGGCTTGCGGTCACCGCCGCGACGATGCTCGCGACCGGCGCGCCCGCGCAGGAGTGGCCGACGCGGCCGGTGAAGGTCGTCGCACCCTTCGCGCCGGGCGGCAGCGCGGACACGCTGGCGCGCATCGTCGGCGAGAAGCTCACGGGCCGGCTCAACCAGAACGTCCTCGTCGAGAACCGGCCGGGCGCCGGCGGGCTCATCGGCTCGGAGTTCGTCGCGAAGGCAGCGCCCGACGGTTACACGTTCATCGTCTCCGGCGTCGCCTCCCACGTCATCGCGCCGGCGATGGGGAACGCGGCGTTCGATCCGCTGAAGAGCTTCACGCACATCGCGCTCTTCGGCGGCCCGCCCACGGTGCTGGTCGTCACGCCGGAGCTCGAGGCCCGCGATCTCAAGTCGTTCGTGGCGCTCTCGAAGTCGCGGGCGGGAGGGCTGAGCTACGGCTCGCCGGGCCAGGGCACGCAGGGGCATCTCGTCGGGGAGATGCTCAAGGGGCTGAGCGGCGCGAACCTGACGCACGTGCCCTACAAGGGCGCGGCGCCGGCGATGGTCGATCTGATCGCCGGTCATCTTCCGGCCGCGTCCACGACGCTCACGACGGCCGCGACGCAGATCAAGGCCGGCAAGGCCCGCGCGATCGCGCTGTCCTCGCCGAAGCGCCTCCGCGAGTTCGCGAACGTTCCGACGTTCGCCGAGAGCGGGTATCCTGATCTCGTCGCGACGGTGTGGTTCGGGCTGTCCGGCCCCGCCGGACTGCCGCAGCCGATCGTGGTCAAGCTGAACTCGGAAGTGCGCGCGATCCTGCAGCTGCCCGACGTCCGCGAGCGTCTCGCACCCGAGGGGATCGAGCCGAACGACCTCGATGCGGCAGCATTCACGGCGTTCGTCCGCGCGGAGATCGCGCGCTGGGGCCCGGTCGCGAAAGCGGCGAAATAGCGAAGTGGAGGTCTCACGATGGGCATGCCGAAGGAACAGAACGAGCTCTTGACCCGCACCGGGCCGGGCACGGCGATGGGCGATCTCGTCCGGCGCTACTGGATTCCCGCCCTCCTCGCGGACGAGCTGCCCGAGCCGGACTGTCCGCCGGTGCGGGTGCAGCTGCTTTCCGAGCGGCTCGTCGCGTTCCGCGACACCGAGGGACGCCTCGGACTCATCGACGAGTACTGCGCCCATCGCGGCGTGTCGCTGTGGTTCGGCCGCAACGAGGAGTGCGGGCTGCGCTGCCCGTATCACGGCTGGAAGTACGACGTGACCGGTCAGTGCATCGACCTGCCCTCCGAGCCGGACCGGCCGGCGATGCGCGAGCGGATCAGGCTGAAGAGCTATCCGTGCCTCGAGCGCGGCGGCGTGATCTGGACCTACATGGGGCCGCCCGAGCTGCGGCCCGAGCCGCCGGAGCACGAGTGGGCCCTGGTCGAGCCGGCGCAGCGGTTCACCTCCAAGCGCCTCCAGGAGTGCAATTTCCTGCAGGCGATGGAAGGCGGCATCGACTCGAGCCACGTCTCGTTCCTGCACAGCGGCGCGCTCAAGCGCGATGCGCTCTTCGTCGGCGCCAAGGGCAACATCTACAACCTGCGCGACTCGGCGCCGCAGTTCGAAGTGGTGGAGTTCGACGGGGGCTTGCTGATCGGCGCGCGGCGCAACGCCGACAACGATCAGTACTACTGGCGGATCACGCCCTGGGTCGCGCCGTTCTTCACGCTCGTCCCGCCGCGCGGGCACCATCCTATCCACGGCCACGCCTGGGTCCCGATCGACGACGAGAACTGCTGGGCCTGGAGCGTCAGCTATCATCCGCGCCGGGCACTGACGCACGAGGAAACGGCGGCGATGCGGGCCGGGCAGGGCATCCATGTGAGGTACATCCCCGGCACCTTCATCCCGGCGGCGAACAAGCGCAACGACTACCTGATGGACCGCAACGCCCAGCTCGCGGGCCTGAGCTACAGCGGCGTGGAGGGCATCGGCATGCAGGACGCGTCGCTGCAGGAAAGCATGGGGCCGATCGTGGACCGGACGCGCGAGACCCTCGTTCCCACCGACAAAGGCATCGTCATGGCGCGGCGGATTCTCGCGAGCGCCGCCGAGGCGAGCCGCGCCGGCAAAGCCGATCCCGGGCCTCGCTCCCGCCTCGCAGCGCGTGCGCTCCTGCGCGATCGAGCTGCCGAAAAACGTGGCGTTCAAGGACGGTGCGAAGGACGGCCTCTTCCGTGCGCTCGGCACCGATCCCGTGAGTGTCTAGCGAGATGATGCTCCCGAGAGTCGGCATCGCGATCGGTGATCCGGCCGGCGTCGGGCCGGAGATCGCGCTCAAGGCGGCGCTCGACGAGCGCGTGAAGCGCATCTGCCGGCCCGTGCTGTTCGGGGATCCGAAGGCGATTGCCGCGCACGCCGCGGCCTGCGGGATCTCCGAGGACGTGGAGACCGTCGCGCTCGATCACTTTCGCGACGAGCGGCTCGAGATCGGCAAGGTGCGCGCCGCGCACGGGCGCGCGGCGGTGGACGCGGCGCGCGCGGCGATCGAGGCGGCGATGGCGGGCGAGGTCGCGGCGGTGGTCGCTGCGCCGCAGACCGAGCTCGCGATCAAGCAGGCCGGCATCGAGTTCGACGGCTACCCGTCGTTCGTGGCGCGCTGCACCGGCGTCGCCGCGGACGACGCGTTCCTGATGATCTGCTTCGACGCGATGCGGATTGCGCACGCGACGCTGCACGTGAGCCTGCGGCGGGCGATCGAGCTGGTGACCGAGGAGCGGGTCGAACGGGTGGTGCGCGCCGTGGACGGCACGCTGCGCAGGCTCGGCATTCCCGCCCCGCGCATCGCGGTCGGCGGTCTGAACCCGCACGCCGGCGAGGACGGGATGTTCGGGGACGAGGACCGCGCGATCATCGCGCCGGCGATCGCGGCTGCCCGCGCCGCGGGCATCGACGCCGACGGGCCGTTCGGCGCCGACACCATGTTCCACAAGACGGGCTACGACGCGTTCGTGGTGATGTTCCACGACCAGGGCCACATCGCCGCGAAGCTGCTCGCGCGCAACCGCAGCGCCGGTCTCACGATAGGCACGCCGGTGCTGTTCTCGTCGGTCGCGCACGGCTCGGCGCTCGACATCGCCGGGCAGGGGCGCGCGAGCGCCGAGGCGATGGTCGAGGCCGTCTCGCGGCTCGTCGGCGGCCGGGCGTCCCCGTAGGCCGCGCTACTCGCACTCGGCCGCGCTGGAGTCGTCGACGCAAGAAGGAACCGGTTCGCCGATGAAGTGTTGACAGGGAACGAGCGGTTGCCTAGAGTCGCTGCGGCCGAGGATCGCACATGCGAGCGATAATCGCACGATAGCGGGGCCGCACGACGGAGGAGGGGATGGGAGGCGTCGGCGACTTCCTGCAGCTCATCATCTCGGGCACCGCAATCGGGGCGATCTACGCCCTTGCCGCCCTGGGGTTCACGCTGCTGTGGCAGGCATCCGGCACGATCAACTTCGCCCAGGGCGAGTTCGTGATGGTGCCGGCGTTCCTGATGCTCTTTTTCCTGGGCGTCGTCGGCGCGCCGTTGTGGCTCGCGTTCGCGCTGACGTGCGTTGCCGCGATGATCATCCTCGGCTACGGCTTCAAGCGTGTCGTGGTCGATCCGCTGATCCGCCACGGGGTGATCCCGCTCGTGATCGCGACCCTCGGACTCTCGATCGGACTGAAGCAGATCGTCAAGGCGGGCTACAGCGCCGAAGCCCACCCGTTCCCCAACGTGTTCCCCGACACGCTGGTCTCGCTCGGGGGCTTGCGGATCTCGGTCTACGACATCGGTGCGCTCCTGACCGCGGGGGTGATCGTGCTTGCCCTGCAGCTCTTCCTCAACCGAACGATGACCGGGCGGGCGATGCAGGCGGTGGCGCAGAACGCCGAGGCCGCGAAGGTGCTAGGGATCGACGTGCGGCGCATGATCCTCTACGTCTTCCTGATCAACGCCGTGCTCGCGGCGGTCGCCGCGCTGCTGGTCACGCCGACCTATCTCGCCAAGTTCGACATGGGCGACCCGATCGGCCTCAAGGCGTTCTACGCGGCGATCATCGGCGGGTTCAACCAGACGCGGGGCGCGCTGCTCGGCGGCGTGCTGGTCGGCATCCTCGAGAACCTGATGGGTGCGTACGTCTCGCCGGCCTACAAGGAGGGTGTGGCGCTTGATGCTCTTCCTGGTGGTGATCCTCTTCCGCCCGGAGGGGCTGCTCGGCAAGGCCGAGGAGCGGAAGGTGTGAGCCGAGCGCAACAGCTCGGCCTCGCAGTCGCCCTGGTCGTGCTCGGGCTGATTCCGCTCGGGCTCAAGAACTACGGCATCTACCTGATGACGCTGTGGTGCGTGTACGTGATCGCGGCCATGGGGCTCAACCTGACCGTCGGCTACGCCGGGCAGATCTCGCTCGGCCAGGCGGCGTTCCTCGGCATCGGCGCCTACACTGCCGCGATCCTGATGAAGGCGGGCATCGCGTTCTGGCTCGTCCTGCCGCCCGCCGCCGTCCTCTGCTTCGTCGTCGGACTCGCGCTCGGCTTCCCGGCACTGCGGGTCCAGCACCACTACCTCGCGTTCGCGACGCTCGGCTTCAACGTGCTCGTGTTCCTGGTGATGCGCAACGAGGAGTGGCTGACCGGCGGCACCTTCGGCATCCCGGGCATCCGGCGGCCGTCGCTCTTCGGCCTGTCGCTCGACGGCTCGCTCGCGTACTTCTACTTCACCTACGTCTCGGCGATCGCGCTCGCGCTCCTCATGTGGTGGCTGCTCCGCTCGCCGTGGGGTCGGGCGTTCGCCGCCCTGCGCGACAATCCGATCCGCGCCGAGAGCCTGGGCGTGAACATCACCGCCTACACGCTGCTCGCGTTCGCGATCGGCGCCGCCTATGCGGGCGTCGCCGGCGCCTACTTCGCCGCGCTCGTGCAGTTCATCGAGCCGGGGCCATTCCACCTGTCGGCCTCGCTCATGCTGCTCCTGATGGTGATCGTCGGCGGCTGCGGGCAGGTTCTTCGGTCCGGTGCTCGGCTCGGTGATCGTGATCCTGCTGCCCGAGTGGCTGCGCTTCATGCAGAACTGGTACCTCGCCATCTTCGGCTGCGCGGTCGTCGCGCTGATGATCTGGCTGCCCGGGGGCCTGCTGTCGATTCCCGACCGGTGGAAGCCCAAGAGGGCGGTGAGATGACCCCCTTCCTCGAAGTGAAGGACCGTCCGCAAGAGCTACGGCGCGATCCGCGCGGTCGACGGGGTGAGCTTCGCGGTCGGGGCGGGGGAGATCGTCGGCGTGATCGGGCCGAACGGCAGCGGCAAGACCACGCTTTTCAATTCGATCCTCGGCCAGATCAGGCCGACCGCCGGCCGGGTCGAGTTCTGCGGCGAGGACATCACCGGCATGTCGCCGCTCGAGCTCAGCCGGCGCGGCGTGGGCCGCACGTTCCAGACTCTGCAGGTGTTCGGCAAGCTCTCGGTCCGGGACAACCTGATCGCCGCGGCGCAGGAGTTCAAGGGCTCGATGCCGCGCCGGCTCTTCGCTCCGCCCGACGCAGGTCTAGGCCGTCACGCGGACGAGATGATCGAGCTTTTCCGGCTCACGCACGTCGCGGGGCTGCCGGCAGGGAGCCTCTCCTACGGGCAGCAGAAGCTGATCGACATCGCGATGGCGTTCATGCCGGCGCCGCGGCTCGTGCTTCTCGACGAGCCCTGCGCGGGCGTGAACCCGAGCCTCGTCGAGCAGCTGCGCGAGCTCCTCGTCGAGCTGAACAGGGCGCAGGGCGGCAGCTTCGTGGTCATCGAGCACAACATGGAGTTCGTCATGCGGCTCTGCCCGCACGTGATCTGCATGGTCGAAGGGAAGGTGCTCGCCGAGGGCAAGCCCCGGGACGTGCAGTCGAACCCGGCCGTGCTGGAGGCCTACCTTGGGAACTGAGCTGATCGAGTTCCGCGACGTCGTGGCCGGCTACACGCCGGGCATGATGATCCTGAACGGCCTGTCGCTCGATGCGCGCGCGCAGGAGATCACCCTGCTCATCGGCCCGAACGGGGCGGGGAAGTCGACGGTGCTGAGGACGCTGTTCGGGCTCCTTCAGCCGCGTTCCGGCGAAGTGCGCCTGGAAGGCAAGGCGCTATCGGGCAAGACTCCGCGCGAGCTCCTCGCCGAGGGAATTGCCCTCGTGCCACAGGGCCGGAACCTCTTCCCCTCGCTCTCGGTGCTGCACAACCTCGAGCTCGGCGGGATCACGCTGCGGCGGAGCGAGCTGGGGGGGCGCATCGACGAGGTGCTCGACCGCTTCCCGCGGCTGCGCGAGCGCATCGGCAACCAGGCGTCGACGCTCTCGGGCGGCGAGCAGAAGCAGCTCGAGATCGGTCGCGCGCTGCTGTTGCGGCCGCGCGTGCTGCTGATCGACGAGCCGTCGATCGGGCTCTCGCCGATAGTCGTGGCCGACGTGTTCCGCCTGCTGCGCAAGCTCGTCGAGGGCGGCACCACGGTGCTGATGGTGGAGCAGAACGTGCGCAGCGCGCTCAAGGTCTCCGACCGCGCGCTCGCGCTCGACATGGGCCGGCTGGCGATCGACCGTCCGGCGGCCGAGCTGCTCGCGGACCCGAATCTCAACCGGCTATTTCTCGGCGGGTCGGTGGGCGGCACCCCACGCTGAGGTATCGTCGCGTAATGGATCGTCCGGGGGATACCCGGCTTATTTCAAGGAGGATGGAGATGAAGCGCAGCATCGTAGTTATCGGAGCCCTGGCTCTCGGGACGCAGGTCGCGCTCGCGCAGCAGACGGTCAGGATCGCGAACATCGTCGAGCTGTCGGGGACCGGCACCACCGCCGGCACCAACTTCAAGAACGGGGTCGAGCTGGCGGTGAAGGAGATCAACGCCGCCGGCGGCATCCTCGGCCGCAAGATCGTGCTGGACACCGCGGACACCCAGTCCAACCCTGCCATCGCCAAGGCGCTTGCCACGAAGGCGGTGGACAGCGACGCCTACACCGTCATGGGGCCGGTGTTCTCCGGCTCGATCATCGTCAGCATGGCCGAGACCCGTCGCGCCGAGATTCCCAACTTCACCGGCGGCGAGGCGGCCAACATCACCACCCAGGGCAACCCGTACGTCTTCCGCACCTCGTTCTCGCAGGCGACCGGCATGCCGAAGATCGCGGCCTACATCGCCAACGGCATGAAGGCGAAGACGGTGGTGGTGATGTTCGTCAACAACGATTTCGGGAAGGGCGGGCGCGACGCGATCGTCAAGGAGCTTGCCGCGCGGAACATCAAGGTCGTGGCCGACATCTCGACCGATCCCGGCCAGGTGGATTTCTCGAGCCCGGTGCTGAAGGCGAAGCAGGTCAATGCCGATCTCCTGTTCGCGTACCTGAACGAGGAGGAGTCGGCGCGGCTGCTGCGCGAGCTGCGGAAGCAGGGCTACGACAAGCCGATCGTCGGCGAGACCACGATCATGGGGCAGAAGGTGATCGAGCTCGCGGGCGACGCCGCGAACGGCGTGAAAGGCCATGTCGGTCTCACCATCGACGCGCCGGTCGCCGGCATCCGCGCGTTCGGCGAAAAGTACGAGCGCGAGTTCAAGTCGAAGTCGGACCACAACGGCATCAAGGGCTACACCGGCATGTACGTCGTGAAGGCGGTCACCGAGAAGATCGGCAAGTTCGACCGCAGGGCGTTTGCGCAGGCGATCAAGAACGCCTGCTTCTCCATCAAGGACCATCCCGGCCTGTTGATGGACGTCTGCTTCGACGACAAGGGCGACATCGACCGCGAGAGCTTCCTGGTCGAGGTCAAGGGCGGCAAGCAGGTGGTGGTCGAGACGCTGCCGCCGCTCAGGAAGAACTAGGCGTCCGGATCGCGGCCGTCGGTCCCGGCGGTCGCCACCGGTCAAGACCCCGGAACTACCGCGCGGCCATGCGGTCCGCGCGGCGGAATTCACATCGGGGCGACAGATCGAACCGATCCGAAATCGCGATTGGCAACCGCGCCCTCGAACCCATAGATTGTCAGTGAACCCTTCTTTCTATGGAGCTCAAGATGATTGCGATACTGCTTGCTGCCGGCGTCTACGCGGCCGTGATCCTGCGGCCCTATTATCTACTCCGCCGTCGCGCGTCAGGCGCCGACGCGTCCCGCTGATCTCTTCACCGACCGCCGCATCGGGAGGCTGCGCCGGGGCACCTGTCCGGTAAGCCATCTCACCGATGCGCGGGCGCGTTCGGCGACGACGCTCAGCGGGAGCTGGACGTAGTCGTCGTTGAACACCTCCAGGCTGTAGTCTCCGCGGTAGCCCATCTCGTCGAGGCGGCGCACGAGCGTCGCCACTTCCGCGCTGTGAGCGCCTTCGCCCGGAAACACCCGGAAATGGCGCGCGGTGTTGATGCGCTCCTCGGGCGACCGGATCTCCTGCCACATGAAGTCCGCGAGCTGGACGAGGAAGATCTTCGCCGGGTCGATCAGCTCCAGCGCGTCGAGGCCGGTGTCGGTCGCGAGCACATGGAAGGAGTCGAGCCCCACGCCGAGGCTGGGGTGGTCCGCGGCCTCGACGATCTCCCAGCTCCGGGGGTACTCGTTCACGTGCCGGCCCCACGATAGCGCCTCGTACGCGATGCGGATGCCGAGCGGCACTGCCAGCATGGCGAGCTTGCGCAGATCGCGCACGAGCAGCGCGGTGTCGCCGCTCGCATGGGTCGATGTCGACGAGCACACGAGCAGCACCTTCGCGCCGAGCGAATGACACACGCGCAGCATTGCCTTGGCGATGTCGACCTTGTACGCGTGCAAGCGGCCCGACAACCCTTCGAAGTCGCGGAGCACCTGGAAGCCGGTGACGCGGAGGCCGCTCGCGCGCACGAGCCCGGCGGCGGCCGCCTCGCCGGCGGGATACCCGGCGATGTCGCGCGCCGAGACCATGATCTGGGTGAAGCCCGCCTCGCGCATCGCCCGGAGCTTCGCCTCCAGCGGTCCGGCGAGCGTAATCGTGTCCATGCCGAAGTCGTCGATGTTCACGCGGACCTCCCGCCTCAGGGCTCGAGGTGGCTCACCACCAGCTCGAACGTCACGCCGCCCAGGTAGACCTGGGTGAGCGCGCCCTTCTCGGTCGGCTGCACCGGATCGCGGTCGACGAACACGACGCCGCGATCCCGCAGCGCGCGCGTCGCCGCCAGGACGTCGGGCGCGCCGAGCCCGATGCGGAGCAGCCGCTCGTCCCACTGGATGTCCTCCGCGCCGGGCGGCGGCTCGATGAGCTGGAGATAGAACTTGTGGCAGGGACTCTCGAGCAGCGTGCCCTTGGGCAGGATGCCGAAGTACTGCCCGCCGGGCAGCACCGAGAACCCGAAGAGCTGGCGGTAGAACTCGACCCATTCGCGGGTGCGGTCGTCGAGGATGGTCTGCACGACGCCGAAATAGTGGAGCCCGGCGATCGCGGGCGGGTTGCGCTCGCTCCCCGGCAGCGGCACGAAGTCCACGTCGTAGATCGAAAAGTCGCGATAGCGGTCGACGAAGTGGATCAGGCTGTCGTCCACGCCGCGGACCCCCGGGATGTGCAGCTCCATCGCCGAGGCGCGCGTCGGCATTTCCCATGCGCCGAGGTCGAGCGTATGTCGCCACGCAGCGGCGGCATCGCGCACGCGCAGGGCGATGGCCGACAGCGCGGGCGTGCTCACGGGCGCCGCCTCAGGGTGCGCGTTGACGATCAGGTTCATGCCCCCCTGGCGGTAGAGCGTCACCTCGCGCGAGCGGTGCCGCGCGACCGGCATGAACCCCATCGTCTGGAGCACCGCACCGAGCGCCTGCGGCTGCGAGGTCGCGTACTCGATGAACTCGATGCCGTCCATTCCCAGCGGGTTGCTGGGCTCGGGGTTGTGTTCCCGGACCGTCATGACTTCCCTTCCGAGCGGTGGTGCGCGTTACGCTACGAGCAGCGACCCCAGATCGTCGCCGGCGGCCCGGAGGTGCGGCAGGAAGCGCGTCTCCATCTGGCGGACGGTCGCGTGCGCGGCGTGAACGCTGACGTTGATCGCCGCCACCACCGAGCCCGACGCGCCGCGCACCGGCACTGCGATCGAGCGCAGGCCGATCTCGAGCTCCTGATCGACCAAAGCATAGCCCGCCTTCCGCGCCGTCTCCAACAGTTCCCGGAGCTTCTCGCGCGAGGTCACGGTCCGGTCCACGTATGGGCGCAGCTCGACGCGGGAGAGATATGCGTCGAGCTCCCGCTCGGGCAGATGCGCGAGCAGCGCACGGCCCATCGCGGTGCAGTACGCCGGCAGGCGGCTGCCGATGTTCAGCGTCACGGTCATGATCCGCGAGGCGGCGGAGCGCGCGAGGTACAGGATCTCGTCGCCGTCGAGAATGGCGAGCGAGCAGGACTCGTTGACCGCGCTCCGGACGCGATCGAGCACCGGCTGGGCGGACACCGCGAGCGGCGTCGACGACAGGTACGCGTGACCCAGGGCGAGGATCTTCGGTCGCAGGGCAAAGGTATGGGTGTCCGCATCGACGTAACCCATCCGCTGGAGCGTGTAGAGGCAGCGGCGCACCGCGGCGCGCGGGATACCGGTCCGCTGGCTGATCTGCGCGATCGTCAGCTTGCGGCGCTGCTCGGTGAACGCCTTGATCACTGCCAGACCCCGCGCGAGCGAGGTCATGAAGTTGGGGTCGCCCGTCAGGGCATCGATCTCGGCGATCGCCGCCGCAGGCGGCATCTTCCGGCCCGGTTTTGCGCCGGTGGGCGCGGTAACTTGGCCGGAGGGTGCCGGCGTCGGTGCATCCCGTTCCATGCCGTTCCGTCCTTCATCTTGATTGTGCATGGCAACAGCATAGCATCGTACCGATAATCGGTCAAGTGGGCGATTAACGCACGGACTTTACTATCCGGCAGAGGTTCGGCCGGAACGAGCGGATCAGGGCAGCAGCAGCGTGCCGAGCTCGCGCGCGGCGCTTTCGAGGTGCGGCAGGTATTGAGTCTTCATCTGGCGGACGCTCACGCGGGCAGCCTGCACGATGACGTTGATCCCTGCGACCACCGTTCCGGAGGTGTCCGCCACCGGGACGGCGATCGAGCGGATGCCGAGCTCCATCTCCTGGTCGGCGATCGCGTAGCCCGCCTGCCGGGTTGCGCTGAGTGTCTCCCGGAGCTTGCCGGGCGAGGTGATGGTGCGCTCGGTGAAAGGCTGGAACTGGACTCGGGTGAGATATGCATCGAGCTCCGGTTCCGGCAGGTGCGCCAGCAGGACATACCCGATCGAGGTGCAGTACGCCGGCAGCCGGCTGCCGATGTTGAGGGTGACCGACATGATCCGCGAGGTCAGCGAGCGGGCGAGATAGAGGATTTCCTCGCCGTCGAGGATCGCGAGCGAGCACGACTCGCTTACGGCGTCCCCGACCCGATCCAGGAACGGCTGCGCCGAAACCGCCAATGGCGTGGACGAGAGGTAGGCGTGGCCGAGGGCCAGCATCTTCGGGCGGAGCGCGAACGCGTGCGCTTCCGATCCGACGTAGCCGAGCTTCTGTAGCGTGTACAGACAGCGGCGCACCGCAGCGCGCGGAATGCCCGTACGGTCGCTGATCTGGGCGATCGTCAGCTTCCGTCGCTGCTCGGTGAACGCCTGGATGACGGCGAGGCCGCGGGCGAGGGAGGTCATGAAATTGGGATCGCCGTTGAGCGCGGCGATCTCGCGCGCGGGCGAGAGCGGCGGTGGCCGCTGCGATACGGGCACCGGCATCCCGGCAATGCCCTCCGGGCTCGCCTGCTTCCGCCTGACCCTTGACTCGTTCATCCGCACGGAGCGAAGCTTCACGCGAATCGGCATCGGCGTCTCGACGCCGATGCGCTTTGTGGGCGATTAGCGCCCACAATTTGGTTCGGGTTGCGCGCGAGACGCGCGATCGGACTACATTCGGTTCCCCCGGAACAAGACTCGAAGTCATCAACGTCCGTGCGATAAGCGCACAATTGCACGGAGGAGGAAATCAACAATGTTGAAGAAGGTCGTCGAGGCTTACTTCCACCTGCTGAAGTTCATCATTGTGGTGTGCCTGGCGCTCATGGTGATCCTCGTGTTCGGCAACGTGGTGCTCCGGTACGGGTTCAACCTCGGCATCACGGTATCGGAGGAGGTGTCGCGCTGGCTGTTCGTCTGGCTCACTTTCCTCGGCGCGATCGTCGCCTTGCGAGAGCACGGGCACCTCGGCGTCGATACCCTCGTCAAGCGGCTCCCGCCGGCGGGCAAGAAGGTCTGCCTGATCGTGAGCCAGGTCCTGATGCTCTTTGCCACCTGGCTGTTCCTGCAGGGCAGCTGGGAGCAGACCAAGATCAACTTCGGCGTCGCAGCGCCGGCATCGGGCCTATCGGTGGCGTGGTTCTACGGCGTTGGCCTCGTGTTCGGCGTCTCCGCAGGCCTGATCATTCTCCATGACCTGTACCGGGTGGTCACCGGGAAGATCTCCGACGACGAGCTCGTGATGGTCAAGGAGTCCGAGGAGCAGGAGGAGTTCGAGGAGCTGCAGAAGGAGCTGGCCGAGCAGGAGCGCGAGGAGCAGCTCGCTGCAGCCGCAGCGAAGAAGAGCGGATAGGAGACGCCCCATGACCGTCGCCGTATTCCTCGTTCTCGCTGCTGGGCGCGATGGCGCTCGGCATGCCGATCGCCTATGCGCTGCTCCTGTGCGGGGTGGCGCTGATGGTGCACCTGGACATGTTCGACGCGCAGATCATCGCGCAGAACTTCATCAACGGCGCGGACAGCTTTCCGCTGATGGCGGTGCCGTTCTTCATGCTCGCCGGCGAGATCATGAACACCGGCGGGTTGTCGAAGCGCATCGTGGACCTGGCGCTCGCGGTGGTGGGCCACGTCCGCGGGGGTCTGGGCTACGTGGCGATCGTCGCCGCCTGCATCCTCTCGGCGCTGTCGGGCTCGGCGGTGGCCGATGCGGCGGCGCTCTCGGCGCTGCTGGTGCCGATGATGGTGGCCGCCGGCCACAGCAAGGCGAAGTCGGGCGGGCTGATCGCGGCCGCCGGGATCATCGGACCGGTGATCCCGCCCTCGATCGGCTTCGTCATCTTCGGGGTGGCGGCGAACCTGTCGATCACCAAGCTGTTCCTGGCCGGCATCATGCCGGGGATCTACATCGCCGCGGCGCTGTGGTTTGCGTGGTGGTGGGAGGTGCGCAAGGAGCGCCTCACGCCCCCGCCGCGCAAGTCGGCGAAGGAGGTGGTGCAGGCGCTGGTGAGCGCCTTCTGGGCGCTGATGCTGCCGTTCATCATCATCTTCGGCCTGAAGCTCGGGGTCTTCACGCCCACCGAGGCGGCGGTGGTGGCGGCGGTGTATGCGCTGATGGTGGCGGTGTTCATCTACCGCGAGCTCAAGTTCTCGCAGCTCTACGCGGTGTTCGTGACCGCGGCCAGGACGACCGCGGTGGTCATGTTCCTGGTGGCCGCGGCGCTGGTGTCGGCGTGGCTGATCACGGTGGCCGATCTGCCGAGCAAGGTGGTCGGGCTGCTCGAGCCGTTCATGGGCAACAAGATCCTGCTGATGTTCGCGATCATGGTGCTGGTGGTGATCGTGGGCACGGCGATGGACATGACGCCGACGATCCTGATCCTGACCCCGGTGCTGATGCCGGTGGTGAAGGCGGCGGGCATCGACCCGATCTATTTCGGCGTGCTGTTCATCATCAACAACTCGATCGGGCTGATCACCCCGCCGGTGGGCACGGTGCTGAACGTGGTGGCGGGGGTGTCGAAGATCAGCATGGAGGATCTGATGAAGGGCGTCTGGCCGTTCCTGATCGCCGAGCTGATCGTGCTGGTGCTGCTGGTGCTGTTCCCGCCGCTCGTCACCGTTCCGGCGAAGTGGTTTACGGGGTGAGTCCCGAGTCCAAGATCGCGAAGGAGATAAAGGCCATGAGCAAGATGTGCAAGCGATTGCTGGTCGGCATCGCGGTCGCGACGCTGATGGCGGCGCCGTTCGGCGCCGTCCATGCGCAGGCGAAGCCGCGCGAGCTGAAGATGGCGCTGCAGACCAACCCCGGTACCGCGCAATACGACGGCATCGAGAAGTTTGCCGAGCTGGTCAAGCAGAAGAGCGGCGGCAAGATGATCGTCAAGATCTTCGGCGGCGGCGCCCTGGGCGGCGACCTTCAGGTCGTCTCCTCGCTCCAGGGGGGCACGGTCGAGATGTCGCTGATGAACGCGAGCCTGCTCAACGGGGTGGTCAAGGAGTTCTCGGTTCTCGACTTCCCGTTCCTCTTCAACAACGAAGAGGAGGCCTACGCCGTGGTCGACGGCCCGGTGGGCAAGAAGCTGATGGCCAAGCTGCCGGAAAAGGGGATCGTCGGGCTGGCGTACCCCGAGCTCGGCTTCCGGCATATCCACAACAGCAAGCGCCCGGTGACCAAGCTGGAGGACCTGCAGGGGCTGAAGATCCGCGTCATTCAGACGCCCGTCTACATCGACACGCTCAACGCCCTGGGAGCCAACGCCACGCCGTTGCCCTTCCCCGAGGTGTACAACGCGCTCGAGCAGAAGACCGTGGACGGCGCGACCAATCCGCTGGTCACGATCCCGGTGATGAAGTTCAACGAGGTGCAGAAGTTCCTGACCATCACGCGCCATCAGTACAACCCGCAGATCATCATCGTCAGCAAGAAGGCGTGGGACAAGCTCTCGCCCGACGAGCAGAAGATCCTGCAGGAGGCGGCGAACGAGGCGCGCGACTTCGAGCGCAAGGTGTCGCGGGAGAAGAACGCGCAGGCGCTCGAGACGCTGAAGAAGACGATGCAGATCACCGAGCTGCCGCCGGCGGAGATCGAGAAGATGCGCGCGAAAGTGAAGCCGGTGATCGACAAGTACTCGAAGGTGGTCGGCGAGGACCTGGTGAAAGAGGTGAACGCGGAGCTGGCGAAGATCCGGGCCACGAAGAAGTGACCTGACGCGACGCCGTCCGGCACGGACGAATTGGAGGGGCGATCATGAAACTGCTCGGTCGGCTGTTGGCTGCCACGCTGGCGCTTTGCGCTCCGGTCTTCTCGTCCGCCCAGGGGCAGGCGCCGGTCATCGTCGTGAACCTCGTCGAGCTGTCGGGCCCGGCCGGGATCGTCGGGACGAACTTCAAGAACGGGGTCGAGCTGGCGTTCAAGGAGATCAACGCGGCCGGCGGCATCCTCGGTCAGAAGATCCAGGTCGTCACCTTCGATACCGAGACGAAGCCCGAGCTCGCGAAGGCGCTCGCGCAGCGCGCGTTCGCGCTCAAGCCGTACGCGGTCATGGGACCGGTGTTCTCCGGGATGACGCTCGCCGTGATGGACGAGATGCGGCGGGCCGAGATCCCGACCTTCACCGGCGGCGAGGCCGCGAGCATCACGCTGCAGGGCAATCCCTACATCTTCCGCACGTCGTTCACGCAGGACACGGCGATGCCGCGGCTCGCGCGCTACATCAAGGACGTCATCCGCGCGAAGACGGTCGCCGTCGTCTGGATCGACAACGCGTTCGGCCGCGGCGGGCGCGAGGCGATGACGAAGGCGCTCGATGCGCAGGGCATAAAGGTCGTCGCCGACGTTTCGACCGAGCAGCAGCAAACCGACTTCGCCGGCGCCGTGCAGAAAGCCCGGCAGGCGAACGCCGATGCCCTGTTCGTCTACCTGACCGAGGAGGAATCGGGGCGCTTCCTCCGCGAGCTGCAGAAGCAGGGCTACGACGGATGGCTGGTCGGCGAAACCACGCTCGCCAGCCACAAAGTCATCGAGCTTGCCGGCGAGGCGGCCAATGGCGTTCGGGCGCACGTCGGGCTGACGGCCGACGCGCTGACCCCGAACGTGCGTGCGTTCGACAACAGGTTCATCCGCGAGTACCGCTACAGGAGCGACCACAACGGCATGAAGGGCTACATCGCCGCCTACGTGCTGAAAGCCGTGACCGAGAAGATCGGAAAGTTCGATTCCCAGGCGTTCGCCAAGGCCATGAAGGGGCTCGCGCTCTCCGCCAAGGAATATCCGGGAATCCTCCTCGACGTGAAGTACGACGACAAGGGCGACCTCGACCGCGCGAGCTTCATCGTCAGGGTGAGCGGCGGGCGGCACGAGTTCATCGCGACGCTGCCGCCGGCGTTCGGCGCGGCCCCCGAAGCGCCAGCGCAGGGGAAGAAGTGACCGCCTGATTCCGGGCGGCGGCACTCGCGCGGAGAGACGCACGTGGGTCATCAACCTGCCGTCGAATGCGATGTCCTCGTGATCGGCTCGGGCGCAGGCGGTCTCTCCGCCGCGATCACCGCGCGTTTGCACGGGCTCGAGGTCACCGTCGCCGAGAAGGAGCCGGTGTTCGGCGGGACGACGGCGATCTCCGGCGGCTGGCTCTGGATTCCCTGCAACCCGGTTGCGGTGCGCGCGGGCGCGACGGACAGCATCGAAGCGGCGCGGGCGTATCTGAGACACGAGCTGGGACATCACTTCGACGCGGAGCGGGTCGAAGCGTTCCTCGCGACCGGGCCGGAGATGATCGAGTTCTTCGAGCGGCACACCGCGCTCGAGTTCGTCGCCGGGCTCGCCACGCCGGATTTTCATGCGGACTCGCCGGGCTCTGCGATCGGCCGCGCGATCTGCGCGGCGCCGTTCGACGGACGCGGGCTCGGCACGGACATCGCCTGGCTCCGCCCGCCGCTGCGCGAGATCACGGTTGCCGGCATGGCGATCGCCGCCGGCGCGGACCTCAGGCACTTCATGAATGCGACTCGCTCGCCCGGGTCGGCGCTGTACGCGGGCAAGCGATTCGCCTCGCATTTCCTGCACGTGCTCCGCTACGGGCGGAACATGCATCTCGTCAACGGCAACGCGCTCGCCGCGCGTCTCGTGAGGTCCGCGATGGATCTCGGTGTCGGTCTCCGGCTGTCGTGCCCGGCACGCAAGCTGGTCGTCGAGGAGGGCGCAGTCCGCGGGGCCATTGTTGCCACGGACGACCGCGACGTGCGGATCTCCGCGCGGCGTGGCGTGGTGCTCGCCTGCGGGGGCTTTCCGCACGACGTCGCGCGCCGCAAGCGTCTTTTTCCCGGCACGCCGACCGGGCAGGAGCATTGGTCCGCCGCGCCCGCCGGCAACACCGGGGACGGTCTGAACCTCGCCGAGGCCGTCGGCGCCCAGGTCGACGAGACGCTGCGCAATCCGGCGGCGTGGGTCCCGGTCTCCAAAGTCTCCTACGGGAACGCGCGCGAGGGAGTCTTTCCCCATCTGATCGACCGCGCCAAGCCGGGCGTGATCGCGGTGCTGCCCAACGGCCGGCGCTTCGTGAACGAGGCGGGTTCGTACCACGACTTCATGCAAGCGCTGTTCCGCGCGGTCGGCGAGGGCGCTGCGGTGATGGCCTTCCTGATCTGCGATCACCGCACCCTGCGGCGATACGGCCTCGGCTTCGCCAAGCCGTTCCCGATCCCGGTGGGACCTTATCTTCGTTCGGGTTACCTACAGCGCGGCGAAACGCTGACCGCGCTCGCCGCGCGGTCAGGCATCGATCCCGCCGGGTTCGCCGCGACCGTTGCCGAGTACAACCGGCACGCGAACGAGGGCCGCGATCCCGCGTTCGGACGAGGGACCGGCCCCTTCGAGCGCTTCGGCGGTGACGCGGGCCGGCAGCCGAACCCGTGCGTGGCGCCGATCGAGCGCGCCCCGTTCTACGCCGTGAAAGTCGTAGCCGGCAGCCTCGGCACCTTCGCGGGTCTGAAGACGGACCGCAATGCGCGCGTGCTCGACGAGCGGGGCGCCCCGATCGCGGGGCTCTACGCGGCGGGCAACGACATGGCGAGCATCATGGGCGGGAACTATCCGAGCGGCGGCATCACGCTCGGGCCGGCGATGACGTTCGGCTACATCGCGGGCCGCCACCTCGCCGGTGCAACCGGTGCCGCGTCGAGGCGGCGCGCGTCGCGGGCCGGTGCGGACCGCCACATCGCGCTCCCGGCCGAGGACCAGTTCGCATGAGGGCCGGCCGTGCCATCGGGCTCGCTGCCCTCACGGTCCTCGAGGTCTCGCCGCTCGACCAGATCGCGGTCGCGGCGGAGGCGGGATTCACCCACGTGGGTCTGCGGCTCATCCCGGCGACGCCGGAGGAGGTCCGCTATCCGACGATCGGCGACACGCCGATGATCCGGGAGATCCTCGCGCGGCTCGCCGACACCGGCATCCAGGTGCTCGATGCGGAGATCATCCGGCTCAAGCCCGAGACCGCCGTCGCGGAATACCTGCCGGCGATGGAGACGGCGGCGCGCGTCGGTGCGAAGCATCTGCTCGTCGCCGGCAACGACCCCGACGAGCGCCGCCTGACCGATCGCTTCGGCGAGCTGTGCGACGCCGCCGCACAGCTCGGGCTGACCGCCAATCTCGAGCCGATGCCCTGGACCGACGTGAAGACCATCGTCCAGGCGGCGCGCATCCTGACCGCCGCCGGCCGCGCGAACTGCGGCGTGCTGATCGACCCGATCCATTTCGACCGGGCGGGGAGCCGCGTCGCCGACATCGCAGCCGTTCCGCCGGAGTGGTTCCGCTACCTCCAGCTCTGCGATGCGCCCGTCGAACGGCCGGCGGATACGGCAGGTCTGCTCTTCCAGGCCCGGGCGGAGCGCCTGTTCCCGGGCGAAGGGGGGCTCGATCTGCGGGGCATCCTGCGCGCGCTGCCGCACGATATCCCGCTCAGCCTCGAGATCCCGACCGAGAAGCTCGCCCAGACCGTCGGGGCGGTGGAGCGCGCGCGACGCGCGCTGGCCGCGACGAAACGCCTGCTGCAAGCGCTCGACGAGGACTAAACCTTGGGAGCATCGCCATGAAACCCACCGGATCGTCTTTTCTCTGCGGCCTGATCGGCTCCGGCATCCAGGCGTCGCGCACGCCCGCCATGCACGAGCGTGAGGCCGACGAGCAGGGCTTGCGCTACGTCTACAAGATCATCGATCTCGACAAGCTGGGGCTCGGCGTCGAGGCGCTGCCGGAGCTCCTGTCCGCTGCCGAGCGCATGGGCTTCGCGGGGCTGAACATCACTTATCCCTGCAAGCAGGCGATCATCCCGCTGCTCCACGAGCTCTCGGAGGACGCACGCGCGCTCAACGCGGTGAACACCGTCGTGATCAAGGACGGCAAGCTGATCGGCCACAACACCGACTGGTCGGGGTTTGCCGAGGGCTTCCGGCGCGGGCTGCCCGACGTGAAGCTCGACCGTGTCGTGCAGCTCGGGGCGGGCGGCGCGGGTGCCGCGGTCGCGCACGCCGCGCTCATGATGGGGACCAAGCAGCTGACCGTCTTCGACGTGGATGCAACGCGGTCCGCGGAGCTCGCCGCGAGTCTTTCCGGCCGTTTCGGCAAGGGCAGGGCGGTCGGCGGCACCGACCTCGCCGCATCGATGGCGAGCGCCGACGGTCTGATCCACTGTACGCCGACCGGCATGGCGAAGCTGCCCGGGATCCCCCTGAAACCGGAGCTCCTGGAGGGCAAGCACTGGGTCGCCGAAATCGTCTACTTCCCGCTGGAGACCGAGCTGCTTCGCGTGGCGCGCAGCAAGGGCTGCCGGACGGCGGACGGCGGCGGCATGGCGGTCTTCCAGGCGGTGGGAGCATTTCGGCTCTTCACCGGCATCGAGCCCGATGCCGAACGGATGGTCCGCCATTTCCTGTCGATGAGCGGCGATTGATGCGGCCATGACGCTGTCAGTGAAAGGCAAGACGGCTTTCGTCACCGGCGCATTCGGCGACCTGGGCCGGCACTTCGCGCTGACGCTCGCGCGCGCAGGCGCGAGCGTGGCGCTCGCCGGCCGCCGGCTGGCCGAAGGCGAAAAGCTGGCGAAGCTGATCGCCGACGAAGGCGGGAAAGCGGCCGTCGTGGCGCTGGACGTGTCCGATCCGGCGAGCGTCGCACGGGCGGTCACCCAGGCGCGGGATGCCCTGGGTCCGATCACCATCCTCGTGAACAATGCCGGCGTCGCGGTGACGAAACCGGTGCTCGACCAGACCGAGGAGGACTGGAACAGCGTGATCGCGGTGAACCTGACCGGCGCGTGGCGCGTGGCGCAAGCCGTCGCGCGCCACATGAAGGAGCACGGGCAGGGCGGCTCGATCATCAATATCGCCTCGATTCTCGGGCTGCGGGTCGCGGCCCAGGTGCCGGCCTACGCGGCGTCGAAGGCGGGGCTGATCCACCTCACGCAGGCGCTGGCGCTCGAGCTCGCGCGCTTCAAGATCCGCGTCAACGCGATCGCGCCCGGCTACATCGAGACCGACATCAACCGCGAGTTCTTCGCGAGCGAGCCGGGCCAGACGCTGATCAAGCGCGTGCCGCAGCGGCGGCTCGGCAAGCCCGAGCACCTCGACGGTCCGCTCCTGCTGCTCGCTTCCGACGCGTCCGAGTTCATGACCGGCTCGACCCTCGTCGTCGACGGCGGGCATGTCGTGAACACGCTCTAGCCGGGGCACGCGCCATGGCAGCCGAGTTCAGCTTCGAGCCGATGACCCCGACGGCGTTCCTGCACCGCGCAGCGCGCGTGTTCGGCGATCGGGTGGGTGTCGTGGACGGCGACCTCCGGTTCACGTATTCGCAGTTTCTGGAGCGGTCGCTCAAGTTCGCCGGGGCGCTGCGATCGCTCGGCGTCAAGCCGGGCGATCGGGTCGCGGTGCTGGCGGGCAACTCCCACGTGCTGCTCGCCGCGCACTACGCCGTGCCCTTCGCGGGCGCGGTGCTGGTGGCGCTCAACACCCGCGTCACCGCCGCCGACATGGCGTACATCCTGAAGCATGCCGGCTGCTCGGTGTTCATCTACGACCAGGAGTTCGCCGCGACCGCGACGCAGGCCGCGAAGGAGATCGGGCCAGGCTTGCGCGCCGTGCGCGCCGGCGGCGATCGCGACGAGCTCGAGCCGCTGATCGCGGCCGGCGCGCCGTACTCGCGCCCGGTCACCGACGAGCGCGCGCTGCTCGCGATCAACTACACGAGCGGGACCACGGCGCGCCCCAAGGGCGTCATGTACCACCATCGCGGCGCCTACCTCCAGTCGCTGGCTATGGCGCTCCACATGCAGGTGGACAGCGACTCGGTCTATCTCTGGACGCTGCCGATGTTCCATTGCAACGGCTGGTGCTTCAGCTGGGGCGTCACGGCCGTGGGGGCGGTCCACCTCTGCCTGCCGAAGCTCGAGGCCGGCCTGATCTGGCGCCACATGCGCGAATCCGGCGTGACGCACTTCTGCGCCGCGCCCACCGTGCTCACGATGACGATCTGGGATCCGGAGGCGGCCAAGGGCAAGCCGCCGCGGCCGGTGCGCATCGGCACCGGCGGCGCCCCGCCGACGCCGGCGCTGCTCGAACGCCTGGCCGAGCTCGGCATGGACATCACGCACCTCTACGGACTGACCGAGACCTTCGGGCCCTCGGTGATCTGCGACTGGCGCGGCGAATGGCGCGGCTTGCCGATCCCCGAGCAGGCGCGGCTCAAATCCCGGCAGGGGGTCGGCAACGTGATCTCGCAGGAGATCCGCGTCGTGGACGAACGCGGCGCGGACGTGCCGGCGGACGCCGAGACGATGGGCGAGATCGCAATCCGCGGCAACAACGTGATGCTCGGCTACTACAAGGACGCAGAGGCGACGAAGAAGGCGTGCCCCGACGGCTGGTTCCGGACCGGCGACCTCGGCGTGATGTATCCCGACGGCTACATCGAGCTCAGGGACCGCGCCAAGGACATCATCATCTCCGGCGGCGAGAACATCTCGTCGGTCGAGGTCGAGCAGGCGCTCGCCACGCATCCGGCCGTGCTCGAGGCGGCGGTCGTCGCCGCGCCGGACGAGAAGTGGGGCGAGATCCCGATCGCATTCGTCGACCTCAAGGAAGGCGCGACCGCGACCGATGCCGACCTGATCGCACACGTGCGCGGGCTGCTGGCGCGATTCAAGGCGCCGAAGCGGGTGGTCTTCGGCCCGTTGCCCAAGACGGCGACGGGCAAGGTGCAGAAGAACGTGCTCCGCGACCGGCTGAAGCAGAAGGCCTGAGACTCATGTTGCCCCCCAGCGAGCAGGCGGCCGCGCTCTACCGGACCTGGTTCGGGATGATGGAGCAGTGGGCGCGCATGTTCTCGCCGTCGTTACATGGCCCGCCGAGCCTTTTTGCAGCTGCACAGCCCGGAGTGGACGCGACCGCTCGAGGCATCCCCGACCCGGTCAAGCCGATCGCTGAGGCCTTGAGCCTGACGCGCCACCTGCTCACCCAGTACTACGGGGCGCTCGCGCCTGCGCTGGGCGCGACGGCAGCGGGCCAGGACTGGCAGAGCCTGGCGACCGCGAACACCGAGCGGCTGAAGACCTTCTTCGAGAGCGGAGTGACCGCGCAGAAGCAATTCCTGGAGAACGGCACCCGTGCAATCGGCCAGCTGGCGCAGTCGTGGACCGGCCAGCGCACGCCGCTCGCGTTCGGCGGCCTCTTGCCCGTGACGGACGGGGGGACCGGATACCCGCTGCTGGATGGGTTGGATCGCACGTTCAGTGCGGTTGCAGACGCCTTCGGGCTGGGCCCGTCCAGGGCGCTGCGCGACGCATGGCGCGAGCTCATCGCCGCGGACGCGCAGCGGCGCAAGGCGCAGCTCGACTACTTCACCGTCGTCACTTCGGGCTGGAGCAAGGTGATCGAGGGGGTGGGCAAGCGGCTCGGCGAGATGCGCGCGAGCGGCGAGCGCGTGGAATCGCTCGTCGACCTGGTCCGGCTGTGGGCCGGCGTCGCGGAGAAGACGCTGCACGAAGCGATGCAGTCGAAACCGGGGCTGGACGCGACGGCCGAGTATCTCCGCGCCGCGCTCCGTTACCGTCAGCAGCAGAACCGGCTGGTCGAGATCCTCAGCGGGCTGCTCAACGTCCCCGCCCGCAGCGAGGTCGACGACGCGTATCTCGAGATCCAGACGTTGAAGCGGCAGGTCCGGGCCCTCCAGCGCGAGGTGCGGACGCTGTCGAACCCTTCCCGTCCGGCCCGCCGCAAGTCCGAGGAGAGGTCACGTGGCGAATCAAGCTGAACCGGGCCCGGCGCTGAATCTGCCGGCCGACAAGGCGATGCTCGACTTCTACGGGATGCTGCAGAAGATCGACCGGGGGGCGAGGCGGCTCGCCGAGCTGTCGGACGACGAGCTGGCGATCGCGACCGCGCCCAAGGAGGAAGTCCTCGCCCGGGACATGGTCCGGCTCTACCGCTACACCCCGGTCGTCGCCGAGCCGCTGCGCACCCCGGTGCTGATTGTCTACGCGCTGGTCGGCCGCTATCAGATGATCGATCTCGAGGCGCACCGCTCGTTCGTGCGGCGGCTTCTCGCCGAAGGCCTGGATGTCTACATGATCGACTGGGGCATGCCGAAGCGGGCCCACCGCTGGCTCACGATCGACGACTACGTCAACGACTATCTCGACGAGTGCGTCGAGGCGATCTGCGCGCGCCACGACGTGGGGCGGATCAACCTGCTCGGCATCTGCCAGGGCGGCGTTTTCTCGACCTGCTACGCGGCGCTTCATCCGGAGCGGATAAGGAATCTCCTCCTCGCCGTCACGCCGCTCGACTTCCACGGCGATGCCGGGGATCCGGAGAGGGGGTCGGGATACGTCAACCTGTGGTCGCGGGCGATGGGGCCCGGCGACGTCGATCTGCTCGTCGACACGCTGGGCAGCATTCCGGGCGCCATGGTGGGCTTCTCGTTCCTGATGATGTCCCCGGTATCGAACGTGACGAAGTACACCACGGAGCTCGTCAACATCCTCGACGACGACGCGAAGCTCCTGAACTTCCTGCGCATGGAGCGCTGGATCGCCGACCGGCCCGACCACCCCGGCGAGATCGCGCGCCAGTGGTTCAAGGACCTGTACCAGGGGAACAAGCTGATCAGGAACGAGCTCATGCTCGGGGACCGCCGGGTGGACTTGCGGGCGATCACGATGCCCGTGCTGAACGTCTACGCGGAGGGCGACGTGATCGTGCCCACGGCCTGCTCGCGCAGCCTCGACGGACGGTTCGGGACGACCGACTACAGCGAGCTGGCGGTGCCGGGAGGGCACATCGGGACGTTCGTGGGCGGCAAGGCGCAGAAGGTGCTTGCCCCGGGGATCGTGAAGTGGCTGAAGGCGCGAATGTAGGCGGAAACCCTTGGGGGAATGATGCAACTCAACTCGAACAAGTCGAAGAGCCGTCTCCCGCTCAAGGAGATCGATGCGCGGAACAAGAAGCGGATCCGCGAGCTGAACGGCGAGTTTCTCAACCTGTACCGGGTGCTCGGCCACCACTCCACGCTCCTGTCGGCGTGGATCGAGTTCGCCTACACGCTGCGCCGCGATTGCACGACGGCCCGCACGCTCCGCGAGCTGATGATCCTGCGCGGCGCGCAGCTCGCGGGCTCGGCGTACGAGTGGCACCAGCACCGGCGCTGGGCGCGCCAGCAGGGCGTGCCGGCGGAGCAGATCGAGGACCTGATGATGTGGCGCGACTCGCCGCGCTTCTCCGTCAAGGAGCGCACGGTGCTCGCGCTGACCGAAGCGATCATGGCCGGAGACGTCTCGGACGCCATGTACCGGGCACTGAAGAAGCAGTTCAAGTCGAGCGAGATCGTCGAGCTGGTGCTCACGGCGAGCTTCTACGCCATGGTCCCGCGCGTCCTGAACGCGCTCCGGGTGCCGATCGAGAAGGACACCCTGCACGCGCCGGTAGGCGCGGAGCACTGACGCCGGTGGGGAAAACGCCAGGGAGTCGGTGTAACATCGGTCAATGAATTGCGAGGCCCGCCCGGCTCGCCGCCCGCCGGATGACGAACTGCAATCTCGCTCGCGGAGGAAGACATGATCGACAAGATCACGAACTCGATCGAACAGGCGGTCGCCGACATCGGCGACGGCGCGACCATCATGATCGGGGGGTTCGGGACGGCGGGGATGCCGTCCGAGCTGATCGACGCGCTGATCGCGCAGGATGCGCGCGACCTCACGGTCGTCAACAACAACGCCGGCAACGGCGACATCGGCCTGGCCGCGCTGCTGAAGACGAAGCGGGTGAAGAAGATCATCTGCTCGTTTCCGCGCCAGGCCGACTCCTACGTGTTCGACGCCCTCTATCGGGCGGGCGAGATCGAGCTCGAGCTGGTGCCGCAAGGCAATCTCGCGTGCCGGATCGAGGCGGCGGGCGCGGGTCTCGGGGCGATCTTTACCCCGACCGGCTACGGCACCCTGCTCGCCGAGGGCAAGGAGACGCGGACAATCGACGGCCGCAGCTACGTGCTCGAGTATCCCATCCGCGCCGACTTCGCCCTCATCAAGGCGCACAAGGGCGATCGGTGGGGCAACCTCGTGTATCGCAAGACGGCGCGGAACTTCGGGCCGATCATGGCGCGTGCGGCGAAGTGCACCATCGCCCAGGTGAACGAGGTCGTCCCGCTCGGCGCGCTCGACCCGGAGGCCATCGTGACGCCGGGCATCTTCGTGCAGCGCGTGGTGCCGATCTCCGCCCCCGCCAGGGCGGCGGCCTGATTCCCGGGAGCCAGCCATGAACCGACTCAACCGTGACCAGATGGCCGCGCGCGTGGCGCGCGACATCCCCGAAGGTTCCTACGTCAATCTCGGCATCGGCCTGCCGACCCGCGTCGCGAATTTCCTGCCCAGGGACCGGGAGATCTTTCTCCAGAGCGAGAACGGCCTCCTCGGCATGGGGCCGGCGCCGGCCAAAGGGGCCGAGGACTGGGACCTGATCAACGCCGGCAAGGAGCCGGTGACGCTGCTCACCGGCGGCTCCTACTTCCACCACGGCGACTCGTTCGCGATGATGCGCGGCGGCCACCTCGACATCTGCGCGCTCGGCGCGTTCCAGGTCTCGGCGAAGGGCGATCTCGCGAACTGGCATACGGGCGCGCCGGACGCGATTCCGGCGGTGGGTGGCGCCATGGATCTCGCGATCGGCGCGAAGAAGGTGTTCGTCATGATGGAGCACCAGACGAAGGCGGGCGAAGCGAAGATCGTCGAGCGGTGCACGTACCCGGTGACCGGCATCGGCTGCGTCAACCGGATCTACACCGATCTCGCGGTGATCGACGTCACGCCGGAGGGCCTGCGCGTGGTCGAGATGGTCGAGGGCCTGACCCTCGACGAGCTGCAGCGGCGCACCGCCGCGCCGCTACTGCACGCATCGAAATAGGCGACCGGGACGGCAGAGGCCCGGCGGGCACCACACACCAGGACGAACCCCACGTCCCAAGATTCAAGGAGTCAGCACATGAGCGAATCCACGGGCTATCGGCGGCCCTATGTCGGTACGCAGCCGGAGTATCTCTTCCCCAGGTACGCTTCCACCGTCCAGCGGGCACCGACGAAACCGCTCGTCGTCCTGCCCCAGACGCTGTCGGAGCTGACCGGGCCGCTCTTCGGGCACGACGACCTGAAGCCAACCGACAACGACCTCACCAAGCAGCACGCGGGCGACCCGATCGGCGAGCGGATCGTCGTGAGCGGGCGGGTGCTCGACGAGAACGGCCGGCCGGTGCCGCACACGCTGGTCGAGGTGTGGCAGGCGAACTCGTCCGGCCGCTATCCGCACCGGAACGACCACCACAACGCGCCGATCGATTCGAACTTCTCCGGTGCCGGGCGCACGCTGACCGATGCCGAGGGGCGCTACCGGTTCATCACGATCCGGCCGGGCGAGTATCCGTGGCGCAACCACTACAACGCCTGGCGGCCGGCGCACATCCACTTCTCGCTGTTCGGCCCCGCGTTCGCGACGCGCATCGTCACGCAGATGTACTTCCCCGGCGACCCGCTGCTCGAGTACGACCCGATGTACCTGTGCGTACCGGACGAGAAGGCGCGGCAACGCCTGATCTCGAGCTTCGACTGGGAAACGACGATCCCGGAGTTCGCGCTGGGGTACAAGTTCGACATCGTCCTGCGCGGGCGCGACGAGACGCCGCGGGATCCGAGCCCCGGCGAATAGAGGAGGAACCGACATGAGTCTCTACGCAACCACCTCCCAGACCGTCGGGCCGTACCTCCACATCGGCCTGACCTGGCTCATACGGGAGGACCTGGTCGGCCCGGGCGTAACCGGCGATCCGATCACGATCCAGGGCCGCGTGATCGACGGCAACGGCAAGCCGGTCAACGACGCGCTGGTCGAGATCTGGCAGGCGAACGCGCACGGCAAGTACGCGCACCCCGAGGACAAGCAGGCGAAGCCGCTCGAGGCCGGGTTCAAGGGGTTCGGCCGGTCCGCGACCGACGACAACGGCGTGTTCCGCTTCAAGACGATCAAGCCCGGACGCGTACCCGGTCCCGGCGGCGCGCTGCAGGCGCCGCACATCGCGGTCACGGTGTTCATGCGCGGCCAGCTCAAGCAGCTCGTGTCGCGGATCTACTTCCCCGACGAGCCGAGCAATGCGGACGATCCGGTCCTCAAGCTCGTGCCCGCCGAACGCCGTTCGACGCTGGTCGCGAAGAAGCACTCTGGCGGCAAGGGCGCGCTGGAGTGGAACGTGAACCTCCAGGGAGCGGAAGAGACGGTCTTCTTCGACCTCTGAACCCCGGTCCGCCGTGAACGCGAGCACCTCGACGCGGCTGCTCGATCCCCTGTTCACGACGGACCGGATGCGGGCGGTCTTCTCCGACCGCGGCCGGCTGCAGGGGATGCTCGACTTCGAGGCGGCGCTCGCCCGCGCCGAGGCTCGTGCGGGTGTCATCCCCGACGCGGCTCCGCCGGCGATCGCGGCGCAATGCCGCGCGGACGCGTTCGACATCGAAGCGCTTGCGCGCGGCGCCGCCCTTGCCGGCAATACCGCAATCCCGATGGTGAAGGCGCTCACCGCGCTCGTCGCGAAGAACGACGATGCGGCCGCGCGCTTCGTGCACTGGGGTGCGACGAGCCAGGACGCGATGGACACCGGGCTCGTCCTCCAGTTGCGCGGTGCGCTCGATCTGATCGACGCCGACCTCGCGCGTCTCGCCGACGTGCTCGCGCGCCTGGCGGACAAGCACAAGCGCACCGTTCTCGCCGGGCGAACGTGGCTCCAGCAGGCCACGCCGGTCACCCTCGGACTCAAGGCCGCCGGTGCGCTGAGCGCGATCGAGCGGCACCGCGCGCGGATCCGCGAGTTGCGCCCGCGCGTGCTCGTGCTCCAGTTCGGCGGCGCGAGCGGCACGCTGGCGGCGCTCGGCGGCGACGGCCTGAAGGTGGCGGCGGCGCTGGCGGACGACCTGCGCCTCGCGTTGCCGGACGTGCCGTGGCATTCGCAGCGCGATCGGGTGGCGGAGGTCGCCACGGCGCTCGGGCTCGTCGTCGGCACGCTGGGCAAGATCGCGCGCGACATCTCGCTCCTGATGCAGACCGAGGTGGGGGAAGCGTTCGAGCCGGCCGCAGCGGGCAAGGGCGGGTCGTCGACGATGCCGCACAAGCGCAACCCGGTCGCGTGCGCCGCGATCCTTGCCGCCGCGATTCGCGTGCCCGGGCTCGTGTCGGTGATGCTGACGGCGATGGTCCAGGAGCACGAGCGCGGGCTGGGCGACTGGCATGCGGAATGGGACACGCTGCCGGAGATCTGCACGCTCGCGGCGGGCGCGCTGGCGCAGCTCGCACAGGTGCTCGAAGGTCTCCAGATCGACGCGGCGCGGATGGCCGAGAACCTCGAGGCGACGCGCGGCCTGATCCTCGCCGAGGCGGTGACGATGGCGCTCGGCGGCAAGATCGGACGTCTCCCGGCGCACCATCTGGTCGAGGAGGCGTGCCGCCGGGCGGCCGGCGGAAGGCGGCACCTGCGGGACGTGCTCGGCGAAGACCCGGAGGTGCGGAAGCATCTCTCGGACGCGGACCTCGCCCGCCTGCTCGATCCGGCCAACTACGTCGGACTTGCCGGGACCCTGGTCGAGCGTGCGCTCGCTGCGCGCTCGAACGTACCGTAACCGGAGCGCAACCATGCCTTTCGCCGACGTGAACGGGGGACGGATCCACTACCGGTGGGATGGCAGCGAAGCGGGTCGGGACGATGCCCCCGTGCTCATGCTGTCGAACTCGCTCGGCACCGATCTCTCGATGTGGGACCCGCAGGTGAGCGCGTTCGCGGAGCGGTTCCGCCTGCTGCGGTACGACCGGCGCGGCCACGGCGCTTCGGCGGTCACGCCGGGACCATACACGATCGAGCAACTCGGGCGCGACGTCGTCGGTCTGCTGGACGAGCTAGGCATCGACCGCGTCGCCTTCTGCGGACTCTCGCTCGGCGGGATGGTGGGCATGTGGCTCGGCACTCACGCCGCCAACCGGATCGAGCGCCTCGTCCTGTGCAACACCGCCGCGCAGATCGGATCGCCGGACCCGTGGAACGCCCGGATCGAGGCCGTGCGCAAGGGCGGAATGGCCGCCATCGAATCGGGCGTGCTCGCCCGCTGGTTCACGCCGCGATTCCTCGAGCAGCGCTCACCGATGCTCGGGCGCATGCGCGAGACGCTGCTTCACCTTTCGCCCGAAGGCTATGTCGCCTGCTGCGCGGCCGTCCGCGACATGGATCAGCGCGATGCGATCGCGCGCATCGCCGCGCCGACGCTCGTCATCGCCGGCGCGCACGACGAGGCCACGCCGCCGGCGGAGGGCCGCTTCATCGCCGGACGCGTCCCGGGGGCGCAGTACGTCGAGCTGGACGCCGCGCACATCTCCAACGTCGAAGCCTCCGACCGCTTCACGGCGGCGGTACTTGGCTTCCTTTCCAGGTAGGAGCAAGGCTGTGGACGACAAGGAACGGTACGAAGCGGGGATGAAGGTACGGCGCGCCGTGCTGGGCGACACGCACGTCGACCGGACGCTCAAGCACAAGAACGCCTTCAACGAGGAGTACCAGGATCTCATCACCCGCTACGCCTGGGGCGAGATCTGGACGCGACCGGGGCTGCCGCGGCACACGCGGAGCCTCCTGACGCTCGGCTGGATGGTCGCGCTCAATCGCGACGCGGAGTTCCGCATGCACGTCCGGGCAGCGTTCAACAACGGCGTCACGCGCGACGAGATCAAGGAGATGCTCCTCCAGTGCGCGATCTACTGCGGCGTGCCCGCCGCGAACGCGGCGTTCCACAGCGCGCAGGAGGTCTTCGCGGAGATGGAAGCCAAGTGAGGCGGTCATGTCGGAGCTCATGGTCAGAGTCCGGGAGGTCAAGCAGGAAGCCCTGGACGTAAAATCCTTCCGGCTGGTCAGCGCGGAGGGGAGCGCGCTGCCGTCGTTCACCGCCGGGTCGCACGTCGACGTGCACGTCGCGCCGGGGCTGGTCCGGCAGTACTCGCTGTGCAACAGCCCGTTCGACGGCTCGGGGTACCGGATCGCGGTCAAGAAGGAGCCCGAATCCCGCGGCGGCTCGCGCGGGATGCACGATGGCATCAAGGAAGGCGATGCCCTGAAGATCAGCGAGCCGCGAAACCACTTCAAGCTCCACGCGGGTGCGAAGCGGCATCTGCTGCTCGCCGGCGGGATCGGGATCACGCCGATCCTCAGCATGGCGCATTACCTCCAGGCAGCCGGTTCGCCGTTCGAGCTCCAGTATTTCAGCCGCTCGATCCAGCACACCGCGTTCCACGACCTGCTGTCGGCGCCCGAGTTCAAGGGTAAGGTGTCGTTTCATTACGCCCTCGAGGCCGAGGCGGTGCGGGCGTACCTGAGGAAGCTCCTCTGGCACCGCGCCGACGACACGCACCTCTACCTGTGCGGGCCGCGTCCGTTCATGGATCTCGTGGAATCGACCGCGGCCGCGACCTGGCCGCCGGAAGCGGTGCATCTCGAGTATTTCGCCGCCGATCCGGCATCGCTCTCCGGGCCGCGCGAGACGTTCAAGGTCCGGCTCGCGCGCGCGGGCGGCGAGTACGCGATCCCCGCCGACAAGAGCATCGTCGAGTCGCTCGCGGCGCACGGCATCCACATCGAGACCTCGTGCGAGCAGGGCGTGTGCGGGACGTGCCTGACCGGCCTGCTCGAAGGCACGCCGGACCATCGCGACGTCTTCCTCACCGACGAGGAGAAGGAGGCGTGCGACAAGATGATGCCCTGCGTCTCGCGCGCGAAGAGCGAGGTGCTGGTGCTCGACCTGTGACGGGACGAGAGCGAAATACCGCAGAAGGAGGTGGACATGTGGTTGCGTAACTGCTGGCAGGTCGCAGCGTTCTCGACCGAGGTGATCGGCGGACAGCTGCTCGCACGGAAGATCTGCGACGAGGCGCTGGTCTTCTTCCGGGCGAAGGACGGACGCGTGGTCGCGTTCCAGGACCGGTGCCCGCACCGCTATGCGCCGCTCTCGAAGGGCACCCTCATCGGGGAGAACCTGCGTTGCATGTATCACGGGCTGACCTACGAGCCGGGCGGAAAGTGCGTGAGCATTCCCGGCCAGGACCGGATCCCGGCCAAGGCGGTGGTGAAGACCTACCCGGTGCTCGAGCGCTACAAGTGCGCGTGGATCTGGATGGGGGATCCGGAGAAGGCCGACCCCGCGCTCGTACCCGACGTGCACTGGATGGACTCGCCGGGCTGGGTGGCGAGCGAGGGCTATCACCGGGTCGACGCGAACTACAAGCTGCTCAACGACAACCTGCTCGATCTCTCGCACGAGACCTACGTGCACGGCAAGACGATCGGACACGACTCGGTGGCCGAGTCGCCGATCTCGATCCGCATGGACCCCGGGGCGGTGTACGTGGAGAAGGAGATGAAGGCCTGCAACCCGCCGCCGTTCTATCAGTACCTCGCGCGGGTGTCGGCATCGGACAAGGTGGACCGCTGGCAGCGCACGGTGTATTTGCCCCCCGGTTACATCGTGATCGACGTCGGCGTGCAGCCGCTCGAGCCTATCCCCGGCTCGATCCGCGTCGAAGGTCGCGTGATCGACCTGATCACGCCCGAGACGCCGACCTCCTCCCACTACTTCTGGGCGTTCGCGCGCAACTTCCGGCTCGACGAGATCGCCGTCACCGAGTTCCTGCGCGAAAACGTGCGCCGCACGTTCGACGAGGACAAGGAAATGCTGGAAGCCCAGCAGCGCATCATCGGTCCGGTGACGGAACCCGCGTTCCAGGTGACGATCAAGGCCGACGCCGGCCCGACGCAGGGGCGTCGACTGCTGGCGTCGATGATCGAGGTCGAGTCGCGCGGCAGCAACTGACAACACCGTCCGGCCGCGTGAGTAGCCGGCCCGGGTGTCGCGTCGCGAGTAACATTCGGTCCCGGGTTCGTATCGAATCGAAGGAGGGCTCCAAGTGCGTACGCAAGTCGGCATCATCGGCGCTGGCCCGGCGGGGCTGCTGCTCTCGCACCTGCTGCACCGGGAAGGGATCGACTCGGTCGTGCTCGAGAACCGCAGCCGCGAGGAGATCGAGCAGACGATCCGGGCGGGCGTGCTCGAGCAGGGCACCGTCGATCTGCTGATCGAGACGGGCGTCGGCGAGCGGATGAAGCGCGAGGGCTTCGTCCACAACGGGATCGAGCTCGCGTTCGGTGGACGCCGGCACCGCATCGATCTCGCGGAGCTGACCGGCGGGCGCGCGATCACCGTCTACGCCCAGCACGAGGTCATCAAGGATCTCGTGAAGGCGCGGCTCGATGCCGGCGGCGAGGTCATCTTCAAGGTCGAGGGCACCAGCGTCAGCGACATCGATACGTCGGCGCCCAGGATCCACTTCCGCAAGGACGGCGAGGGGCGCGAGCTCGATTGCGACTTCATCGCCGGCTGCGACGGCTTCCATGGCGTGAGCCGGCCGTCGATCCCGTCGCGGGTGCGCCGCGAGCACGTGCGAGTCTATCCGTTCGGCTGGTTCGGGATCCTCGCCGAGGCGCCGCCGTCCTCCGACGAGCTGATCTACGCCTACCACGAGCGCGGCTTCGTCCTCGTCAGCACGCGCTCGCCGCAGATCCAGCGGATGTACTTCCAGTGCGATCCCAACGACCGCATCGAGAACTGGCCCGACGAGCGGATCTGGACGGAGTTCGATGCGCGTCTCGAGATGGCGGACGGATGGAAGGTGACCAAGGGCCGCATCTTCCAGAAGGGCATCATCGCGATGCGGAGCTTCGTCTGCGAGCCGATGCAGCACGGCCGGCTCTATCTCGCGGGCGACTCCGCGCACATCGTGCCGCCGACCGGTGCGAAGGGGCTCAATCTCGCCGCCGCGGACGTCCGCGTGCTCGCGCGCGCGCTCGTGGAGTCTTTCAAGCACGGCCGCAGGGACCTGCTCGCGCGCTACTCCGAAACGGCCCTCCGCCGCATCTGGCGCGCCGAGCACTTCTCGTGGTGGATGACCTCGATGCTGCACCGGTTCCATGACGACGACGCGTTCGGCCAGCGCCTGCAGCGCTCGCAGCTCGAGTACGTGGTGAGCTCGCGCGCCGCCGCCACCAGCCTCGCGGAGAACTACGTCGGCCTGCCGCTCGACTAGCGGCGGACCAGCGGCTCGATCTGGTTGCCGGTGACGCGGACCTTCTGTCCGGGCTGGACGGTCGGCTTCTCGTCGACGGTGACGTTACCGGTCGTGCCGTCGTCGTACAGGACGGTCACCTCGTACTGGACCTGGCTGATGTTGGAGTCGGTTTCGTTCGAGAAGAACTTCCCGAAGTAGCCCCGCCAATTGTCCTGCGTCAGCCCGCGGTGCTTCACCGAGCTCACTAGGCCGACGACGCCGACCTTCGGCGGGCCGACGGGCGGCGGTGCTGGCTTGGGCGGGGGCTGAGTGCAGGCAACCGCGAGGAACGATGCCGCGATCGCGGCCGATAGCCGGCAGTGGAAAGCTTTCATCGGCGCGAGTTTAGCTCGACGCGGCCGGCGGCAACAGCTAGAGTTCGCGGCTTTCTACCGGAATCCGGCGATGAAAGTCATCAGGAACAGCGTCGTGGCCCTCAAGTACGAAGTGCTCGACGCGCGCGGCAACGTCGTCGAGCGCGGGCACGGCCCGCTCGTTTACCTGCACGGCGGCCATGGCGGAATCTTCCCGAAAGTCGAGGCGGCGCTCGCCGACAAGGAAGCGGGCGAGCGGGTGCGGGTCCGCCTCGCGCCCGAGGATGCCTTCGGGCCGCGCGACCCGGAGCTCGTGCGCGCCGAGCCGCGCAGCCAGTTCCGGGGAAAGCTCAAGGTGGGGATGCGGGTGCAAGGCGAGGCGAGGCACGACGATCACAGCCACCCGGTGAGCTTTCGGGTCGTCAAGGTCGGCGAGAAAGAGGTCACCCTCGACGGCAACCATCCGCTCGCCGGCCAGACGATCGAGTTCCGCTGCACCGTGCTCGACGTGCGTCCCGCGTCTGCGGAGGAGATCGCCCACGGCCACGCCCACGGGCCGGGCGGGCACCACCACCACTGACTCGGGTTACGCGGCCTTCGCCAGGAGGTCGCGTCTACGCGAGCCTTGTCTCGCGTTCCCCACTTTCGGGTTACGCGGCCTTCGCAAGAAGGTCGCGTAACACGTACGGCATGATCCCCCCGTGCCGGTAGTAATCGACCTCGATCGGAGTGTCGATGCGCAGCAGCACCTTCACCTCCTGCCGCGAGCCGTCAGCGCGCCGGATGACCAGGGTCACGTCTTGCTGCGGCCTGAGGTCGCCGGCGAGGCCGATGACGTCGAACTGCTCGTCGCCCCTGATCCCCAGCGACTGGACCGAGTCCGCGCCCTTGAACTGCAGCGGCGCAACGCCCATGCCGACGAGATTGGAGCGGTGGATGCGCTCGAAGCTGCGCGCGACCACCGCCTTCACGCCGAGGAGCTGCGTGCCCTTCGCCGCCCAGTCGCGCGAGCTGCCGGTCCCGTACTCCTCGCCGCCGAAGATCACGAGCGGCGTGCCCGCGGCCACGTATTTCATCGCCGCGTCGTAGATCGGCAGCTGCTCGCCCGAGGGCTGCATGACCGTCAGGCCGCCCTCGACGCGCGAGCCGTCTGGCTTCGGTGGAACCATCAGGTTCCTGATCCGGACGTTCGCGAACGTGCCGCGCATCATCACCTCGTGGTTGCCGCGCCGCGCGCCGTACGAGTTGAAGTCGGGCACGCCGACGTCGTGCTCGAGGAGGTAGATCCCCGCCGGCGAGGTCGGCTTGATCGAGCCCGCCGGGCTGATGTGGTCGGTCGTGATCGAGTCGCCGAAGATGCCGAGGACCCGCGCGCCGCGGACGTCGCCGGTCCGCCCCGGCTGCATGCCGAAGTCCTTGAAGAACGGCGGCTCGGCGATGTAGGTCGAGGTCGGCCAGTTGTAGACCTGGCCGGTCGAGGCGACCACGCCCTTCCACATCGGGTTCGCATCGGCGACGTTCCCGTAGAGCGCACGGAAGGTCTTCGGGTCCATCGCGAACTTCATGAAGTCGTAGATCTCCTGGCTCGTCGGCCAGACGTCGCCGATCCAGACGTCCTCGCCGTTCTTGCCCTTGCCCAGCGGCTCGGTCATCAGGTCGACGAGCATCGTGCCGGTGATCGCGTAGGCGACGACGAGCGGCGGCGAGGCGAGGAAGTTCGCACGGATGTTCGGGTGGATGCGGGCCTCGAAGTTGCGGTTGCCGGAGAGCACCGCGGCGCAGACTAGGTCGTTCCTGGTGACGGTCTCGTCGATCGTCGGATCGAGCGGACCGGCGTTGCCGATGCAGGTGGTGCAGCCGTAGGCGGCGACGGCAAACCCGAGCTGCTCGAGATAGGGCAGCAGGCCCGACTTCGTGAGGTACTCGGTCACGACGCGCGAGCCGGGCGCGAGCGAGGTCTTCACGTATTTCTTCGTGACGAGCCCGCGCTCGACCGCCTTCTTCGCGAGCAAGCCGGCGGCGAGCAGCACGCCGGGGTTGGAGGTGTTGGTGCAGGAGGTGATCGCGGCGATCAGCACGTCGCCGCTGCCGATGCTGATGTCCGCCTTGCCGGTCGGGAAACGCGGGGTCAGCGTGGCGGCTGCCTTGCCGTAACCGCCGTCGCCGACCGACTTCGAAAAGAGCTCCTGGAACTTCGCCTTGACGTTGCCGATCTCGATCCGATCCTGCGGGCGCTTCGGCCCCGCAAGCGAGGGCGCCACGGTGGCGAGGTCGAGCTCGTGCACCTGGCTGTACTCGACCTCGCCCTTCTTCGGCACGCCGTATAGCGCCTGCGCCTTGAAATAGGCCTTGAACGAGTCGATCTCCTCCTTGGTGCGTCCGGTGCCCTCGAGATAGGCGATGGTCTTGTCGTCGACCGGAAAGAAGCCGATCGTCGCGCCGTACTCGGGCGCCATGTTGCCGATGGTTGCGCGGTCGGGGACGGCGAGGTTCTCGACGCCTTCGCCGAAGAACTCGACGAACTTCCCGACCACCTTCGCCTTCCGGAGCATCTCGGTGACGGTGAGGACGAGATCGGTCGCGGTGACGCCGCCGCGAAGCGCACCCGTGAGGTGCACGCCGACGACGTCGGGGGTGAGGAAATACATCGGCTGGCCGAGCATGCCAGCCTCGGCCTCGATGCCGCCGACGCCCCAACCGACGACGCCGATGCCGTTGATCATCGTCGTGTGCGAGTCGGTGCCGACGAGCGTGTCGGGGTAGTAGACCCCGTCGGGGGTGTGGTGCACGCCGCGTGCGAGGTACTCGAGGTTCACCTGGTGCACGATGCCGATCCCGGGCGGCACGACCTTGAACGTGTCGAACGCCTGCATGCCCCACTTGAGGAACGTGTAGCGCTCCTGGTTGCGCTCGAATTCGAGCCGCGTGTTCAGGTCGAGCGCGTTCTTCGTGCCGTAGTGGTCGATCTGCACCGAATGGTCGACGACGAGATCGACCGGCACGAGCGGCTCGATCACCTTCGGGTTCTTGCCCATGCGGCTCGCCACGTTGCGCATCGCCGCGAGGTCGGCGAGCAGCGGCACCCCGGTGAAGTCCTGGAGCACGATGCGGGCGAGCACGAACGGGATCTCGTCGGTGCGCGTCGCGTTCGGCTTCCAGGCGGCGAGCTGCCGCACGTGCTCCTCCGTCACCTTCTTGCCGTCGCAGTTGCGCAGCACCGACTCGAGCACAATGCGGATCGAGACCGGCAGCCGGGAGACCTTCCCGAGGCCGGCCTTCTCCAACGCCGCGAGCGAGTAGAACTTCCCGGACTTGCCCGCGGCGGGCTTGAACTCCTGCAGGGCGTTGAATGTGTTATGCGGCATGGTCAGCTTCCCTTCCAGTTGCCCATCGATTGCTTGTATTCGGCGAACGAACGGGTGCGGTAAGCGCCGCTCGCGACGAACTCGCCGAGCAGCAGGAACTCGCGGCGGTCGCGGATCTCGCCGTTCTGGCGGGCGAGCGGCTTGCCGTCGAAGTCGTAAAAGACGATCACGGGCGAGAAAGTCACCCCTTGGGCCGCGGCGAAGCTCTTCTCGACCGTGCTCCGCCCGGCGAAGTCGACGATCGGCACCGCACCCCGGATGTCCACGGCGAGCACTGCGAACTCGCGCCGGTAATAGTCCTGCACCGCCTCGAGCGACAGGACGTCGCGCTTCATGCGCTCGCAGTAGGGGCAGTCGTCGCGGACGTACATCACGAACACCGCCCGCTTGCCGGCGGCCCGGGCATCGGCCGCCTCTGCTTTGAGGTCGCCGAGGGTGGGCGAGAAGAAGTGCCGCATCGGGTCCCGCTTCGCCGCGCCGGGCGCTTCCGCCGCTACGGCTAGGGGCGCGAGCAGAAGCGCAAGGAGCGCGAGTCGACGGAGCGGACGCATTGCAGAATGGTCGCGATCGCGCCGCGGCGGCGCGAGGGACGCTATTGTAAGGCGTAGCAGGGTGCTACGCCCTGGGGCGCGGGAGAGTAGGGGCGCGTGGCGCGGCGAAGCGCCTCAGGGGAAGCAAGTCAGATGTAGCGCGGCAGGCGGAGACAGCTGTACGACGCGCTGCCCCGCCTGAGGGACATGGCGGGTGTTCTTCCGCGCGCGGGGAGCGGTTGAACCATGAACACCTGTCCGCCTTCCGGCTGGACCCTCCACCAGCCGCCGGCATCGGGGAGGATGTCCGAGATGCCCGAGACCGTCCGGGCGAAGCCGTCCAGGTCCACGTAAGTCGCGGCCAGCCTGCCGTCCGCCTGCGCTGGCCCGAACCAGACGATGGGCGGGGTCCGCGTGGGCTCCGCTCCCGGGACGCGACATTCCCAGGTGCCGACCAGCTGGTCGGCGGGAACGGGAAGGGCGGCCGTCGCAGGCAGGGCGACCGCCGCCGCGGCCAGGCACAGAAACCGTCTCATGACATCTCCCCAGGTGGCATTGTTATGACGGCTGCATAGTACCGCGGGCGGCTCCCGGCGGCTAGAAGAAGGCCTTCGCCGCCTCCTCCGGCAGCTCCACGCCCGTGACTTTTGCCTTCTGGAGGATCTCCCAGAAGTACCGGTAGGTCGCCCGGTCGTGCAGCTCGCCGGCGTACTGGATCGGCCCCCACTCGGCAGCTCGCGCCGCGAGGAGGATCGCCGCGGCGTCCTGCACCTCCGAGTAGTCCGGCTTCATCGCGTCGACGATCGGCTGGATCTGCGCCGGGTAGATCGACCACATCCGCAGGAAACCGAACTCGGTCCGCGCGCGCCACGCGTCCTGGTAGGTCTGGTAGGTGTTCTTGAGGTCGAGCGTCACGTTGTGCGCCGGGATGACGCCGTTCGCGAGCGCCGCGGCGACGACCTCGGTCTTGGCCCGCGCGAGCAGCTTGTGCTCGAACTGGCCGGGCGAGCGCATCGCCGCGGCCGGGATCGCGCCGTGGTGGCCCGATACGAAGTCCATCAGGCCGAAGTCGAGCACCTGCATGCCCGGGAGCTGCGCGATCTCGGCCGCGTCCTTCAGCGCGCCGTGAGTCTCGATGAGCGCGTGGATCGGGATCTGCCGCCGGATCCCGTGCCGGGCCGCCGCCTGCTCGATGTGGATGATCATCTCCGCGACCTGGCCCGTCGAGGTGGCCTTCGGGATCGTGACGTAAGCGAGCACGCTGCCCGCCCCGGACACGACGACCTCCACGTCCTGCTTCCACGCCGGGTGGGTGTAATCATGGATGCGCACGCCCGCCATGCGCCGCTTGTTCGCCGGCGAACCGAGCACGCGCACGACCATTTCCGCGTGCTCCTTCTCGCTTCCGGCCTGCGCGCCGTCCTCGCAGTCGCAGGTGATGTCGAAGATCGGCCCCAGCTTGTCCTGCAGCTCGAGGGCCTTGACGATCAGCTTCTCGCTGCCGGCGAAGTGCTCGCACGACGGGATGACGGGAAACGGCTTCTCGCCCCTGAACAGGGCCTCATTGGGATGGACGAGTTTCATGTGCGCGCTTTCCTGGGCATCAACACGGTGTAGTCGAGGTCGAGGACGACGTTGGGATGCGGTTTCCCGTCGGGACCAGCCGCCGACTCGACGTCGGCCGGCGGGACGTTCTTGATGCCGATGAGGCGAAGGCGAAGCGCCCCGACGTCGATTCGGCCGGGTAGGGGCCACCGATCGCGCACCTCCGTGGCGGCATAGAGCGTATCGCCGCCAAAGGTGGGGTTCGTATGGCTGCCGGCGTTGATCGCGGCGATCGCGTAGGCGTTCTCGAGGCCCTCGTAGCTCAGCGCGCGGCATACCGAGATCACGTGCCCGCCGTAGACGAGCCGCCGCCCGAACGGCGATTGCTTCATCGCCAGCGCGTCGAAATGGACGCGCGCGGTGTTCTGGTAGAGGCGGGTCGCCAGCGTGTGATCGGATTCCTCGATCGTCATGCCCGACGGATGATCGATACGTTCGCCGGGAGCGTAGTCGTCCCAGAGGTCCGCGCTCCCGGTGACTGCCGGCGCGAGCGCCGCCGGGTTCGCGGCAGCGGGCGCGGCGAGCGCGTCGGGCGGAACGAGCTCGGGGAGGGAAGGCACGACGGTGGCGGGCGGCGGCGAGTCCGGATCGCGCTTGTGCACCATCACCCAGCGCGCCCAGGTGAGCACCGGCTCGCCGTGCTGGTTGTACGCATTCGAGCGCACGTACACGACGCCGGAGCGGCGGTTCGAGCTCTCGCGCAGCCCGATCACCTCCGACTCCGCGCGGATCGTGTCGCCGGGGTAGCACGGCGCGAGGAAGCGCAGGTCCGCATAGCCGAGGTTCGCGACGGCATTGAGCGAGATGTCGGGAACCGTCTTGCCGAAAGCGATGTGGAAGAGGAGTAGGTCGTCGATCGTCCGGTCGCGATAGCCCATCGCTTTCGCGACGGGCGCGGCGCAGTGCACGGGATCGCGTGCGCCGGTGAGCGCGATGTAGAGCGCACAGTCGCCGTCGGTGATCGTGCGTGGCGTCGGGTGGACGATGCGCTGGCCGAGCCGGAAATCCTCGAAGAATCGGCCGGCGCGGGCCTTCGATCTCGACATGGCTTGGAGGGTGCCGGGAGTTCGGGCGCCGTGCGGTCGTGGCGTGCGGCACCCCGGCCTACTGGGCCATCTTCCGGATGGCTTTGTCTAGCGTGACCATGCGCCGCGCCGCGACGACGTGCATCTGTTCGATGAGCCGTCCGTTCACGACGACATTGCCGCGGCCTTCGGTCGCGGCCTTCTCGAACGCGCCGATCACCTCCTTCGCCTGGGCGACCTCGGCGGGCTTCGGCGTGTACGCCTCGTTGCAGTAGATCAGCTGGTCGGGGTGGACCAGCGTCTTGCCGTCGAGCCCCATGTCGCGGCCGAGCCGGCACGAGTACTCGAACATGTGCATGTCCTTCAGGTTCGACTGTATGCCGTCGACCACCGACCGCCCGTGGGCGCGGGCGGCGAGAATTACGAGCGAGAGGCTGGTGATCAGGGGCAGCCGCTCCGGATGCGGGCGCGCGTGCAGGTGGTTCGTCAGGTCGGCGGTGCCCATCACCAACGCCGCGATGCGGTCGGACGCGCCGGCGACCGGCTCCGAGCGCAGCACGCCGAACGGCGTCTCGATCATCATCATCACCGGCAGGTTGTCGCCGCCCGCGCGATCGAGCGCGGCGATGCAGTCGACCGCCTCCTGCCGGCTCTCGATTCGCGGGAAGAGGATGGCGTGGGCTCCGGCCCGCGCGACCGCGCGGAGGTCGGCGTCGATCCACGGCGAGCTCAGCCGGTTCACCCGCACGATGACCTCGCGCTGGCCATAGTCGTAGGTCTTCAGCGCCTTGACGACGTTCGCGCGCGCGGCCTCCTTCGCCTCGGGGACGATCGTCTCCTCGAGGTCCATCACCACGCAGTCGGTGGGGAGCTCGGCCGCCTTCTCGAGGAACCGCAGGATGTTGGCCGGCGAATACAGCATTGACCGGCGCGGCCGGAAGTACTTCATCATCCAAGCAGGTGCTTCACGCCGTCGCGCTCTTCGAGCAGTTCTTTGAGCGACTCTTCGATGCGCGAGCGGCTGAAGTCGCTCACGCTGAGATTCCGGACGATCTCGTACTCGCTGCCCTTGCAGGTCACCGGATAGCCGAAGATGACTCCCTCGGCGATGCCGTAGCTGCCGTCAGCGGGAATGCCCATGGTGACCCAGTCGCCCTCGCGCGAGCCGAGCACCCAATCGCGCACGTGGTCGATCGCCGCGTTCGCCGCACTCGCCGCCGAGGACGCACCGCGCGCCTCGATGATCGCGGCGCCGCGCTTCTGCACCGTCGGAATGAACGTCGACTCGAGCCAGGACTGATCGTTGACGAGCGGCCATGCCTTCTGCCCGTCCACTTCGGCGTGGAAGATGTCCGGGTATTGCGTCGCCGAGTGGTTGCCCCAGACCACGATCTTGCGGATCGAGGTGACCGGCTTGCCGAGCTTCGTCGCAAGCTGGTAGAGCGCGCGGTTGTGGTCGAGCCGCATCATCCCGGTGAACTGCCTGGGCTTGAGGCCGGGTGCGCTCTTCATGGCGATGAGCGCGTTCGTGTTCGCGGGATTGCCGACGACGAGCACCCTGATGTCGCGGCTCGCGACCGCGTCGAGCGCGCGGCCCTGGACGGTGAAGATCTGTGCGTTGGCTTCGAGGAGATCCTTCCGCTCCATGCCCTTCGAGCGCGGGCGCGCCCCGACGAGCAACGCGAAGTTCGCGTCCCGGAACCCGACGTTCGGATCGTCGGAGGTGACGATCCCGTGCAGCAGCGGGAAGGCGCAATCCTCGAGCTCCATGACGACGCCCCTGAGCGCCTGCAGCGCCTGCGTGATCTCGAGGAGCTGCAGGATCACCGGCTGGTCCTTGCCGAGCATCTCGCCGGCGGCGATCCGGAACAGCATGCTGTAGCCGATCTGACCGGCGGCGCCGGTCACTGCGACTCGAACGGGTTGCTTCGCCATGGTCTTGCTCCTGAAGGACGGGGTCGGGAATCGGGCCGCGCGAAGGCGTGGCCCACGCCCGCCGATGGTACCGAATCGCGCTTGTGCTGCGGCGCAACGACGAGCGAGTGTAGGCTCGCCCGAAGCGCGAAGTCAACGGCTGGCGGATCAAGGGCTTGCCGATGCAGAGCGCGCGCGATTCGGCGTGGCCCCGCGGACCGGGGCCCCTCCGCGGTTTCGCCGCCAAGCCGGTCCGCGATGGAGAAATCCGAACGTGCCAAGCGGGACCAGCGCGCGCGGTCGCCGACCGAACTCGGCTTCGGCATCATCCGCGCCGATAATCGACCGTGCGCCGCAGAGGTGGATGCGCGCGCAGTTGCGACGGTCGGCGCGGCGCTGAGCGCAGCGTGTCGTATCGCGTCATGCGCAACGCGTGCGTTCGAGAAGGACCGCCATCGCCGCCACACACCGCGCGAGTTCGTCCGCGGTTATTGTGCACCCCACAAATCGCCCAACCGCGCTGCTATACTTTCCCGCTGCCGATCGCGGCAGGCGGCAGGATGCGGGGAGAATCGCGATATGCCTGATGCTTCACTGAAAAGAAAACGACCCCTCTGGTACAACCTCAATCTCCTCAACCTGCCCCTCCCCGGGGTGGTGTCGATCCTGCATCGCATCAGCGGCGCCGCGCTGTTCGTCCTGCTGCTCTGGCTCCTCTATCTCCTGGACGGGAGCCTCGCCTCGCCCGAACGCTTCGAGGCGGTCCGCCAGACGATCTCGCAGCCGCTCGTGAAGCTCGTGATGCTCGGCGTGCTGTGGGCGTTCCTCCACCATCTCTGCGCCGGGATCCGCTATCTCCTCCTCGACGTCCACGTCGGCGTCGACCTCCAGGCAGCCCGCGCGACGAGCGCCGCGGTCCTCGTCGCAAGCATCGTCCTGACGGCGGTGCTTGGCTGGAGGCTCCTGTGGTGAACCGCATCGTCGTCGGCGCGCACTACGGGTTGAGCGGCTGGCTCGTCCAGCGCGTCTCGGCGATGGTGATGGCACTGTACACGCTCGTCTTCGTCGTCGCGTTGGCGGCCGCGAAGCCGAGCGACTACAGTGGATGGAAGGCGCTCTTCAGCCAGGGGTGGATGCGCTTCGCGACGCTGCTCTTCTTCGTGAGCCTGCTGCTTCACGCCTGGGTGGGGATGCGCGACATCCTGATGGATTACATCAAGCCTACGGGATGGCGGCTCGCGCTGGAGATCGTCGTCGCCCTGGTGCTCATCGGCGCGGCCGGCTGGGCGGTCGAGATCCTCTGGAGGACCTAGGCGATGGCGCTGGTCGTGCGGCACTTCGACGCGGTCGTCGTGGGCGCTGGCGGAGCCGGTCTGCGCGGTGCGCTGCAACTCGCGGAAGCGGGGTTCAGGGTCGCCGTGCTGTCGAAGGTGTTTCCGACGCGCTCGCATACCGTCGCCGCCCAGGGCGGGGTCGGGGCGGCGCTCGGCAACATGGGGCCGGACTCGTGGGAATGGCACATGTACGACACGGTCAAGGGCTCCGACTGGCTCGGCGACCAGGACGCGATCGAGTACATGTGCCGCGAGGCGCCGGGCGCCGTCATCGAGCTCGAGCACTTCGGCATGCCGTTCGACCGCAACGAGAACGGCACGATCTACCAGCGTCCGTTCGGCGGACACATGATGAACTTCGGCGCCGGTCCCGCGGTGCAGCGCTCGTGCTGCGCGGCCGACCGCACCGGCCATGCGATGCTGCACACGCTGTATCAGCGCAACGTGCGCGCGAACACCCAGTTTTTCGTCGAGTGGATGGCGCTCGATCTCATCCGTGCGCCCGACGGCCAGGTCCTCGGCGTCACGGCGCTCGAGATGGAGACCGGCGAGGTCGTGGTGCTGCAGGCGCGCGCGACGCTCTTCGCGACCGGCGGCGCCGGGCGCATCTACGCCGCGTCGACGAACGCGTTCATCAACACCGGCGACGGCCTGGGCATGGCGGCGCGCGCGGGCATTCCCCTCGAGGACATGGAGTTCTGGCAGTTCCACCCGACCGGCGTTGCCGGCGCGGGCGTGCTGATCACCGAGGGCGTCCGCGGCGAGGGCGGCTACCTTCTCAACAAGAACGGCGAGCGCTTCATGGAGCGCTACGCGCCGACGGCGAAGGACCTCGCCGGGCGCGACGTCGTCGCGCGCGCGATGGCGACCGAGATCAAGGAAGGCCGTGGCGCGGGACCGAACGGCGACTACGTGCTCCTCAAGCTGGACCATCTCGGGCCCGAGGTCATCGACAAGCGGCTGCCCGGCATCCGCGAGATCGCGAAGAAGTTTGCCAACGTCGATCCGGTCAAGGAACCGATCCCGGTCGTGCCGACCGTCCACTATCAGATGGGCGGCATCCCTACGAACTACCGCGCCGAGGTCGTGGTCCCGGGGAGGAACGGCCCCAACGACCTGGTCCCCGGTTTCTACGCGGCCGGCGAGTGCGGGTGTGCCTCGGTGCACGGCGCGAACCGGCTCGGCACCAACTCGCTCACCGACCTGCTGGTGTTCGGGAGGACCGCAGGCGATGCGATGGTCCGGTTCCTGCGGGAGAATCCGGGGCGCCGGGATCTGCCTGCGGACGCCGCGGACCGGACGCTCGCGCGCCTCGCCCGGCTCGACGGCCAGAAGAACGGCGAGAGCGTCTACGAGGTCGGCAACGCGCTGCGCCGCGTCATGCAGGCGCATTGCGGCGTGTTCCGCTTTCCCGATCTGCTCGTCGAGGGTGTGCAGAAGATCAGGGGGCTCAGCGAGCGCGTCGGCCGCACCGGGATCGCCGACAAGAGCAAGACCTTCAACACCGCGCGGGTCGAGGCGCTCGAGCTCGACAACCTGATCGAGATCGCGCGCTCGACCATCGTGTCCGCGGAGGCGCGCAAGGAGTCGCGCGGCGCCCACGACCGCGCCGACTACCACGACCGCCCGGGCTACCCGAACGGCCGCGACGACAAGAACTGGCTGAAGCACACGCTCTGGTACAAGGAGGGCGACCGGCTCGAGTACAAGCCGGTGAACCTGAAACCGCTGACGATCGAGTCGATTCCGCCGAAAGCGCGGACCTACTGACACGCACCCTCACTCAACGGGAAGCGAGCCGAGCATGCGCCTGAGGATCTACCGCTACGACCCCGACAAGGACGCCCGGCCGTACATGAAGGACTACGACGTCCCGCTCGAGCCCTCCGACCGGATGCTGCTCGACGCGCTGGTGAAGGTCAAGGCGCAGGACGACAGCTTCTCCTTCCGGCGCTCGTGCCGTGAGGGCGTATGCGGCTCGGACGCGATGAACATCAACGGCAAGAACGGCCTCGCCTGCATCACCAAGCTCGCCGAGCTGAAGGAGCCCGTCGAACTGAAGCCGCTCCCCGGGCTGCCGGTGATCCGGGATCTCTTCGTGGACATGACCCAGTTCTTCAAGCAGTACCACTCGATCAAGCCCTACCTCATCAACAACGACCCGCCCCCGGAGAAAGAGCGGTTGCAGTCGCCGGAGGAGCGCGAGGCGCTGGACGGGCTCTACGAGTGCATCCTGTGCGCGTGCTGCTCGACCTCGTGCCCGTCGTTCTGGTGGAACCCCGACAAGTTCGTGGGGCCGGCGGGGCTCCTCCAGGCCTACCGGTTCATCGCCGACACGCGCGACCAGGCGACCGCCGAGCGGCTGGACGACCTCGAGGATCCGTACCGGCTCTTTCGCTGCCACTCGATCATGAACTGCGTCGACGTCTGCCCGAAGGGGCTGAACCCGACCAGGGCGATCGGCAAGATCAAGGAAGCGATGGTCCGGCGCAGCGTGTAGCGGAGCGCGAGCGTGCCGCCCAGCGAGGTCGAGCTGAATCGCCTGCGCTGGCGATGCCGGCGAGGGCTGCTCGAGAACGACCTGGTGCTGGCGCGGTTTCTCGCGCGCCATGCCGCGACGCTCGACGGCGAGCGGCTCGCGGCGTTCGACGCGCTGCTTGCACTGCCGGATCCGGAGCTATGGGAGCTCGTGAGCGGGCAGCGGGAATGTGGTGAGCCGCGGCTCGCGGCGGTGGTGGCGATGCTGCGCGACGCGTGATGGCTTCTACGAGGAGCGATAAATGCAAACGAACGGCAAGGTTATCCTAAGCTACGACGACGGCAAGATCGCCGAATTCCCGCGGCTCTCGGGAACGATCGGCCCGGACGTTGCGGATATCCGGGCGCTCTTCGCGAAGACCGGCATGTTCACCTACGATCCGGGATTCCTCTCGACCGCGAGCTGCCGCTCGAGCATCACCTACATCGACGGCGACGAGGGCGTCCTGCTCTATCGCGGCTACCCGATCGAGCAGCTCGCGGTGGCGTGCGATTTCCTCGAGGTGTGCTACCTCCTGCTGTACGGGGAGCTGCCGGACCGCGCGCAGAAGCAGAAGTTCGATCGCACGGTGACGGTGCACACGATGATCCACGAGCAGCTCGGCCGGCTCTACTCGGGATTCCGCCGCGACTCGCACCCGATGGCGGTGCTGGTCGGGGTCGTCGGTGCGCTGTCGGCGTTCTATCATGACTCGCTCGACATCAACGACCCCGCACAGCGCGAGATCGCGGCGTTCCGGTTGATCGCGAAGATGCCGACGATCGTGGCGATGGCGTACAAGTACTCGGTCGGACAGCCGTTCATGTACCCTCGAAACGACCTGTCGTACACCGCGAACTTCATGCGCATGATGTTCGGCGTGCCCGCCGAGGAGTACCACGTGAACCCCGTCCTCGTACGGGCGCTCGACCGGATCTTCATCCTGCACGCCGACCACGAGCAGAACGCGTCGACCTCGACGGTCCGGCTCGCCGGGTCCTCGGGCGCCAACCCGTTCGCGTGCATCTCCTCCGGGATCGCCTGCCTCTGGGGGCCTGCCCACGGCGGGGCGAACGAGGCCGCGCTCGCCATGCTCGAGGAGATCCACGACGTCTCGAGGGTCAACGAGTACATCAAGAAGGCGAAAGACAAGGACTCGGGATTCCGGCTCATGGGGTTCGGCCATCGCGTGTACAAGAACTACGACCCGCGCGCGAAGCTGATGCGCGAGACCTGCCACGAGGTGCTGGAGGAGCTGGGACTTCACGACGATCGACTCTTCAAGCTGGCGATGCAGCTCGAGAAGATCGCGCTCGAAGACGGCTACTTCGTGGAGCGCAAGCTCTACCCGAACGTCGACTTCTACTCCGGCATCGTGCAGCGCGCGCTCGGTATCCCGACGAGCATGTTCACCTGCATCTTCGCGCTCGCGCGCACCGTCGGCTGGATCGCGCAGTGGGCCGAGATGATCAGCGATCCCGAGCAGAAGATCGGCCGGCCGCGCCAGCTGTACACCGGGGCGCCGCGGCGGGATGTCGTCCCGATCGACAAGCGCTAGAGCGAGGGCTGCGATCATGATGAAGGAGTTGCTCTCCAGCTCGTACCTCTTCGGCGGCAACGCGCCGTTCGTCGAGGACCTGTACGAGTCGTACCTCAACAACCCGCAGTCGGTGCCGGAGCAGTGGCGGGAGTACTTCGACAAGCTGCAGGTCCTGCCGGGCGCCGATGGCGACGGCGGCCGCGACGTGGCGCATGCCCCGGTGGTCGAGTCGTTCGCGCAGCGCGCGAAGCAGGGACGGCTCCGCGCGCCGGCGGCGCCGGCCGAGCTCGGGGTCGAGCGCAAGCAGGTCTACGTCTATTTGCTCATCAACGCCTACCGGTTCATGGGCAACCGCTGGGCGGAGCTCGACCCGCTGAAGCGCTTGCCGCGGCCGGCGATTCCGGACCTCGAGCCGGCGTACTACGACCTCACCGAGGCGGACCTCGAGACGGTCTTCAACACCGGCAACCTCGTGGGGCCGGAGCGCGCCAGCCTGCGCGAGATCCTGCAGATCGTGCGCGAAACCTATTGCGCCACGATCGGCGCCGAGTACATGTACATCTCCCATCCCGCGCAGAAGCGCTGGATCCAGCAGCGGCTGGAGGCGGTGCGCGGGCGGCCGCAGTTGCCCGCCGCGGTGAGACGTCGCCTCCTGGAGCGGCTGACCGCCGCCGAGACGCTCGAGAAGTACCTGCATACGCGGTACGTCGGGCAGAAGCGATTCTCCCTGGAAGGTGGCGAGACCCTGATTCCGTGCATGGACGAGATCGTCCAGCGCGCCGGCGCGTACGGTGTCGAGGAGGTCGTCATCGGCATGGCCCACCGCGGACGCTTGAACGTGCTCGTCAACACCCTCGGCAAGTCGCCGAAGGACCTGTTCGCGGAGTTCGAGGGCACCGCGGCGAGCGACACCAGTTCGCTCGGCGACGTGAAGTACCACAACGGGTTCTCGTCCGACGTCTCCACGCCGGGTGGTCCGGTCCACCTCTCGCTCGCGTTCAACCCGTCGCATCTCGAGATCGTCAACCCGGTGATCGAAGGCTCGGTGCGCGCGCGACAGCACCGGCGAAAGGATACGAAAGGCGACAAGGTGCTCTCGGTCCTGCTCCACGGCGACGCCGCGTTCGCGGGGCAGGGCGTCGTGATGGAGACGCTGAACCTGTCGCAGACACGCGGCTACTCCACCGGCGGCACGGTGCACATCGTCGTGAACAACCAGATCGGTTTCACGACCTCGGATACGCGCGACGTGCGGTCGACGACGTACTGCACCGACGTCGCGAAGATGATCGAAGCGCCGATCCTGCACGTGAACGCCGACGACCCGGAGGCGGCGCTGTTCGTGACCCAGCTCGCGATGGACTACCGCAGGGAGTTCAAGGGCGACGTCGTCATCGACCTGGTGTGCTTCCGGCGCCTCGGCCACAACGAGCAGGACGAGCCGTTCGTCACGCAGCCGCTGATGTACAAGAAGATCGCTCAGCACGCGGGCACCCGCAAGCTCTACGCCGACAAGCTGGTCACGCAGGGCGTCGTCGCGGCGGAGGAGCCGGAGCGATTGATCCGGGAGTACCGCCAGGCGCTCGACGAGGGCCGGCAAACCTCGAGCCCCGTGCTCTCCAATTTCCAGCGCAAGTACGCGATCGACTGGACGCCGTTCCTCGGGGCGAAGTGGACCGACGGCGCCGATACCTCGGTGCCGATGAAGGAGCTGGAGCGGCTCGCGGTGCGCCTCACGACGGTCCCCGAAGGGTTCAAGGTGCACCCGGTAGTCGAACGGGTGATGCAGGCGCGGCGGGAGATGGGGCAGGGGAAGACGATGCTCGACTGGGGCATGGCGGAGAACCTGGCCTACGCGACGCTGCTTGTCTCCGGCTACGGCGTGCGGCTCTCCGGTCAGGACTCGGGTCGCGGCACGTTCGCCCATCGCCACGCCGTGCTGCACGACCAGAACCGCGAGCGCTGGGATGCGGGCAGCTATGTTCCGCTGCAGAACCTGCAGGACGGGCAGGCGGACTTCGTGGTGATCGACTCGCTGCTGTCGGAGGAGGCGGTGCTCGGCTTCGAGTACGGCTACGCGTGCGCGGAGCCGAACGAGCTCACGATCTGGGAGGCGCAATTCGGGGACTTCGCGAACGGCGCCCAGGTGGTGATCGACCAGTTCATCACCTCCGGCGAGGCGAAGTGGGGGCGGATGGTTGGGCTGACGCTGTTCCTCCCCCACGGCTACGAGGGTCAGGGGCCGGAGCATTCGTCGGCACGGCTGGAGCGCTATCTCCAGCTCTGCGCCGAGCACAACATCCAGGTCTGCGTCCCGACCTCGCCGGCGCAGGTCTTCCACCTGCTGCGGCGGCAGATGGTGCGCCCGTTCCGCAAGCCGCTGATCGTGATGACGCCGAAGTCGCTGCTGCGCAAGCGCGAGGCCGTGTCCAGCCTCAAAGAGCTCTCGCAGGGCAGCTTCCAGACGGTCATCGGCGAGGTCGACGGGCTGGATCCCAAGCAGGTGACGCGCATCGTTGCCTGCTCCGGCAAGGTCTACTACGATCTCCTTGCCGCCCGACGCGAACGCCGCCTGGACAACGTCGCGGTCATCCGGGTCGAGCAGCTCTACCCTTTCCCGCACGAGCAGTTCGCCGCGGAGATGAAGCGCTACCCGAAAGCGCAGGAAGTCGTGTGGTGCCAGGAAGAGCCGCAGAACCAGGGTGCGTGGTACCAGACGCAGCACTACCTCGAGGAGAACATGCGCCCCGATCAGCGGCTGTACTACGCCGGCCGGGCGTCTGCGGCGGCCCCGGCAGGCGGGTCCTACGCCCGCCACAACCAGCGGCAGAAGGCGCTCGTGGAGCAGGCGTTCGGCAAATACAAGTGACGCGTGCACGCGTCATCCCGGCGCAAGCCGGGATCCAGGGGTGACGTAAGGCGGCCTCCGATGCGATGCGCACTCGAGTCTTTGCGATACGCCGCGGTGATGCTGAGCGGAGCGCGGCGCAGAACCGAACGGAGAGAACAATGCTGGTCGAAGTGAAAGTGCCGCAGCTCTCGGAGTCGGTGGCCGAGGCGACGCTGCTCTCGTGGCACAAGAAGGAAGGCGAGCCCGTCCGCCGCGACGAGAACCTCGTCGATATCGAGACGGACAAGGTCGTGCTCGAGCTTCCCGCTCCGAGCGACGGCGTGCTCGTCAAGGTGGCCAAGGGCGACGGCAGCACGGTGGTTGCGGGCGAGGTGATCGCCACTCTCGACACCGAGGCGAAAGGCGCGGCCGCGGCGGCCCCGGCTCCGGCGGTGCGGATCGAGCCTGCCGCTGTGCCGCCGACTCCGCCGCCCGAGGTTCCGCGGCAGGACGCGCGGCTGATGCCCTCGGCGCGGAAGCTCGTCGAGGAGCAGGGCGTCGACCCGACCCGCATCACCGGCAGCGGCCGCGAAGGCCGGATCACCAAGGCGGACGTGATGGACCAGATGGCGCGGTCGCAGCCGGTCGCCGTGCCCGCGACGACGCCCGGCGCGAAGCCGTCCCTGCCGCCTGCGCCGGTGCCGGTGAGCGTGGACAAGGTGCTTGCCGGACGGCCCGAGCAGCGCGTTCCGATGAGCCGCCTGCGCGCGCGCGTCGCCGAGCGCCTGGTGCAGTCGCAGTCGACGGCCGCGATCCTCACCACCTTCAACGAAGTGAACATGCAGCCGGTCATCGATCTGCGCAAGCGGCACGGCGAGCGCTTCGAGAAAGAGCACGGTGTCCGGCTCGGCTTCATGGCCTTCTTCGTGAAGGCCGCGGTCTACGCGCTGAAGAAATACCCGGTCGTGAACGCCTCGGTCGACGGCAACGACATCGTCTACCACGGCTACTTCGACATCGGGGTGGCGGTCGGCAGCCCGCGCGGCCTCGTCGTGCCGGTGCTGCGCGACGCCGACCAGCTCTCGTTCGCGGAGATCGAGAAGAAGATCGCCGATTTCGGCAAGCGCGCCCAGGAGGGCAAGCTCACCATCGAAGAGCTGACCGGCGGCACGTTCTCGATCTCGAACGGCGGCGTGTACGGTTCGATGCTCTCGACGCCCATCATCAACCCGCCGCAGAGCGCGATCCTCGGGATCCACGCCACGCGCGACCGCCCGGTGGTCGAGAACGGACAGATCGTGATCCGCCCGATCAACTATCTCGCGCTCTCGTACGACCACCGGATCATCGACGGCCGCGAGGCGGTGCTGTCGCTGGTCGCGATCAAGGAAGCGCTCGAGGACCCGTCCCGGCTCTTGCTGGACCTCTGAGAAGACGCGACGCGAATCAGCGCGGCGGAAGGACGGGAGTTTCCCTGCGCGCTCTGCGTCGAACCCGGACTCTGATATGGCACAGACCTTCGACGTCATCGTCATCGGCGCCGGCCCCGCGGGCTACATCGCCGCGATCCGCGCCGCCCAGCTCGGCCTGAAGACGGCGTGCGTCGAGGAGTGGACGAGCCCGGCCGGCGAGCCGGCGCTCGGCGGTACCTGCCTGAACGTCGGCTGCATCCCGTCGAAGGCGCTGCTCGAGTCGTCCGAGCAGTACGAGCACACCGTCAAGGGGCTCGCGGGCCACGGGATCACCGTGTCCGGCGTGAAGGTCGACGTCGCAAAGATGGTCGCCCGCAAGGAGGGGATCGTCGCCAAGATGACCAAGGGCATCGAGACGCTCTTCCGCAAGAACAAGATCACCTGGCTGAAAGGCCACGGCCGGTTCGCCGGGCGCGGTGCCGGCGGCTGGCAGATCGAGGTGCGGGGTAGCGGGGAGCCCGAAGTCGCCGAGGGCAAGGCGGTGATCGTCGCTACCGGCTCGAAGGCGCGCCATCTCCCCGGGGTGCCGGTCGACCAGGCGCTCGTCTGCGACAACGTCGGCGCGCTCGCGTTCAAGGAAATCCCGGAACGGCTCGGCGTGATCGGTGCCGGCGTCATCGGGCTCGAGCTCGGCAGCGTGTGGCGGCGTCTCGGGTCCAAGGTCGTTCTCCTCGAGGCGTTGCCCGGCTTTCTCGCCGCGGCCGATGAAAGCGTCGCGAAGGAAGCGTGGCGCATCTTCACGAAGGAGCAGGGCCTCGACATCCGCCTCGGCGTGAGCATCGGCAAGGTCGATCTCGCGAAGAAAGGCGTGACGGTCGCGTACCAGCGGGACGGGAAGGACGAGACGCTCGAATGCGACCGGCTGGTCGTGTCGATCGGCCGTCTGCCCAACACCGACGGTCTGGGCGCGGAGGTCGTGGGCCTGAAGATCGACGGCCGGGGGTTCGTCGAGGTGGATGATCAGTGTCGGACGAACCTCGCCAACGTGTTCGCGATCGGCGACGTCGTGCGCGGCCCGATGCTCGCGCACAAGGGCGAGGAGGAGGGCGTGATGGTTGCCGAGCTGATCGTCGGGCAGAAGGCGCACGTGAATCTCGAGACGATCCCGTGGGTGATCTACACCGCGCCCGAGATCGCCTGGGTCGGGCGGACCGAGCAGCAGCTCAAGGCCGACGACGTCCCGTACCGCGTCGGGCAGTTTCCTTTCAGCATCAACGGCCGCGCCCTCGGCCACGGCGACACGCACGGGTTCGTCAAGATGCTCGCGCACGGGCGCACGGACGAGATCCTCGGGGTGCACATCATCAACACCCATGCCTCGGAGCTGATCGCGGAGGCGGTGGTGGCGATGGAGTTCCGCGCTGCATCGGAGGACATCGCGCGCATCGTCCACGCCCACCCGTCGCTCTCGGAGGTGACGCACGAGGCGGCGCTTGCGGTGCACAAGCGGGCGCTGAACATGTGAAGGGTGGGGTCGTGGGAAGTTGCAGGCCAGGGTTTCGCTTTACCCGTGGCCCTTCACCCATTACGCTTGACCCGTCATGAGGGACAGCGCCTACGAGCCGGAGCATCAGGAGCCGCTGCCGCCGCTCGGCGACGGGAGCGTGTTCGACTCCGCGGAGTACACTGAGCCCGCCAAGCGGCTTCCCCTCACCGTCCTCGAGTACTACCAGCAGGCGCTCGGCCGCCGCGGCTTCATCGCCGACGACGTGCAGTACGCCGCGGTCCAGCGTCTGCAGCGCACGTACGAGCAGTGGGTCGGGTACAAGTCTCGACGCAATACCGCCGTCAAGCGGCTGGTCGTGCGTCCGCCGCTGCCGCGCGGCGCGTATCTGTGGGGTCCGGTCGGGCGCGGCAAGAGCTTCCTCATGGACAGTTTCTACCTGACGGTGCCGCTGGTGCGGAAGCGGCGCGTGCACTTCCATCACTTCATGCGCGACGTGCACCGCGAGATGGAGACGCTGAAGGGCCGCGAGGATCCGCTGGACGCGGTCGCCTGGCGCATCGCGAAGCGCTACCGGCTCGTCTGCTTCGACGAGTTCCACGTGAGCGACATCGCCGACGCGATGATCCTCGGCCGCCTGCTCCAGCGGACGATGGATCGGGGCGTGGTCTACTGCATGACCTCGAACTACGCTCCGGGCGATCTCTACCCGAACGGCCTGCAGCGCGAGCGGTTCCTCCCGACCATCGCGCTGATCAAGGAGCGGCTCGACGTGGTTCACATCGGCGGCGGGGTCGACTACCGCCGGCGTGCGCTCGAGCAGGTGAAGGTGTATCACACGCCGCTCGGGCCGGTGGCCGAAGAGGCCCTGATGGCGACCTTCCGGCAGGTCGCCGACGTCGAGGAGGAGTTCCACGAGCTCGACGTCGAGGCACGGGTGATCCCGTACCGCCATCGCGCGGGCGGCGTGGTGTGGTTCGACTTCGAGGCCCTGTGCGGCGGCCCGCGGTCGCACCTCGACTACCTCGACCTTGCCAAGCGCTTCCACACCGTGATTCTGTCCGACGTCCCTCGCCTCTCGGCGAAGCGGGCGAACGAAGCCCGCCGCTTCACGTGGCTCGTCGACATCTTCTACGATTGCAAGGTCAAGCTGATCGTCTCGGCGGAAGCCGAGCCGGAGGCGCTCTACACCGAGGGTGCGCTCGCCAACGAGTTCCAGCGCACCGCGAGCCGGCTCGCCGAGATGCAATCGCGCGACTACCTGATGGCCGCGCGGCGGGCGCCGGGCGGCGCACCGCAGGCGCTGGTCGAGGCGCAGACCGCGTCGTAGCCGGCGCGGTACGGCCGGAAAAAAGGAGCAGCCAGTGGACAAGTTCAAGGTGTACCGCCTGCGCGAGGCGGACCGCAAGGTGGCGGCCGCTTTCGAGCAGGCCACCGTCGACGAGCTGGACCCCGGCGAGGTCGTGGTCCGGGTCGGGTACTCGTGCGTCAACTACAAGGACGCGCTCGCGGCCACCGGCGCGGGCCGGATCATCCGCCGCTTCCCCTGCATCGGCGGCATCGACCTCTCGGGAACGGTCGTCGAGTCGGGCGACCCGCGGTTCAAGAAGGGCGATGCCGTGATCGGGACGAGCTACGACATAGGCGTCGCGCACGACGGCGGGTACGCCGAGTACGCGCGCATCAAGGCCGACTGGCTGGTGCCGATGCCGAAGGACATGAGCCTCTTCGAGGCGATGGCGCTCGGCACCGCGGGGTTCACCGCCGCGCTGGCGGTCGTGCGGATGGAGCACGAGGGGCTTAAGCCGGGGAACGGGCCGGTGATCGTCACCGGCGCGACCGGCGGTGTGGGTTCGATCGCGATCGATATCCTTGCCGGGGCGGGTCATCACGTCGTGGCGCTGACCGGGAAGGGTGAGGAGTCCGGGTATCTGAAGGAGCTCGGGGCCAGCGAAGTGATGCTCCGCTCGAGCCTCGATCTCGCGAAGATCAAGCCGCTCGACAAGGCCACGTGGGCGGGCGCGGTCGACAACCTCGGCGGCGACATGCTCGCCTGGCTTGCTTCGACGATGAACATCGGCGCGCCGCTCGCCGCGGTCGGCCTCGCGGCCGGGATGGATCTCAAGACCACGGTCGCGCCGTTCATCCTGCGCGGCGTGAGCCTCCTCGGCATCGACTCGGTCAACTGCCCGATGCCGCAGCGGCGCAGGGTCTGGGAGCGGCTGGCTGGCGACCTGAAGCCGAAACACCTGGCATCCATGACGCGGACCATTCCGTTCGACGATCTGCCCCGGGTGTTCGACGACTTTCTCAAGGCGCGCGTCCGCGGGCGGGTGGTGGTCGACATGGCGGCGGGCTGAAAGGGAGCGCGGCGGATTGACGCGGATCAAGCGGCAGGCAGGCGGATGCCGCACGCTGCCGTATTTCAACCCGTGTCCATCCGCGCGGATCCGCAGCGTAAAGGAGGAATGGCAATGGCTGGCGAGGTATACCGGGCGTTTCACGAGCGCTCGATAAGAGATCGCGACGCGTTCTGGTCGGAGCAGGCCGGGCTCGTCGACTGGCACAAGCCCTTCGAACGCGTTCTCGACTACTCCCGCCCGCCGTTCGCGAAGTGGTTTGTCGGGGGCGAGACCAACCTCTGCTACAACGCGCTCGACCGGCATCTCGCCGCGCGCGGCGACCAGAAGGCACTCGTCTGGATCTCTACCGAGGTTGGCAAGGAAAACACGTACACCTACCGCGAGCTGCACGCGGAAGTGAACCGCTGCGCGGGCGCGATGCAGTCGCTCGGCGTGAAGCGCGGCGACCGGGTGCTGCTCTACATGCCCATGATCCCCGAGGCGGCGTTCGCGATGCTCGCCTGCGCGCGGATAGGCGCGATCCACTCGGTCGTGTTCGGCGGCTTCGCTTCGCACAGCCTCGCCTCGCGCATCGACGACGCGAGACCGAAGCTCATCGTGTCCGCCGACGGCGGCATGCGCGCCGGAAAGGTCGTGCCGTACAAGCCGCTCCTCGACGAGGCGATCCGGCTCGCCGAGTCGAAGCCGCAGCAGGTGATCCTCGTGAACCGGGGCATCGATTCCGGGATGAACCGGGTTCCCGGGCGCGACATCGACTGGGCGGAGCTGCGCGCGAAGCACATGGACGCCGGGGTCCCGGTCGCGTGGCTCGAGTCGAGCGAGCCGTCCTACATCCTGTACACCTCGGGCACGACCGGCCGGCCGAAGGGGGTGCAGCGCGACACCGGCGGCCATGCAGTGTCGCTCGCGGCGTCGATGAAGTGGATCTACTGCGGCAATGCCGGCGAGACGATTTTCACCACCAGCGACATCGGCTGGGTGGTCGGACATTCGTACATCATCTACGCTCCGCTCATCGCCGGCATGACGACGGTGATGTACGAGGGCACCCCGATCCGGCCGGACGCCGGGATCTGGTGGAAGATCGTGCAGGACACCAGCGCGACGGTAATGTTCAGCGCGCCGACGGCGATCCGGGTCCTGAAGAAGCAGGACCCGGCGTACCTGAAGAAGTACGACATCTCCAGCCTCCGGCGCCTCTTTCTGGCCGGCGAGCCGCTCGACGAGCCGACGCATCGCTGGATCGCGGACGCGCTCGGGAAGCCGGTGATCGACCATTACTGGCAGACGGAGACCGGCTGGCCCATCCTCACCGCGGTGCCGGGCGTGGAAGAGACGCCGAACCGTTTCGGCAGTCCGTCGTTCCCGGCGTACGGCTACGACCTGCAGCTCCTGCGCGAGAGCGACGCCTCGGCGTGCGGCATCGACGAGAAGGGCGTCGTGGCGATCGTGCCGCCGCTGCCCCCGGGGGTGATGACGACGGTGTGGGGCGACGACGAGCGTTTCGTGAAAACCTACTTCGACACCTTCAAGACGAAGCAGGTGTACTCGACCTTCGACTGGGGCATCCGCGACCGGGATGGCTACTACTTCATCCTCGGGCGTACCGACGACGTCATCAACGTCGCCGGGCATCGCCTCGGCACGCGCGAGATCGAGGAGGCGGTGTCGTCCCATCCGAACGTCGCGGAAGTCGCCGTGGTCGGCGTCGCGGATCAGCTGAAGGGTCAGATGCCGCTCGCGTTCGTGGTCGTCAAGGACGCGGTCAAGCTCGCGAGCCCGGAGGGTCGCGCGGAGCAGGAGAAGGAGGTGATGGCGACCGTCGACAAGCTCCTCGGGGCGATCGGACGGCCGGCGCGGGTCCACTTCGTGACCGTCCTGCCGAAGACCCGCTCGGGCAAGTTGCTGCGGCGCTCGATCCAGGCGCTTGCCGAAGGGCGCGATCCGGGCGATCTCACCACGATCGAGGACCCGGCCGCGCTCGAGCAGATAAAGACCGCCGTCACCGGCACGGGCTGAACGGACGCTGACGATGCGCAGATTGCCCGGGCCGGCGCGGGGCCAGTGAAGCAGGCGGCGCGGATCCGGCAAAGGGAGCCGGCTGGATCCCTGTTCGCTCGTGGATTAACGTTGAGCCCCGCGCTCTCTCGCGAGGAGACTGCCATGTCGAGCGACGTCCGGATCGAACGCGACACCTTCGGCGAGATCGAGGTGCCCGCCGCGCGCCTGTGGGGCGCGCAAACGCAGCGGTCGCTCGAGCACTTCAGGATCTCGAACGAGCGAATGCCGGTCGAGCTGATCCACGCGCTGGCACTGGTGAAGCGCGCGTGCGCAAGAGTGAACCGGGAGCTCGGTGCCCTCGAGCCGGCGAAGGCCGACGCGATCATCGCTGCCGCCGACGAGGTGCTGGACGGCGTGCACGACCAGGAGTTCCCGCTCGTCGTATGGCAGACCGGCTCGGGGACCCAGACCAACATGAACATGAACGAGGTGCTCGCGAATCGCGCTTCGGAGCTTCTCGGCGGCGGGCGCGGGCACCACCGCTTGGTGCACTCGAACGACGACGTGAACCGGGGCCAGTCCTCGAACGACGTGTTCCCGACCGCGATGCACGTCGCCGCGGTCGAAGGCATCGTGCACCGGCTCACCCCGCCGGTGAAGGCGTTGCGCGGGACGCTGGCGGGCAAGGCCGACGCGTTCGACGGGATCGTCAAGATCGGCCGCACCCACCTGCAGGATGCGACGCCGCTCACGCTCGGCCAGGAGTTCTCCGGTTACGTCTCGCAGCTCGACCACGGCCTCGCGCACGTCGACGACGCGCTGCCGCATCTGTGCGAGCTCGCCGTCGGCGGGACGGCAGTCGGGACGGGCCTCAACGCGCACCCGGAGTTCGGGGACCGCGTGGCAGGCGAGCTCGCGCGGCTCACCGGCCTCGCGTTCGTATCTGCGCCGAACAAGTTCGAGGCGCTGGCGTCGAATGACGCGCTGGTGAACGCGCACGGCGCGCTCAAGACGCTCGCGGCCTCGTTCACCAAGATCGCGAACGACGTCCGCTGGCTTGCCTCTGGCCCCCGTTCGGGGCTCGGGGAGATCTCGATCCCCGAGAACGAGCCCGGCAGCTCGATCATGCCGGGCAAGGTGAACCCCACCCAGTCGGAAGCGCTGACGATGGCCTGCGCGCAGGTGTTCGGGAATGACGTCGCGATCAACCTCGGCGGCGCGTCGGGAAACTTCGAGCTGAACGTCTATCGACCGCTGATCGCCCATGCGTTCCTCCAGAGCGTCCGGCTCCTGGGAGACGGCGCTGCCAGCTTCGACGAGCACTGCGCGCGCGGGATCGAGCCGAACCGCGAGCGGATCGCCGAGCTTGTGGGCCGGTCGCTGATGCTCGTTACGGCGCTTGCACCCCAAATCGGTTACGACCGCGCCGCCGAGATCGCGAAGCGGGCGCACCGCGACGGCGCGACGCTCAGGGAAACGGCGCTCGCCCTCGGGTACGTCACCGCGGAGGACTTCGACCGCTGGGTGCGCGCGGAAGAGATGACGCGGCCCGGGCCCTGACGGCGTGTCGTCCGGACGTCCGCACGGATGGTCTACAATCCGCCGCTCGCCGGACGGAATGGATCATGCCCCGCAAGAAGCTGCTCAACGGACACAAGCTCAACGGCCACAAACTCAACGGACACCCGATCAACGGTTCAGGACCCCCGTACGCGGTACGGCGGTCCGCGATCCACGGGCGCGGCGTGTTCGCCGCGCGCGACATCCCCAGGGGCACGCGGATCGTCGAGTACCGCGGCGAGCGGATCTCCTACGATCGCGCCTGCGAGCTCTACCCGGACTTCGAAGACGAGCCGACACACACGTTCCTGTTCGAGATCGAGGACGACCTCGTGATCGACGCCGGGCAGCGCGGCAACGCCGCGCGGTGGATCAACCACTCTTGCGCGCCGAACTGCGAGGCGGTCGAGGAGGACGGCCGGATCTTCATCGAGGCGATCCGCAGGATCCGGGCCGGGGAAGAGCTCGGCTACGACTACAACATCACCCTCGAGGAACGGCACACGCCGGCGGAGCGGCGGCGCTGGGGGTGTCGTTGCGGATCCAAGACCTGCCGCGGGACGCTGCTCGCACGGAAACGATAGTGACCGGGCGTGCGATCGCCGACCGCGGCCGCTTGAGCTCGCGTGCGGGCCGCCTCGAGGCGCTGCGATGATCCATACGCCGCCGACGGAGACGCCCGAGCCCGGGCCGGAGTACCTCGCAAGCACGGGATTCTTCGACAGCGCGGGCGAGCCGCTGCAGCGGTTTGCGCGCGAGACGGCTGCGGGGGAGAGCACGGACGCCGGCAAGGCGGTCAAGCTCTTCTACACCGTCCGCGACGGCTGGCGTTACGACCCGTTCAAGCTGCGCCTAACGCGTGCGGAGTACGTTGCGAGCAGCGTGCTCGCGGCCGGCCACGGGTACTGCATCACCAAGGCGATCCTGCTCGTCGCGGCCGCGCGCGCCGCGGGCATCCCGGCCGCGATCGGCCTGTCGGACGTCGTGAACCATCTTACGACCGAGAAGCTGCAGGCGCGGATGGGCGGCAAGACCTATTTCATCGATCACGCCTACGCGGCGCTCTACGTCGAGGGGCGCTGGGTCAAGGCGGTGCCGGCCTTCAATATCGAGCTCTGCCGGCGGTTCGGCGTCCGGCCGACGGAGTTCGACGGACGCTCCGACGCGCTGTACCAGGAGTACGACGCTCATGACCGTCGGCACATGGAGTACGTCAAGCACCACGGCATGTGGTCCGACTTCCCGTACGAGAAGATCGCCACCGACTTCCGTGCCTTCTATCCCCCGTCGACGTACGGCGAAGAGGATCCGGGCGAGCGCTTCGAGGACGGGCGGCCCGTCGGGTAGGGCGGGATTACGCGGCGCCGCCCGCGACCGTCGGGGAGCGGACCGCTTCAGGCCACCGACACCGGGATCTTGAATTCGCGGATACGCTTCTCCCATTCCGCGGGCCCGCTCTGGTGGACCGAGTTGCCCTTCGCGTCGACGGCGACCGCGACCGGCATGTCCTTGACCTCGAACTCGTAGATCGCTTCCATCCCTAGGTCGTCGAAGGCGAGGACCCGCGACTTCCTGATCGCCTTCGCCACCAGATAGGCCGCGCCACCGACGGCGATCAGCGACGCCGCCTGGTGCTTCCGGATCCCCTCGATCGCCGTCGGCCCGCGCTCGCCCTTGCCGATCATCGCGATCAGGCCCGTTCTCCCGAGCATCGTCTCGGTGAACTTGTCCATGCGGGTCGCCGTCGTCGGGCCGGCGGGCCCGACCACTTCGTCCCCCACCGGGTCGACGGGACCGACGTAGTAGATGACGCGGTTGGTGAAGTCGACCGGCAGCCGCTCGCCTTTCTCGAGCATGTCCTGGATGCGCTTGTGGGCCGCGTCGCGTCCGGTCAGAAGCTTGCCGTTGAGCAGCAGGATCTCGCCCGGCTGCCAGCCCTTCACCTCTTCGCGCGTGAGGGTGTCGAGGTTGACGCGGCGCGCCTGCGCGCTGGGCGTCCAGGTGATCCTCGGCCAGTCGTCGATGGACGGCGGCTCGAGCTCCGCCGGACCCGAGCCGTCGAGGACGAAATGAACGTGACGGGTCGCCGCGCAGTTCGGGATCATCGCCACCGGCTTCGACGCAGCGTGGGTGGGGAACTGCCGGATCTTCACGTCGAGCACGGTCGACAACCCTCCGAGCCCCTGCGCGCCGATGCCGAGCGCGTTGACCTTCTCGTACAACTCGATCCGCAACTCGTCGAGCTTGCTCGCGGGCCCGCGTTCGAGGAGATCGTGCATGTCGATCGGGTCCATCAGCGATTCCTTCGCCATCAGCATCGCCTTCTCGGCGGTGCCCCCGACGCCGATCCCGAGCATGCCCGGCGGGCACCAGCCGGCGCCCATCGTCGGGACCGTCTTGAGCACCCAGTCGACGATCGAGTCCGATGGGTTGAGCATCACGAACTTCGACTTGTTCTCGGAGCCGCCGCCTTTCGCGGCGACGTTGACGTCGACCGTGCTCCCCGGGACGAGCTCCATGTGGATCACCGCCGGGGTGTTGTCGCGCGTGTTCTTGCGGCCGAAGAGCGGATCGTCGACGATCGACGCGCGGAGCTTGTTGTCCGGATCCTGATAGCCGCGCCGCACTCCCTCGTTGACCATGTCCGTGATCGGCAGCTTCGCCTCCCAGCGCACGTCCATCCCGATCTTGAGGAATACATTGACGATCCCCGTGTCCTGGCAGATCGGCCGGTGTCCCTCGGCGCACATGCGCGAGTTCGTGAGGATCTGCGCGATGGCGTCCTTGGCTGCCGCCGACTGCTCGCGCTCGTAGGCGCGGGCGAGATGATCGATGTAATCCTTCGGGTGGTAGTAGCTGATGTACTGCAACGCGTCGGCGATGCTCTGGATGAAATCGTTCTGCCTGATGACTGTCATTGGGCCCCCGCTTCTGCCGCATGCTGCTCGTGATACCTGATGCCCAGCACCCGGTCGGCCGCCGCGATCGCGATCGCCGAGACGAGAAAGGTGAGATGGATGATCGTCTGCCACATCATCGTTTTCTCCTCGAGCTGCGCCGCGTTGATGAAGGTCTTGAGGAGATGGATCGACGAGATGCCGATGATCGCCGTGGCGAGCTTGACCTTGAGCACCGAAGCGTTCACGTGCGACAGCCATTCCGGTGAGTCCGGGTGGCCCTCGATGTACAGCCGCGACACGAAGGTCTCGTAGCCGCCGACGATCACCATGATCAGCAGGTTCGCGATCATCACCACGTCGATCAGCGAGAGCACCCCGAGCATGATCTCCGTCTCGTCGACGTTGCGGGTGGTGACGATGTGCAGGATGTGCATCATCTCCTTCCAGAACTGGAAGACGTAGATGCCCATCGCGACGATGAGGCCGAGGTAGAGCGGCAGCTGCAGCCAGCGCGCGGCGAAGATCATCGCGGGAACCGGGCGCAGCCGGTGGACTTGCTGGAATTGGGCCATGGACGAAGGGAGTTGGCGGATGGGCGTCGATTCTAGCAACCGGCAGATGACGGCGCAGCGGCCGCGTTACTTCGGGATCGTTGCATCGCCCCGCCGCGAGATCTCGGCGCAGGCGAGACGGATGGTCAGCTCGGCGAGCGAGCCTGGCGGCGCGTGCCGCAGGCTCCACTCGCTGCGCGGCCGCAGCGTGCGCTCGATGGCCTCGCCCCCGCCGAACGTGCCCGTGTACGACGTGATCCCCACGATGGTCGACGCTGCAGCAGCGCAGTCGATCGCGTGCAGCTGCAGCCCCGACTGCTGCTTGAGGTCGGCGTTGCCCTCGACCGGCCGCGGAACGGTGAACGTCGTCCGCGTCCACGCCATCGCATACGGCCCTTGTGTCCGCACGAGGTCGGGATCGAACTCGACCAGGATGGCCTCGGTCGAGGCGATCATCGACCACTCGGCCGCCGCCCAGCCCGGCGCGGCGAGGAGGGCCGTGAGCGCGAGCCAGCCTTTGAAGCTCATGTGCGGGAGCGTGCGACGGCCAGGTTCGGAGTGATCTCGCGCCGCAGGATCTTGCCGTTCTTCGTGCGCGGAAAGTCCGGCGCGAGATAAACGATCCTGGGCGCCTTGTACGCGGCCAGATGTTCTCTTCCGAACGCCAGCAGCTCGTCCGCGTCGGGGCGCGCGCCGGCCTGCGGAATGACGTAGGCGACGACCAGCAGCTTGTCGCGCTCGACCGCTTCGCCGACGCAGGCGCAGTCGGCGACCGCCGGATGGGCCTTGAGCACACGCTCGACCTCGTAGGGCGAAACGCGGTAGCCGAAGCTCTTGATGATGTCGTCCTTGCGGCCGAGAAACCAGATGTAGCCGTCCGCGTCGTAGCGCGCGTAGTCGCCGGTGAAGAACCACCCGTCGTGCCGGAGCGTTGCCGTTTCCGCGGGCAGGTTCCAGTACTCGAGGAACAGGCCGGGATCGGTCTCGGGCACGCAGATCATGCCTTCCTCGCCCGCCGGCACCTCGCGCAGCGTCTCGGGGTCGAGCAGGCGGATCGCGTGCCCGGGCTGCGGGAACCCCGCCGAGCCGGGCCGGATCGGGCGGCGCCTGCTCTGCGACAGGTAGTAGGAGAACTCGCTCATGCCGACCGCTTCATAGATGTCCATGCCGAAGCGCTCGCGCCACTGCGCAAGCACCTCGTCGGAAAGATGCTCGCCCGCGCTCATGCAGTGACGGAGGCTGGGGACGTCGCTGGCGGCGAGGGTGGTCCGCTGGATGATCTGCCGATAGACGGTCGGCACCCCGATGAAGATGGTCGCGCCGTGCTTCGCGATCAGGCGCGGCCACGTCGCCGCGTCGTTCCGGCCCTCGTGGGCGATGACCGTTTCGCCGCGATAGAGCGGATCCATCATCGCCGAGCCGAGCACGTAGGTCCAGTTGAACTTTCCCGAATGCAGGATCCGATCGCCTTCCGCCGCGAAGTCGAACCAGTATTCCGACGCGGGCTGGCGGCCCAGCAGCGACTGGTGCCCGTGCAGCACCCCCTTCGGATAGCCGGTCGTGCCCGAGGTATAGACGAGATACGCCGGGTCGTCCGGCCGAGTCGAGTGCGGCGCGTCGCAGGTCGCGATGCCGGCGAGCGCGGTCTCGAGATCCACGACCGCGAGTCCGGCGGCCGCTCTCACCGGCCCGTCGCCCGCGAGCAGCGCGACCTTCAACGTCGAGCTCGTGGCGAGCCGTGGCGCGAAGCTTTCCCAGGCGGCCTTGTCGATGACGATCGCTCCCGCCTGCGAGTCCTTCGCGAGGTAGAGCACCTCGTCGGCGGTGAGCAGCGTCGACGTGGGCACGCTGATCGCGCCGCGCTTCATCGCGCCGAGGAACGCCGTGGGGTAGTCGAGCGAGTTGGGAAGCCGGATGAGCACGCGCTCGCCGGCGCCGATTCCCAGGTCGCGGAGCAGCTGGCCGAAGCGGCTCGTGCGCGCGGCGAGCTCGGCGTACGTGGCCTGCGAGGTGCCGCGGGCGTCGTCCTCGACGATCATCGCCACCCGCTCGGCCACCGGCGTGGCGAGGTGGCGGTCGAGACAGGCGACGCCGATGTTGAACCGGTCGGGAATCTCCCAGCGCCATGGCGGGAAGGGCGCAAACGCCGTCATCAGAGCCTCAAGGCAAAGACGCGAGGATCGCAGAGTTCGCAGGGAACGGCATGACCGATACTGTCTGTCCTCTGCGAGGTCCGCGTGCTCTGCGTCTCTACCGGGTCGTCGTCAGAGAATCATGCCCGGCCGGCTCTGGTTCCGGCATGACCCGCGCGAACGTGCAGGTTCGCCGCCCCCGGAATTGGCCGCATGTCGTCACAGGATGACGCCATATGGCCAGTTTTCGCGGACCACCTGCGCCGGGAGCTTCTGCAGCACCTGCAGCGCGAACTCAGTGTCGTCGTCGGATAGCGCGTGCAGCGCGTGGGCGCGCAACAGGGTCTGCAGCGCCTTGCCGAACATCGGCGGATCGAGCATTTCCGCTTCGAACTTGATCGCGCCGCCGAGCAGTGCATCGGCGTCGATCGCCGCCTTGAGGATGGCGCTCTTGCGCGTGATGTCGGAGGGAGAGGGCGTATAGGCGACCTTGCACAGATGGATGTGGCCGGGGTGGATCACCTGCTTGCCGGTGAGGCCCATGGAGGCCTCCTCGCAGGCATGCTGGTAGACGATGCGCGACTCGAGGTCGCCGTGCAGGTCGAGCCAGCGCCGCACGTCGTGGCTCTCGACGTACTTCTCCGGCATCACCGCCTGGCCGATCAGGGTCTCGACGCCGCCGATCACGCCCTTTCCGGCGATCCGGGCCTCGAACATCACCTGGTTCAGGAAGAAGCGGAGCTCCTCGGTCCAGCGCTCGGGCGTGATCTGGATGCCCATCGCCTTCGAGAAGTCGTGGATGCCGAACACCACGTGCTTCACCGTCGCGTACTGCATGATCTCGGGCGCCATCTTGAGCGACTTCGGGTGCTCGATGATCGGCTGGATGGTGGTGCTGTGGCTGAACGCCGCGAGCAGGGCCGAGAGGTCGCGGATCTCCGCCGCGCCGTACGCCTCGCCCGCCTTCGCGAGCATGACCACGTCGACGTGCTCCGACATGTCGCGGATGAGCGCCATGTCTTTCTCGTACTCCTCGGTGCGAAACGGGTTGACCCGCAGCGCGACCTGGAGGTTCCGGCGCTTCGGGAGGCCGGGCAGCTCTCGCCGCAGCAATTCCCGGCTCATCTCCTTCTGCCGGCAGCCGTCCTCGAGGTCGAAGATCAGCGTGTGCGCGAGCGTGTGGTGCGCGTGCTTGTTGAAGCGCTGCGCGGCGGCGTCGACGTCCTCGTAGATACCGAGGGCGGGGGCGTACTTGACCGGCGGGTAGTAGAGCTGGATGCCGGGCCAGAAGTCCGACAGGATCGCCGACCGGACGACCTGGCCGAAGTCGTCGGGATGGGCAGCCGGGGCAAGGCTCTTCCCGAGCAGCGGGTCGCGAAGCTGGTTCATCGAATTCCTCCTCCTTGGCGTCGGCTTATGCCGCAGCGCACAATGCCATCCACGCTAGCACCGGGCCGGGCCAGCAGTCAATCGGCGGGCTCGTCTTGAGTGCAGGGACTTCGCCGCGGCCGCTTTACAGATGTCCCGATGAGTGTTGTCATCACGGCACCGGATCGCAAGCAGGCGGATGTCAGACGCGCGTAAGTGTCGTGCGCCAGACTTCTCCCCCCAGGATCCCGCCAGGACCCACCGCAACGAAGGAGGCTCTCGCATCATGGCTTCGAATATCGAGTCCGTTCTGCAGGAAGACCGCGTGTTCCCGCCTTCGCCGGAGTTCGTCAAGCAGGCGAACATCTCCGGCGAGGCCGCCTACAAGGCGCTCTGCGACGAGGCCGAGCGCGACTTCGAAGGCTTCTGGGGACGGCTCGCAAACGAGAACGTGCTCTGGTCGAAGCCCTTCACCAAGGTGCTCGACGAGTCGAACGCGCCGTTCTTCAAGTGGTTCCCCGACGGCGAGCTGAACGCCTCGTACAACAGCCTCGATCGCCATCTCAAGACGCAGGGCGAGAAGGTCGCGATCATCTTCGAGGCCGATGACGGCAACGTCACCAAGGTTACCTACAAGGAGCTGCACGCCCGCGTTTGCAAGCTCGCCAACGCGCTCAAGTCGCTCGGCATCCAGAAGGGCGACCGCGTCCTGATCTACCTGCCGATGTCGATCGAGGCGGTGGTGGCAATGCAGGCGTGCGCCCGGATCGGCGCGACGCATTCGGTCGTGTTCGGCGGCTTCTCGGCAAAGAGCGTCCAGGAGCGGATCATGGACGCCGGCGCGGTGGCGGCGATCACCGCCGACGGCCAGATGCGCGGCGGCCGCGAGATCCCGCTCAAGCCGGCCGTGGACGAGGCCCTCGCGCTGGGCGGCGGCGAGAAAGTGAAGAACGTGATCGTCTACCGGCGCACCGGCTCCCCGGTGACCATGCACTCGCCGCGCGACAAATGGTGGCACGAGGTGGTGGAAGGGCAGCCGGACACCTGCGAGCCTACCTGGGTCAACGCGGAGCATCCGCTCTTCATCCTGTACACGTCAGGGTCCACCGGCAAGCCAAAGGGCGTGCAGCACTCGACCGGCGGCTATCTGCTGCAGGCGATCGTGACGATGAAGTGGGTGTTCGACCACAAGCCGACCGACGTTTTCTGGTGCACGGCGGACGTGGGCTGGGTAACCGGCCACACCTATATCGCCTACGGGCCGCTCGCGGTCGGCGCCACCGAGATCATCTTCGAGGGCGTGCCTACCTATCCCGACGCGGGCCGATTCTGGAAGATCATCCAGGACCACAAGGTCACGGTGTTCTACACCGCGCCGACGGCGATCCGCTCGCTCATCAAGGCCGGTGGCGAGCTGCCGAACAAGTACGACCTCTCGTCCTTGCGCATCCTTGGCACCGTCGGCGAGCCGATTAACCCCGAGGCGTGGATGTGGTACCACCAGACCGTCGGCAAGTCGCGCTGCCCGATCGTGGATACGTGGTGGCAGACCGAGACCGGCGGCCACATGATCACCCCGTTGCCCGGCGCGACGCCGCTCAAGCCCGGCTCGTGCCAGACGCCGCTCCCGGGGATCATGGCCGACATCGTCGACGAAACCGGCCAGACGGTGGAGCGGGGCAAGGGCGGCATCCTCGTGATCAAGCGGCCGTGGCCGGGGATGATTCGCACCATTTGGGGCGATCCGGAGCGCTTCAGGACGAGTTACTACCCGGAGGACTTCAAGGGCAAGTACTACCTCGCCGGCGACGGCGCGAGCCGTGACCTGAACGGCTACATCACCATCATGGGTCGCATCGACGACGTGCTGAACGTCTCCGGTCACCGCCTCGGCACGATGGAGGTCGAGTCGGCGCTGGTCGCCAACCCGCTCGTTGCCGAGGCTGCAGTCGTGGGCCGTCCGGACGACCTGACCGGCGAGGCGGTGGTGGCGTTCGTCGTGACCAAAGGTCCGCGGCCAGCGGGTGACGAGGCGAAGAAAATGGCCCAGCAACTGCGCGACTGGGTGGCGAAGGAGATCGGTCCGATCGCGAAGCCGAAGGAGATCCGTTTCGGCGACAACCTGCCGAAGACGCGCTCCGGCAAGATCATGCGCCGGCTGCTGCGCTCGCTCGCCAAGGGCGAGGAGATCACGCAGGACGTCTCGACGCTCGAGAACCCCGGCATCCTCGACCAGCTGAAGAAGACGCTGTAGGGATAGGAGGGCGGCGCGCGCCTCGCGCGCCGCACCCTTTCCCCTTCTCCCTTCCCTTCGCGTGGTTGCCGCCGCAACCACCCAGCCGCCGCAGCTCGCGCGCGCGACGATCGAGTTCCTGCGCCGCTACGCGCCGTTCAACGAGATGGACGACGCGTCGCTCGCATTCATCGCGGCGCGAGGGAAACTCGGCTACTACCCCGAGGGCGTACCGCTCGTCGGGCCGCACAGCGGCGTCGCCCGCACGTTGTTCGTCGTTCAGCGCGGCCTCTGCCGGGTGCGCGCGCCCGACGCGGGCCCCGGCGCGGTCGCGTTCGAGTTCTCGCCCGGCGAGATGTTCCCGATCAACGCCGTTCTGGGTGCCCGCCCCACCACGCGGCTCTACGAGGCGGCCGTGGATCTCTTCTGCTACGAGCTCGATGCCGCCGACGTGGAGACGCTGCTCGGCTCGAGCCCGCCGTTCCAGCGTTTCTGTACGCAGCACATCGACAGCCTTCTGCAGCAGGAACGGCGGGCGTTGCGGAACGCATACGGAGCGCAAGCCGTAGGCGACCGGCCGCTCCTGCGACCGCTCGCGTCGGCGATCCGGCGTGCCCCGGTCACGTGTCTTCCCGACACGCCGCTCCAGCGCGCGCTCGAGATGATGCAGGGCCAGCAGGTCGGGGCCATCGTGGTGGTCGATGCAGAGGGTGCTCCACGAGGCATCTTCACCGAGCGCGATCTCGTCCGCCGTGCGGCCGCGGGCACGATGGCGCTCGAGGGGCCGATCAGCGCGTACATGACCCCGGACCCCATTCACCTGCCGGTGAGCGCGACGCTGTACGAGGCGGCGCTCGTCATGGCGCGGCACGGGATCCGGCACCTCCTGGTCTGCGACGGGCGGAAGCTCGCTGGCGTCGTCTCGGAGCGGAGCCTCTTCGCTCTCCAGCGCCAGTCGATGCGCGAGGTGATCGCCGCGATCGAGGTCGCGCAGGATGTCGCGGGCCTCCAGCGCGCTGGCGCCGAGATCCGGGCGCTGGCGCGAGGCATGCTCGCGCAGGGGGTGAGCGCGGAACCGTTGACGCAGCTCATCGCGACGCTGAACGACCGGCTCGCCGGCCGCATCCTGGCGCTCGAATCGGAGCGGCACGACCTGGCCGGCATCCGCTTCTGCTGGCTCGCGCTCGGCAGCGAGGGCCGCCACGAGCAGACGTTCTCGAGCGACCAGGACAACGCCATCGTGTTCGACACCGAAGGCCCGGCGGACGCGGCACGGGCGCGCCTGCTGCCATTCGCCGCCGCGGTCAACGCGACCCTCGACGCCTGCGGCTTTCCGCTGTGCGCAGGCGAGATCATGGCGCGCAACCCGAAGTGGTGCCTTGCGTCGGCCGAGTGGCGGATGCGCTTCGGCGAGTGGATCCGGAGCCCGCATCCGGAGGCGCTGCTGAACGCGAACATCTTCTTCGACTTCCGGCCGCTCTGGGGCGAGGCCGCGCTTGGGGACGATCTGCGCGCCTGGCTGAACGTGGTCACGCACGACGCTCAGCACTTTCTCCGGATGATGGCCCAGAACGCGCTCGAGTCCCGCCCGCCGCTCGGCTTCTTCGGCCGCGTGCAGACGAGCGGCAAGGGTGCCGAGGTCGGGACGATCGACCTCAAGGCGCAGGGCACACGCATCTTCATCGACGCGGCACGGGTCTTCGCCCTCGCCACCGGCGCCGACGTGCAAAACACGGCCGCGCGGCTGCGCCACGCGGGCGCCGTGCGCCGAGTGCCGGAGGAGGAGACCGAGGCCGTCGTCGATGCGTTCTACTTCCTGCTGCTGCTGCGTCTGCGCCATGAGCACCTCGACCCGCCCGCTGGTCCACGCAGCCGTCGCATCGATCCGCGGACGCTGAACGAGCTCGACCGGCGCATCCTGAAGGAGGCCCTGGGCCTTGGCGCCCGGGTGCAGCGGCGGCTGGCACTCGACTTTCGGCTCTGACGCGTGGCCTGGCTGGCGAAGCTGTTGGGCCGGCGCGTGACGGTTCCGCCGGCGCAGGCGGCGCGGCTCGCGCGCTGGCGCGCGCTCCCCGAGCCCGACCTGCGCTCGCCGGCGGCCGAAGCGCGGTTCGTCGTGGCCGACGTCGAGGCGACCGGCCTCGATGTCGATCGCGACCGGCTGATCGCGATCGGAGCGGTGACGGTCGAAGCGGCTCGCATCGACCTCGGCCGCTCGTTCTACGCCGTCCTGCGGCAGTCGGTCGCGTCGAGCCGCGAAAACACCCTCGTGCACGGCATCGGGGGCACCGCGCAGCGCGAAGGGGAGGATCCGGCCGATGGCCTGCTCGCATTCCTCGAGTTCGCCGGCAAGGCCCCGCTCGTTGGCTTCCATGCCGGATTCGACGCTGCGCTGATCCGCCGGGCGATGCGCGTGTCGCTGGGGGAGCCGTTCGCGCGGCCGTGGATCGACCTCGCGCAGCTCGCGCCCGAGCTGGTCCCTGGGGAAGCGCATGCGCGCAGGCACCTGGACGCGTGGCTGGAACGGTTCGGCATCGAGGCGTTCAGCCGGCATGACGCGGCCGCGGACGCGCTGGCCACCGCGCAGCTCTTCCTCGTCCTCCTCGCCCACGCGGCGGAACGGGGCGTCGCTGCCGTGGACGCGATGCTGTGGGATCCGGCCGCGGCGCGCTGGCTCGGCGCGCGCCGCTGAGCGGGGATGGAGCTATGCTTTCACGCGATGCCGGCAACGTCGCCCCGGGAAGACGAGATACGCGCCGCGATCCGCGCCGCACGCGACGTCGGCGAGGTCGCAACCGCGGCCACCCGCGTGCGCGATCTGCCCCAACCGCTCCTCGAGGAGGGCGTCGCCCCGCCGGCGATTACCGCGTTCGTCACGGAGTGCAACGATCTCGTCACTGCCCGGCTGATCGAGCTGACCGGCCTTGACGACGCGCTGCGGTCCGCCGGCGGGTGCTGGATCGTGCTCGGGTCGGCGGGGCGCGGCGAGCAGACGCTCGCGACCGACCAGGACAACGCCATCGTCTTCGCCGACGGGCGCGAGCCCGAGGCGGAGCGGCGCGCGCTGCTGCCGCTCGCCGAGCGCGTGAACCGCGCGCTCGATCGCAGCGGATATCCGCTCTGCCGCGGCGAGGTGATGGCGGGTAATCCACGCTGGTGCCTGTCGCGTTCCGAGTGGCGCGAGCGATTCGTGACCTGGATCGACCGGCCCGAGCCCGAGGCGCTGCTGAACGCCGCCATTTTTTTCGACTTCCGCGCGGTCCACGGCGAGCGGAGCCTCGTGACCGGGCTGCGCGAATGGCTCGCCGGATACGCGCAGGACCGCGGCCGGTTCCTCTTCCTGATGGTGCAGAACGCGCTCGGGAACCAGCCGCCGCTCGGCCTGGTGCGAGACTTCGTGCTCGCGCGCGGCGGCGAGCACCCGGGCACGCTCGACCTCAAGGTGAACGGCGTCCAGCTGTTCGTCGAGGCGGCGCGGATCTACAGCCTGGCGGACGGGGTGACCGCGACGAATACGCTCGACCGGCTGGCTGCCGGCGCCCGCGCGCGCGGTCTCCTGGCAGCCGAGGCCGACGCCTGGGCCGATGCGTTCTGCGTCATCCAGCGCGCACGGCTAGTGTTGAACACCAGACAGCATGCGCGGGGCGAGCCGCTCCACAATCACTTGAACCCGGGGACGCTGAGCGATGCCGAGCGGCGCAGCCTCAAGACCGCCCTTCGGCAGGCGCGAAACTTGCAGACCCGGCTCGCCCGCGGCTTCTCCGTCCCGGGAGCGGGATTCGGGGTTTGATCCAGCGCAAACCGGGGCAGCAACATCCGCTTAGGCTTGCCAGCTACGGCCGCTCGGGCCTACCCTGATGCCGGGGTGGCGACTTGCCGGTTGCCGTCCCGTCCCTGCGACAAGAAAAGGAGGAAATCATGCAGCCAAGCACCGCGATCAACTGGTTCGCCATCGACTCGGACGCGCGTTTCCAGTCGCTGCACAAGCGGAAGAGGCGGTTCCTCTGGGGGCTGATGGCCTTCGCGGTGATCTACTACTTCTTGCTGCCGATCGGCGCCGCCTACTTCACCGATCTCTTCAACATGAAGATGTGGGGCCCGATCAACTTCGGCCTGGTGTTCGCGCTCTCGCAGTTCATCGTCGCCTGGGGGATCGCCTGGTTCTATGCCCACCGAGCCGGCGAGTTCGACGCGCTTGCCGAAGAGATCGCGCGCGACGCCGACCGCATCGGCACACGGGCGAACTAGGGGAGGCGACCATGGGCAAACGACAGATCGTCGTCTCCATCGGTGCCGTCGCTGCCGCTGTCGCGGCCTCGCCGGCATTCGCGCAAGCGGTGTCGTCGGACTGGCGCATCCTCACTTTCGGCGTGTTCGGCGCGATCATCGCGGTCACGATGTGGGTCACCTACCTCGCGGCGAAGCGCACCAAGACCGCGGCCGACTTCTACACCGCCGGCGGCGGGGTCTCGGGCCTGCAGAACGGCTGGGCCATCGCCGGAGACTATCTCTCGGCGGCGTCGTTCCTCGGCATCGCGGGGCTGATCTCGCTCTACGGCTACGACGGGTTCATGTACTCGGTCGGCTGGCTCGTCGCCTACATCACGGTGCTGCTTGTCATCGCCGAACCGTGCCGGAACATCGGCAAGTACACGATGGGCGACATCCTCGCCTTCCGCAACAACCCGAAGACCGTCAAGACCTTCATGGCGATCTCGACCATCACCGTCTCGACCTTCTACCTCACTGCCCAGATGGTCGGCGGCGGGGTGCTGGTGAAGACCCTGATCGGGATCGACTACGAGATCTCGGTCGCCGCGGTCGGCGTGCTGATGCTCGCGTACGTGCTCTTCGGTGGCATGGTCGCGACGACGTACGTGCAGATCATCAAGGCGATCCTGCTCGTGATCGCCTCACTCGTCATGGTGGCGCTGGTCTGGGGGCAGTACGGATTCAGCCTGCCCGGGTATCTCGGAGCGGTGGTCGCGGACGCGGACGTCCAGGCGCAGGTCGCGCGGCTGCTCGGCGACTCGGCGCGCAACATGACGCCGGGGGAGCTCGGCCAGCGGTTCCTGGAGCCGGGGTTGCTGTTCAAGAGCCCGATCGACCAGATCTCGCTCGGCATGGCGCTCGTCTTCGGTACCGCGGGGCTGCCGCACATCCTGATGCGGTTCTTCACGGTGCCGACCGCCCAAGCTGCGCGCAAGAGCGTCATCTGGGCGATGGCGATCATCGGCGGGTTCTACGTGCTGACGCTGTTCCTCGGTACCGGCGCCGCGATGCTGGTCGGTGCGCCGGCGATCACCGAGATCGACCGCGGCGGCAACATGGCCGCCCCCCTGCTCGCGCAGTATCTCGGCGGCGGGAAGGATTCGCTCCTCGGCAACCTCATGCTCGCCTTCGTCGCCGCAGTGGCGTTCGCGACGATCGTCGCGGTGGTGGCGGGCCTCGTGCTCGCCGCGGCCTCGGCGATGTCGCACGACATCTGGGTCGGAGTCATCAAGGGCGACAAGACGACCTCGGAGGAGGAGCTGAAAGCGGCGCGCATCTGCTCGCTGATCGTGGGAGTCATCGCGATCCTCATCGGGATCCTCGCCCGCGGCCAGAACGTGGCGCACCTGGTGGCCCTCGCATTTGCGGTCGCCGCCTCGGCGAACCTGCCGGTGGTGCTGCTCACGCTGTACTGGAGGCGGTGCAACACCGGCGGAGTGGTCGCGGGTCTGGTGATCGGCACGTTCGCCGCGATCGCACTGGTCCTCGTCTCGCCGAACATGACCTACCCGGCGCAGGTCAGGGCTACGCAGGAGCGGGCGATCAAGGCGGCCGACGAGCGGATCGCGAAGCTCAGCGTCGAGCTGCCGGGGCTCACCGACCCGGCCGCGATCGACAACGCGAAGCGGGCGCTGGCCGTCGCGGAGAAGACGAAGGCGGGCGCCGAAGCGCAGCTCAAGGCGCTCGGCGACGCGACGACCTCGCTCGTGGGTCTGAGCGAGCCGTTGTTCCCGCTCCGCAACCCGGGTCTCATCTCGATCCCCCTCGGCTTCCTCGCCGTCTTGATCGGCTCGCTGCTGTACCGCGACAAGCGCGCCGAGGACATGTGGGAGGAGCTGTACGTGCGGTCGAATACCGGGATCGGGCGTGCGGCGGCTTCCGCGCACTAGGGGCTGATCCGCAGGGAAAATCCCGCCGGCCGGCGTGAAAGCGCCGGCCGGCAACGGCCTTATGCGTAGCGACATCAGTTCGGCCGCGCGCGCGATCGCGGTCTTCCTGCTCGGCTGTCTCGCCTTCGGCTATCCGCTGCTTGCACTCGTCAACGTACCCGCGCTCGTACTCGGCGTGCCGGTGCTTTATCTCTACGTTTTCGGCGCGTGGGCGGCGCTGATCCTCCTCATCGCCTGGGCCGTGTCGCGGGCGCGGTGAGATGCCCGCGTCGGCGCCGATCGCGCTCGTCTCGGTCGCGTATCTCGGGCTGCTGTTCGCCATCGCGTTCTACGCCGACAAGCGGGCCGGCGCCGGTCGCAGCATTATCGCGAGCCCCTACGTCTACGCGCTCTCGCTCGGGGTCTACGCCACCTCCTGGACGTTCTACGGGAGCGTCGGGCGCGCGGCGTCCAACGGGGTCGGCTTCCTCCCCATATACCTGGGACCGACCCTTGCGGCGGCGCTCTTCTGGCTGGTGCTGCGAAAGATCGTTCGTATCAGCCGCGCGAACCGGATCACCTCGATCGCGGACTTCATCGCCTCCCGCTACGGCAAGAGCGCGGCGCTCGCGGGGATCGTGACGGTCATCGCGGTAATCGGGATCATTCCCTACATCGCGCTCCAGCTGAAGGCGGTGTCCGGAAGCTTCCTGCTGCTTGCCAGTGCGCCCGAGGTCACGCGTCCTGCCGCTGGCGCCGGCCCGGTCCTCGCCGACACCGCGCTCTATGCCGCGCTCGCCCTCGCGCTCTTCGCCATCCTGTTCGGGGCGCGGCATCTCGACGCCGCCGAGCGCCACGAGGGGATGGTGGCGGCGATCGCGTTCGAGTCGGTCGTGAAACTCGTCGCGTTCGTTGCCATCGGGCTGTTCGTTACGTTCGGGCTCTACTCCGGCTTCGACGATCTCTTCGGCCGCGTCGCGGCGGACCCGCAGCTCGCGCACCTGCTCGCGCCCTTCGGGGGGCCCGCCGGGAGCTACGCGAGCTGGGCGTGGCTGCTCGTCCTCTCGGCGTTCGCGATCCTGTGCCTGCCCCGGCAGTTCCAGGTCGCCGTCGTCGAGAACGTCGACGAGTCGCACATCGCCAGGGCGAGCTGGCTCTTCCCGCTCTACATGCTCGCGATCAATCTGTTCGTGCTGCCGATCGCGTTCGGCGGGCTGCTCCACTTCCCCGGCGGCAGGGTCGACGCGGACACCTTCGTCCTCGCGCTGCCGATCGCGGAGGGGCGGCCGTGGCTCGCGCTCGCCGTCTTCCTCGGCGGGCTGTCGGCCGCGACCGGGATGGTGATCGTGGAGACGGTGGCGCTCTCGACCATGGTGTGCAACGACCTCGTCATGCCGCTCGCCTTCCGGAGCGGGCTCCTGCGTTTGCGCGAGGGGCGCGATCTCTCCCGGCTGCTGCTCGGCATCCGGCGAGCGGCGATCGTCGGTATCCTGCTGCTCGGTTACGCGTATTTCCGGTTCGCAGGCGAGGCCTACGCGCTGGTCGCGATCGGGCTCATCTCGTTCGCAGCGGTCGCGCAGTTCGCGCCGGCGATGCTCGGCGGCCTCTACTGGAAGCAGGCAACGCGGGCCGGCGCGATCGCCGGGCTCATCGCGGGGTTCGCCGTCTGGGCGTACACGCTGCTCGCGCCGTCGTTCGCCAGGTCCGGTTGGCTTCCGGCCGGATTCGTCGAGGAGGGGCCGTGGGGCATCGCGCTTCTCAAGCCGCTCGCGCTGTTCGGTCTGGCCGGTCTCGACGAGATCACCCACAGCATGATCTGGAGCATGCTCGCCAACTGCGGCGCGTTTGCCCTGGGGTCGCTGCTCGCGGCGCCGACTCCCCGCGAGCAGGCGCAAGCGGTGCGCTTCGTCGACGTGTTCCGCCAGCCGGCGGAGGGGCCGGGCGGCTGGCGGGGCGAGCTGTCGATCGACGACCTGCGCAGCCTCCTCGGGCGTTTTCTCGGCGCCGATCGGGCGTCCGTCCTGATCGAAGAGTTCGCGGCGAGGAAGGGCGTTTCGCCCGCCGTCCTCCGGGCCGACGCGGAGCTGGCGCAGTTCGCGGAGACTCAGCTTGCCGGCGCGATCGGGTCGGCGTCGGCGCGCGCCGCAGTGGCGTCACTCGCGAAGGAGGAGGGGCTCGGCATCGCCGAGGTGATGAACATCCTCGACGAGACCTCCCAGGTGCTCGCGTACTCGCGCGAGCTCGAACGCAAGCGCCAGGAGCTCGAGGCGGCGACGTCGGAGCTGCGCGCGGCAAACGAGCGCCTGCAGGAGCTCGACCGGATGAAGGACGACTTCGTGTCGACGGTCAGCCACGAGCTGCGTACCCCGCTGACTTCGATCCGGGCCTTTGCCGAGATTCTCCACGACAGCCCGGAGCTGCCGGCGTCGAAGCGGCAGGAATTCGTCGGCATCATCCTGCGGGAGACCGAGCGGCTCACGCGGCTGATCAATCAGATCCTCGACCTCGCGAAGATCGAATCGGGCCGTGCGGAGTGGGCGGCGGAGGCGGTGGACCTCCGCGCGGTGATCCGCGACGCTGCGGACTCGACCGCAGCGCTCTACCGCGAGCGCGACGTGCGACTGGAGATCGACGCGCCCGACAGCGTCCCGACCGTCCTCGCCGACCGCGACCGGCTGCAGCAGGTGCTGCTGAACCTGCTCGCCAACGCAGTAAAATTCTGTGCGCCGGGATCGGGCCGCGTCCGCGTCGCGCTGTCCGAGGGGGACGGCGCGGTGCGCGTCGACGTCGCCGACAACGGCATCGGGATCGCCCGCGAGCACCAGGGGGCGATCTTCGAGAAGTTCCGGCAGGTCGGCGATACGCTTACCGACCGGCCGCAGGGAACCGGCCTCGGGCTGCCGATCTCGCGCCTGATCGTCCGCCAGTTCGGCGGCGAGCTGTGGGTCGCAAGCGAGCCCGGCCGCGGCGCGACATTCTCGTTCACGATCCCGGCCGCGCGCGGAGGAGCGTCATGATGACGAAGCGGGTGCTGATCGCCGACGACGAGCCGAATATCGTCGCTTCGCTGGAGTTCCTCATGGAGCAGGCGGGCTGCGAGGTAAAGGTCGCCCAGGACGGCGCCGCTGCGCTCGCGCTCGTCGCCAGCTTCCGCCCGGATCTCGTGCTCCTCGACGTGATGATGCCGGTGAAGAACGGCTACGAGGTGTGCCAGCAGCTGAAGAGCGATCCGGCGTCGCAGGGGATCAAGGTGATCCTGCTCTCCGCGAAGGGGCGCGACGTGGAAGTCGCGAAGGGGCTGGAGCTTGGCGCCGACGCCTATGTCACCAAGCCGTTCTCCACGCGCGAGCTCGTCGCGAAGGTCAAGGAGCTGCTGGCCACGTGAGCCGCGGGGCGCTAGCGGCCGCGGTGCTGCCGCCGTCGGTCGCACTCGTGATCCTCGCCGTCGCCGGCGGGGTCCTCTGGGCCGATCTCGATCCCAGCGATCGCGCGGCGCTCGCGGCAATTCTCACTCCTCCGCGCATCGGACTGCTGGTGCTCTTCGCGCTCGCGCTCGCGGCTGCGGTCGGGTTCCTCGGCTATCGGCTATTCGCTGCGACGGCCGGGCCGGCGCGACGCCTTGCCGAAGAGATACGGCTGATCGCACGCGGGAACCCGTCGCACCGCGTCGTCCCCGCGGGTGCCGCCGAGCTGCAGGCGGTGGCCGGTGCGGTCAACGAGCTCGCCGAGGTGCGCGCAGCGCTGGCCGCCGACGTCACGGCCACGGTGGCGGACGCCAAGGCGCGCGTCGAGGGCGAGAGGGCGCGCCTCGCCGCGCTCATCGCCGAGCTGGATCAGAGCGTCCTGGTCTGCAACCGCGAGGGGCGCATCCTGCTCTACAACGCCGCTGCGCAGCGCATCCTCGGCGGCGGCGACGCCTCGGTGCTCGGGCTCGGCCGGTCGGTCTTCGGCATCGTGGACCGGAATCTGATCCTGCACGCCGTCGAGACGATGAAGCGGCAGCTCGAGCGGAGCGAGCGGGAAGGCGCGCACTTCGTGACCGCGACCGCGGACGGGCGGCTGCTGCGCGTGCAGGCGGCTCCCGTCCCCGGCCGCGGCGAAGGGGAGGCGGCGGAGCTCGCCGGTTATGTGCTGCTGCTCGCCGACGTCACCGAATCGGTGGACGCCGAGGCGAAACGCGTCGCGCTCTTCCAGGGGCTGGTGGAGAGAACGCGCGCGGGGCTCGCGAACATCCGCGCGGCGAGCGAGAACCTGGCGGCGCATCCTGACATGGACCAGGCGAGACGGGCGCGGTTCGCGGCGATCATCCAGGATGAGGCGGTCCGGCTGTCCGACCATCTGCACGCGACGACCACGGCGGCCTCGGAGCAGCTCAAGGTGCGCTGGCCCCTCGAGGAGATGCGCGGCGAGGATCTGCTCACGCTCGCCCGCAGTCGAATCGAGCGCCGCGTCGGGCTCGCGACCAAGCTCGAGTCGGTCGATCCGGCCCTGTGGCTGCGCGTGGACAGCTTCTCGCTCGCGCAGGGCCTCGCCTATCTCGCGCAGCGGTTGCGGGACGAGTTCGCGGTCCGCGAGATGCGCTTCCGGCTGCTGCCGGTCGCGGGCCACGCCCAGCTCGACGTGCTGTGGCGGGGCGCGCCGCTCGCGCCCGAGACCGCGTTCGCGTGGCAGAACGACGCATTCACGCTTGGCGGCGAGGACAGCCCGCTCTCCCTCGCGCAGGTGGTCGAGCGCCATGGCGGCGAGGCCTGGTATCAACGCGATCTACCGGCCCAGCTCGCGTACTTTCGCCTGCTGCTGCCGCTGGTGCAGGGACGGAGCCCGACGCGCGCGCGCGAGCGGGAGGCGAGCCGGCCCGAATTCTACGACTTCGACCTCTTTCGCCGATCGCCTGCGAGCGACGCGCTCGACGAGCGCCCCCTTTCGGAGCTCGCGTACACGGTATTCGACACCGAGACGACGGGGCTCAACCCCGCGGAAGGGGACGAGATCATCTCGATCGGCGCGGTCCGCATCCTCAACGCGCGCCTGCTCGCGGGCGAGACGTTCGAGGCGCTCGTCGACCCGCAGCGCAACCTCCCCGAGGCGTCGATCGCCGTGCACGGCATCACGCGCGACATGCTTTCCGGCCAGCCGACGATCGAGGCGGTCCTGCCGCGGTTTCGGCGCTTCACGGAGGAGACGGTGCTTGTCGGTCACAACGCCGCGTTCGACATGCGCTTTCTCCAGCTGAAAGAGGCGCAGGCAGGCGTGCGGTTCGAGCAACCGGTGCTCGACACGCTGCTCCTCTCGGCGGTGGTGCATGCCGAGCAGGCGTCCCACAGCCTCGAGGAGATCGCCGCCCGTCTGGGCGTCGAGGTGGTCGGACGGCACACGGCTCTCGGTGATGCGCTCGTCACCGCGGAAGTCTTTCTGCGCCTGGTGCCGCTGCTGGCCGAACGGGGCATCCACACGCTCGGCGCGGCGCGTGCCGCGGCCGAGAAGACCTACTATGCGCGGCTCAAATATTGACCGCGGCGATACAATCGCACGGATGGACGGCAAACAACTTATAGAGCATTTGGCGCAGATCGTCGGCAGCGCGCACGTGCTCACCGACGGCCGGGACACGGCAGCGTATGCGACCGACTGGCGCAGACGCTATCTGGGAGTCCCGCTCGCCGTCGTGCGGCCGGGGACGACAGCGGAGGTTGCCGCGATCGTGAGAGCCTGCGCCGAGACGCGCACCGCGATCGTTCCGCAGGGCGGGAACACTGGACTGTGCGGCGGCGCGACCCCGGACGACAGCGGGAAGCAGGTCGTCGTCAGCCTCGGCCGTATGAACCGGGTCCGGGCAATCGATCCGCTCAACAATACGCTTACCGTCGAAGCCGGCTGCGTGCTCGCGAGCCTGCAGCAGGCCGCGGATGACGCCGACCGGCTGTTCCCGCTGAGCCTTGCGGCCGAAGGGAGCTGCGCGATCGGCGGAAATCTGTCGACCAACGCCGGTGGCGTCCAGGTACTGCGCTATGGCAACACCCGCGACCTCGTCCTCGGGCTCGAGGTCGTGCTGCCGTCGGGCGAAGTCTGGGACGGGCTCCGGGGTCTCCGGAAGGACAACACCGGGTACGACCTGAAGCAGCTGTTCATCGGGGCCGAGGGGACCCTGGGAATCATCACCGCGGCGGTGCTGAAGCTGTTTCCAAGACCCCGGGCGCAGGCGACGGCGGTCGCGGCGGTCGCGACGCCGCGCGATGCGCTGCGGTTGCTCGGGCACGTCCAGGCGCACTGCGGCGATCGGCTGACGGGGTTTGAGCTTTTCTCCGCGATCTGCGTCGATCTCGTCCGCAAGCACTTTCCACGGGTGGCGGCGCCGTTCGCCGCGAGCTATCCGCAGTACGCGCTGATCGAGCTTTCCGACACGCAATCCGGGACCGGGGTGGGGGAACTGCTCGAGGCGACGCTCGCGGATGCGATCGAATCCGGTCTCGCCCTCGACGCAGTCGTCGCGGCGAGCGTCGAACAGGGAAAGAGCCTCTGGGCGCTGCGCGAGAACGTCTCCGAAGCGCAGGCGGCCGAGGGACCGAACATTAAGCACGACATCTCGATCCCGATCTCGCGCGTCGGCGACTTCATCGAGACGACCGACGCGAGGCTCGCGAAGGCGTTTCCGGGCATCCGCATGGTGACGTTCGGACACCTCGGCGACGGCAACCTCCACTACAACGTCGCTCACCCGGAGGGGGGCGACGGGGCCGCGTTCGCCGCACGCACCGAGGAAGTGAACCGCGTCGTCCACGACAGCGTCGCCGAGTTCGGCGGCTCGATCAGCGCCGAGCACGGCCTCGGCCAGTACAAGCGCGACGAGATCCTGCGCTACAAGTCGCCGGTAGAGATGGCGCTGATGCGCGCCGTCAAGCGCGCGGTCGATCCGCTGGGGATCATGAATCCGGGCAAGGTTCTCTGATCGGCTAGAATCGCCGCCTCGCGGAGAGGTGGATGAGTGGCTTAAGTCGCACGCCTGGAAAGCGTGTTTAGGTGATGAGCCTAACGCGGGTTCGAATCCCGCCCTCTCCGCCATGAAATGGCAGTAAGGCTTGATTCGAAATAGGTAGCGCACCTCGTCGTCAAATCGATGCGCTCGTTGCGACACCTGATGCGCCTCAGCGCAGTGATGGCCTGCTTGACGGGTTGCGCGTCCGAGCTGGGGGGTGTCCCGGCGGAGGTGGGGGCGCCCGCACTCGTCCTCGGTCAGGAAGTCGGCCTCGTGCGCGAGCCGGTGGTCGCGGTGCGCGTCCAAGTCGACGCTGTCAACGTCGCCCACGTCGCGGTGCTTACCGAAAAAGGGCGACTCCTCCACCTGGCGGTCCGCCCGGACGGATCGGTCGTAGCCACCGACTTGGGGGAGGTCGACCCTCGGGACGCGTTTGACATCGCGGTGAGCCCAACTGGCATGATTCACGTCCTCCTACCGGAGGTCTACTTGCGGGTGTCCGCAGCGGGCCGGACCGTCGGGCCGGCCGGCCGCTGTGAGCGTCTTGCGCTGGCTGGCGAGCAGGCGCTCTGTCTCGGAACGTTCGATCCGGCGTTCCCCGAGAGTAGCGAGCGGGGCCCCTGGGACCCAGTCGGCGTAGTAGGCCCTCTACAGGGCAGGAAGCTCGTGCTCTACTCCTTCGAGGGCGACCGCTGGAGAGTGCGCACCGTGCTCGAGCGCGACTCGGCGTGGGCCGTCGGGCGCGCCGAGATCGTCGGCGACCGCGGGCAGGTTGCCCACGTGTGGTACGAGGCCGATGGCCCGCTCGACGCGTCGATTCAGCGGCGCCTCGTCAGGGCCGCGTCGTTCCGGTTGCCCGAGGGCGTCGGAGCGGCCGAGCCGGTTCGCGCCGTGGATCTCTGGGAGTTGCGGGAAGACTCGGGCCTGCCGGGCCTGGCGGAAGTCGACACGGTGGGCGGCCGGCCGCTGAGCCTGCTGAATCGTCGCAGATATGGGTTTACCGAAGGCGCGGCCAGCGAGCCGCTCTTTGCGCTAGGCTGGCCAGTTGACGTGCGCAGGACCATCCTAGGGTCCGAGCAGCGAACGGTGCGGGTCGGCACCGACCCCCCGCAGGTCCTGGTGCTCAAGGATGGGCGACTGCTGCACAAGATCCCCCTGCAACCAGGCGGCGGAGGGTGGACGACTTTCGTCCTGGCCGTCTTGCTCGCGCCCGCGGGCGAGGACCGGGTTCACGCTGTTACCGTTGCCAAAGGGGACCTGCTCGGATTCGCAAACCGCGTGCGCTATCAGGAGACGACCGGCGGACGTTGGTCGCGTGGCCTCGAGCTGGGGCTCGCGGGCGACCGCCCCGATCTCGTGAGGCTCGGCGCCGGGGAGCAGAGGGACGCCTTCGTCGTGATGCCTGGGCCGACCGGCGGGTTGATCGGGAGATGGATCACGCGCGATCGGCAAGCGCAGCAACGCCGCGAGTAGCGCGTCCCTGGGTCCGCGGTGAAGTATCGGCACACTGCGCGGGAACACGGAGATCCCGGAAGCCGATGCCATCCTGCGGCCCGTCCTGATCTCACCGTGCTCCGACGCCGCTTCAATTGAGCAAGAAACGCGATGCGCGCCGCAAGGCGAAAGCGCGGCACCCCTCCGTCCCCGCGACGGGGCCCGCCCCGCCGGCGGGCTCGACATGGGCGGGGCGGGGCAAGTGGATCGCACTCGGCGCGGTGGTCCTCGCGGTCGTCGCGACCATCACCTACGTCGGGCTCGCCGATCGGAAGAGCCCGCCGCCCGCGACGTCTTCCGCAGCGGTGCCTACTAACGTGGCGGCGCTCCCCGCGGCCACCTACGTCGGCGGCCGGACCTGTACCTCGTGCCATGCGAACGAGCATGCCGCTTGGAGCGGCTCGCACCACGACCTCGCCATGCAGGTGGCCGACGAGAAATCCGTGCTCGGCAATTTCGCCAACGCGAAGTTCTCCTCCGCCGGCGTCACGTCGACCTTCTTCAAGCGCGACGGCAAGTTCTTCGTCAACACCGACGGCCCCGACGGGAAGCTCGCCGACTTCGAGCTCAAGTTCACGTTCGGGGTCACGCCGCTGCAGCAGTACCTGATCGAGCTGCCCGGCGGGCGCCTGCAGGCGTTCGGCATCGCGTGGGACTCGCGCCCCAAGGCTGCGGGCGGGCAGCGGTGGTTCCACCTGTACCCCGGCCGCAGGCTGAAGGCGGGCGACCCGCAGCACTGGACCGGCATCGACCAGAACTGGAACTACCAGTGCGCCGACTGCCACTCGACGAACCTGCGGAAGAACTACGACGCGGAGACCCGTCGCTTCGACACGAAGTGGTCGGAGATCAACGTCTCCTGCGAGGCGTGCCACGGCCCGGCGTCGAACCACCTCGCGTGGGCAAAGAAGGAAGGCGACTGGCAGCGCCTCGCCGGGGCGGGCAAGGGACTGCCCGTGGCACTCGACGAGCGGCGCGGGGTGAGCTGGATCATGGACGTGACGTCGGGAAACGCGGCGCGCAGCGCGCCGCGCGCCGGCGTGCGCGAGATCGAGACCTGCGCGCGGTGCCATGCGCGTCGCGGCCAGGTCAGCGACGACGGCGTGCACGGCCGGCCGCTCGCCGACGCCTACCGTCCGGCGCTGCTCGATGAGGGACTGTACTGGACGCGACGGGCAGCAACGCGACGAGGTGTACAACTACGGCTCGTTTCTGCAGAGCAGGATGTTCGCGAAGGGGGTCACGTGCAGCGACTGCCACGACCCGCATTCGCTCAAGCTGCGTGTGCCCGGCAACCTCGTTTGCTCGCAGTGCCACGCAGCCTGCCAAGTACGACGGGCCGCAGCACACCTTCCACCCGGCCGGATCGAAAGGCGCCGCGTGCGCGTCGTGCCACATGCCGGCGACGACCTACATGCTGGTAGACCCGCGCCACGATCACAGCTTCCGCATCCCGCGCCCCGATCTCTCGGTGAAGCTCGGGCTCCCGAACGCGTGCAACCAGTGCCACGCGGACAAGCAGCCGGCGTGGGCGGCTGCGCAGGTGGAGAAGTGGTACGGCCACGTGCCCGCCGGCCACCAGCGCTATGCCGAAGCCTTCCATGCGGATGCGACCGGCGCCGCGGGCGCGACCCAGCTGCTGCGCGACGTGGTGCGAAACGCCGAGCAGCCGGCGATCGCGCGCGCGAGCGCGATCGCGCGCCTGGCATCCGATCCGAGCCCCGTCACGCACGACCTCATGCGGCAGACGCTGAACGATCCCGACGCGCTGGTCCGCAGCGCGACGGTCGGCGCGCTGGCCGGAGGCGATCCGGCCGTGAAAGCGCAGCTGCTCGCGCGACTGCTCGTCGATCCGGTGCGCAGCGTCCGCATGGAGGCGGCCCGCGCGCTCGCCGGCCCGGCCGAGCAACGGCTCGACGGCTGCCGATCGGCAAGCGTTCGCAAGCGCGCTCGCGGAGTACGTCGCCGCGCAGCAGTTCAACGCGGATCGTCCCGACGCGCACTCGAACCTCGGGATGCTCAATGCCGAGCGCGGCGACAGCGCCGGCGCCGAGAAGGAACTGCAGGCCGCGCTCGCGCTCGATCCCGCGTTCGTGCCGGCGGCGGTGAACCTGGCCGATCTCTACCGGGCGCTCGGCCGCGAGACCGACGCAGAGCGGGCACTGCGCGACGCCCTCGCGCGCGCGCCAGGGGATGCGACGCTGCATCATGCGCTCGGTCTAACTCTGGTGCGGCAGAAGCGCATCGGCGACGCGGTCGCCGAGTTCGCGAAGGCGGCGCAGCTCGCGCCGGGCAGCGCGCGGTACGCTTATGTGTACGCGGTCGCGCTGCACAGTTCGGGGAAGGTCCCGCAAGCGATCGCGGTCCTCGAGCAAGCTCAGCGGCGCTCGCCAGGCGATCAGGCGCTGGTGCAGGCGCTCGCCGCGTTCGAGCGCGACCGCGGCAACCGGGCCGCCGCGACCCGCTGGGCGGAGCAGCTCGTCATGCTCGCCCCCGACAACCCACAGGCGCGCGAGCTGCTCGACGGCCTGCGGCGCTGACGACACGCGCGAAGACGCCCCTCACGGAGCGCTCTTGTCGCCCAGCAGCGAATCCACGACTGCGTCGATCGTGGTTCCGCGCGCGTCCTTGAACGGCTCCAGTCTCCGGCACACTTCGGCCGCCGCCAGCGCAAAGCCATCCGGGATGCCAGCACGATCGAACGTCGCGCCGATCTCCTCCATCTCGGCGATCCAGCGCCAGCCCTTGCGGGAGTTCGAAACCGCACGGTCGAGCTGCGCGAAGAGATTGGGCTGGGAGATCTTCCATTCGGCCGCCAGCGCCGCGTCGACACCTTCGTGGCGGGCAAGCGCTCGAACCGACAGCAGTAGCGCCGCAGTGCCCTTGGTCCAGGCGGCATAACAGGCTTTGACCGCGGAAGCGGCGCCGACCGGCGCCTCGAGCACCACCGTTTCGAGCGGAGTGCTGGCGAACAGCGCTGCGATGTCGGCCGAAGCAGGTCCCGACAGGTAAAGCCGCGTGGTTCCGGGCTTGGCCGGCGGCGGCCCGATGATCCCGCCGTCCACGAAGGTCGCGCCGCCCGCTTCGACGACACCGCCGATGCGGCGCGAGGTTTCCGGCGCGACCGCGTTCGCATCGAGGTAAACGCCGCGGAACCCGCTGGCGGCCACATTGCGGGCGACGTCCAGCGCCACATGAGGCGGGCAGACCGAGAGCACGATGGTGGACGGGTCCAGCGCCGCCTTTAGCGAGCCGGCATCCTCGAGCCCCGCCGCCCCGGCGCGGTCCCGAGTCGCGTCGCCGCGACCCGCGGACACCCAGAGCACGCGGGCGCTGCCGCCGCGCGCTGCTGCGCCGACCTCGGCGCCCATCTCGCCCGGGTGGAGGATGCAAACCGTCGTCGTCGCCATGGACCTCGCTCCCTTCGCAACGGCGTCATTCTAGCGGCGCCCGCGCGCGCCGCATCTGGACGACAATACCGCCACGGACAACGAAAACGGGGGACGGCTGCATGGAATTCGAGTACTCGGACAAGGTGAAACCGCTGCAGGAGAAGCTGCGGCGGTTCATCGACGATCACATCTACCCGAACGAGCGGCGGTACTTCGACGAGATCGAGGAAAACACGCGACAGGGGCGGCGCTGGACGCCGACGAAGCTGATCGAGGAGCTGAAGACAAAGGCGCGGGCGCAGGGGCTGTGGAACCTGTGGTTGCCGAAGGCGCATGGCGGCGATCTGCTCAACGTCGAGTACGCGACCCTCTGCGAAATCATGGGCCGCGTCTTCTGGGCGCCCGAGGTGTTCAACTGCTCCGCGCCCGACACCGGCAACATGGAGACGCTCATCCTCTATGGCACGCCGGCGCAGAAGGAGCAATGGCTCAAGCCGCTCATGGAAGGGAAGATCCGCTCCTGCTTCGCGATGACCGAGCCCGAGGTGGCCTCGTCGGACGCGACCAACATCCGCTCGAGCATCGTCCGTGACGGCGACCAGTATGTGGTCAACGGCCACAAGTGGTGGTCGTCGGGGGCGATGGATCCACGGTGCCAGATCTTCATCTTCATGGGCAAGACCAACCCGGAGGGCCCACGGCACCAGCAGCAGTCGATGGTCCTCATTCCGCGCGACACGCCTGGCGTGAAGGTGGTGCGGCCGCTCACGATCTTCGGCGCCGACGACGCGCCGCACGGCCACGCCGAGACCCTGTTCGAGAACGTCCGCGTCCCGGTCGCCAACATCCTGCTCGGCGAGGGGCGCGGCTTCGAGATCGCGCAGGGCCGGCTCGGGCCGGGCCGGATTCATCACTGCATGCGGGCGATCGGCGCAGCCGAGCGGGCCCTGGAGCTGATGTGCAAGCGGACGCTGTCGCGCGTCACCTTCGGCAAGCCCGTCGCCGAGCGCACCGTGACGCAGGAGCGCATCGCCGAGTCGCGGACGATGATCGAGGCGGCACGCCTCCTGACCCTAAAGGCGGCGTACATGATGGACACCGTCGGCAACAAGCAGGCGCGCGCCGAGATCGCGATGATCAAGGTCTACGTGCCGAACGTCGCGCAGCAGGTGATGGACTGGGCGATCCAGGCGCACGGTGGCGGCGGCGTGAGCGACGATTTCCCGGTCGCATGGATGTATGCCTGGAACCGCGTGCTGCGGCTCGTCGACGGGCCCGACGAGGTCCACCGTAACGCGATCGCCAAGCTCGAGTTGGCGAAGCACATCCCGGTACCGGCCAAGTCCTAGGCGCGTCCGCGGATCAGGCTGCGCAGGAGAAAGCGACTCGGATGCACCGCTTGCATCACCGAGATCGGCAGTGGCGCCGGCTCGTCGTCGAGGTAGGCCGCGAGCAGCTCGCCGGACACCGGCGCAGTGACGAGTCCGCGCGAGCCATGCGCGGTGTTCACGTAGAGCCCGTCGAGCCAGGGCGCAGGCGCATCGAGCTCCAGCGTCGCGTCGTACGACAGCCGCGCGTACGCTGCGGTAAATCGCGTCGCGTCGACGACCGGACCGATGATGGGCAAGTAGTCGGGGCTCGAGCACCGCAGCGCCGCCCGGCCGGCGAGCCGCCCCGGGTCCAGTTGGTCACCGCCGAGCGCGGCATAGAGCGCCGGAGCGAGGCGGGCAAGCTTCGCTAGGTTTTCCGCGTGCTCGATGGTGGTCACGCCGGTCGAGGGGTCCCTGAACTTATGGCTTGCGCCCAGGCTGTGCGCGCCGTCGATGGCGGGTGCGATATAGCCTTCGCCGCACAGGACTGTCCTCAGCGGACGGCTCCCCGGTGATTCCGGAACCAGGGTGAGCTGGCCGCGGATCAGGCGGAGCGGAAGATGGGCGGTTTCGGCGAAAGTGGCCGACGCGCCGGACACCGCGATCACCACGAACGGCGCGCTCGCGATCGGGCCTGCTTCATCATGCACTTCCCAACCGAACCCCGACCGTCGAAGGTTGACGGCTGCGCGGCCGAGGGTGAGCCGGACGGAAGGCCGCGTTGCAAGCGCGCGACAGAGGACGGGCGGACGCACCCACCCCGCGCGCGGAAAGAGGAGGCCGCCGGAAGGCATTGCGATCCCGACCCGGGCGGACGCTTCCGCCCGATCGAGCCTGGCGAGGAACCCGGCGGGCCAGTCTTGATCGGCAAGCCGCGACTGGCGCACTCGTTCGGACTCGTCGTATTCGAGCTGCAGCACGCCGCAGGGATCGAAGTCCACGCCGCGTTCGAGGCCGAGCGCCGGCAGGCTCCGTGCCGTGTACTCGAGCCCGATCTTGGTGAGCTCGCTGAGCGCCGTGGCGTGAGGGGAGAGGCGACCGTAGAGCGCGCCCTGCGGATTGCCCGAGGCCTCGGCGGCGAGCGTCTCGTGGCGGTCGAGGAGCGTGATGGTCCAGCCGCGGGCGGCAAGACTTGCCGCGGTCGACGTGCCGGCTAGGCCGGCGCCGATCACGATCGCCTCCCGTTCCACGATGCGATGGACGGGGCGAGCGAACCACGGGCCGGTCCATGCCGAGCGGCGCCGCGTGCCGAGCACGCCTCGCAGCATTTCCCGCTTGCGGCCGAAGCCGCGCGTCTTCTCGATCGCGAAGCCTGCGGCTTCCAGGCCGTCCCGAACCTCGCCGGCGACGGTGTACGTTGCGCAGGTGGCACCCGAAGCGGAAAGGTCCGCGACTCGGGCAAGCACGTCCGGCTGCCACATCTCGGGATTCCTCGCCGGCGCGAAGCCATCGAGGAACCATGCGTCGACCCTCGCGTCCAATCGCGGCAGGATGGTGCGCACATCGCCGGCGAGGATGGTGAGCAACACCCGCCCGCCGCCGAGCACGAACCGATGCCAGCCGGGCGGGAGTTCGCTCCACTGTGCCAGCAACGCGTTGCAGCGGGGAACGAGCTCGGGCCACATCCCGAGGGTGCGTGCGATATCGGCAGGGGCTAATGGGTGCCGCTCGACGCTCACGTAGCGGAGCCGGGCGTCCGGGGGGGCTAGTTCGTCCCAAAGCGCCCATGTGCAGGCAAAGTTGAGGCCGGTGCCGAAACCGGTCTCGCCGATCGTGAACCGGGCGCGCGGCGCGAGCCCCGCCCAGCGCTCCCGCAGGCGGTTGCCTTCGAGGAAGACGTGGCGGGTCTCTTCCCGACCGGAGTCGCGCGAGAAATAGACGTCGCCGAAACGGCGCGATACTGGCTGGCCGTCCTGCCAGTCGATGAGCGGGCTGGAGTCGTCTGCGGCAGAGGGCATCGGGGCGGGAACGATACTCGCACGGCTGTGAAAAACGGCACGCGGGGGCGCTCGTCCCAACTGCGGCGCTCGCCTCCCCAGCCGTCCGGGGGTATCATCGCCGCCCAACAGACCCCCAACATCTAGGGGTGCGCTCGAAAATGGCAACGAAATCCAGGGCCTATAGCGCCGAAGACATCGAGATCCTCGAAGATCTCTCCCCGATCCTCCACCGGCCGGGGATGTACACCGACCCGGTCAATCCGAATCACGCACTGGTCGAGGTCATCGACAACGCCGCCGACGAGGGCCTCGCGGGGTTCGCGCAGAAGGTCTCGGTGACGCTGTACGAGGACGGTTCGGCGGAGGTGATCGACGATGGGCGCGGGATCCCGGTCGACATCCACCCGAAGAAGAAGATCCCGGCGGTGCAGGTGATCTTCACCACCCTCCACTCGGGCGGGAAGTTCCGGAAGACCGACAAGGACGCGGCTTACCGGATCGCGGGCGGCCTGCACGGGGTCGGCGTGTGCGTGACCAACGCGCTCGCGAAGCGGGTCGAAGTGGAGATCGCGCGGGACGGTGCGCGGCATCGGCTTATCTTCGCCGACAACGGCAAGGTCAAGGAGCCGCTGAAGAAGATCGGCGCTGCGGCTCCGCGCGAGAGCGGCACGCGCGTGCGGTTCTGGCCGGATCCGAAGTACTTCGACTCGCCGCAGATCGTGGTCGCGGACGTCGCGGCGTTGCTGCGCGCGAAAGCGATGCTGCTCCCCGGGGTCAAGTTCACGCTCGGGGTCGAGAAGAAGGGCAAGATCGAGACCCAGACCTGGCACTTCCCGGAGGGGATCAAGGGTTATTTCGCTTCCGCCATCGGCGGCCTCGATCCGGTCGCCGAGGCTTTCTTCGGCGAGCGCTACATCGATGCGCAGTCGGAGTCGGACAGCTTTGCCGAGGGCGAAGGCGCGATGTGGGCGATCGCCTGGACGCCGGAGGGCGACGTCGTCGCCGAGTCCTACGTCAACATGATCCCGACCCGCATCGGCGGAACGCACGTCTCCGGCCTGCGCGAGGGCGTGTACAGCGCGATCCGGAACTTCATCGATCACCACGCCATGGGACAGCGGGGCCTGAAGATCGTCCCCGAGGACGTCTGGTCGCGCGCCTGCTACGTTCTCGCGGTGAAGATGCTCGATCCGCAGTTCAAGGGGCAGGTGAAGAACGAGCTGATCTCGCGCGACGGGGTGAAGCTCGTCGCGCAGATGGTGCGTGATCCGCTCGAGCTCTGGCTCAGTACCCACGTGGACGAGGGCAAGCGGATCGCGGAGCTCGTGATCCGCCAGGCGCTCGCGCGGACGAAAGCGGCGCAGAAGGTTGAACGCCGCAAGATCTCGGGCGTCGCGGTGCTGCCGGGCAAGCTTACCGACTGCGCGTCGGACGATCCGGACCGCAACGAGCTCTTCATCGTCGAAGGCGATTCGGCGGGCGGCTCGGCAAAGCAGGCGCGCGACAAGGAGTTCCAGGCGGTGCTGCCGCTCAAGGGCAAGCCGAAGAACACCTGGCAGGACAGCGCCGACACGCTGTACTCCAACAAGGAGATCGAGGCGATCGCGCTCGCGATCGGGGTCGACCACCACAAGCTGGAGGACGACATCGATCTCTCGAACCTGCGCTACAAGAAGCTGATCATTCTCGCCGACGCCGATGTCGACGGCGCGCACATCCAGGTGCTGCTGCTGACACTCTTCTTCCGGCACTTCCCGCGGCTGATCGAGCGCGGCCACGTGTTCGTCGCCCAGCCGCCGCTGTTCCGCATCGATGTCCCGGGGCAGGGTAAGGGCAAGCCGGCCCGCAAGCTGTACGCGCTCGACAGGCAGGAGCTGGCGGCGATCGAGGAGAAGCTCGTCGACGAGGGGGTGAAGGACGGCTCGTGGACGGTGAGCCGGTTCAAGGGACTCGGCGAGATGAGCCCCGAGCAATTATGGGAGACGACGCTCAACCCCGACACTCGCCGGATGCTGCCGGTGCGGGTCGAGGACGGTATGCTCGAGGCCGATCGCGAGACGTTCAACATGATGATGGCGCGCGAGAACGCGACACAGCGGCGCGAATGGATGGAGACCTTCGGCAACCTGGTCGATGCGGACATCTCGTAGCAAACGCGATATGGGCAACCAGAAGGATCTCTTCGACGGCGTCGGCGAGACGTCGGCGGCGAAGCAGGCGGTGACGAAGGCGCCGAAGCACGCCGCGGGCGGCGGCGCCGGCGGCTTGCCGCCCCATTTCGCGCCGCTCGCGGGCGAGCTCGGCGACAGCCTGCCGCTCGGCCGGTACGCCTCGACGCAGTACCTCCAGTACGCGATCGCGACCGTCAAGGATCGCGCGCTGCCGCGCGTCGGCGACGGGCAGAAGCCGGTGCAGGCGCGCATCCTCTACGCGATGTGGGACATGGGCGGCCGGTCGGGTACGCCCCGGAAGAAGTCCGCTCGCGTCGTCGGGGACGTGCTCGGCAAGTTCCATCCGCACGGCGATGCGTCGGTGTACGACGCCCTGGTGCGGCTTTCCCAGGACTTCACGCTGCGGTATCCGCTCATCGACGGCGAGGGCAACTTCGGCTCGCGCGACGGCGACGACCCGGCGGCGATGCGGTACACCGAGGCGCGTCTGACGAGGTTCGCCGAAGTGCTGCTCGCGGAGCTCGACCAGGGAACGGTCGACTTCATCCCCAACTACGACGGCAGCACGAACGAGCCAGCGATTCTGCCAGCGCGCCTGCCGGTGCTGCTGCTGAACGGCGCCTCCGGCATTGCGGTCGGCATGGCGACCGAGGTTCCGCCGCACAACCTGACCGAAGTCGCGCAAGCGGCGATCGCGATGATTCGCGACCCGGAGCTCTCGCTTGCCGGCGTGATGAAGCACATCAAGGGCCCGGATTTCCCTGGGGGCGGCCAGATCATCACGCCGCGCCCCGAGATGAAGGAGGCCTACCAGACCGGGCGCGGCTCCGTCCGCGTGCGCGCGCGGTGGACGATCGAGCGCCTCGCCCGCGGCCAGTGGCAGCTGGTCGTGACCGAACTGCCCCCCGGCGCTTCGGCGCGCGAGGTCCTGGAAGAGATCGACACGATCACCAACCCGCAGCCGAAGCCGGGCAAGAAGTCGCTCACGCCGGAGCAGACACGGGAAAAGCAGCTCGCGCTCTCGTTGCTCGAGCGGGCGCGCGACGAGTCCGACCGGGCACATCCGGTCCGGCTCGTATTCGAGCCGCGCACCTCGAAGATCGGCGAGGAGGAGTTCGCGAACTTCCTGTTGGCCAAGACGAGCCTGGAGACGAACGCGCCGATCAACCTGGTAATGGTCGGGCTCGACGGCCGGCCGACGGGGAAGAACCTGCGGGACGCGATCGCGGAGTGGCTCGAGTTCCGTTTCGCCACCGTCACGCGGCGCACGAAGCACCGGCTCGAGCAGGTGCTCGACCGGATCCACGTTCTCGAAGGGCGGATGATCGTCCTGCTGAACGTGGACAAGGTGATCAAGATCATCCGCAATGCAGACGACCCCAAGACGGATCTCATCAAAGCGTTCAAGCTGAGCGACCGCCAGGCCGACGACATTCTCGAGCTCCGGCTGCGGCAGCTCGCAAAGCTCGAGCACATCCGGATCGAGCAGGAGCTCGAGGAACGCAAGAAGGAGCGCAAGGGACTCGAGAAGATCCTCGGCAGCAGGAAGGCGCTCGAGGAGGTGGTGATCGAGGAGATCGAGGCGGACGTCAAGACCTTCGGCGACAAGCGCCGCACCCGGATCGAGGAATCGGAGAAGGCGATCGTCGAAACCCCGGTCATCGACGAACCGGTCACGGTGATCTTCTCGAAGAACGGCTGGGTGCGGGCGCGCCAGGGGTGGGGCGTGGACCCGTCGGGGCTGTCGTTCAAGGAAGGCGATGTGCTCGGCGCGCTGATCGAGTGCCGAACCGTCGACCCGGTCGTGTTCCTGGACTCGAATGGTCGTGCGTACACGGTCGACGCGGCGCAGCTCCCGTCGGCGCGCGGCGACGGCGCGCCGGCCTCCTCGCTCGTCGAGGTGCAGGAAGGCGGCAAGATAATGTTCGGCGTCGGCGGGAAGCCGGAAACGAACGTGCTGGTTGCGTCGACCGGCGGCTATGGATTCTTCACCAAGCTCGCGGACATGACGTCGAACCGTCGGGCCGGTCGCGAGTTCATGACGCTCGAAGAGGGCGAGACGCCGCTCGAGCCCGTGATCTGCGATGAGGCGCCGGACAACATCGTCGTGGCGGTGTCGGAGCAGGGCCGGATGCTGGCGTTCGAAGCAGCAGAGCTGCGCACCCTCGCACGCGGTCGCGGCGTGATCGTGATGGGACTTGAAGAGGGCGAAAAGCTCCTGGCGGTCGCTGTCACCGCGAAGCGCGAGATCGTGCTGACCGGCATCGCGCCGCGAAGCGGGAATGAGAGGGCGACCGTCATCGCTGGCGCGAAGTTCGCGCACCATCTCGGCCATCGCGCTCGCATGGGGCGCGTGCTGCCGGAGAAGCTGAAGCCGCCGTACACGCTGCGCGCACCGGCGAAGGCCGAATCTGCCGGGTGAGGTCGAGGACGCGTGCTAGACTCGCGCCCGTCGAGTTCGAGTCGGCTCACGATCAATGGCGGGCCTCCCCGCATTGCAGCGTGGTGAATCTGGTCAGGTCCGGAAGGAAGCAGCCACAGCTACTTACTGCAAGTGCCGGGGGTAAGGCTCGCCAACCCCACGCGCGCGGCGGCGAAGCCGCAGAGCGCACGCCGTTCCCCTCTCCAACTGGCGGAGAGGGGAAACGGGCTTACCTCGCGCACCACCCGCGCTGCTAAAATCGTCTTATGGCTTACCAGGTGCTCGCCCGCAAATGGCGACCGCGGAACTTCGCGGCGATGGTCGGGCAGGAGCACGTCGTCGGGGCGCTGACGCACGCGCTCGAGCAGCAGCGGCTCCATCACGCTTACCTTTTCACCGGCACGCGCGGCGTCGGCAAGACGACGCTCGCCCGCATCCTCGCGAAGGCGCTCAACTGCGAGGCCGGCATCACCGCCACGCCGTGCGGGGTGTGCTCGGCATGCCTGGAGATCGACGCCGGCCGTTTCGTCGACCTGATCGAGGTCGACGCGGCGACCAACACCCGGGTCGACGAGATGCGGCAGCTGCTCGACAACGCGGTGTATGCACCAACGCGCGGGCGGTTCAAGGTCTACGTGATCGACGAAGTGCACATGCTCTCGAACTCGGCATTCAACGCGATGCTGAAGACGCTCGAGGAGCCGCCGGAGCACATCAAGTTCATTCTCGCCACGACCGATCCGCAGAAGATCCCGGTCACCGTGCTCTCGCGCTGTCTGCAGTTCAACCTGAAGCAGATGCCGGCGACGGCGATCGCGGCGCATCTCGAGCGCGTGTTGGGAGAGGAGGGCGTGCCGGCGGAGGGTCCCGCGCTGCGGCTCGTGGCGCACGCGGCGCGCGGCAGCATGCGCGATGCGCTCAGCCTGGTCGACCAGGCCATCGCGTACTCGGCCGGGAATCTCGCGGAAGCAAGCGTCCGTGCGATGCTTGGCACGGTCGACACGGGTCATCTGCTCGATGCGCTCGAGGCGCTGGGGCGCCACGATGCGGCCGCGGTGCTCGCAATCGCCGACGGCATGGAGGCGCGCAGCCTGTCGTTCGAGAATGCGCTCGGGGAACTCGCGCGGATCCTGCATCGCGTGGCGCTTGCCCAGCTGACCCCGGACGCAGTTTCGGAGGACACGCCCGAGCGCGACCGCATTGTCGCGCTCGGGCGCGCGATCGATCCGGAAGACGTGCAGCTCTACTATCAGATCGCGGTTCAGGGCCGCCACGACCTCCCGCTCGCGCCGGACGAGTACGCCGGCTTCACGATGGCGCTGATGCGGATGCTCGCGTTCGCGCCTGACGAGCCGGGCGAGGTCGCGAACGCCGGCCCCACGCCCCGCGTTGCCCGCGACGAGAGCGCGGCACCTGCCCCGCGGGGGGCCCGTCCCGCACGCGTCGCCGATTGGCCCGCCGTGGCCCGGGCGTTGCGGGTCACCGGCGCGGCGAAGCAGCTCGCCGAACGGAGCGAGCTCGTTGCATTCGAGGCGGACGCGCTCGAGCTGGCGGTCGGACCCGAGTCGCGCGCGCTTGCGGACAAGGGGTATGTGGACAAGCTCAGGGCCGCGCTTGCGGATCATTTCGGACGGCCGGTCGCGCTCACTGTAAGGGTGGGAGTGGTGAACGGCCGAAGTGCGGCGGCGATCGCGGAGAGCGAGCGCCGTGCGCGTGAGGAGTCGGCGAGTGCGCGGATGGACGCCGACCCGTTCGTGCAGGAGCTGGTCGCTGGATTCGACGCTACAGTCGAATCGGTGAAGCCGGTCGGAGAAGGGACGAGATCATGATGAACAAGGGACAGCTCGCCGGGCTGATGAAGCAGGCGCAGCAAATGCAGGACAACATGCGCAAGATGCAGGAGGAGCTCGCTACCATCGAGGTCGAGGGCCAGGCCGGCGCCGGAATGGTCAAGGTCGTGATGACCTGCAGGCACGACGTCAAGCGGGTCAGCATCGATCCGTCGCTGGTCGGCGACGAGAAGGAGATGCTGGAGGACCTCGTGGCCGCGGCGGTGAACGACGCGGTCCGTCGCGTCGAGTCGACGGTACAGGAGAAGATGGCGAGCGTCACCGCCGGCCTGCCGCTGCCGCCGGGAATGAAGCTCTTCTAGGGAATGAAGCCGGCCTCTGCCCTGGAGGAGCTGGTCGATGCGCTCCGCTGCCTGCCTGGCGTCGGGCCGAAATCGGCGCAGCGGATGGCCTATCACCTGCTGCAGTACGACCCCGCGGGGACGCAGCGGCTCGCCAGCGCGCTCGGGCGCGCGCTCGCGAGGATGCGTCGATGCGGGCGGTGCAACACTTTCACCGAGGAAGAGATCTGCGGGTTGTGCGCCTCGCCGAAGCGTGATCCGGCGCTGCTTTGTGTGGTCGAAACGCCCGCCGATCTCGCCACGATGGAGCAGACGCTCGCCTATCAGGGGATGTATTTCGTGCTGATGGGGCGGCTGTCACCCCTTGATGGCGTCGGCCCGAGGGAAATCGGCCTCGACAAGCTCGTTGCACGGGCGTCCGAAGGCGCCGTGAAGGAGGTGATCCTCGCCACCAACTTCACGAATGAGGGCGAGGCGACGGCGCATTACATCGGCGAGATGCTGCGCAACCCGCGCCTGAAGATCTCGCGCATCGCGCGCGGGATCCCGGTCGGCGGAGAGCTCGAGTTCGTCGATCCGGGCACGCTCGCCCAGGCGTATTACGAACGGCGGCCAGCGTGACGAGGGCGACGACCACAACCTGGAGGAGCGATGTCGGGAACCCATCGGGCGCTGATTGCGCTGGCTCTCACTGCGCTGCCCGGCCTCATCTGGGCGCAGGGTGCGCTCGAGCGGAAGGACGTGCACATGGCGGTCGGCGGGAAGGCGGCGTTGTACTACCTGCCGCTCACCGTGGCCGAGCAGCTCGGCTATTTCAAGGCGGAAGGGCTCGAGCTCAAGATCAGCGACTTCGCCGGCGGCGCGCAGTCGCTGCGCGCGGTCGTCGGGGGGAGCGCCGACGTCGTGTCGGGCGCCTACGAGCACACGATCAACATGCAAGCGCAGAAGCAGGCGCTGATCGCGTTCGTGCAGATGGGGCGCGTGCCGCAGATCTCGGTGGGCATCGCCACGGCGAAGGCGGCGAGCTACAAGTCGCCGCGGGACCTGAAGGGCCTCAGGGTCGGCGTGTCGGCGCCCGGTTCGAGCACCAATATCCTGTTCAACTACTTCATCGCCCGCGACGGGCTGAAGCCGACCGACGTGGCGATCATCGGCGTCGGTACCGGCGCCGGCGGGATCGCGGCGATGAAGAGCGGGCAGATCGACGCGATCTCCAACACCGATCCGATGATGACCAAGCTCGAGATGGACGGCGCGATCAAGGTGATCGCTGACTGGCGGACGGTGAAGGGGACCGAGCAGACGTTTGGCGGCCAGCTCCCGGCGGCCTCGCTTTATGCGCCGACGAAGTTCGTGAAGGAGAACCCGAACACCGTGCAGGCGCTCACGAACGCAATCGTCCGCGCGAACAAGTGGCTCGCGAAGGCGAGCAGCACGGACGTGCTGAAAGTCGTCCCCGAGGCCTACCTGCTCGGCGATCGCGCGCTCTACCTCTTCGCGTACGACAAGGTGAAGGAGGCGTTCTCGAAGGACGGCACGATCTCGGACGCCGGGGTGAAGGCGACCCTGAAGATCCTCGCCGACTACAACCCCAAGATCAACCCCGCCGAGATCAACCTCGCCGAGACCTATACGAACGAGTTCGTGAAGAAGGCGAACGCCACGTACAAGTGAGCGCAGCCGCGCCCGCGCTCGCGCTCGCGAATGTAACCTGCACCTTCGTCTCGCGCGACGACCGCTCTCAACGCTACACGGCGGTCAAAGACACGACCCTCCTCGTCGGCGCGGGCGAGTTCGTCTCGGTCGTCGGACCGACCGGCTGCGGCAAGTCGACTCTCCTCAACGTGGCGGCGGGGCTGCTCGAGCCGTCGGCCGGGACCGTCACGGTGCTTGGCGAGCAGCTGACGGGGCTCAACAGGCATGCGGGTTACCTGTTCCAGACCGAAGGGCTGATGCCTTGGCGTAACGCGCTGGGGAATGTCGTCGCCGGGCTCGAGTTCGGGGGCATCCCGCGGCGCGAGGCGGCGGAGCGGGGCGAGGAATGGCTGCGGCGCGTGGGCCTGGGCGGGTTCGGCGACCGGTACCCGCATCAGCTCTCGGGCGGGATGCGGCGGCGCGTCTCGCTCGCGCAGATGCTCATACTGAATCCGCAGATCCTGCTCATGGACGAGCCGTTCTCGGCGCTGGACGTCCAGACGCGGCAACTCATGGAGAACGAGTTGCTGGAGTTGTGGTCCGCCGACCGGAAGTCAGTCGTGTTCATCACGCATGACCTCGAGGAGGCGATCTCGCTCTCCGACCGGGTCGTGGTCCTGTCCGCGGGTCCCGAGACACGGCCGATCGGCGAGTTCCCGATCGATCTGCCGCGCCCGCGCGATGTCTCCGAGATCCGCTTGGCGCCGCGGTTCATCGAGCTACACGGCCGCATCTGGCGCGCCATGAAAGAGGAGGTTCTGAAGGGCTATGCCCGGCAGCAAGGGCAAGGCTAGCCGTCGGGCCGTGCTCGCGCCCGGCGCCGGGAACCTGCGCGTATACCAGGTTCTGGTACTCGTCATCGTATTCGTGGGCTGGTACGTGCTGACCAGCCCGACGCTGCTGCCGCCGATCTACTTCGACGATGCGAACAAGGCCGCCTTCTTCTTCGGTGAGCCGCAGAAAGTGCTCGCCCGGATCTGGTCCTGGTTTGCCTCCGGCGAGATCTACCGCCACCTCTGGGTAACCCTGATCGAGACGCTGCTCGCGTTTGCTATCGGCACCGCGCTCGGGATAGCAATCGGGATCTGGCTTGCCCTGGCTCCTGTCGCTTCGGCTATTTTTGACCCATATATCAAGGGGTTAAACGCAATGCCGCGGGTCATCTTGGCACCGATCTTCTTCGTTTGGTTCGGGCTGGGGATCGCCTCGAAGGTCGCGCTGGGCGTCACGCTCGTGTTTTTCATCGTCTTCTTCAACGTCTATCAGGGCGTCCGCGAAGTCAGCCCGGTAGTGCTCGCGAACGCCCGCATGCTGGGGGCGTCGCCCCGGCAGCTACTGCGCCACGTCTACCTCCCTAGCGCGATGAGCTGGGTGTTCGCGAGCCTGCACAACTCAGTCGGACTGGCGTTCGTCGGTGCGGTAGTCGGCGAGTACCTCGGATCGGCGGAAGGCGTCGGCTACCTGATCCATCAGGCCGAGGGCGTGTTCGACATCAACACCGTGTTCGCCGGGATTCTGCTCCTGACCGGGTTCGCGCTCGTGCTTGACTGGATCGTCGGCGCGCTCGAGAAGCGTTTGATGGTCTGGCAGCCGCGGAGCGGCGAGACGGAGCGGATCTAGAGGCGCGATTCAAGCTTCGCTAGCTGACAACGGTTTGACACACCTCTTCGCGGCCCTCTATAATTCGGCCTCTCTACCGGTCGCGGGGTGGAGCAGTCTGGCAGCTCGTCGGGCTCATAACC